>JAHBXO010000098.1 GCA_019636445.1 Gemmataceae bacterium | reverse complement strand
GCTATATCCACGGGGGACTATCCGGTCCCGGCAGCCAGATCCGCTACGAGGGGCCCGATGCGGAGAGGTTCCTCGCATCGATTTGCGTCAACAATTTCAGCAAGTTCAAGGTCGGCGCGGCCAAACACGCGATCATGTGCACGCAGGACGGACTGGTCGCGGCGCATGGTGTGCTGCAGCGCATGGCGCCCGACGCGTTCCGGTTATTCGCCAGCGGCCCGTGGGCGGCCTACCAGCACAGCAAAACCGACCTCGACGTGACGCAGACGATCGAGGACCGCTATTTGTTCCAGGTCGCGGGCCCGAAGTCGCTGGATGTGCTGGAGGCCGCGACAGGCGAGAGCCTGCGCGATATCGGCTTCCTGCGCTACCGCGACGCCACCATCGCCGGAAGGACGGTTCAGGTTATGCGCATCGGCATGGCCGGCACGCTCGCCTACGAACTGCACGGCCCGACGGCCGAGGGACCGGAAATCTATGACGCGGTGTTCCGCGCCGGCGAGCCGTTCGGCATCGAGCGACTAGGCTGGCAGACCTATACGGTGAACCATGTCGAAGGTGGCTTCCCGCAGGCCAACTGGACGTTCCTCGGCGCCGCCCACGAGGATCCGGGTTTCCTCGAATTCGTCAACAAGGGCTACGTGCGCTGGATGCCGCCGGACTTTAGCGGCAGCGTCGACCCGGCGAACCGCCGCGCGCGCTATCGCACGCCGACCGAGGTCGGCTGGGAGGCGTCCGTCCGCTTCGATCACGATTTCCTCGGCCGCGAGGCACTTGAGCGTGAAGCCGCGAACCCGAAGCGCACCGTCGTGACGCTGGAATGGAACAAGGAAGATGTCATCGACGTCTACGCCTCGCTGTTCGAAGAGGGCGAGGAGTACCAGTATTTCGAGATGCCGACGTCGCCGCATTTCCGCCGGACGGTTGCGCATGCCGATCGCGTGCTGATCGGCGGCCGCGAAGTCGGCATCGCTTCAGGCACCGCCTACAGCTATCACTTCCGCAAGATGCTCTCGCTCTGCACAATTGACCGCGACCGGGCGGTCATCGGCAACGAAGTCGTTGTCGAGTGGGGCAGCCACGGCGGGCGCATCAAGCCGATCCGCGCCCGCGTCGCACGTTTTCCCTACCTCTCCGAAGGACGCAACCAAGAGGTCCATCACCCGGTGGAGCGCATATAAGTCCGATCGGTCGGGTAGGCGGCAAATGCGGGTGCGCAACCTGCGTCTCGCATTCTTTGCTCGCGGCCGACCATGCTAAACCCTTCGAGATCGAACTCAGGAGTGGCAAGCACTCCGGCACTCGGGCCGGGGACTTCATTGCGGGTCGCCCGTACCCGGACAGCGCATGCGCCTTATTGAAGCAGCAGAAATCCTGGGCAGCCAACGTAGGGAGGGCGGCGCTCCGAAGCGAGTCGATATGCGTATCATCAACTCCCAGGCGCATGTCCAACGCGCATGGAGGGCGACCTGACGATCAGCGGAATGGATGACGGCGTTGATCGTCGGGCTTGGGATCGCTTCAGGCG
>JAHBXO010000097.1 GCA_019636445.1 Gemmataceae bacterium | reverse complement strand
CCGCATGCGTCCGCCGCCCGCAGCAGGGTTCAACACCACCCCGAACTTCATGGATGCGCTTCTCCCCCGTTGCGCCGGCTCACTGTGCAGCACCGAAAAAAGTCTTCAAGGGAAAAACGCGGCGCACCGGCCGCGACACCGTGCGGACACACAGATCGTCGATTAAGATCGCGACGCAACCTTGATGCGGGGGTTCTGCATGTCGCTCATCCAGAAGCTGGCGGTGGTCTACGCCATCATGTTCTTTGCCGTTGTGGCCATCGGTTACGTGCCGGCCTTCAACGATGCCAACGGCTACCTGTTCGGCCTGTTCTCGCTGCAATGGTATGACGACCTGCTTCACGCCTTCTCCGGCGTGTGGGCCGGCGTGGCGGCCTACTGGTCGCACTGGGCCTCGACCTTCTACTTCCGCCTGTTCGGAGCGGTCTACTTCTTCGACGGCGTGCTGGGACTGGTCACCGGCTCGGGCTGCCTCGATGGTGGTATCTTCATCGACGGCTTCCGTTCGTTCGACGACGTGGAGCTTCCGGTCCGCTTCTTCGCCAACGCGCCGCACCTTGCAATCGGCGGCATCGCCGTGCTGATCGGCTTCTGGCTGGCGAACCGTGTGACCAGCAAGCCGGCGATGGCCTGACGGATCGCGCCGCATGTGGCGTTTCATCAAGTTCCTGCTGAAGACGATTCTGGTAATCGCCGTGGTTGTGGTGCTGATCCCTGTGGTGGGGCTCGGCTACGGTTTCCTGACCACCGACGCGGTCGAGATCCGTCCCTATAAGCCGCCGACCGCCGAAGCCGGGCCCTCGCCAGCCGTGGCGGCGACGCTCGCCGCCGAAATACCAGGCTACAAGCGCCCGGAAGAATCGACCTTCCTCACCTATCCTGAGTGGGCGATCGTCTACGCGGCGCGCGAATATGCCGAGCTGGTGTCTCGCGAGTTTCCCTCTGCCTTCCCCTACTGGGCCTACACCGGCCGGTTCTGGCAGGACTACGCGCTGATGATCCGCGCCTCGTCGGCCTACCCCTTCAACTTCGAGAACCATCTGATGCTCACCGTCATCGGCACCAGCCAGACGGTCGAGAATGCGGTGCAGTCGATCTACGAGAACACGGTCGGTCGTCTGACCGAGGCAGTCGCCGGCTACGGCATGGTGCTCGAGGACGATTATCAGGCGGCCGCCGCAGCCGAATACGCGGCCTTCCTCGATCAGGTCCCGTGGTACATGTTCCCCTACGCGGACAAGCGCGCCGGTCTCTTCCGCCTGCCCGCCGCAGGTGGCTTTGCGTCCTTGCGCTCGTGGGAGCGCAAGCTCGGCTTCGGCCTCGCCTATTCGGTCAAGCAGGGCTATGCGGCGCTGATAAAGCAGGGGCTCGCGGCGACTTCGGATGCGGCGCTGCTCGACATCCATGTGTGGGCAACCGGCCCGGTTGCCGATGCCATTGCCGGCGAAGCGGATACCACCCTCGAGCGCGATCTTGGCGCCGACGGCGCTGTGTTCGTGACGAAGCGATACCAGGTCTTCACCGAGATGATCCCGCGACTCGCCGCCAAGGGCGTACGTTTCGTCGAGATCG
>JAHBXO010000096.1 GCA_019636445.1 Gemmataceae bacterium | reverse complement strand
ACCATTACGGACTGGATTATCTGGCCCTTGGTCACTGGCACCGGAAGTACTTGCACCCGTCGGCCGACGGCGTAGTGCGAACGGCCTACAGCGGCACACACGAACCCATGACTTTTGGCGAGATCGGTTCCGGTCTCTCGACCGGCTGGGCGTCCTACTCCTCCGACGGCGACGCCGAACGTTTCCGGGACGGCGGTCGGGGGCTCGCCCTCCTCGTCACCATCGACGGCCCGCAGGCTCCTCCCGTCATCGAAGAAGTCGAAGTCGGTCGGCTGGTCTGGTCGGCCGAGCACCGCGACGTGGGTGCGCAATCCTTCGGTTCGCTGATCGGCGAGTACTCCCGCCGCGAGTCTCCCGAACGGACGATGCTACGGCTTTCGCTCACGGGCGTAACGGACCCGGTCGGTTACGCCCGCATCGAGGAGTTGCGGCAAGTGATGCTCCGCTACCATCCAGGATCGAGTCTGAATGCAGACGCCGTGCTGATCGCGCCCGACCCCGCGAAACTCGCCGAAGTCGTGGGCGATGGAGTTTTGAAGCGCGTGCTGGAACGATTGCAGGCCGACGGGCAGTCCCCGGACCCGGAGGCTCGCCGGGTCGCCGAGCATGCGCTCAAGCTCCTGTACCGCATTGCGTGGGAGGGGCAGCCGGCATGATTCTCGAAGGTTTCGAGGTCGAAAACTGGGCCTGCATCCGCAAGCTTGTCGTGGCCGATCTGCCGCGCTCGGGCGTGATCGTGCTGCACGGACCAAATCGCACCGGCAAGAGCAGCCTGGTGCAGGCGTTGCGGGCCTGTCTGATGGACTTCGCTTCCAACAGCAAGCACGAAGAATTGACGAAGTACTTCCCACGCGGCAAGGCCGAGAAACCCTCAGTGACGGTGACGTTTTCGAGCCGTGGAACCACGTACCGCATCAAGAAGCAATTCGGAACGAATAGAGGCGTACTGGAAAGCCGCACCGCCGTGGGAGCGTGGAAAGTCGAAGCGGAATCGGGAACCGAAGCGCATCGCCGCGTGTGCGAACTCGTGGGCAGCGACGACTCGAGCAAGAAAGGACTCCAGCAACTCCTATGGCTTACGCAGGCCGAGTTCCGCCTCCCCGATCCGAAAAAGTTCGATCCGGGCGTGCAGTCGCAACTACGTGGAATCCTAGGAGTCCTGGAGACAAAACTCGATTTGTCCTTCAGCGATCGCGTGAAAAAGCGATGGAGCGAGTGGCACGCCGGGCAGCGCAAAGTCGGTAGGGAACAGAAACTCAAGGAGGGCTGTAATCTGTCGCGGAACCTCGCGGAATTGGACAAGGCCCGGATCGAGCTCACGGAGAAGGAAGCCAAATTTCAGAACGTCGAATTGTTGCTGCGGCAATGCGGCGATCTCGAAGTGCAACAGCGCGACCTGGAACGGCAACGAATCGAACGCGCCGAAGCACTCAAGCGAACGCAGGACGAACGAGAGCGCTGCCAGGCGCGCATCGCGGCACGGAAGCTGGCCGAGGAGCGGCACGCTAGCGCCGGCAAAGAACTGCTTGCGGCGCTCGATGAGCGGCAGCGGCGCGCCGAAACCGCGCAGCGAGCGCGGGATGCGGAAGCGGCTGTCGAACCGGCGCGGCGGCGATTTGAAGTCGCGGAGCGGAGCGTGCAGGACGGCGAGGAGTCGCAGACGCAGCGGAAGGCGGAACTTGCCGC
>JAHBXO010000095.1 GCA_019636445.1 Gemmataceae bacterium | reverse complement strand
TCTCGATCCGGGCAAAGACACGGGGCCAGTCGGCCTCTTTCATCACACCAAGCGGAGGGAGCAGCCGGATGTGGTACGGGCCGTGACCGCAGTAGAACGCGATCACGCCCTCGTTGTACAGGTGCGTACACGCCTTGATGACTCGCTCCTTGGCGCCGCCGAAGGGCGTGAAACGCATCATGCCGCCGTTGCCGCCGACGATGTCGGTGATCTGGTATGGCGCCACGGCGGGCGGGAACCACTCCGGCCGTCTTGAGGCCAGCGAGCGGACCTGGGAGGCAAACGCCGCGAAGTGCTTCGCGTTGGATCCTTCGGCGCCGTAGTACCCGCCCCCTTCGAGCCGCTCGAGGACGTGGGCACCGACGCTGAACGCGACGGCCGAGCTGGTGAACGTTCCGGAGATCAGCCCGGGACCGGGGTTGTACTCCTGCGTCCAGAGCGTCGCGCAGGCCTGCGTCATTTTGCCGACGGTCAGGACGTCCACCAGCTCGCCCAGGCCGAGCCGGTCGTACGCAAACATCGACTCGGTTCGGCCGAAGGTCTGGATCTCGTCGTCCCAGACGGCGATGCCGTGCTTGCGACAGACTTCCATCAGCGCGACGAAGAACTCGCGCGGGGCGGCGTTGAATCCGCCCTCGCCCTGCACCAGTTCGAAGATGAACGCGGCGTGCTGCCGGGGATAGCGCTCGATGTACTGCTCGAGGTGCGAGACGCACATCTTCGTGAACTCGGCCTCGCCCATCCGGCGCGCGGCGGCGGCGTCCCAGAAGGGCATGTAGTCCACCTGTGTCGAGAGCGGGATGCCGACCCGGTACGCCGCGGTATCACCGATCTGCGTCATCGTGACCGAGCGGCCCATGAAGCAGTCGCGGAAGGCGATCACGCGGCTGGCCGGCTGGTTCTTCTGGTAGCAGACCTTGATGGCGTTCTCGTTGGCCATGCAGCCGGAGGTCGTGGCGAACCCGTAGCGGAGGCGGCTGCTGCGTTTGGCCAGCCTCACGAGGGACTGCATGAACCGGTACTGCGACCAGTCGCTCTGCAGGTTGCCGTTCTGCACGGTGTCGCTCAGGGCGCCCTCGAGCGCGGCGCGAGTGAGGCCGTCGTCGCCGTGGCCGAAGAAGTGGACTCCGATGCCCGAGATCATGTCCCACTTGACCGATCCGTCCATCAGTTCCACGAGCGCGCCGTTGCCGGCGCCGGAGCCGAGGTAGGGGTAGTACAGGGGCCGGCCGCGGAGTTCGGTGACCTCCTTGAGCAGCGCCTCGTACGTCTGGGCCAGCGCCGGATTGGCCGGCCGGACGTCGGTGATCGCGGCGGATCGGGACCGGATGTCGGAAGCGATCTGGTCGATCGCCTTCGTCACCGCGGGGCTCGATCGGATCTGATCACCGATCGTGGCGGCGGGGTGCGGCGGTGCGGCGGGTGCGGGCTTGGTGGTGGCTGGTGTCATGCAATGTGGTCCTGGTGCGCTGGGTGAGGCCTAGCGGATTGTTCGCGTCCCGAGGGGGTAGTTCCTGTCTATCGGCCGAATCGTCCGGCGTCCACCGGCTCGGGCTGGAGCCTGAGCATCAGCAACGCGAGGGCCTGGCAGCGCGTGGTCAGCGAATCGATCTCGATCCACTCCTCCGGGGTGTGAAGGCCGCCGCCGCGGACGCCGACGGTATCGATGCAGGCGAGCCCGGCTGACTGCATGACGTTCCCGTCGCAGACGCCGGCGGTTCTGGCAAAGGGCACCTCGATCGGGCCGCCCGGGAGGTCCAGGTTGATGGCGCGAT
>JAHBXO010000094.1 GCA_019636445.1 Gemmataceae bacterium | reverse complement strand
GTTCGCAAGTGGCGGGATGACATTCGCCGAGATATTGAAGAATCCGCGGCCCGATGTTCCCACGGGCGCCGCAAGGGTGGCCATCCCAGCCTGGTCCGTGGTCGACACGAAATCGGGACCCCCTTCGATAACGATATCGTTGCTCGGACTGCTCACGGAATACCTCACGGAACTGCCGGCGACGGGCGCCCCGGCCTCATCCGTTACGCGCACCACCAATGGCTGGGTGAACCTGACGGGGAACGACGGCACCGCCGCAAATTGATGCGATCCCGAGACCACTGAAATCGCCGCCGGGCCGGCAGCACTGGCCGCCAGCGCCAATGACGCCACGAATGTGGTCAATGCGCGAGCAATCAACACGGGACACCTGTGGTGGTCATGTTCATGCGCTCCGTACCTCGATCGGCAATCGGACCTAGAATGGCTGCCGCGTGATCGACTTGGTTCCCTGCGAGCCGCCGTCGAACCACCAGGTGAATGTGCCGCGGTCGGCATCGGTGAAGGCGAGCGTTGCCACCCCGATCGGCACGACCGTGACCCGCGACGGATCGAACACGCCGCCAAGGGCAGGCCCCGTCGTGCGGTAGATCGCGCCGGTGAAGGAGGTCGGCGTGGTCCATGCACCTCCAGGTATCACGAGCCACTGCGGCGAGCCGGAATCGGCGTAGTGGAACCAGACGACGAACAGCTGCCCGGAGGCGTGCTGGATCAGGCTCATTCCCCAGCCGGACTCCGTCGGCTTCCACCACATGTCGGTGTGATTCCACTTCGGCTGGGTGTCTCCTCGGGTGACGCGGACCACGGGGGAGGAAGCGCTTCGAAGCCTGTCACACCCCCCCAGAACTCGCGCTCGAAGTATCGCCGTCCCGATGGGAAGATGCACATCCCATTGTGCGCGGCCTGCGTTGGCCGGGACTATTTCCGACGTGCCGATGATCACGTCTCGGTCGAACAGGCTCGCATGGCCGTCCTGAAGCGGAGCGACATTAAGGTTTCCCACGCGAGCCATTGCAGTCACGCGGACGAAATTCTCCGCTTCGATCTGGTCGACGCTCTCTATGGAAATCGATGTGGGCCCGGGAGTGGCCGGTAGCAGGCAGAGTTGCGAAGGGTTCTGGCTGAGAATGAAGAAAGCCGGTTGGGGGACAGGCGGTTCCGTGTTCGCCACCATATTGAAGTACCCGATTCCCGCGAGGCCCCTGAGAGGGCCGACACTGGCGATGCCCTGGGAATCCGTCACGGCACGGAACTCCGGGCCGCCTTCCAGCCGCACGGTGCCGTCGAGACTGGTCACGGTAAATACCACTCGGGCACCCGGGACCGGTGCGCCCGACTCCGAGGTCACCTTCGCCCGAAGGGGCGCCATGAACGTGACCGGAAACGAGATGCCGCCGCCGTACTGGTCGCTCCCCGATTCGACCGCGATGAAGCGAGCTTGTGCTTGCGCTTCTCCTGAGATGAAAGCAGCGGCGATGAGTGCCAACAAGTAGAGACGCGGCATCGTATTCACTCCTCGATCAGCAACATGAGCGCCGCCGCCAATGCGGCTTCGTTCAGTCGCGGATGGCGATTCAGCGCGAGTTCCATGTCGTTCGACATGCCGTCGCCGTCGTCGTCCAACGGCAACCATTGGTAGGCCGCCATCAGATCGGGCATTCGACCAATGTGGCGGTCACTGGCGGCCTGCGGAGTACCAATCGTACGTAGCAGCCTTCGCATGGATGTCGGTGGCAACAGCACGCGCCGGCCACCTACCTACATGCTTTGTATGGAGAGCGACGCCCCGGCCACGATTGCTGCCGCGCTCGACGTGCCTCCAAATAGACTCGTATATTGATTTTCATAGACCGGTGGCTCGCCCGGATCCAGGTCGCCGTAGCCTGCGGTCACGACGTTCTCTCCCCACGCGCTGGCG
>JAHBXO010000093.1 GCA_019636445.1 Gemmataceae bacterium | reverse complement strand
CCCGCGATGAACGGACGCGGAGGACGGCGGAACGATGGTGCCGAAAGCGGAGCTTCACTGCCATATCGAAGGCGCTGCCGCACCCGATCTGGTGATCGCCCAGGCGCGCAAATATGGCGCCGACACCTCTGCCTTCATCCGCGACGGCTCGTTTGTCTGGAGCGATTTCACCAGTTTCCTCGCCGCCTACGACTTCTCCGCCGACCTGTTCCGCGACGAGGAGGATTACGCCCGGCTGGCCGACCACTACCTGACCAGCCTTGCCCGCGACGGCTGCATCTACTCCGAGGTCTTCACCTCGCCCGACCACGCCCGCCGCGCCGGCCTTTCGCCCGAAGCCTATACCAACGCGCTCGGCGAGGGCATGGAGCGCGCCAGGGCCAAGACCGGCATCGAAGGGCGCATGATCGTCACCGGCGTTCGCCATTTCGGCGTCGAATCGGTGGAGGCCGCCGCCCGCTTCGCTGCAAGGTGCGGTCATCGGCTGGTCACCGGCTTCGGCATGGCCGGCGAAGAGCGCTTCGGCGAGGTCGAGGACTATGTGCGCGCCTTCGAAATCGCGCGTGAGGCCGGATTGGGCATCACCGTCCATGCCGGCGAACTGGCCGGCTGGGAGAGTGTCGACGCGGCGCTGCGCCACATCCGCCCGTCGCGCATCGGTCACGGGGTGCGCGCCATCGAGAACCCCGATCTGGTGAAGCGCATCGCCGATACCGGCGTCGTCCTCGAGGTCTGCCCGGTCTCCAACATCGAGCTGAAGGTTTTCCCGGACTTCGCCGCGCACCCGTTCCCGAAGCTGCGCGCCGCCGGGTGCAAGGTCACGCTCAATTCCGACGATCCGCCCTATTTCTGGACGACGCTGAAGCGGGAATACGATGTCGCTTCCGAGCATTTCGGCCTGTCGCCGAAGGAACTCGCCGGGGTGACGCGCACGGCGCTGGATGCTGCCTTCGTCGACCGCAAGACCCGCGCGGAGCTGATCGCGCGGGCCGACAGGATGGCTGCCGCGAAGACCTGAGATCTAGTCGACTGCCCCGACCAGCATGTTCTGGTCGGCGAGCAGGTTCACCCAGCGCCCGGTATGGTTGCTGGCCTGCCGCTTCAGGAACTTGTAGCCGGTGTGGTGCCAGGGCTTCACCTTGTCCGACAGATTGTCGAGGATGAAGTCGCCGCGATCGGTGCGCACGGTCAGAACGGCATGGCCTTCGCCGTCGGGCTTGCGAACCACCGTGATCAGGAGGTTCGACAGCGAGACGCCGTCATCGCGATTGAGGATGCGGCGCTTCTCCAGAACGTAGTCCTCGCAGTCGCCGACGCCGGCATCCGGATAGGCCCAAACCTCGTCGAGGCCGTATATGTCCTTGTCGCTCATCGGCTTCACCGCGGCGTTGACCGAGAGATTGACCTCGCCGAGCCGGGCGGAGAGCCGCTCTGTCAGCCGCTCGGGGCCGACATCGAGGGGCCTTATCCTGCACTCGGCGGGATTAGCCTTGCAGAACTCGTAGTGGCCGATGGGCTGCGAGGTCTGGCGCCCGACGATCATCGATCCGTCGGCGCCGGCATACTGGACGCCGGACAGCACCATCACGCAAGCGGCGGCGGCCATCAGCCCGTGCTTAACCCCTCGCCGATGCGCCATTAAGCCGGTTCCCCGCGCCCGTTCTTACACCCGTTAAGAAAACGTTAAGGTGCGGTGCGGCGGAAAGTCAATTCATGGATGAACCATCATTGCCGCGATGGTTAGCGTCGGCGACCGAATGTTGCGCGATCGCTACGCTTTTGCGCCCCTAACTCTTTCGTGAGGCGACGACGCGCGGCTTCTCGTAACGCGCGTTCCTGGGGTTCGAGCGGATGAAGTCGGTGATTCGCGGCACCACTTCCGAGCGGAAGCGCGAGCCGTTGAACACGCCGTAATGGCCGACCTTGGGCTGCATGTAGTGGACCTTGCGCGCGGCCGGGATGTTCGGCGTCAGATCGTGCGAGGCCTGCGTCTGGCCGAGCCCGGAGATGTCGTCGTTCTCGCCCTCGACGGTGAGCAGCGCCGTGCCGCGTATCTTCGACGGGTC
>JAHBXO010000092.1 GCA_019636445.1 Gemmataceae bacterium | reverse complement strand
CGAGAAGGTCACCGAGCGCGCGATGGACTCAAACGATCTCGAGCGCGAGCGCGGCATCACCATCCTCGCCAAGGCGACCTCGATCCTCTGGAACGACACCCGCATCAACATCGTGGACACGCCGGGCCACGCCGACTTCGGCGGCGAGGTCGAGCGCATCCTGAACATGGTCGACGGCGCGATCGTGCTGGTGGACGCGGCCGAAGGCCCGCTGCCGCAAACCAAATTCGTGGTGTCCAAAGCACTTAAGATGGGCATGAAGCCCATCGTCGCCATCAACAAGGTCGATCGTCCAGACGCCCGCGCCAACGTAGTCGCGGGCGAAGTTTTTGATCTCTTCGCCGCCCTCGACGCGACCGAAGAACAACTCGACTTTCCGATCCTCTACGGCTCGGCCAAGCAAGGCTGGATGGCGTCTTCGCTCGACGGCCCGAAGGATTCGATGAACCCGCTGTTCGAGCTCGTGCTGAAGCACGTGCCGGCGCCGAAAATCGAACCGGGCGAGTTCAAGATGCTGGCGACGATCCTCGAAGCCAACCCCTATCTCGGCCGCATTCTCACCGGCCGCATCACCGCGGGCTCGGTGAAACCGAACCAGGCCGTGAAAGTGCTCTCGCGCGACGGCAAGCTGCTGGAACAGGGCCGCATCACCAAGGTGCTCGCCTTCCGCGGCCTCGAGCGGCAGCCGGTCGAAGAGGCCAGCGCCGGCGACATCGTCGCGATCGCGGGCCTGACGCAGGCCAACGTCGCCGACACCATCTGCCACCCGGAAATTTCGACGCCGATTCCGGCGCAGCCGATCGACCCGCCGACGCTCGCCATGACCTTCCGCGTCAACGATTCGCCGCTTGCCGGCACCGAGGGCGACAAGGTCACGAGCCGCATGATCCGCGACCGGCTGTTCCGCGAGGCCGAAGGCAACATCGCGCTGAAGATTTCCGAAAGCGCCGGCAAGGATTCCTACGAGGTGGCCGGCCGCGGCGAATTGCAGCTCGGCGTGCTGATCGAAACCATGCGCCGCGAGGGCTTCGAGCTTTCCGTCGCCCGTCCCCGCGTCGTGCTCTCGAAGAACGAAGCGACCGGCGAGATGATGGAGCCGATCGAGGAAGTCGTGATCGACGTCGACGAGGAACACTCCGGCATCGTCGTGCAGAAGCTTTCCGAACGGCGCGGCGACATGATGGACATGCGCCCCTCCGGGGGCCATCGCCTGCGGCTCGTGTTTCACGTGCCGACCCGCGGCCTGCTCGGCTATCAGAACGAACTCCTGACCGACACGCGCGGCACCGCGGTGCTGAACCGCATCTTCCATTCTTACGCGCCGTACAAGGGCGACATTCCGGGCCGCAGGAACGGCGTCTTGATCTCGAACGATCAGGGCGACGCGGTCGCCTATGCGCTGTGGAATCTCGAAGACCGCGGCCCCATGATGATCGAGCCCGGCTGGAAAGTGTATCGCGGCATGATCGTCGGCGAACATACGCGCGACAACGATCTGGAAGTGAACGTGCTCAAGGGCAAGAAGCTCACCAACATCCGCACCCAGTCGAAGGACGAAGCGGTGCGGCTCACGCCGCCGATCCGGATGACGTTGGAAAAGGCGCTGGCTTACATCGCCGAGGACGAACTCGTCGAAGTGACGCCGAAATCGATTCGCCTGCGCAAGGTCATGCTCGACCCCAACGACCGCAAGCGCGAGGAGCGCCGGCGCGAGGCGGATAACGCCGCGTAATCTGCGCCGAATATGATTCATTTCGGGACAGGTGTGGCCGTTCCGCCGCGCCTTTCCGGATAAGTTAACCGCTCATTAACGAAACGCTTGAAACGGGGCCGCCACCCTGTTTCGATTGGGGCCATGAGTACGACCCTGATCGAACTCCGGCGCGCCCGTAGCGAGGACGCAGCGGCGCTCGCGGAAGCCCATGACGAAGCCTGGACGGCCGCCTATCGCGGCCTGATTCCCGGGCCGGAACTCGACAAGCTGGTGCAGCGCCGGGGCCCGACCTGGTGGGATGCGGCGATTCGGCGCGGCTCCCGCATCGTGCTCCTGAATTTCGGCGACGAGGTCGCAGGCTACGCCAATTACGGCCGCAACCGCGCGAAGAGCCTGCCTTACACCGGTGAGATC
>JAHBXO010000091.1 GCA_019636445.1 Gemmataceae bacterium | reverse complement strand
CGGGTCGCGAAAGAACTCGGCATTCTCACCGTCGGCGTGGTCACGAAGCCGTTCGACTTCGAAGGCTCGCGCCGCATGAAGCTCGCGGAATCGGGGATCACCGAGCTTTCCAAGCACGTCGATACGCTGATCGTGATCCCGAACCAGAACCTGTTCCGGGTCGCGAACAAGGAAACCACGTTCGCGGACGCCTTCGCCATGGCCGATCAGGTGCTCTATTCGGGCGTCGCCTGCATCACCGACCTGATGGTGAAGGAAGGCCTCATCAACCTCGACTTCGCCGACGTGCGCACGGTCATGCGCGAGATGGGCAAGGCCATGATGGGCACCGGCGAAGCCTCCGGCGAAAGCCGGGCGCTACGCGCGGCCGAGAACGCGATCAACAATCCGCTGCTCGACGAAACCTCGATGCGCGGCGCGAAGGGGCTGCTGATCTCGATCACCGGCGGCCGCGACCTGAAGCTGCACGAAGTCGATGAAGCCGCGACCCGCATCCGCGACGAAGTCGATACCGACGCGAACATCATCCTCGGCGCGACCTTCGACGAAAGCTTGGAGGGCATCGTCCGCGTCTCGGTGGTGGCGACCGGCATCGACGCGGCCGCCATGGCGGCCGCGGCGGAGATGACGCCGCGCGAGATGTTCTCGAACCACAGCCGTCCGGCGCCGTCCTCGCGCGCGACCAACTTCACCGCCGACGTTCCGCACATGCCGCTGGTCGCCCAGCCGCAGCTTCAGGAAGAGCCGGCCTACGAAGAAAGCTACGCCGAGGAACTGCAGCCGGTGGAAGCGGAGATCGACGAAGTCACGATCCGCCCGCTCGAGCCGCGCCCGGCCTTCTTCCAGCCGCTGCTCGACGAGATGGAGCGGCTTGCGCCCAAGCACGAGGAGCCCGAAGACCTCGATCCTTACGTGCCGGAGCAGGCCGAGCGTCCGCCGTTCCGCGCCCGCATGCCGCGGATCGACGAATTCCCGGTGCCGGCGCAGAACCAGATGCGCGCCCGCGAAACCGCCGAGGTGGCCGAAGAGCCGGTCGAAAAGCGGCAGATGACGCTCCTGGAAAAGCTCGCCTCGAGCTTCAGCCGCAAGGATAGCGGCACCGCCGACATGGCGCCGCCGCAGGCGGTCCGCCGCGAACCGGTCGCGGAGACCACCGTCCGCCGTCCGGAGGGCAGGAGCCTGCTCGATCCGGGCAGCCGCCCGGCCCGCCCGGCGGAAAGCCAGGACGACCTGGAAATCCCGGCCTTCCTCCGCCGTCAGGCGTAAGCCGAGGAAACAGAACGCAGAATCAGGACGCCCCGGCCAAAATCGGGGCGTCTTTTTTGGCGGGTTCGCGGGCGTCGCAGGCTGTGGACGGAGGGGCTTGAAGGCGTTTCGCCAGCCCCTTGAAATCATGGCGAAAAATGGCCGCGAAACTGGCAACAATTCGTAACAAAGCGTAAGAAAGCGTGACTTGTCCCTCTCGAATGAGGGCGTAGTGTCCGTCAAGGTTAAGCAGCCACGGGGAAATGTGGCCTTGGCCATCGGGGAATCAACTGGGGCAAAAGCCGGGCAAGTTCTGTAATCGGCTTTCGTTACGGCGGGAATGCAAGTTCAATCTCAATCTAGCCTGGTTCAGTCGACCCTGGCCGACCGCGTCGACCTGACGGGTCGCGGTCTGCATTCGGGAACTCCGGGCCGCATCAGCCTCGTCCCCGCGGCTCCGAATACGGGAATCGTATTCAAACTTCACGGCAAGAAAATCCAGGTGGGCCCAGAAGCCGTTCGTAATACCGATTTCGCGACCGTCATCGGCGATACCAACGGCTCCAAATGCTCCACCGTCGAACACCTGATGGCCGCGATCACCGGCCTCGGGATCGATAACGTCGTCATCGAAGTCGAAGGCGATGAGATCCCGGCTTTCGACGGCAGCTCCGCCAATTTCGTCGAGGCGATCGACGCGGTCGGCGTCGAGCGGCAGGACGCGCCGCGCCGCTACATCAAGGTCTTGAAGCCGATCAAGGCGCAGAACGGCAACGCCACCGCCGAACTCCTGCCCTATGACGCGGGTTTTCGCGTCGAAGTCGAAATCGAATTCGAGCATGCCGCGATCGGCCGCCAGCGCTTCGCCGGCATGGTCACGCCGGAAGTGTTCCGCGACGAGCTTTCCCGCGCGCGC
>JAHBXO010000090.1 GCA_019636445.1 Gemmataceae bacterium | reverse complement strand
TTACCGTGATCCCATTATTGTTCCTCGCCATGCCGCTCGCACCGTTGGCCGATCCGAACCCCGAAGATGCCAAACTCGCGGCGCACTTCAAGACCTATCTTGAGGAAGAGTTCCGTCGGCATCCCGCGTTCGCCACGGCCCAGGGGAACCACGACCACGACGACCGACTCGACGACCTCTCACCGAACGCGCGGGCCGAGGACCGCGAACGCGCGAAAAAACTCCTCGCCGAACTGCCGACGAAGATCGACGCGAAGAAGCTCTCGCGTTCCGCGCAAATCGACTTCGAAATCTGGCAGCATGCCCTGAAGTTCGGCCTCTGGCAGGCCGAGCACGACTCGCGCTTCGCCAACGACCCGCGAGTCTTCGGCGAGTACATCTCCGATTCCGTCTTCACGCTCTTTACGCAGTCGACGCTGCCGAAGGAACGGAACGCCGCCAATGCCGCGCAACGGATTACCTACATTCCCAAGGTGATCGAGGACGCGAAGAAGAGCCTGCAAAATCCGCCGAAGATCCTGACCGAAATCGCCATCAAGCGGAACCTCGGCGCGATCGCGTTCTACGAGAAGGATATCTTCGCCTACGGCGGCGGAAGCGAACTCGCCGGGCCGAGCAAGGCCGCGGTCGCCGCGCTCAAGGACTATCAGAAATTCCTGGAGACGGACCTGCTGCCGCGATCGACCGGCGACTGGCGGCTCGGCAAGGAGAAGTTCGCGGCGAAGCTGGCGATGGAACTCGACGCGGGCCTGTCGGCCGAGGACGTGATCCGCGAGGCGGAGAGTGAAGCCGACCGCGTCGAGCGCGAGATGTACTACGTCGCCAAGCAACTCTGGCAGAAGACCTTCCCCGGCAAGGCGCTGCCGCCGGACGACGCGAAGGGTCGGCGGGAAACCGTGAAGGCCGTGCTCGACGAACTCGGCAAGGACCACGGCACACCGGAAGGGTTCGTCGACGACGCGCGGAAGTCCGTGGACGCGATCAAGAAGTTCATCCGTGAGAAGCGCATCCTCACGCTGCCGGACCCGGACCGCTGCAAGATCATCGAGATGCCGGAATTCCAGCGAGGCTTCTCGGCCGCGTACCTGAACCCCGCGCCAACCTTCGACCCGAAGGCGGACAGCCTCTACGCCGTCGCCCCGCCGCCGAAGGACTGGAGCGCCGCGCGGCAGGAGACGTTCTTCCGCGAATACAACCGGCACATGCTCCAGATCCTCACGATCCACGAGGCGTACCCCGGGCACTACGTGCAACTCGAATACGGCAACCGCCATCCGTCCTTGATCCGCAAGGTCTTCTACTCCGGCGTCTTCGCCGAGGGCTGGGCCGTCTACACCGAGCAAATGATGCTCGACCAGGGCTACGGCGACGGCGACCTCGCCCTGCGGCTGCACCAGTTGAAGTTCTACATTCGCGCCGTGTTGAACGCGATTCTCGACCACCGGATGCACTGCTCGAACATGACCGACGAGGAAGGCCTGCGATTGCTCATCGACCGCGGCTTCCAGACGGAGGCGGAAGCGGTCGGCAAGATCCAGCGGGCGAAACAGAGTTCGTGCCAGCTCAGCACGTATTTCGTCGGCCGCACGGCGTTCTACCGACTGCGGCAGAAGGTGCAGCGCGAGCGCGGCGACGTATTCGATTTGGGCAAGTACCACGAAGACGTGCTGAGCCACGGCACGTTGCCGGTGAAGTATTTGCCGGAGCTGGTGAAATAGATGGGCTTTCTAATGACGGAGTTAATTCGATGGGTAGTAAGGCACCCCACGAAATGTACGACCCGACTGGCCTTGAATTCATTCGGGTTGCGCGCCGTTATAAGCTATCTGAGGATGGTCTGCGATTCGTCTATGATGCGTTAGCATTTGCTCCACGGTTGCTCCCCGATTATCCCGCAAAAGGCACCATTCGAGGACAGAAATTATGTGAAGCTATCGCGCGGTTCGCCATCGAATGGTTCGGTGCCGATGCGGCCGAGACGCTAGCCGAGTGGAAACTCGATACGGGTCGGAATGTCGGGCAATACGCCGTAGTAATGTGCAAGGAGGGATTGATGGATGCGAGCCGTGAAGATTCGATTACGGATTTTGAAGAAATTGGTATCATCCTGGAATCCATACATCGGGTCGAATCTTGACCTACGAGCCCACCATTTTGCTGAGTTGTATCAATGTGTGATTCGTTTGATCTTGAT
>JAHBXO010000009.1 GCA_019636445.1 Gemmataceae bacterium | reverse complement strand
CTGACCGGCCAGTACCTCGCGGGGACACGGTCGATCCCCGTCCCGGAAACCCGCCGACCCGCGGGACAGAACCGGATCTCACTCCAGGGAGCGCAGCACAACAACCTCCGGGACATCGACGTCGAGTTCCCGCTGGGTACGTTCATCTGCGTCACCGGCGTCAGCGGCTCGGGCAAGAGTTCGCTGATCAACGACATTCTGTGGCAGATCCTCAAGCGGGACGTCAACAAGGGGCGCGGGCGCAAGACCGCCGATCCGGACGCCGCCGACGCCGCGGATTCGGGTAACGGGCCCGCCGATCCGGCCGCCCTCCTCGACGCCGGCCTCGACTCCCGGTTCCGCCGTGTCGCCGGACTGGAATCCATCGACAAGGCCATCGACATCGACCAGTCCCCGATCGGCCGCACGCCCCGTTCCAACCCCGCCACCTACGTCAAACTGCTCGATCAGATTCGCGATCTGTACGCGCAGCTCCCGCAGGCCAGGGTCCGCGGCTACACGCCGGGGCGGTTCAGCTTCAATGTCGCCGACGGCCGCTGCGAGGCTTGCGAAGGACACGGCGCCACGAAGCTGGAAATGGACTTCCTCGCGGACATCTGGGTCACCTGCGCCGTGTGCGAGGGCCGGCGCTTCAATCACGAGACGCTCGAAGTCCGGTACAAGGACAAGAGCATCGCCGACGTCCTCAACATGGACGTACAGGAGGCGCTGGAACACTTCGCCAACGTCCCCAAAGTCCGCGCGCTCCTGCAGACTTTGCACGACGTCGGACTGGATTACATGAAGCTCGGCCAGCCGTCGCCGACGCTCTCCGGCGGCGAGGCGCAGCGCATCAAGCTCGCGAAGGAACTCTGCCGGACGGGCACGGGGAAGACGCTCTACATTCTCGACGAGCCGACGACCGGGCTGCACTTCGAGGACATCCGCCGGCTGCTGGACGTGCTTCACGGATTCGTGCAGGCGGGGAACACGGTTCTCGTCATCGAGCACAATCTGGACGTCATCAAGACGGCCGACTGGCTGATCGACATGGGCCCCGAAGGCGGCAGCGGCGGCGGGCGCGTTGTCGCGGTCGGGCCGCCGGAGAAAGTGGCCAAGGCGAAGGAGTCGCACACCGGGAAGGCGTTGGCCCCCCTGCTCTTCCCTGGGAAGAAGGAGACAGCAAACAGGGGACAGGCGACAGGGAAGCGGCAGAAGCAGGAGACGATTACGCATCTGGAAGTGACCGGGGCACAGCAGCACAACCTGAAGAACGTCTCCGCACGCATTCCCCGCGAGAAGATGAGCGTCTTCTGCGGGCCGTCGGGGTCGGGGAAATCGTCGCTGGCGCTCGATACGATCTATGCCGAGGGGCAACGGCGGTACGTCGAATCGCTTTCGAGCTACGCCCGGCAGTTCCTCGGGCAGGTTCAGAAGCCGAAGGTTGAACAGATCACGGGGCTGTCGCCGGCCGTCAGCATCGAGCAGAAGACAACCAGTAAGAGTCCGCGCTCGACCGTCGGCACCATCACCGAGATCTACGACTACCTCCGCATCCTCTACGCCCGACTTGGCCAGCGCTACTGCCCGAAGTGCGACGTGCCGATCGGCACGCAATCGACTGACGAGATCGTCGCGAAGATCCTCGGCCTGCCGGAAGGAACGAAGCTCTACATTATGGCCCCGATCGAGCGCAAGGGGCAGGAGAAGTACGAAACGATCTTCGACGAAATCCGCCGCGCCGGCTACGTTCGGATGCGGATCGACAAGAAGTCGTACAACCTCGACGAACCGCCGGCGATCGACCACAAGCGGAAGCACGCGGTCGAGGTGGTCGTCGATCGGAACGTCGTCAAGCCCGGCACGCGCACGCGGGTCGCCGAGGCTGTCGAGCAGGCGCTCGCACTCGGCCGCGGCGTCGTCCACCTCGCCTACGTCGATCCGGAGAAGGATGAGAAAAACTGGAAGGTCGAGCGATTCTCCCAGCACCTCGCCTGCGATTCCTGCGGCACAAGCTACGAACTGCTGAACCCGCACAACTATTCCTTCAACGGTCCGCTCGGCTGGTGCCCCACCTGCGAGGGCCTCGGCGTCCAGCGCGGCGCGAACGCGAACCTCCTCGTCGGCGATCCGTCGCTCTCGATCCGCGCCGGGGCCATCGCCGCGTGGCCGGAGTTGGCGAAGGGGAGTCCGTGGCTGCCGTTCGCCGAGGCGATCGCCAAGCACGCCGGCTTCTCGCTCGACACGCCATTTGCCGACCTCTCCCCCGAACATGCACGAGCCGTCCTGCACGGCACGGGCGACGTGTGGCTGACGCCAAATGCGGAATTCGGAATGCGGAATTCGGAATTGAAAACCAAGAAGGCGACACGGTCTTCGTCTTTGAATTCCGAATTCCGCATTCCGAATTCCGCATTGCCCAAGTTCCAGTACAAGGGATTGTTCCCGGCCGTGGACGAAGCCTCGCGCGTCAGTTTCGTCTACCGCCATCGACTGGAGCATCTCGTCGACGAGGTCCCCTGCTCCGCCTGTCGTGGCTCGCGGCTGCGGTCCGACTCCGCCGCGACTCGCTTCGCCGGCCGCACGCTCGGCGACCTCTGCGAGCAGCCGTTGCGAACCGCACTCGACCAGTTCGAGAACCTGAAGCTCTCGAAGGCCGACCGGCAGGTGGCCGGCGAAGTGCTACGCGAAGTCACGAATCGCCTGAAGTTCCTCGTCGACGTCGGCCTCGACTACCTCGCGCTCGGGCGATCCGGGCCGACGCTCTCCGGCGGCGAGGCCCAACGCATCCGCCTCGCCTCACAGATCGGCAGCGGCCTCACAGGCGTCCTCTACGTCCTCGACGAGCCGACCATCGGCCTGCACCCGCGCGACAATGCCCGACTGCTCAAGGCCCTGCACCGCCTGCGCGACCTCGGCAACACGCTCGTCGTTGTCGAACACGATCGCGAGGTCATCGCTTCGGCCGACTGCCTGCTCGACTTCGGCCCCGGTGCGGGCGACGGCGGCGGCGAGATCACCGCCAGCGGTCCGGTCAAGCAAGTCCTGAAATCGAAGGACTCGCTGACGGGGAAGTACCTCTCCGGCGCGATGGCGATCCCGGTGCCATCGAACCGCCGCACCGTCGCGGAACCGTTCGCCGGACGCGAACCGACGCGCGAGGAGGTCGCCGCCCGCGCGCCGGCCGCCGCGTCCATCGACATCGTTGGTGC
This sequence comes from Gemmataceae bacterium, assembly GCA_019636445.1. GTDB lineage: Bacteria > Planctomycetota > Planctomycetia > Gemmatales > Gemmataceae > Limnoglobus. The sequence continues at coordinate 152,208 of JAHBXO010000009.1, read as the reverse complement.
CCGCCAGCACAACCTCAAGAACGTGGACGTCTCCATTCCCCTCGGCGCGTTCGTCGCCGTCACCGGCGTCAGCGGCTCCGGCAAGTCGTCGCTCGTCAACGAGGTCCTCCATAACACGCTCGCCCGGAAACTGAATCGCGCGCGCACGGCCGGTGCCGCCGTCGACGACATCCTCGGATTGGACCGCCTCGACAAGATCATCAATGTCGACCAGGACCCGCTCGGCAACTCGCCGTCGTCCAACCCCGCCACCTTCACCGGCGTCTTCGACCTCATCCGCGAACTCTTCTCGCGCCTGCCGGAGTCGAAGGTCCGCGGCTACCATCCGCGCCGCTTCAGCTTCAATCAGAAGGGCGGCCGTTGCGAAGCCTGCGAGGGGATGGGGCAGAAGCGGATCGAGATGCACTTCCTGCCCGACGTCTGGGTGGAGTGCGACACCTGCCGCGGCAGCCGGTACAACCCCGAGACGCTGGCGGTGAAGTATCAGGGCCGTTCGATCTCGGACGTGCTCAACATGCGGATATCGGAGGCCCTCGAACTCTTCGGGAACATCCCGAAGATTCGCGTGGTCCTTCAGACGCTCGCGGACGTTGGCCTCGGCTACATGGCGCTTGGCCAGCCAGCGCCGACGATGAGCGGCGGCGAGGCCCAGCGCGTCAAGCTCGCCGCCGAACTCGCCCGGCCCAGCACGGGGCGCACGCTCTACATTCTCGACGAGCCGACGACGGGCCTGCACTTCGACGATGTTCGCAAACTCCTCGACGTGCTGCATCGTCTCGCCGACCTCGGCAACACCGTCGTCGTCGTCGAGCACAACCTCGACGTCGTCAAGTCGGTGGACTGGGTGATCGACATCGGCCCCGAGGCCGGCCGCGAGGGCGGGCGCGTCGTCGCGCAGGGGACGCCGGAACAGGTGGTCGAGCAGGCGAAGCGTCCCGGCGTCGTGTCGCATACGGCTAGGGTGTTGGAAGAAGTTCTCGCGGCCGGGCCGAGGGTCGAGCGCAAGCGCTACGATCCGAAAGCGGCGCTCGCGGCGAAGGTCGGCGACCTCGATATCTCCGAGGTCGGCGACGACCAGCAACTCCCGTGGGAGGCCGACGGCCGGCGCTGGCATACGAAGGACCGCGTCACCACGACCGGCAAGCCCGCGAAGTGGGACGGCGAAGTCCTCAACTTCGTCGAGGAGCGCATCCACGCGCTCGGCGAATTCTCCGAGACGAACTGGAAGCACCGCAGCATCGTCGAGATCGCCGCGAAGACGAAATCCCACGGCTGGTTCCTCCACGCGATGACCGGCCACGAGGCCTACCTGAAGCTCGTCTTCCGCGTCGGCCGCGGAACATTCAAGGAAGCCGACCTGATCGCGTCGCTCGGCCTGTCACCGCTCTCGGACACGCCGGGATTGGAAGGCTATTCGCGCGACGGCAACCGCGTCGAGGTCGCCACGTCACCGGGGATGCAGACGGTCGTGGTCATCGTCCACAAGATGGCCGACGTGGAAACGAAAGCATTCCAGGCGTTCCTAAAGATCGCCGCCGAGTCGTTCCTCGGCCTCATGGAGAACGCGGGATCGTCGGTCGAGGAGTTCATGCCGTGGAAGAAGGACGGCGAGAAGTGGCACCTCGGCGAGAAGGGGTTCCCGGCCGGCAAAAAGCTGAAGTGGGACCGCGCCGCCCTGCCGGCGCTTCTCAAGGTTCTCCGCGAGATCGAGCCGGACATCGACGTGAAGTGGGACAGCCGGGACCACATCCTGCTGAAGCTGCCGGGAGTCTCGAAATCGTTCGCCTGGTTCCGCACGAAGGAGGCCGACGCGCTCGTGTGCAATCTCGTGATGAGCGCGGGGCTCTTCAATCTCGCCAAACTCGAAGGCTTCTGCCGGCATGCCGAATTCACGAGCGACCGCAGTGACACGACGCAGGTGGTGCGGATGGACATCGTCTCGCCGCAGCCGCTGCGAACCCCGGCCTTCGCGAAATTCATGAAGGAGTATCTGGAAGGCTATCGCAAGGCGTTCGCCTAAATTTCCAGCCCGGAGCGCGAGCGACGGGCGAGCCACGCCCGTCGCTCGCGCTCCGAGCTGAAACTTCTCGATGAAATCAATCAAGGCGTCACGTCGAACGACAACTTGTTCAGGAACAACAGCGATCGGTCGCCGTGCTCGTAGTATTGCTCGAGCATCAGGTCGAGGTCGGGCGTTAGTACCTTGGGTTTCCAGCCGCGTGGCACGTCGGAGTTGATCCGCACGCTGATCGGCTTCGTCCAGTCGATCATCTCGCGATCCAGCCAGATGGTCAAGTTCTTCAGCCCGCGGCTGGAAATCTTGATCTCATTCCCCTGGAAGATGTCGGCCTTGATCTCGGCCGGTACGAAGCCTTTGGTCTTCTTTTCGTTGATGAGGCTGTTTTGCGTCACATCCTCGGTACCGACCCAGTAAAAGCGATTGTCGGTTTTCCGCATGATCGTCCACGGTTCCATCGCGAACTGGTTGAGTCGGAGAACGCCGGTGCCGGTCACGCGTTTCTTGAGTCGCATCCATTCGAACATGAGATGGATGTCACCGCTGAACCATTCGGAGCCGCGGCCCCGGTAGACGCTGGCGATGGCCGGGAAGCCCTTGGGCATCCATTGCTCGAAGACGGCCCGCACGTTGTCCAGCCCCGCGCCGCCGAGCGCGCCGGAGGCGAAGTAGATCGGGAGCTTCTGGCAGTTCCGCCAGTAGTGCATGAACATGCCGAACCACTTGGGATTGGACGCCATGGCGACGACGCCGGCGAAGAGGTCCGGGTGGGAGGCGCCGACGTCGAGGGCGAGGTTCGCGCCGTTGCCGAAGCCGAACATGAGGACGCGGTCGGGATCGACGCGGTAGTGGCGCATGAGGCTGCGGAGCGTGCCGGTCACTTTGTAGTGTTGCTCGCCGGTCCAGTCGTAGCCGCGGTCGAAGCCGTCGGTCCAGAGCGGAGCGGCGAGGATGAAGCCGTTGCGGTCGGCCTCGTAGGAGAGCAGCGTGACGAGTTCCTCGGCCGGCAGGGACGGATGCGCGAGGGCGAGGACGACGGGGTACGGCCGGCCGTGGTGGTATTCGGACGGCAGGCGGACGAGGTAGTCGACGCCGGCGGCTTCTTCCTTGAGGGCGCCGGTGTTGCGGCGGACGATGCCAGTAACGAGCCGGTTGCCGGCCGGCACGGGCATCGCGTCGGTACCGAACGGGTCGGCGGGTTTCGGAGGGGGCAGGTACTGGATGACCTGCGAGAGGACCTCCGGCGTCGCAGTCTTGCCGGCCTTCTGCACGGCGGAAAACAGGGCGCGGCGATTGTTAAGGATCGGCTCGTTCTGGTACGCAAGCAGCGTCTCGCGCCACTGCCAGAGCCGTAGGGCTTGCTCGACGTCGTTGATCGCGCCGTTCGGGCCCATGACCCATCCGCTGATCGCCAGCGCCAGCAGGTTCTCGGGCCGGGTGCCGCCGGACTTGCCGTCCTTTTTCAAACGGGCCACGTCGTCGGCGAGTCTTCGGAAGATGTCGATCCGCTCGGCGTTGTCGGGGTGGAGTTCGTCAAGGACCTGCTCGCCGGAGTCGATCAATCGGAGCGTTCGTTCGGGGAGTTGGCGGCGGGCGGCGAACAGGCCGGCGGGCCCGCCCACCGCGGCGGGCGGTCCGAGGGAGGCGAGATCGTCCAACGCCGTACGCAGGTATTGCCGCGTCTTCTCGAAGTTCGGTTGAACGATTTCGATTTCGGCCTTCAACTTGGTGAATCGTCCGGTCAGTTCGGCCGTGGCGCTCTTGGGGTCGAACAACTGGGCGATCGCCTGTCCGGCCGCGTAGCGACCCGCGATCTTGGCCACTTCCAGTTCGTCGACGATGAGTTTCGCCTCGGCTTTGGCGATGTTCGCCTTGAGCTTGTCGAACGCTTCCTCCTGGTCTTTACTCCAGGCACCGGGGATGTCCTTTCGGGCGCGGTCAAGCTCCGCCTTGGCGGCATCGAGGAACTCGCCCTGGTAGAAGAAGGTCGCGAGGGCGATTCGTTTGGTCGGATCGGGTTTGCCTTTCTCGTCCAGTTCCGGATGCATGATCAACAGGGATCGGAGCGTACCGGGGGAGAATTCGCGAGTGGAAAAGTACGGATACCATTTGTGCGTGGTCGACACGTGGACCATGCGCTTGGGGCCGAGGACGCGGATGAACTGTTCGATGTCCTGATAGTTGCCGTTGCCGGTCTTGACGCGGATGGTGCGTTTCCAGTTCTTGTCGAAGTCGGGTGCCGTGAACTGGCCGTAGGCGGGAAGCGATTGCAGTTGGCGCGGGATCACGGACTTCTCGTATTCCTTCACCGACTCCAGCCCCTTGATGTTCTGCTGGATCTCGGCGGCCTGTTTCTGGTGCTTGGAGAAGATCCACCATCGGAGGCCGTCGTCGAGGACGTCGAAGCCCTTGGCCTTGGGTACGGAGATGGAAAAGCCGTTTTGGGCGTCGTTGATCCGTTCCTGTTCCTTGGTGACGGTGCCTTCGAGGAAAAAGCCGTCGCGGAAGATGACGCGGTCGACGGCGGGGGCCGAGAGCGCAGTGGCCGCGACGGCGAAGGCGATGGCTAGAAGGACGGGTCGGCGGCGAAGCATGTCGGTTCCCCGGAAACAGTCGGCACCTTCCATTGTTCCGACCCCCAACGCCGGGTCAAGCACGGCGTTGCATTTCCAATGCGATCGGGACACAATAGATTGAGACCGGCCGGATGGATGTCGAACGTCCAACGTTCGGCCGGCTTGCGCGTTGGAGCTTGAAATGCCCATTCAGTTCCGCTGCCCGTCCTGCGACCGGATGCTCGGCATCGCGAAACGCAAGGCGGGTACGTCGGTGAAGTGTCCTCGTTGCGCGGCCGATGTCCGTGTGCCGGCATTGGCGGGCATGGCCGTCGAGACGAACGGGCCGGTCGGGGCGGCTCCAGCGATACCCAAAGCCCCCAAAGAGGCGATCTCGGCGACGGCACCGTCCGCGGTCGTCACGGCTCCGCGCTCCGCGCCGGCCGAGCGCAAGGTCGATTCGATGCCGCTCTTCGAACGCCCGGACTTCGAATCGCTGTTGAATCCGGCTCTCGAAAAGGCGAAACCGGCACCGGCGATCGTGGCACCGATCGCGGCACCCGCGAAGGCGGCTCCACCGGTTCCGACACCGCCGATCCCCGCTCCGTTGCCGGAGGCGCGCCGCGAGAGGCCACTCCCCTCGCAACCCTATCTCGATGACATCGCCGAAGAAGCAATCGACGTGGAGGACCTATCGAACACGATCATCCTCACGCGCCGATCGCTGACGATCGCCGTGGCGGTCGTCGCCCTGCTGATGGGCATCGCATTCGCCGCCGGCTATTTCCTGGCTGGCGCGATGACACAGAAGGACAAGTCTGCGCAGGTGATTCCCGGACAAGCCCAGCCCTACCTCGAAGGCTGACCGTCACTTCACGACGCGGATCCGGTGGCTGAGCGTGTCGCCGATGTAGACGGCACCGTCCGGTCCGACCGCGACACCGTGCGGGCGGCCCAACGTGGCTGCCGTGGCGGGGCCGCCGTCCCCGAGTCCCGGCGTCTTGGTTTTCCCCTTCCCCGCAACCGTCGAAGCGAGGCCCGTTTTCGCGTCGATCCGCCGGATCGCTTCGTTCTCGGTGTCGACGACGAAAATGTTCCCGTGCGGGTCCACGTCGATTTCCTTCGGTCCGTCAAAGGTAGCATTCTTCGCGGGTCCACCGTCGCCCGTGAAGCCTTTCCTGCCGGTCCCGGCTACGCGGTCGATCGTCCCATTCGTGAAATCAATGCGGCGGACGCAGTTCCCTTCGCGCTCGACAACGAGCAGCGATCCGTCGCGACCCATCGCCACGGCGCGCGGGCCGTTGAGCGTCGCCGTCCCGACCGGTCCGCCGTCGCCGGCGGTCGCCTTCTTGCCGCTCGCACCGCAGGCAGTGCCGATCGTCCCCGTCTTCAAGTCGAGGACGCGAACGCGCTGATCCTTCACGTCGGCGATGTAGAGCTTGCCTTTCCCGTCGAGGCAGAGGCCGTTCGGTTCGCCGAGCGCGGCCGTAGTTGCCGGGATGCCGTCCTCGGACTTACCCGACTTTCCCGTGCCGGCGATGGTGCGAATGATTCCCGAACGGCCATCGACAACCCGAATGGAGAAGTTCAGCCGATCGACGATGTAGAGGTTGCCTTCGGCGTCGAGTTCGATGCCGTACGGTTCGTTCATCTCGGCCTTTGTGGCGGGGCCGCCGTCGCCGGCACTCCCTTTTTTGCCACAGCCGGCGACCGTGGAGATGATGCCGGTCCTCGCGTCCACTTTGCGGACCACGTGGTTGTTCGTGTCCGAAAAGTAGAGGTTGCCAGCCTTATCGAACGCGACGTCGAAGGGGTTATCGAGTTTGGCCTGAGTTGCGGGGCCGCCATCACCGGAGTAGCCCTTCGCGCCGGTGCCGGCAGCGGCGGTAATCACGCCGGTCGGAGCCGCAAGCGCCGTGGAGAGGAACAGGATCGCAAACATCATCAGCCCTCGAATCGGATGAGCAGATCGCCGGCCTGGACTTGCGAGCCGGGCTTCACCACGACTTCCGCGACGCGGCCCGGCCGTTCGGCCACGATCGACGTTTCCATCTTCATCGCTTCCATCGTGGCGAGTTTCTGTCCGGCCGACACTTCTTCACCCATCGATACGGTGACCGCGACGACCGCGCCCGGCATCGGTGCCCCGACGTGCAGCGGATTTCCGTCCTCAGCCTTGCGCCGCGCCGCCGTCGACGAACTCATGAGCGAACGGTCCTCGACGAGCACTTCCCGCGGTTGGCCGTTCAACTCGAAGCCAACCAGTCGCTTGCCGTCTTCGTGCGGCTCGCCAATCGTCAGGAAGCGGATGATCAGCGTCTTGCCCGGCTCGATCTCGACGGAAACCTCTTCGCCCTTCTGCATGCCGTAGAAGAAGACCGGCGTCGGCAGCACGCTCAAGTCGGAATAGCGGTTCCGCTGTTCCACGAAGTCGAGGAACACCTTCGGATAGAGAAGATATGTGACGATATCCTGCTCGGTCGGCGGCTGGCCGAGCTTCGGCTCGAGGAGCTTGCGGGCCGCTTCGAAGTCGGCCGGCGGCAGCAGCGCCCCGGGGCGATCGGTCATCGGTTTGCGGCCGCGCAGGATCCGCGCCTGCACGTCCGGCGGGAAGCCGCCCGGCGGCTGGCCCAGTTTCCCTTCGAAGAACTCGATCACCGAATCCGGGAAGGCGATCTCGCGTTTCGGATCGAGCACATCCACCGTCGTCAATCCATTCGCGAGGAGGAACAGCGCCAGGTCGCCGACGACCTTGGAGGTCGGCGTCACCTTTACGATGTCGCCAAACAGTTGATTGACGTTCGCGTACATCCGGCACACATCCGGCCAGCGGTCGCCGAGGCCCAGCGATTTGGCCTGCTGCATCAGGTTCGTCGCTTGTCCACCGGGCATCTCGTGAAGGTAGACGTCCGACGACGCGGCGAGCTGGCCGGCCTCGAAAGGCGCGTAGTACGTCCGCACTTCGTCCCAGTAGATCGCGGTCTTCTGGAGTTCGTCGAACGAAAGTTGCGGGTCTCGCTCGTGGAACCGCATCGCCTCGGCGAGTGCGTTGAGGCTTGGCTGCGCGGTCATGCCGGCGAGCGGAGCAAAGGCGCAATCGACGATGTCGACGCCTTCTTCGGCCGCCATCACATAGGACGCGAGCTGCCCGCCGGCGGAGTCGTGCGTGTGGAAGTGGATGGGTACGCCGACCTCTTCGCGAAGCGCCTTCACGAGTTTGCGGGCGGCGTAAGGCTTCAAGAGGCCCGCCATGTCCTTGATGGCCAGGAAGTGCGTGCCGAGCTTGACCAACTCCTTCGCCAGATCGACGTAATACTTCAACGAATACTTATCGCGCTTCGGATCGAGAATGTCGCCGGTATAGCAGATCGCCGCCTCGGCGATGGCGTCGGTGGCGCGCACGGCCTCGATGGCCATCTTCAGGTTTGGCAGCCAGTTGCAGGCGTCGAAGATGCGGAAGATGTCCATGCCGGCGGCGGCGGACTCCTTCACGTACGACTTCACGACGTTGTCGGGGTAGTTCGTGTAGCCGACGGCGCTCGCGGCCCGCAGGAGCATCTGGAAGAGGATGTTCGGCACGCGGGCCCGCAGGTCGGCGAGGCGGTCCCACGGCGATTCCCGGAGGAACCGCATGCTCGTGTCGAACGTCGCTCCACCCCACATTTCCAACGAGAAGAGGTCCGCGTGACGCCGGGCGTACTCCGGGGCGACGTGCAGCATGTCGTAGCTGCGCATCCGTGTCGCGAGCAGCGATTGGTGGGCGTCCCGCATCGTGGTATCGGTGACCAGCAGCCGTTTCTGGTCCCTAACCCACTGGGCGAACTTCTCCGCGCCCAATTTCTTGAAACGGTCGCGCGTGCCCTCCGGCAGGTTCGTCGGCTTCGCGGGCAGCAACTGCGAGACGGGCGTATGATGAAAGGGCACCTCACCCTTCCCCGGCGGCAAGGCCGGTTTCACCTTCACTTCCGGGTGGCCGTTCACGATCACGTCGGCGATGTAGCTGAGCAGTTTGGTCGCACGGTCCTGCCGGGCGACGAACTTGAACAACTCCGGTGTCTCGTCGAGAAACTTCGTGGTGACGGTGCCGTCGAGGAACTTCGGATGCGTGATGAGGTTGAGGACGAACGGGATGTTCGTCTTCACGCCACGGATGCGGAATTCCTGGAGCGCGCGTTCCATGCGATTGGCGGCGTCGGAGAATCGCAGGCCGAACGCGGTGACCTTGACCAGCAGGGAATCGTAATAGGGGGTGATGACGGCGCCGCCGAAGGCGGTGCCGCCGTCGAGGCGGATGCCGGGACCGCCGGCGGAGCGGTACGCGGAGAGCCGGCCGTAGTCGGGCGTGAAGTTGTTGGCGGGGTCTTCGGTCGTCACGCGAGCCTGGATCGCGTAGCCCTGGACCTGGACTTTCGACTGGTCGCCGAGTCCGATTTCGGAATCGCCAAGCGGCCGGCCCTGCGCGACGAGGAGCTGCGAGCGCACGATGTCGTAGCCGGTGACCACTTCGGTGACGGTGTGCTCGACCTGGATGCGCGGGTTGACTTCGATGAAGTAGAACTTCCGCGAATCGTCGTCGTAGAGGAACTCGACGGTGCCGGCGTTGTCCAGCCCGACGGCGCGGCCGATCGCGACGGCGGCATCCAGGATTTGCTGGCGCACATCGGCGGGGAGGTTCGGCGCAGGGGCCAATTCCACCACCTTCTGGTGTCGGCGCTGGATGGAGCAATCGCGTTCGAAGAGGTGGACCAGTCCGCCATGCTTGTCGCCGAGCAGCTGCACTTCGATGTGCTTGGCGCGCTGGACGAGCTTTTCAAGGAAGACGTCCGGGATACCGAAGGCGGAGCCGGCCTCGCGCTGGGCGGACTGGATCGCGTCGGCGAGTTTGTCCGGGCTGAAGACGGGCCGCATGCCGCGGCCGCCGCCGCCCATCGCGGCCTTTACCATCACCGGATAGCCGAGTTTTTCCGCGAGTTTCTGGGCGTCAGCGATGGCGGAGACCGGCGCATCGCTGCCGGAGAGCACGGGGACCTTCGCCTGCTGGGCGATGCGGCGCGCGGCGACCTTGTCGCCGAGGTTGTCGAGGATTTCAGGTTTGGGGCCGACGAAGGTGATGCCGGCCGCGGCGCAGGCGCGGGCGAAGGCGGCGTTTTCGCTCAGGAAGCCGTAACCGGGGTGGACCGCATCCACGCCGACTTCCTTGGCGAGCGCGACGATGCCGGGGATATCGAGATAGGCTCGGATCGGTTCGCCGGGCTTGCCGACACGATAGGCTTCATCGGCTTTGAAGCGATGGAGCGAGAAGCGGTCTTCGTGGGAGTAGATCGCGACCGTGCGGATGCCAAGCTCGTGCGCCGAGCGGAATACGCGAATGGCGATCTCGCTGCGGTTGGCGACCAGGAGTTTCTTGAATGGAGTCGACTCGATCGACATAAGCTCCCCTATGCAGTGTTCGTCGCAGGAAGGATACGGATTCGGTCGGGGCGCGGCAGAGGCGGCACGGGGGAGGACGTGCCGCCGGCGGTTTGGAGTATTGTCCGAGGCGCATGAAAAACGGCGACGGTAACCCGTCGCCGTTCCGCGTTCCGATGATCGATTATTTTCCGACCTTCGCTTCGAACGGAATAGTCAGTTTCGGCATATCCTTGTGGTCGGTTAGCACTTCGATGCTCCGCTTCAGTTCACCCGGCTTCAACGGTTTCACAGTGAAGAGCAAGGTGTGCGTCGCCCGCGAATCGCTGGCCTGCGCCTTAACGTCCACCACGGCGTCGCTACCGTTCACCGCGAGGATCTTGAAGGCCTTCTCGCCCTTCAGTTGAAGTTTGGTTTCGTGTTCGCCGCCCTGCTTCATGTCCGGGATCGTCACGGCTTCCGGTGTCGCGGCGATCACCGACGAGACGTTAACCGTGACGGGCAGCCGAACCCGCTCGAGGCCGGCCACATTCGTCTTGAGGAACAACTCCGATGTCCAGTTTCCGGCCGGGCAGTTCTCGTCGAGTTTCGCCGTCACTTCGTAGGTCGTTTCGGCGGCGTCCCGCTTGAGGAGTTTCACCGAACCGTTGACGAACTTGCCGGTGCTCGCGACCTCGCTCACTTCCCACTTGGGCTGGTTCATGACGGTGATCTTCGTCGTCACCGTCGCCGATTTGCCCTTCAGCACATCGCCCATCGCCAACTCGGGCTTCGAGAGGAACAGGTCGTCGCGGGCCACGCACTGGACCTTGAGCGTGACCTCTTCCGCTCGCGGTGCGAGGAACGGCACGTAGATGATCACGCTCTTGGTGGAATTCAGGTTGATGATGCGTTTGGTGTCCATGTAGGCCGTCACGACGGTCGATTCGCCGGGGGCGAGTTTGGCGTCCATGACGTGGGCCGAGACGCATCCGCAGGACACGCGCGCCGTGCCCAGCGTCACCGCGTTTTTCGTGTTGTTCGTCACCGAGAAGTAGTGCGTGAGCACCGGACCGCGCGGCGTCGGCCCGAAGTCCTTCTCCAACTCGCTGAAGTAATCCTTGGCGCCGGCAAAGGCCGGCATGGCCCCCAAAACCAGCACGAACATCGTCACCGCTAGCCGTCTCATGATGTCCCCTCCCTCGTGACTCTCGGCTTGCGCCGAATGACTTCAATGAATTTCAAACTATCCGAAGATTGCCGCGCGCGGAATCCGAAATCACTCGTACGACACATCAGATCCCACCGATTTCCGTCGGGAAATCCGGCATTTGCGCCAGCCCTCCCGCAGTCGTTTCGTTGATCGGGGCGACTAACGTCGAGCGAGTACGGCCGCGTGGACTTGCGCGGCGCCCGCCGCCTTTAACGCCCGGGCCGCTTCGCTGGCGGTCGCTCCCGTCGTCATAACGTCGTCAACGATCAAAACCCGCAGGCCCCGCGCCCGGCACCGGATCGATGCTCGGAACGCCCCCTTCAAGTTCTCCCGCCGGGCCGACGCCGATTGCGTGTATTGCTTGGGCGTGGGCTTGATCCGCCGCAGCCATCCCCGACCGACGCGGACGCCCAGCGAATGACCGATAGCATCGGCCAAGGCCGCCGACTGGTTGTAACCCCGCTCGATCCGCCGGATCCAATGGAGAGGGATCGGGACGACCGCATCGATCGCGAGTCGATCAAACCGGTCCCGATCGCGCGCGACCCAGAGCCGGCCAATTGTCTCCGCGAGGATTTCGCCCGACAGTTGCTTGGCGCGCAGAATCGCATCCCGCAGTTTCCCGTCATACGGCCCGAACCGGATCACGGATTCAAAATGCAACGATTCTTTCGCGCAGGAGGGGCAACCGTCAGTCGTATCGACGAACGGGCCGATCGTGCCGGCACATCGGGGGCAAGTCGCGAACGGTTCGCGGGCAAGTTGAATCCGGCAGTCCGGGCAGACCGACAACGAATCGTTCCGATCGTAACGGCGCTCGCAGAGGAGGCAGTCCGACGGATAGATCAACCGGTCCAGACCCGACAGGATCTGGATCAGGCTTGAGGAATCTGGCAAAGCGTCAGTCACGGGTGCGGAGGATCAGGCGGGAATGCGGATGGTGGGGGCCATCGGCTGGGTGGCGGGAAAGACAAGGACGAACCGAGTCGGTCCTTCCGGATCGCGGTGGAAGCGGAGATCGCCGCCATTGATGGACGTCAGGCGCCAGGCGGTCGACAGACCCAACCCGCGTCCGCGCCCGGCGGTTCGACCGGAGTAGAACGGATCGAACAGATGCGGCACGGCCTCGTCCCGCGGGCCGGGGCCGTCGTCCTCGATTGCGATCCGGACCGTGCCCCGATCTTCCGAAGTCGCGATTCGGACCTGTCCGCCGTCCGGGGTGGCCTCGACCGCGTTCCGAATCAGATTGCGAAGGATTTTTCGGAACTGAACCGCGTCGCATTCGATCCGGCAGATGGAATCCGGCGCGGTCGACACGAGCGTGACGCCCCGCTCACCGGCCACCGATTCCATCTCCTGCACGGCGTCGGCGATCACTTCGGCGGGGTCAAGCGAAACGCGTCCGGGCGTCGCCGGCCGCGCGAATAACATCAACTCCCGGACGATATCGCTGATCCGTTCCGTCTGGCGAATCACCGCTTCGAACACCTTGGCCCGCTCCGCGTCCTCCTCGGTCTTGCGCAGTCGCTGGACATGCCCGGAGATGATCGCGAGGGGGTTGTTGATTTCGTGTCCGGCCCCGGCGGCCAACTCCGCCAGTCCGGCCAGTTTGGCATCGCGAACGGCGATTTCGAAATCGTCGCGAACCTCCGCCAGCAATTCGTGCAAGCGATCCGACTCGGCTTCAGCGGCCCGAAGACGGTGCTCGTTCGCCGCGCGTCGCCCACGAGCCGCACTGCGGAGCAACGCCGACAGCAATCGAACCGAGTGTGGATCTTCGCCTCTGGAAGGGATCTCCGCCGCGATCTCCTTCGGAGCGATTTCCCGCAGCATGCGCGCCAGTTCCGGGTCGGCTCCCATCCGAACGGAATCGGCCAGTGGCAAACGCGCGGAGGATAGCGTGGCCGCGACCCAGACCGGAATCCGCCACCGGTGCGCCAGCCGCCGGGTCACGCGGTCGGCACCCTCCAAGGAACCCGTCGGCGTGACGGCGGCCAAAGCCAATTCTCCGAGATTCGAAATAGTTGCAATCGCGGCCGCAGCATCGGGCGGACAGAGGCCCGTTTCCAGCGCGTAGGCTCGTGCGGCCATAGCCAACGAACGGGATCGGCGCAGTCCGTCGCGGACGGATTCGCGAGCCGGATCCAACCAGTACGGAATCGGGGACTCGAGGAAACGAGCCGCCGCCTCGGCCACGACGGAATCGCCCAGCGTGCGAAACGAGAATGTTTCCGGCGTGGAACTGGGGCGGACGAATCGCAGGGCGAGCAGGACGAAGGCCGGTTCGCGGGAAAGTTCATCGACGGGCAGCGGATCGGCGGCGAGCCGCTCGAGCGCGGCAGCGGACGGGCAGAGCCACGGCAATCCCGCCGCGATCTCCACGACCGACTCCGGGTTGTGCCGTCGCGATCCATCCATGGGACGAAGCACTCGAAATCCAACCCGCCCCCGCCGGCCATCGCCCGGCGCGGGGTACGGGTCGAAAATGGAAACGAATCAAGCCGCCGCAGGAACTTCCATGTCGAGCTGCATGCACATGCGCTCGATGAGCACGTCGACGTCGAACGGCTTCTGCACGAAGTCGTCCGCACCGGCGAGCTTCAGCTCCTGGATGCGGTCTTCCATCACTTCGCCGCTGATGCAGATGATGCGGACTTCTTCAAGGTTCTGGTCGGCCCGCACACGGTGGCAGACTTCCTTGCCGTTGATGTCCGGCAGGTTCACGTCCAGCACGATCAGGTCGGGGCGGTATTCCTTGACCATCATGCCGGCGTCGAAGCCGTTGGCCGCGACCTTGATCTCGAACCGGCCGTCGTCCAGCAGGCCGGCGGTGATGATCTCGACGATTTCCGGCTCGTCGTCCACCACCAGCACCTTGCGCTTGCCGCTCTCGAGCGCGTCGGTCGGGATCTGGTTGTCCTTCATGAACTTGTACAGGGCTTCGCGCGGGATCCGCCGGAACTTCGAGCCGGGGACCCGGAAACCCTTGAGCTGACCGTTGTCGAAGCAGCGGATGATCGTCTGCTGGCTGACCTTGCAGACCTTGGCCGCCTCGCCCGTTGTGAACACCGTTTTCATGCGTCGTCCACCCTGCCGGCATCCGCCGGCGTGCCTGGTGAAGATTCGATCGACCCACCCAACACGAGTCGGCGAGCGAACCCGAGAACCATCCGTGTCAAACGACCGTCGGTCTCGCAACCGTTCGAGCAAACGAACGGATGCCCAGTGGGAACCCAAGGCTCGGTTGATCGGAAACCGAGAGTTTGACCAAGAAGAGCAAGATGGAGAATCTCGCCCGGTCAACTCGGAGGGAATATAACCGGCAATCCTTGCCTGTCAACGCGACTCGACGCCGTCAACTCGCCTTAACTGCTTTTCGGAACCGTACTTGGAACGCACGACCCCGAACGATTGCCCGAAATACCCCGACTCGGCATTCTTCTCAAACGTACCTATCGTCCCCCTTTGTCCAGTTTCCGCAGTACTCCTGAACCTGTTCTAGACCGCGAACGAAGTTCGTCCACCTAATTGGTAAAGTCGGCATATCCTGCCAAAATTGCCAAACCGGGTAAACGAAAAAATCCGCAATCTCCTCCAGATTTCAGAACCTGTCAGACGGACCGACAGTCGCCGGCGAACCGCCTGTTCCCGGCGGCTTACCCAAGCGACGGCGGGGCATATAACCACTCATTCCAAATAAAACAACAGCACTGCCAAGTCCGCCGGGGTGATGCCACTCACGCGGCTTGCTTGACCGATGTTGACGGGCCGAATCCGGTTCAACTTCTCACGAGCCTCGACTCGCAGTTGCGGCACGGCGGCATAATCGAAGGTCTCGGGAATCTTCCGGTTCTCCAGCTTGCGGAACCGCTCCACTTCGTTCGATTGCCGCTCAATGTAGCCGCTGTATTTCGCTTCCAGCGTCACCTGTTCCACCACGTCGGGCCGCGCGTCCCAGTTTCCCAACTCGGGCGCGCGGGCGCGGAGTTGTTCCCAACTCACTTCGGTGCGCCGCAGCCAGGTCGCGAGGTTGTCGCCGTCGGACTTGCGAGACTTGAGGAACTCCTGCAATTCCGCGATCCCCCGCTCCTTCGCCTGCAAGCGTTCCCACGCCGCGTTCCCCACGCTGCCGATCTTGCGCCCGAGCGGCGTCAAACGGCGATCGGCATTGTCGTGACGGAGCACCAGGCGATACTCCGCGCGCGAGGTGAACATGCGATACGGTTCGTCCACGCCCTTCGTCACGAGGTCGTCGATTAGCACGCCGATGTACGCCTGGCTGCGATCCAGAATGAGTGGCGGCTCCCCCTTCACCTTGAGCGCCGCATTCAGCCCTGCCATCAGCCCCTGCGCGGCCGCTTCCTCGTAACCCGTGGTGCCGTTGATCTGTCCGGCGAAGTAAAGCCCGGCGACCGGCTTGGTTTCGAGCGTCGGGTGAAGCTGCGTCGGTGGGGCGTAGTCGTATTCGACGGCGTAACCCCAGCGCATGACCTCGGCGTGCTCCAGGCCGGGTATCAACCGGAGCATCGCCTGCTGCACGTCCTTGGGCAGGCTCGTGCTGATGCCGTTGCAGTAGTACTCCTTGGTGTTCAGCCCTTCCGGCTCAAGGAAGATCTGGTGCGAGTTCTTCTCGGCGAACCGCACGACCTTGTCCTCGATGCTCGGACAGTAACGCGGGCCGGAGGATTTGATCTGCCCGCAATACATCGGCGCCCGGTGCAGGTTCGCGCGAATCAGCTCGTGGACCTTTTCGTTCGTCTCGGTGATGTGGCAGATCATTTGCGGGACTGTAATCCGCTCGGTACCAAAGCTGAACGGACGCGGTACCGGATCGCCGACGGACTCGGCGAGGCCCTGGAAGTCGATGGTGCGACCGTTGAGCCGGCAGGGGGTGCCGGTCTTGAAGCGAGCCAACTCGAACCCCGCCGCGGCAAGGCTGTCGCTCATTGCCTCGGCGGACGTGTCGCCGGCGCGGCCGCCGGTGGTCTTTGCTTCGCCGGTGTGCATGAGCGCCTTGAGGAACGTCCCCGTCGTGAGGATGACGGCCGGCGCGAGATAATGTGTATCCCCTCTTGCCACAACTCCTCGAATGCGGAATGCGGCGTCTCCCCGGTTTTCCACTCCGCACTCCGCACTCCGCACTCCGCACTTTTCCAAAAGGAGGCCTTCGACCAATTCCTGGCGCAAAGTCAGATTCGACTGTTCCTCGACCCAACGCTTCATCGTGAACTGGTAGAGTTTCTTGTCGCACTGCGCCCGGGGCGAGTGCATCGCCGGGCCTTTCGACGCATTGAGCATCTTGAACATGATGCCCGATTCGTCGGTGCAGCGGCCCATGACGCCGCCGAGGGCGTCAATCTCACGGACGATCTGCCCCTTGGCGACACCGCCGATGGCTGGGTTGCAGCTCATCTGCCCGACGGCGTCGGCGTTCATGGTCAGCAGGCAGGTCTTCAGGCCGAGGCGTGCTCCGGCCATCGCGGCTTCCGTCCCGGCGTGCCCCGCCCCGACGACAAGGAGATCGAACTGATAGGTGAGAGCGCTCATGGGTTGTCTCGGAACTAAACGATTTTATCCCGACGATGCCACAAAAAAGAAGCCCCCGGACGAACGTCCGGGGGCAATGTGAAGCTCAAAACACAACTATACCGGCAGCTTCCACGGCTTGCGGTATTCGCGGGCGATCATCGCGTTCGCATCGGCTTCGCCGAACTTGTGCGCCTTCGGGTCCCACGTCAGCTTCTTGCCCTCGCCCAGTCGCAACGCGATCGTTCCAACGTGGCAGACGATGACAGAACCGCCACCGACGGTCACATCGCAGATCGGTGCCTTGCGGCTGCCGACGCACTCGATGAAGTTGCCCATGTGGTTCGTCGGGCGCGACGGATACAACGGTTCGGCGTCGATCTTTTCGGTCAACAGGGCCTGGCTGCTGGCGGCGATCTGGCCGCGGCTGACGAAGACCTTGCCCGTCTCACCGATCACCAGCACGCCGTTCTCCGCTTTGCCGACCTTCTTCGGCTTGCCGTCGGCCAGCACGAGATCGGCCTCGCTGCCGTCGTGCGAAAGGGCGAAGACCTCGGCGCCGTTCGCGTAGGTGTACTTCACCTTGAATTGCTCGTGGCAGTTGTAGCCGTCGCCGGACTTCAGCGGCGGCGTCGCCGACACGCACTCGGCCGCGACCGGACCATTACCATCCATGCCCAGACACCACTGCGCGATGTCGATATGGTGCGCGCCCCAGTCGGTCATCTTGCCGCCGCTATACTCGTACCACCAGCGGAACTCGTAGTGGCAGTTGGTCAGCTTGCCATCCTTGCTGATGCGGTAGGGAACCTTCGGCGCCGGCCCGAGCCAGGTGTCCCAGTCGAGTTCACGGGGCGGCGCGGCTTCCGGAATCGGACCGCTCTGCGGATTCCCGTTGATCCGGCATTCGATGGACTTCACTTTCCCGATCTTCCCGGCCCGTACGATCTCGGCGGCGAGGCGGAACATACCCCGCATTTCCGAACGCTGCTGACTGCCGGTCTGGAGCACCCGGCCGGTCTCCTTCACCACTTTCTGGAGCAGGAGTGATTCCTGGATGGTGAGCGTCAGCGGCTTCTCGCAGTACACGTCCTTGCCGGCGCGGAGCGCTTCGACGGCCACGAGTGTATGCCAGTGGTCCGGCGTGGCGACGACGACGACGTCGACGTCCTTCGAGTGACAGACCTTTCGGTAGTCGTGCGTGGCCTTCGGTTCGAAGCCGTCGCGGGATAGCATGTTCGCGGCGCTACCCAGGTGGCGGCTATCGACATCGCAGACGTAAGTGCATTCGACCTGTTCGCGGAATCGTTTCGCTTCGTTGTAAAGGGCGCGGGCGCGGCTCGACGGGCTGCCGATGCCGACGAAACCGAAGCGGAGCTTGCTGTTGGCGTCGGCGCGCTTGGCGGCCGCGGCGGAGTTGGCGGTGTCGGCGGCGACGACCTCGCGAGCGTACCAGAGCGGCAGGCCGGCGGCGGTAAGAGAAGCGACGGACGCGGTTGCGAAGCCGCGCCGGGAGAGAGTACCACGACGGAAGAGCATGGGGAGAACCTCGCAGGAAAGGAGACGAGTGCGCGCTATGATACGCCGAAATCGGAGGCCGTCATTGGTCCTTCCGGAGTTCCGTGAGAAGAGTTTTCGCTTCGGGCGACGCGGGATCGAAGGGCGTTTTGAGCGTGGTCCATTCGTCATCGCCGGCGAATTCCACCGTGTCGCCGGGCACGCGGGCGCGCAGGCCATCGCGGATTCGGCTCGTCGTTGCGGCATCGGCGGCACGAATGGCCAGACGGAGTTCGGGAGCGTCTTCGATCGACACCCCGGCGGCCGCGGCGCGAATCGTTTTCAGAAGGGCAACGCGATCCTTCCACGCCGGTGCCAGAGCGAGCGCCTTCACGAGGGGTTTGTCGGTCCATGCGGCGGAATCGGTGGCAAGCCAAGCGAACGACGCCGGGCTGAGACGAGCCATCATCGCCTCGCGGAGTTCCTTCGGAAGGTGCCCGCCGCCAGGCGGGTGCGGCTTCTCGAGGAACGCGAGATCCCTTTCGCCAAGGCCGATCAGGTACGTCTTGTCGTCAACCGGAGCAAGCAGAAGGTTGTTCGCGATCGAGTAGACTGTGCGCCCGCCCTTCGACTGTTGACTGTTCTTCTCGGCACGCAAGGCCGTCAGGAACTTCGCCTCGTCGGCGACGGGGCGTACGAGTTTCAGGCAGCCCGCGACGCCGGGGATCGGCGAGTCGGAATTGATCGCGAAGCCGACGACAAGATGGTCGATCTGATCGAGCGTCACGCCGGCTTTCGATAGCGATTCGAAGATCGTATCGGGAATACCGGAATCGATGAGGAATTTCTTCGGGTCGACCTTCTTCTGCGCCGCATACGCCAGCAGCGGCATCGGCTGGATCGCGGCGACGATATTCGTGTTCGGCGGCAGGTACGCCAGCCCCGCCAGGCCGAGCGGCGAGACGACGACCGGCAGCCGGTCCGGCCCCGACTTCGGCTTGCCTTCCCATGGGCGCACGATCGCGAGGCCGACGACGAGGATGACCGCGGCAAGACCGAACGAGAGCGCCATCGCCGCACGGGAGTGGAGAAACCCCGTCGGCCGCACGACCGGCAACGGTACCGAGACCGATTCGTCCGGCAGGTGCTCGGCGATGGCCGGATCGAAGGATTCCGAGCAGCGCGGGCAGACGATTCGCTCCGCGGCATCGACGACGGCGTTGCAATGCGGGCAGGCGACGCGCGGCATCAGTGAGCCGCCTTCCGCGGCCGGGCGACGTGCGTCGCGGCACCGTAGGCCAGTTCGGCACTCTCCATGATCGTTTCGCTGAGCGTCGGGTGCGGGTGGATGCTCTCTAGCACGTCCCGTGCGACGGCCCCCATTTCGATGGCGAGCACGCCTTCGGAAATCATCTCCCCGGCACCGCCGCCAACGATACCGACGCCGAGCACGCGTTTCGTCTCGGGATCGACCAGCATTTTCGTCAGCCCGTTCGTGAGCTGGAGCGCGACGGCGCGGCCGCTCGCCGCCCAGGGGAACTTCAACACTTCGTGCGGTACGCCCTTCTCCTGGGCCTCCTTCTCGCTCAATCCGGCCCAGGCGATTTCGGGATCGGTGAAGATCACGGCCGGGATGGCGCGCGGGTTCCACTCGCTCGGCTCGCCGAGGATCGCCTCGACGGCCACGCGTGCCTCCGCCGTCGCCTTGTGCGCGAGTCCCGGCTCCTCGCCGACGTCGCCGATGGCGAAGATGTGCGGTACGTTCGTCCGCCGCTGCTTGTCGATCGGGATGAAGCCGCGATCGTTCGCCTTCACGCCGACCTTGTCGAGCACGAGGTTCGCCGAGTTCGGCCGCCGACCCACGGACACGAGCACGCGGTCGAACGTCAGTTCCTTCGGCGCCTCAGCCCCATCGAGCGACGCGACGATCCCCTCTGGCGTGGCGCGGACACCCGTCACCTTGGTACTGGTGTAGATCGCCTCGAATTCCTTGCGGAGCTTCGTTTCCAGCGGTTTCACGAGGTCACGGTCCGCCATCGCGATGATCGAATCGAGGAATTCGACCACGGTCACCTTTGACCCGAGCGCCGCGTAGACGCTGCCGATTTCGAGGCCGATGTATCCGCCGCCAACGACGAGCAGCTTCTTCGGCACGTCCGGTAGCAATAGGGCACCGGTCGAATCCATGACGCGGTCGTCGCCGATGGCGAATATCTTCGGCATCGCCGGCAGGCTGCCACTGGCGATGATGCAGTGCTGGAAACGGATCGTCTTCGGCGTCGGTCCGGACACGTTCACGGTGTTCGCGTCGACGAATTCGGCGTGGCCGGTCAAAACGTCGACCTTGCGCCCCTTGCAGAGCATGCCGATGCCGCCGGTGAGCTTGCCGACGACTTTCGTCTGGACGAAGGCGCGGAGCTTATCGAGATCGAGCTTCGGCTCGCCAAAGGAGAGGCCAATCTCGGCGGATTCGTGTGCCTCGCGGATGACCTTGGCGACGTGGAGCAGCGCCTTGGAAGGGATGCAGCCGCGATTGAGGCAGACGCCGCCAAGCTTCGCGTCTTCATCGACAAGGATGGTCTTCAATCCGTGGTCGGCCGCGTGCAGGGCGGCGGGATAGCCGCCGGGACCGCCGCCGATCACGAGCACCTGGGTTTCGAGGACTTCCGCCATGGCTGGCTCCGGGAATCGAAGCGGGGGGCCATCGCCCCCCGCAGTCCGATCATTGTAGGGACAAGTACGGCTTACCGGTCTTCGTCGTCCCAGTCGCCGCGATCTTCGTCTTCTTCGTCCTCTTCCGGTTTCTCTTCATCGTCGCCGAAGTTGCCCGTGATGCCGTTGAAGACGGCCCCGATGCCACCGAGCGCGATGATGATGCCGAGAATGAAGAGCTTGCCCGCGCCGCGACCACCGACATCCCAGAGGAAGTACGCGAGCGCCGCGCCCGCTGCGATCGCCGCGAGGCCGCCGAAGATCGAGAGCATCCGCTTGCCGCTATCGGATTGTTCGTCCCGCTTGCGGCGATTCTTCTTGCGATTCTTTTTCCGCTTGCTGGGGCGTTCCTCCTCCTCGTCGTCGTCCGCGGCGGCGGCGGGCCGTTTGGATTTCCGCTTGCTCGGGCGCTCGTCTTCTTCGTCCTCATCGTCGTCGCGGCGCGAACCGCGGCGCTTGCTGGGGCGATCGTCCTCCTCGTCATCGTCGAGATCCCGACGATTCGACCGCCGTTTCGATCGCGGGGCGTCGTCGTCATCGTCGTCCACGACTTCAAAATCGTCGTCGGCCTTGGCGGCCTTCCTCCGGGGCGTCGGGTCGTCGTCCACCACTTCGAACTCGTCGTCGGCCGGTTTCGGCTTCGGGGGCGGCGCGGCGGGGATCGCACGTGCCACGGCGGGTCGAGCGGCCGGCACGGCGGCGCTCGATGCCGACGCGGGGGGCACGTTCGCCACGCCGTTGCACGACGGGCACTTCACGCGCTTCCCCGCGTGTTCGTCCCCGACTTTCAAGGTTTTTCCACAGCCACAGGCGAACGTGATCGGCATGGCGGATTTCCAACAGATGAGGCTGGCGAAGATTGTACCACGCCGACCTGCTACTTCAACTTGGGAAGCTCGCGTTTTAACAGTTCGAAGCGTTGTTTAAGGCGTTCCTTCAACCAGTTGATCTCGTTCTTGTAGTTATCGGCCCAGCCCTTGTTGACCGGCGTCATCGCCTCCTTGATGCGCGGCGCCAGCTCGTCGATCCGCTTGTACATTTTCTCCGGCGTGAAGTGCTTCTCGGTCATCTCCTTGAGTTTCTCGATGGTCTTCTTTTTCCCTTCGGGGTGGTCGAGGATGGCACGGGCCGCCATGCCGCCCCAACCGTGCCAGAGGCCCTCGCCGGGGTTCTGCCACATCTGGTCCATTCCGTGCGGCACGATGACCGCCTTGCCGTGCTTCGGGTCCTTCGGGAAAAAGATGCGATAGTTGTTCGGCTTGCGAATATAGCCGTCCCAGTCGGCCGTGATGATCTGCAGGGCGGCGCTCGCGCAGAACTTGTCCACTTCCAGGATCTTGGACACCTCCTGGTATCGCTTGTTGGCATCCCCTTCGTTGCACGCCTTCACGAGCGCCTTCAGGTCCTTGCGGCCGTTGTCGACGCCGTGGTCGAGCTTGAGGTCGCCGTTGATGTCGGTGAGGAAGCCGCCGTCGTAGAGGTTGCCGTCGGAGGTCTTGAAGTGGCGCTTCAGCCAGCTGGTGTCGAAGCCTTCCTTGAGGACGTAAAGCCCGACCTTGCGGCCGTTGAGTTCGCCGAGGGCGTGGGTGCAGCGGCAGGCCGGCACGCCCATCGCCAGCGCCAGTTCGTTCGCGAGCAACTCCTGGAGGAAGCTGCCGTCCTGCGCGCCGTTGTTCAGGTGCAGCTTGTCGATGCCGCGGAACTTCTGGGCGTCGGTGAACTTGTCGAAGTTGAGCGTCAGCCCCGGCTTGTCGTTCCAGTCCCGCCACGAGCCTGCCGCGCCCTTCAGGTGCAGGCCCACGTTCGTATAGGTCTTGTCGTCCACGCGGATCGTGGCCTTGACGTACTTCCGCGGGTCGCCCCGGAGTTGGCGCAGGTTCGCTTCGTCGAGCGTCACCTTGATTGTCGGCACCGCACCTTCGGGCTTGAACAGGTCGACTGTTTCGTCCTTGGACTGGCCACGCGCCGGCCCGCACAGGAGCAGCAGCGCCAGACACCAACCGAATCGATGGTCCGTCATTCTCGGCCTCCGGAAGATCACATCTAGAGTCCCGAACCGAAGGACGGTTGTCAACGGGCATTCCGGCGTTTAGGATCGGCCTTCACGATTCCTTTGTCGACGGGAGCCGACCATGCGCGTTCTCTCTCTGGCCATCCTTCTTCTGTGTTCCGGCACGTCGCCGGCCCAAGATGCGCCCCTCGCGAAGAAACTCGAAGCCCTGATCGACGGGCCCGACTACAAGCAGGCGAGTTGGGGCGTACTGGTGACCGACGCGAAGACCGGGGCGGAGGTGTACGCCCGCAACGCCGACAAACTCTTCACGCCGGCGTCCGTGACGAAGCTCTACTCCTGCGCCGCCGCGCTCATCGCGCTCGGGCCGGACCATACCGTGACGACTCGCGTTGTGCGCAAAGGCGAAACGAAGGACGGCATCCTCCGCGGCGACCTCGTGCTGGTCGCCGCCGGCGACCTCACGATGGGCGGCCGAACCGGCAAGGACGGCCGCGTCCTCTTCCGCAACTCCGACCATATCTACGCGAATTTCAGTGGCGAGGCGTACCTTACGGACAGCAACCCGCTCGCCGGTCTTGAGAGCCTCGCGAAGCAGATCGCCGAAAAGGGAATCAAGGAAGTGACCGGCGAGGTGCTCGTCGACGACCGACTCTTCGACCGCGCGTTCGGCTCCGGCAGCGGGCCGGATGCGATTTCCCCCATCCTCGTGAACGACAACCTGGTCGACGTGCTCGTGACGCCGGGGAAAACCGCCGGCGATCCGGCGACCGTGAAACTGATACCCGAAACGGAATTCCTGAAGGCGGACATCCAGGTCGCCACCGGCACGAAGGGGTCGCGGGCAGCGCTCGCGCTCGAAACCATCGACGCGCACCGCTTCCGAGTGCGTGGTTCCATCCCCGTCGACAGCCCGCCGCGACTGCGCATCTACGGCGTCGCCGACCCGGCCGGCTTCGCGCGCGGCCTGTTCATCGAGGCGCTCCGCCGCGCCGGCGTGCGCGTCAACGCCAACGTCTTCAAGCCCGCGAAGCCGGACCTGCCCGAATCTGTGGAGACGCTGGAGACGGTGGCGACATCCGAGTCGGCGAAGTTCCGGGATGAAATCCTCGTCACGCTGAAGGTGAGCCACAACCTGTACGCGGGCACCCTGCCCTGCCTCGTGGCCGTGAAGAACGGAAAGCGCACGGCCGCGGCCGGACTGCGGGAACAGGGGAAAATCCTGAAAGAGTTGGGGGTCGATTCGCCAACCATCTCATTCGGCGGCGGGGCCGGCGGCGCCTGGGCTGATTGCGTCACGCCTCGCACCACGGTGGCACTACTCGCCGCCATGCGCAAACGCCCCGAATGGGACGCCTACAAGGCCGCCCTGCCGATACTTGGCGTCGACGGGACGCTCGCCGAAGTCGTGCCGAAGGACAGCCCCGCGCGCGGAAAGGTCTTCGCCAAGACCGGCACTCTCAGCTACGACGACAACCTCAACGGCCGAACGCTCCTCCGCAGCAAGGCGCTCGCCGGCGTTATGACGACGGCAAACGGGACCGAACTGAATCTGGCGATGTTCGTCAACAACGTGCCCCTACCCGCCGGCGTGACGGCGACACGCGAAGGGAAGATGCTCGGCAAGCTCTGCGAAGTGCTTTACGAACACGGACCGTGAATCCGGTAGGGCGGGTCAAGGCTTTGCGCCGACCCGCCGAACTCGAAGTATGATCGGCGGGTCGGCGCAAAGCCTTGACCCGACCTACACAACTTTCGGGCTTTCTTGATCTCGACAATCACTTCAATTCCGCCGGCAGCGGCTCCTTGGCCTCCTTCGGCGGGTCGATCCCCAACAACTTCGAAAGCAGCGGCGCAACGGTCAGGGAACTCGTCATCTCCTTGCGCTCGCCGAGTTTCGGAATGCCGGCGCCGATCGCAAGGATCGGAATGTGCCGATCGTAGTCGTGAGGTGAGCCGTGGTCGGTGCCGGTCGAGAGTGCGCCGAGGACGAGGTGGTGCGGCGGCGGCACGACGGCGATGTCGCCGCAGCGGGCGGGATGGAACGACTTCTGGACCAACGGGCCGAATTTCTTCTCGGTTTCGCTCGCGAAGTCACCCGATTCCAATGTCGAACGCGTCAGAACTGCAAGGGGTGTCGGCCGTTCGCGCAGCCAGCTCGCCGCCGCCACTTCGACCTCCGACGTCTTCAATCCGTGGGCGTCGATCAACCGGCGGTTCAGGTAGAGCCAAGGGTAGGTCGCCTCGAGCCGGCTGCCGAGTTCGATCCACTGACCTGGCACACCGTCGATCGTTCCGAAGACTTTGTCGAGGTGCTGGTCGAGGCCGCCGTAGAGGTCCGCGAGGCCGATCCGCTTGGCGTCGGGATCGGTTCTCACGGCGACTTCGGGCAACGGACCCACGCCGTGGTCGGCCGTCACGACGAGGGTCCAGCCGCCGGGACCGACGGTCGCATCGAGGTGGGCGATCATGTCCGCAACGAGTTTGTCCGAGCGGAGCGTGATGTCGAGCACTTCGTGGGAATCCGGGCCGTGGTCGTGGCCGAGGAGGTCGTTGGCGCTGAAACCGAGGCAAAGCAAGTCGGGGGTTCCGCTCGAGCCGAGCTTTTCGCCAGCGATGGCGGCCTTGGCGAATTCCCAGAGCAGTTCGTTGCCGAACGGGGAGGCTTCGAGCATGGCGAAATGGTTGCGGGTGCGGTCGTCCGGCGTGCCAAGGGGATAGGGGAAAGTGCGCCGGCCGCCGTGAGTACGGCTGGCTTCCCCAGCGACGTCGTCGGCCCCAAGCGCGTCGTACGCGGCGAGCGGGCCGAAGCGGTCCCACGTCTTGCCGGCCCAGCGATAGACGACGCGCGAGCGGTCGAATTCGTCCACCCAGCCGGGCAGCTTGTCGCGATAGTGGGCGGAGGTGTGGAACTCGCCGGTGCCAGAATCGAAGCAATAGGCGCCGTCCGGGTCCTGGCCGCCCATGAGCACGGCAGCGCGGTCCTTGAGGGCGAGGCTGAAGACACGGCCGTTTTTCGCCTGCGCTTTCAAGGCATCGCCGACGGTCGGCGCGAGTAGTCGCTTGGGGCTCAGACCGGGCCAGCGTTCGCGCGTGGCAGTCTCGTCGGCGGGCACGCGCGCGACGCCGTCGAGGGTGGCGGCCGCGACGATCTGGCCGAGGGAGCGGTCGAACCAGCGATTCTCGACTATGCCGTGGACGGACGGCGGAGCGCCGGTGAGAAGCGAGGCGTGCCCCGGCGCGGTGGACGTGCCGGAGTACGGGAGCCGGACGTTCGAGAACCAGGCGCCATCGCGCTTCATCCGCTCGAATCCGGCCGAACCGAAGTGCTGTTTCCAGCGTTCGAGGTAGTCGCCGCGGAGTTGATCGAAGACGGCGAGGACCACGAGCTTGCCGCCGCCGGTCGAGGCGATCGGCCCCGACGCGACGGAGTTCGCAGGCGCGGTCGGCTTGAGAATCACAAAGCCGACCGTCGCGAGCAGCAGCAGCGCCGGTGAGAGCAGAAGCAGGACGCGGGCGAAACGCGGGGCAGACATCGCGGGATCTCGGGGCGTTATTGACCGTGATTCGGCTGGAGCTTCCAGTTCTCGTCGAAGAATCCGGCGACTGTCACCTTGCCGGGGAAGCGGGAATTTGGCGGGGTCGTCACGTCCACGATCGCGTAGTCGGGCAGCATCGGCACCTGCCGGGCGTTGTTCAGGTACGCGTACTCGCGGTAGGTGAAACCGCTATTCAGAACGATGTACTTCTTAGGATTCAACGGGTTCGGGTAGATGAACACCGAAACGGTCTTGTCACCGAAGGTGCGGACCGGCGTCTTGTCATAGATCTTCGCGAGGATGGCGTTGCTCTTCGGATCACCCCAGAGCACGAGATTGTGGTTCTTGATGTCGTCGTCGGTGATGTCCGTGTCCGCCTTCACGCGGGCGTCACCGCGGAATTGCTGCCTCCAATGATCAATGGCGTGCTTCATCTCGAGATCGACCCATTTGCCAATCGCCTCGTTCATCGGCTTGCCGGTCGGCTTCACCATGATGAAGGAATCCATGAAGGCGTCGTCGATGGGGCCTTGCAAACCGGGGCGTTTGACGAGGCCTTTCGTTTCCTCGCCAAAGCCCCAGTTTTCAAACTTCGGCGGCCCTACTACGACATGCGGCCCGGCGCCGACGGACGCCTTGGCGGCGATCTTGCGGCCATTGACAATTACGTCCCACACGCCGGCTTTGGGCAAATGGAACTTGAATGCCGCGATGCCCGTAGTCTGGATGTTGGCGACATCGTCGGAGAACGTCGCGCTCAGCGTCGCCGGTTCCCAGTGCTTGACCAGTTGCAGGATCTCGAACGGACCGCACTGGTTGTACCGCAAGGTGTGCGTGACGAACTTGATCTCCTTCGGGAATGCATCCTTACCCTTCGACGCGAACGCGTCGATCCGTTTCTCGACCTCAAGTTTTGCGCCTTTTTCGTAGCTGTGCCCGGTCTTCGGGCCGATGATGTGCGTCAGTTCCAGACCGACCTTCTTCATCTCGCGCGCCATCACGTCGGCGGCCTGCTTTTGGCGGTCGATCTCGCCGCTGTACGCGACCGTCGGGATGTTGAAGATGTTCTGGGCGTACTCCGTCGCGTCGTACATCCGCCACAACTTCTTCTCGTACCAGGTTGGCTTTACCACTTCGTCCTGAAAGTCACGAAGGAACTCCCGCGTCTCGGAGAAGCCCGCCCCCGGCGCGGCGGCACAGAAGAGCGTCGGGTAGTGGACGGCGTACTGCCAGCAGGCGGCGCCGCCCATGCTGAAGCCGCGGGCGACGATGCGCGATTCGTCGATGCGATAGTGTTTCTTGAGGAAATCGAGGATTTCGAGCGAGTCGATCTCGCCGGCGAACTTGTTGGCGTTGCTGAACCGGCCGAAGGGATGCACGACGATCGCGCCGGCCGGCGTGAACTGGCCGGCGCTGCGCTCGCGCTCGGCGATGAAGGAGAGTTCGAGATTGTTCTCGTATCGGCCGTGCCACCAGAAATCGAGGCGATGCTTGTTCGTGCCGGCAAAGTCGTATTCCTTCGGGATCACGAGGCCGAACGGCTGCACGTCGCCGTCGATCTTCGAGCGGTAGCCGCGGACGACGAGGCCGGTTGCCGTCGTCCAGCTGGGCTTGCCGTCCTTCAATTCCTTGGCGCGCTGCAGGCCCGTCTGAATGTGTTTCTTCGCGACGGGAACATCGTTCCGCGTGGTCTTCATCGTTTTCGGATCTGTCAACACGTACAGCTCGTTGTGCTCCAATCCATATCGCACGGCCTTGTGATAAATTTCCACATCCGGCAGCAGCGGATTGTCTTTCAACGCAGCGATTTGCTTGCCGAGTTCGTCCAACCCCGCTCGCAGTTCGGCCGCGTCCTCGGGTTTGACCGCGCTTCCCTTCGGCGGCACTGGTCGCACATTGTCCGACAGGTTGTCTTTCGGGCCATCGGCATGGATCGGCATTGTGCCGACGAGTAAGACGAGCAAGAAGAGGAGACGCGACATGAGTGGCTCCGGGGTGGGATTCTTACGTTATAGACGTTTCCATTCCCTTGCCTAACTCGTTCCGTCGCCCTACGGTGTTGAAGGGAATTGAAGACCTCTCAGCGGATCGGATCGAAGTCATGCCTGCGACGTGTGTGGTCGGCCTGCAGTGGGGCGACGAAGCGAAGGGGAAGATCGTCGACATCCTCGGCGACAAGCACGACTTCGTCGTGCGCTACAACGGCGGCGCGAACGCCGGGCACACCGTCGTCTGGGGCGACCGCAAGTTCGCCCTCTCGCTGCTGCCCACGGGCGTCCTCAAGCCGCGTGTGAAGTCCGTCATCGGCAACGGCGTCGTCGTCTATCCGCCGCGCTTCATCGAGGAAGTCGAGAAACTCCGCGCCGGCGGTGTGAGCGTCGGCGACAATCTCGTCGTAAGCGAACATGCCCACACGATCTTCCCCTACCACATGGAAGAAGAGCGGCTTGCCGAGGTCGAAGGCGAAAACAAAATCGGCACCACAGGCCGCGGTATCGGCCCCTGTTACCAGGACAAGGTCGGCCGGCGCTTCGGTGTCCGTGTTGGCGAACTCCTGCACCCAAAGCACCTTCGGGAGCGATTGAACTACATCGTGCCGTTCAAGAACCGCATCCTCGCCGCGTTCGGCAACGGTGCGAAGGCGTTCGACGCCAACCAACTCTGCGACGAATATCTCGGCTACGCCGAGTTTCTCAAACCCCACGTCGCCGACACGCCGAAGCTGCTCAACGACGCCCTTGCGGCGGGCAAGAACATCCTTTTCGAGGCCGCGCAGGGCAGCCTCTTGGACATCGATCATGGCACGTTTCCCTACGTGACCAGTTCCAGTAGCTTGCCGTCGGGGATCTGGCCCGGCAGCGGCGTGCCCGCCCGCGCCGTTTCGCGCATCATCGGCATTCTCAAGGCGTACACCACCCGCGTCGGTCGCGGCCCCTTCCCCACCGAACTCGATGACGGACCCGACGGCATCGGCAATCGCATCCGCACCATCGGCCGCGAATTCGGCACCGTCACCGGCCGCCCACGCCGCGTCGGCTGGTTCGACGCCGTCGCCGCCCGCTACAGCGCCACACTCGCCGACGTGGATGTCATCTCGATCATGCTTCTCGACGTACTCAGTGGCTTGAAGGAACTGAAGATCTGCACGGCCTACGAACTCGACGGTGAACGGATCACGCACTTCCCGAGCGATTCGTTCCGCCTCGAACGTTGCAAGCCGGTGCTGGAGACGCTGCCGGGCTGGAGCGAAGACCTGACGAAAGCCCGCAAGCTCGCCGACCTCCCAGCGGCCGCCCGCAACTACGTCGACCGCATCGCCGAGATCATCGGCAAGAAAGTCGCCTTTGTTTCCGTCGGACCGGATCGCGACCAGACGATCGTTCCCTAAAATCCCCCCGTGCCATTCACAGTCGCAGAAGCCGCCGCCTATTGCCGCTCCGTGGGTCTCGACCCGGAGCGCCTACCGCGGCACATCGCGATCATCATGGACGGCAATGGCCGGTGGGCGGTCGAACGCGGTGAGCCGCGCGCGTTCGGCCACGTTCGCGGAACACAGGTCGTCCGCGACATCGTCGACGAAGCCTGTCGCCTGGGCCTTGGACAACTCACGCTCTACTGCTTCAGTGTCGAGAACTGGAAGCGCCCGCCGGCCGAAGTTGAAGTGCTGATGGGCATCCTGAAACAATACCTTCTGAGCGAACGCGAACGGATCGTACGGGAAAACATCCGTTTCACGATCATCGGCCGACGCGACGGCATCGCCGCCGACGTGCAAGCGGAAATGGACACGAACATCGCGATCAGCCAAGCCAACACCGGGCTGACACTCTGCCTCGCGATCAACTATGGCGGGCGGACGGAACTGGTCGACGCCGTGCGCGCGATCGCCCGGCGAGTCCGAGAAGATTCCTTGAATCCGGACACCATCGAGGAAACGACCATCGAGGAATCGCTGTACACCTCGGGAATGCCCGCGCCGGATCTGCTGGTGCGAACGGCCGGTGAGATGCGGATCAGCAACTTCCTGCTCTGGCAGATCTCCTACGCGGAACTTTGGGTGACTCCGACATGCTGGCCCGATTTCACGGCGGCCACGCTGCACGACGCCCTGCGCGACTTCGCCGACCGCGAGCGCCGCTTCGGGGGCCTCGCGCCCGTGAAGGGAGCCGTCTAGCCGATGCTCCGCACGCGCGTTCTCGTTGGCACGATCCTCGTTCTGGCCGTCACCGGTATCCTCGTCGGCGATGCGTATTTCCTCCCGCATGCGCCGTTCCTGCTCGCCGCGGTACTCGCGCTCGGCTGGTCCGGCGCACGCGAACTCTGGCGGATGATGCCAGCGTCGGATCGCCCGCCCGCCGCCGCCGTCGGTTGCTGCGTGCCCATCATTCTCGCGGCGAACTGGCTGCCACCCCTTTCCGGAATCCCGTTCGCCTCGCCGTGGCAGCCGGTCTTCGGCGCGTTCGCCTTCTCCGCGACCGTGACGATGCTATTCGAAGTGCTGACGTATACCGGCGACGGCCGGGCGACGGCGCGGATCGCGCACGCCCTGCTGTTCTTCGTCTACCTCGGCTTGATGCCATCGTACCTCGTCCAGTTGCGATGGCTGCCGCACCACGCCGGTGCAGCCCTCGCTGCCGCGATCTTCGTCCCGAAGGTCGGCGATATCTTCGCGCTTCTCACGGGCATGGCGATCGGCCGGCACAAATTCACACCGCTGCTCTCGCCAAAAAAGACCTGGGAGGGCTTCGCCGGTGGGATGCTCGCCGCCGTCGGAACCGCATTCGGTTTCCACTTCGGCATGCCCGGCCTCTTCGCATCCGGTCTCGGCCACGCCCTCGCCTTCGGGGGCGCCGTCGGACTCGCCGGCGTCTTCGGCGACCTGGTCGAATCCCTGTTCAAACGGGATTGCCACACCAAGGATGCCTCCGCCACCGTGCCCGGCTTCGGCGGCATCCTCGACGTCGTCGATTCCATCCTCTATTCCGCCCCGGTCGCGTATTTCATACTCGTCTGGTAGAACCTTCCTCCGCGCCGGCTGTCCCTCCCCGAACACCGAATGAGCCAACCCATGCCCGAGACCCGCACCCTCACGCTCGACAGTCGCGACGAAGCGATGATCCTGTTCGGGCCGCGCGACGGCTTCCTGCGCCTCATCCGCGACGCCCTCGGCGTGCGGATCGTCGCGCGCGGCGACACGATCCAAATCGACGGCTCCGCCGACGGTGCCGAGCAGGCCGAACGCACCTTCCAACAACTGCGCCTCGTGCTGCGCAAATCCGGCAAACTCACCGCCGAAGACGTGCGCACCGTTCTCGAGGTCATCCGCGGCAGCGACGTGCGCGGCGGGTCGACGAGCCTCGCCGTCACCGACACCGGCAAGTACATGCGCCCGCGCACCGACGGTCAAGGTCGCTACGTGCAGGCGATGAAGACCAACGACGTCGTCCTCTGCGTCGGCCCCGCCGGCACCGGCAAGACGTACCTCGCCGTCGGTTGGGCCGTCAGCCTGCTCCGCTCCAATACCGTGAAGAAAATCGTTCTCGTCCGCCCCGCCGTCGAGGCCGGCGAACGCCTCGGCTTTCTCCCCGGCGATCTGGTCCAGAAAATCAATCCGTATCTCCGGCCGCTGTTTGATTCGCTCAACGACATCATGGACCCGGACGCCGTGCGGAAGTACATGGACCACGACATCATCGAGATCGTCCCGCTGGCGTACATGCGGGGTCGGACCTTGAACGGAGCATGCATCATCCTCGACGAAGGACAAAACGCATCGACAGCGCAGATGAAGATGTTCCTGACTCGCATGGGACACGGGTCGAAGGTCGTGGTGACGGGCGACATGACGCAGGTGGACCTGCCGAAGACGATCAAGAGCGGCCTCGCCGACGCCGTACAGCGATTACGGGACGTCGAAGGGGTCTCCATCATCCACCTCGACGAAGCCGATATCGTGCGGAATCCGATCGTGGCGAAGATCGTTGCGGCCTACGAAGATGATACACCGCGCCCGCGCAAACCCCCGACGCGGTAAACCCCGCGGATCCGCCACGGTTTCCCGCATCCACCCCGGTTGCGGGGGTCGTCGGCGTTTCCCCGGTTGCTCGCGATCCCTTTTCTGCGATGCTAGGAGTAGCGATGAGCTACTCCCTTACCACGATCTGGTTCGAGCGCAGCCGGTTTCTGCCGGCGATTCTCGCCGTGGCGTTCTCGGCCGTGCTCATCGCCGTGCAGGGCGGCCTTGTGATCGGTCTGCTCGCGATGATGTCGCTGCCCGTGGACAAGTCGAACGCTACTCTTTGGGTTGGCTACCCCGGCGTGCGCAGCGTGGACCTCGGCCGTCCGCTCCCTGAACGCTGGATCACGCGCGTGCTCGCCCAACCCGAGGTTGAGCGAGCCGAGCCGGCGATGATCGGTTTCTCGCTTTGGATTCGCCTGACCGACAGCCGCAACCCGTCCACGCCGGAAGCGTGTACTGTCGTCGGTTCGGCACTGACGCCACAATCGCTCGCTGCCGTCGAGGGGCTTCGCGAGCAACCGGATTTGATGTCGAAGCTGAACGAGCCTTACACCGTGGCCGTCGACGAATCCGAACTGGGCCGGCTGAACCTGTCCGGCATCGGCGACTACGCCGACGTGCTCGGCATCCGGGTGAAAGTGGTCGGACTCGTGCGCGGATACAAAAGCCTCGGCGGACCATACGTTTTCTGTTCCAACGAGACCGCCCGTTTGCTGCTGAAATACTTTCCCGGCGAAGCGTCCTACATCGTCGCGAAATGCGCCACGGAAGAAGACGCCCAGCGCGTCGCCCATCGACTGCAAAGCTACATTCAGATGAGTGCCTTCACCGCCGACGACTTCTCGTGGCGCTCGCGCATCCACTGGCTGACCACCACGAAGGCCGGCATCGCACTCGGATTCACCGCACTCCTTGGCCTTCTCGTCGGCGCCGTTGTCACCAGCCAGACGCTCTACGCCGCGACCGTCGCCTCCCTTCGCGAATACTCCACGCTCCGGGCAATGGGCATCCCGCGCTGGCGGCTGCAACTGTCCGTCCTCGAACAATCCTTCTGGGTCGGTCTGTTTGGCATCCTGATCGCGATCCCGGTGTCGCTACTGCTCGCGCAGATCGCCGGCAGCCTCGGCACGCAGGTCCGCCTGCACCCGATCGTCATCACGGTCGCCGTCGTCGTGACCATGCTCATGGCGATCGCCTCCGGCCTCGCCGCCCTGCGGTCCTTCCAGAACGTCGACCCCGCCCATAACCTCCGCTAGCGGAGCATCCGTATGGCATCCGAATCCCGGTTCACCGGCGCAGCCGTCTGGCTCGGCATCATTCTCCTCGTCCTCGCCATCGGTGTGCCCGCGTGGCTGCTCACACGCGAGAAGCCCAAGCCGGTCGACACGATCTCGCTCGCCGACCTCGACGTCGTCTGTAATGGCCGCGTCGACTTCGACGGCACCGTGATCTCGTTGGAACCGCTGCAGGCCGGCCGGCTCATCGAACTGACGGCGCGCGAAGGGGCCCGTGTGAAGGCCGGCGATCCGATCCTGCGCATCGACGACGCGCCGTACAAGAGCCTCGTGCGCGAGGCTGCCGCCGCGATCAAGGCCGTGAATGCCGAGATGGAAGTTGCCGAAGTCCGCGCGAAGCAGCATCCCGATCAAGTGGCGCTCCAGGAGAAGAAACTCGCCGCGACGAAGGCGGATGTCACGGCTCTCGAGAAACAACTCGATCAACTCCGCGACAAGGCGAAGCTGACCTCGAACGTGACCGCGGCCGACGTGGACGCCTTCGCGGCGAAGGTGCAGGCGGCGAAACTGCTCATCGAGGCGGATCAACTTCAGCTCGAACAACTGAAGAAACTCGACCCGAATCTCGAGTTGAAGGCGTTGGCCGCGAAGAAGGAGGCCGCTGAGGTGGCTCTCGAGCGGGCCGAGAAGGCCGTGGCCGATTGCCGGCTCACCGCGCCGATCGACGGGACGATCCTGCGGATCAACACGGGCGTCGGTGCCGCGCTTGCGCCCGGCATGCCGCTGCCGACGATCCTCTTTTCGCCGACCTCGCAGATCATTGTTCGCGCCGAAGTGGATCAGGCTTCCATGGGACGAGTGCGCGAGGGGATGAAAGCGACGATTCGCGATGATGCACGGCCCGATTCGCCGACTTGGACGGGCCGCGTGCGTTCCGTCGCCGGTTGGGTGGCGCAGAAACGTTCGATCCTCCTGGAGCCGGGGGAGATGAACGACGTGCGCACAACGGAGGCGATCATCGACCTCGATCCGTCGAAAGATCTCCTGCGTATCGGCCAGAGGATGATCATCCGGATCGAGAAGTAGCGGCTTTCCGAGCCGCAATCTCCTCCGCGAACAGTTTGCGGACTTTTTTCTTCGCGAAGATGTCGAAGATCCACGGGAAGAACCGCGTCACGAAGACCAGCAGCTTGCCCCGCAACGTGAGCGTGATCTCGCTCTTGCCCTTTCGCATCGCATCGAGGGTGGCGACAGCGACTTCCTCGGAAGTCATGCCGCGCTTGTGGTCGAGCGACACCTTTGCCTTCGACTCCAGCATATTCTTCGAGAAGTTTGTCTGCGTCAGGCCCGGGTTCACGACGAGCACATCGATGCCGTCCTTTGCCAGCTCGGCGCGGATCGCCTCGCTCCACCCGGCGAGGGCGAACTTGCTGCTCGAATAGAGCGAGCGGGCCGGATAGGCGCGCCGAGCAACGACCGACGAGATGTTCACGATCTGCGGCGTCGTCCCTTGTTTCAAGACCGGAAGGAACAGCCGCGTCAGTTCGCAGACGGCGAAGTAGTTGGTCTCGAAAATATCGCGCAGGACC
This sequence comes from Gemmataceae bacterium, assembly GCA_019636445.1. Taxonomy (GTDB): domain Bacteria; phylum Planctomycetota; class Planctomycetia; order Gemmatales; family Gemmataceae; genus Limnoglobus. The sequence goes on along the minus strand of JAHBXO010000009.1, from coordinate 116,907 downwards.
TGCGGCTCGGAATCCATGAAGTGCCCGGTCGCGCCGATGCCGGCGTTGTTGACCAGAACGTCGAGTCCGCCGAAGTGTCGGTTCGCCGCGTCCACCATCGCCTGGCGGTCGGCCGGCTTCGTAATGTCGGACGTGATCGTCTCGATCGTGCCGCCGGCCGCACGGACCTCCCCCGCGAGTTCGTTCAGTAAATCTCCGGATCGAGCCGATGCCAGCACGCGGCATCCGCGCTTCGCCGCTTCCACCGCGATCGCCCGGCCGATCCCCTGCGAGGCCCCCGTCACGAGCAGTCGCAGTCCCTTCAAGTCCCGTCTTGCCATCGATTCGATCCTCCGATTGTCCTTTTTTTAGCGGAATCGGCCGCCGGACACTACCGTAACCGGAGTGCGACGGCGTGAAAGCCGGCGAGTCGTAGGGTTCGTTCCAGTTTTGACGGGTGAATCGCGATGGATCGGATCGTGGAATTCCGCAATGCGACGGTGGTTTTCCCGGACAGGTTGGAGTCCGTCGAACGGTTTCAAATTCATGGCGAGCGGATCGCCGAACGACTCGAAGCGAGGCCGGACGAGGTCCGCGATCTGGAAGGACGGTTCTTGCTGCCGGGATTCGTGGATTTGCATGTCCATGGCGGCGGCGGGGCCGATTTCATGGACCTGACACCGGAAGCGTTCCGCATGGTCTGCCGGACCCATGCGAAGCACGGCACCACTTCGTTGACGCCAACGAGCACGGTCGCGAACGAAGTCGACACGGCACGGTTTCTGGGACTCTGTCGGGTCTTTCGCAAAGAATCAACCGGCAGCGCGCGGATCGTCGGTGCCCACCACTACGGACCGTACTTCTCGCCGGAGGCGCGCGGCTGCCACCCGACGACGGGATTCCAAAGCCCCGACGCAATCCATGTTGACGCATTCGACGGCTTTGATGATTCATTCCCACTGACGGTGACGATCGCGCCCGAACTGCCGAATGCCGAGGCGTTGACGCGAGCCTGCTGCGAGCGGGGCATCCACGTAAACATCGGCCACAGTTTCGCGACGATGGAGCAGGTCGAAGCCGCGATCGATTGGGGCGCCCGGCACGTCGATCATCTCTTTTGCGCCATGTCGGACCGTGCCCGGCTCCGCCAGAAGCAAACCTATCCGATGCGGGCCGGCGTGATGGAAGCGACGCTCTACCACAACGAACTATCGACGGAAGTGATTGCCGACGGGAAGCACCTGAACAACGCGTTGCTGCGAATTGCCTGGAAATTCAAGGGGCCGGACCGCCTCGCGCTCGTGACCGATTCGATGCGCGCGGTGGACCTGCCCGATGGCGAATACTGGTTCGGCCCCGAAGGCCGCGGCGAGCGCATTCGCAAGCGCGATGGCGTCGGCGTCACGCTCGACGGCTCGGCCCTCGCCTCCGGCGTCATGGGCCTCGACCATTGCGTCCGCACGATGCTCAAGGCGACCGGCGCGCCGCTGCACGAAGTGGTGCGAAGCGCGAGCTTGACCCCGGCGCGGATCCTCGGCCTCGACCGCGAGATCGGCAGCCTCGAGCCCCGCAAACGCGCGGACATGCTCGTGACTGACGCCAATCTCAACATCCTGGAAATCTGGATCGACGGCTCGCCCCTCGAATTGCCATGAATCTCGAACTCTTCGAACAACTGCTCTCGCCACACGGCCAGCGTATGCTGGCTCTTGCCGTCGAACTGCGGCCCACCGACAAGACGTTCCTGCCGGTTTTCGAGCGCGTGCGCAAACTGGGATCGAACGAACTGGCCAAGGCCGCCGTCGAGCAGGCGATCCTGCGGGCGAAGGCCCGTACGAAGTTCCCCGATGCGGACCGGATGTACTTCACGCGCGAGGCGCTCGAACAGTCGTCCTCGCGCACCGTCGCGAATCATCGGGCGAATCGGTTTCGATCGTTCCAGACAGTCGGCGATCTGTGTTGTGGCATCGGCGGTGACGCGAGCGCTTTCGTCGAGGTCGTGCCGCACGTCGTGGCCGTGGATCGCGATCCACTCAAGGCGCGCATGGCCGCGATCAACGTGCCGAAGGCGAGTGTGAGCGTCGCCGACGTGCTGTCGGATGATGTTCCCCGAATCGATGCGTACTTCTGCGATCCATCGCGGCGGGCGGACGGCAAACGGTTCCTGTCGATCGAAGACTATCACCCGGCTCCACGTGCGGTGTTGGATCGTTTTCCCGGTCTTCCGGCCGCGTTCAAGCTCGCCCCGGCGGTCCCGCTGGACGAACTGGCGGCGTTCGATGGCGAAGCCGAGTTCCTTTCGCTCGACGGCGAGTTGAAGGAATGCGTCCTTTGGCTGAACGGCCTGCAAACCGCGAAGCTGCGCGCCACCGCCCTGCCCTCCGGGGAAACGATCGCTGCTGAAGATCCCGATGCCATGCCGCCAACCGGAGCCGTGAGAGGGTACATCTATGATCCCGACCCGTCGCTGACGCGCTCGGGCTTACTCTCCAACTTCGCCATCGGTATCGGAGCCCGCCCAATCGACGAATCGATCGCGTTCCTGACCGCGGACGAACTCCACCGGTCGCCGTTCGTCACGGCGTATGAAGTCGAGGAAGTTCTGCCGTTCCACCCCAAGCGCGTCGGTACCTGGCTACGCGAGCGGAATGTCGGGCGCATCACGCCTGTGAAACGAGGCTCCTCCGCCAATGTGGATGAACTGACGAAGCAATGGAAGCTGCGCGGCCCCGAACACCGCGAACTGCTGCTGACACGCACAGCGGGTGAACCTGTCGCGATCGTTGCGCGGCGCATTGGTTCGTGAGCGCATGGTGATACAACAATGATTCCCTTAGAGGATAGGACCGTGGCGCTCGTGGTGCAGAAGTTCGGCGGTTCCAGTGTCAAGAACGCGGCCCGCGTGATGGAGGCGGCTCGCAAGGCGATCCGCGCCAAGCACGACGGTCACCAAGTCATGGTCGTCGTTTCCGCACAGGGCAGCACCACGGATGACCTCATCGCCAAGGCGCACGAAATCTCCACAACGCCATCGGCTCGCGAGATGGACATGCTCCTCGCCACCGGCGAGCAGATCAGCATTGCTCTGACCGCGATGGCCATTCAGGAACTCGGCGAGAAGGCGATCAGCCTCACCGGCCCGCAGATCGGCATCGTGACGGACAGTACCCACCGCAAGGCACGCATCAAGAAGATCGACACCTCGCGCCTTTCGCAAGCCCTCGAATCCGGGCACATCGTCGTTCTCGCCGGCTTCCAGGGGACCGATGAGTTGGACGACATCACGACGCTCGGGCGCGGCGGGTCGGACACCACGGCCGTCGCCGTCGCCGCCGCCATGAAGCAAGCCGGGTACGACGTGCAATGCGAGATCTTCACGGATGTGGACGGGGTCTACACCACCGATCCACGCATCGTACCTGATGCCCGCAAGATGGATGCGATCAGCTACGACGAGATGCTGGAGATGGCGAGCATGGGCGCCGGCGTCATGCATTCGCGCAGCATCGAGTTCGCCAAGAAATACGACGTGCCGCTGATGGTGCGGAACGCCCAGTCGGACGCGGTCGGCACCTGGATCGTGCCGGAAGCCGATTGGATGACGGAGATTCCCGTCTGTGGCGTGGCCCTCGCCTACGACGAAGCCCGGCTCTCGCTCGAAGGCGTGCCGGACCGGCCCGGTGTCAGCCATCAAATCTTCTCCGCGCTCGCCTCGGCCAATATCGCCGTGGACATGATCGCGCAGTCCGTCGGCTCCGGCGGCAAGGCGACCATCGGCTTCACGGTCATGAACACCGATCGCGAAAAGACGATCAAGACCCTCCAGCCGATCGTCACGGAACTCGGCGCGATGCTCCGCGAGATGGGCAAAGTCAGCAAGGTCTCTGTCGTCGGTGCCGGGATGCGGACCGTCAGTGGCGTCGCCGAGCAGATGTTCCGCTCGCTGGCGTCGGAGAAGGTGAATCTGAAAATGATCACCACCGGCGACATCAAGATCAGCGTGCTGATTGAAGAGGAGGAGTTAGGCGAAGACGCGATGAAGGATCCCGGTGGCGAGCCGATCAAGAAGGCGCACCTGGAGGCGCGGAAAGCGGTCCGCGGCCGGCAGGCTCTTCGGGCCGTGCACTCGGCGTTCGGGCTATCACAGCCTCGCAAGGGGGCCGGGAAGGCCGTCGGCGATTTCCTCCGCCGTCCGGTGCCGCTCGTGCCGCCGACGGCGGTCGATCGCGCTTCGGCCGTCGCCCGGCTCGACGGGATGGAGGACATCCTCGTCAGTGGCGTGCATCTGAATAACGACCAAAGCCGAATCACGATCACAAACCTCCCCGATCTGCCGGGGAACTGTGCAACGGTGTTTACTGCCATCGCCGAGGCCGGCATCCTCGTGGATATGATCGTGCAGAACATGACGGGCCCGAACCGCGCGGAACTCTCGTTCACGGTTCCGCGTAGCGATCTCGCTCCGGCATTGAAACTTGCGAACGCCGTGGTCAAATCGATCGACCCCGCGTGCCTGGCGGTGGGCGACGACCAGATCGCCGTGCTTTACGTGCTCGGCGTGGGCATGCGGACCCACACGGGCGTAGCCAAGACGATGTTCGGGGCGCTGGCGGCTCGGGGCATCAACATCGCGATGATCAACACCAGCGAGGTCTGTCTCGGCGTCGTGATCGATCGGGCACGCGGCGCCGAAGCGCTCGCATGTCTGAAGACCGCCTTCGAACTCACTTCATGACGGGCATCGGCACCGGTACCGGTTGAGCGCCGGGGACCGGCGGCGGGAGTTTCGGCTGTTCGATCGGCACGCCGGCGGGCAAGCCTGCGGCGGCCGGCTGGACCTCCGGCGCGGGCGGCGCCTGCCGGAAGTTGGTCATGTCGTGTCGACGAATTACCAACCCCGCGCCGTTCGTGCCCGGTCCCATCGTGTACACGCCAAATTTACCCGTTGTCGTTTCGGCGATGTACAGTGCCGATTGACCCTGCGTGATGTAACCGGTGGTCATCATGAAGTGGACGTCTTGACGGGGTTCGACGCTGAACTCCGTTGCCAGGTCCACTTCTGCAAAGCCGACGATCTTGCCGACCTGCTTGTCGATAACGGTGCCGAGCAGGCGGCCGGACTTGTAGTCGAGCAGCCAGACGCCGTCGGTCTGAATTCGCGGATTAATGGAGACTGCGCCCGTGACCATGACATAGTCCTGGTAACGGTCGCTGGCGGCGGCGCGGACTTCGCGAGGCCCGCCGAACAAGGCCCATGCGCCCAGCGTAGCGGCGACTCCGCACGCGATCCCGGCTAAGAACTGCATCCGTCGCATGGCCTTTTCCCCCGTTCGGCAGGTTTCCCGATTGCGGGGCGATAACCCGAATCGGGAAAAATGTCCAGTCGGTTTGCACGGGATTTCACGAGACTCCGTACAGTGTATGCATCGTGCGATTCGGAAAGGACTTCACCATGTTCGCCAGGCTCGCCAGATTACTCGCCGTTACCCCGTTCCTCCTTCTCGTCGCGGCCTGCAACGGTACGTCCGCCGATAGTCCCGCAAAGCCCGCGAAGGAACCGGCCCCGATCTCCGGTACGACGACGGGTGAACAAGAGCTGTTCTTCTGTTTCTGGAACGTCGAGAATCTCTTCGACGACAAGAACGACAAGCGCAACACGATCGACGAACCGTACGACAACCCGTTTGCCGATAACAAGGCCCTGCGGGACCTGAAGCTCGAACGGCTCGCGAGCGCGATCTTGAAACTGAACGACGGCAAAGGACCGGACGTCCTGGCGTGCTGCGAACTCGAGAGCGTGCGTTCCCTCGAACTATTGCAAGGGGCGCTGAATGCGAGAATCGACGATCCGAAGAAGAAGTATCTTTCGCTCGCGATGCGGAATCTGGACGCCGGCCGGCACATTGCCCCCGGAGTGCTCAGCCGATTGCCGCTCTCGCAACAACGAACGCGCATGCTCGGCGGCCGATCGCCCTTGCGCATCCTCGAGACGCACCTTTACGTGAACAACCACGACCTGTGCATCGTTGCATCGCACTGGACGTCGAAATTGAAACAGGCCGACGGCAGCGACGGCGAATCGGGCCGCTTCAAATACGCCACCGCGATCTACGACTACTACAAGTCTCTCGCGGACAAGAACCCGGATGTCGATTTCCTGCTCTGCGGAGACTTCAACGACACGCCCGACGCCCGCACGCTGACGCACGACCTCGGCTCGATCGCCGACATCAAGAAGGTGAAGGCCGGCGGTCAATACCCGCCGCTCCTGAACCTGATGGCGGGGAAGGCGGCGGAGAAGTTCGGTACGATCCTCTACAACGGCAAGCCGTTCATCTACGACCATATCTGCGTGTCGCGCGGTCTGCTCGACACTGCCGGATGGTCCGCCGACATCGACTCGATCCGTACGCACACCGAGGGGTTGATCCGCACCGGTGCGACGCGCCGCGAGCCGTGGCGCTTCGGTGATCCCGAACGCGACCTCAAGGAATCCGAACGGGGCTACAGCGACCACTTTCCGGTGTCGGTGAAACTCAAGGTTCGCGCGGCTGCGCCGGCGAAGCAGCCCTGAGCCGCTTCGGCCCGCAGCATCGCTACAACCGGAATTGCTCGTAGCGACTGTACGACGCGCGGCCGGCACGATCTGCCCCGATCCGCCTCCGGCCCCTTGCTCGGGCGGGCGTTGCCGGTTAACTTTGCGGAATAGCGATCCCATCGGGACTTGGCGGGGGTACGGCATGTCTGCACGACGGATTACACGGCGGGCGTTCGCGGGGGTGGCGGCCACGGTGCTGGCCACGGCGTTCGGTCCGTCCGCCGCGGCGCAGGCACCCAGGGCGGGCGACCCGTTCCGCGTCGTCGAACCGGCACCGGCGCCGGGCGACAAACCGGGAAACTGGACGCTCCACCTGCGCTACGCGCCTCCGCGCATCCTCACTGTCGATGTTCCCGGCAAGGGCAAGGTCACGGCGTGGTACATGGTCTATCGGATCTACAACACGACCCAGAATCCGCAGGCGGTGACCTCGCTCAAGTTCGAACTCGTGACCAAGGACCTCCTGACGACACACCTCGATGAACCGCAACCCGCGGTTTTCAAGGCGATCGCTCAAAAAGAAGACCCCGACCAGAACATGGACCTCAAGACGACCGTCCAGATCACGCAGAACCCGATCCCGGTGACGAAACCCGATTCGTTCCCGCGCTACATTTCCGGTCTCGCGGTTTGGACTGACGTACCGCTCCGGGCGAAGACGACGAACAAATTCAGCGTATATGTCAGCGGCCTTTCGGACGGTCTGGTGGCCGAGAAGCAGGCGGACGGATCGAAGCTCATCAAGGTGAAGACGCTGCAGTTGGATTTTCAGAAACCGACCGACGACGTTAGCCCCGGCATCGACGATATCAAGCGCGAGAACAACGGCGGGCTGGGCGGCGAGCGGTGGATCTACCGGCCGGTGGAAGTGAAGAAGCCCACGGTCGCGGCCGTGCCTAAGGAATAGGCCGGCTAAGGGTTCGGGGTACTCCGCTGCATCGTGCGAACGAACGCGAGCACAACCGCGAACAGCAGCAGCATCCCCATCAGCCATTCGGGGTTGGCCCGCATCCAACGCTCCGCATCCCGGAGCGTGGCTCCCCATTTCCGCCGGGGCTTTGTGTTCCGCAGTTCGCTCCGCAATCCACGATAGCACGCCCGAAGCCGCGCCGTGGTCCGTGCCCAATCGGTTGCCAGTTCCTGTCGCTGACCGCGCAATAACTCCCTGAAGATCGGCAACGCTAGCGGATTTCGCACGAGTGCCAGCACGAGTTGCCCGTGTTCGCCGAACCAGGCGAGATCGCCATCCACGGCGACACTGCGCCGGCAATCGCGCACCGAATCGATGAAACCGAACACGGCGGAGGGCGTCGCGAGCGGTTCCGAGGGGGCGGCGAAGTACGGCTGCAATCGCTCCCAGTTCTTCAAGAGCCGACGTAATGCGACCAGTTCGGCGTAGCCTTTTCGCCGCTCGTCGGGTCGGTAGACGGTGCCAGGGGGTACCGGTTCCGCGTCCGGAACACGCACCGGCGGTTCCGTCGGTTGAGTCGACTCTGGGGCCGGTTTCGACTTCGCGGGGCGAGGCTTGCGGGGTTTGCGGGCCGCCATGCGGTCCACCATCCGCGGACCGGCCGACACCACCTCTGCTTCGAGCACGACGGACGCTGAAGAGGCCGCGATGGGTTGAGCGCCGGGCAATCGGTCGGCATCCAGCACGAGGTCGTCCAGGTCGTCCGCGGGCTTCGCTGCCGGCCGGTTTGCGCGGTTCGCCTCGTCCGTGAGCGCGATGAGCGCCTGCGCGAGCCGGTTCATCCCCTCCGTGACGAGATCGGCGTGCTTGAGTTGATGCGGTCGCAGGCGTTCCATCTGGGCCAGCGCACGCATTTCGACCTCGTCGGCCGTGAACGGCCCCGACGCCAGCCCGAGCAGCGTGCGGTCATCCGGAGGCCAGTCACCGGCCGGAAGCGACAACCATTCGCGAAGCAAACCGATGTTCATGACGTTTGCACTTGTCGTCGACCGCCGACCAACGGTACAACCGGAATCCGGATATTCCGCCCGGAGTCGTCGAATCCATGCGTAGCTTTTTGCGGGCGCTCAAATTCTCGTGGGTCTATCGCACACGGCTCATCTTATCGTTCCTGTGCGCCCTGTTAGTCGCAGCGTTCTGGGGCGCGAATATTTCCAGCGTCGGCGCCGTCCTGACCATTCTCGCGGACGAAAAATCGCTCCAGGATTGGGTAGACGAACGGATCCAAAGCCTCGACAAGCAGAGCAAGGCGAAGGAGGAAAACCGCCTCCGCGTCCAGACGATCCTCGATCGGCTGGAAATGGACCCGCATGCCGTCGATCGCGAAAACCAGAAACGGAAGAAGAACAAGGAGTTGGCCGACATTCTCGGCCAGCAGAAGGAAATCAACCGGAAACTCTACTGGAACCAGTTGCTCCAGATGCAGGTCATCCGGCATTTACCGACGGATCGGTTCGAGACATTTCTCTGGATCATGATCGCGGTCGTGATCGGCGTCGCCGTGAAAGGGATCTTCGATTTCTGGCAGGAGATGCTGGTTGGCAGTGTCATCAACCGCACGCTGCGCGATATCCGGAATCGTCTTTTCCGTTCGTTGGTCCATCAGGATACGAAACAACTCGCCGAGTCCGGCACGCCGGAAATCATGTCTCGGCTCACCAACGATGTCGAACAACTCGGAAGCGGCATGAAGACGCTTTACGGCCGGCTGGTCGTCGAGCCGCTCAAGGCGCTGGCGTGCCTCGTGGCGGCCTGCTTGATCTCGTGGCAGCTCACTCTCGTCTTCGCCTTGCTGGTTCCACTGGCGTTCGTGCTGCTCACGAAGCTCAGCCGCATGGTGCGACGGGCCGCCAAGCGGTTACTGGAGCGCATGTCCGACCTCTATCAGATCATCCGCGAGACGGTGGACGGCATTCGCGTGGTGAAGGCATACACGATGGAGCCGTACGAGCGGCGGCGCTTCCGCAACGCCTCCGACGACTACGCTCGCCGCGCGCAACAGGTGACCAACATCGACGCGCTCGCCGGTCCGGCCATCGAATGGCTCGGCGTCGTCGCCCTCGGTGCCGCCCTCACCGCCGGAGCCTACCTCGTCATCCGCCAGCAGAAGAGCATCCTCGGCATGAACATGCGGGGCGATGAACCGATCGGCTTCACCGAACTGCTGACGCTCTACACGCTCCTGATCGCAGTGGCGGACCCGGTCCGGAAACTCTCCAGCGTCTACACCAAGATCCAGGCCGGCGCGGCGGCCTCGGACCGCATCTTCGCCATCGCCGACAAGGTCCCGAGCGTGACTTCCAACGCCGACAAACCCGCCCTGCCCCGCCATGCGAAAACGATCGAATTCCGAAACGTCTCGTTCGCCTACAGCGAAGGCACGGAAGTGCCGATCCTAAATGGCGTGAACCTGACGGTACGCGCGGGCGAGACGATCGCGCTCGTGGGACCGAACGGATGCGGGAAATCGACCCTGCTCGGCCTCTTGCCCCGTTTTTACGATCCGGACATCGGCAGCGTTCTCGTGGACGGGGCCAACATTCGGTCGGTCAATCTCCGGAGTTTGCGCAAGCAAATCGGCGTCGTCACTCAGCAAACCGTGATGTTCGAAGACACGATCTTCAACAACATCGCCTATGGCAAACCCGGCGCGACGCGGGAGGAAGTCGAACAGGCGGCCCGGAGCGCCTTCGCCCACGAATTCATCGTGGCCCTGCCCGAGAGTTATCAGACCATCGTCGGCAAGGGCTGGAAACCGTCCGGTGGGCAGGAACAGCGGATCGCACTCGCTCGCGCCATCCTACGGAATCCCAGCATCTTGATCCTTGACGAATTCACCAGCCAGATCGATCCGGAGAGCGAAGCCAAGATCCACCTGGCCATACAGGGTTTCGTCAAAAACCGCACGACGTTCCTGATCACGCACCGCTTGTCCAATCTCGAGATCGCCGACCGGATCGTCGTGATGGACGCCGGCCGCATCGTCGCGGTCGGTGGCCACGCCACGCTGCTTCAGACTTGCCCGCTGTACGCCCGGCTGTACGATACCGTCGGACTTGTCCGCTCCGAAGCGGCCTAAGCCCCCTACCGGTCACCCCGATCCCATCGTATCGTGACGGAAGCCAACCCTCCGACACGGTACCACCATGTCCGACGCGCTGACGCTCATCATTCCCGTCGCGAATGGCGTCGACAACCTCGAACGACTTCTGACGGTCTGGTCGGACCGCCTCCTAGCGGAGAAGGACCGGGATTCCGAGATCGTCGTCGTCGACGACGGCACAACCGACGGGACTGCCGCCACGCTGGCGAAGCTCAACCTGCCGATACTTCGCGTTCTCACTCACAGCCAACCACGCGGCTTCGGTGCCTGCCTGCGGACCGCGATCGAGCAGACTTCGCGTCCGATCGTCGCCTATATCGGAACCGACTACCCCTACGATCCGGCGGATCTGCCGAAGTTGCTGTCGCGCCTTGGCAAGAAAGTGCCGATCTACGATCGGGAACTCACCGTCGAGGCGGTCAGCGGTTGCCGGACTGGCAAGACCACGCCTCTCTTCTGGCGATTGGTCGGAAGGCTCTATCGCACTTCCTCTCGGATCGCACTTGGCGTCAGCGCCGAAAAGTCCCCGGTCTGGCTGGGTTTCCCCGAACATGCCCGATCGTGGTTTCTCTGGCTCGCCATGGGAGTCCCGCTCCACGACACCCATTCCTGCTTCAAAGTCTTCCGTCGTTCACTCTTCGACCGATTTCCCATCCAGTCCGACGGCGACTTCGTCCACGCGGAAATCTTCGCGAAGTTGACGTTCCTCTCGGTGCTGATCGATGAACATGAACTGACCCCCAAACCGGAACCGATCCCTCGCAAGGCGTGGCGGGATTTCTGGACCGTCTTCACGGACGCGAAGTTTCACAGCCCCCTTCCCGACCTCACGAAACCTGCCCTGTCTGGCGCGTGACCGCATGCCCGAACACCGCGAGCGAATCCTGTTCGTGACCGGGAAACTCGCCGAACCGGCGCTGCGGCGTACGCTCGACGAACTGCGACCTCGTGTGGCGTTCGAGCCGGAAGTCGCCGTGCTTCCGATCACCGTTGCGGCACTGCTCACGACGAAGTGGATCGAATCGCACCTGACCGTGCCCTCCTCGGTGGACCGGGTGATTCTTCCCGGTCTCGTGAAGGGCGAATTGGAATGTGTCCCCAAGGCCGAACTCGGCCCAAAAGACCTCCGCGACTTGCCCGAATACTTCGGCCTCCGATCGGGACCACCCGCGAATTACGGGGCCTACGAAATCGAAATCCTTGCCGAAATCAACCACGCCCCGCGTCTGGGCCGGCACGCGATCCTCGAGATCGCGCGCCGTTACCGCGAGTCCGGTGCCGACGTGATCGACCTCGGCTGCGATCCCGGCCCGGCGTGGTCCGAAGTCGGCGACGCCGTTCGCGCCTTGAAGGACGAAGGATTCCGCGTCTCGATCGATTCCTTCGATCCGATCGAGGTGGAAGCGGCTCTGGGAGCCGGTGCGGAGTTGGTCTTGAGCGTCAACGGCACCAACGTCGAGCTAGCCCGCGCCTGGAGCGAACGGTTCGGTGCGGAGGTTGTGGCCATTCCCGACTCGCCGACCGATCTCGTTAGTCTCGATCGCACCGCAGAATACTTTTGCCGCCACGGTATCCGGCACCGGCTTGATCCCATTCTCGAACCGATCGGGTTCGGATTCGCCACGTCCCTCGGCCGATATCTCGAGACCCGCCGTCGTCACCCGGACGCCGCGATGATGATGGGCGTAGGCAACCTCACGGAACTGACCGACGCCGATTCGGCTGGAATCAATGTCATTTTGGCAGGGTTCTGTCAGGAACTTGGTATCCGGAGCATTCTGACGACGGAGGTCATCAACTGGGCGCGGAGTAGCGTGCGGGAATTCGACCTCGCTCGCCGGCTTGTCCATCACGCTGTGCGCGAGAAAGTGGTCCCGAAACGACTCGAACCCAACCTCGTGATGCTCCGCGATCCGAAATTGCACATTCATGGCGAGGCCGGCCTGGCCGAACTCGCAAAGCGGATCACCGACCGGAACTACCGCATCTTCGCGGAGCGCGGCGAGTTGCACGTCCTGAATGGTTCAATGTACCTTCGGGGTACTGATCCCTTTGAACTGTTCCGGCAAATGGCGGAACGGGATCCGCGAATCGATGCATCGCACGCGTTCTACCTCGGCTACGAATTCGCGAAAGCCGTGACGGCATTGACGCTGGGCAAGAATTACGAGCAGGACCAGGCTCTGCGCTGGGGGTTCCTCACGGTGCCGGAGACAAGTCATCGGAATGCGGGCCTATAATCTCGTCATGCCGATGCCGATCGTCGAGGAACTGATCCCCTGCCCCGACCCTTGGGACGTCGCCCGACGGTTTGCGTCGATTCCGTATCTCCTGTTCCTCGACTCGGCCGAACCTCATCCGGACCGTGGGCGATACTCGTACGTGATGGCCGAACCGTCGGAGACCCTGACGGAGTGGGCGGAATTCCCGTCCTACCCGTCCCCAACCATTGCGGGATTGCCGCCGTTTCAAGGAGGCTATGCGGGCCTGTTCGGCTATGGGCTGGGGGGGCGATTCGAGCGGATCCCCGCCGCGCGATCGGATGAGTTTCAAGTCCCGGACCTGTTCCTGAATCGATACGATTGGGTCGTGGCGTTCGATCACGGGCAGCATCGCGCGTGGCTGATTTCGCGGAATCGAACCCAAAGCCAAGTCCGCGATCTGGTGAAGCTCGCGACATCGCGGGAACCGATGCCCCGCGATTCGAAGCGGGTTGCGGGACAACGCCCGGCGGTTCAATCGAACTTCACGCGCGAGGGATACATTGCCGCGGTCCGCCGCGTGATCGACTATATCCACGCAGGTGATGTCTTTCAGGTGAATCTGTCGCAACGCCTGCTCGCGCCACTCTCCGAACGGCCGCTCGATCTCTACGGGCGCTTGCGCGAACGGTGTCCGTCGCCATTCGGCTGCTATTTCGATATTGGCGACTTTCAAATTCTCAGTGCCTCGCCGGAACAGTTCCTCAAGGTCTCCGATGGCGAAGTGGTCACGCGGCCGATCAAGGGCACCCGCCCGCGTGGCCGCACGCCGGAGGATGACGCGGCACTGCTTCGGGACCTGACGACGAACCCGAAGGATCGCGCCGAAAACGTGATGATCGTGGATCTGCTCCGGAACGACCTCGGGCGCGTTTGCGAATATGGCTCGATCCGCGTGCCGCGGGTCTGCGAGGTGGAGTCGTACAATTACGTTCATCATTTGGTGTCGGAAGTGCGCGGGCGATTACGGTCGAACCTGACCCCTTGGGATCTTCTGCGGGCCACGTTTCCCGGTGGATCGGTCACGGGTGCTCCGAAAGTGCGGGCGATGGAAATCATCGCCGAACTGGAGCCGACGGCGCGGGGACCATACTGCGGCAGCGTCGGCTTCGTGGGCTTCGATGGCACGATGGACTCGAACATTCTCATCCGCACTTTTACTGCGGGTCGTGGCCGGTTGCAGTTCCCGGTGGGTGGCGGCATCGTCGCGGACTCGGACCCCGAGCGCGAATACGAGGAAACCCTGCACAAGGCCGCCGGACTCCTGAGGGCACTCGATCCATGATCCTGGAGGGACTGGTGACGACGCTTTCAGCCGACGGATTGCCGCACCTGGCGCCGATGGGTCCGCGCATAGGCGAGTACGGCGACTCGTTTCTCCTTCGGCCGTTTCCCACCTCGACGACATACCAGAATTTGAAGCGGCACCCCGAAGGCGTCTTGCACGCGACGGATGACGTCTTGTTGATGGCGCGGGCGGCCGTTGGAAAAGTGAAGCGGTTCCCGGACCATCGCGACGCGGACGCCGTACGGGGATTCGTGCTGGACGATGCGTGCCGGTATTTCGAGTTTCAGGCCGTCGCGTTCGATGAGTCGGAATCGCGCGTGCGGATTGAATGTCGGGTCGTGAAGTCCGGAGCAGGCCGGTCCTTCTTCGGTTTCAACCGCGCCAAGCATGCCGTGCTGGAGGCGGCGATCCTGGCGACGCGGTTCCATCTCTTGCCGGCCGAGGAGATCGACGCCGAGTACGCGAAGTTGCGCGTCATTGTCGACAAGACCGCCGGTCCACAGGAGCGCAAAGCGATGGCGTTTCTCGAACGCGAATGGGCCGCCTATCGGGCCAAGGAGGCGTGATGCTGGTCAGCGCACCTTGCCGGTTGCACTTCGGCCTGTTCCATGTCCCTGCGGACGGTTTGCATCACGGGACCGATGGCACCCCCATCCGCAAGTACGGTGGCCTCGGCATGATGGTGCGGGATCAAAGGATCAGCGTGACTGTTGATCCCGATACGGGGTCCGGTCATGAGCCGTCGGCCCCCCTGGATGCACGAGCCAATCTCATCAAAAGCAAGTTGCCTGGTTCACCACCGGTGAGAATTTCGGTCTCCGGTCCGCCGGAACATGTTGGTCTCGGTGTCGGCACCGCCCTCGCCATGAGCGTCGGTACGGTCCTGGGTTGGGATCCCCACTCCGATCAACTGCCCCGACTCCTCGGCCGGGGAAACCGCTCCGGCATCGGAATCGAAGGCTTTCGTCGTGGCGGCTTCATCGTTGACGATGGAAAGATCGGCGACGAACTTCCCATCATCCGAGAGCGGATCGAAGTGCCGGCAGATTGGCACGTCGTGTTGATTCGGCCGAAGATTCCCGGAGACTGGTATGGCGATCGGGAACGGATGGCATTCTGTCGGAACCGTACTCCGGCTAACGCGTTCGATACGACTCGCCGTCTTCGCGACTTGGCTGACAAGCAAATCCTACCCGCATTGAAGTCCAACGATTTCGAGGCCTTTTCGCAGGGGATCACCCTCTTCAATCGGATCGCGGGTGAGCCATTTGCCGTCGATCAAGGCGGGCCGTACGCCAGCCCAGTGATTGCGGACCTGATCGACCAAATCCTCGCATGGGGGGTGCTCGGTGCCGGCCAATCGTCGTGGGGGCCGACGGTCTTCGCGTTCGCGGAAGGTGAAGACGAAGCGATAGGGTTGCAAAACCGTTTGATGAACTCGCGGAACGACATCGAACTTGCCGGCATCACACCCGCCGACAATCGCGGGTATCGCGTTTCAACTCAAGAACAGACGGGTAATCCCCACGAGTAGCACGTCCGCAAGCAGCACCAGCAACGAACAGGCGACGACGCCATTGGTCGCGGCGGCGCCGACTTCCTCCGAACCGCCGCGGGATCGTAGGCCGATGAAACAACCGGTGCCTCCGACGAGCAACCCGAAAACCAACGTCTTGAGCAACGCCGGCACAACGTCCACGAGATAAAGCTCGCGCAGCACGGCCGATTGGTAGCTCAACCAAGTCGTCCGCCCGAGGATCGACTCAGCGAGGAAACCGCTGCCAAGCGCCAACACCGCAATGACCACGTGCAGGAGCGGTACGGCCAGGACGCAAGCGAGCACGCGCGGGGCAACGAGCCGCTTCATGGGCGAAACGCCCAGGAGTTCGATCGCATCGATCTGCTCGTGGACGCGCATCGCGGCCAGTTCCGAACCAAGCGCCGCGCCCATGCGCGCCGCGACGATCAGCCCCGCGCCGATCGGCGCCAGCTCAAGCAGCACCGCCGCCGCCAGAAACGTCGGCAGCAACTCCGCGGCTCCGGTTCCGGTCCGTTCCAATACTCCGCGCGTATGCATCCAAACGACCGCACCGAGTGCGAAACCGGCGACGACCGCCAACGGCAACCCGCCGATCAGGACGCGGTGCAGCGGTCGTGCGAGCGAGGCCGGCGACACGAAAGCAAGTCGCGGCAGGCACGCGGCCAGGAAGGCGCTCCAGCGGCCGACGAGTTCGAGGCTAAACATGGTTCGTGGCGTAAAAGGTCCAATGGCGGTCGGTCGTTTGACGGACCGCATCGGGCGCGAAGCCGAGTTCGCCCGCGAGCGCCCGGACCTCGTCGACGGTCAGGGCCGCATGGAGCGAATTCGCGAACAGCGCCCGCTGGTGGGGATTCGCCCCGGCCGCGTGGAGATTCACGAGTTGATCCAACTCCGCACGGGAATCCGGCCGCAGGAGATCGCGAATGAAGAGCGCACCACCGGGACGGCAGACGCGAACCATCTCGCGGAAACAATCGATCGGATTCGGAATGTGGTGAATGATGCTGTTCGAGACGACCGAACCGAAGGCGCCGTTCGGATATCCGAGGTCGCGTCCGTTTGCCTTTTCGATCGCGATGCGGTCGGAAAGCCCGGCACGGTCCACGTTGCGGCGAGCGATGGCGAGCATCTCGTCGGCAAGGTCGATGGCGACCAAACGGATAACACGTGATTGACGGCAGAGTTCGATTGGGATCTGTGCCGTGCCAGTGCCAACGTCCAGCACGGGATTTTCGAAGGCGGGAAAGGCAGAAAGGAAATCCGCCGCGAACACGCGGTTCACGGCGGAATGATCCATCGCATCGTAGTCGTTGGCTTCTTCAGCGGTATCCATCACCTCGGGTTCGAGGATACGCGGGATCATGCGTCAGACTCCGCAAAGCTCCGGTTCGTCGGTCGTTTCAAAGGCGTGATCAGCGCGACGATCCAGTTCGGCCCGGCATTCGGCGAGCAGCTCCTGCCGCAGTTCCCAGCCGTGGATTCCGGCGACGTCCCAGTTGGTAACAACGTGGGACGTGGCGGGGTTCAAGCCGGCGATTTTGGTGAGCCAGACGATGCCCGCGTCGGAGGCGAACCCGGCCGTTCGGGAGTGGTGCCAAGCGAGGTGCGTAGCCAGACAGCCCTGGGAAGGGCAACGGGAAAATGAACCATGGATCAGCAACGGGCTGGCACGATCGAGAAGTTCGATGAGTCGTCGAAGTCCGGCATCGGTAGCGACAGGTAGCCAATGGGTTCGGAATTCAGTGAGCGCGGGTGCGGTCGACATTTCGGATTCTCCTTCCGCGCAGGGTGGGTGAGACGCCGCAGGTTCGATCCTCGAACCATTGTCAGTGTGTCGATCGGGAAGTCGGGGACGACAGCGCCGTGGAAGGACGACCATACACCCGCCGAAGTGTCATCGGGCGAGCACGGCGATTCGGTCTCGCGGAATGATAGCGGGGTCGGTGAACCTCTGTCAAGGAGCCGAAACCGGTCCGGACTGGAGTTGCAGGTCTGGGGGCAACCGACGAAGGGGCGGGACAAGTACTTAGGATCGGCGGGGCGTGGAAAAGAAAATCGGGAAATCTTTTGGTTCGGCACGGGCGAAGAAGATACTAATCGCCAAAGAACAACAGATGCAAAAGGACTAATGAAATTACAATCTTATGATATAAATTACATTGAATCGAGACGGCAAATATCTGATCGGCAAATTAAATCCATTGAATGATGGCCGGATTAATCCGGCCATCATTCAATGGATACGCTTATTGCCGCTCGGGCCGCAACGCGCGGACCACCGCGCCGGCCTTCCACATCTCGCTCTCCGCAATCTCCTTCAACTCCTTCTCCAACCCCTCCCGGTAGTCGGGCTTGCTGTTGGCCTCCAGCGTCCGCCGCGTCTCCTCGCCGCTGGCGACCGACTGGTAGAGTTGCTCGAAGACCGGCTTCGACGCGTCGCGGAATCGCTTGAACCAGTCAAGCGCGCCGCGCTGCGCGGTCGTCGAACAGTTCGCGTACATCCAGTCCATGCCACGCTCGCCGATCAGCGGATAGAGGCTTTGCGTCGCCTCCTCAACGGTCTCGTTGAACGCTTCGCTCGGGCTGTGACCGTTGGCGCGAAGCACTTCGTACTGTGCGAGCCAGAGGCCATAGATGGCGCCCATGAGCACGCCGCGCTCGCCGGTGAGGTCCGAGAAGACCTCCTTCTGGAACGTCGTTTCAAACAGATACCCGGAGCCGATGGCGACGCCGAGCGCCAGACAGCGCTCGCGCGCCTTGCCCGTCGCGTCCTGGTGGATCGCGAAGCTGCTGTTGATACCGCGACCTTCCAGGAACAGCCGGCGCACCGTCGTGCCCGACCCCTTCGGGGCGACGAGGATCACGTCGATGTCCGGCGGCGGCACGACGCCGGTCTGGTCCTTATAGACGATCGAGAAGCCGTGGCTGAAATAGAGCGCTTTGCCCTTCGTCAGGTGCGGTTTGAGCTTCGGCCACATGTCCTTCTGTCCGGCGTCGGACAGAAGGTACTGGATGACCGTCCCCATCGCGGCCGCCTCTTCGGGTTCGAAGAGCGTCTTGCCGGGCACCCAGCCGTCTTCGAGGCAAAGGTCGTACGCTTTGCCGCCCTTTCGCTGGCCGACGATCACCTTCACGCCGTTGTCGCGCATGTTGAGCGACTGTCCACGTCCCTGGACGCCGTAGCCGAGCACGGCCACCGTTTCGCCGCCCAGGATCTGCTTGACCTTCTCCGGCGGGTAATCCGCGCGTTCGATGGCGACTTCCTTGAACTCGCCGACGATCATGTCCTTCATCCGGGTGCCCTCGCATGGGGAATGGAACGGAACTCCGACAGGATATCGGACAGTTATCTTGCCGTCAAGAATCTTGACATCAAGATACTTTCGGTTAAGTTACCGGCATGCCCACCGACGCCATCGACCGCGTGATCGCCGATTGGACGCGCGTACGCCCCGATCTCGACCCGTCGCCGCTCGCGCTCGTCGGCCGCGTCCTCGTGCTCGCCCGTCACCTCGAACGCGGCGCCGAGGAAGTCCTCAAGAAGCACGGTCTATCTTTCGGCCAGTTCGACATCCTCGCCACGCTCCGCCGCCAGGAACCAAACGGCGGACTCAGCCCCACGCAACTCTGCGCCAACGTGGCCCTCACCTCCGGCGGCATGACCTCGCGACTCGACCGACTCGAGGAAGCCGGCTGGATCTCGCGACAGGCGGATCCCAGCGATCGACGGGGTGTCGTTGTCGTGCTAACACCGAAGGGGCGGAAGTTGATCGATGTCGCGACGGCTTCGAGGTTCGAAGAGGCCGCGCAATCGCTGCCCAAGGTGTCGGAAGCCGAGCGGAAAAAACTCGTCGATGGCCTGCGGGCCTGGCTGGCCGAGTATTCGTGAGGCTCAATCGTCGACGACGTCATCGATGAGCGAGACTCCCACCACTTCCCGACGGTTGAGCAAGACCCGTTTGCGGTTCCGCTTGATGCCGGTCGAAACCGATGATGCGATGTAATTCTCCCGCGAGCTGTCGGTATCCCGCAGATCGTGCATGTCGCAATTGCGAAGATCGAGGAAGTGCTCGTCGAATGCCTTCAGCGAACCAAGACACACGAAGTGGCTCTGGCAATCGACAACGACTTTCTTGCCGACGAATTCTTCGATCATCACAAGTTCCACCCGCAGCCGGATCGACCGATATCGTATTCCAGCATACAGTTTCCCGATCTAATGGTGTGGAGTGTTTCCCATGCGACGGCGCACCTTTTTCGTGACGGGTGGAGCTATGGCGGCCGGTTTGGCAGCCTGGCACGGATGGCCGCGGCAGGCCCCGCTACCGCAGATCTCGACCACGATGGCGGAACAGGATTTCGAAGCAATTCGAGCGGTCGTGCGACCTGCCCCCGGCGAAGACCCGTTTGTCGAGATCCCCTGGCAGACCTCGCTCTGGGATGCCCGCGTTCTTGCCGCGAGAGAGGGGAAACCGATACTGCTCTGGGAGATGGATGGCCATCCGCTCGGTTGCGGTTGAAACAACGTCGTGGCGGGCCGTGCGTTCGCCTTCGCCGATCCCGAAATTATCCGTCTCGCAAGGACCGAGTTCGTTCCGGCCTGCGCCGACGACTGGTACCAGTGTCGGCGCAGGGATGCCGAAGGCAGGTTCTGGAAACGGATCATCTCACAAGGACCTCGCAGCGTCGACGCCCTGACGCACCAGGGTATTTACGTTTTCACAGCCGACGGCGAGTTGCTCGCATTCAAGAACGCTGGCCAGGATGTGAACGCGACTCGCGACCAAATCGCAATGGCTATGCGCAAGTGGAACGCATTGCCCGCCGAACGCCGCAAGCCGGGCGCGATCGCCATTCCCGAACATGGCCAACCCGATCGGAACTATTCACGGACGCCGCCCGACGGCGGCCTGATTATCCGTGTTCATGCTCGCATTTTGGACCGCAAGGGCGATGGGTACGTCAAAGGTTCCTGCGACTTCGCCGGCGGCGACCGGGCAGCCCGCGATTTCCTATGGCTCGACTCTCGCGATGTGAATGCGATCGCCATGATCCAAGGCACCAGGGGACATAAGGCCGCTCTACCGAACGCGCTGGTGCGACGGATTCTCCGTTTTCACCTTGTCGATAATACACGAGGTGAACCGGAATTCTGGATGCCGGAAGATGTTCGTTCGAGCGCGATGATCGCCACGATCGAGGACATGTCAACCGAGGGCGTAACTCTACGTATCGACGGCGAGGCGCTTCTCGCGACGGATGCCGACCAGGACAAGGCGGATCGCGGTTATGAAGTGAAACTGACCGGTAAGATCCGCGTCTCGGCAGAGAGGGTCATCAAGCGATTCGAGCTAGTCGCCATCGGCGATCACTGGGGATCGGCGAAACATACACGGAATGGCGAGCGGCCTGGTCGCGGGTTGCTGGGCATCACGTTCGAGCTGGCCGATCCGAAGATCACCTCGAATCGAGTTGCGCCGCAGGGCGCGCGTGACGCAGTGGCGTACTTCAGACCGAATTAGACTGAATACGATTGCAAGCATTGAACGCGAAAACCAATTCGATTATTCTGTTGAGGGAATCTCATCTCGGCGCGAGGTGATCGTGTCGCGGGTCTGTGTTCATTGCCGCAAACCGTTGCCGGAATCGATCTCGGACAGAACGTGTCCGTCTTGCGGTTTCGCATTGGACCCTGTTGATGTCACGCTTCGCGCGCTGGCAACCGAAGGCGATCGGCAGGACGGGTTCGAAATAGGCTCGAAGCTGTCTTCGAAAGAGCAATCACTCCCAGCAACGCTCCGCCACGAACCGGAGTTTCGTCGCAACCTGCCATACTATCCGATTATTCCAAATTACACCGATTTCGAAGTGCTCGGCTACGGCGGGATGGGCACGGTCTACCGGGCGATCCAACGACCGACGAATCGCCCGGTGGCGATCAAGGTGATGAACCATTTCGCGCCCGGCTCGCCGATGCGAGAGCGATTCGCAAACGAGGTGCGAGCGCATGCGCGGATCAATCATCCCGGAGTCGTCGCGATCTACGAAGTCGGCGACTGCTCGCACGGGCCGTATTTTACGATGGAATACCGCCCGGGCACAACGTTGGCGATGCTGATCAAGCGCCGGCAGACCGACGATCGCGTCGCCGTCCGCATCCTTGCTGACGCGGCCGAAGCGATCCACGCGGCGCACGTACAAGGGATCCTCCACCGCGATATCAAGCCGTCGAACATGTTGGTCGACGCCGATGGTCGCGTTCGCATCACGGATTTCGGTCTGGCACGCCATTGCGACAGTGCGACGCTGACGCCGACCGGAGTCTTGGTCGGTACTTACGCTTACATGTCGCCGGAGCAGCTGTTTGGTCAAATCGACGCAATCTCGAAGGCATCGGACGTCTACGGTCTTGGTGCATCGTTGTATCACGCGCTTACCGGCCGAACGATCCGCCAGTCTCAACCGAGTGGGCCGATATCGCCGCACACACTCGTCGACGAGTTGCCGTGGAACGCGCCGATTCGGGCCAACCTCTGCCCCACACTCGAGGCGATCGTGCGCAAGTGCCTCGCGATCGATCCCGGAAAGCGTTATGAAACCGCGGAGCAACTCGCCAAGGATTTGCGGAACTGGCTGAACGATCGGCCGACGCTTGCCACTCCTCCCACGCGAGTCCAGCGGTTCGAACGCGAGTTGCGCCGATACCGGACCGCCGTCGGCGTCATCCTCTTCTGCGCGTTCTTGGCATTGGCCGCAAGCGTAGCGGTGCGGCACGCCGACCCGAAACATCGGCTTGTGAGCCGTTTGAATGCGTCCGCACGGTCCGGTGAAACGGTCCAACTCGTACCGGATCGCGGCGCACCCGAATGGAGCGAAGTGAAACTGGGATCCGTCGACCTCCAAACGCCACCGGTACGCAATGGCGCGTTCGGCTTCCGTGCCGAATCGGCGGTCCTGATTTCGCTAGTCGACAATCCGCCGACCCCCAATTACCGACTCGAAGCGGACCTGCTCTACCACGGAAACGCGGGATTGACCGAGACCGACACCGTCAACGGGTTCAGTGGCGTCGGGTTGTTTATTGACTATCAAACCGCCCGGTTCGATGATGGTCGAATCGCCCACACCGCCATTACCTTTCCCATCCGCGATGGAGGTCATCCGTCCCAACCCAAGGTCGTAAACGGTACACTGTTTGGATTCTTCGAGGATTCCGAACGCCTCTTGCCAACTTCGAACAACATGATTCTTGGATCACCCCGCTTCCGCATCCCCCAGCGGGACGATGGACAACCCCAATGGCGGACCATCGGCTTGACGGTCCGGGACGGCGGTGTCACGATCGAATATCGCGAATCCGAAGGCAAGTGGCAGTCTGTTGCCGTGGTCGAACCCGAATTGCTTGCGATGGTATCCCACGCGGCGCGCAGGGGCATGACCGCGATCGACCCCATTCTCGCCGGCATGCCGGCCGAGTTCGACTCGCGCAGACCGCTTGGCATCTACGCGCGTCAAGCCGCCGTCTCCGTGCGAAATGTGACGATCCAACCCCTCCGATAAACCTTGCACACCTGAGAATCCAAGTGCCAACCTATACCACGACCGTAACTTGGCCGGGCGGTAGCTCCACCGTCGGCACTTACATTAATGCTACCGGAACCGCGAAGGAAGACGGCGGCACGCCCGCCGCCTACGTTCTCAAATGCACACTGGCAAACGGTGCGAACAACTACAACAACCAGGAAAATGTGTCGAATTCGCAAAACTGGACAGTGCGAATCCCCTCCGGCACCGGCACGATGGCAACTGGAAGCGGCTATACTCTGACAGTTGAAATGATTGTCGGAGGATCCACCGTTGCCACGGCGTCCGTCACCGGACTAACCGTTTCGACCATCGGCCCCAATAGCGGTGGGCCGATCGATCCTCCCTGATCCGATTCTGATGCTCTCGCATAATGGGGTCGTCGTGCTGCTCGCTCTCTCCCTCTTCCACCACGACCCGTCCGGTCGGCTCGTGCTGCACGCGATGCCGGTCATGGTCGTGGCGCTGCTCGTGCTCGCCATCGCGTACCGCTTCTACTCGGCGTTCCTCGCCGCGAAGGTGGCGGTGCTCGACGACGGCCGACCGACGCCGGCGACGCGACTAAACGACGGGCAGAACTACCACCCCACGAACAAATGGGTGGCGTTCGGCCACCACTTCGCGGCCATCAGCGGGGCCGGACCGCTCATCGGGCCGGTGCTCGCCATCCAGTACGGCTACATGCCCGGCCTCATCTGGCTGCTCGTCGGCGTCTGCCTGGCGGGGGCGGTGCAGGACATGCTCGTGCTGGCCGCGTCCGTGCGCCGAGACGGCAAGAGCCTCGCCGAGATCGCCCGCCACGAGTTGGGCCGCCCGGCCGCGATCGTCGCGTCGCTGGCGATCCTGTTCATCATCGTGATCGCGCTCGCCGGCCTCGGCATGGTCGTCGTGAAGGCACTCGGCGGCGAGGAAGTGAAGCTGCCGGCGGGGATGCAGATCATCGTCCCCGACGGAGCTGAGGTGATAGAAGCATTTCGAGACTCCGACGACCCCAACCCAGGGTATTGGCGTATTTTCCCCCGAGGTTGCCAGGTCCGCTACTCTGCCGATCAACCTTTGTCTATTCGTTCAGAGTCATTTAGAATCGCCATGCCTTTTCTTGAAAAAGAGCAGTTTCTCATCGAACCCGATTGGAGCAAACTACCACGAGGAGGTGATTACGTAGGTCCGGCAGTACAAGTTCTACCAAAAGGGTGTGTTCAGGTCGTCCCCGGTTCCTCCTGGGGCACGTTCACCATCGCCTGCACCATCCCTATCGCGCTGCTCGTCGGCCTCTGGATGTACAAGCTCCGCAAGGGACGCGTCGTCGAGGCGTCGCTCGTCGGGGGACTGCTCACGCTCGCAGCCGTTGTCGCAGGCGGCTCCGTTCCCGGTTCAGCGCTCGAGCCGTTCTTCTCACTCACCAAGGACCAGACCATCGTTGCGCTCGGCACCTACGGCTTCATCGCGGCGGTGCTGCCGGTCTGGCTGCTGCTCGGCCCGCGCGACTACCTCAGCAGCTTCCTGAAGATCGGCACCATCGCCCTGCTCGTCGGCAGCGTGATCGTCGCGAACCCGCCGCTGCGCGCCCCGATGCTCAACGAGACGTTCATCAACGGCGGCCCGACCTTCCAGGGCAGCATTTTCCCGTTCGTGTTCATCTGCGTCATGTGCGGGGCGGTCAGCGGCTTTCACTCGCTCGTGTCGTCCGGCACCACGCCGAAGATGATCGAGAAGGAATCGCACATCCGCCCGATCGGTTACGGGGCGATGCTGATGGAAGGCCTCGTCGGCATCACGGCCTTGATCGCGGCGGCGGCGCTGCCAAACGACCTCTACTACGACATCAACGTCGCCATCGACCTCGCGGCGAAGCCGGAGATGCAGGCGCAACTCGCGGACCTGCGCGCCCGCTATGGCCACGATCCGCAGCTCGCGAACCTCCAGCACCTCGACTTGGGCGCCGTCGAGCAGAAGGTCGGCGGGGAATCGCTGCGCGGCCGGACCGGCGGCGCCGTTACGCTCGCCGTCGGCATGTCGGTCGTCTTCGAGGACGCCTTCCGTTGGCTCGGCGTCGCTGGCGAATCGATGCTGAAGTACTGGTACCACTTCGCCATCATGTTCGAGGCGCTCTTCATCCTCACGACGATCGACGCCGGCACGCGCATCGGCCGGTTCCTGCTGCAGGAGACGCTTGGCCGCGTCGACCCACGATTCGCCCGGCCCGATTGGCTACCCGGCTCGCTACTCGCCAGCGCCGTCATCACCTTCGGCTGGAGCTGGCTCATCTACACGGGCAACATCGGCACGATCTGGTCGATGTTCGGCATCGCCAACCAGGCGCTCGCCATCCTCGCGCTATCCCTCGTGTCCGTCTGGCTCTGCAACAACGGACGCGGGCGCTACGTCTTTGTCACCGCGCTGCCGATGCTATGGGTGTGCAGCACCACGCTGACGGCCGCGTTCATCCTCGTCACGCAACGATTCCCGGCGATGTACGACAAGGGGGAAAAGCTCACGGCCGTGCTGAACATGGCGCTGACGGTGTTCATCGTCTGCTCGGTCGGTTCGCTCGTGATCTGGTCGATGGCGAAGTGCGTGAGCGTCGCGATGCGGCCGAAGGGCTGAGTCAGAGGATCGCGAACTCGGGAGCGGCGGACCCGCGACGGCGGAAATACTGAGTCGCCCCCAATCCGACGAGCGCCGCCACCGCCCAGAGCGACCGGTGTTCCGTCGGCGACTCATCCTCGTCTTGGTCCGGTTCCGTCATCCAGATCGCTTCCGGCGCGTCGTCCTTCGCGATCCGTTCCAACACGCCCTGCAACTCCATGATCGCAATCTCGGATTCCAACGCAACGCCATGAACGTCCGGCGATTCCCATCGCGGCTGTGGGATAGTACGGTATGCGGTCCGTTCGGAGAATGTGGTTGGATCGAAGGAGACCGGACCCGAACCGACGGGGAAGGAATCGAACGCGATCGGCCCCGACGAATGGAGAAACGAATAACCCAACTCGACTCGGGTTGCTGCGAGGGGTGTATTCGATTCGTTTGGCAGCGGCACAACGGTGCGGGTGCCACGAATCGCGGCGGCATCAAGAGCGGCGAGGGTCGCGCCGGCCTGGAACGACGCCTGGGCAATCGGCGCGGCCGGCCGGGGTTCGGCGTCGCTCGGCGGCGATTCGGTTCCCGAGGCGTACGTCGGCGTCGATTGCACGACCGTTTGCGGTGAAGCTGTCGAGACTTCGTCCACCGCGATCGCAAGCTGGAATCCTAGGACGATTCGGTCTGTCGGGTCGTCCCGTTTGGCGAGTTGGATCTCGCCCGCGACTGTGCCCGCGCGCGGCAGGTTGCGGGCGACGAGAATGTTCGTCCGGTCTTCACCGGCATCCACCAATCGACCGACTGCAGTCGTGCCGTCTGCGAAGGAAACCGTCACGGTTCGACCGTCCGCGAGCGCATCGGGAACCGACAGCACGGGGCCGGCGAATGCGAACAGCGATGGCGGTGTCACCGCGACTTCGGTGGGCGATGGGAACGGCAGGTCCCGAACGGTGAGCGAACCGGCAATGTCCGCGAACGCCACGGGATTCGAACGGTCTTCGAGCAATTCCACGCGAATGCGATTTCGTGCGTGATCCGTCACGGTTCACCGATCCTTCCGGTGTGGACATCCTGACCCGATTCGCCGTTCGCGGCAAGCGGAATCGTTGCGAGCGACCAGACTCGCATCGCGTGCGCGGCCCCGATTGAGAATTCCACTACATCAGGGTGTTCGCTCGCGAGGCGGCTCCATTCGCGGCAGGCCACCCGTGCAAAGGCTTCAGACTCCGCAACCCGCCCGAGTTTCGCAAGGTTCTCGGCACGGCGCAAGGCGATCCGGGCGGCTTCGCGGCGCGGGTTCGGGGACCTGGGGTCGTCGACGCGGGCGGCGTCGGCAAGCTCGGCCGCTTCGAGATAAATCGCGTTGGCGTCGGCGAGACGCCCTTTGCCGGCGAGAATCTCGGCGAGATTGTGCGACGCCTGCGCTGCGGGAAGCAGGAACGCGCTGCGCTCGATCGCGAGCTTTGCGAACCGCGTACGGGCGGCGCGGAAGCAGGCCTCGGCTTCGACGGATCGGTTCAACGACTGCCAGAGCAGACCCTGATTGTTCTCGACACCGGCCAATCCCGCGCGATCGAACGGATCCATCGGTCCGCCTTCGACCAGCGATTGAAAGTCGCGCGCGGCGCGTCGATAGTCGCTCCCGGCGTCTTCGAAACGACCAGCCGCGCGATGCAGGTTTCCGCGCTCAATACCGACCACGGCGCTTTCGCGGACCATGTCTTCGGTCTTGCGGTTCGTTTCCGAGAGCAATCGTACGGCTTCGTCCAGGTGTCGAATCGCCTCGTGATCGGAACCGAGGCGACGGTGGATCTCCGCGACACGCCGATGCGCCCGCGCCGCCGGCAGTCGGTCGGAT
Source organism: Gemmataceae bacterium (assembly GCA_019636445.1). Lineage (GTDB taxonomy): Bacteria > Planctomycetota > Planctomycetia > Gemmatales > Gemmataceae > Limnoglobus. The sequence goes on along the minus strand of JAHBXO010000009.1, from coordinate 89,143 downwards.
TCGTCGGCCAGCCGGGAATAATAGGCGAGTGCTTTCTCCAGCAGTTCCCGCGCTCGCGGGTCGCGCTCCGGTATCCGGTCGAGGACCGTTTCCGAATAGGTCGTCCAGAAATCGTCGACGGCGGCGCGGGCGGCCTCGCGTTCGGATTGCGTGCGGTCCCGTTCCCGTTGCAGTCGAAGCTGATTGCCGACGAGCAGAATCGCGGCTCCGATGCCGACGGCAGCTAGCGTTCCCGCAACGCGGCGGTGCCGGGCGAGCCACGATCCGGCGCGTTCACGGAACGAGGGGCGGCACGCGTGGATCGGCCGACCCTCGAGCCAGCGGCGCAGGTCGTCGGCCACGGCGCACATCGCGGGATAGCGCTTTGCCGGATCTTTGGCGATCAGCGTCAGCACAATCGTCTCGAGATCGAAGGGGATCGCGGGATCGAGTCGTCGCGGTGAAGTCGGTTCGACGGACAGGATCTTCGCGATCAGGGAGCCGCGATCGGCGTCGTCGAAGAGCGGCCGGCCGGTGAGGAGCTCGTAAAGCGTCGCGCCGAGGCCGTACTGGTCGACGCGGTGGTCGACGGCACCGCGGCGGGGTTCGACCTGCTCGGGGGCCATATAGCGGAGCGTGCCGACGAGGGCGGAGGAGCGTGTGAGGCGGGTCGCGCCGGGGACGAACGCGAGGCCGAAGTCGGCAATCCAGAGCTTGCCATCGGAGTCGAGCAGGAGGTTGGCGGGTTTCACGTCCCGGTGGACGATGCCCTGCGCGTGGGCGTGGGCGAGGCCGTCGGCGGCCTGTTCGGCCAGCCGCGCCAACGTGCGCGGATCGCGCGGGGGTTCGTGGTACGAGATGGTAGCATCGGCGGAGCGGAGCGAAGGTTCGCGCGGCCAGGAGGTCGCCTCCGCGCGGCGCGGGCGTGTCGAAGCGGCGCCGCGCACGAGCCAATCGGCCAATGAGCCGCCGTCGATCAATTTCATGGCGAAGAAGTGCGTGCCGTTCTCCTCGCCGACCGATTCCAACGGCACGATGTGCGGGTGATCGAGCGCGGACGCGGCGCGGATCTCGTGGTGGAATCGCTTCAACTCGGGATCGCCTTCGGCGACGACCGGCAGCACCTTCACCGCCACGCGCCGCGCGGTACCCGCCTCTTCGGCCTCGTAGACGGTACCCATGCCGCCGCGGCCGATCTCGCGCACGAGTCGATAGCGCCCGAGCCGGCGCTCCGGCTCCGCGCTTTGCCGCAGGAAGTCCAGCCCGTCGAGGCAGTCCGCCAGTTCGCCCGCGATGCGTGGATGCTCGCGCAGGATACGGTCGCGGTCCGGCGTGCGGCCGGCCTCCATCTCCGCGAGGTACCACTCCAGCACGCGGACCACTTCGGGGTCCTCGTGCGCGGAGTCGACCGCGATCGGTTCGGAGGCGGCGTTCATGGTGTTTCGGTCATGAGTTTGCGGAGTTGGGCCAGGCCGCGCGCCCAGAGCTTCTTCACACTGTCCACGCTGCGGCCCATCCGCTCGGCCACTTCGGGGAACGACAACTCTTCCAGATTACGGAGAACGAGCGCGTCCCGATAGTCGTCGGGAAGCTGGCCGAGGGCGTTCGCGAGCACGACCGCCGCCTCGCCGCGCGCCGCCTCGTGGCTCGGCGACGCGCCGGGGAAGACGACCTGCTCCGCGAGGTGCTCGGACGAGCGGTCGACCGCCAGGCCAAGGTGGCGCTCCAGCCGCAGGTCGCGGCGCTTCGTGCCGCGATAATGGCGGACCTGGTTCGCCAGGTTGCGTGCGAGGATCTGCCGGAGCCAGGCGACCAGTTCGCCGCGCGAAGAGCCGCGGAACTGGGTGAAGTCGCGGTGGGCTTCGAGGAACGTCTCCTGCACAACGTCGGACGCGTCGAGCTTGATGCGCAGCGTGCGGTCGATCTGCATGCGGGCCAGCAGCGTCAGGTACTGGCGGTAAGCGTCCAGCAGCCGGCCGAGCGCGTGCGGGTCGCCGGTGCGGGCGTCGAGGAACAGTTGTTCGGAGGGTGTGCCCATGGTCGTATTTCGGGAGAGGCCCCAATCGGCTCGGAACCGGGCCGCGCGAAATGGAAAATTAACGATTCGAGAGCACTCCGGCACATCGCGATTGCCGCCCGGGTCATTCCGCCGCGACTGCGCCACCCCTCCGCGGAAAGACGGTTTATGGCCGGAATCGATGAAGATTGGAGGAAAATCCCCAACACGACATCGGCATTGCCCGGCGCATGGTATAATGATTATTTGTACACTCGCTCCCGCGCCGCCGGCGCCGCCTCGCGCGGTGCCTCCAACTCCCTCAGGAACGCCGCGAACTTCGAGTGCGTGCGGATGCCGTCGAAGTCCGCCTCCTCCCTGATCCGAGCGATCCACTCCGGGACAAAACGAGTACTCGGTCTTGTATTCCTCAAGAGCGCGATAGTCTCAGCAATCAGGAGATCCCGGTCGTCTTGGGCAGCAGCCGCGCAAAGCGCGAACAGTCTTGCGGCCTCGTATCGTTTCCCTTCGCGCAACTCTTCTTGCGTCTCCGCCCACGATACGAATCGCTTCGCCGTCGCCACTGCTTCGGTCGGCATATTCCTATGCAGCTGAGCCTTGACGCGGGTGGCCACCAGCCCCGGAATCTGAGCCCGTGCCCGGGTGTATGCGAAATCCGGGTCCGCGATGACTTTTTCCGCATCGCGGCACTCGGAAATATCCGTTTCCACGATCAGGACGGCATTCTGGAATTGTCCGACCAACAGTTTCTTTTGATGCCAGGGCAGGAGTTGCTTACGACCTTTTTCAAACCAAACGGCAGCGTTCGCATATTCGTGTCGCGCCTTCTCCGCGTTCCCTATCTTGAAGAAGCTCACGAACAGGTCCGTGTGGGCTTGGGTATTCTTCGGGTCGGCCTCGGCGATCCGTTGCCGAACGGCCAGGGATTGGCGGTAGAACGTCATCGATTCGACGGGCTGGCCGAGTTGCAAGAATACGTCGCCGAGCTTTTCGCTACTGACGCTCAAATCCCGTTGGGCCACGGCGTTCTTCGGGTCGGCGGCCGCGATTCGTTCCCTTACCGCGAGGGATTTGCGGAACAAGTTCGCCGCTTCGGCCGATTGGCCAAGCTGTAAGTTCGCGTCGCCCAGTTTGTCGTAGCCGACACTCAGGTCGCGCTGGGCCACAGCGTCGTTCGGATCGGCGACGGCGAGTCGTTCGAACAGGGCGAGGGATTGCCGGTAGTAGGTTGCCGCTTCTGCCGGCTGACCTAACTGGAGCGTCACGTCTCCAAGTTTGTCGTAACTGACGCTCAAGTCGCGCTGAAGTCCCGTGTTCTTCGGGTCGGCAGCGGCGAGACGTTCGTCGAGGGCAAGAGATTGGCGAAATAAGGCCGCGGCTTCGACCGGCTTTCCGAGTTGCAAGGTCGCTTCGCCGAGTTTGTTGTAGCTAATGCTCAGGTCGCGTTGATGCCCGGCATTCTTCGGATCGGCGGCGGCAAGGCGTTCGTCGATTGCGAGGGATCGACGATAGAAGGCCGCCGCTTCGGCCGGCTTTCCGAGTTGCAAGGTCACATCACCGAGTTTATCGTAGCCGACGCTGAGATCGCGCTGAGCCCCGGTGTTCTCCGGGTCGGCGGCGACAAGTCGTTCCCGCTCGTCGACGGATTTCTGGAAAAAGTTGGCCGCATCGGCAGACTGACCGAGTTGTAACGTCACATCGCCAAGATTGTTGTAGCTGTAGCTCAGGTCACGTTGAATGACGGCGTTCTTCGGGTCGCTGGCGGCGAGCCGTTCGGTCAATGCTTTGTACTGTCGATAGTAAACCGCTGCCTCGGCCGGCAGGCCCTGTTGTAAGGACACATTTCCGAGCTTGTTGTAATTGACACCCAGATCGCGTTGGGCCTCGGTATCGTTCGGGTTGGCCGCGGCGAGTCGTTCGGTGATGGCGAGGGATTGGCGATAGAAGCTCATCGCTTCGGCCGTCCGCCCAAGTCGCAGGCTAGCGTCGCCGAGTTTGTTGTAGCTGACGCTCAGATCGCGTTGCAATCGGTGGTTCTGCGGGTCGACATCCGACAACCCTTTGACCAAGTCGTGGCCAACCTGATACTCTGCCATCGCAGCTGGGGTGTTTCCGAGTTGTAATTCCACATCGCCCATCAGGAACTGACTCGCCACCAGTGTTTCGTCCGGGTGCCCCAGCTTGCGGGCGTCGGTCAAGATCTTCGCGAGGCCCGTGCGGGCGTTCTCCAGAAGCGTTTTCCGCAGGTCCTGGGTACCGGGGCGATTCTCCAGTTGATTCTGAATGCCGAAGACGAAATCGCCGTAGGCGTCCATGGCCAGTTTGGTCCGCTGCTGCACGACCGCGAGCGTATCTTTCACTTCCTTGGTCTTCGCCGTGGCAGTCTGGCGGGCCTGATCTGCGCGATACATTCCCACGCCCGTACCAATCATACCGGCCACCAACACAACGAAGACAATCGCCGCGCTCCATGTCAGTACCTTCCGACGCTTACGCTGGGCGTGGGCGTCGGCTTCCGCCTTTGTCCGGTCCAACTCCGCCTGCTTCGCCCGCTCGTCTGCCTCGGCGCGGATGCGTGCGGTCTCGTTCGCCACCTCGGTGCCGTTGGCGAAGCGGTCGGCCGGGTCCGGCGCAAGGCAGCGCTTCGCCAGTGCGATCAACTCTGGTTCGGCCGCGCTCGCTTCCAGTCGCGCGAAAGCGTCAGTCACGTCGCCGGCGGCGGCTTTGCGTCGGGCCTGCTCCGCGGAGCCGCTGCCGAAGACGGATTGGCCCGTCAGGATCGTGCAGAGGATCGCGCCCAATCCGAAGACATCCGAGCGTTCGGTGATCCGGTCGACCTCGCCGCGGGCCTGCTCGGGCGGCATGTACGCCGGCGAGCCGAGGATGCTGCCGGCGGAGGTGCGGGAATCGTCGGCGGTGTCGGGCGCGCCGATGCGCGTGCCGTAGCCGGTCGTCGCGTCAGGATCGGCGACGCCGTCCGCTACGGTGGACGAATGTTCGGAGGGCAGACGCCCTTCGACTGGTCGCGGGCGTTCGTTCGATTGCACTTTGGCCAGGCCCCAGTCCATCACCTGCACTTCGCCAAACGCGCCGACCATCACGTTCTGCGGCTTCAGATCGCGGTGGATCACGCCACGGCTGTGGGCGTAGCCGATGGCCTGGGCGATCGCTTCGAACACGGCCACGAGGTTCGGCGTGTCGCCGCCGGGCTGCTTGATGTGGTCGTCGAGCGTGCGGCCCTTCACGAGCTTCATCGCGAGATAGGGCTTATCGCCATCGAACTTGCCGAGGTCGTAGACGGGCGGGATGTTCGGGTGCTGGAGCTGCCCGGCGATGCGGGCTTCGTGTCGGAACCGCTTGATGGCCGGCTCGCCAATGAGGTGGTCGTGGATGAGTTTGACGGCGACGGCGCGGTCGAAGGCCTTGTCCCACGCCGAATGGACGGCCCCCATGCCGCCCTTGGCGAGCAGTTCCCGCAGCTCGTAGCGATCGGTGAGCGAGCGAGGGGCATCGTACGACGCGTTCGCGCTGAGTTCGGCCGAGCGCTTCAGTTGTTCCGGCGTGGCGGCGGCGGTGCGGTTCTCGTCCGGCATGGGCGTCGGCTCCGGGGAACACGCTGCATTATCACGTGGGACGGCCGGGATGCCAACGGAATCTCGCGCCAGAGGTCTGGCTGGCACCTCCGGAAACGACAACCGCCGGCGGGTGCCGGCGGTGGAGAAACGAACGATCCGGCTATCGCATCACATCTTGGCGCCGTTGCGGCCGGGGGGCGTGGCGTGCGCTTCGCTGGTGCCAAGTTCGGCGAGGATGGTGGCGGCGCGGTTGCCGTCGGCGGCCGTGTCGAAAGTGACGTAGCCGATGAAGCGACCGTGGAGGACGCTCATGACGAGGCCGTGGAGGTTGATGCCGGCCATCTCCCAGGCTTGCGTGAGCTTGCCGCTGAGGCCGGCGCGGTCGTCGCCCTCGACGCGGAAGACGAACGGTTCGGGCACTTCGTGCAGGCCGGCGGCCTTGGCGGCCTTGAGTTCGTTCGTGCCGCTCAGCGGGGCCACGTACAGTTCGCCGATGCCGGGCTTCGACGCCGAGCGCTGGCTATAGACGTATTCCAGGTGCGCCCCGGCTTCGGCCAGCGTCTTCAGTTTCGCCGCGATCCCGCCCGGCTTGTCCTCGACTTCCGCGTGATAGACGTGCACGCGTTGCATCTTGAAGCTCATCGCGAGTCCCTCCCAGTGGTATTGCAAGCGGAGCAAGATGTTTCCACCGTCGCATCTTAACTCTGGCCGACGGGAAAGCAACCGCTTACCCTTGCGGAATCGGACTCCTTCAGGACTTGATCCATGCATCGCATTCTGATCGTCTTCGGGTTGTTGCTCGTTCCTGGCACGGCCCGCGCCCAGGCGCCGATCGCGTTCGTGAACGCCACGATCCACACCGCCGCCGGCGAACCGATCCCGCGCGGCGTCCTCGTCGTTCGCGAGGGCAAGATCGTGTCGGTCGGCCCCGCCGCGGGCGTACCGGCCGACGCGAAGATCGTCGATCTGAACGGCGCCGTCATCATCCCCGGCATCGTCGATACGCACTCCCACGTTGGCATCTACCCGAAGCCCGCCGTGCCGGCCCACTCCGACGGCAACGAGATGAGCGGCCCCGTGCAGACCGCCGGCCGCGCGCTCGACGCCATCGACCCGAACGACCCCGGCATCCGCATGGCGCTCGCCGGCGGCATTACCACCGCGAACGTCATGCCCGGCAGCGGCAACGTCATCGGCGGGCAGACGCTTTACGTGAAGTATCGCGGCACCACGGTGGAGCAGATGCGCATCGTCGGGAAGCGCGCCGATGGCGTCGACGTGCTGGGCGGATTGAAGATGGCCAACGGCGAGAACCCCAAGGGCTACGGCCGTCGCGGGCAGGCGCCGTTCACACGGATGAAGATCGCGGCGCTCCAACGCGAGCAATTCGTGAAGGCGCGCGAGTACATGGAGAAGATGAAGGGCGAGAAGAAGCCGGATCGTGATTTGAGTTTGGAACCGCTCGTCGAAGTGCTGGAGAAGAAGCGGACCGTGCACTTCCACTGCCACCGTGCCGACGACCTGATGACCGCCGTGCGCATCGCCGAGGAGTTCGGCTTTGAAATCGTCCTGCAACACGCGACCGAAGGCTACCGCGTTGCGGACGAGTTGGCGAAGCGGAAGATCCCCGTTTCGCTGACGCTCGTGGACAGCCCCGGCGGCAAGGCGGAGGTGATGGGCCTGTTGGAGGAGAACGCCGCGATTCTGGAGAAGGCCGGCGTGCCCGTGTGCGTGAACACCGACGACTCGATCACCGAATCGCGCTTCATCCTGCCGACGGGCGCGATTGCCCTGCGCGGCGGCATGAGCGAATCGGCCGCCCTCAAGACGCTGACCATCACACCGGCGAAGGCGATGCACCTCGACCACCGCCTTGGCTCGCTCGAAGCGGGCAAGGACGCCGACTTCGTGATCCTCTCCGGCCCGCCGTTTAGCACCTACACGAAGGTGCGCGAGACCTGGATCGACGGAAAGAAAGTCTTCGACGCCGGAAACGAGATCGATCGCGCGTATCGCGACGGCGGGCACTGGCTCGCGAACGGGACCAAGCTGCCGCCGAACGAACCCGCCGTTCCCCTCGCGCGGGCGGCCGTGCCCGCTCCGAGTCCGATGCCGCGCATCGCGCCCGCGAAAGGGAGCCTGCTCGTTCACGCGGGGCGAATCCGGACCGGCGAGAAGACAATCGAGAACGGAGTCCTGTACGCCGTCGATGGTCGCATTCAGTTCGTCGGGCCTCGGGCGGATTTCCGGCAGAACTTTGTTGCGGAGACGTTCCTTCGCGTCGCGGAAGTGACGCCCGGCCTCATCGACGCGCATACCACGGCCGGCCTCAGCGGATCATGGAACATCCCGGCCGATCAGGACCAGGACGAGACCAGCGACCCGAACCAGGCCGACCTGCGTGCCTACGACGGGTTCCACGCCACCGAGCCGATGATGGAATTCCTGCGCGCCAACGGCGTGACGGTCGTGCACGCCACGCCCGGCCGCGCCGCGATCCTCGCCGGTCGCGGCGGCGTGTTCCGCACCAACGGCCGCACCGTCGACGCGGCGGCGCTGAAGGCCGAGACGGGCTTGCTCGTCAACCTTGGCGAAGCGCCGAAGGACGCGTTCAAGGAGAAAGGCCCGAAGACCCGCATGGGCGTCGCAGCACTTGTTCGCAAAGCCTTTTCCGACGCCCAGAACTACAAACAGAAAAAGGCAAACCCGGCGACGTTCGTCGCCGGGCAGAACGCCAAGCTCGAAGCCCTGCTCCCCGCGCTCGAGGGCAAAGCCCCCGTCTACTTCGCCGCCCACCGCGCCGATGACATCCTCACCGCGCTGCGCATCGCCGACGAGTTCCAACTCACGCCCGTCCTCGTCCTCGCCACCGACGCCCACCTCGTCGCCGACGAGATCGCGAAGCGGAAGGTGCCGGTGATCGTCCACCCGGCGACACAACGGCCCGGCGGCAGCATGGAGACGCGCCATACGATGCTCGCGAACGCGGCCTACCTGAAATCGAAGGGTGTGAACGTGACCCTGTGCACGAGCTACGAGGGGTATGTGCCGAAGCAGCGGAACCTGCGCCACGAGGCCGCGATGGCGGCCGCGAACGGCCTCGGCCACGACGGCGCGCTCCAGGCGATCACGATCGACGCCGCCAAACTGCTCGGCATCGACAAGGACTACGGTAGCCTCGAAGCTGGCAAGATCGCCGATCTCGTGCTCTTCGACGGCGATCCGTTCGAGCACGCCACGCACGTCACGCACACGGTCCAGAACGGCAAGGTCGACTACGACCGCGCCGAATACCTCAAACTCCCCTTCGATCGCCGCATCCTGCCGATCGTCGCCGGCGGCCCCGGTTCGGGCTGCTGCCTGGACATTCGATAACGCGAGATCATGACCCCGATCGAGCGTAAAAAGAAGCCCGCGGACGAACGTCCGCGGGCATACGAATCACCACACATTCACTTCGCCCGCTTCGGGTACTCCGGCCGCTTGAACTCCTTCCGCGGCTCCTTCTTCAGCGCCTCGAGCGCCAGCTCGATCGCCTTCTCCAGTTGCGGGTCCTTCCCGGCGATCACGTCCTTCGGCAGCATGTCCACGTCGTAGTCCGGGGCGACGCCCTCGTTCTCGACGGTGAAGCCCTCCTCCGGCGTCCAGATGGCGAAACTCGGCGCGGTGACGGTGCCGCCGTCCATCAGCGTCGGATAGCCGCTGATGCCGACGAGGCCGCCCCAAGTGCGCTTGCCGACCACGGGGCCGAGTTTGAACTTCTTGAACATGTACGGCAGCATGTCGCCGCCCGAGCCGGCACCCTCGTCGGCGATCATCACCTTCGGCCCAAAGACCGCCGCGCTCGGAGAGCGCCACTCGGTGCCGTAGCGTGGCGCCCAGTACGACGCAAACGGCCGGCGGAGGATGTCGATGTAATAGTCGGCGATCTGCCCGCCACTGTTGTAGCGCTCGTCGATGATGAGCGCGTCCTTGTCCACCTGCGGGAAGAAGTAGCGCTTGAAGTACGCGACCCCCTGCCCCGCCGTGTCGGGCACGTAGACGTAGCCGACCTTGCCGCCGGTCGCCTTCTCGACCTTGCGGAGGTTGCCTTCGATCCACTCGCGATTGCGGAGGGCGAGTTCGTTACCGAGCGGTTCGACCGTGACCACCCGGCTGTTCTTGCCGTCGGCGGTCGGCCCGACCGTCAGTTCAATACTCTTCCCGGCCGCGTTCTCGAAGAGCGAGAAGATCTCGGTCGGCGGTTTGAGATCCACGCCGCGCACGGCCAGCAGGAACTCGCCTTCCTTCACGTTCACGCCCGGCGCGGTCAGCGGCGAGCGAAGTTCGGAGGTGAAGTTCAGGCCGCTGTAGATCTTCTTGAAGCGATAGCGCCCGTCGGCGATCTCGTAGTCGGCGCCGAGCAGGCCCCCGCCGACGGTCTTCTTCTCGTTGAGCCGTTCCCCCGGCGTCGTGTAGCTGTGGCCGACGGCGAGTTCCGAGAGCATCCAACGGATCACCTTGTAGAGGTCGCCGCCGTTGTTGACGTGCTCAAGGAACGGCTCGTACTTCTTCTTGATCGCCGGCCAGTCGGCGCCGTGCATGTTGGGGTCGTAGAAGAAATCGCGGTTCACGCGCCAGGCTTCGTGCAGGATCTGCTTCCACTCGGCTCGCGGGTCGATCTTCACTTCGATGGCTTCGAGGTTCAGCTTCTGACCGCTCGCGCCGCCCGACGATTCCGTCGGTGCCGGTGTCGGAGCCGATCCGCCGCGGCGGCCGCCGCCGAAGCTCAGCCCCGTCGGAGCGCCGCCGCCCCCGCCGCCCGTGCTGGCGATGTACCAGTCGTCTCCCTGGCGGTAGAGCATCTTGCGGCCGTCGGGCGTCAGCTCGAAGGACCGCACGCCGGAGGCGACAGTCGAGGACTTCCGGGATTCCACATCGAACTTCATAACCGTTCCGCCGCCGCCAAATCCGCCACGACCGCCGCCTTCGTCGGACCGCGCCAGCATGAAGAGCTGGTTCGGCTGACCGGCCTGGAGGCTGCCATAGTTGCCCGACGGCATCGGCAGCGCGAGGATCCGCTGGTCGATTCCGTCGAAGTCGATGGTGAACTTCTCGGCCGGCTTCTCCTTCGGCTCCGGCTTGGCGTCGTCTTTTTTCGGCTCGCCCTCCTTCGGCTCCTCGCGCGGCTCCCGCGTCGGACGCCGACCAGGGCCACCCGCACCGCCCATCGGTTGCGGGCCTTTCTCCTCGTCGCTCTCCTTCAAGAACGGTGACGGCGTGCCCTTCTGCAGCACGGCCATGTAGACACCGTAGCGCGGCGGGCGCGAGTCGGAGGCCGACTGCGAGAAGCCGTGCTTGCTCATGCCGGTGTCGTTCGACGACGTGAAATACAGGTACTTCCCGTTCGCATCGAAGACGGGACCACTCGCTTCGCTGAGGCCATCGGTGATCGGGAACGACTTGTCCTGCTCGAGCGAGTAGACGAACACGCGCGACACCTTGGCCGGCGTGTCCATCGAATAGGCGATCCACTTGTCGTCCGGCGACCAGGCGGAGTGGAAGATCCCGCGGCTGCCGCCGTCGTTCGCCGTCACGACCTTCTTGATCGCGCCGGTGGCGACGTCGACCCAGTACATCGAAAGGGCGTTGTCGATGTAGAGCAGCTTCTTGGAATCGCGGGACCAGACGGAGCCGTAGTAGAAGCCACCGCCCGTCAGCTTGACCTTCTTCGCCTCGCCTTTGCCGGTCTGCGGCACGAGCACGAGTTGATACTCGCCGCCTTCGTCCGAGAAGTAGGCGACGGTCTTACCGTCCGGCGACCAGCTCGGCGCGCGTTCGTGGACGCCCGGCGTGCTGGTCAGGTAGCGCGGGTCCCCCTTCTCCGCGGGAACAGTGACGATCTCACCGCGGAACTCCACGACGGCGCGCGAGCCGCTCGGCGACACGGACGCGTCGCGCACGTACTTAGCTCCCTTTACGAATCGGGCGCGGGCCTCGGGCGCATCCGTCGCGGTCGCGATCTTCAGCCGCGTCGGCGAAGTCTCGCCCGGCTTCAGCAGGTGCAGCCAGCCGGCCTGTTCGAGGATCAGCTTGCCGTCGCCGTGGTTGATGTCGAGGACCGGGAAATCCTTGAACTCGGTGAGTTGCTTGACGTCCTCCACGACCGGCTTCTTACCGTTTGGTTTGAACGAGAACACGTTGTACTCGCCCGCGCGGTCGGACCGGAAGTAGATCGTGTCGCCGACCCAGTTCGGGTCGAGGTCGTTGCAGCGGCCGGCGACCTGCGGAATCTCGACCACGTCGTGCGTGGCCACATCGTAAATCCAGATCCGGCTGTGGGTGCCGCCGCGATAGTGTTTCCACTGCGGCGTGGCGTCGCGAACCATCGTGTAGGCGATGTACTTTCCGTCCGGCGAGTAGCAGGCCTCGAAGCCCCACGGGATCGGCAGTTGAGTCGGCATGCCGCCCGCGAGTGGGACGGTGAAGAGCTGGGTGTGCCGGTTCGTGTGGACGTTCCGGTTCGAGGAAAACAGGATCGCGTCGCCCTTGGGCGTGAAGCCGCGGACGGTGTCGGGGCCGGGGTGGTACGTCAGCCGCGTCGGCGAGCCGCCCTCGACGGGGATCGTGTAGACGTCGGTATTGCCGTCGTACTGGGCACTGAACGCGAGGATCAAGCCGTCCGGCGAAAAGACCGGATAGGCTTCGATACCCATGTCGGTCGTCAGGCGCTTGGCGTTCTTCCCGTCCGGGTCGGCGGTCCAGAGGTCTTCGCCATAGACGAAGGCGATCTTCTTGGCGCTGACGGCGGGCATTGACAGCAATCGGGTGTCATCGCCGGCACCGGCGGTTTCGCCGAGCGCGGCCAGAACCCCAATCGCGAAGAGTCTGCGGAACATACGGAAATTCATGAATCACCATCCTCCAAAAAAAGCGAGAGAGGAATGAAATTGATGTAGTCGAACGGGAATCGCCGGGGAGACAAGCGAGGCGAAATAGTTGACTGGCGGAATAAGGATTATTCCCAGAGAATTTCTTGACGAAGTCGCACTGGACCGGTACGATTCTTAGTGAGACGGAATCTCACCCCGCCAGTGGCACATTGCCATGACCACTCTGACCTCCATCACCGTCGAAACCGAAGACTGCGTTGGCGTCTGCCAATCGTGCCCGTCCGTTGGCAGCTGTGGCGATCGGCTCGTCTGCCGCTGCTTGAAGATCACCGAACACGACATTGTCACGTCGATCCGCACCATCGGCCTGACCACGATCGACGAAGTGAAGGCTGCCACCGGAGCCGGCGACGGCTGCACCTGCTGCCATCGCGAGCTGCGGCAGTACCTCGCGGTTTACTCGCCGTCGTCGTCGCCGAACATGTGCTCGGCCAAGTAGCGTTCCAGTCCGATCGTCTTGATCAGGTTCAACTGCGTTTCCAGCCAGTCGACATGTTCCTCGGATTCTTCCAGAATCTCGAGGGCGAGTTTGTGCGTGCCGTTGTCCTTGACCTTGATGCAGAGGTCGACGAGTTCGTTGTAAGCGGCCACGCCACCCGACTCGAGCTTGAGGTCGTTCTCGAACTGTTCCTGCACGTTCGAGCCAACGCGGATGACGTCGTAGCGGGCGATCTCCGGCACGCCGTCGAGGAACAGGATGCGTTCGATAATCTTGTCGGCGTGCTTCATCTCGCCAATCGATTCTTCGTAATGCTTGCCAGCGAGCTTCATGAAGCCCCAGTTCTTGCACATCTTGGACTGGCAGAAGTATTGGTTGATCGCGGTCAGCTCGATGGTGAGGGCGCGGTTCAGCCCGTCGATCACGTCTTGGCGGCCTTGCATGGTCGGTCTCCTTTGGGATGGACCTACTTTAGGCGCCATCGGCAATCCGGCATCCGTGCCGGACGAAGTTCGCCCGACGGATGAAATCTCACGTATCCGCCGAAGCTGGCAATCACGCGCAACCGATTGGACGGATCGGGCGGCATGACCTACCCTTGCGTGACGAAATTGCGCTTTCGTCGCAAGTCCCCAGCGCCGCGCTTCCAACGGTTATTACGGAACTGCGTCCATGATTGGTCTTCGCGAACCGGGCGATGAGGTCCTTCCGGGCTACGAGCTGATCGTGCCGATCGGCAGCGGCGGCTTCGGCGAGGTCTGGAAATGCTCCGCGCCCGGCGGCCTGCACAAGGCCATCAAGTTCGTCTTCGGCAACCTCGACTCGCTGGACGGCGACGCCGCCAAGGCCGAACAGGAGTTGAAGGCGCTCGGCCGGATGAAGGAGGTCCGCCATCCGTTCGTGGTGTCGATCGAGCGCATCGACAACATCCACGGCGAACTGCTGATCCTGATGGAGCTGGCGGAAAAGAGTCTTCACGACGTCTTTGTGGAACGCAACCAGGCCGGCGAGCCGGGCATCCCGCGCGAGGTGCTGCTGGGCTACCTCGCGGACGCGGCCGAGGGGTTGGACTTCCTCATCGAGAAGCACGCCCTCCAGCACCTGGACGTGAAACCGAAGAATCTCTTCCTCGTCGGAGATCGGGTGAAAGTGGCGGACTTCGGGCTGGTCAAGCACCTGGAGCGGCACAGTTCGTCCGGCCTGATGGCGGGCGTGACGCCGGTCTACGCGGCGCCCGAGACCTTCGCGAACAAGATCTCCAAGCATTCGGACCAATACAGTTTGGCGATCGTCTACGTCGATCTGCTGACAGGGACGAAGCCGTTCAACGGGAAGAACATCCGGCAACTTGCGCTTCAGCATATGTCGGAGAAGCCGGACCTGAGCCTGCTTCCGCCAAGCGATCGACCGATCGTCGCGCGGGCGCTGGCCAAAAATCCCGATGAACGATACGCGAGTTGTTGTGAATTCATCAACGCCTTGATCGCCGCGTCGGTCGATGGTTCGCCGTTGATCCGTACACCGCGGCCCGCCGGGCACCAGACGCCCCGGCCTCGCACGCTGCGAGACACGCCGCCGCCGACCCTGCCGGTATCGGTGCTCGCCAAGAACGATCCTCACCCGACGCTGACGGTCTCGCGGCTCGAGGCCGGCATCCTAAAACCGGCGATCCTGATCGGCGTTGGCGGATTTGGTCGTCGCGCCTTGCAACAGATCCGTTGCCGGCTCCTCGATCGCGTCGGCGACCTGCACCAGGTGCCGAGCTTTCGATTCCTCTACCTCGACATCGATCCGGAGTCGTCCGGCAAGCTGCTTGCCGACAAGTCGGACGCGGCGATCCTGCCCGAGCAACTCGTGACGCTGCCGTTGCAGCCGGTGAACAACTACCGGCGGAAGCACCTCGATCCGATCCTGGAGTGGATGCCCCGCGAAAAGCTGTACGCGATGCCGCGGTCCCTGCTGCCGGAAGGCTCGCGGGCGCTCGGTCGACTGGCGTTCTGCGACAATTACCTCAAAGTGACTTCGCGGCTGAAGTCGGAGATCCAGACCGCGATCCACCCGGAAGCGGTCAAGCAGTCCGCCGACCAGACCGGCCTCACGCCGCGCGCCAAGGCTCCGACGATCTATGTCTTCGCGAGCGCCTCCGGCGGAAGCAGCGGGTTTCTCCTCGACCTCGGCCATTCGGTTCGCCGCGTACTGGCCAAGTTCAACATGGCCGACGCCCCGGTCACGGCATTCATCTTCTGCGGTTCGCCCGAAGACCCTTGTTCGCCTCCGGCCGAACTGGCGAACACCTACGCCACTCTCTCGGAATTCAACCACTACGCCGATCCCGATGTTCCCTATGTCGCCCAGTACAGTGGCGACACGGGACCCAAACTCGAGGCTCGCGGCCTCCCCTTCACTGCCACCTACCTGCTCCCCATGTCGCAGCGATCGCCGGAAGGCTACCGCGACACGGTCTCGCACCTCTCCGGCTACGTCACGCACGAGCTGACCTCGCCGCTCGGCACCGGCCTCGAGGAATTCCGCGCCCGCAAGGTGCCCCCGGGACGCTCGCCGTTCCGCAACTTCGGCACCTTCGGCGTCTGGTTCCCCCGTGGGCTGTTGCTCCGCTCCGCCGCGCGCCAGCTGTGCATAGCCCTTCTCAAGAATTGGGCGACCGTTCACCAGGCGGAAACGCCCAACGCCGCTCGGCTTGTCGTCGATGACATTTTCGGCGATCCCCGGCTGCTGCCCGAAGAGATTCAACGGTTCATCCATCAGGAATCGCGCTCACGGCAGGTCGGCTTGCCCGCCGAGTTCGTCGGGAAATGGTTCGCGGACCTGGGCGACCAGATCGACTCGGCCGCCAAAAACAACGAATCGATGACTTGGTCGGCCGCTGCGTGGGAGCAGGCTCGCGAATTGATTGGCTGGGAACCGTCGAACGAAAACGACAGCCCCTACCGCCGCGGCCGGGTCAGCCGAATGCTTGATCGCGGCATTGGCGGCGCGAGCAAAGCGTGGGAAAACGAACTGATCGAGTTGATCCGACCGTTGCACGCCATCTCCGGACCGCGGTTATTCGCGGTGGCGACTGCATTCGAACAGATCATCGAGGCGATGAATGCGGCCGCGACGGCTCGCGAGGAGGAACTGGCCAAATTCGTCGAGCGCCGCAATCGGGCACGCGAGGCCGCCGAACAGGCACTGGCCGCCTGTCAGACGGAATCGGGTAAATTCAAGTTGTTCGGCAATCATGCCGCGCGGCACCTGCGAGCGTTTCACGAAAAGCTGAAACAGCTGATCGACATTCGATTGCAGGAAGACCTGGTGAATGCCGCCGCGCGGTTCTACCGCCGGCTTGCAGTCAAACTCGAGAATCACCTGCGCAATGTGCTCGTGGCGCGCGATCAACTCGATGCCATGCTCCGAACGGTGAATGCGAGTCCGTCGCCGGCCGCGAACGCCCGGCCCGCCGGTTTGAGCCTCGCCTATGACCTCCCCGAAGAATCGGTGCAGGCCACGCTGCAACTCTCGAACACCATGCGCGTCGTGCTGCCCGATGGCGACGACCAACTGGACCACGCCGCCGCGAACCTGTTGAACTCGCTCGCCGACGAGGAACTGGCCCGATTGCACGACCTGCTCGATCGCCTGGTCATCGAACCGCGAGGCGGCCTGGTGGATCTCTGCCGCACCAATTCCGACCTCTATCGCGGGCTATTGGTGCCAATGATCGAACAGGCGTCGGCGTTCCTGGCGAACGCCGTGCCGGCGCAGGATGTCACCGAAGTGGAGCTATCGAGCCAGGCGGCCAAAAAAGGAACGCTCGCGGAACGGATCCAGCATTACCTCAAGCTCGCGGTGCCTCAGATGCCGGGGCCGAGCCAGGAAGAAAAGACCTACGTACTCGTGCCGTCGACCGTACCCGGCACGACGTTCGCGAACGCGGTGAAGATGGTGCTGCCCAAGGCGGTGTCGGTATCGGTGCAGGGGCAGATCACCGACCTGCTCTTCTGCCGCGAGCAGGGCGTGCTGCGCCCCGCCGACCTCGCCAAAGTCATCGAACCCTGTTGGGACGCTTATTCGGAAGCGATGGCATCGGTGGAGACATCGCCGCACAGCCGGTTCGACGTCCTCGAATGGTCGCCGCTGGAAGAACGATAGGCCTCAGGTGCCCATGACGTTGTAACCGCAGTCCACATACAAGATCTGACCGGTGACGGCGCTCGCCAACGGACTGCAAAGGTAAAGCGTGCTGTTGGCCACTTCTTCGGGGCCGATCGGCCGGCGCAAGGGCGAGTGCGTGGCGGCGTGGTCGATGAGCTTGTCGAAGTCCGGATTGATGGCCCGCGCGGCCCGGCTGGCGTACGGGCCGGCCGAGATCAGATTCACCCGGATGTTCCGGTCGCCGACAAACCACGCCAGTTGCTTCGCGTCCATTTGCAGCGCGGTCTTGGCCGTGCTCATACCGCCGCCGTAATGCGGAATCACACGGTCCCCACCAATGTAAGTGAGACCGACCACGCTCGCCCCGCCCGGCCGGTTCGCCATGAACGGCGCAGCATACCGCACCATGCTCACGAGTGAATAACTGCTGATGCCGAGCGCCTCGGAATACGCCTCGCGGCTCGTCTCGATAATCGGCTTCGTAATTTCGCGGCTGAACGCGATCGAGTGAACGAGCACGTCGATGCCGCCGAACTTCTGCCCGACCGCTTCGATCGTCCCCTTGATGCTGTAGTCGCTGAACTTCGCGTAGCGCTTGTCGGCCTTCACCTTCTCCGGCACCTGGTCCATCGTGTCGTAGCTGGCGTCACAAGCGTACATCGCCTCGACCTTGAACTCGCTTCCGTCGGGCAGCAGGCGCGATTCCTTGTCGGCGTCGCGCGTCAGGATGCTGTCCACGATGCCGTACATGCGCGGATGCACCGCCAGCACGATCTTCGCCCCGGCCGCCCTCAGCGCCTTCGCGATGTACCAGGCGAAGCTCTGGTTGTCGCCGACGCCGGACACCAGCGCCGTCTTGCCTGAGAAATCGAGTGCGTTCATGGGTCGCGATCCGTAGGGAGAATGCCGTCCGGTAGAGTTTACGGATTTGGCAAGGCTGGGAAACGGCGGGATTTTGCTCGACGGAAGTTAAGTCGAATCATGCAGTTTCAAGTTGTGGATGTCCGATCCAATGGAACAATCGCTACAGATCGCGCAGTTTACCGGTTCGGGTTTCGGGTAACTGACGGAATCCGTCCCATCGAACGACTCGATTGACCTATGCTTCAGGTGGCGCATTCTGCGAAGGACGACGGCCATGAGACGGCATACGGCGATTCTGAGCCTCCTGCTGGCGACCCTACTGGGATCGACCGGCTGCCGGCATATCTGCAAACGCGGCCTTTGCGCCGGTCGAAGCGACCCGGCGCCCCGTGCCCGCGACGATCTCTTCATCCCGCCGCCGACCGGGGGATTGCCCTCGACGCGCCCGCTGCCGAGTGACAGCGCCCTGCCCCCCGCGACGGTTCCTTCCAGCCCGGGCGGAAGCCAATACCGTCCGCAGCGGGAAACGCTTTATCCCGACCCGCTTCTGGAAGCGCCTTCGATCGGCGGGACGAAACCGGGTGAACCACCTCCGGTGCTGTCGATCCCGGAAGGATCGACATCGGGGAACTCGAAATCGTCGAAGGTGATCGACCCGACGAAAGCGCCGACCGGCCTGCCGGGCTTCGCCGTCGTCCGCGACCGGATCGCCACCGGTCGAAAGCCGACGTTGGACGGCTTCGATACGCTTCGCGGCACCGGTTATAAAACGGTCGTCTACCTTCATCCGGTTGGACGGGACATCACCGCCACGAAGGATCTCGCCGAGAAAAAAGGCCTTGCGTTCGTCGCGATCCCCGTCGATGCCGCGGGTTTGAAATCCGCGGCCGGCACCTTCGCCGAAACGGTCGGAGACTCGGCCCGGCTACCGATGTACGTTTTCGACGACGACGGCGTGCGTACCGGCTCGCTCTGGTACCTCTACTTCCGCACCGTGGAATCGATGGGCGACGACGCGGCGCAGGTAAAGGCGGCCGCTCTCGGCCTTCGCGACGCGACCGGCGACGAAAAGACCAACTTCTGGCTCGCCGTGCAAGAGATTCTCTCCAAACGATAAGATGTCGGGATGACACCCGATTTCGGCCCTTCGACGCCCCTGGCCCCGCCGATCCACCTCTCGGCGGTCTACCGCATCCCGGACCTCGACGCCGTCGATGCGATCTACGGCGGCACCGCGCCCGGATACATCTACGCCCGCGACGGCCACCCCAACGCAACCGTCCTCGCGGATGAACTCCGCGATGCCCACCGCGCCGCCTGGGGTGTCGTCACGGGCACCGGTATGGGCGCGATCGCCGCGCCGCTGCTGGCACTACTGGCGAAGGGCGACCGGATCATCTCCAGCAACCGGATCTACGGCAAGACGACGAAACTCTTCCAAACCGAATTCGCCAAGTTCGGCATCACGACGAGTTGGGTCGACTCGAACGACCTCGATGCCGTCGCACAAACGTTGGCCGAAGCGCCAACGAAGATCCTCTTCGTTGAAACGATCTCGAATCCGCTCTGCCGCGTCGCGGACCTTCCGGCGCTGGCCGAACTCGCCCACCGCGCCGGCGTTTGGCTGTTCGTGGACAACACGTTCGCATCGCCGGTCCTCTGTCGGCCGCACGAGTTCGGTGCCGACCTCGTGATGGAGTCGCTGACCAAAATGATCGGCGGCCACAGTGATGTGACGATGGGCTTCGTATCGGGAACGAACCCGGCGCTGCTTGCCCCGATTGCCTCCGCCACCAGCACCTGGGGCCTCGCGGCGAACCCGTTCGACTGCTGGCTCGTCCAGCGCGGCATGGCGACGATGGAGCTGCGCATGCGGACCGCGAATGACAACGCAACGAAAATCGCCGCATGGCTCGCGTCGCATCCGGCTGTCCGACGCGTCGTCCACCCCGGCCAAACGGACCATCCCGATTACGAACTGGCAAAGCGATTGCTTCCCAACGGCGTTGGCAACATGCTCTGTTTCGAACTGGCCGACCGCGACGCGGTGAACCGCTGGATGCGCGCGACCCCGGCCGTGCCGTTTTGCCCGTCGCTCGGGCACCACGAAACGACCTGCAGCCACCCGGACACGACGAGCCACCGGTTCGACCCGAGTGCGGAAAAGCTCGCGCAGGGGATCACGCCGGGCCTCGTCCGGCTCTCCGTGGGCTGCGAACCGTTCGAGAAGTTGGCCGCCGCGATGGAAGCGGGATTACGGTAAAAGGTGTGCCGGGAGATTACGTGGGCTGCGACAAGAGCGGCTTGAGGACGTTCGGGAACAGTTGCCACGTCGTCTCGTACGTCGGCTCGAGAGGCAGGTTGACATAGTGGCCGGGGGAGAGAAAGATCGGCGCCTCCGGCAACGCATCGCCGACCGCGAGATACTCCAGATACGCCGTGCTGTCTTCGCCGGCGTCGTAGGAGACCACGGTCAACGGCTTGTCGACGGGGCGTTCCAGATCATCTTCCTCATCCACCCCGACATCGTTCCAGATGGCGAAATGGATGCCGTCGGGATCGCGCGGCGTCGGCGGAAAGAGGTCGATCACGGCCAGGTGGATGCCCTCCTCCATGAGATTGCGGGCCTTCTCGACGAACGCGCGAAACTCGTGCGAGGAGGCTTTGTTCCCCGGAGAAACGATCTCCAGGACCGCGACGACTTTCCCGTGTCGATGGTTCCTGATCGAAATGCGATTCGCCTTCGCAGCGTAACCGGAATCTTTGCGCTGGTGCTTCTTCTGGAGCCGCGGCGGCGCAGTCGCGACGGCGAGGCCTGTCGCCGAGTATCCATTGGTCGGAACGCCATTCCCTTCCGATTGATGGAGTGTCAGGACATCCGGGATCGGGCCACTGATCCGTTGTTCGGGAAGGGCGAAGTAATCTTTTGAGGGTAAGACTCCCCCGTTGAGGGCATCGCAGATGGAATCGATCCAGCGGTGATGGAACGCGTGGAAGAGTTCCGCGTCGACCCGCGTCCAGTCGTGAATCGGCATGGCAGTCGACTCCGCTCAAAGTCACTCCCGCATTCTAACGCAATCCTCTACAATTTCCCATCTCTCCGCATCGTCCCCGGGAGCCGACATGGCCGAGCCGTATAAGATCGTGATTGGGCTGGAAGTCCACGTGCAGTTGCTGACGAAGACCAAGCTCTTCTGCGGTTGCCCGAACAAGTTCGGCCTGCCACCGAACTCGGCCGTCTGCCCGGTCTGCCTCGGAATGCCCGGCTCGCTGCCCGTCATGAATCGCAAGGCATTCGAACTGTCCTTGAAGGCCGCGCTGGCGCTGAACTGTTCGATCGCGTCGCACCCCGGCGAGAAGCCGGGCTACACGAAATGGGACCGCAAGAACTACTACTATCCGGACCTGCCGAAGAACTATCAGATCAGCCAGTACGAACTGCCGTTCAGCCACGACGGCTTCCTCGAAATCAACGTGCACCCCGACCCGAAGAAGGGATACACCCCGAAGAAGGTCGGCATCATCCGCGCGCACCTCGAGGAGGACGCCGGCAAGAACATCCACGACGAGAGCGGCCGCGGCGGCGACACGCGCGTCGACCTGAACCGCACCGGCACGCCGCTGCTGGAAATCGTCTCGCACCCCGACATGAACAGCCCGGAGGAAGCGATCGCGTACCTCGAAGAGATTCGGCTTTTGCTTCGCGAGCTGGCCGTCTCGGACTGCGAGATGCAGGAAGGCAGCCTGCGTTGCGACGCGAACGTGAACGTCCACATTCCGAAGCCCGACGAACCGAAGGGCTACGCCGCGACGCCGTTGGTCGAGATCAAGAACCTGAACAGCTTCCGCGCCGTCGGCCGGGCGATCACCTACGAAGCGAAACGGCAGTATGAGCAGTTCCAGAAGGACCCCGTCAACTATCGCATCGGCAAGCTCCTGAAGACAACCGCCGGTTGGGACGACGCGAAGGGCCGCACCGAGGTGCAGCGCCACAAGGAGGAGGCGGCCGACTACCGATACTTCCCGGAGCCGGACCTTGTGCCGGTGATCGTGTCGAAGGAACAACTCGACGCTGTGAAAGCGACGATGGGCGAGCTTCCGCAGGCGCAGCGACAACGTCTGCAATCGCAGTACGGCCTTTCGCTCTACGACGCCGAGGTGCTATCGTCCAAGGGGCGGAAGATGGTGGCGTACTTTGAGGAGGTCGCGAAGGAACTCGCCGGCGACGGCAAGACGGCCGCGAACCGCCTCAGCGATCTCGTCTTCCCGGCCCTGACCGAACGGCACGAGGAGATCGAAGAATTTCCCATCCGCCCCGCCGCGTTCGCGACTTTCCTCAAGGCGACCGGAAGCCTGCCGAAGATGGACCGCCTGTCGGTCTTCGCCGTCGTGCTGGAGAAGGGGTTGGATGTCGAGGCGGCGAAGAAGGAAGTCGGCATCAAGGAGTTCGACGAGTCGGCCCTGCGTGCCGCCGCGATCGCCGCGATCGCGGCGAACCCGAAGGCCGTCGCAGACTTCAAAGGTGGCAAGGACTCCGCGAAGATGGCGATCGTCGGCCACGTGATGAAGAACAACAAGGGCGCACCGAACGACGTGGTGCGGAAGCTCGTGGACGAGGAGTTGGGGAAATAGCCGAGGGAATCATGGAAAACCTGACACTGGAACAGCGGGTCGAAGCGCTCGAACGGGCGATCCTCGAACTCAAGATGGGACCAGCGAAGCCGCACTCGAATTGGTGGGAGACCGATCGCGAACCATTGACGCCCGAACAGTTGGAGGCGTTCGACGATATGGTCGCGTACGGGCAGTACTTTCGGAAAACGGGAAAAGAAGCACCGACCGGTTGGAAGCGGGGAGACCCGATTCCCGAACCGGATGAAGAATGGTGCCCACGATGAAGTTCCTCTTGGACACGGATCACGTCAGCATCCTGGAACGCCCCGCGTCCCCACAGGCCGCCGCGATCCTATCCAAGATCGTTGCGTTGGACTTGGGTGACGTCGGCGTGTCGGTCGTGAGTTACCAGGAACAATCGAAGGGTTGCAACAACCTGATCAATCGCGCGACCCATTCCGCGGAACTCGTCGCGGCTTACGACCTGCACTTCCGCGTCATCGATTTCTTTCGTTCGTTCCCCCTCGTCTCCTTCGATATCCGTGCGGCCGGCGAAAATGAACGGTTGAGGAAACTGAAACTCGGCATCGGCACGATGGACCTCCGCATCGCGGCCGTCGCGCTGGCGCGCGATCTCGTCGTCGTCACACGCAACGTCGCCGACTTCTCGCGGGTGCCAGACCTCAGGCATTGCGATTGGACGATATAGACTTTCCCAGCAATTCCTGAAGGGCTTCGACGATCCTGGGATACCGGAACTCAAAGCCCGCTTCGAGCGCCGCTTTCGGCAGGGCGCACGTTCCCCCGACCAGAGTATCCGCGATCTTCCCCAGCGCGATCCGCAGCGCCCAGCGCGGCACGGGCAGCCAGTGTGGCCGGCCAAGCACCTTGCCGATCGCGCGGCCGAGTTCGTCGTTCGACACCGGGTTCGGTGCCGTTGCGTTCACCGGCCCCAAGAGTTTTGGCGAATCGATGGCGAACATCAGCAGCCGCGTCAGATCTTCGTGGTGGATCCAACTCACCATCTGTTTCCCCGACCCGATGCGTCCGCCGACGAAGAACCGATAGGGCCGCACGAGATTCGTCATTGCCCCGCCCTTCGGGTCCAGGACGATACCCAATCGCGGATGCACGACGCGGTTCCCGGCGAATCGTACCCGGTCGGCCGCGGCTTCCCATTCGTGACAGACGTTCGCCATGAAATCCGTCTTCGGATCGCCGTAGTAGCCGATGGCCGAACACGAGATGAACGCGACAGACTTGTTACCGCTCTTGGCCAGACGTTCGGAGATCAACTCTGTACTCGCGACGCGGCTGTCGCGAATCCGCTTCATGAACGATGTCGACCATCGCTCTGCGAAGATGTTCTCGCCGGCCAGATGCACGACGGCATCGCACGAGTCCAGCAAGTCGAGCCACGGGCCGGGGACGGACGGATCGCCTTCGATCGTGTCCGGCCCTGACCGGCGCGAGAGGGCGAGCACATTGTCGCCCCGCTCGCGCAGGGCGGTTACCAGTCGCGAACCCACGAGCCCCGTTGCACCCGTGACGAATACGGTCTTGCTCATTCCGTCCCCGGCATGGTCATCTTTTCGGGTCGCACGATGTGATCGAACTTTTCGGCCGTCAGGTTTCCGCTCCCGTCCTTGAGCGGCGGAGCCAGTTTCACCGCTTCCTCGCGAAGCGTGGTGCCGTTGATATGGGCGGTCTTGGCGATCTTCGCGGCGGCGTCGTAGCCGATGTGCCGGTTCATGGCGGTCACCAGCATCAGCGAGTTGTTCAAGTGGGCCGCGATTTGTTTCGCATTTGGCTCGATGCCAATGGCACAGTGCTCGTTGAACATGTGGCAGGCGTCGGTCAGCAATCGCACCGAGTGCAGGAAATTGTGGATGATGACCGGCTTGAAGACGTTCAGTTCGAAGTTGCCCTGACTCGCCGCGAAGCCGATCGTCGCGTCATTGCCCATCACCTGCACGCAGACCATCGTCATGGCTTCGCTCTGGGTCGGGTTGACCTTGCCCGGCATGATGGAGGAACCGGGTTCGTTCTCCGGGATGGTGATTTCGCCGAGGCCGCAGCGCGGGCCGGACGCCAGCCAGCGCACGTCGTTGGCCATCTTCATGAGCGCCGTCGCCAGCGTCTTCAGCGAGCCGCTGGCAAATGCCATCGCCTCGTGGCCACCGAGCGCGGCGAACTTGTTCGGTGCCGTCACAAATGGCAGCTTCGTCAACTCCGCGATCTGATCCGCCACCTTGACGGCGAAGTCCGGGTGGGCGTTCAAACCGGTGCCGACGGCCGTGCCGCCAAGGGCCAGTTCGTAAAGCCCGGGCAACGTCTGTTCGATCGCTTTTCGGGCGAAATCAATCTGCGCGACATACCCGCTGAACTCCTGGCCCAGCGTCAGCGGCACGGCGTCCATCAGGTGTGTGCGGCCGATCTTGACGATGTGCGCGAATTCTTTGGCCTTGCGATTCAGCGTCTGGCGAAGCTCCAAGAGACTGGGTAGCAACCGGTGTACGACTTCCTCGGCGGCGGCGATGTGCATCGCCGTGGGGAACGTGTCGTTCGACGACTGGGACATGTTCACGTCGTCGTTCGGATGGATCGGTTTCTTCGATCCCATTTCGCCGCCGGCCATCTGGATGGCGCGATTCGCGATCACCTCGTTGACGTTCATGTTCGTCTGCGTGCCGCTACCGGTCTGCCAGACGCGCAAGGGGAAATGCGCGTCGAGCTTGCCAGCGATCACTTCGTCGGCGGCCAGTTCCACAAGGACCAGTTTCTCCTTGGGCAGCAGGCCGAGTCCGGCGTTCGTCTGCGCGGCCGCCTTCTTGAGTGTGCCGAACGCGCGAATCACCGCCCGCGGCATCGTGTCGTCGCCGATCGCAAAGTGAATCAGCGACCGCGCCGTCTGCGCGCCGTAGTACCGGTCGCTCGGCACCTCGATCTTGCCCATCGTGTCGGTTTCGATTCGCGTCGCGGCCATGTGTCCGAATTCCTTGGGGGAGGAGTGAGACAGTCATTGTAGGGGCGGCCTGTCGACTGCCGACCTCGACGGACGGAAGGCGATTTCCGAAACTAGTGGCGTTCGCACCTCCGGGGAGTATCCGCATGCGTCGAATGTTCTGGAGTCTCGTTGCGGCGTCGGCGTTGGCCGGCCCGGCCGCGGCCGAGAAACCACTGGTGGCCGATTCGCTGGCCAAGATCAAATCCGTCGGCAGGGAAGGGCAAGGCAATGAAGCCGCGTCCGCGGCGTGGAAGACGTTGGTGAAATCCGGCGGTTCGGCTTTACTGCCAACCCTCGAAGCATTCGCGGGCGCGAATCCGACGGCCGCGAACTGGCTTCGCTCCGCCGTGGATGCCATCGTGCAGGCCGAAGAGAAGGTCGGACGCAAACTCCCGGCCGAAGACTTGAAGAAATTCATCGACACGAAGACGAACGACCCGGCGGCACGGCGGATCGCGTACGAACTCTTCGCCAAACTCGAGAAGGAGACCGCCGGGAAGATGATCGCGGCGATGATCGACGATCCGAGCCTCGAACTCCGCCGCGATGCGATCGCGGTCCATCTGAAGGAAGCGAAATCCGACGCGAAAAAGCTGGCGCCGCTCTTCGCCGCGGCCCGCGACAAGGACCAGGTGGAGGAGATCGCGAAGGCCCTCAAAAAGACCGAAGCGGACATCACGTCGCATTTCGGCTTCGTGGAACGCTGGCACGTCGTCGGGCCATTCGACAGCACGAAGGGCACGGGCTTCGACAAGGCGTACGCTCCCGAAGCCGGCGTCGACCTGACGGCGACCTACGAGGGCAAGGGCGGCGCGAAGGCGGCGTGGAAGGCCGTGACCGCCAAGCCGGACTCCAAGGGCAAGCAGTACGCGATGGTGGATCTGAACGCCGAACAGGCCAAACACAAGGACGCGGTCTCGTACGCGTACGCCGTCGTGTCGCTCGATAAGGACACGCTGGTCGAGTTGCGGGCCGGGTCGACGACCTCGATCAAGATCTTCGTCAACGGCAAGCCGGTCTTCGCGCGGGACGAGTACCACCACGGGCACGTGATGGACCAGCACATCGGCCATACGACCCTCAAGGCTGGCAAGAACGAATTACTTGTGAAGATCTGCCAGAACAATCAGACCGAACAGTGGGCGCAAAACTGGGCGTTCCAGCTGCGCATCTGCGACGCCACCGGCGGCGCGGTTCCCTTCAAGCTCCTCTCGCCGGAGGCCAAGTAATGAATCGCATCCTGCTCCTGGCCTTGTTCCTCGGGTTCGCGGTTCCGGGTACCGCCGCGGACTGGCCGCAATTCCGTGGACCGAACGGCGCAAGCGTCTCGGACGAAAAAGACCTGCCGACGACCTGGACCAAGACCGAGGGCCATCGCTGGAAGACCGCCCTGCCCGCCCGCGGCGTGTCCGGCCCCGTGGTCGTCGGCAACACGATCTACCTCACGGCGTCGTCCGGCAAGAAGGACGATCGGCTCCACGTCCTCGCCTACAACTTCAAGACCGGTGAGCAACTCTGGCACCGCCAGTTCGCCGCGACAGGCGGCACGAACTGCCACCCGATGACCTGCATGGCCGCTCCGACTCCCGTCGCGGACGAGACTGGCGTCTACGCACTCTTCGCCACCGGCGACCTCGCCGCTTTCGATGCCGATGGCACGCTCCGCTGGTACCGCTCGCTCGTTGGCGATTACCCCACGATCACCAACCAGGTCGGCATGGCATCTTCGCCAATCCTCGCGGACGGCAAGTTGATCGTCCCAATGGACAACGCCGGCGAATCGTTCCTCGCCGCGATCGACACCAAGACCGGCACGAATCTCTGGAAGACCGACCGCCTGCGGGAGATCAATTGGGTGACACCCGTCACTCGCTCCGTCGATGGCCGCACGCCGGAAATCCTCTTCCCCGGCCGCGATGGTTTGAGCGCCTACGACGCCGCCACCGGCAAGCGCGTCTGGCAACTCAAGGGCCTCGGCGGCGACATCCCGACGCCGACGGTCAGCAATGGCCTCGTGTACACCCCAAGCCGCGGACTTGTCGCCATGAAGATCGAAGGCGGCCAGGGCACGGAAGTTTGGAAGTCGGCGAAGTTGTCCAGCGGCATGTCATCGCCAGTGGTGTATGACGGCGTGGTCTACGCCGCGTCCGGTGCCGGAGTGGTCAATGCCGCCGACGCGAAGACCGGCAAATCGCTCTGGGAGGAACGCTACGGGCAGAAAGACAAGGCTTCCGCGTCGCCGGTGGCCGGCGACGGCAAGGTCTACGTCTTTGCCGAGAAGGGTCTCACCACAGTCTTCAAGGCTGGCCGAACAGCCGAGATTCTCTCGACCAACGACATCGGCGAGGAGATTCTCGGTACACCGGCGGTCAGCGGTGGGGCGATCATCATCCGCACCGACAAGACGCTGTTTTGCATCGGTAAGTAGTCAAGGAATGCCCCGGCACGGTCGTGCCGGGGCTTCGTCCATTCACTTCTTCACGGCTTTCTTGAACTCCTCCATCACCGTCTTCTCGTCCGTCTCGTTCACGGAATCGAAGCCGTAGGACTTCACAACCTTTCCGTCCTTCACCAGCACGACGGTCAGGTGAGCGTCGGCGTTGATGCCCCAGCCTTTCGGGTCGCTGCCGTCGAAGACCGACATCGACGTTTTCGCGAACTTGAGCGACATCTGGATCTTCGGCAGCCGATCCTTCCAGTTCGCGACGTCGCCGCCGACGACGATGGCGGCGGCCTCGGCCTTTTCGTGGGCGTCGCCGACGGTTTCGTCCACCTTCTTCATGAAGCGCGCCATCGGCCGACTGAACTTCTCGGCGTTGACGAACAGGTAGACCGTCGGGGCATCCTTCCGGTCGGCGGCAAGGTCGAGGTCCTTCCCCTCCTTCTCACCGACGACGACGGCGACCTTCAACTCGCCGACCTTTTCGCCCGCCTTCGGACCGGATTCGACATCGGCACGGCACGCGGCCGTAAGGAGTCCGCACAGCGTGATCGTGGCCAGGAATCTCATCGTCAATCCTCCTCCGGGATTTGGGACAACGGATATTCGGGAATCGCGATTCTCAGGCTTGGAATGGCTTGCAATCGCCGCCAGCCGCGTGTCACACGGCGTTCCTCAGCGATTCGGTAGTCGGCATCGAAACAGCTTTTGTCGAACGGACCGACGTGCGCGACCGGCGGAAAGTCCGCGTCGACGATATACTGCGCGAGCGAAGGATTGCACGCGATGTGCCGCTCCGGGAGCCGGTGCAGCATTTCGAGCGGAACCTCGCCCAGGACGTAGCGCAAATACAGGTCCGACTCCGTGATCGCATCCACGTCGCGTCCACAGACTTCGCAGCGATAGCCTTCGTCGCAACGGGCCATGGCCGTATGCTATCCAAACCGGAACGCGTTGTCCTAAACGGACGGCGTACGATTTCGGGACAGCTTAACCCTGGTGATTTCGTGGCTTTTCCCGTCGTGGCGATCATTGGCCGGCCGAACGTCGGCAAGTCGTCGCTCTTCAACATGCTCGCCGGACGGCGCATCAGCATTGTCGACCCGACCGCGGGCGTCACGCGAGACCGCGTCTCCACCATTCTCGAATCCGATGGCCGGCACTTCGAACTCGTCGACACCGGCGGCATCGGCATCGTCGACGTCGACAAGCTCTCCGAGGATGTCGAACGCCAGATCCGCATTGCGATCGATCTCGCCGCCGTCGTCGTTTTCGTGGTGGACGTCCGCGAGGGGGCCGTGCCGCTCGACCAGATGGTCGCGGAACGGCTGCGCTCGGTTCAAAAGCCCGTCATCTTCGTGGCGAACAAGGCGGACGACGAAAACCTCGACACGGCCCTCGGCGAACTGTATCGGCTGGGCTACGGCGAACCGTTGCCCGTGAGCGCG
Source organism: Gemmataceae bacterium (assembly GCA_019636445.1). Taxonomy (GTDB): domain Bacteria; phylum Planctomycetota; class Planctomycetia; order Gemmatales; family Gemmataceae; genus Limnoglobus. The sequence goes on along the minus strand of JAHBXO010000009.1, from coordinate 59,673 downwards.
AACTCGAAGCGCGGCCGCGACGTGCTCATCACCCGGATTCTGGAAAAGCTGCCGCCGCCGACCGATGAGACACCCGGCGAGGTCGTCCTCAAACTCGCGATCGTCGGCCGGCGGAACGTCGGCAAGAGCACGTTCATCAATTCCATCGCGAAGGAGGACCGCGTCATCGTATCCGAAGTCGCGGGTACCACCCGTGACAGCATCGACGTTCGCTTCGAGCGTGACGGCAAGACGTACCTCGCCATCGACACCGCCGGCGTCCGCAAGAAGGGAAAACTCGCCAACGACATCGAGTATTACAGTCTTCACCGCGCCCAGCGTTCGATCCGCCGGGCGGACGTGGTGCTGCACTTCTTCGATGCCCGCACGCGCATCGGCCGCGTGGACAAGCAACTGGCCGAGTATGTGATCGAGGAGAACAAACCCTGCATCTTCGTGGTGAACAAGTGGGACCTCGTGAAGCATGCGATGGAAACGGAGAAGATGGCGGACTATGTCCGCAAGGTCTTCCCGATGCTCGACCACGTGCCAATCGCGTTCGTGACCGCGAAACAGGGCAAGAACACGTTTCGCGTCTTCAACCTCGCCCAGCAACTCCACAAGCAGGCCGGCGAACGCATCCCGACCGGCGAGTTGAATCGGATCATCCGCATGGCGCTGGCCGCGAACGCGCCACCGGTGCGGTACAACAAGCAAGGCAAGATCTTCTACGCCGCCCAGGTGGGCACGCACCCGCCAACAATCGCGCTCGTGACGAACGGCCCGGAAACGTTCGATCAGACCTACATCCGCTACCTGACGAAAGTGCTCCGCGATCAGGGGCCCTTTGGCGAAGTCTCCATCAAGATCATCCTGCGGGCCAAGGGTGAGACGGCCGGCGATTCCAGCTTCGACGACAAGGGACTGGAAGCCGCGGCGATGGAAGTTCCCGAGATGGATTCGCCGGAATTCGAAGCGCCGCCCGAACCGATACCGGCTCCGGAACCGAAGAAACCACGTAAGCCGAAGAAAAAGAGCGGCCCGAAAGTGTGGGACATCTGATGGCCGATCAGCGGTCGGCGGATCGCGCAGGAGCGATCGTCGCGGGCCGATTCGATCGCGATTCCCGCGGCGGCGGCAACTCGTCCACCGGCCGACCGAACGGCACGACGGGCACGGCGGGGGTCGGCTCGCACCGTTCGCCGATACCGATCCCGCCGCCGCCCGGCACCAATCGCACGCTCACTTCCCGTTCGGCCTCGTAGTCCCGGCCGTCCAAGGTCGTCAGACGTGCGACAACGCGGAGCCGCGGGTACGCCGGCAGGCGATCCCATTGCAGCGTGAGGTAGTAGCCGGTCGCAAACAGGCCGCTGCGCCAGTTCTTCCGCAAGGTCTCCGCCGGAACATCCCAGCGACCGATGGCGGTCTTCGTTCCGTTCGTCGCCACTTCATACGCGAAGATCACCGCGCTGGCCGGTACCTTCACGGCGGACGCCTCGGAATCGCGCGGCACGATCACCACCTGCAACGCCTCGTCGCCGGGCTGGTTGTCGTTGTCGGCTCCTCCGGTGCCGCTTCCGAGAACGATTTCCTTGAGGGGTAGGAACGTCGCACGGCCGTCGTCCGGGCAGGGCGTGCGGGGCGTGCGGGCGTAGGCTTCATTGAGGAGACGGGAGTTCTCGAGTTCGCCGCGCGCCTCGGCCAGTTCGCGCTCGCGCGTGCGGAGTTCGGCTTCGATCTTGTCGTAGGGATTGCGCGTGATGGCCCGGCAGCCGGCTCCACCAAGTAGAAGTGCCGCCAACAGCACGAGCCGGCCCCATCGCGAAGGCTCGCGGCGGAGTCGGCTCGGATTGGGCGGCGGTGTGTGCATCCTGCTTCTGTTTCCACGCCGCCAGGGCAAAGGCGGCGTCAGTCGGGTCGTCGGGCCATGCCGTCGGGCATGCGTTCCAAGACGGCGTCGATCAGACCGTAATCCCTCGCTTCGGTGGACGCCATGAAGTTGTCACGGTCGGTGTCCTTCTCGATCTGTTCGAGCGACTTGCCGGTGTGTTTCTTGATGATCTCGTTCAACTTCTTCTTGGTTTTCAGGAACTCCTTCACGTGAATCTGGATCTCGGTCGAAGTCCCCTCCATGCCGGCGAGCGGCTGGTGGATCATGATCCGGGCATTGGGCAGAGCATAGCGTTTGCCCGCCGCGCCGGCCGTCAGAAGGACGGCTCCCATGCTCGCCGCCATCCCGATGCAGTAGGTCGCCACCGGGCAGGTGAGGAACTGCATCGTGTCGTAGATCGCCAGCCCTGCGGAAACACTGCCGCCGGGGCTGTTGATGTACAGGTGGATGTCCGACTTCGGGTCCTCGAACTGCAGGTACAACAACTGGGCGACGATCAGATTCGCCATGTCGTCCTGGACCACCCCCTGCAGGAAGATGATCCGATCCTTCAGCAGCCGGCTGTAGATGTCGTACGCGCGTTCCTCGCGCCCCCGGCTATCGATCACCATTGGTACCAGCGGCATCGTCGGTCCTCCGAACGGACGGCCGCGATGGTGTTATCGGCGGCGGTCCGGGTCTGTTTTGAGAAGAGGTCGGGCGGGACTCACGGCCCGCCCGCGGGGGCGCCGGTCGCCGGCGGTGTCTTCGCACCGCCCCGCACGACCCGGCATGCCGTCGCAATCGTTACTTCTTCGCCGACGCGGGCTTCGCCAGCACGTCGTCCACCAGGCCGAACTCCTTGGCTTCGTTCGCCGAGAAGTACCGGTCGCGATCGCTTTCCTTCGCGATCACCTCGATGGATTGTCCCGTGTGGTCCGCCATGATCTGATTCAATCGCTCGTGAGCCTTGATCAGTTCGCTCGCCTGGATCTCGATGTCGGAAACCTGCCCGCCGACCTGCCCGTACGGCTGGTGGATCATCACCTTGCTGTTTGGCAACGCGTAGCGCTTGCCCTTGGTGCCGGCACAGAGCAGCACGGCGGCCATGCTGGCGGCCAAGCCCATGCAATAGGTGTGGATCGGGCAATCGACGAATTGCATCGCATCGTAGATCGCCAGCCCGGCCGAGACGCTGCCGCCCGGGCTGTTGATGTACATGTGGATGTCGGCGGTCTTGTTCTCGGTGACGAGAAACAGCAGCTTCTGGATCGTAATGTTCGCGAGGTAGTCGCTGATGACCGGACTGCCGCCGGTTTCGGGCGAACTGCCGATGAAAATGATGCGGTTTTCCAGCAGCAGGTCGCCGAGCGTCATGGTGCGCTGGCGGGCATAGTCGCGGTAGCCCGCGACCGGTTGCATCGGCGACGGCCGGGCCGCGGCCAACGGATCGAACGGCGGGAACATGGAGTCGCCTTTCCTCGTGACGAAAATGAAAGCGGAGGGCCGACGCCCTCCGTTCGCGAGTACAACGTCTTCAGTACTCTACGGTGGTGGTCAACCCTTCGTTTCTTCGGCCGGAGCGGGGGCCGGAGCTTGGGCCTGTTCCTCGGTGACGGCGCCGCCTTCCATCGTGGAGACGTCATCTTCGTCCTGGACATACGGGTTGAATTCGTATTCCTCGTACGTCGCGTCCTTCAGGACCAGGTCGAGCGCCTTGCGCTCAAGCAATTCCGTGGCAAGCGCCTCGATCAGGTCGTCCTTTTCCATCCGGGCCCGCACCTTGCGATACGATTCGCCCGTGCGCTCCGCGATTTCCTCGATCTCAGCCTCGATGTCCGCGTCCTCGATCTCCAACTTCTCGACTTCGGCGATCTTCTGGAGGACGAAGTGTTCCTTGAGCGCCTCCTGCGTGCTGCGAATCGCGTCGATTTCGAGCATCCGCTGGCGGCCGGCGATCTGCTCGTCGGTCATGCCGGAGGAACGCATTTCCATGACCCGCCGGGCCAGGGTCTTGCGAGCCTGCCGCTGCAGCAGGTCACGCGGCAGGTCCCATTGTTGCGTGCCGGCGAGTTGCTGGAAGACTTCCGTTCGGGCCGCCTGACGCTGGACGTATTCCAATTGGCGTTCCAACCGGACGCGAACGAGTTCCTGGAATTGCTCGACACCTTTGACACCGAACTGGGAGACCGTGTCGAGGTCCAGATTCGGCAGTTTGACGCTCTTGATATCGAGAATCTTGAACGTGGCTTGCACCGTCGTGCCGGCGAGCGCCGGGTTGGCGATCTCCTTGGATAAGACGATATCGACGGTCCGAGATTCGCCGGCCTTCGCACCCGCCAGCTTTGCACCGAAGTCCTTCGCGACGCCGTCGGCGAGCGCCAGCTTCTTCTCCACCTTGATTCGCGTGTCCTTGACGGTGTTGAGCTCCTTGCCCTCGTGAACGATCGTGAGATCGGCGGTCACGATATCGTTCAACTCGACCGCAGCGTCGTCGCCCTTCGGCACCAATGTCCCGTACGGTTCCAGAATCTTCCGTGTCTCGCGAGACACGTCGTCGTCGGTGATCGTGTGCGTCGGCTTCTTGAGTTTAAGCCCTTTGTAATTTGGCAGGTCGAATTCCGGGCGGACTTCGATGTCGAACTCGTAGATGAACGGACCGCTGTCCGGAATCACGATGGTGTGAGGGTCCAGTTCCGGCGGCGCCAGCGGCGAAATCTGCTGCTCGTCGGCCAACTGCTCGAGGCTCGCCATGAGCACTTCGGTCTTAATCTCGGCGGCGACGGCCTTCTTGTATTGCTTTTCGATGATCTTCCGCGGCGCCTTCTTCGGGCGGAACCCCGGAACCTGCACGTCGGAGCTGCGCACGATTTCGGTGTATTTCTCGTCGAAACGCGAATCGATCACGCTGCGCTCGACCGTGACCTTGACATGCTTCTTGCATGGCCCGGCGTCTTTGATCTCCACGGTCTGGGGCAGCTTCTCGTTGACGGCATCGGGCGCCGTGATGCTGTCGGTTTTCGTCGTCGTTTCCGCAGTGGTCATCGTCTCTCCCATCCTCGCCGGTCCAGCGGCGTCCCGCCGCCCGTATCGGTATTCGATGAAGCTATGAAATCTGCCAAAAGAAGAAAGCCCGGCGAACAAATCGCTGGGCTTTCCATTTAGAGCGGGTGATGGGACTTGAACCCACGACAACCTCGTTGGCAAAAGCCCGAAATCCCCTTGAAAACTTGGCCAAAACGCTGGATTAACAAACAGTTTGCCGGAAAACTCCCCCCATTGCAAGCCTTGCGAAACAATATCGAAATTGCCTTGAAAATGCGTAGTCGCCGGGAGTTATCCGGTAGCCTACCGAAAAACTCTTCTGGCCTTCCGTCCGCCTACCGCGCCACTGTGCAGCACGCCAGCACGTTGACGACAAACGCCGCCTGCAATGTGAGCCGTACGGCTGGTCCGAGAGTATCAGCGCCAGCGGGCTAGCCTGCACGGACCATCCGCCATCTCCGTCGCCGCGTGTGCCTGAATCCGTGTTGATTGCCGTCGTCGGTCGAGCTACGGACCGTCGAACTACACCAAGGCGATCGAACGCCACAAGCCTTTGGATCCGCGAGAACTCACCGCCCTCTCCTTCTCGACCAAACTGATTGCGGAAGCATCAGCCGTGCGGCAGTGTAATTTGTCTGGATTGGGAAAACCTTCATCCAGGTTCGGCGTCTGACACTCTACCCCAGAACCGCCACCACGGTTTACCGGGCGGCGGACTCGGCGGCCCCACGGCGGGTAGTGAGGACGGCACTGTGGGTGGCGGACCAACTTCGGTGATCGCCATCTTCCGCTCAAGCCACGCGGACATCTCAGCTAATCGGATGCTGTGAGCCGCCGCGACCGCATCCCGCACTTCCTCGATCGGCTGCGCGGACGCCCCGACCCTACCGGCCAAAGTGCGGGCGGCGGGCGACCACGGAAACCCGGTCGCCTCCAGCGCGGTGACGTTCGCTGGCGTGGACTCGAGCGTACACTCAAAGGCGTGCTCTCCGTCGATCGAGAACTCCGTGTACGAGCAACTGTCATAACCAACGTGGCGGATGTCGGACGCCTCGGCCCCGGCAGTCGCGGCGATGGCCAGTCGGAGTATTTCGGCGTCCGAGAGAGTGTTCAACAACTGGCTGATCGGTACCACATATCGAACGACGAATGCTACCGGCTCATCCGCCAGCACTACGTCGATGCCGTAAGGCGGGGGCACCGGGCGGTGCGGTCTCGGGGTGGGCGGACTTGCGTCGATCGGGACTGTCGTCAACTCACCGCAGTGGGGACACTTCCGCCGCTCGCCCACAGTGCTGTCGGGGGCGAGCCGGTTTTGCCCACAATCCGGGCAGGCATACTCGACCACCAGCGGCCCCATCTTTCACCCTCCGCTGCCGAGAGAATCCATGACATGCCTCGCCGTCAGCAACGCTAGCTTTCGTCGCCCGCTTCACTCGCCGGGGACAGGCAATGGACTCGACGCTCCCATTCTCGCCTTGGGTCTTGGCCCGTTCAACTCCGTTCTCGACTGGTTCACCACTTCCACGGCGAACTGCGCTTCCGCACCAACCACACTACGCCGGAGAATCTGCGACGCGAACTGTCCCGCAAGGTGGTGAACCGGATTCGCAAGGTGCTTTTGGCTCGGCCGGCGCCGCTCGGCGCGAAGGCATGGACGGGCACGGTCGGGCGAGCGCGGCCAAATTGGCGTCGGGGGTGTCCCTTTCGCTTCGCGCTTTCCTCTCCAACCAAACGATAGCTCTCGTCGGCCCCGCACGGTACAATCCCGGTCACGCACGATACCGGCGAATCTCTCTATGAATCCCGTCGAACGCAACACGTTCCAAGCCAACCGGCCCCCAGAACCGAACACCGGAGACTACACGCCGGACACCACCGTAGCTCCACCGGCCACGATCGGCCGATACCGAGTCGAAAAGATGCTGGGTCAAGGCGGCTTCGGCTGTGTGTACCTCGCTCATGACAACCAGTTGCAGCGACTCGTCGCCATCAAGGTGCCGCACCGCAAGCTCGTCGATCGTGCCGAAACTGCTGAATCCTATCTGGCCGAAGCTCGCACCGTCGCCAACCTCGATCACCCGAACATCGTTCCCGTGCATGATGTGGGCAGCACCGAAGACTGCCCTGTGTTCATCGTCTCGAAATACATCGACGGGACCGATCTCGCCACTCGGCTCCAACAGTCCCGTTTGTCGCCGCGCGAAGCGGTCGAATTGGTGGCGACGGTGGCCCAGGCGCTCCACCACGCCCACACTCAAGGGTTGGTGCACCGCGACATCAAGCCTGGCAACCTCCTCCTCGATCGGACCGGGAAGCCGTATGTGACCGACTTCGGACTGGCACTTCGCGAGCAGGACTCGGGCAAGGGTCCGCGCTACGCCGGCACGATCGCCTACATGAGTCCCGAGCAGGCCCGAGGCGAAGGGCATCGGGTCGACGGGCGCAGCGACATCTTCAGCTTGGGCACCGTCTTCTACATGCTGCTGGCGGGCCGTCATCCGTTCCGGGCCGATTCGCAGTCGGAACTGCTGGAGCAGGTGGCGACCCACGAGCCTCGACCGCTCCGGCAGGTGGACGAGAGTATTCCGAAGGAGTTGGAACGGATCTGTTTCAAGGCGATGGCGAAGCGGGCGTCCGAGCGCGACATGACGGCCAGGGACATGGCCGAAGATCTGTGCCATTTCCTGGCCGAGCAGTTGCCGGCCGAGACCGGCTCGCCTTCGATCGATGAACCGCGACCAGCTCCACCACCGTCCGTGCGATCCGACACCGCCTCGACTGCGCGGTCGCCGCATTCAGACCAGCTCCGCGTCAGAATCGTGCCGAAAGGCCTTCGAGCCTTCGACGCCCACGACGCGGACTTCTTCCTCGAACTGTTGCCGGGGCCACGGGATCGGGACGGATTGCCGGACAGCTTGCGGTTCTGGAAGACCCGGATCGAGGAGAAGGACGCCGACAACACCTTCGCGGTGGGCCTGATCTACGGGCCAAGCGGTTGCGGCAAATCGTCGCTGGTGAAGGCGGGGTTGCTCCCCCGGCTCTCCGAAGACGTGATCGCGGTCTACGTCGAAGCGACCGCCGAAGAAACCGAAACTCGACTGCTCAACGGTCTGCGGAAGAAACTACCGGCATTGGATATCCGCCCGTTAAAGGAGACGCTGGCTGCTTTGCGCCATGGTCAGGGGGTTCCGGTCGGCAAGAAGGTGCTCATCGTTCTCGATCAGTTCGAGCAATGGCTGCACGCCAGGAAAGAAGAACAGGACACCGAACTGGTGCAAGCCCTGAGACAGTGTGACGGCGGGAGGGTGCAGTGCGTCGTCATGGTGCGGGACGACTTCTGGATGGCGGCCACTCGGTTCATGCGCGACTTGGAAATTCGCCTCCTCGAAGGGCAGAACTCAGCAGCGGTCGATCTTTTCCCGATTCGGCACGCCGAGAAAGTGCTGACTGCTTTTGGTCGGGCTTTCGGCGTCCTGCCCGACACCTCCACCGATGTCAGCAAGGAGCAGAAACAGTTTTTGGAACATACCGTGTCGGGCTTGGCACAAGAGGGCAAGGTCATATGCGTGCGGCTGGCCTTGTTCGCCGAGATGATGAAAGGCAAGGCGTGGACATCGACCTCGCTGAAAGCCGTGGGGGGCACCGAAGGTGTCGGGGCCACGTTCCTTGAAGAGACGTTTAGCTCCGTGACCGCTCCTCCGGAACACCGCTATCACCAGAAAGCGGCCCGGAGTGTGCTGAACGCACTCTTGCCCGAATCCGGGACCGACATCAAGGGACACATGCGATCGCGTTCCGAATTACTTGAAGCTTCGAGCTATCGGAATCGTCCGAAGGACTTCGATGGCCTTCTCCACATACTCGATGGCGAAATCCGCCTTATTACACCTACAGATCCGGAAGGCCAGGAAGATGCTGAGTCGGGTGGCGTCAACCTCCGGAATACTGACGAGAAGTACTACCAACTCACCCACGATTATCTTGTCCCGTCGCTGCGGGACTGGCTCACCCGCAAGCAGAAGGAAACCCGTCGAGGCCGGGCCGAACTGCTACTGGTGGATCGTGCAGCGGTGTGGACCGCCCGTCCTGAGAACCGACAACTGCCGTCGTTCGTGCAGTGGCTCGGCATTCGGTGGTTGACGCGAAAGAAAAACTGGACCCCACCGCAGCGCAGGATGATGCGGAAGGCGACCCGGTACCACGTGATCCGGAGTGTGGTCATTGCACTGATCCTAACCGCGATCGGGGTGGGAGGCTGGGAAGGAAATGGGCGGTTGCAGGCCCGCGTGCTTCGGGATCGACTACTGGAATCCACGACGCCCGATGCCCCGACAGTAATCAAGGATATGGCCTCGTATCGCCGGTGGGTTGATCCTCGGTTACGCGAGGCTTACGCGCAGGCCGAGGCGGACGGCGACGCCCGCAAGCAACTGCACGCCAGTCTGGCCCTGTTGTCGGTGGACGCCGGACAGGAGGACTACTTGTCGGAACGATTGCTAATGGCGGACCCGGAGGAGGTCATTGTCATACGCGAGGCGCTGGCGGGGCGCAAGGATCACTTGACGGACCGATTGTGGCCGTTGTTGGAAAACCCGAAGACTGATCAGGACAGGCGGTTGCGGGCAGCGTGTGCGCTGGCGGCCTTCGCGCCAGATGATCCCCGATGGGCTGCGGTTGGTCGAGACGTGGTGGACACGCTGGTGACTCAGAAACCGTTCGTCGTTGCAAAGTGGACGGACGCCCTGAAGGGGGCGGGGCGATGGCTGATCCCCCCACTGGCTGAATTTCTGGTGGATGAGAACCGGGGTCTAGCGGAGCGGGGTTTGATCGCCAGCGTCTACGGCATCTTCGCGCCCGACGTTCCCAATGCTTATGCCCAACTGGAGAACGAATTGACTGCGACGACCAGCCCGGAGGCAACGCCGGAGCAGAAGATCGTCCTGGCGAAGCGGCTGGCCAATATTGGCGTGGCGTTGCTGGTGATGGGCAAGAGCGAGAAGGTGTGGGCTTTGCTGAGACTCACCCCGGACCCGACCCTGCGGAGTTACCTGATTGACCGATTAGCTCCGAGCGGTGTTGATCCGAAGATTCTGATCGCCCGATTGAGCGAGGAGAAAAACGTATCGGTTCGCCGTGCCATCCTTCTGAGTCTCGGCGGATACAGACTCGATCGGCTGTCGATCGCCGAGCGGCGGAGTCACGTTCCTTATTTGGCCGAGCTGTACCGGGACGACCCCGATTCCGGGGTTCACTCGGCCGTCGAATGGGTGTTGCGGCAGTGGGGCATGTCCGAGCAGGTGAAGACGATCGACACGGCGATGGCCTCTGGGAAAGTCGAGGGGGAGCGAAGATGGTACCTCAACGCACAGGGCCAGACCATGGTCGTGGTCCCAGCGCCGGGCGCGTTCCGGATGGGTGAGGGAGATACGCGGCACCGGCGTCGAATCGACCGGAGTTTCGCGATCGCGTCGAAGGAAGTTTCGGTGGAGCAATTCACCCGATTCCGGAAAAGGCATTCGTACAACAAGTGGTTTGCACGCTCGGCCGATTGCCCGGCGATCAATGTCTTGTGGTACGACGCGGCGGCCTACTGCAACTGGCTGAGCGCCCAGGAGGGAATTCCCAACGACCAGTGGTGCTACCTCCCGAACAAGGACGGCCAGTACGCCGAGGGGATGACGATCGCTCCCGATCACTTGAAGCGGACGGGTTATCGTTTGCCGACCGAGGCGGAATGGGAGTACGCCTGCCGCGTTGGTACCGAGACGGAATACTCATTCGGAATATCGGTCGAGTTGCTCGGCAAGTACGGTTGCTACGACGGAACGTCCTTAGGTACAAGCCGCCCTGTAGGAACACTGCGGCCGAATGATCATGGGCTTTTCGATGTCCACGGCAACGTCTGGGAGTGGTGCCAGGATGCATATCGCGAGCATCCCAAGACGGCCGACGATGCTCTGATCATCGACACCGAGATCGGTCAAACTGTCAGTAACAAATTCGGCCGTGTGTTACGAGGTGGATCCTTCAACAATCAACCTTCGATTTCCCGCTCCACGAATCGCAACGACTTCCCGCCGGCGGCTCAGGACGACGCCGTCGGCTTCCGTCCCGCGAGGACTATTACTCGTTGATTTCTTCACTGTTTACGGCTCGTGTCTTGTCATTGACCGCCGTGAGCGTGCGATTTTGAAATTTCCGTCATATTCTGTTGGCGGCGACCGTCGGGAAGGCGAACGTCCCGTGTTCCAATGTAAACGCCGATCGAGAAGTGGTTCTTCTGCAATGTTGTTGATGAACGTCGATTAGAATAACGTATGCCCGATTCTCGCTCGGCAGGATGGCCGTCATGGCGGGCACGATCGCGTCTCTTCTTCCCGACTTCGATATCACCGCCATCACCATGGCCACCGAGATCATCGGACTCGGATTGCGGCCCACCTCGGCTTCCGCATTTTGTCCCGTCTGCCATCAGCCCACCACGCGGATCCATAGCCGATACTTTCGCACGCTCGCCGACTGTACCGTGCATCGGCGTCAACTCCTCCTCGGGTGGATCGCTATCGGAGTATCGTCGACGAGTTCATCCGCGACGGAGGCCGAGTCGCCGCGACGGTGATGCCGCGATTACGGGAGGCGGGCGGTCGTTCGTCGTACGATGCGGTACGCCGATTCTTCCATCGTCGATTGGCCGCCGCGGGCATTGTGCGAACGCGAGCGAACAGTCACAGCTCGCCGAAACCGAAACGGCCCACGGCTCGGCAACTCTCGTTCGCGTACGTGCGTCGAGCCGAGAAGCGGACCGAGGAGGAGCATCGACACATTTCGAAATGGGCGACGATCGTGGGATTGATCGACGAGTTGAAAATGGTGGATGGGTTCCTGGAGTTGATTCGGGGAACATCGAAGTCGAGCCTGGCGGAGTGGCTGACGCAAGCGGAGCATTCTTCATCTTCTTTCATCCGCACGTTTGCGAAGTCGATCCGCTCGGACGAATCGGCGGCGGCGATGACGACCGAGTGGAGCAACGGCCCGGTCGAAGACCATGTGAATCGGCTCAAGGCGATCAAACGTTCGATGTATGGTCGAGCGAAGTTGCCGTTGCTCCGTGCTTGCGTCTGCGGCCGCTGAAACCGAAACCGATCGACCCACGTCGGGGGGACATGGCCGTTTCACCAAATCCGCGGAAGAACCTGAGTTGGGAAACGTGATCGGTGTCGAGAGGAGAAACGAGCCGTTGATTGAGTGACCGCGTTACCTCTTCGGCTTGAGCGCCTTTTCAGTCTTGGTCTTCGGCGAGTCGCTAGCGACGGTGCTGGCCGTGGCCTTTCGGCGGGCGACGGTGGAGCACGCCTTCCGGGTGGGCAAGAGGGAGTTGGGACTGACCCACTTCGAAGGGCGGCAGGACGTCGGGCTGGAGCGGCACCTGTTGCTGACGCTCATCGTGATGGGGTTCGTGGTGGTCCACACGGAGCGGCTGAGGGGAGAAAAACCGCAGGTGATGCGGGAGCAGGTGTACCGGGCGCTGTACGCGGTGTGTCGGCGGTTGTTCCGCCGACGGCGGGGCGTGGCCGACCTGCGGCACACCGGCGACGTCAAGGCCCACGCCCCGCGCGTCCCGATAATCCAAACTCACCGTTCAGGAACCCATCGTCCGCTTCAACAACGCCGGGCGGACCGGATCAAAACCCTGCCGGGCCATGGCCGCTAGAAAGCACTGACACACGACCATGAGGAACAACTCATGGCCTGCCCGCCGTGTTCCGTTCCCGCAACACCATCCCATCCACACACACCGGAATTCCATTTCAGGCTGACGCAGCACACACAACACATGATCAAATCGAGTTCCGTGTCGTGAGGATGAGCTGGTCATTGAAAGCAAATCAACATCGCGTGGTATATCCATCCGTACACAAATGGAGGCAATCTCATGCTGACCATCCGACGTGCCGACGAGCGCGGCCTCACGGACATCGACTGGCTCCATAGCCGGCACACCTTCTCCTTCGGCGACTATATCGATCCGGCCCACCACCACTACCGCTCCCTGCGCGTCATCAACGACGACGTCATCGCCGGCGGTGGCGGGTTCCCGCTGCACCCGCACCGGGACATGGAAATCCTGACTTATGTGATGCGCGGGCAACTCCAGCACCGCGACAGCATGGGCAACGGCACCGTCATTGGTCCCGGCGAATGGCAGAAGATGTCCGCCGGCACCGGCATCCGCCACAGCGAGTTCAACCCCTCCGAAACCGAGACGGTCCACCTGCTGCAAATCTGGATCCATCCGGACCGCAAGAACATCACGCCGGAATACGACCAGAAACTCTTTACGGAAGAAGACAAGCGCAACCGCTGGTGCCTGATCGCGTCGCCCGACGGCCGCGACGGTTCGATCCGCTTGCATCAGGACGCCGTACTCTCGGCGGCGATCCTGGACGGTGCCGCACTTACGTATGCTCTAGGCGAAGGCCGCGGCGCATGGCTGCACGTGGCGATGGGGACCGTCACGATCAACGGCCGGGAGTTGCGCGAGGGCGACGCCGCCGCCGTCGAAGGCGAAGCGATCGTCGTGTCGGGAACTGGCGAAGTGCTGCTATTCGATCTCAGATAAGTTCGAAGCCCGCGGACGACCGTCCGCGGGCATAGGTATTTCAGAACTTCACCCCGAGCGTCGCGAAGTAGTTCAAGTCGTGCCGGCGCACGCCAGGCCCCGGGTCGCTGTCGTAACGGCTCTGGGCGCCGATCTTGAAGTTCGTCCCCGTCGCCGGATCGAGGATCGTCTCGAAGGCGATGTTCCCCCGGACGCGGAACTGGCTGAAGTCGTCCACGCGCGGATAGAAATCGAGGTTCGATACGATCGCGGTGCGCTCCGAGAACTTGTGCCGGTAGTCGTAGCCGAAGACGAGTTCCGGCACCCAGCGATCCTGCGGGCCGCCGATCTCGCGCACCGCACCGGCCCCGGCCCGGACCTTGAAGAGCGTCGTGTCGTCATTCCTCACGATGTACCCGGCACCGGCGTAGACACCGATGCGGAACTTGTACGCTCGCAATTCGTCGTATTCGATGTTCGTCGAACCGAAAAAGGTCCACGGCGAACCGGGGAAGAGCACTTCGTCGCGGGCGTTGAACAGCATCGCGTTCTGGATCGTGCGGCCTTCCTGCTTGCCGAGCGTGTAGAGCAGGTCGGCGTGGAGGAGGTTGGTGTCGGTCTTGCGGTCGCCGTTGGCGCCAAAGCGGATGTTGAGAACCTCCGAGTTGCCGGTGGCACCGTTGAGGCCGAGGTCGAAGCCGCCCTTCCAGACGGCATTGGAGACGGGATCCACAAACCAGCCGCGCTCGTCGACTCGCATGGGCGGGGCCGAGAAGATCGGATCGTCCTTGAACCCGGCGGGCGGAGTGGCCACCGGTGCGGGCGTCGGGGTGGCCGCCGGTGCGGGCGTCGGGGTGGCCGCCGGCGCGGGTGTTGGCTGTGCCGGAACGGGCGGTGCGGATTGTGCGAGGATCGTTTGGTACGTGAGCAGCAAGGCAAAGGAGGTGAGAACGATTTTGGCCATCGACGATTCCACCCGGTTCGGGAGAGAATGAATCCAGAATCGCCATGGGGATACCGCGGCCTCCCAGATTTTCAACCCGAACCAGGGATCAGTCGAATCCGTCCGGTACCCGACGGCACGGGTTCCGGGATGGGAATACCGGTTCGATTCACTTCGCGTTCTTGAGATACTTCTCGAACCACGCCAGGTCCCATTCCATCTTCGCCTTGCGGTTCGATCCCTTCGTCAGCCCGTGCGGCTCGCCGGGGTACTCCACCAACTCCGTCGGCACCTTGCGGTATTCCTTCAACGCCCGGTAGAGCATCCGGCTGTGGCCGGGCGGGCAGCGGACGTCGTTGCCGCCGACGTGGATCAAGGTTGGCGTCGTCACGTTGCCGAGGTCGTACGTCGGCGAACTCTTCTTGTACAGTTCCGGCGATTCCCACGGGTGGCCCTTCTTGAACACCTTCGGATAGGCCGGCTCGTCGTTGAAGCCCCACTCGGCCACCGTGTCCACGATGCCGGCGCCACTACTCGCGGCCCGCAGCTTGAACGGCAGATCCTTTCGCGTGATGAGGCAGTTCGTCAGGTAGCCGCCATTGCTCCAGCCCATGACGCCGACCCGTTCGCCGTCGGCGATTCCTTCCTTCACGAGGTGTTGGACGCCGGCGATGATGTCGTTGACTTCGATGTCGTTCTCGCGGCCGACGAGGTCGGTGACGAACTTGTCGCCGTAGCCGGTGCTGCCACGGTAGTTCGGAAAGAGGACGGCGTAGCCGTTGACGGCGAAGTAGAGCCGGCCGTTGTGTGGGTCAAAGTTGAGGTCGGCCTTCGTGCTAGTGGTCGGCCCGCCGTGGATGCCGACGACGAGCGGGAGCTTGTCCCCCTTCTTGTAGTCGGGCGGCAGTTCGAGGACGCCGCCGACTTCGGTGCCGTCGGGGGCCTTCCAGGTGACGTGCTGGATCGTGGGCGACTTCCACGTCGAAGTGTGCGGGTTCGGATCGAGAAGCGTTCGGTTCGAATCGCCGAAGGTGACGATCTCCGGCATGCCGACGCTGCCGCGAATGCCGACGAACGATTTCGTGCCGGCGATCGGCTCGAACGCAAGCATCGCATCCTTCGGCGAGAGCGCGACGCCCTCGGCCTGGCCGACCTTGTTTTTGAAGGGAAGTACACGGCCGTTCTTCTCCGTTTGAACGAGGTACTCCTCGCCGTTGATCCACTGCACCGGCGCACCGATGGCGCGGCCGTAGCCAACCAGTTCCCACTTCCCCTCACGCGGTGCGAGCGAGACGTCCCAGCCGGCGGCCGACTTCGTGCCGATCACGACTTCGGCCGGGTAGGCGTCAAAGATCGCGCAGAAGGCAAAGCGCGAGCCGTCGGTGCTCCACGCGAGGTCTTCGAGCCATGCGTGCGGCGAGGCGGCCTTCGCGCGGTAGGCGTCCGTCGGCGGCGTGACGACCTTGCCCGTCGCTGGCGCTCCGGGCTGGGATTCCCACACGTCCACGCGCGATTCGCCCTCGCTCTTCACGACCGTGTCGTCGAACGCCGTCACCATCGCGATCTTCGAGCCGTCCTTCGTGACGGCGAACTCGCGGACGTAGCGCGTCTCGTCCACGACCTTTTCAGTGCGCCAGGTGCGCGTGTCGAGCTTGTGGATCTCGGAGACCTTGCGGACGCCGTGGCCGTAGTCGGCCTTGTACTGCGAGCGGAGCTTGGCGAAGTCGTCCTGGTCGCGGTGGTCCTTCTCGACAGAGTAGAAGAGCAGGTTGCCGCCATCGGCGAGGTCGTACCCGCCGACACCGCCCTCGACTCGCGTCACAGGCTGAAGATTGTCGCCTTTCGCGTTGATGCGCCAGACCTGCGTGCTGCCGTCGTAGGGCGGCTTCTTCTCGCCTTCACGCTTGCGATTGCCGAGGAAGTAGATCGTCTTCGCGTCGGCCGCCCACTTCGCATTCCGGTCGTTGGCACGGTCGAAGGTTAGCCGCTTCGGCGTCGGCTTCTCGCCCGTGCCGGCGACCCAGAGGTCGGTCTTGCGGCTGTCGTCGGCCTTCTCCCACCGACCTTCCGTGTAGGCGACGTGCTTACCGTCCGGCGACACGGCGATCTGCGTGATGGCCGCGAGCGTGAAGTAGTCGTCCACGGTGATGGCGTGCGTCCGGGCCGGGGCCTGGGCGAACGAGACCTTCGCGAAGACGAGGAGCAAGATGAACGCCGCGCGCATGGTCGATCCTCCGGGGTTGGCGTCACGATAGGAATCGCGCGGCCCGGAGGCGCGGTCAATTGCGGATGTGGCCGTCGCCGGTGACGACGTACTTGTAGGTCGTCAGCTCGCGCAGGCCGCACGGGCCGCGGGCGTGGAACTTGTCGGTGCTGATGCCAATCTCGGCACCGAGGCCCAACTCGAAGCCGTCGTTGAAGCGCGTGCTCGCGTTCACCATCACCGCCGCCGAATCGACCTCCGCCACGAACTTTCGGCTCGCCGCGAGGTCGTTCGTCACGATCGCGTCGGTGTGCTTCGATCCGTACTTGTTGATGTGCGCGATCGCGGCGTCCAGGTCTTTGACGATCTTCATCGAGATTACGAGATCCAGATACTCGGCCGCGTAGTCGTCTTCACTCGCCGGCTTCACGTCGGGCACGAAACCGCGCGTCTCGGAACAGCCGCGGACTTCGACTTTCTTCTCGCGCAGGGCTTCGACGATGCGCTTGACGAACTGATTCGCGATGCCGGCGTGCACGAGCAGGCTCTCGGCGGCGTTGCAGACGCCGACGCGATGGGTCTTGGCGTTGACGACGATCCGTTCGGCCATGTCGGGGTCGGCGGCGCGGTCGACGTAGACATGGCAGTTGCCCAGATAGTGTTTGAGCACGGGCATGGTCGCCTCGGCGGCGACGCGGCGAATGAGGCTCTCGCCGCCGCGCGGGATCGCGAGGTCGATGTATTCGTTCATGCGGAGGAACTGACCGACGGCATCGCGGTCGGTCGTGCCGACGAGTTGCACTGCCTCACGCGGCAGGCCTTGCGCCGCCAGTTCGCTCGACAGGATCGCGTGAATTGCGGCGTTCGAGTGCAGGCTCTCCTTGCCGCCGCGGAGGATGACGGCGTTGCCGCTTTTCACGGCGAGGCCGGCGGCGTCCACCGTGACGTTCGGCCGCGACTCGTAAAGGAAGAAGATCACGCCGAGCGGCACGCCGACCTTGAGAACCTGCAGGCCGTTCGGCCGCAGGCCGCCTTCGCGCACCTCTCCGACGGGGTCGGGCAGCGCCGCGATCTGGCGCAGCCCCTCGGCGGCGGCGGCGACCCGCGAGGGAGTGAGCGCGAGGCGGTCGATCGCCGCGGCGTTCAGGCCGAAACCCGGCGCGGCGGACACGTCGCGGGCGTTGGCGGCGAGAATGTCGCCGGATTGCATCTGCAGCCGGTCGGCCGCGGCGCGCAGCCAGGCGTTCTTGCGTTCCGTGCGAACGGTGGCGAGCGTATTCGCCGCGGCACGCGCGGCTTTTGCCATCGCCAGGCACTGCTCCGCCAGCATGGCCAGGTTCATCGTCGGATCGGATCCGAGGAGCTTGAGCTTCATGGGGATGGTGTATTCAGGAAGGCCCGCGCACGCACCCCCGCAGGGCGCCATGCAGGTTCGCGGCGTCCGCCGTCTCACGGACATCGTGGACGCGCAGGATGTTCGCGGCTCCGTTCGCCATCCCGAAGCAGGCGAGCGCGAGCGAACCGGCCAGGCGATTGGGGATCGGATCGGCGGATCCGCTGCGGCCAAGCGCTTTGCTGATGAACCCCTTGCGCGAGACGCCAAGCGTGAGGGGGCGGTGCGCGAGTTCGCCGACACAGATGCGGTCGAGGTTGGCGAGGAGTTGCAGGTTCTGTTCGACGGTTTTGCCGAATCCGATGCCGGGGTCGGGGGAGATGGATTCCGGATCGATGCCGAACGCGACGAGATCGCGGAATCGTTCCCGGAGGTAGTCCGAGACTTCGCGCACCACGTCGCCGTATTGCGGGTTCGCCTGCATCGTGGCCGGGGTGCCCTGCATATGCATGACGACAAGTCCCGCTCCCGTGTCCTTCGCGAGGCGCATCATCGCGGGATCGCGCAGGCCCGTCACGTCGTTGATGATCACCACGCCGGCGTCGAGTGCTCTGCGGGCGACTTCGGGCTTGCTCGTATCGATGGAAATCGGCGTCGACGTTCGCTTCACCAGCTCTTTGATGACGGGAATCGTGCGGCGGATTTCCTCGTCGATCGGCACCGACTGCGACCCGGGGCGCGTCGATTCGCCGCCGATATCGAGGAGGTCGGCCCCGTCGGCGACGATCGTGAGGGCGTGCTCGACGGGGTCGTACGTGCCGCCATCGGAGAAACTATCGGGCGTGGCGTTGACGATGCCGAGCACGAGCGGCCGGGCACCGATCGCGAAGCGGTGGTGACGGCAGCGCCAGACTCGCGTCACTTCTTCCACTGGAACTTCTCGAAGAAGGCCTTGGCGTCGGCGTCGTCGGCTTTGAGTTCGTCTTTGGTTTCCACGAATTGAATGACGATCTTGCCGCCGACCGTCGGGGCGAAGCGGACGATCTGCCAGAGACCGCGGAGTTTCTCCTTCACGAGGAACTGTTTGCCGACGAGTCCCCCACCGGAGAAATCGGACTGGCTCATGATCTGATCGCCGCTCTGTTGTTGGCCCTGTTGCATGAGGGCATCGGGGGTCAGTTGTTTCGCCATCGCGGCCGGTACGCCCATCACCATCACCACGTACTTGCGCTCGCCGTGAGTGCGACTCCAGCCGGACATGCTGATACCCATCGCGGCCATCATGTCCTTGGCCATCTTAATTTCTTCCGGCTTGGCGTTCTTGTTCCCCATCTGTCGGGAGAGCGACTCGATATCTTCGACCGACGGAGCCCCTTCGGGAAACGCCGTGTCGAAGGAACCGTCGGGTGCGGAAAAGGCGACCCAGTTGATTCCCTTCGGAGCCGCCCCGCCACCTTTCGCCGCCCCGCCGGAACTGCTGCCGCCGCTGAACGCGAAGTAGGCTCCGCCAGCGAGGAGCAGGAGCAATGCGACCCCGCCGCCGATAATCAGAGCCATCGGCGGACCAGCTTTCTTCTTGCTGTTGCCCTTTCCTTTTTTGCGTGGGCGATCGTCGTCCTCATCGTCCTCATCCCGGCGGCGAGACTTCCGCGAAGGCCGTTCGTCTTCTTCGTCTTCATCTGCGACGACACGGCGCGACTGCTTCCGCTTCGGTGCTGGCTCCTCGTTTTCCTCGTCCTCCGCGTCACGGCGGTTGCGTTTGCGCGGCCGCTCGTCGTCCTCGTCCTCCACGCGGACGCGCGGCTTGGACTTCGGCTTCGGAGCCGGTTCCTCCACGACCTCGAAATCTGCCGCGCCGACGGGCAGGATCATCACCTCCTGGCACTTCGGGCACTTCGCGCGCTTGCCGGCCGCCGAATCGGGGGCATTCACCGGCGCCTCGCACGACGGACACAGAACCGAGATAGGCATGGCACACTTACTTTCGCGGCGGGCTCTTGCGGGGGAGCGAGGTCGGCGGCGCCGCCTCGCCGGGCTTGAGCGCCAGCGGCTTGCCGTTGATCCGCGTCCGGTAGTCGGAGGGATCGACCTGTTTCTTGTACTTCGGGTTTGGTTTCTTGAGTTTTCCGGTGGTCGCAGCGGCGGCCGCGCCGGCGATCGCGGCCGCGATCGGACCGGCCGCGGCGGGTGCGGCGGCCACGGCCTTCGTCGCCACCGGCATCACCGGCTTCGGCACCGGCTTCGCCGCCGGCGCCGGAGGCGGGTCGTCTTCCAGCACTTCCGCCACATCCAGCACTTCGTCGTCGACCACTTCGAAATCCATCGCCGCCTTCGGGTCCGGGATCACGAAGGACGTCTTGCAGCGCGGGCACGACACGCGCTTGCCGATGAAGCTGTCCGGGGCGGACATCGTGGCGGAGCAGCCGGAGCAGGTGATCGGAACGGGCATGGGCAACCTCGCACGGATCGCGTCGCGTATCGCATTATCGTAGCAGACCGTCCACGATCCGAAGAGCGGAATTGACGGGCAAGGAAACCGTCATCCCCCTTCCCCCACGCGATCTGCTAAGATGGTGTTACGATTGACCGGAGCGTTCGCCTCCGGACGCGTAGCGGGAACGGTGTGGATGGACGGTATCTTCGCGGAACTTGGACGCCGGTTCGACGCGGGCAAACTGCTCGGCTACCTGAATTTTTCGGACGGCCGCCCGGACCCGCGATTCCGCAAACTCCTTGCCGACGTCTTCGCTCATCGCATCGAATCGGGCGACGAACGGCCCTGGCAAACGACGGGGCAATGGCTCGCCGCCTCGGCCGAGGAACTCGAGAGCGGCGGATCCGCGGCCTTCCGCGATCTGAGCCAGGCGAAGGTGGTCCGTGAAACGGCATTCGATCTTGTGCCGAAGTTGTACCGTGCGCACCACGCCGACCTGCTCGCCCATCAACCCGACAGCAACCTCTTCACCGCCTTCTTCCTCGCACGGTCCGCGGAAAGCACGTTGCGTGCCCGCGCGAAGCGCCCGACAGCCGGCCCCGATTCGCTGGCGCGCGACGCCGTGCTCGCCCTCAACGACTACGTCGGGTACCGCCCGATCGCCATCCTCGAAACCCGGGCGCAGACGGAATACTACCCGCACGAAAAGGTCGCCGCCGTACCGGTCTACTTCGCCGGTGTCGGCGTCGCGCCGGGGCCATATGCCGACCTCGTACGCCCGGCGCTGGACCTGCTCACGAAAACCGACGAGACGCTCCGCGAACAAGCGGGATTCGAACTCGACCACCTCGACGAACTCGCCGTCGACCCCCGCGCCGCCGACCACTTCCACCCCGTCACGAAGCGACCAAACGTCCTCTTCGGCGAATGGGACCCGCACCTGATCGACAACTCCGGACATTACCGCCGCTTCATCCTGCGCCAGCCGACGCTCGACGCGCTGCATCGCTGGGCGAAGCTGGATTCGCCCCAAGGCTTCCACGGCGAGCGACTGTTCGAATCGGCGGCGGTGCTGGCGGGCACCATCCTAATGGGCGCAGGCGTGAGCGGGTCGGGTCCGACCGTGTACGATTCGTCGGTCACCCTCACGGCGCTCGTGCAGCGGATCGCCCGATACCGCGACGAGTTCTACAAGCGCCTGTTGGACCAGCTGCCCGGTCCTCAGGGCGAACGGCTACGCGAAGAGGCCAAGAAGCTGAAGCAACCCTTCGCGGGGGTGCGGCAGTTCCTGAACCAGTCGATTGCGACCGAACGGGCGCTGCACTTGCAGGAGCGCCGGCTGGCGATGCTCTTCGCGGCAATGGGCTATCCCGGGGCGGCACGGGCGCGGGCGGCGAACATCCCGGCACCGTCGGTGCGGTTCAATTGCGAGATCCGCATCCGGCAGACGGCCGCGGAGTTCGCGGCGAAGGCCGGCCGCCCGCGGGAAGCATCCGACCTGCTCGCCGAAGCCGAAGACCTGGTCCGTCGCGGCATCGACTGCGGTGCGATGGTCGACCCGTGGAACATTCTCGGTTACCAGGGGCTGTTCCCGATTTTCCCCGGCCGGGAAGACACCGTTCGCGATCCGCGCGCGGAGGAACTGATCCTCACGATCGGCCGGCAGTTCGACCGCCATGCCCTGGCGTTGACGGCGGCGGTGGCGGCGAACGACGCACCGACCATCGAACGGCTGACGCACCAGATGGAGACGCTCGCGGACTGGTGGGACCGGTTCGCAACCTCGACCGTGAGCGATATGCCGCGCGTCGTCGGTTCGGAACGCGCCGGCGCGGCGAGGCACGTGGCCGCGGCGCTCGCACGCTGGCGCAAGGCCGAGTCCGGCGCCCATGACCTTGCCTTCTGGCGCAAGCACCGCGAGGGCTTCCGCACCCCGTCCGCCTTCGCACAGGTCATCGACGCCCTCCTCGACACCGGCGATTACAAGGGTTCGCTCGCCCTGCTCATGACCTGGCTTGGCGAAGCCCCCGCGCCGGGCGTGTCGGACTCGCAGGCGGTCCTCCTGCAAGACCCCTCGGCCTCGTTCATCCGGCTTGCCTTCCGCTGGGTGAAGGGAATTTGCACGGCCGATTCGCCGGCCACGGAGAAATCGTTGCTCATCCGGCGATTCTTCGAACTGGTCGAAGCCAACGCGGACACGCGATGGACCGTACCGGGAATCACGGCGACCGGAGCCACGCGATATCTGGACCCCGACGACGACCGGGACCAGGAGGACGACGATCCCGACGAAGACGACAGCGACGATCTCTTTTCGTCCGCGTACGAGGGGATGTCATTTCGCGACTCGGCGAACGATGGACAGGAAGGCTCGCTGGTCGAGGGAGGCGGACCGGAGATCGCGTTCGATTTCCCGCTCGAAGCCGACGCGGAGGCGCACGAAGACCGACTTCGGTTTCTCGCGGCGGTCGCCCGCTGGTGGCGCACGGTCGCTCGGCCGGAGTTGTGGGAACCATTCGAAGCCGAAGCCGCGGCCGCGATCGGCGAATGGTTGCGGATCGCGCGCGGGCACCGCGAACGGCTTGTCGATTTCATGGACAAACTCCACGCCATCGATCTCCCCGCGCCATCCGCCGGAGTCGAAGGTGTGATGGAATACGACCGCCGACGATCCATGAAGGGCCACTTGCTCGACCTGACCGCCTCGACGCTTGTGGAAACGACGTCGGCCATCCGGTCGCTGGCGGCGGTCGCGGCGCGGAACGAACCGCTGCCCGAACCGGACGCGTCCGCCCCGGCCTGGGAGGATGTGGCGGTGCGGTTGGAGCGAGCCATCGCATCCAATGATCCCGCCGCCGCCCGGAAACTCGTCATCGCCTTCGTGCCGTTGTTCCGCCACGAACCGCTGCTCGTACATCCGCCCGCGGATGGCGGCCCGCCCGGCCCCGCCGTCCGCGCGCAAACGGCAATGCATTTCCTCGAATCCCTCCTGGCACGACTGCCGCGGTTGGGGCTCCTCCGCGAGACCTACCAGCTCACCCGGCTCGCGCGCGCCATGGAACGGAATTCGCCCCCCGAAGGTCGTCGCGTCAGTTCCTTCGATCAACTCTTCCGGACCGCCGTCGTTAACGTCGCCGACGCCTTGCTCGCAACCTTCGAGGCGTCGCCGAACGAAACCGCCGACCCCAATACTCTGTTCCCGGTCGTTCGCCAGGTGGCCGATTCCTTCCAAAAACTCTGGCTTGAACATTCGCATTCACTGCGGCTCTCGGCCCTCGAATCCGTTATCGACGACGATGATTGGGCGGAGACGGCGCGATTCATCCGGCGCTTCGGAGCCGACCTCTTTACCGTGCGCTTCCTCACGCTCTCCAACATCCGCGGCATCCTGACGCAGGGAACCGAGACATGGCTGGCGAGCCTGGCGGAGACCGAACACGTGGTCGGATACCGTGATGACGAGAAGCCGCCCCGCATCCTCGAAGCCTGGCGCGACGCGCCCGCCGGCCGTTCGGCCCTCGTCAAGCAACTCGAGATCGTGCTCCAGGCGATCGTCGAGCACTACGACGAATACCGCGACTACAACACCACCACCACGCAATCCGACTACGGCGAGAACCTGCACATCCTGCTGGACTTCCTCCGCCTCAAGGTCTCGTACGACCGCGTGGCGTGGCGGCTCAAGCCGTTCGTACTCGTCCACGAGGCGCTCTGCCGCCGCGGCCTCGACGACCTCGCCGCCCGCTGGCGCGAGTACATCCTGGGCAAGACTCACGGCATCGCCGACGAACTGCTGGCGAAGCTCGCCGCGCGCGAAACCGAACACAGCCTCCGCGTTCGCACCGTGCGCAACCGTCTCGAGGAGCGTTTCGTTCAGCCGCTGCAGATCGACCAAGCCGCCGCCCGCGTCGCCCGCGCCGCATCCACCGCGCGAGAAGCTGCCATGAACCACGCGGGCGAGGCCCCGGAAACGTCCCCGGCCTTCCTCGGCCTTCTGGATGTCATCCGCCCGCTTGCCGAATCCCCGTCCGGCGTCGGCCTCGACGTACCGGTTTGGTTGCGCCGTCTCGAAGACGAACTCCGCAAGTTCCGCACTGGTCCCCGGCCTGCCGACGGCGACGAACCCGACCCACTCGACGACCCGTTGCTTCCACCGATCCACCGACTGGACTTTTCCGAACTCCAGCGCCAACTCGCCGAATGGGACCGCGCCATCGGCGACTGACGCGGCGACACCATCACCCCCCCCATGCAACTCGCGATCCTTTCCCGCGGCGACGGCTGGCACGTGCAGGACCTCATCCGGGCGGCGCGTGAACTCGGCCATTCCGCGAAGGCCCTCGATTTCCGCCGGCTTGTCGCGACGAATGCGCCACCGCTGCCGGAGTTCGACGCCGCCATCATCCGCACGATGCCGGCCGGGTCGCTCGAGCAGGTCGTCTTCCGCATGGACGTGATGCACGCCTTCGCGGCGAGCAGACGGCCGGTGTGGAACGCACCGCGCGCGATCGAGACGTGCGTCGACAAATACCTCACGAACGTGCGGCTGGCGAACGCCGGGCTGCCGGTGCCGCCGACGGTGGTGTGCCAGCTCGCGGACGATGCCATCGCCGCATTCGAATCGCTCGGCGGGGACGTGGTGGTGAAGCCGCTCTTCGGCGCCGAAGGGCGCGGGATGGTGCGAGTCAGCGATCCGGAACTGGCATGGCGGACCTTCCACTCCATCGAGCAGACCCGTGGCACGATCTATCTTCAGCAGTTCGTCAAACACCCCGGCTGGGACGTGCGGGCGTTCGTGTTGAACGGCCAGGTGATCGCCGCGATGAAGCGGACCGGCCACGGCGACTGGCGCACGAACGTGGCGCGCGGCGGCACCGCGGAACGGTATGAACTCTCGCGCGAAGAAACCGAATTGGCGCTGAAGGCCTCGGCCGCGACCGGTGCCGCAATCGCGGGCGTCGATCTGATCCGGAACGAACGACGGGAGTGGTTCGTGATCGAAGTGAACGCCGTACCCGGCTGGAAGGCGCTCGCGCCGACGTGCGGTCTGGACGTGGCTCTGGAAATCGTGCGATTCGTGGCGGAGGGCACGCCGTGCCAATGAAACGCCGTCAGGTGGAGGAACCGGCCGAGGCGCGCGACGTGATCTTTCACGTTCAGACGGCGTGCCTGTGGGAAGCGACCGCGCGCAAGGTCGGCAACGTCCACCGCTACGCAGACTTCAACGGCACGACCTACCTCGACTTCGCCCTGAGCGCCGCCGCCGTCGCCGACCCGCTGAACCGTGCCCTTCACGGCTGGCCCTTCGGACTCGTGCTGAAGGATGCCGTCAGGGCGACGCGCGAGACGACAGGGCAGAACACGAACCTCGGCATTCTCCTCCTTTTGCTGCCGCTGCTCTATTGCGACACGAACCACTACGCGATCCCGCGCTTCCTCGCGAAGCTCGACCTGAACACGACGAAGGACGTCTTCGAAGCGATCCGCATCGCATCCCCCGGCGGGCTCGGCGACGCGCCGGAAGGGGACGTGAAGAACGAGCCGACGATCACGATTTTGGAAGCCATGAAGCTCGCTGCCAGCCGCGACCTGATCGCGCGGCAGTACGCCAACGGCTACGCGGACGTCTTCGACGTTGGCGTGCCCGCATTCCTCGAAGCATTCGCGAAGTTCGGCCGCATCGAGTCGGCCGTCATCGAGTGCCAGTTGCGCTGGCTCGCGAAGTTCCCCGATTCGTTGATCGCGCGCAAGAGCGGTCTGTCAGTCGCGGAGGACGTTCAACGGCGTGCCCAGCGAGTCTTCGAACACGGCGGCCTCGATACATCCGAAGGCCGCGAAGTCGGCGTCGAACTGGACGCACATCTGCGTTCCGACGGCAACAAGCTCAACCCCGGCACCGTCGCCGACCTCGTGACGGCGTGCTTGTTCGTCGCGCTGCGGGACGATAAGGTGAAGCCGTCCGATCCGTTCCGCTGGGATGTTCCCGATTGGCTCTGAGGTGCATCGATGACCGCGGTGCCGAAGAAGAAACTGACGGCGCAGGAATACCTCGCGATCGAGCGAGCCGCCGAATTCCGCAGCGAGTTCTACAACGGCGAAATGTTCGCGATGGCCGGAGCGACCGGCGAACACAATCGCATCAAGGAGAACTTCGCTGTACAACTCGGAATGCGACTTCTCAACGGGCCATGCGAATCATTCACGACCGACCAGCGCGTCCTCGTGAGTCCGACGGGGCTCTACACTTACCCCGATATTCTCGTCGTCTGCGGCGAAGTCGAATACGCCGACGGCTTGTTCGACACGATCGTGAATCCTCGCGTCATAGTTGAGGTTCTCTCGGATAGTACGGAAGCCTATGATCGCGGGGCGAAGTTTCGTCAGTACCGCCAAATTCCCACGCTTGAAGAGTACATCCTCATTGCCCAAAAAGAGCCGGCGGTTGATCAGTTCGTGCGCCAGTCGAACGGTCTCTGGGTACTCACGGCCTACGCACAGCTCAGCGAGATGTTCCGCATGTCTGCGGTGCCCCTTGAGATTCCAATGGCCGACATCTATCGTCGCGTGAAATTCCAGACACCGGATGCAAATCCCTAATGCCCACCGAGCGCTATCACGTCCGCGTCGCGAAGGATTTCTTCACCTTCAGCTGCGCGCACTTCATCACCTTTAACGGGAACATGGGCGAGCGCCTGCACGGACACAACTATCGCGTGGCCGTCGAAGTGCACGGACCGCTCGACGAGAACCATTACGTCTTCGACTTCATCGCCCTCCAGAACCTGACGCGCGCCATCGCCGGCGAACTCGACCACCACATGCTGCTGGCTACGAAGAACCCGCTGCTGCCCGTGTCGGCGGATGACACTCGCGTGCGTGTGACCTTCGGTTCGAAGGAATGGATCTTCCCGCGCGAGGATTGCATCCTGCTCGACATCGGGAACACGACGGCGGAACTGCTGGCGAAGCTGATTGCCGAACGCCTGCTCGACGGCGTCCGAGCGCGCGGTTACTCACCCGAGGCCGTGCGTGTCGAGGTCGAGGAGAACGTCGGCCAGTCGGCCATGGTCGAGTTATGCCCCTGATCGGAGATTGACGTGTCATCGTCCGTGTCCGTGGTCATCCCCACCTACAACGGGGCGAAGTACATCGCGGCCGCAGTGGAATCGGTCTTCACCCAGACTCGACAGCCGAGCGAGATCGTCGTCGTCGACGATTGCTCGAAGGATGACACGTTGAAGGTCCTTCAGAATCTGCGTGGCCCGGTTCCGATCCGCATCTTGCAACTCGAACGCAATAGCGGCGGCCCCGTTCTGCCGATGACGAAGGGCTTCGAGCACTCCGCTTCGCCGTTCATCACGACGCTGGACCAGGACGACCGGATGCTTCCGGACCGGATCGAACGGCAGGCCGGGGCGCTCGATCGGCACGGGAACGCCGTCGCCGCGATCGGGTTGCTCGTGAAGATCGATGCCGACGGGAAACCGACGCCCGGCGACTTCGTCGCGGAAAGCCGCGTTCGGATCGATGCAATCCCCTACACGGACGGCGTCGGCTGCCGCCTGCTCGACCCGGCCGGAGTCTACGCGCACGTCCTCTCTCACGGCACGCTCACCATCGCCAGCAGCACGACTTTCCGCAAGTCCGCCTGGCAAAAGGCCGGCGGCTTCGACAAGACGCTCCGCGTCGCGTGGGATGCGGACATCAGCCTGAAACTGACAACCGTCGGCCCGCTGGCGTACATTCCGGAGCCGATCGGCGAGTACCGGCTGCACGCCGCCAACACGAGTGCCCAGGGCACGACGACCCTCCGTGAAGTGCTGGCGCTGAAGCAGCGCCACCTTGACCGGCCGCTGCATCCGATCGATGGCGAAATGCTTCGACTGGAATTGCGCGAGGGTTACTTCGGCTTGGCATATGCTGAGTCCCAGCGAGGGAATCTGCGGGCATCGTGGCGAGCGTTGGGTTCGGCGCGGCGGTACGGATTGGGCCAAGCCAAGTGGGCCATCGAGTCGATAAAGGCCGCGCTTCGCGCGGCCCGACCGAATCACGGTTGAAAATCGTCAATACGCCCGGGCAAACACCACGCGCTTCGCGCTCGGCGCGCCCGTCACCATGCACGCGCCCGGCGTCGGATCGCCGTCGAACGGGATGCAGCGGATCGTCGCCTTCGTCTCTTCTTGGATCTTGTCCTCGGTCGCGCGCGTGCCGTCCCAGTGGGCCAGCACGAAGCCGGGCTGCTCGATCATCTGCTTGAACTCGTCGTAGTTGTTGGCAATCCTCGTCGTCGATTCTCGATGCTTCTTCGCCTTCTCGAAGAGCGACTTCTGGATGTCCCGAAGCAGGGCATCGATGTGCGCCGCGGCGCCGGTCAGAGGCACGCCGAACTGCTTCCCCTCCTTGCCCGGCACGTCGCGCCGGGCCACGGCGCAGGCGGACTTCTCGATGTCCTTCGGCCCGATCTCGACGCGCACCGGCACGCCACGCAGCTCGTATTCCGCGTAGCGGTAGCCGGGCTGCTTGTCGAACATCGTGTCGATCTTCACGCTGATCGGCTCATACCCATAGAAGTCGT
This sequence comes from Gemmataceae bacterium, assembly GCA_019636445.1. Lineage (GTDB taxonomy): Bacteria > Planctomycetota > Planctomycetia > Gemmatales > Gemmataceae > Limnoglobus. Next base: position 30,689 of record JAHBXO010000009.1, on the reverse strand, counting down.
CGCGTGGGATCTCCCGCAACTGCTTCGCCAGCGTCTCGGCAGCGGCGATGCTCGGGCCGCGCTCCGCGTCGTTACGGCCCAGCGGGCAGATGACGACGTGAGTCGGCGCGAGGCGAGGCGGCACCACGAGGCCGTTGTCGTCCGAGTGCGTCATGATGAGGCCGCCGATGAGCCGCGTGCTCACGCCCCAGCTCGTCGCCCAGGCGTGCTCGATCTTGTTGTCGACGTTCGTGAATGTCACGTCGAACGCCTTTGCGAAGTTCTGGCCGAGGAAGTGGCTCGTCCCGGCCTGGAGCGCCTTGCCGTCCTGCATGAGCGCCTCGATGCAGAGCGTGTACACGGCACCGGGGAACTTCTGGCCGTCGCTCTTCGGCCCGACGAGCACCGGCATCGCCATGAACTCCTCGGCGAACTGCTGGTACACACGCACCATCCGCAGCGTCTCCTCCTCGGCTTCCTTGGCGGTGGCGTGTGCCGTGTGCCCTTCCTGCCAGAGGAACTCGGCCGTGCGCAGGAACAGCCGCGTGCGCATCTCCCAGCGCACGACGTTCGCCCATTGGTTGATGAGCAGCGGCAGGTCGCGATAGCTTTGGATCCAGTTCTTGTACGTCTTCCAGATGATCGTCTCGGACGTCGGCCGCACGATCAACGGCTCCTCGAGCTTCGCGGTCGGGTCGACGTGCAGCGGCTGGCCCTTCTCGGCCTTGAGGCGATAGTGCGTGACGACGGCGCACTCCTTCGCGAACCCCTCGGCCATCTCCTCTTCCTTGGCGAGGTAGCTCATCGGGATGAAGAGCGGGAAGTAGGCGTTGACGTGGCCGGTGTCCTTGAAGAGTTTGTCGAGGCCGCGCTGCATCTTCTCCCAGAGGGCGTAGCCGGTGGGCTTGATGACCATGCAGCCTCGCACGTCGGAGTTGTCGGCGAGGCCGGCCTCCTGAACGACGTCGAGGTACCACTGGGGATAATCCTTCGCCCGGGGCGTGATCTTCTCGGCCATGTTCGCTGGTCCTGTAGGGGTGCTCTGAAGGGACTGTTATAGGACCGGGGAAGTTCGTTCTTGTGGAGCGAGGCCGTCCAGGTACGATACGGCTGGATTCGAGACGATCCTTTCTCCCGAACGGTGCCCCATGGCCGACGAACCGACGCGAACCTGCGGTGAATGCGACGGGACCATGCTGCCCATCGTCATAATCGACCACAACTACCGCAGTACGACGGTCCTCCATTACCGAATGCCAGACGACAAGGTGAGCTTCTGGACCGGGGGCTACCCGACGGCCGGCGTCGTGAACGCCTTCATGTGCGCGGGTTGCGGGCGCATCGCGATGTACGGGGCGTTGCCGAAGGTGGAATGAGCGTTGTCGGCCGTTTCCGGATGCGGTTCATCCGTCGGGAGGATGCATCGTGGCCGCGTTCCGCATCGAGACAACCATCGCCGCACCGATCGAAGTCTGCTTCGATCTCGCCCGCGACATCGACTTCCACGTCCGCACGATGGAAGCTACCGGCGAGCACGCTGTCGCCGGCCGCACGTCTGGCCTCATCGAAACGGGCGAAACCGTCACGTGGGAAGCCCGGCACCTCGGCGTGCGGCAACGGCTCACGGCTAAGATCACCGCGTTCGATCGGCCGTATCACTTCCGCGACGAGATGACGGCCGGCGCGTTTCGCTCGCTCGTGCACGACCACCGTTTCGAGGATCGCGGTGGCCGGACATTGATGATCGACACGCTCGAATTCCGATCCCCGTTTGGTTTGCTCGGTTGGATCGTGGATCGATTGTATTTGAAAAGGTACTTGCGCCGACTCCTGGAGCACCGCTGCCGGTTGATTCGGGACGAAGCGGAAGCGCGAACGGCCTGATTCTCAGCCCAGTTGCGTCTCGGCGATCTCGAGCGCCTTCATCAGGCCCATCGCCTTGTTCACGGTTTCCTGGTACTCGCTCTCGGGCACGCTGTCGGCCACGACGCCGGCGCCGGCCTGCACGTAGGCCGTCGTCCCCTGGATCACCATCGTCCGCAAGGCGATACAGGTGTCCATGTTCCCGCTGAAGTCAAAGTAGCCGACCGCGCCGCCGTACGGCCCGCGGCGGTGCGGTTCCAGTTCGTCGATGATCTCCATCGCCCGCACCTTTGGCGCGCCCGACAGCGTGCCGGCCGGCAGGCTCGACCGCATCGCGTCGAAGGCCGTCAGGCCCTCCTTCAGCGTGCCCGTCACGGTACTGGACAGGTGCATGACATGGCTGTATCGCTCGACCGTCAGCAGGTCGCCGATCTTCACGCTGCCGATCTCGGCGACCTTGCCGATGTCGTTGCGGGCCAGATCGACGAGCATGATGTGCTCGGCCCGTTCCTTCGGGTCGTTCACCAGTTCCTCGGCGAGCGCCTTGTCCTCCTCCGGCGTCGCCCCGCGTTTGCGCGTACCGGCGAGCGGGCGCACCGTCATCTCGCGGTTCTCCACCCGGCACATGATCTCCGGCGACGCCCCGACCAGCGTCGTCGCCCCGCAGCGGACGAAGAACATGAACGGCGACGGATTCACCACCCGCAGCGCCCGATAGATGTCGAACGGATCGGCCGTCGTCTCCGTCTGGAACCGCTGGCTCGGCACCACCTGGAACGCGTCCCCGGCGTTGATGTACTCGATCGTCTTTCGCACGGCAGATTCGTATTCCGCTTTCGTGAAATTCGAGTGAACGCGGTCGGACCGCGAGCCGACGGCGGAATGAGGATCAATGTCCCGCAGTGGCAGATCCGAAACGGGCCGTTGCAGTTGCTCGACCAACTCATCGACGCGTCGGCAAGCGTCGTCGTACAAGGTTTTTAACTCCGCACTCCGCACTCCGCACTCCGCACTCCGCACGTGTGCGACGACGTTGACCGTCTTGTTGATGTGATCGAAGAAGACCATCCGGTCATAGAAGCCGAAGCAGAGGTCGGGGATGCCACGATCGTCCGGCGGGGCGTTCGGCAGGCGCTCGACGTAGCGTACGGCATCGTAGGAGGCGAAGCCGACGGCGCCGCCGATGAAGCGCGGCAGCCCCGCGAGATGCGGGGCGCGGAACCGGGCGATGCTTTCTTCCAGGGATTTCAGAGGATCGGCGGAAGTGGACGTTTCGGTGCGGCCGTCGCGGTGAACGGAGACGGTCGGCCCGCTCGCCTCGAAGCGCTCGAATGGTCCGGCGCCGACGAAGCTGTACCGGCCGATCCGTTCGCCGCCGACGACGCTCTCGAAGAGGAACGCCCAGTTGTCGTTCGCCGCGATCGCCTTGAACGCCGAGACGGGCGTGAGCGTGTCGCCCACCAGTTGCCGGTAGACCGGCACGACGGTGTGCGACTGCGCGAGAGCTACGAACTCTTCGAAACTCGGTCGGTATTTCATCCGGTCATTGTCGGGAACCGCGCGGCGAACGGCGAGCGATCACGGCTTCCGCTTGTTGATCACTTCATCTTCCTTCCGCTTCGCGGCCGCCGATTCGTCCAGCTTCTTGGCGCGGTCGCTGATGGCTTTCAGTCCCGCGTCGCTTGCCTTCACAATCAGGCTGTTCGTATCGGTGTCCGAAATGATGGCGGACACGCCGGGGAATTCGCCGATGGCCAACAGTTCTTTGAGCACGGTGGCGGCGTTCGTGGCCGTCGCGGCCTGGAGCGGAATGGTGTGCAGCGAGAGCTTCGGTGCCGACGGCGCGCCGGTCGAAGGTCGGATCGGCGTCGGATCGAATCCTCCGCTCGAACCACTCGGCAGCGGTGTGATGGTGGATGGCGAATATTCGGATTTGGTTCCGCCCGGCGTGGGCAGCGTCGCCGCCGGATTGAACGGATTCCCCCCGCCGCCGGACGCCGCCGCGCCCAACCCTGGGGGCATGCCGGCTCCGCCGCCGAACGCGTTCGTCGAGTTCACGACTCCCACGGCAAACTTCTGGCGCTTGAAAATCGCCGTCCGTTCGGTGGTCAAACCACCCGTCACGATGGAATCGACGCCGGCCAGTTCCCAGCCATCGGCACCTTCCTTGTCGAGTGCGTCCTTCAACTGGGCCCGATTCATCGCCGAGACGTCGACGGTCTTGTGCTCCCATGCGCGCGAAGCCGGGGCGCGCGTGGACATTCCCGAACTCATCGTGCCAGTCGAAGCGACACCGGGTGCCGGTCCAACCGCTCCGAATCCTTGTGGGGCACCGGGAGCCACCGCGGCCGGTGTTGGTGCACCCGGCGCCGGCCGTGCGGCCTTGGCCGGCGCGGGCGCCGACTGCGCATCCGCGTTCGCGAACCAGCCGGCTCCGCCGCCGACGGCCAGACCGCCCGCGACCAGCACGGCCGCGGCGAGCATCTTCACTTTGGAAATCGTCATCTCGGTGACCCCTTTCGTGAGTTCGAGCAGCGAGGCCGGAATCGAGCCGGCGTTCGCCACGAAGTTCGTGACGGATGCGACGAGCGGAGCGGGCGCCGTGGCCTGCCCCGTGGTGGCTCCCAACCCGAGCGCGCCGAGCGCCGCCGCCGGCGCGAGACCACGCTGGGTTAAACGGTCGAGTAATCGTTGTTTGGCCTTCGAGAGCCGGCCGGTGAGCGTGCCGGGCTTCCAGCCGAGCCGGGCGATTGCGTCCGGCTGGCGCACTCCTTCGAGGCAGCAGACGACGAACGCCGTGCGCTCCCCGTCGGGCAGCTTGGCGACCTCTTCGTGGACGGCCGCAAGCATCTCGTCCCACCGGCTGTCGGCGACGGGCGAAGACGCTTCGCCGTTGGCGACCGTCTTCTCGCGGTTCGTCCGTCGCGCGGCCGACCGCTTGAGTTTGTTCGCCACGCGGACGGCGACTCCGTGCAGCCACGCCCCGAGCGCCTCCGGCTTCCGCACCGACTGGCCGTTCCGCGCGAGCGCGAGGAACGTCGCCTGGAAGGCGTCGTCCGCGTCGGCGGCGTTCGCCAGCAGGTTCCGGCAGACGGACCAGACCATCGGTCCGTGCCGTTTGACGATGAGCGCGAACGCCTCGTCGTCGCGGGTGGCCTGGAAGCGCGCCAACAGCTCCGCATTGCCCGCGGCTTCCGCCGCGACCGCCGTGAACTGCCGGCAGATCGTCGTGAATCGCGACCGCAAGCTCCGCCTCCGGTTTCCGTTTTCTCAGAAGGGAGTTCCCGTGGAAGGGGGTTTCCTACGGGGAAAATGGGAAAGGCGCGCCGAATTGTGAGTCGGCGTTTCACCCGGCCGCACACGCGGCTCGGCTCGGCGCGGATACCTACAACGGCTCGTCGTCTAATTCTCCCGCGATCAGCCCGAGAATATGGACCCTATGAACCAGAGCAACAAGTGCAGCAACGTGCTCGGTAAGAGTATCAATGCGACCACCAACTTAATCTTCTTCGGCCAACCGGGACGAGAGGGCGCGGCCAAAGAGACCAGCGCAAGGCAAAGAAGCAACACGATCAAATCACGGTATGGTTGAGTATGTCGGTTGACGAACACCCCCCGATCCAATGAATCCCACACGTCCGGTGCCGGCCCGTAACTTTGCATCAGCTGATCCTTGTAATCCTGAACGAGAAAGAACGTCAGCCACGCGGCAGCGACCAATCCAAGCGTCAAGAATGGCCAGAACCACCCTCCCCGCAAGTTCGCGGAGTCATCTGGGTGTTCCGATTCATTCATCGCTCTCAACCCTCCACCGTTGACGGGGAAAATACCGGCGGAATCAGGTCGCGCCGTTCGCCAAGAATTACATCGTCGCGATCTTCTCGAATCTTTGATTTCAGCCTCGGAGCGGCGTCAGCCGTTTGCCAGGGTCGCAAGACCCTGGAAGGCGCCGCTGGCTAACATCGGCCGCCGCTCCGCAACACCGGCGGACTGACGTCGCGCCGCTCGCCTGAAAAACTCCCGTCCCGGCGAACGGCGCGACGTCAGTCCGCCGGATCTTGGCTTAACGGCGCGGCACCGTCCACCGGCGAGTCGTGCTCTGCGTCGCCGGCAGCGTCTGGCCATCCTTCGACTCGACCGTGCGGCTCGTAGCGAGTTGGATTTCCACCGGAGTCTGACCCGATACCACAGATTGCACGACCGCCTTCGGGATGGCGTCGAACATCAGGTTCACGGTGAACTGGGCGATCGCATCACCCATCGTCGCGCCGACCCTGCGGAACGGACCGCGAACATTCTGCGGCGTGATGACAATCGGCTTCATTGGCACGACGACCACGTTCTTCCGCACGGGCGGTTGCACCGGGGCCTTGGCGACCGGCGTTCCCCATTCCTCGCCATTGAGCGGGCGATACTGCTTCGCCTTGTAGCACCAGCCGCCGATCTGCTGGCCGTCGCGGTAGAGGTAGACGCGGTCGGGATCGGTGTCGTTCGTTCGCCAGGAGTAGACGGGTTCGCCGGCGAAGGCGGAGGACGCCAGCAGGAACAGGACGAACAGGATTCGCATCGGACTCCCTCCGAGTCAGGCCAGGATTTCCTTGAGGGCGTTGGCCAGAGTATCGATGTCGGCGGCGGTGCTGAAGGGGCCGGGGCTGACGCGGACGAGGCCGTCCGGGAAGCTGCCGACGGCGCGATGGATGTACGGGGCGCAATGCAGGCCGGGGCGGATGGCGATGTTGAAGGCGGTGTCGAGAATGCCGCCGATCTCGGGGGCCGGGAGCATCTCGCTGTAGAAGCTGATCGTGCCGACGCGCCGAGCCGGATCGCGGTGGCCGACGAAGGTGAACGGCGAACCTTCAAGTTGATGGAACAACCGGTCGCAGAGCTCGACCTCGTGTTTCCGCAGCTTCTCCGGCGTCTGGTTCTCGACGTAATCGAGGCCGGCGATCATGCCGACGATGCCGAGGACGTTCGGCGTGCCGCCTTCGAGCCAGTACGGGAACTCCTTCGGCTGCGTCGGCGTGGAAGAATCACCGCCGGTGCCGCCTTCTCGCCAGGGTTTGATGGCCACGCCGGAGGCGACGTAGAGCGCGCCCGTGCCGGTTGGCCCGAAGAGGCACTTGTGGCCGGGGAAGGCTAGCAGGTCGATGTGCATCGCCTGCACGTCGATCGGCACGGCACCGATCGTCTGCGCTGCGTCGACAAGGAAGAGGACGCCGCGTTCCTTGCAGATTCGGCCGATCTCGGCGACTGGCTGCACGGTGCCGAGGACGTTCGAGGCATGCGTTGCCGCGACCATCTTCGTCTTCGGCGTGATCGCCTTCGCGATGGCGTCCGGGTCGACGGTGCCGCCGCCGTCGGACGAGATGCGAGATAGCTCGATGAAGCCGGCCTCGGCCATGGTCACGAGCGGCCGGGATACGCTGTTGTGTTCGAGATCGGTGGTGACGACGTGGTCGCCGCGTTCGAGGACGCCCTTGAAGGCCATGTTCAGGGCGTCGGTGCAGTTGAGAGCGAAGGCGAACCGTTCCGGGGCTTTGCCGTTGAGGAAGCGGTTGAGCCGGTGTCGCGCGTCGTCGAGGGCGTGTTCGGAGGCGAGCGCCATCTTGTGCCCAGCTCGGCCGGGATTAGCGAGCGACGTGCGGGCGAACGTGTCCATCGCCGTGTAGACCTGCTCCGGCTTCGGGAAGCTCGTCGCGGCGTTGTCGAGGTAGATCACGGGAGAATCTCGGAGACGGGAATCGAGCCGACGGTCTTCTTGCCGATGACGACGGGGACGGCGTCGCCGGGCCGATAGATAGCGATATTGCGGTAGCCGGCGTTCTTGCCGTTTCGGGGCAGCGAGTGGACCTCGACGACGCGATCCTTGAGGTTCACGATCCAATACACGGGGATCTTGTTTCGACCGTAGAGCCGGGCTTTGAATCCACGATCTCGAACCAATGATGATTCCGCCACTTCGATCACCAGCAACAGATCGGAAGGATTCGGTCGCCGATTGTCGAATTCGTCGTCCGGCCCGAACACCACGGCGACATCCGGTTCGGGCATGCTGGTGTCGACGACCGCCGAGCTTTGAATCCGAACGAGAAACTCGTCGCCGAGCAGCCGATTGAGTCGTTTGTTCAGTCGCGAAATCGCACTGTCGTGGGGGGCGTTTTTGGGCATTTTTTCCACGATCCAGCCATCGAGGAGTTCGAGCGGTTCGCCATCGATGGTGCCATCGCGAATCATCTGGTCGTATTCTTCGACCGTGAATCGTTTCAATTGAAAATCAGCTGGCGGAATTGCCGGATGAAGAACGGCTGGCATCGTAGCGATTCTCGGAATGGTCGAAGTCACAGACAATCCAATCATACCCGACTGACGCTCGGTTCAATACCCGATGTACTTCGCGTACAGCGTCTTCGCGCGGTCGCAGTCGTCGGTGCCCTTGATGATCGCGCGGCCGTCGGGGAAGACCGTGAACTCGTAGCCCTCGCCGGCGTCGGTGATCTGGAACTTGAGTAGGAACTTGTTCGCCGTCACGGGGCCGCTCGCCTTCAACTGGCTGGCGAGTTGGGCGAAGTCGAGTTTGGTTCCGGCACGCTGTGTCACCTGCACGGCGTTGCGGCCGCAGAGCGAAGTCGTCTGCGTGCCCTGCTCGCCTTCGAGCCAGTCGAACTGCTTGAGGGCGCAGCACGGGCACTTCCCCTTTCGCCCGGCGAGCGGCGCGATCTTCACGCGCTTGGAGGTGTTCTCCCACAGGTTTAGCATGAAGAGTTCGCGGTTGATCGTTTCCGGCTTGCCGGCGAGGATCTTCAAGGCTTCGGCCGCCTGCAGGTTCGCGATGACGCCGACGGCGGGGCCAAGGACGCCGGCGGTCTCGCAGGTGCCGACTTCGCCGGGGCCGGGGCTGGCTTCGAAGACGCAGCGCAGGCACGGAGTCTGGCCGGGGATGATCGTCATCGTCATCCCTTCCGTGCCGACGGCACCGCCGTAGATCCACGGCTTGTTCAACTTCACTGCGACGTCGTTGATCGTGTAGCGGACTTCGAAGTTGTCGGTGCCGTCGAGGATCAGGTCAGCGTCGCGGCAGAGGTCTTCGATGTTCGTCCGGTTGATGTCCGCGACGACGGCTTCGAGCTTCACGCTCGAGTTGATCTGCCGCATCTTCGCGACGGCGGCCTCGGACTTCGGCAGGTTGTTCGTCACGTCCGACTCGTCGAAGAGCACCTGGCGCTGGAGGTTGCTCGGCTCGACGAAGTCGCGGTCGATGACGCGGATGAAGCCGACGCCGGCACGGACGAGGGCGTTGGCGAGAACCGTGCCGAGCGCGCCGACGCCGCAGAGCGTGACACGGGAATTCAGGATGCGCTCCTGTCCGGCCTTGCCGATGCCGGGGACTCGCATCTGGCGGGAGTATCGTTCGAAGGTGTCGTTCATGGAGGATTATTCGATTCCGTTTTCGGTCAGGAACTCTTGCAGGAAGCGGACCTGCTGCTTCGGCCATTTTTCCGATTTCGCGAAAGACGCAAGTGCCTCGAGGTCTTCCCGGACTCGTTTGAGTTCGGCACCCGTCAGCCGTTGCAGGTAGGTGACGAGGTAATGCATCGCCTCCTCGGCGACGGCGCCGTTGAGTACGGTCTCTTCCGAGCCTTCGAGGAAGACGTAGGCGTGCAGAGCGGCGAGCAGCAGCGGGTGGACACCGAGCTCGGGCGGGATCAGCGGAAAGACCGCAGCGCCGTCGGGGGCTTCATCGGTGGACAGGGGCTCATCCACCGGCCACCGCGGGAATGAGTGCGACGGTCACGCCGTCGTCGAGTTTCGTATCCATGTCGTCGAGGTAGCGGATGTCCTCCTCGTTTACGAACACGTTCACGAACGGTCGGAGCTTCCCTTTGTCGAACAGCTTCGTGCCGAGACCGGGGAACTGGCGCACGAGGTCGTCGAGCGCCGCCTGCACGGTGTCGCCAACTACGACGACTTCGGCCTGGCCGTCGGACTGGTCGCGCATCGGTGTCGGAATCTGAACCTTAATCGCCATATTCGCTCTCGTTGAATGGCCACAGATGAGCACCGATGAAAACAGATCAAACCAAACCATTTTCGATCTGTTTTCCTCCGTGCTCATCTGTGGCTAAATTTCAAACCAATACTGGTTCGGCTTTCGCTTCCGCGAGGCCGCTCAGGGTCTCGAACTCGCCGAGCGTCGGCTTGATGACGGCCGGCTCGTCCAGCGATTCAAACACGGCATCCTGCGTCTTGAGGCCGTTACCCGTGACGCAAAGGACGATCTCTTCGTCGCGAGGGATGCGGCCGGCCTCGATCAACTTCCGCGCGACGGCGACGGTCGTGCCGCCGGCGGTCTCGGCGAAGATGCCTTCCGTCTGCGCCAATAGCTTCATGCCGTCAATAATCTCTTCGTCGGTCACATCCTCGGCCCAGCCACCCGTCTCGCGAACCAGCTTCGCGGCGAAGATGCCGTCGGCCGGGTCGCCGATCGCGAGGCTCTTGCAGATCGTGTTCGGCTTCCGCACCGGGCGGTGCTTCTCCCGGTTCTGCTTCACGGCGTCGCTGATCGGGTTGCAGCCGGTCGCCTGGGCACCGTGCATCTTCGTCGTCACCGGCGTGTCGACGAGGCCGGTCGCGTAGAGTTCGTTGAAAGCCTTGTGGATCTTGCCGATGAGCGCCCCGCCCGCCATGGGGCTGACGACATGCTGGGGGAACCGCCAGCCGAGATCCTGGGCGATCTCGAAGCCCATCGTCTTGGACCCTTCGGCGTAGAACGGCCGGAGGTTCACGTTGACGAAGCCCCAGCCGTACTTGAGGGCGATCTGGGTGCAGAGGCGGTTGACTTCGTCGTAGGTGCCGGTGCAGCCGATGACCTTCGCGCCGTAGACGGCCGTGCCGAGAATCTTGGTTCGTTCGAGATCGGCGGGCACGAGGATGAAGGTTTCCAGACCGGCGCTCGCGGCCTGGGCGGCAACGGAGTTGGCGAGATTGCCGGTGCTGGCGCAGCCAACGGTCGTCATCTTGAATTCGAGCGCCTTGCTGAGCGCGACGGAGACGACGCGGTCCTTGAACGAAAGTGTCGGATAGTTCACCGCGTCGTTCTTCACCCAAAGCGTCTTGACGCCGAGCGCCTCGGCGAGCCGATCCGCCTTCACGAGCGGAGTCGCGCCGACGTGCCGGCCAACGATCGGCTGGTCGAACCCGATCGGAAGGAATTCCTGGAACCGCCACATATTCGCCGGCCGACTCTCGAACTTCGCCCGGCTCACTTGCGACTTGATCTTGGCATAGTCGTAAGTGACTTCGAGGGGGCCGAAGTCATCGACACAGAAATTGATGGCCGATTCCGGATAGACTTTGCCGCAGACGCGGCACTTCATTCCGCTGGCGTACTGTGAAGGCACAAAAACACCCCAGTCCGTGAAGGAAAGTTTGGGGTGAGTGATTGATCCAGGTTCGTCGTTAGGTGAGATAAGAAACGGCGGGAGAATGCGAATTCCCTCGCGGTATCTTATCTTCCCCGGCTTCTCGCCGAGTAGGAGTTAGCACCAGCATTCGAGGGTCGATCGGGCGATCGACCGGCGAACCGGTTGCTGTGGCGTCGTCGGGCCTAACCCCTCAGCCACTCTGGATAAGATACTCACCTTGTCGATGCACGCTGATACGTGCTTTACGGAAGCATATTCCTCGCCGTGACCGAAGGCAATCGAGCGGATCGGGATTTCCCAACTTCTCGGCGGTGGAAAACGGTAACGGTCGGGCAGTTTACGAATTTCGGTCCGGTTACTCTTGCGATAGAATGGCGCGCAAGGTATACGCCCAAGACCCCTCTATCAGTCATTGATCGCGCTTCCTCGGGGAAGGACCGTGCCGTGAACGTGCGCCGTAACGACCAGGACGAAAACCATGGCTACGGGAGTGCCACCGCGCAACTCCCGTTCACCGCGACTGCGCTGCACAACGCGCAGAAGCCGGCCGATGCCAAGGCCGACGAAAACGGGGGCATCAGCGTCTTTTGGCGCGTATTCGGCGGAACGATCATCAGCATCGTGGCGCTCGTGGGGATCACGCTCTTCAACAGCATGAACAACCAGATCTCGGAACTGCGCAGCGAGATTCACAAGCTGAACGAAGCCCGCGCCGAATTCATCAAGAAGGACGAGTTCGGCACGCGCGTCAACTCAACGTGGGATCGCGTACAAACCCTGCAGACTCAGAACAACGAGCAGAACGCCTCGATGCGCGCCATCCGCGCCGAACTCGACGGCTACAAGGAAAAGCTGACGCGTAGCGGGATGGACCTCGACGCGGCCAAGAAGGACCTTGCGGCGATCGAAGTCCTGAAGGAGCGCCTGACCACCATCACGGGCGATCTGAAAGCGACGAAGGAGGAATCCCTGAAACTGCGGCAGGAAGTGGACAAGAATCTGACTGCCGACCAGGACCGGAAAACGCGCCGGGACGAGCAATACAAGGAAATCGACAAGGCGATCAAGGAGCAGGCCGCCGCGCTGCAGGCGTTGCAGATCAAACTCGCACGTCTGGAAGGCGTAACATCCGTACCGGCCGAGAAGCCGGCGAAGCCCCCCGAACCCAAACCCGCCGAGAAGAAGCCCGAAGAGAAGTAGACCGCTTGCGGAATGTTCGGCCGGCCGGCGGGCGAATTCCGTCCGTCGGGTGCCGACCTTTCTGGTTTTCAGGCGCGGGCCGCCTATCATGGGGCTAAACGACATCCCCCACTCACGGCCCCTCCGCACATGAGTGCCACGTCCTCCGCGATCAATCCCAAAGGCCCGCGAACCGAGACGGCCACCGCAAACCCCATCGCCTGGGTCTGCGACTATCTCTGCTCGAGCGTCGGCCAGAAGGTCCTCGTCGCCATCACCGGCACGTTGCTCGTCACGTTCGTGCTCTTCCACATGATCGGCAACCTGAAGATGTTCGCCGGTCCGGAAAGCATCAACAAATACGCCTACTTCCTCAAGCACGATCTCGGTGCGCTGATCTGGATCGCCCGCGGCGGTTTGCTCGCCTGCTTCGTCCTGCACCTGACTCTGGCACTCTGGCTGAAATCCCGCGCGACTGCGGCCCGGCCCATCGGGTATGCCTACGGCGCTAACGCCCAGGCCACGCCCGCCTCCAAGACCATGATGCAGACCGGCCTCGTCGTCGGCGTCTTCGTCCTCTTCCACCTCGCCCACTACACCTTCGGCACCGTGCACGGCGTTCCGTCGCCGGATGGCAAGGGCGAGACCAACTACCTCGACCTCCAGTACAAGATGCCCGACGGCAAGATGGTTCACAACGTCTACGCGATGGTCGTGGCCGGATTCAGCACACCCTGGATCTCCCTCGTTTACCTGCTCTGTCAGATCGTGTTATTCGTGCACCTGAGCCACGGTATACAGAGTGCGTTCCAAACGCTCGGCCTCGTGAACCGCCGGTTCGTCAAGGTGGCCCGGGCGCTGGGAGTGGGCATCGCCGGCGCCATCGTCGCGGGGAACTTCGCGATCGTCATCGCCATCTGGGGCGGTTGGGTGAGATAAACAATCAGTGGCCACAGATCGAAGACATGAACACGGATCAAACCAAGAAACTGATTTTTTCTGATCTGTCTTATCTGCGTTGATCTGTGGCAAAGTTACCTCGAGTCAACCATGATTCAACTCGATTCCAAAGTCCCTTCAGGTTCGGTCCCGGAGAAGTGGACGAACTTCAAGAAGAAGCAGCTGCTCATCAATCCCGCCAACAAGCGGAAGTACACCGTCATCGTCGTCGGTACCGGTCTCGCCGGCGCGAGCGCGAGCGCGTCGCTGGCGGAACTGGGCTACAACGTCCAGACGTTCTGTTTCCACGACAGCCCGCGTCGGGCGCACAGCATCGCCGCCCAGGGCGGCATCAACGCCGCCAAGAACTACCGCAACGACGGCGACTCCGTCTGGCGGCTCTTCTACGACACCATCAAGGGCGGCGACTTCCGCGCCCGCGAGGCGAACGTCCACCGGCTCGCCGAAGTATCCGTCAACATCATCGACCAGTGCGTCGCCCAGGGCGTGCCGTTCGCCCGCGAGTACGGTGGCCTCCTTGACACCCGCAGCTTCGGCGGCGCTCAGCTCCAGCGCACCTTTTACTGCCGCGGGCAGACTGGCCAGCAACTCCTCCTCGGCGCGTACCAGGCGCTGGCGCGGCAAATCGCGTACGGCAACGTGAAGATGTTCCCCCGCACCGAGATGCTCGATCTTGTCGTCGTCGATGGTCGGGCCAAAGGCATCGTCGTTCGCAATCTGGTGACCGGTCAGGTGTCGTCCCACGCCGCCGACGCGGTTGTGCTGGCCACCGGAGGGTATGGCAACGTCTATTACCTCAGCACCAACGCCATCGGCTGCAACGTCACCGCGACGTACCGCGCTTACAAGCGCGGAGCCGCGTTCGCCAACCCCTGCTACACGCAGATCCACCCGACCTGTATCCCCGTCAGCGGCGATCATCAATCGAAGCTCACGCTCATGAGCGAGAGCCTGCGCAACGACGGCCGCGTCTGGGTGCCGAAAAACCGGGCCGATATCAACAAACACCCGAGCGAGATCCCGGAAGCCGACCGCGACTATTATCTCGAACGAAAGTATCCGAGCTTCGGTAACCTTGCCCCTCGCGACATTTCCAGCCGCGCCGCCAAGGAAGCCTGCGATGATGGCCGCGGCGTCGGCCCCGGTGGCCGCGGCGTCTTCCTCGACTTCGGCACCGCCATCGAGCGGCTTGGCAAAGCCAAGATCGCCGAACGCTACGGCAACCTCTTCGACATGTACCAGCGGATCACCGGCGAGAACGGCTACGAACGCCCGATGCGCATCTACCCCGCCATCCACTACACGATGGGCGGCCTCTGGGTGAACTACGAGTTGATGTCGAACGTGCCGGGGCTGTTCGTGATTGGGGAAGCGAACTTCTCCGACCACGGCGCCAACCGCCTCGGCGCCTCGGCGCTCATGCAAGGCCTCGCCGACGGATACTTCGTCCTGCCCTACACGCTCACCCACTGGCTCGCCGACCAGAAGCCCGGCACGCTGCCCACGAACCACACCGAGTTCCTCAAGGCCGAAGCCGAGACGACCGAACGCCTCAAGAAGCTGCTGAATGCGAAGGGGAAGAAGACGGCCGTCGAGTATCACCGGGAGTCGGGCAAGATCCTGTGGGAAAAGGTCGGCATGGCGCGGACGAAGGCGAGCTGCGAGGAGGCCCTCGCCCAGCTGCGCCAGTTGCAACTCGAATTCCACCACAACCTCGCCGTCACCGGGACCGGTGAAGGGTTGAACACGGCGCTCGAGCGGGCGAATCGTGTCTGGGACTTCCTGGAGTTCGGCCAGTTGCTCGCGCGGGACGCGCTCGAGCGCGAGGAATCGTGCGGCGGACACTTCCGCGAAGAGCACCAGTACCCGGATGGGGAAGCCAAGCGCGACGACGAACGCTACAGCCACGTGGCCGCGTGGACCTACAACGGCCCCGACGCCGCCCCGTCGCGGAATATCGAGCAATTGACGTGGGACGCCGTGAAGCCGAGCGTGCGGAGTTATAAGTGATGCGAAGCCGAGTATGTCCCGATACCCAACGACCGATGCCGAACGGATCCGACTGGCCCACGACCTGACGGCGATCGGTTACCGACCGACGCAAGGGAAACAGCACTTCGACCGTGTTAGAATAGACACGATGATCGAAGCGATGCTCGACGGCACGTTCGACTGGAACGCCGCGAGCCTGCAACCGGTGATTCTCGGTCCGAACGACGAAATCCTGGGCGGCCATCATCGCCTGATCGCCGCTCACCTCGCCGGACTCGACCTGACCGCGGTTCCCGGCCCGCGACCGCAAGTGCAACGGCTGACGATCTGTTTTCGACCGGTATCCGATTGGATCGATGTCTTGCCGGATGAATGAGGCGACGGAGTTTCCGATGGGATTTGAATCATTCCAAGTACGATGGAATCCTTCGCGATCGACCGCGAACGAGATCGATTCCCATTTGCGCTCGCTTGCCGAAATCACGAACGACGTCGACGCGCTCCGCGTTGGCGATTCGCGGTACTATCTCTGGAACGACGGCCGGCATGTCGTTGAAATCGAATGGAGCGATTCGTCGGCTAGCCTGTCGGCGCGCTTCATGCTCTGCAATCCCGAATCGATCACGGATGCCTACGCCGAATTCCTCCTTCAGCTTCAGCGTCGCTTTGGCGGAGGCCTCGCAATCTGCGACGCGCGTCCTTCGGATCGATCGCGCGAGTTCGGGCCGGGCGAATCAAATGAATTCCGCGACACATTGCGCGAATCGATCGCGGCGCGCCGAGCCGAATGGGTCCGCGATTTCGGACCGCGGACGCTGGCCGCGAACTCGCGCGACGTCTACCGCGAGATCATCCTCCCGAAGTGCGAACCGGTATTCGCGAACCGTGACCTCCACTCCCTAACCACCGATCCCGACTCATGAAATTCACCCTCCACATCTGGCGGCAACCCGGCCCCGAAGCCCGCGGTCAGATGATGACCTACCGCATCGACGGCGTCACCGGGGACATGTCGTTCCTCGAGATGATCGACGTCCTCAACGAACGCCTCATCAAGGACGGCATCGAACCGGTCGCGTTCGACCATGACTGCCGCGAAGGGATCTGCGGCTCGTGCTCGATGATGATCAACGGCCTCGCCCACGGTCCGGAACGCGGGGCGACGACCTGCCAGCTCCACATGCGAAGCTTCCGCGATGGGGACGAGATCTACATCGAGCCGTGGCGCGCCAAGGCGTTCCCGGTTTTGCGCGACCTGGTGGTCGACCGCTCGGCGTTCGACCGGATCGTGCAGAGCGGCGGCTACGTGAACGTGAACACCGGCGGCGCGCCCGACGGGAACAGCCTTCCCATCCCGAAGGCGGACGCGGACAAGGCGATGGACGCGGCCCAGTGCATCGGCTGCGGAGCGTGTGCGGCGGCGTGCCCGAACGCATCGGCGATGCTCTTCGTGGCCGCGAAGGTCGGGCATCTTGGCAGCATGCCGCAAGGCCAGGCGGAGCAATCGGCCCGAGTTCGGACCATGATTGCCACGCACGACCGCGAAGGGTTCGGCCACTGCACGAACATCGGCGAGTGCGAGGCGGCTTGCCCCAAGGAGATCAGCACGGAGTTCATCGCCGGGCTGAACCGCGACTATATCGCCAGCGCGGTGAAGTCGGCCGTGAAGGGCGAAGCGCGTGGCGGGTTCTGACGCCGCGCCGGTTCCGTATACCATCCCGATGAATGAACCTGCCCGTCCGCCCCGCAAGGCCATGTTCATCGCCGCCCTCGTGGTGGCGATCGATCTTCTCGGCTTCGGCATCGTCCTGCCGCTGATGCCGCGGCTGGCCAACGACCACCTCAAGCATCTCACGCCCGAGGCTCGCGGCGCGATCATCGGCGTGCTGTTCTCGTCGTTCTCGCTGATGCAGTTCGTCTTCTCGCCGGTGTGGGGCCGCATTTCGGACCGCATTGGCCGCCGACCGGTGCTCCTGCTCGGTCTCGTGGGGTCGGTCGTCTTCTATGCGCTGTTCGCTTTTGCAGCGTCCATCCCGTCGGCGCAGTGGGAACTCGCCATCGGATTGATGCTGCTCTCGCGGATCGGCGCGGGGATCTCCGGGGCGAGCGTGGGCGCCGCCGCCGCCGTGATCGCCGACTGTACCTCCAAGGAAACCCGTGCGAAGGGCATGGCGCTGATCGGCGCCGCCTTCGGCATCGGATTCACTTTCGGCCCGCTCATCGCCTACTTTGGTCTGACGATCTTCGAAGACCAGAAGTGGGGCGTCGGTGCGATTGCGTCGATCCTTTCACTCCTCGCGTTCGTCCTCGCGTTCGCCTTGCTGCCCGAGACGCGGAAGCCGGAAGCCTCGAACGAGCCGCGGTATTTCTTCAGCCTGAGCCGAACGCTCGATGTGCTCAAGATGCCGAGTGTCGGGCCGCTCGTGTTGATCTATTTTCTCGCGATCTTCGGCTTCGCGAACTTCGAGGCAACGCTGGCCCTGCTGACGACGACCGCGTTCGGTTACGACGACAAGCAAAACTTCCTCGTCTTCGCCGTCGTCGGGTTCATCCTGATGTTCGCGCAGGGCGGTTTGTACCGTCCCCTCGTCGGGCGCTGGAAGGAAAGCCGGATGATGGTCGTCGGTCTTGGCATGATGTTCCTGGGCCTCGGCACGCTGGCCGCCGTCGCCTGGTCGTCGTCGGCCGTGGCCACGCCGGAAACGGCGCGCGGCATGCTGCCGCTGTTCTACCTCGCCCTTGCGCTCTCCGTCACCGGATTCGCGTTCGTCAACCCGTCGGTCTCGGCACTCGTCTCCAAGCGGGCCGATCCGAACCGGCAGGGCGAAGTGCTCGGGGTCAACCAGTCGAGCGCATCGCTCGGCCGCATCCTGGGACCCTTCATCGGTGTGTTCGTATTCGAGTTGCACAGTTCGCGCACGCTGCCGTATCTTGTGGCGACGGCGGCGCTGGTCGGCGTGCTGTTGTTATTACCGAACGTGACTCGGCAGAAGGATTGAGTGGATGCCGGACCCGCGACGGATCGCGATCCTGAAGCCGAGCGCCCTCGGTGATATCGTTCATGCGCTGCCGGTGCTGACGGCACTGCGGGAACGGTTCCCGAACTCGCACATTTCGTGGGTCGTCAATCGCGGCTTCGAGCCGCTCCTGGCCGGCCACCCGCACCTCGATGCGACCATCCCGTTCGATCGCGGCGCGTATCGCAGCGTCGCATCGAGTCTGCGGTATTCGTGGACCTTCACGAACCGGCTTCGCCGCGAGCGCTTCGACCTCGTCATCGACTTGCAGGGTCTTTTGCGGACCGGATTGATGTGCGCCGCGACCGGCTCGCCGCGGCGCGTCGGCTTCGCGAACGCACGGGAAGGGGCGACGCGCTTCTACACGCACCGGATCGAGGTGCCGGACGCCGACCGGATCCACGCGGTCGATCGCTACTGGCGGATCGCGGAATCGCTGGGTTGCAAAGGTGACAAGCAATTCATCGTTCCGGTGCGGGAATCGGAAACGCTGGCGGTGCGCCAGGAACTCTCAACTGCCCCGCGCCCGTGGATCGCGGTCGCGCCCGGAGCGAAGTGGGTCACGAAGCGCTGGCCGCCGGCGCAGTTCGCCGTCTTGCTGGCGAAAGCGCAGAACGAATTCGGCGGAACGGTCCTGCTTGTCGGAGCGTCGGACGACAACCCGCTGTCGGCGACGATCGCGAATCGATTGACCGGCTCCGTCCGCGACTTCACCGGCCGGACGAGCCTGCCGAAGCTCGCGGCACTGCTGAA
This sequence comes from Gemmataceae bacterium, assembly GCA_019636445.1. Classification (GTDB taxonomy): domain Bacteria; phylum Planctomycetota; class Planctomycetia; order Gemmatales; family Gemmataceae; genus Limnoglobus. Next base: position 11,524 of record JAHBXO010000009.1, on the reverse strand, counting down.
CCTGTGCGATCTGATGGTCGCGAATGATACGGGGCCGTTGCATCTGGCCGCGGCAATGGGTCGGCCCTGCGTGGCGCCCTATACCTGCACAAAGACCGTCCTGCATGGTCCGTACGGTGGCCGAGTGACCGGAATCGAAACGTCGGTCGCGTGCGGAGGCAGCTATCTCAAGAATTGTCCGCGTGGCACGGTCTGCTTCGACGACCTGACGCCCGACAAGTTGTGGCCGCCGCTCGCGGAGGTGCTCTCGACATGGAAAAACCGAATCTCCCGTTCCGCCTGACACTCGCCAGCGGTTCCCTGGGGCGGCGCGAACTCCTCAAACTCCACGGCTATTCCTTCGAGGTTCGTCCGGCGAACATCGACGAACCGACCGAGGCGCGCCTCGGCGATATCCGGCACTATGTCGCCGAACTGGCGTTCCTCAAGGCCGCCGCCGTCGCCCCCACCGTATCCGACGGCGTCGTGATCGCCGCGGATACCGTCGGCTGGCTCGACGGGAAAGTCGTCGGCAAGCCGGACGACGAAGCCCATGCCCGCCATATCCTGCAGTGGCTTTCCGGCCGCGTCCACGAACTCTGGAGCGGCGTCTGCCTCTGGATTCGTCCCGGGGATTTCCAGATCGCCTGGCAGGAACGCAGTCTCGTTGAGATGGTGAAATTGAGCGAGTCCCAGATCGAATCCTATCTGAAAACCCGGAAGTGGGAGGGCTGTTCGGGCGCGTACGCGATCCAGCTTCCCGAAGATCCGTACCTGAAAGTGATCGAAGGCAGCGCCAGCAACGTGATCGGTCTACCAATGGATTCGCTGGCCCGCGCGATCGCCTGGGCCGGAAGGCTGACCGATGCATCCACAAGCCCGTAGGTTACCATCATGCCGAGCGGCCCGCAGATCATCCTGATCCTCAAAGTGCTCGTGTCGGCCGTGACGGTGTTGCTCGCGGCGTCGCTGGTCGCGCTGGCGATGAAACGCCCTCGCCTTCACGGCCGCATCAACCTCGCATTCTTTGCGCTGACGATCACGACCGTCTTCGGATTCGAACTGCTGTTGCGACTCGGTACCGACGTGACTTCGCAGTTTTCGGAGGCGGCCCGCGACGCCCTGCGGGTCCATCTCTACTTCGCCGTTCCATCGGCCCTGCTGCTCCCCGCGATGCTCCTGACCGGCTTGAAGCGACGGCGCGCGATTCACGTGCCGTTGGGCCTGTTGTTCGCGGCGCTTTGGATCGGCACATTCGTGACCGGCGTGTTCTTCCTCCCGCACGAGTAGACCATCGCGTGATAAACCCGGTGCCCCACCCATTTGAAACCTGGGCGATCGACGGCGACCTCGACGCGCCCGTGCTGGAGGAATCGCCCGTCGCGGTCGAGCCGACCGAATCGCCGCCCGCTCCGGTCGTTCCCGAACCCGACGCGCCGCCCTCGCCCGATGCGATCGCGGAGGCGATGCTCTTCGCGGGCGGACCGCCCCTGACGGCCGAAAAATTCGCGAGCGCGATCCGGACCGGGGGCGACCACCTACCCCAGATCGTCGCCGACCTGAACAAGCGCTACCGGAATCAGAACCGGCCCTACGTCGTGCAACCGCGCGAGAACGGCTACGTACTTTCCGTCAAACCGGCCTATCGCGGGCTTCGCGATAAACTGTTCGGCGGGCCGCGCGAGGCGCGCCTTTCGCCGCCCGCGCTCGACGTGCTCTCCGTGATCGCCTACCGCCAGCCGGTGGACAAGGACGAAATCGACACGATTCGGGGCGTCGATTCGGGAGCGATCGTGCGGCAACTGGCGCGGCTCGGCCTGATCGCCGTCGTCCAGCGCGGGGACTCCGAACGGGCGACTCCGAAATACGGCACCACGCCCCGATTCCTCGAGATCTTCGGACTCGGTTCACTCGATGACCTGCCCCGCCTCGGCGAGGCGCAACAACTGTAGGGGAAATCCGCCATGTTCGATCTGGTCTACCGCATCGATCCGGACGCCGCGTCCGCCAAGCCTCCCAAGACCGCGAAGGCCGCGTGGAAACGGCTCGAGGATGGCAATCGCGCGTTCGCGAGTGTTTCGGACATCCATCGCCGGACGCAGACCGAACCGCACGTCATCACGCTGAACGCCGAGGCGCTCGGGTTGGCGAAGGCGGACGGCACGGCACCGAAGCAGACGCCCTTCGCCGCCGTGCTCGGTTGCGCCGACGCCCGCGTGCCGATCGAACTGATCTTCAGCCAGGCGGCGAACGATCTGTTCGTCGTGCGCGTCGCCGGGAACGTCCTCGGGGCGGAATGCCTCGGCAGCCTCGACTTCGCGGTGTCGAATCTGGGCGGCAGCTTGCGGTTGCTGGTGGTGCTCGGCCACACCGGTTGCGGGGCGGTCGCGGGCGCGGTGAAGGCGTTCATGGAACCGCACATGTATCTGGATTTCGCGACGAGCCATCCGCTCCGCGCCGTGCTGGAGCGCATCCTCGTCGCCGTGCGGGCGGCGCATCGGGCGCTCGAGCAGGTCTACTCGCAGGACGTGGAACAAATCCCGGGCTACGAGGACGCCCTGCGCGAGACCGCCGTGGTCTTGAACACCGCCATGATGGCGGCGAGCCTGAAGAAGGAATTCTGCCACAGCATGGGGCCGCAGCTCGCCGTCGCCTACGGAGTTTACAATCTCGTCACGCGGTGCGTCTCGCTCACGCAGAAATCCCAAAATGATACGAACGTGCAACTCGCGGCCCCGCCCGAAAACAGCGATGGCTTCGACAAGCTCGGCCTTCAGATCGCGAAGAGCGACATGATCCGCCGGATGCTGCGCATCGAATAATTCGAACGTTCCGAATCCGCCACGAAACGTGTCATGCTTCCGCTCCTGTTCGCCGAAGCCGCCACGGCCCCTGTTCCGGAAGTCGTCAAACCCGTGCTGCCGATGCTCGTCCTCGGCGGCATCATGACGCTCACCTACGTGGCGATCGGCTTCGACTGGATGAACAAGTGCCTCGCGGCCCTGCTGGGCGCGCTGTTGTGCGTGTCGTTCGCGCTGGGCATGGGCGTCTTCAAGGACGAAGCCGGGCACTCGGCGTGAGATTGGATTTCGTCCCCTTCGCCAGCGGTACGCTCGCCCGTTCGTCAGCGGCATCTACCGCGACGAAGCCATCAAGAAGGCGTATGGTCCATGATCCTGTTCTTCATCGGCCTCTTCGTCATCATCGGCTGCGTCTCAGAGGCGGGCCTGCTCGACTCGCAAGCCAAACAAATCTCGACCTCGCGTCCCGCTATCCCGTCTTGGTCGTCTAAAGCGGGCAACTATAGTATCCCCGCTGTTACGCCGCGAATCCCGTCGGTCAACGGCTAGGGATTGCCCGCCCCATGGAACGACCTTCGCTCTTCTGGCGAATATGGCCCCCGCTACCGGTCTGGAAACGCCTCGACGCGACCGTCTTCCTGGTCGTGGTCTATTCGTTCATCGTCAAATATCTCTCGGACCTTGAGCACTGGAACTTCCCTAAGTGGATCGGCGACATGGCCGTCGTCAACGGGATCCTCCTCGGCGTCCTCCTCGGCTTCCGCAACGTCCAGGCTTACGATCGCTGGTGGGAAGCCCGCAAGCTCTGGGGCCAGCTCATCAACGATTCGCGCAATCTCTGCTTGAAAGTCGCGACGTTCGCCCGATCCGATCCGGAAGAGCGCCGGCAAGTGGGCCGGCTCGTCGTCGGTTTCGCCGTCGCCCTGCGCAACCACCTGCGGGGCGGACAGCCGCTCCAGACCGTACCGGGATACGAACGGGAAACCGCCGAACCGGCTCACGTGCCGTTGCACTTCGCCGAAAGGGTTTACGCACAACTTTTTGCCTGGCGTGCCGGCGGCCAACTGACCGAATTCGACCTGCTCCTGATCGACCCGCACGCCAAGGCGCTCATGGACGTCAGCGGGGCCTGCGAGCGCATCCGCTCCTCGCCCGTCCCGCTGTCCTACCGAGCCCTTCTGCGCCACGGCACGATCCTCTACCTCGCCTCCGCGCCGTGGTTCATGGCTGGCGAATACGGCTACATGGCCATCGGCGTCGTCGCGCTGCTCGCCTACTTCCTCCTCGGTATCGAGATGACCGCCGAAGACGTCGAAGAGCCGTTCGGCAAGGACGGGGACGACCTGGCACTGACCCGGTTCTGCGAGACGATCCGAAAATCGGCCGAGCAGATCCTGGGCGACCTCGGATATGGCGACCAGGCCCTGAACACAATCGTGGCACCGCGGAGCCGATAAAAGCGGTTTCCGATGCTTGGCGAACGGAACGGTGTTCCATTCCCTGTTGAGTTTCCATTACGTGTGTGGAACGCGTCGAGAGGTTTTCCATTTGGTCACTGGCGGAGAGATTTCAGACAAGATGCCGCATCCGAACCATTGATTCCGATATCGTTTGTGGCGAATCCGAACATGATTTCGGTTCGAAAGCATCATTTCGCGGAGGGGTGGCTGCGTTGTCGAAAAAACAAGTTGGCTTCGCAACCACCTCGTTCATCCGGATTGTGAGGATTCGCAGTTCAACGCCGCACATCGGCGAGCAGTTCGCCTTGAAAAGTCGACCCAGAATCGCTATCCTGCCAGACGCACAGCTCTCCCCTGTTCGCCGATTGCGCACCGCGGTCGTTCCCCGCGGTGTCTCCGTTTCCGGAGCTGAGGAGCATTCATGCCCGTTCGCACGATCCGTTCGTTCACCGTCCTGCCGAGCATTCCCGAACGCCTCAAGCCGCTGCAAACGCTTGCGAACAACCTCTGGTGGTGCTGGAACGCCGAAGCCGTCGCGCTCTTCCGCCGGATCAATCCGGACCTGTTCGAAGCGCTGGACCATAGCCCTATCCGACTCCTGACCACGCTGGAACAGAAACGCTTCGACGAATTGGTGGAGGACGACGGTTTTCTCGCGCACATGGACCGCGTTGCGGCCCAGCTGGAACACTACCTCAAGGCACCGACCTGGTTCCAAACGAACCATCACGCCGATTCCAGTTCCAAGATCGCGTACTTCTCCGCCGAATTCGGACTGCACGAGAGTGTGCCGATCTATTCGGGCGGCCTTGGCGTCCTCGCCGGCGACCACTTGAAAAGCGCCAGCGACCTCGGCCTGCCGCTGGTCGGCGTCAGCCTGATGTACCGCGAGGGCTACTTCCGCCAGTACCTGAACGTCGACGGCTGGCAGCAGGAGCGATACCCGGAGAACGATTTCTTCACCCTGCCGCTGATTCCGGAACTCGGCGCTGACGGTCAGCCGATCATCGTGAGCGCGCCGTTGCCGGGCCGCGACGTTCATCTGCGTATCTGGCGCATCCAGGTTGGCCGTGTGCCGCTGTACCTGTTGGACGCGAACATCCCGCAGAATGCGCCGGCCGACCGGCAGATCACATCCCAGTTGTACGGCGGCGACTCGCACACTCGTATCCAGCAGGAGATCATCCTCGGCATCGGGGGCATCCGGGCGCTGCGGGCGATCGGGCAGAACCCGACGGTTTGCCACATGAACGAGGGTCACGCGGCTTTCGTGAGCCTGGAGCGGATTCGCGTGATGATGGAGGAGCAGCAGGTGCCGTTCGCCGTGGCAGCGGAGGCGGTCAAGGCCGGGACCTGCTTCACAACGCATACGCCGGTGCCGGCGGGGAACGATGCGTTTCCTCCGGCCATGATCGAACAATACTTCGGCGAGTTCATGGGCAAGCTCGGCATCGACAAGCGCGACTTCTATGGTTTGGGCCGCATCCTTCCCGACGACATTCACGAACCGTTCAGCATGACCGTGCTTGCGATCAAGCTCGCGAACACTTCCAACGGGGTGAGCGCCTTGCACGGCGTCGTGTCGCGGAAGATGTGGAACGGTGTCTGGCCGACGCTGCCCGCGGGCGAAGTGCCCATCGGCTCGATTACCAACGGCGTTCACACGCAGACCTGGCTCGCGCCGGATCTGGCCGGACTCTTCGACCGCTACATCGGCGTCCATTGGGAAGAGGAACCCACCAACTTCGCCATCTGGAAGCGGGTCGAGTCGATCCCCGACGCCGAGCTTTGGCGCACTCACGAGCGATGCCGCGAGCGGCTCATCGCGCTCGCACGCACCCGTCTCAAACACCAATTGAAGCGCCGCGGCGCGCCCCAGGCGGAAGTCGAGCGAGCCGACGAGGTCCTCGACCCCGAAGCGCTGACTGTCGGTTTCGCCCGCCGTTTCGCCACTTATAAGCGCGGCGATCTGGTCTTCCGCGACATCGACCGGCTGATGGATCTGCTCAACAATTCCCAGCGGCCGATCCAGTTCATTTTTTCCGGCAAAGCGCACCCCAAGGACAACGGGGGCAAGGAACTCATCGCCCGCGTCGTCCAGTATGCCAAGCGCGAGGAATTCCGGCGGCGCATCGTCTTTCTCGAAGACTACGAAATGAACGTCGCACGTTATCTCGTGCAGGGCGTGGACGTGTGGCTGAACAACCCGCGCCGACCGCACGAGGCCAGCGGCACCAGCGGCATGAAGGTCGCCGTCAATGGCGGTTTGAATCTCAGCATCCTCGACGGTTGGTGGTGCGAAGGGTACGACGGCGAAAACGGCTGGGCGATCGGCTCCGGGGAAGAGTATCCCGAAACGAATCTCGACTACCAGGATGATGTCGAAAGCCGCGCCCTGTACGAACTGCTCGAGAAGGAAGTCCTGCCGATGTTCTGGCAGCGTGGATCCGACGGACTGCCGCGGCAGTGGATCCGACGCATGAAGAAGTCGATCGCCACGCTCGTGCCGATGTTCAATACGAACCGGATGGTGGAGGAATACGCGGAAAAGTGCTACCTCCCCAGCCACCGCCGCCACGTGGTTCTCGCCGCGGACCAACTCAAAGACGCTCGCGAACTCTCGGCCTGGCGGAGGCAACTCATGGAACGTTGGAGCCACGTGCGGGTCGATGCGGTCGAAGCGCCCCACGGCGAAACGCTCCGGGTCGGCACCAGCTTTCCGGTCAAGGTGAAGGTCCACCTCGGAGAAATCCACCCCGGCGATGTGGAAGTGCAGATGTGCTACGGCCTGCTCGACGCGATGGGTGAGATCCACGATCCCAAGCCCTACGCCCTATCGCCGAACGGCACGGTGGACGGCCAGTGGATCACCTATCACGGAACGGTGCCGTGTTCGGCGAGCGGCCAGTTCGGTTTCGGCGTCCGAGTGCTGCCGAAGCATCCGAACCTGAATCACTCGTTCGAGCCGGGACTTGTGACCTGGGGTTAGAAACGGGAAGGCCGGTCGTGCGACGGTATTACGCCGTCGCACGGCCCACGGTCAGTTGCCCTTCGGATTGTCCCAGTTCGGGCGGAATTCCTCGCCCCGGCCCCGTTCCTGATTGTAGATCGCGGCTAAAACCTGGATCGCCCGGCACTTCGCCGCGAGCGATCCAGTCCAATCCGATTGCCCGCGCTTCGCGGCGGCTTCCGCGGCGTGTTTGCCGTGCGTTGCCCAGTCCACCTCCGGGTGGTCTTTGAGAACGTCCTTCAATTCGTTGTCTTTTTCATCGAACCGATCCAGTAATGCCGAGCCGATTTCGAAGGGGTAGGTCTTATAGACGTGCAACTGAGTGCCGGACGGCGATCCCGCTGCGGATTCAGCCTTGTCGTTTTGCAGGAGCAGAGCCAACCCCACGACGCCGACGACGATCAAGAGTGCCGCCGTGCCGAACAAGGGGATCGCGGCACTGGAGATCTCCTGCATCTGCAGGACGAGCGAGATCACCGCGCAAAGCGAACCCAAGCCGAGGAAGGTATACGGCCACGGAAGGAAGCGATCCCAGGACTTCAACGCTTTTCGGAATCGCCCCGGTGTTTTCGCGACGACTGCGGCACCGCCCACGTCGCCGCCGGGCGTCTGAACGATGATGCATGTGATGTTGTCCCGACCACCTCGGATGTTGGCCAAGGCAATCAGGAACTTGGCCGCCTCCTCGGGCGGGAGCGCCATCACGACGGATCCGATCTCGTCGGCGGCCACTTCGTTCGTCAGACCATCGCTGCACAACAGGAAGGAATCGCCGGGCTGGAGAGGATGCGGGCCTTCGATATCGACTTCGACCTGCTCGTCCGGCCCCAGCGAACGGACGATGACATTCTTCTTGAAGTCTCCGAGTTGATCCGGATCGATCCCCTGGCGTCGGGCGATCTCCCAGACCCATGAATGGTCGAACGTGAGTTGCTCGACTTTGCCAGCGCGGATGCGATACGCACGGCTATCGCCCACATGGCCGATCCAAGCACCTTCGGAACGGAGAAACAGCGCGGTCCCCGTGGTGCCGAGGCCTTTGAATTCGGGATTCTTCTGACCGATGTCAAAGATATCGGCGTTGGCTTCCGTGAAGGAACGGCGAATCGCCGGCACCACGCCTTCCTGCGGAACGTGTTTCTGATAAGTCAGCGGGATATCGCGGATGGCTTTGGCACTGGCCTTTTCGCCGACCGCATGGCCACCCATCCCGTCGGCGACGATGAAGATGTGCCCCTGGGACAGGAACAGCGGGTCGTCCGGCGCCAGTTGGACCGCGCACGCATCCTGGTTGTGGCTTCGCTTGGCACCCACATCCGTGAGCGCAGCGTAGCGGACCTTGGCGGAATTCACCGGTACGGCACCCCGGAACGCGATGGAATCTGCCTAATTCTACATGCTTTACGAAATTTGGGGTGCCGGAAGCGACGAAACTTCCCGGCTTCCTGTCCGCCGTTCGGGTATGATCGGACTTTCGGATTGCGAAGTCGGTCCGGCACGGTTAGGTTGACGCTGTTACAACCCGCAAAGTCCAACCTCCAAGATTTTGGAAAACGCGCAAGTTCTTCAAACTTACGCGATCGTGTATGTGACTATCCCCGCGAGTCCGGCCCCTTCGAGGGTTTCGCCATGCGAATCCGCTACTCCCGCCTCTTCACTGCCTGTCTGACCGCTATCGGACTCGCAATCGCCACTCCGGCTTCCGGCCTCGCTCAAGCCAATCAGGAAGTCGAAGTACTGGCCCGCGGCCCGGTGCACGAAGCCTTCGCCGCAACCCTCGAAATCCAGAAGGATCCGGTGCTGGTCCGCAAGGTGCCGCCCGACGCCATCGAGGAACTGCCACCGGATCAGAAGCCCGACGGCGACAACGTCCAGTGGGTGCCCGGCTACTGGCACTACGACGAGGAACGCGAAGACTTCATCTGGATTAGCGGCTTCTGGCGCGTCCCGCCGCCCGGCCGCGTCTGGGTGCCCGGCAGCTGGCGCGAAGTCCGGAACGGTTATCAATGGGTGCATGGTTTCTGGCAGGAAGCCCGGCCCGAAGCCGAACGCGCCGACATCGAATACCTCGCACCACCCCCGGTGCCCCTCGAACTCGCGCCCTCGATTCCCGCCCCCAGCGACGCGCACGTCTACGTCCCCGGTACGTGGGTCTGGCGCACGCACCGCTACGTCTGGCGGCCGGGCGTCTGGGTCGCGCATCGTCCCGGGTGGTGCTGGGTACCGTCGCACTATCGCTGGACCCCGGCCGGTTACATCTTCATCGATGGCTACTGGGACATGCCCCTCGCCGAGCGCGGCGTGCTCTTCGCACCCGTCTACTTCCCCCGATCGGTCTACTACCGCCCCGCCTTCGTCTACACCCCCACCATCTGCGTGAGCGAACCGGCGCTTTACACCTCGCTGTTCGTCCGCCGCGGTTGGGGTTGCTACTACTTCGGCGACTATTTTGAAAACCGCTACACCTCGCTCGGCTTCTCCGCCTGGGCGTCCAACATCGGCGGAAGTGGATTCGGCGTCTCGGTCGGCTTCGGCCGTTCGGTTGGATATGATCCGCTCTGGGATTACTACCGGGTTGCGTACCGCAATACACCTCAGTGGGCGCTTGGCATCAACAATGTCTATGTCGGTCGGTTCAATGGCACGGTGGCCCGGCCTCCGCGCACTCTCGTCCAGCAGAACATCGTCGTCAACAACATCACGAATGTGACGAACGTGACCAACAACACCAACATCATCAACAACACGACGAACAACACGACGATGCTGACGACCCTGGGGAACGTCGCTGCCACGAATAAGGCAATCGCTCTCAAACCACTGGCAGCCGAACAACGGATCAAGGAGCAGCAATTCGCGAGGGAATTGAAGCAAGTTTCCGCCCAGCGGAAACAACTGGAGACCTCCATCGCCGATCGCGGTCAGGTACCTCTCAAAGGGACCGATACGCCGCGCGCGGTGAAGCTGGACGTGCCCAAGACAGCGGTTGTTCGGGCGCAAGTGCCAACAGAAAAAGTGAAGAGCGTCCCTCCGCCGACCGTCTCGGCCGGCAGTCCGACGACCAAGCCAACCCCCACCGCGTTGAAGCCGACACCGGCCCCTGCGGGACAAAACCCGTCCGTCAAGCCCACGACCCCGATGCCGACGCCAAAGCCCGGCCCTGTTCCGACAACACCGACACCAATGCCTTCGACGAAGCCGTTGCCGCCGGCACCGAAGCCGCCGATCGCGGGACAAAATCCGGCACCGACACCGAAACCCACGCCGATTCCTTCGCCGAAGCCCCCGGTTGCGGGACAAAATCCGGCACCCGCGCCGGCCCCGGCCCCGCTGCCGCCTTCGCCGAAACCCACACCGGCCCCGCTGCCGCCCACGCCGAAACCCACACCGGCTCCGCTACCACCCTCGCCCAAGCCGACGCCGGCCCCGCTGCCGCCCAAGCCGACGCCGGCCCCGCTGCCGAAGCCATCAAATCCCCCGCCGGCCAAGCCGACGACTCCGCCGCCGGGGAAATCGAAAGGAGAAGTTGTTTCGCAATCGACATTCTCCACGCCATCACAATCGGCAGCACAACAATCGTTTTCTCGCCCGATGACCACGCCGGTCCCCGAAGCAAACACGACCCGCACGTATACGCCCTCACCCTACAAGCCGGTCACCGCGCCGACCACGACCGGCTCGTACACTCCTACGCCGTCCTACAAGCCGGCCCCCGCGCCGACCACCACCCGCTCCTACACGCCTACGCCGGCACCGTCCTTCAAGCCGGCCCCCGCGCCGACCACCACCCACTCCTACACGCCGGCACCGTCCTACAAGCCGGCTCCGCAACAGGTCGAAACGCGTCCAGCGTCTAATTTCCGTTCGACGCCGGCTCCGAGCTACAAGCCGTCGTCACCCTCGCCGTCCTTCAAGCCAAGCGTACCGGCCCCGAGCAATAAACCGGCTCGTTCCAGCGAGACCAAGAACGGCAAGAAGTGAATCGGTCGGAGTTCATCCAACAGGCCACCCCAGTACGGGGTGGCCGTTTCATTGATTGGCCATTCGCCGAACGGTATCAAACACCTCGCGCAGCGGCACACCGCGCTCCCGTGCAAGCCGTGCGCAGTCTTCGTATTCCGGCGTGACGATCGTCAACTCGGGATTCTGCCCGTGTTTGACTCGTACCGGCCCCCAGGGAGTCTGGACGGTCGCGAACTCACGTGCCAGCTTCGATCGTGCCGCAGTTGTCCGTCGAATGCCGAACGTGGCCGTTTCGCGGAACACGATCGCTT
>JAHBXO010000089.1 GCA_019636445.1 Gemmataceae bacterium | reverse complement strand
TCGTGATGCCCGGCCCGGCCGGAAAGTGATAAGCTCACCGCTACCGGAAAGAGGGAGACGACACGACATGGCGATAGACAATGCTGCAACGCTGGCGTTGCTGATCGACGGCGATAACGCCACGCCGAAGATCATCACCGGCCTGCTCGCTGAAATCGCCAACTACGGCACCGCCAGCGTGAAGCGTATCTATGGCGACTGGACCAAGCCCAGCCTCAATGGCTGGAAAGAATGTTTGCTCGAACACTCGATTCAGCCCGTCCAGCAGTTCGCCTATACGACCGGCAAGAACGCCACCGATGGCGCGATGATTATCGACGCGATGGACCTGCTCTATACCGGCCGCTTCTCCGGTTTCTGCATCGTCTCAAGCGATAGCGACTTCGCCCGCCTCGCGGCTCGCATCCGCGAGCAAGGCGTCATTGTCTATGGCTTCGGGGAGCGGAAGACGCCCCGCCCCTTCATCACCGCTTGCGACAAGTTCGTTTATTTCGACGTGCTCAACGCTGCCGGCGAACAGAAGGAAGCGGAAGCCGTCGCCGCGCCTAAAGCGGCCGCCGCCAAGCCTGCACCGGCGAAAGCGGCACTCGATCGCGCTGCCCTCGACATGCTGGCGAAAGCTGTCACCGCCTCGGCCGACGAAGACGGCCGCGCCAATCTGGCCCGCGTCGGCGCGCACCTGGCGAAACAATCGCCGGATTTCGACGCCCGCAACTATGGCTTTCCCCGTCTCTCCGATCTGGTCGAGGCGTCGGGCATTGTCGAGGTCGAGCGCATTGGCGAAAATCCGAAAATCATCATGGTTCGCCTCAAGGGTGAGCCGGCCCCTCGCCCCGCAAAATAGAAGGAAGCGACACGATGGCGCGCAAGACGATCGAACAACGGCTGGCCGAACTGGATGCGCAGCGCGCCACCCTCAAGGCCCGCCTGTCAAAGCAGGAACGCGCCAGGGACACGCGCCGCAAGGTGCTGCTCGGCGCGCTCGTTCTCCATCGCCTCGAACACGGCCGCGATGAAACCTCGCGCGCCCTGCCCGACTGGCTGCGCCGCGAGCTGCCCGGCTTCCTCACCCGCGACGGCGACAAGGAACTCTTTGCCGATCTCATCAAGCCGCCGGCGGCCGGAGCGCCCGACCCATGAACGATGTCACCTCGGCCTGGCTGGCGGCTCTCCGCAAGCTCCTGCGCTCCACCGGCCAGCTCGTGCGTGACCAGCCGAAGGGAGGCAACCCCATGAACAATTTCCGCCTGGCATGGGCCGCCCTCAAGAACATGATGCGCGCGGCCGCCCATGATCCCCTGTGGGCCTTCGTCGCGATCGTCACCGGCCCATTCCGCGCCGCCGGCTACGTCCTGCGCATGGGCGTCTTTTTCCTCATCGTCCTGGCCGTGGTCGGCGGCGGCCTCTTTACCCTCATGCAATGGGCCGGCATCCAGCGCGGCGATGCGCTCTGGTATGTCGGCAACATCGCTTTCACCGCCTTCCTCGCCCTGCTCGCCTTCCGCCTCGTTTCCCTGCCCCTGATCCAGAATTTCGGGGACATGGGCAGCGACACCCACGGCTCCGCCCGCTTCGCCACCGACAAGGAAGCCCGGCCCCTCACCCGCTCGAAAGCCGGCCTCCTGATCGGCCGCGATCCCAAATCGAAAAAGCTCATGCGCTATGACGGGCCGATGCACCTGCTGACGATGGCACCGACGCGCACCGGCAAGGGCGTCGGCACCGTCATTCCGAACCTGCTCACCGCCGACCGCTCCGTGATCTGCATCGACCCCAAGGGCGAAAATGCCGTGATCGCCGGCCGCGCTCGCCAGAAATTCGGCCCCGTCCACGTCCTCGACCCCTTCGGCATCACCGGCAAGCCCTCGGCCGCCTTCAACCCGCTCGACACTCTCGACCCTGACGGCCTCGATGTAGCCGAGGACGCCACCACCCTCGCCGACGCCCTGGTCTATGACGATCCCGCAACAACCTCCGAACCTCATTGGAACGACGAAGCCAAGGCGCTGATCGCCGGCATCATCCTCCATGTCGTCACCACCGAACCGCGCGATCGGCGCACCCTCGCCACGCTGCGCGACAACATCACCCTCGCCCCTGACGCCTTCGCCGCGCTGCTCAAGGCCATGCAGGCGTCAACCGCCGCGCACGGCCTCGTCGCCCGCGCCGCCAACCGACACCTGGGCAAGAGCGACAAGGAAGCC
>JAHBXO010000088.1 GCA_019636445.1 Gemmataceae bacterium | reverse complement strand
TCGCGGGGATCGCGCATCGACATCGCATCGAGCGAGAGCCGCAGATCCCGGATCGAGCGCGCGAGCGGGCCCTGCATGGAGGCATATTGCGCGACGTGCGGCCGTTCGGAGGGAAGTGAAGCGTTATAGGTCGGCACCCGGCCGAAGCTCGGCCGGATCCCTTGCAGCCCGCAGGCATAGGCCGGATAGCGGATCGAGCCGCCGATGTCGTTGCCGTGGGCGATCGCGCCCATGCCGGTAATCAGCGAGGCGGCCGCACCGCCCGACGAACCGCCGGGCGTTACCTCCTTATTCCACGGATTGAGCGTGCGGCCGTGCAGCGCGTTGTCGGTGAACCACCGCATCGAGAAGGCGGGCGTATTGGTGCGGCCGATGATGACGGCCCCTGATTTCTTCAGGTTCGCGACGACCGGATTGTCTTCTTTGGCGATGTTGTCCTTGTAGGCGACCACGCCGTTGGTGTTGGCGCGTCCGGCCAGGTCCACGTTGATCTTCACCGTGACCGGAACGCCATGCAGCGATCCGCGCGCTTCGCCTGCGCGCGTCCTGCGGTCGGCTTCCGCGGCGGCCTTCAGCGCCTCTTCCGCCATCAGATCGACGATGGCGTTGATCTTCGGATTGATCGCCTCGATACGGGCGAGCGTCGCTTTCGTCAGTTCGACGCTCGAGATCGCGCCGGTGCGGATCAGCCGCGCCTGTTCGGTTGCATCCCATCGCCAGAGGTCGGTCATTTCGAATTTGCTCCTCGTCCCGGGGAGGGAGGGTCGCCGGAGCGCAGCGATGCCGTCAAGCGGCGAGTTCTTCGAAACGATACCGGTCGCGAATGCGCAGGTTGAAGAAGCGTCCTTTGGATGTCGCGATGCGCCAGGCTGCGGCGACCTCGGGCTCCACTTTATAATAGCGATACCGCCGGCCCGTGACGAAGGTAACGGTCAGCGTGCGGGCGTCGCTATCGTATTCGAAATGCCGGATCGTGCGGGATGGCATGATCCCCGAACGCGGTGATCTTGGCTGCGGTTCCGCAGGTTTGCCGCTACTTCGGCTGCTCCTCGCGCGAATGCTGGAGCCGGAACACGGAAGGGCGTTCGAACTTGCCCTGCCAGATGCCGCGCTTGGCGTTGCGCGCTTCTTCTTCCGCCGCGGCATATTTGCCTTCGCCGATCTTGGCGGCATTGATCGCCCAGCCCAGGCGAACCATGGCTTCGGCGAGATCCGGCACGTCGCGCGCCGAGCATTTCGCGATCGTGCGGCCGTAACGGTCCTTGGCGCGCGGCTCGCACTTCACGTCGCCTTTGTGCAGCATCTTGGCGAGCTGGTTGCGCGCTTCGCCGCCGCAGCGCCAGATCGAACCGTCGGCCGAATAGCAGTTCTGCTTCAACTCCGGCGCGTCGATCCCGTCGAGCCGGATCGTGGTCTGTTGCAGGATGAAGGAATCGCCGTCCTGCACGGAGATATCGCGGCCGTCCTTGTCGACGCGGACGTCGCGATCCAGATAAAAATTCCAGACGAAAACGCCCGCGATCACCAGAACGACGAACAGCCACGGCGCGAGACGGCGAAAGTTCATTTTGCTTTGTGCCTCCTGCTGCATCGTCAGGGCTTGTAGAGTTCGAACTGCCGTTCGATCAAGAGGCGGTCGTCCTGCCACACCTGCAGGGTCCAGGGCCCGAGCGGGGTTGCGTCTCCCATCGAGAGGCCGATGAAGAGATCGCGCCCGGTGCTCAAGTTCAGCGTGCGGTCGAGCCGGGTGTGAAACTGGCCGAGCCGGTCGCGCAGCCCCGGCGGCGGCACGATCTGCACGTGGCGCACGGTCACGGGCTCGCCGGGATTGGCTCCCGCGAGCCGGTAGCCGAACCCGAAATACGAACCCGGTGTATGCGGAACCCGGGCGGAATTTTCCGCCGGCGGACGGATCTTACCGCCGACGCGCCGTTGCCCGCCCGGTGCGGCCGGGTCTTCGACCAGTTGCACGTCTTCCACGCTGTAAAGGCCGTACCAGAGTTCGACCGCGCGGATGGTCTGCGCGGGGGCGGGCGGCGCGACCAGAACCCCGGCCAGGAAAGCGAGGGCGGCCAGCATGCGGGTCATGCGTGCCTCGCGTCGCCGGTGGTTGAAGGGGAGCGGGAAGGGTGCCAATGCATCGTCAAATTCTAGCGCGAAGTCCTTGCAAGGTCATGCCCGTCATCGAGAACACGCCGCACGGCATCCTGGTGTTTC
>JAHBXO010000087.1 GCA_019636445.1 Gemmataceae bacterium | reverse complement strand
GCAGGATCAGCAGAAGGATAGGAGCGGTGATGCCGATGACCCGCGAACCCGGCAGCAGGCCGACGAGGAAGGTCGACAGCGCCATGATCATGATTGCGATCAGGAATGTGTATTTGCGGCCGACGAGATCGCCGATGCGGCCGAAGACGGCGGCGCCGAGCGGGCGGACGACGAAGCCTGCGGCGAAGGCGAGGAGCGCGAAGAATTCGCGGGTGTTGCGCGGGAACTGGTCGAAGAACTGGTCCGCGATGATGGTGGTGAGAGCGCCGTACAGGTAAAAATCGTACCATTCGAAAATCGTGCCGAGCGAAGCGGCGAAGACCACGCGCTTCTCGACGCGAGTCATTCCCGCCGGCCGCGTGGGCGCGTTCGAACCGGACATCGCAGAACCTTCCATCCGCTCCACCTATCGTCGCCCCCGTCGCGGGGCGGGCAAACCTATCGCATCTGAGACCGGCGCACGACGCCCGCCGTTTATGACTTTCGACGAAGCATAGCAGAAAAGGAAAAGGCCCCGCGATTCCTCGCGGGGCCCGATGTAACCGATGGCCAGCCGCTCAGTGGCGGACGTCGTCGGCGTAGATGTCGCGATCCTTGGTCTCGGGAATGAAGATCATGCCGATCACGAAGGTCATGATGGCGAAGACGATCGGGTACCAGAGGCCGAAGTAGATGTCGCCGGTCTGCGCTACCATGGCGAAGGCGGTGGCCGGCAGCAGGCCGCCGAACCAGCCGTTGCCGATGTGATAGGGCAGCGACATCGAGGTGTAGCGGATGCGGGTCGGGAAGAGTTCGACCAGCGCCGCCGCCATCGGGCCGTAGACCATCGTGACGTAGATCACGAGGATGAACAGCAGGCCGATGATGCCCGCGACCTGTCCACGGAAGATGTCGAACACGCCGGTCATCTTCACGATGCCGGGGTCGCCCGCCTTGGGATATCCCGCGGCTTGCACGGAGGCGACGACCGCCTTGTCCGAATCGGCGGCCTTGGCCGCGTCGTAGGCCACGGGCTTGCCGTTGATCATGACCGAGGTCGCGGTCGCGGCCGAGTCGAGCTTGGTATCGTACTTGACCGAGGACCGGGCGAGGAGGGCGCGGGCCTTGTCGCAGGACGAGGAGAAGACGCGCGTGCCGACCGGGTTGAACAGGTCGCCGCAATCCTTCGGGTTGGCGACCACGGTCACCTTCACGGTCTCGATCGCCTTCTCGAGCGCCGGGTTCGCCAGCGTCGTGATCTGCTTGAAGATCGGGAAGAAGGTCAGCGCCGCGATCAGGCAGCCCGACAGGATGATCGGCTTGCGGCCGATGCGATCCGAGAGGGCGCCGAACACGACGAAGAAGATGGTGCCGAAGGCGAGCGACCAGGCGATCAGGAGGTTCGCCGTATAGCCGTCGACCTTGAGGATCGATTGCAGGAAGAACAGCGCGTAGAACTGGCCCGTGTACCAGACGACGCCCTGGCCGGCGACGAGGCCGAGCAGCGCGAGCAGCGCGATCTTGGCGTTGTCCCAGCGGCCGAAGGATTCGGTCAGCGGCGCCTTGGAATGCGTGCCTTCTTCCTTCATGCGCTGGAAAGCCGGCGATTCGTTGAGCTGCATGCGGATCCAGACGGAGATCGCGAGCAGCGCCACCGACACCAGGAAGGGAATACGCCAGCCCCAATCCGCGAAGGTCTTCTCGCCCAGCATCGTGCGGGTGAAGAGAATGACCAGCAGCGACATGAACAGGCCGAGCGTTGCGGTGGTCTGGATGAACGAGGTGTAGTAGCCGCGCTTGCCGGGCGGGGAATGCTCGGCGACGTAGGTTGCGGCGCCGCCGTACTCGCCGCCGAGCGCGAGACCCTGCAGCAGGCGCAGGCCGATCAGGATAATCGGCGCGGCGATGCCGATGGTGGCTGCGTTCGGGAGCAGGCCGACGATGAAGGTCGACAGACCCATGATGAGAATGGTGACGAGGAAGGTGTATTTGCGGCCGACGATATCGCCGATGCGGCCGAACACGATGGCGCCGAACGGACGGACGAGGAAGCCGGCGGCGAAGGCGAGCAGCGCGAAGATGTCACGGGTGGCCGGCGGATAGGCGCTGAAGAACTGCGCGCCGATGATCGCGGCCAGCGATCCGTAGAGATAGAAGTCGTACCATTCGAAGACGGTGCCGAGCGATGAGGCGAGAATGACGAAGCGTTCGCCCTTCGTCATGCCCCTCGCCCGGGGCGTGGTTGTAGTCACTGTGGCCATTTTGGTTGCTCCCCGATGCCTTGTTAAGAAAATCCGCTCCTGCGCGCCGTTTCTTTGGCCGGCTCGAAAGCGCGAGAAGTTCGCCGGCAAGGTAACATCGGCGTGAAACATCGCCCTATAAGACTTTTGGCCGGGGGAGGGTTTATCTTGCGACGCACAATCGCAGCAATCTTGCGCATGCCGCTTGCCGTTCCGGTTCCCGGCTTGCAAGAGTGGTCGCGGCGGTGAACACTCGAATTGTCCGCTGCCATCGGATCAAACACAGTGACCTGCCGACGAACCCGATGACCTCTGCCCCCAGCACCC
>JAHBXO010000086.1 GCA_019636445.1 Gemmataceae bacterium | reverse complement strand
CCGCCTGCTTCACTGCCTCTTCGTGATGGTCGAGCGTCTTCATGCCGTTCACGGCATCGACCAGCGTCACCACCCCGTCGAGACGATAGCGCAGCGTGAGATAAGGCTGCGTCATGATGATGTGAATGACCGAGGCCGGGTCCGCGATTCCGGTGGTCTCGATCACCACGCGGTTGAACGGCTTGCAGCGGCCGTTGTCGCGCGCGCGCAACAGGTTTTCGAGCGAGTTCACGAGATCGCCGCGCACCGCGCAACACAGGCACCCGCTGGAAAGCAGGATCACGCCCTCTTCGACGATCTCATAAAGATTGTGGTCGATGCCGATATCGCCGACCTCGTTGACGAGCACGGCCGTGTCGGAAAGCGCCGGATCCTTCAGGAGCCGGTTGAGGAGCGTAGTCTTTCCCGCACCGAGAAACCCGGTGAAGACGCTGAGCGGAAGCGGCTCGATCGGTCCGGCCCGTCGCGCGGGCGTGTCGCTCACGATTGCCGGTCCGGCCGCTGGCGCGGCATCGGCGCGACTTTCGGCAGCCGCAGCGGGCGCTCGGGCGTTTGGTTCGCCTGCGGACCGAAACCGTCGGGCAGCGGCGCGAAGGGAGAGTTCGCGTTCGCCTTGTAGCCGGGCGGCACCACTTCCATGCGCCCGTTCACCAGCGCGACCTGGATCGGGCGGCCCCGCTCGTCGCGCGCCGGACCGGTATGGACGCGGATCGGCGGCATCGAGGGCGGCAGGTCGTTCAGAAGAGTGGCGCGGGCGTGGCGCATCGGATCGTCGTCGTCATCGTGCTCGTCGCCGGAATCGGAAGCGGCCACGCGGCGGTTACGCTTCTTCCCGCACATCTGCTCCCATAGATTCGCGGGATCCTGCGAGAGGTTGGCGATCGCCGTCACGTTTTTGGATCCCCCGAGCAGCACGTCGAGGCCGAAGCCGGGCTGGAAGCCGCGCTCGAACAGCATCGCCGCCTGTTCGGCGCGGGCAACCGCGTTCGGCGAACCAAGCACGACCGCGATCAGCCGGCGATTGCCGCGATGCGCGGACGCGACCAGATTGAAGCCCGAGGCGCAGATGAAACCGGTCTTCATGCCGTCGGCGCCGGGATAGCGGTCGATCAGCCGATTGTAATTTCTGAGCATGCGCTTGCCGACCTGCAGCGCGGGAATCCGGAAATACATTTCGTGTTCCGGAAAATCGCGCAGGATCGCTTGCGCCAGCAGCGCCATGTCGCGCGCGGTGGTCACCTGCCCGTCGTCCGGCAGGCCGTGCGGATTGTGAAAGTGCGTCGCGGTCATGCCGAGGAGTTGCGCGGTCGCGTTCATCTCGCCGACAAAGGCGTCCTGCGATCCGGAGACGCCTTCGGCGAGCACGACCGCCATGTCGTTCGCCGACTTCACCATCAGGAGCTTGATCGCGTTATCGACCGTGATGGTTTGGCCCGCGGGGAACCCGGACTTGGAAGGCGGCGTCGAGGCCGCGAACTGCGAAATCGGCAGCAGCGAATATTTGTTCAGGCGGCCGTCGCGCATCGCCCGGAAGGTGACATAGGTCGTCATCAGCTTGGTGATGGACGCCGGATGCCACGGCTGGCCGGCCTCCTGTTCGGCAACGACCTTGCCGGTGTCGGCTTCGATCAGCACATAAGGCCCGGCCGCGGCGGGCGCCGAGAGCGCGAGTAGCGCGCCAACAGCAAACAGGATCGGCCGGAGGCGAGAGGCTGCGAACATCGGCGGACGGTTCTCGTTGCGAGCGTTAGGGCGATCCGGACCGCCCGCTTCGGGTTTTCCGGGCCCATTCCTAACGCCGATTGAAGTGTCAGGCAAAGCATTCACTGCACTGCGGGAAGTGCCTATAGTCGGAAAAAGCAGCAATTATGGCCTGGAGGAGAGTTCCCGTGACCGCCTGCATCGTCGGCCTTGCCCACACCCCCTTCGGAAAGCTCGATGCCGAGAGCGTCGAGAGCCTTGTCGTCAAGGTCGCCCGCGAGGCGCTGGCCGACGCCGGCCTCGAAGCCAGGGACGTCGATGAGGTCGTGCTCGGACACTATAACGGCGGCTTCACGCCGCAGAATTTTACCGCCTCGCTGGTGCTGCAGGCCGATCCGGCGCTGCGCTTCAAGCAGGCGACAAGGGTCGAAAACGCCTGCGCCACGGGCTCCGCGGCCGTCCACCAGGGCCTCAAATCGATCAAGGCGGGAACCGCCCGGGTCGTGCTCGTGGTCGGGGTCGAGCAGATGACCAAGGTTTCCGGCGCGGAGGTCGGCAACATCCTGCTCGGCGCATCCTACCTGCCGGAAGACGGCGGCACGCCGATGGGCTTTGCCGGGGTGTTCGGCAAGATCGCCGGAAATTATTTCCAGCGCTTCGGCGACCAGTCCGACGCGCTGGCGATGATCGCCGCCAAGAACCACAAGAACGGCGTCGCCAATCCTTATGCGCAAATGCGCAAGGATTTCGGCTATGAATTTTGCCGCAACGAAAGCGAGAAAAATCCTTTCGTCGCAGGCCCCCTGAAGCGCACCGACTGCTCGCTGGTCTCCGACGGGGCTGCCGCCATTGTGCTCACCGACGTCGAGACCGCGATGAAGC
>JAHBXO010000085.1 GCA_019636445.1 Gemmataceae bacterium | reverse complement strand
TCGTCGATGGGCCGGCCAACGGCAGCTATGAAAGCCTGATCGGCCGGCTCGGCTTCACCTGGAAGACCTTCGACGGGCGGCTCATTCACAGCGCCAACGTCCGCCACTACGACGAGAAAACCACCTCGTTCGAGTACGGCTTCCAGTCCTTCGGGACGGACGGCAAGCGGACCATGCTCGACTACAAGGCGACGCTGCTCGGCAACACCAATTTCTTCGGCGGCGAACAGCACAGCTTCACGCTGCTGGTCGACCGCCGCGACGAGCGCTACCAGAGCCTGTTCGATCTCACGCCTTATTTTCGCGACCGCACCGGTCTTGCCGGCGAGTACATCGTCAATCTGCCGTCCGGCACCACGATCTCCACCGCATTGCGCCACGACTGGAACTCGAACTTCGAAGACGTGGTGACCTGGCGCGTCGCGCTGTCGCAGACCATCGCGCCGCTGAACGCGCGGCTGCATTCCTCCATCGGCAAGGGCATCACCGATCCCACCTTTGCCGAGGTGGCGGGCAGCGCCTTCAACCTGCCGAATTTCGGCCTGTTGCCGGAGCATTCGACCGGCTGGGACGCGGGCCTCGAGCAGCGCTTCTTCGACGGGCGCGTGGTGACCGACGTCACCTATTTCCAGATGACGCTGACCAACGAAATCTACCAGCCGGTCTTCGGCGCGGCCTATGTCAACAATCCGGCCGACGCCGAACGCAAGGGCGTGGAAGTGGTCGCCAAGGTGCAATGGGCGGACTGGTTCAGCACCAGCGCGAGCTACACCTATACCGACGCCACCACCCGCTTCGGGCAACAGGCGCTACGCCGGCCGCCGCATTCCGCGGCCTTCGAAGCAACCGCGCGGTTCGCCGAAAACCGCGGCCGCTTCGTCCTCGGCGCGGTCTACAACGGCAAGCGGACGGATTCGTCTTTCGTGCCGTCGGTCGCGTCCCCGGTGACGCTGCCGGGCTATTCGCTGGTGCGGGCGCAGCTTTCCTACGATCTGACGAAATTCGCGACCGCCTATGTCAAGGCGGAAAACCTCTTCGATACGAAGTACGAAGACATCTTTACCTATCGCGGCTCGCCCCGGATCATCATGGGCGGCTTGCGCGTGAAGTTCGGCTACGAATAGACGAGCGAACGAGAGCAGCAAGAACGGCCGGCAGGAAAACGCCGGCCGTTTTCTTGCCGGCGATCAGGATTCGATTTTTTCGCCGCCTGATTCCGATAAAATCCACCCTATATACTCCGCGCTGCCGCCTTCGGTGGGCAGGAACAGGATCGCGGGCGTGTGGTAGCTGTGGAGCCGCTTCACCACCGCCTCGACTGCCTCCTTCTGCGACGCGCGCGTTTTCACGATCATGACCGCCTCCTCCGCGCTCTCGACCGCGCCCTGCCAACGATAGATCGAGCGCATCCCGGGCAGGATGTTCACGCAAGCCGCCAGCCCCTGCTCGACCAGTAACCGTCCGGCGCGCTCCGCCTCGACAAGCGAAGGATAGGTCGTATAGACGAGAACCGGGCGCTCCATCGCCGCCTCCATGAGCCAAAGTAAGTTAGCGTCCGTCATGACGAAAACCGCGCCAGGCTACGACAAGATCGCCTTCGTCGCGAGCAGCGCGCCGGACGCCGTGGCCGCCTGCACGCGGCTCGCCGAAGTCTACGGCAACGCGCCGCTCGAACAGGCCCAGGTGGTGGTCGCGCTGGGCGGCGACGGCTTCATGCTGCAGATGCTGCACAAGTTTCGCGATACCGGCATCCCGATCTACGGCATGCATCGCGGCACCATCGGCTTTCTGATGAATGAGTTTCGCGAGGACGGTCTGCCCGAGCGCCTGGCAGTCGCGGAGCGCAACGTCATCCATCCGCTGATGATGCAGGCGACCGACATCGGCGGCAAAGTGCACGGCGCTCCCGCCCTGAACGAAGTCTCGCTGCTGCGCCAGTCCTACCAGGCGGCCAAGCTCCGGATTCAGATCGACGGCAAGGTCCGCATGGAGGAACTGATCTGCGACGGCATGCTGATCGCGACCCCGACCGGCTCGACCGCCTATAATCTTTCCGCGCACGGCCCGATCCTGCCGCTCACGGCGCCGTTTCTCGCCCTCACCCCGATCAGCCCGTTCCGCCCCCGCCGCTGGCGCGGCGCCATGGTCCCGGACCGCTGCACCATCGAGATCGAAATTCTGGAACAGGAAAAGCGTCCGGTGAACGCGGTCGCCGACCATTTCGAGGTCCGCTCGGTGGTCCATGTCAGCGCCAGGATGGACATGGATTCGTCGGTCGAAATGCTGTTCGATCCCGGCCACAGCCTCGACGAACGCATTCTTAACGAACAGTTCGGTTATTAACCGGGATTATTATCTCAACCGAATATTAAGCCCGCCGGGCACTAATGAACCCGGTTCCCGCGTCAGGCCGCCTGACGCCGGAGTCCGGGCGAGCGCATGATTCGGATCGATTTCAATCGTCTCAAGTTTTTGGTGATCGACGACAACGCCCATATGCGGCGGATCGTGCGGCAATTGCTGCATGGCTTCGGCTCGCGCGAGATTTTCGAGGCGGAAGACGGCGCCTCGGGGCTGGAAATGTTCAGCGTGCAGAAGCCCGATATCGTCATCACCGACTGGGCCATGCCGGTCTATGACGGCATCGAGTTCACCAAGACCGTTCGCAATTCCAATTCGCCGGTGACGCG
>JAHBXO010000084.1 GCA_019636445.1 Gemmataceae bacterium | reverse complement strand
GCGACCGCGATCGCTCCGATCGTGCGGCAGGCCTTCCAGCCGTGTGACGCGGTAAAGACGCTGAACTTCGGCAAGTACGAATTGTCCCCTCACTGCTTCGATAGCGGCCCCCGCCGGGCACGTGAAGCAGCCTTTACGCAGTCTTGCCGGGTTCGGTTAACGTCGTGTTGACCGTAAGTGCCCCCGACTGGATATCTGCCTAGGAGGGGAAAGTGGCGAAATGTCGCCACCCCTCACGCAAACGTTAACGGGGGCTTAAAGCCCCCGTTTTGCTTGGAATTTTCGGGGTGTCCGGAACCTTTAGCGGCGGAAAATGCCGAACAGGTCGAAGCCCACGCTGCGGTTCTGGTTGTGGCTCTCGAGCCGCAGCGACTGGCGGGCCGGCGACGGATCGACGTGGCGGATCGCAACCTCGAGCTGGCGGCGCTCGTTGCCGGTCGCCTTGAGGTTCTTAATGGTCGCGGCGTCGATCTTGTAGATGTCGCGGCGGATGATCAGCCTGCCGTCCTCGACCTCGGCGGTGTTGTAGATGATGTGGACCGGAATCTTGACCTTGAAGTCGATGTTCTGCTCCGCGCCGCCATACATCTTGCGGATCTTCTCCTGTGTCCAGCCTTCGCCCGGACGCGCGATGTTGAGCAGCACCTCGGCGTATTTCAGCGGGTCCTGCACGCGCATGCAGCCGTGGCTGTAGGCGCGGTTCTCATGCGCGAACAGATGCTTGGTCGGGGTGTCGTGCTGATAGACCAGGAACTTGTTCGGGAAGTTGAAGCGCAGGCGGCCGAGCGCGTTGGCGTCGCCCGGCGGCTGGTAGACGTGGATCGAGCCGTCCGGCCGCGTGGTGACGCGGAGCCCGATGCGCGAGAGCGCGTCGGGGTCCTGGCGCAGCGCCGGCAGATATTCGTTGGCGATGATCGACGGCGGCACGTTCCAGGTCGGGTTGACCGTGATGAACTTCATTTCCTGCGTCGTGATCGGCGTGACCTTGCTCGGCAGGCCGACGACGATGCGGGTCTCCCAGACTTCCTTGCCGTCCTTCATCACGCGCAGGTAATAGCCCGGGATGCTGGTGATGATGTGCGCCTTGCCGAGGTCGCGCGCGATCCAGCGCCAGCGCTCCATGTTGGCGATGATGATGTCTTCGGTCTTTTCGGTGTTCGCCGGATTGAGCGCGGCGACGACGTCGTTCGTCAGCACGCCGTCGACCTTGCGCTTGGCGGTCTTCTGGAATTCCTTGACCGCGTCGGCGAGGTCTTCGTCGTAGAACTTGTCGTCCTTGGCCGGCAGGCCGAGGCGCTCGCGCAGGATCGGCACGCGGTTGTCGGCCTGCGGCTTCTTCGCCTTGGCGTTGAAGCGCAGCACCGGGCCGGTCGGCACGCGGACCGGTTCGGCTTCCTTCTTCGCGCGAATCTCGGCGAGCTTTGCCTTCAGCAACTTGTACTGCTCGTGCGGCGGGTGGAAACCGGCCAGCGTCTCGGCGACGTTGTTCGCGGTCGCGATCTTGGTCAGGCTGTCCAGCGGCGCGAGGTTGTCGTGCTTGTATTCGACATCCTTGAAGGTGCGCGACGGATGAATGCGGCCTTGCGAAGCGTGCCGCACGAAGTCGAGCACTTCGCCGGTATAGGCGAGTTCGGCTTCCGCGAGCTTGTCGGCATCGATGGCCGAGAAATCAGGGGCTACGTAATCGGTGGGCTCGAGGCCGTCTTCGTCGACCTTGGCGAGATAGCGGATGACGGCGGCCGTGCGCGGCGTGGCCTTGCCGTTCTCGGTCCAGAGCGGCTGGAAGCCGCGGTCGCGATAGAACACTTCCACCGCGTCGCGCTCTTCCTTGATGGTGAAGAGGCGCTCGCCCTTGGTCGCGATCAGTTCGCGGATTTTTGCGGCGATGGCGGCGTCGGTGGCAGCGAGCTCGGCGAGCGGCGCATCGACGAGCTTGCGGCCGGTGAGCTTCCTGGTCTCTTCGGACGGCACATAAGCGGCAGGCGCGGGCGCCGGGGCGGGAACTGCGGCAGGCGCGGGAGCTTGCGGCGCGGGCGCGGCCTGCGGGGCTTCGAGGCCGCTCGGGGTCGCAACTTCCGGCTCGGGAATCGCCTTGACCGGGTCGGCATCGCCGCTCTGCGCGAAGGCGGCCGGCGCCAGCGCGAACAGGGCCGCGCCTATCAAAAGACCACGCGAAACAAGGCGAAAATGCCTGTTCGGGTTCATTGCAATCTCCCGCGAAATATCCGTTGCCTCGCTTGTGGCAGCGGCGGCCCACCCGATCAAGGGTACAAGTACCCCGCACGGGCGATCGTTCCGAAATAGCCTGACTCTGTTACCGCGCCGCCACGCAAGGGGCGTCACAAATTCCCGTGATCGGCGCCGGTTTCGTCCTCGAGCCCCAGCTCCTTGAGCTTGCGATAGAGCGTCGAGCGGCCGATGCCGAGCCGTCGGGCGACCTCGGTCATCCGTCCCCGGTAATGCGAGATCGTGAAACGGATGATGTCGGCTTCCAGCGCTTCCATGGCGCGGACGTGGCCGTGGAAGTCCACGAGTTCGAGCCGGTCGCGCGCGGACGTTTCCGGCTGTTCCTCGGCGACGATCAGGGGGGCCGCCGGCTGCGTGGAGGGCGAGGGGATGGAGGGCGGCGCGGCCTGCAAGGCCGCCTGCTCATAGCCCGGCACCTGGCTTGCGACCTGCGGAAATTCGCTCACGCCGATCTCGTCGGCATTGGCGAGCACCACCGCGCGGAAAACGGTGT
>JAHBXO010000083.1 GCA_019636445.1 Gemmataceae bacterium | reverse complement strand
CGCGGGCGTCGAGCGCACGCTCACGCATCTCGGCGCGCAGCAGTCGGACGCGCTCAATGCGCTGGAGCTGCGGCTCGACGAGCGCATGACACGCACGCGCCTGGCGCTTCGGGAACTAGGAATCCGCGTGCCGGCCGCGCAGCGCGTACAGGCCAGCCCGGTCGGCGGACCGTTCGTGCCCTATCACGGCGTTCCGGAAGACGGTTTCATGCGGCAGGTGTTCCGCGTGCGCGCGGTCGCGGCCGAGCACGACAAGCTCGCCAAGCAACTCGACGGGCTCCCGATCCTGCTTCCCATCGGCGGCAGCATTGAGATCACGAGCGGCTTCGGCCCGCGGGTCGATCCGTTCCTGCGGCGGCTCGCGATGCATGCGGGGTTGGACCTGCGCGGCACCACCGGAGACCTGGTGCGTTCCACCGCCGCCGGAACCGTGGTGCATGCCGCGCGGCATAAAGCTTACGGGCTCATGGTCGAGATCGACCACGGCAACGGCCTGAGCACGCGCTATGCGCATCTCTCCGCGATCCTGGTCAAAGAAGGCGCGAAAGTTCCCGCCGCCGCGCTGATCGGCAAGATCGGCTCGACCGGCCGCGCCACCGGCCCGCATCTGCATTACGAGGTCCGGGTCGACGGCGAAGCCGTCGATCCGCGGCGCTATCTGCGCGCCGCCAAGGCGCTCGCGGGCGTCGACTGACGCCGGCGGGTGCGAAATTGACGATTTGTTAGCTCTGTTGGCGCGATTTTTAATCAAATCGCCGGAGCTCGCGGAACGTTGGAGGCACTGCGGTATTAACCCGGCTCAGTAGATGCGTGCGTACCGGGGAACTCCTTATCGCTCAAGCGTTAGTGGCACGGAACTTCCGACGGTATTCGGGGGTTACCAATACGGCTGGTACCTCGCAATGCCAACGGACCTGAGACCTCCGGATGGCGACCGTGACGAAAGAGGACAGAAATGTCAGAGCAAGATCCCAACGAGATGAACAACTCGCGTTTCGGAAGCCCCGACAGGCAGCGGGACACCATGCCCAACACCGAAACCAATCAGTCTGCCGGGCGACCCTACGCGGACGCAGGCAATCTCTACGAGATTCCGCGCATTCGCCCGGACGATCCGCCGATGCGCAAGTGGTGGATCGACGACGAGCCGCAACAAGATGAAGGCGGCTCGCCGCAGAACAACTGATTACTCGGCGGCAATGGCCACCGCTTCGAAACGCGGCACCCTGCGGTCACCGTCTTCAACCCAGGCATCACCCGCGAACCACTCGTGATCGCGATCGCAATGCGGGCAATAGCTCCGCGCAAAGAAGACCGGCGACGAATAGAATTTCTTGCGCTCCGCGCGCAGCCCGGTCGGGACGGCCTCGCCAGTGACGGGGCATTCGAACATCACGATTCCCATGGATCCCTCCTCTTCGATGATTCATTGCCGTGGCGTTTGTTGATGACGCGCTTGGTAATGCCGCTGCGTGAAGGCAGTACGACGGGAAGCGCACCATTGCGGGGAAACTTTGCGGCGAGATCGAGTCGGCGGGGTACAAACTGGAATAATGAAAGAAAAAGCCGCCGGAACATACGCTCCGGCGGCTTTTTCATTTCGCACTCGCAAAAGGTTTATGCAGACTTTTACGCGGCCTTTTCGGCAGTACGGCTGTCCATATCGCGCAATTCGCGCCGCAGGATCTTGCCGACATTGGTCTTCGGCAGGTCCGAGCGGAATTCGATGTATTTCGGCTTCTTGTAGCCGGTGAGATTCTCCGCCGCGAACTTCATCAGATCCTGCTCGGTGAGGTTCGGATCCTTCTTCACGACGAAGAGCTTCACCGCTTCGCCCGAGTTCGCATCCGGCACGCCGATGACCGCGCATTCGAGCACGCCCGGATGCATCGCCATCACGCCTTCGACCTCGTTCGGATAGACGTTGAAGCCCGACACGTTCACCATGTCCTTCTTGCGGTCGACGATATAGACATAGCCCTGCTCGTCGATCCGGCCGATGTCTCCGGTACGGAAGAAGCCGTCCGCGGTCATCACCTTCGCGGTCTCCTCCGGGCGCTGCCAGTAGCCGGCCATGACCTGCGGACCCTTGGCGGTGATCTCCCCGACTTCGCCGATCGCGAGCTCGTTGCCGGCATCGTCGCGGATCGAGATGAGCGTCGAAGGCACCGGAAGCCCGATCGAGCCGTTGAAGGCGGCGTTGGTGCCGGGATTGCAGGTCAACACCGGCGCGGTCTCGGAGAGGCCGTAGCCTTCCAGGATCGGCGCGCCCGTGCGGGCAAGCCACTTGTCGGCCACCGCCTTCTGCACCGCCATGCCGCCGCCGTTCGCGACCTTGAGCATGCTCCAGTCGATCTTGTCGAAGTCGGGATGGTTCAGGAGCGCGTTGTAGAGCGTGTTCACTGCGGGGAAGGTCGTGACCTTGTACTTCCGGAGGTCCTTGATCAGCGCGGGCAGATCGCGCGGATTGGCGATGAGCAGACAGCAGGCGCCGGCGCGCGTGCCAAGGAAGAAGCAGGCTGTGAGCGCGAAGATGTGATAGAGCGGCAGCGCCGTCAGGATCAGCATCTGCTCGACCTTCGGCTCCTGGTCGAGCACCGGCTGCAGCCAGGCGTCGTTCTGCAGGATGTTCGCAATCACGTTGCGATGGGTCAGCACCGCGCCCTTGGAAACGCCGGTGGTGCCGCCGGTATATTGCAGGAAGGCGACATCCTGGGGACCCAGCTGCGGCTTTGCCAGGGTCTTGCCCTTGCCCTGCGCGATCGCGGCGTTGAACTGCACCGCGCC
>JAHBXO010000082.1 GCA_019636445.1 Gemmataceae bacterium | reverse complement strand
CCGCGGACGACGCCAGCTGACAAGCCGCGGGGGCCCCGTCATCCGCGCGAAAGCGCGGATCCGGCGACCTCGAACCATGGCAGCAACGAGCGGACGACGGGCTCCCGGTGGCCCTTCATGCGCCGTGCGTCCCCGCGGCCGGGTGGACCGCGGGGCTCCGTGCGGCCTCAGTCCTCGAAGCCGTCGCAGAACACGCCGTCGGAGGTGTTGGAACAGCGGTTGCTCCCGAACTCGTAGGCGCCCATGTCGACGTGCGCACCCCAGACCCGTGCGTTCCCGTCGCGGTCGGAGGTGGTCAGGTTGTAGGCGTCGTTGCCCGCATCGATGGCCGGCGAATCGTTGCGCAGGCGCAGCGCCGCGTCGAAGAAGCGCGGGTCCGCGCTCGACAGCCCGCCGAGGTTCACGAGCCGATTCGACGGAAACGCCTCGTAGCCCTGGTAGTAGACGACGCC
The DNA here is from genome assembly GCA_019636445.1 of Gemmataceae bacterium. Classification (GTDB taxonomy): domain Bacteria; phylum Planctomycetota; class Planctomycetia; order Gemmatales; family Gemmataceae; genus Limnoglobus. Next base: position 3,011 of record JAHBXO010000082.1, on the reverse strand, counting down.
GGGCGCGGTCAGGCCGTTCTGCAGCAGCGAATGACCGATTTCGACGCGACTCGTGGCTTCGCTGTAGTCGCCGTAGATGTTGTTGCCGGCGCCCTGCGCGAACGCATCGAAATCCGCGGGTGGCTGGGTGGCGACATTGCCCCACAGGATGCTGTCGAGGATCTGCGTGACGGGTCCGTCGACGTCCGGCACGAACAGAACGCCGCCGAGGCGCGCACGGTTGCCCGAGAAGCTGCTGTTGACCAGCTCCACGCGGGTCGCCGCGCCGTTGGAGACGTTCATGACCGCGCCGCCCAGGTTCTCCGCTTCGTTGCCGACGAATACCGCGTTGCTCACGCGCAGGCGCGCGAACGAGTCCTCGTATACGAAGCCGCCGTTGATGTACAGCGCGCCACCGTTGCTGAAGGAGTCGGTGTCTTCCGGAAGATTGCGACGGGCGTGATTGCCGGAGAACAGCGCGCGATCGACGGTCGCGTCGAAGAAGTCGGTCAGTGCCAGGGCGCCACCGGAGACCGCCTCGTTGTCGCGGAACTCGACGTCCGTGAAACGGGGTGCCAGTACGGTCCAGTAGCTGCTCGCTTTCACCGCGCCGCCATCGCTGGTGGAGCGGTTGTTGCGGAACACCACGTTCTGCACGTCCGGTGCCGCCGGTGCACCGCCGGAATAGACCGCGAACGCGCCGCCGCCGCCGGTGCCGGTGCCGTCGCCGGCGAGGTTGCCGACGAACTCCAGATGACGAAGGGTCGGGCTGCAGCGTCCGATCGATCCGCTTTCGTACCCGGCGATGCACACGGCGCCGCCGCCGCCGGCCTCGTACAGGTCCTCGCTGGCGAACCCGCCGCTGATGACGAAACCGTCCAGCACGGTGTCGGGGCCGATGTCGGCGCCGTTGCCTGCGTTCCAGATCGTCGCATCGAAGCGCACGACGTGGCGCGCGTTGTCGCCCGCGATGTCGTCCGGCGTGGGCGTGACGCCGCGCGCATCGCGGTTGCCGTCGTCGGCCTGCATGTCGCCGCTGAGCACGGTCGAATTGGCGCGCACGTCACGTTGTTCGAGCGTGCTCTCGCTGCCGGCGAAGCCGCCGTAGATGCGTGTGCCGGGAGGGATCAGGAAGCTCGTCTTGCGCCGTTGCTCGGACGGAGTGAGGTTGGGGTCGGGGTTCGGCGGCGGCGTGTAACGCCCGTGCGCCACCCAGATTTCCTCGCCGGGGTGGGCGGACAGCGCGGTTTCCAGCCGCGCGTGGGCATTCGCCCACGACGAACCGTCGCCGCCGTCGGGAGCGCCGGCACGGACGAAGACGCGAGCCTGCGCTGCGATGGGCAAGGCGGTGAGGGACAGCATGAGGGCAAGGGCGTGAAGTCGGATCGAACGCATCGGTAGTTCCTGTTGCCGGAAGGTCTGGTCCTGCAATACAGGAAGCGATGCCGAATCCGGACAAGCCGCCAAGGCGCATGCAAGCGCCATTGCCTGACGTTCCTGCCGCGCCGATGCGGTGGACTGGATGGATCGATCGCCGCATCGAAGGGTGGATGCGGCGCTGATGCGCCCTTGGTGCTCGAACTCCTGGTTAGACGCGGCTGCCAAAGACGAAGGTGGCCTGTTCCAGCACCCGCCAGTCGGCACCGCTAACCGGGGCCGTCGGACCTGCCGAACACGTCGTCGATGATCGAGACGGTATCGAGATACGACTCGATGGTTGAATCAAGCACGCCGGCACCTCGAAGTTCAGCGCGGAAGATGTCCGCTTCGAAGCAGATGCAGACCTTCCCGGCCTTGGCCAGCGCCCGTTCCACCAGGGCGGCATGTTCGGTTGCCGTATCGGCATAGAGATAATACTTGCCGGTGGCGTAACGCCGGATCGCAACTCGTTGCAGGTCGTCGGGAGTCGTCATCGCGGTTCCTCGCTGCCACCCGACCACGGACGCCGTGCGGGTCGCTGCATGAGCGGGGCGGCGTCGGGACCGTCGGCATCGTCGATGTCGAAGCGGTGCCCCATGCTGTCCTGGCGTTCGAATCGGGCGACCTCGAACTCGATGCGCAGGCCTCCGAATTCCCGCTCGGCGGCATTGCGCGAGACGTGACGCGAGTTGCATCGCGAGAAGGCCTGGCGCCGTTCGCCGGGAAAATGTCGGGTCGAATGATCGAAGTGCACGCGGGCTTCCCTCCTGACGTGGTTGAACCGTGCTGCTGTTCCATCTCAAGGGCTGAGACCGGGCGGCAACGGTCCGACGCGAGCTGCACTCCGGCCTGCGAGGGAAGTTGGACCACGCCGGGAGAGCTCTTGCAGCTTCAGGGTGCAGGCCAAGGACGGGGCCGGAGCCCGGCAGCGATGCCGGGCTTTTTGTTGTGCCCGCGCCGCGGCAATGTCTGACGCGAAGATCAGAACGCACCGATACGAACGTGCGAACACAGGCGCAACACTGAGCAGCCGTCCCCGCACCGGAGCGCTGCGTGCCGCGCCTCGCCACATCCCGGCGGCAAGCCGCGGGATGCGCGCCACTGCCGTCCGCCCACACCGGTTCGCGGTACGCGCGCCACGCGCCCGAGCGCACGCTGCTGTACGCGTTGGTAGAGGCGCACTACCCGGACTTCATTGCACGGATCGAAGCGGAGGGCCGCTCGCTGCCCGGGTATGTCCGCGAGGCGTTCGATGCCTACCTGCGTTGCGGCGTGCTCGAGCACGGCTTCCTGCGGGTGGTGTGCGAGCACTGCCGTGCAGAGAGGCTGGTGGCCTTCTCCTGCAAGAAGCGCGGGTTCTGCCCGAGTTGCGGCGCGCGACGCATGGCCGAGAGTGCGCGGCACCTGGTCGAGGAGGTGTTCGGCCCGGGGCCTGTGCGGCAATGGGTGCTGAGCTTTCCGTACCCCTTGCGTTTCCTGTTCGCCAGCAAGCCAGAAGCCATTGGCCCGGTGCTGGGCATCGTGCAGCGCGTGATCGCCGGCTGGTTGGCCGATCAAGCCGGCATCGACCGCGCCAGCGCCCAGTGCGGCGCGGTGACGCTGATCCAGCGTTT
>JAHBXO010000081.1 GCA_019636445.1 Gemmataceae bacterium | reverse complement strand
GCAATCGGTACGGTCGGGCGGGTGGAAAGACGTGAAGACTGCCTCTTGGCCTCGTCGATCAGCTCGCGGAGATCTCGGGCGAGATTCGCGTTGCCACGGCGGGCCTCGTGGGCGGCGACCTGCATCGAGATAGTCAGAAACTGGTCGCCGTCCCCGGCGATGTAGCTCCGTAACAGCCCTTTTATTTGTTCTGCGGTAGCCATGAGACCCGCCACCTTTTCCGCACGGCCACGACGCCCGGTGATCCTCCCGGGCGTCCTACGCCCTCCCTGACCGGTCTTGGCACGTTCACGCCATATCAGGTTAGCATATGAGAGGGCCCGGGGAACGGATCGAGTTCACCGGTCGTGTGTTCATAGCCGCTGATACCGGGTCGATCAGAAATGTGGAAGGTCGATCCGTCACGGCTGTCCGGCATCGAGTTCATCTGACCGGTGGGGTAAACTGAATCCAGCCCTTCCTGACGGCGGCTGAGGGCGATGGACAGGGCGTAGAGCGGGACGCGGATCTCGCCCAGGCAGACCGGGTCGATCTCACCGACCCGTTCCTCGAAGACGCCATGCAGTTCGTCGAGTAGTGCCAGGGCCTGATCCACCGAGGCGGCGAAGCCGTGGTCGTCCCACCGGAGGAGCAGTTGACCGAACGACTCGGCGACCTCAACCAATCCGACGAACTCCGCCATCGTCCGGATCGGGACGAGCAGCCGCCGGGCGTCGTCCGCGGACCGCACCAGTTGACTCACCTCGAAATAGGCCTCGTTCGCCACGACGACGGCATCGACGTAACTCGGCCGTTTGCTACTCGCATTCATCTGTCAGATCCTTCGGGAAGAGGGAGGAACGGTCGGCATCCCCGGCCCCTCTGGTCGTCATCGTCACGCCGGGTCGAGTCGGGTCGCGGGCCGCTCCGGGACCCGGTCGTTGACCTCCATCGACCCGGAGCAAATTCAGCCGCCGCCGCTCGCGGTCGATGACAACGGAGATGGGGTCGGTGTCGGGTCGGCCCGGGGTGACCCGCCGAGCGGTTCGGCGGCCGCGAGCACGCACACCAAGTAGTCGGTGAGCCGCATGCCGCTGCGGATGGCGTACAGGTGCACCCGCTCCCACACCGCGGCCGGCACCTTCTTCGGGTAGATGGGGCGGGTGGCCCTGGGTTGCGGCTGGGTCTCCAGTGCGGTCGGCATCACACGTCTCCGGTCGCGTCGTGGGTTTCGTCACGCGGGCCTCGGTCTCCGCCACTCCCGCCCCACCGAGTCCGGGGTCGCGGGCGAGGAGGGCGAGGGCGGCGGTGTGGTCGAGGGATTGGTCGTCGGCGTCTTCAACTGGGACGTGCAGGCGCTAGAAGACCGCGTTCGCCGCTTACCACAAGATCATGGCGGAAAACAAGCCGGTCGAGCCCGACCGGCTCACCGCCGCAAAAGTGTGTGACCTCTTCCTCGACTGGAGCGAGCAGCACAACTCGCCCGAGACGTTCGAGTGGCACCGGGCGTTCCTGCAGGAGTTCTGCACGACCCACGGCGACAAGCCGGCGGCGGCGGTCATCCCGCATCACCTGACCACCTGGCTCGACGCCCACCCGCAGTGGAAGGCGGGTCGACGGCACGCCACCTACTGCGTGAAGCGGGCGTTCGCGTGGGCGGTCTCGCAGGGGTTGCTCGCAAAGAACCCGTTCGCCGGGGTCAAAGTCGGACGCACGAACCGCCGCGAACACTTCGTCACCAAGGCCGACCGCGACCGCATTTTCGCCGCTGTACCGGACCAGGCCTTCCGGGATTTCCTCACCGCCCTCCAGGAAACCGGGTGCCGGCCGTCCGAGATCGCCCGCGTCACCGCCGCCGACGTGAACCTGGACACCGGCGTGTGGGTGCTCACCGCGCACAAAACGGCCAAGAAGACCGGCCGGCCGCGGGTTGTCTACTTGACCCCCACGATGGTCGAACTGTCCCGTCGGCTGATGGCGGCGTGGCCCGAAGGGCCGATCTTCCGCACGTTCAAAGGGAAGCGGCCATGGCAGCGGAACGCCATCCGCTGCCGGTTCCGCCGCCTGCGGGACAGGACTGCCGTACTACTCGGCGTCGAAGACAGAGCGAAAGCGGCCCCCCAGTCCTTTCTCGACCGTGTTCTCGAACGTCCGCCCGGACAGGGTCATGAGCGGAGTGATCCGCTGGACCTCGACATCGTGCGGATCAATGAACTTGTGCCCGGCCAGCTTGACGAGCCGCAGCCGCAGGAACCGCTTGCACTGCTCCGGTGCACCGATCTCGACCGCCCGGCGTGACATGGCGATTACTTCGGCCCGTTCGCTTCGCGGCGTCGCGAAGAATCGCAATCGCTCGAAGAACAACTCGAACTCGTCCAGGTCGCACCACTGACCCCAACGCGGATCTTCGACACCCGCCAGCAGGAGCTGGTCGTGAACCTCGTGGGCGGCCAACTGCATCGTCGTCGCGGTCAGCAGCCACAGGCAGCGGAACAACCGACGACTCTTCAACTCCTGCAACAGCCGCAGTAACAAGTTCGGCTCGTTCTCTCCGAATACTCGGCGGCGCGCGGCGTGGGACTCGTCAACGATGACCGCGTCCCAAGGCTTCGCGGCCAGCACGGCATCCATGCGGCCCTCGCGGGCGATCAGGTGCCGGCTGACGATGACAATGCCGCCCTCGGCCCAGGGGTCGTCCGTGCGGCGCACCCGGCCGCCGGCATCGTGCAGCATGTGCCCATCATAGAACCACAAGGTCAGGGCGAACTTCTCGCGGAGTTCTTCCATCCACTGGCGGATCAGGCTCCGCAGCGTCACGATCAGCACCCGCTTCAACTCGCCCTTGAGAATCAGCTAGCGCAGTACCTGCCCGGCCTGATCGTCATGCCCAGACCGACCTCGTCACAGAACAAGTACGAGCGGGGGAACGTGTGGACGGCTTGTTCCTGGATCTTGGCTTGGTGCGGGAACGGCTGGAACGGGCAGCCGGTCACGGGCGGAAACCTTCATGGGGATTGTGCATCGCCTACGACCAGCCTGATCAAGGATCCTCCGCGATGGTCATTCATGACTGCTTCCCTCCCCGCGTCACAGGCGAAGGCCGCAGGTCCAGCATGACATCTTTCTTTTCCTGCGGAGTCAGGCGTCCACGCTCCAGCATGTCCTCGATGTCATCGGTGTCCGGCTGCGATGCCGCCTCACTTGCCTCCTCTTCTTCGCCCTTGATTTCCCCGAGTTCTCTCCGCTTGGACCCGATCAAGATCTGAAACCACTGGTCCCGCTGCATGACGGTGTGGAAGATGCGCTCCTCATACGTCCCCTTCAGCAGCATGAAGCGGACATCAATGAAGCCCTCGCCGGACCTACCCCAACCGACTCGATCAACACGCCCTTCACGCTGCTCCATTCGCGCCGGGTTCCATTCGAGGTCGTAATGCACGACGTACCGGCATTGCTTCTGGAGGTCGATGCCTTCTTCACCAACGCGACTGACGAGCAACACGAACGGGTTGTAGTAGTCGTTGAAGTTCTTCCGGTGGGCCTCTCGGTCACGGCTGTTCGACCCGTCATAACGGCCCACAAGATCTACCGATCGACATTCCTCCAGACGAAAGACTGCTTCTTGTTCGGCGAGCTCCAGTCGGTCAAATTCTTCGGTGGCAGCTTCGGCGTCTTCGGTGAGGTAGTGATCAATGATTCGGTGCAGCGACTCCTCCATCGGCTTCACCAGTTCGTTCGTGACCCACGCTGAGATCGCTTCATCGGATATTCCGCTTCCCGAGAGCAGAAATCGCATCAAGAACATGGTTTGCTGGCAGCGGCGAATCAATGATTCGCGGTAGGGTTCAAGGATCGGCCGGCCTGCAAACCGTCGCAGGTCGTCGTGTCTGAATTCGGCTGGAACGTTGCACCGTTTTCCGTAACGCCCTGCCATCTCGGTACGCGATCTATCCAACGCCTCACGGGCTTGGTCACGAAAGCGAACCTGAAGGTCTTCGGGCGTTCCGAGACCGGCTCGGCTGAGAAGCTCGGTCAGGAAGTTCTCAAATACAGAAGCGACGGCGTTGCTCACCTCTTCTCGCAATTGCGGCGCGGTTCCTTCGATCATTTT
>JAHBXO010000080.1 GCA_019636445.1 Gemmataceae bacterium | reverse complement strand
CGCGTCGCGCGGCCGGGTCCGGTGCCGGCGATGATGTCGGCGACGCCGTCGGCGTTGAAGTCGGCCGCGGCCGTGCGCACGCCACCGGTGAAGCCTGGGAACGGTTGGAGACTTGCGAGTTTCGAGCCATCGGCGTCGAAGAGCGTGACCGAAGCGCCGCCGGCGTCGGACCCGGCGAGGAACTGCGGGAATCCGACGAGCAGGGGCGGCGGTTCGTTCACGGTGACCGTGAACGCATCGCTCGCGGTCGCGCCGTTGCCGTCGGTCACGGTGAGGGTGATGGTCGCGGTACCGGTCTGGCCGGCGGCGGGCGTGACGGTGACGGTCCGGTTCCCGCCGCTTCCGCCGAAGGTCACGTTGTTGGTCGGCACGAGGGTTGTGTTGGAACTCTTGGCCGTCACGGAGAGCGCGCCGGCCGCCGTCTCGGCGTCCGCGACCGTGAAGCCGATCGGGCCGATGGCCACGCCCACGATCGTCGATTGGTTGACCACGTCCGTGATGGTTGGCGGAGCGTTGGGCGATAGAAGTGGGACGGTGGACGCATACACGTCCAGTTCATTATTGGTATCGGCTGGCCCGAAACCGGCCTGGAAACTGGTGAACACGACTGTCCTGCCGTCCCGGCTGATAGCGAATCGAGTATTGTCCTGTGAAGACGTCGCGATCGTTTGGTCGCCGGCCGCAGTCGTCGAGATTGCAAAGGTCTGGTTCGTCAACCGGTCGTACACGAACCGCGTTTGTTTGTTGCCGCTGGGGGCGGCCCCAAGCGTGACGCCGGGGACGAGGTCCTGAGCATTGCTCAGGAACGCGACGTACCGGCCGTCTCCGCTCAGGGTTGGGGCCTCGGTCAGTCCTCCCGCCCCCGTCCCACCGGGCGTTCGGCTGGCAAGCGTCAGCCGGCCGGTGGCGACTTCGACTAAGTAAACTTGGGGAGTGTTCGGCGACGGATCGGGGGACAAAACGGAACTCGACACAAAAGTCACGAACTGGCCATCGCTGCTAATCGCCGGCTGCTTGACGTCGGCGTTCCCCGGCGTGCCGTCCGGGCGGACGGACAGCAAACGGGTCGTCCCGGACGCCAGGTCGCGGACGAACGCCTGCGGCAGCGTTACCCCGGACACGGCCGTCAGGTCGGTCGATGGGCTCAGGAAAACGACCTTCGTGCCGGTCCCGTCGACCCGGTAGTTGAAGCCGGTCCCCATGTTCGCGGTCGCCGTCCCTACCAGGTTGGGGCTGACGACCGACACCGTGCCATCGGCGACCGAGTAGGCGAATAGGTCGTTCGCTCCGTTCGTGTCGGGCGTGGCCGTCAAGTCGGTCGCCGCGGACCGGAACACGACCGTCTTGCCGTTGCCGCTGATGACCCCGTCGAGCACGGCCCCGTTCCCGGCCCCGCCCGCGAGGGTGTGACTGGCCAGCGTAACGGTGCCGGACATGCGGTCGTGGATGTACATGTCGTTGATGCCGTTCTTGTCCTCCGTCACCAGGGGATTGGAGGATCGGAAGGCGGTGTACCGTCCGTCGTCGCTGACCGAGACGTTGACACCGTTGCCGAGGCCGCCGGACGTGATGAGGATCGTCGTCCCCGCGAGCAGGTTGCGGGAGTAGAGTTTGTTGTCGGAGGCGGGGAACACGACGGTGCTGCCGTCGGCTGAAATCGACGGATCGCCGGCACCGATCACGGTACCGTTCGGAAGGACGCTGGCGACGCTGGTGGTCCCCGCCATCCGATCCCGAACGAAGAGCGCGGACCCACCGGCCGGCGGCGGGGTTCCCAAGTCCTTGGAGAACGACTGGAACAGGACGTACCGGCCGTCGGCGCTGATCGCGCGGGACGGGTCCCGGGACGAGTCGAACTCGCCCACCAGGAGTTGCGACCGGCTATCCCCGGCCTGGGTTCCGGCGGCGTTGATGCTGATCAGGTCGGCGACCGGGGCGAGACGGTCTTCGAGCAGAGTCAATCGCGGGGCGAATCGGGGACTGCAGGCGGTGGTCATGGGGAGGTCCAGTCAGGTGGGTGCGGACAGCGGTGTCCGTTCGCCCGGGTCGGCAGCGGTCGGCGTGACCGCAGTGTGGGCTAACGGGACCTATGCGCGTCAAGCGCGGAACTCGTCAGGATACTGGGAATTTTTTCCGCTAGTGGCCCTCGCTTGACGGCCGGGATGTGTCACTTGCCGGCCCGCTCAAGAAGGCGGGTGAACCAGTCCCCGCCCTTCGGGGCCGGGCCAGGCGGCAGCGGACCCATGTATGTCGGCCAACCCTTACCTGCTCCGCCGGTGGCCCGTGGGTCGTTCGCAGGCAGCCGGAGGTAATCCGGATGGGCCGGGTCGTCGGAGAGGAATTTCACCGGCCCAAACACGTCCCCGGCCCCCTTCGGCAAGTCGGCCTTGGGAACGTCCCAGCCGAAGTTGGTCGTCGCTTCCGCGTAGGCGTTATGGTCATAGCTCCACTCGCGTTTCGCTTGTTCGATCGACTTCTCGGCCCCCGACGCGAAATAAGCCAAGTAAGTTCGAATATGCACATTGTTTCGGATCACGACACGGGTGGTCGAAATCGAATCGAAAAAGCCGATCGGCGTTCGGCCCGAAAGTAAGTTGTTGCTGATCTCCAATCGCTTCAGGCCGAGGGCGCTGACGTAGACATCTCCGTGCATTGCCATGTCGTCGAAGACAGTGTCGCGGACGACGACCGTATCGCCCCGGCCGCCCCCAATCGTCAAGTGTGCGCCCTCGAACCGTCCCGTGAAGTCATTGCGATGAATGATCGCACAAGTCGAGTCCGAACGGCTGTGGATCGACAGGCACCCCCCGAAGCGATTGCCGCGGATCGTCTGTGGAGTGGGCGAACGATAACTTTCGTCGAAATCGAAACTCATCACGCACCCGAGGCGGTCCTTGATCGGGATTTGAGTCACGCATGTGAAGTTGCAGTTCTCGAGTACAACGCCCCGACAGTTCGTCAGTCGAAAGCCGATTCGCCCGTCATCGTTCGGGTAGTGGATGCGGAAGCCGTGGAGGCGGAAGCCTTCGAGTTCTAGGAAGGTGTGCCCGAACTTGACTTCTTGTCCCAGCCAGCCGGCCAGCTCGAGGGTGGCCCCGTGCTCGCTGACCAGGCCGATGTCCCGCGTGTATGAGAGTTCTAGCCGTTCTCGATAAGTCGCCCGATCCAGCACCTTCACGACCTGCCCAGGGCGCACGGCATTGAGCGCCTCCTGGATCGTCTTGAACCGCCCGCTCCCGTCTTGAGCCACCGTCACGATGTCCCGCCCTTTCAGCCACTCAGCCAATGGCGGCGGTTCCGGGATGTTGATCGGGCCTTCGGCCGGCTTCATCATCGGAGTGGACGCGGGGGAGGCAGATGGGTCTGGCCCCACCTCGATGCGACCACCTTCCGGCACATCGACCTCGGCGATCTTGCGGCCGTCCTTGTCACGGATGATCACAGTGATGCCGGCAAGAATCAACACCACGGCAAAGAACCCCGCCGCGACCATCGGCCATGGCGCACGAGGAGATGCGGAAGACGAGCTCGGCGAAGTCGTCAATTGACGTTCCAATTGTGCCAGCTCGGTTGCAACTTCGGCTGCCGTAGCGGGCCGGTCGGATGGATATTTCTCCAACAATCGCATGATGAGCGAGGAGAGCTCGGCCGGCACCTCCGGACAGACGCTGTTCGGACAAACTGGAGTTCTGGTCGTCACCGCCAGGAGCGTACTAACGGCATCACGACCTTGAAATGGAAGAACACCCGTGGCGGCTCGATACAAAGTGACGCCGAGTGCGAAGAGATCGGTACGGCCATCGAGGGACTCGCCGCGAGCTTGCTCCGGAGCCATATAGGCCGGCGTGCCGACGATAACTCCGCTGGCCGTGACGCCAGCATCCGACACGGCGGCGCGGGCCAGCCCGAAGTCCAGCACTTTCGTCCGGCCACTCGCCGAGTCCAGCCACAAGTTCGCTGGCTTGATATCACGGTGGACCAAACCGACCGCATGTGCGGCCGACAAGGCCTGGGCGGTCTCCCGGCCGACCCGACAAACCTCGACCGCAGATATGCAGCCGACTTTTTGTAAACGATCTTCGAGCGATTCGCCATCCAGTAGCTCCATCGCCAGGAAAGGAACTCCTCGATCTTCGCCGACCTGGTAGATCGTAACGACATGATCATGGCGAAATTGGGCCGCCGCCTGAGCCTCGGCCAGAAACCGTCGGTGAGCCACCGCGGAAGCCGCCACCCTCGGCCGCATCACCTTGAGGGCAACCGGTCGTCGCAACCCGGGGTCTTCGGCCCGGAAAACCATGCCCATTCCCCCGTGACCCAGCTGTGACAGCACACGGTAGGGACCCAAACGACCGATTTCCCCCGGTTCAAGGGGTGGAGCCAAAAACGCGATTCCCTCTTCGGTGTCGTGATCGGAAACGGAGAGGGGATGGTTCGCCGTCGAGGCCCGAAGGCTGAAGTCGGTCGTCTGCGCGGGATTGTAAACGCCGATCGAGAAGTGCAGCGCTGGCCGCGGTCTTG
>JAHBXO010000008.1 GCA_019636445.1 Gemmataceae bacterium | reverse complement strand
CCTCGAATGCTGCAGGCAACGATGAGTGGATCGGCATCGACGACATCTTGATCACGAGCAATCCACCAAGCATCACGAGCAATGGCGGTGGTGATTCTGCCTCCGTTAGCATAGCTGAAAATATCGCAGATGTTACGACTGTGACGGCTACTGACCCAGACATGCAAGCGATCACGTTCAGCATCAGCGGCGGGGCGGACCAGGCGTTCTTCTCCATCGACCCGATGAGCGGGAAACTGGCATTCAAAGCCGCGCCGAACTTCGAGGCGAAGCTGGATGCCGGCGCGAACAACGTTTACGACGTGATCGTCCGGGCGACCGATACCGCGATGGCGTTCGACGAGCAGTCGATCGCGGTGACGATCACGGACGTGGCCGAAGCGCCGGTCATCACCAGCAACGGCGGCGGGGCGACGGCGATGGTGAACGTCGCCGAGAACACCAAGGCCGTGACGACGGTGGTGGCGGTCGACGAGGATGCCGGTTCGAGCATCACGTACAGCATCGTGGGCGGCAGCGACCAGGGCTTCTTCACGATCACGGCCGGGGGCGCGCTGAGCTTCAACGTGGCGCGCGACTTCGAGTCGAAGGTGGACGCCAACGGCGACGGGATCTACGTGGTGACGGTGCAGGCCTCCGACAGCGTGCTGAACGACCAGCAGACGATCTCGGTGACGATCACGGACGTGAACGAGACGCCGCCGGTCATCACGAGCGACGGCGGCGGGGCGACGGCGGCGCTCGACGTGCTGGAGAACACGACCTTCGTGACGAAGGTGACGGCGACCGACACCGACACGAGCGACATCATCACGTACAGCGTGGGCGGGGTGGACGCGAAGTTCTTCACGATCGACCCGTCGACGGGGGTGCTGAACTTCAAGGCGGCGCCGAACTTCGAACTGAAGGCCGACGCGGACGCGAACAACAAGTACGAAGTGACGGTGAAGGCGTCCGACGGGCCGAACTTCGACACGCAGGCGATCACGGTGACGATCGTGGACGAGGACGAGCCGCCGGTGTTCACGAGCGACGGCGGCACGCCGACGACGATCTTCCGCTTCGAGGGCGTGCAGTCGGTGACGACGGCGCTGGCGAAGGACCCGGAAGGCAAGACACCGATCTCCTACGGCATCGCCGGCGGGGCCGACGCGGCGCTGTTCCTCATCGATGGCGGCACGGGGGCGCTGTCGTTCCTCGCCACGCCGGACTTCGAGAACCCGACCGACGCGAACGGCGACAACTTCTACGAGCTGATGCTCAGCGCGACCGAAGGCACGACCACCGGCTTCCAGATGCTGACGGTGCGGATCGACAACGTGAACGAAGCCCCCACGTTCACGGTCGGCATGGACCAGACGGTGAACGAGGACGCCGGCCTGCAGACGGTCCCCGGCTTCCTCACGAATATCACGATCGGCCCGATGGGGATGTCGTTCTCCGACCTCGGCAAAGTGGTGACGTTCGACGTGCAGACCACCAATGCCGCGCTCTTCGCCACGGCGCCGACGATCGACGCGAGCGGCAAGCTGACGTACGCGGCGCTGCCGAACGTCTCCGGCACCGCGAAGGTGACCGTGATCGCGATGGACGACGGCGGCACCGACAATGGCGGCGTGGACGCGTCCGCACCGCAGTTCTTCACCATCACCGTGAACGCGGTGAACGACATCCCCGACTTCACGATCGGCGGCAACCAAATCATCAACGAGGACGCCGGCCCGCAGACGAAGGCGTCGTTCCTCACGTCGGTTTCGCCCGGCCCGGCGGACGAGGCGATCCAAACCGTGACGATCACGGTGACGAACGACAACATGGCGCTGTTCAGCGTACAACCCTCGATCGACGGGAGTGGCGTGCTGGCCTACACGCCCGCGTCGAACGCCAACGGCTTCGCGATGGTGACGGTGACGGCGAAGGACAACGGCGGGATCAACTTCGGCGGCGTCGACACGAAGGTGCGCACGTTCACGATCACGGTGAACGCGGTGAACGACGCGCCGAGCTTCGCCCTCGGCGGCAATCAGACCGTGAACGAAGACGCCGGCGCGCAGACCGTGACGGGCTTCGCGACCGCGATATCCCCCGGCCCGCTCGACGAGGCGGGTCAGATGGTGAGCTTCCTGGTGTCGAACGACAACATGGGGCTGTTCAGCGTTCAGCCCTCGATCGACGCGGCCGGCAAGCTGACGTACACCTTCGCCGCCGACGCCTTCGGGAGCGCCAAGGTGACGGTGCAGGCGAAGGACACCGGCGGCATGATGAACGGCGGCGTGGATACGTCGGCGGCGCAGTTCTTCACGATCACCGCGAACCCGGTCAACGACGCGCCGACCTACACGATCGTCGGGGACCTCATGGGGCCGGAAGACTTCGGCCTTGTGTTGATCCCCGGATATCTGTCGGGGCTCTCCGTCGGCCCCGCCAATGAATCGTCCCAGACGGCGACGATCACGGTCACCAGTGACAATCCCGCGCTCTTCAGCCTGCAACCGTCGATCGACCCGGCCGGCACGCTCACGTTTACGAGCGCCCCGAATGCGAACGGCATGGCCACGGTCACGGTCAAGGTGCAGGACACGGGCGGCACGAACTTCGGCGGTGTCGATACGACGATCCAGACGTTCACGATCGACGTCACCGCCCTGAACGATGCGCCGAGCTTCGTCGTGCCGGCGGAGGCCGCGACAACGATCAATACCGGCCTGAACACATTCGCGATGTTCGCGACGATGATCGCCGCCGGCCCGGCGGATGAATCGGGCCAGTCCGTGTCGTTCTTCCTCTCCAACGACAATAACGCACTCTTCGACGTGCAGCCGATGATCGACGCGAACGGCACCCTCACGTTCACGCCCGCCGCGGATGCGACCGGGATCGCGATGGTCACGGTTGTCGCCAAGGACGACGGCGGCACGTTCACGATGGGCGACGTGGACACCTCGGCCTCGCAGTCGTTCCTCATCCGCGTGTTGGGCAAGAACGTCGCGCCGAGCTTCGCGGTCGGCACCGATCAAATCGTCGACGAGGACACCGGCACCGCGACGGTGCCCGGCTTCCTGACGATGATCTCGCCCGGCCCATCGATCGAGTCGATGCAAAAGGTCGCGTTCCTCGTGTCGAACGACAACATGGCGCTGTTCGCCGCGCAGCCGGCGATCGATTCGACCGGGAAGCTGACCTTCACCCCGGCCGCGAATGCCTTCGGCATCGCAACCGTCACCGTCATCGCCATGGACGACGGCGGCACGCTCAACGGCGGAGACGACACTTCCGACCCGCAGACATTCACGATCACGATCAACGCCGTGAACGACGTGCCGAGCTTCACGGTCGGCGGGAAGCAGACCGTTCTCGAAGACGCGGGACCTCAGACTGTCACGGGCTTTGCAACGGGGATTTCGACCGGTCCGGCGAACGAATCGGCGCAAGTTCCTTCGTTCCTGATCACCAGCGATAATCCGGCGCTCTTCACGGCCCTGGCGATCGACGAGACCGGGACGCTGACCTACACGACCGCTCCGAACGCCAACGGAACGGCGATCGTGACCGTGCGGGTCATGGACGACGGCGGCACCAATCTCGGCGGTGTCGACACCTCGGCCCCGCAGACGTTCGCCATCGTCGTGAACCCGGTGAACGACGCGCCGACGTTCGTGCTGGGCATGGCACCGGCCGCGAACGAGGACGCCGGCCCGCAACTCGTGACCGGTTTCCTGACGAACCTCAGCGCCGGCCCGGCGAACGAATCCGGCCAGACCGTCTCGCTGTCGGTCTCGACGACCAACCTCGGGCTGTTCGCCATCCCGCCGGCGATCGACGCGAACGGGAACCTGAGCTACACGCCGGCGTCGAACGCCAACGGTTCCGCGATCGTCACCGTGACGGCCACGGACACCGGCGGCACCGCCAACGGCGGCGTGAACACGACGACGCAAACCTTCACGATCACCGTGAACGCGGTGAACGACGCACCGGACTTCGGACTGTCCTCCAAGGCGATCGTGAACGAGGACGCCGGGCCGCAGTCGTTTGCGAACTTCGCCTTTGGCGCCACCGCCGGCCCCGCGGACGAGGCCGGCCAACCGCTGACCTACACCGCGACGACCGTCGTCACCTCTGGCGATCTCGCGTTCAGCCAGACCCCCGCGATCGACGCGACCGGCCGGCTGACCTTCGCGGCCCTGCCCGATACGCTCGGCACCGCCACCGTGACGGTCACGCTCGACGACGGCAACGGGGGCACCGCGGTGCAAACGTTCTCGCTGACCGTGAACCCCGTCAATGATCCGCCGACCTCGACCGTCCTGCTGCCGACCCTGCCGCTCTCCGGCGTCGGCCCGCAGACCGTTCCCGGCGTCCTCGCCCTCGGCACCGGCGCCGCCAACGAACCCGACACGCTCGCCGTCAGCGTCACGGTGGCCTCCACCAGTGGCAACATCGGCTTCACCACGCCGCCCGCCATCGACGCCAATGGCACCCTCACCTACGAAGCCCGCCGCAACTCCATCGGTTCGGCCAAGCTCGCCATCACCGTCAGCGACGGTACCGACGCCACGAGCGTCCAGTTCGTCACGATCTCCGTCGACACCACCGGACCGGTCGAAACCATCGGCTATCCCGAGTTCGCCGTCGGCTCCGACCTCGGCCTGACATACGTCAGCTTCCACAACCCGGACCGCACCGAACGGTTCTTCTCGCCGGCGTTCCCCGGTACGGAGTTCGGCGCCCGCGTCGCGGCCGCGGACTTCACCGGCGACGGCGTCGCCGACCTCGTGCTCGGGTCCGGCGTCGGCCGCAGCACCCTCGTGCAGGTCATCGACGCCGTCACGCAACAGGCTCTGTTCGTCATCCAGCCATTCGAAGCGAGCTTCACCGGCGGCGTATACGTGGCCGCCGGCGACCTCGACGGCGACGGGATCGCGGACCTCGTCATCACACCCGACGAAGGCGGCGGCCCCCGTGTCCGCGTCTTCAACGGAGCGAACTTCCAGCTCATGGCCGACTTCTTCGGCATCGACGACGAGAACTTCCGCGGCGGTGCCCGCGCGGCGCTCGGCGATCTCACCGGCGACGCGAAGGCCGACCTCGTGGTCGCGGCCGGCTTCGGCGGCGGGCCGCGCGTCGCCGGTTTCGACGGCGCGGCGATCGCCACCGGCCAGGCCGTCAAGCTCTTCAACGACTTCTTCGCCTTCGAGCAGTCGCTCCGCAACGGCGTCTTCATCGCGGTCGGGGATCTCGACGGCGACGGCCGCGCCGAGATCTTCGCCGGCGGCGGACCTGGCGGCGGCCCGCGCGTCATCGCCTTCGATGGTGCGACGCTGCTCGCGTCCGGCGGAGCGACGCTCACCACCGTCTCGAACTTCTTCGCGGGAAGCACCGAAAACCGCGGCGGCATCCGCATCGCCGTCAAGGACCTCGACGGCGACAACCGCGCCGACCTCGTTGTCGGGTCCGGCACCGACAACGGCAGCACCGTCACCGCCTATCTCGCCCCGAACCTCGGCTTCGCCTTCCCGCCGGCCGAATTCACCTTCGAAGCGTTCGACAACTTCGTCGGCGGCGTCTTCGTGGGGTAGGACCGGCGCGAACCCGACCTTCCGCGCGGCGGCACTGGCCGCCGCGCGGCGTTTTCCATAGCTTGACAGCCTTCGCAATTTGGCGAAATCTTACCGCAACGAACCGGGGACGACCTGCGATGTACGCGATCTTCGAAGACGGCAGCCGCCAGTACCGCGTGGAGGAAGGCTCGGCCGTCACCATCGACTACCGCGACGCGAAGATCGGCGACACGATCGAGCTGACGAAGGTCCTGCTGGTGGGCAAGCCGGGCGGTGCGACCATCGGCCAGCCGCTCGTCGCCGGGGCCAAGGTCGTCGCCGAAGTCGTCGACTTCCCGAAGGTGAAGACCGTCACGCAATACTTCCGCCGCCGCAAGGCGTCCAAGCGGCTCCGCGGCCACACCCAGCCGCACATCCGCGTGAAGGTCAAACAGATCGTCGGCTAAGTCGACCATCCGGCGCGGACGTACGGTCCGCGCCTACAAATCCCAATCCCACACGACGACCTGACCGGCTTCGCCGACCGTCGCGGCCAGGAGTCCATCCCGGCTGATGGCGACGCATTCGGTCGAACCGATTCCCCAGTCGAACGCGCGGTCGGTTTGCGTCTTGCCCAGATCCCCGACCGCGATCGGCCCGTCCTTCGTGGCCAGCAATGCATGCCGACCGTTCGGGTGCAGCGCCATCCCCGTGATGTTCCGCTTGTGCTTCACGTTCATCCGCCGCGGCTTCCGCGCGAGGTCGCCGTCCTCCCAGATGTAGGGCGAACCGGTCCGTGTCCGGGCGACGATGCGCTTTCCGTCGGGCGTGAAGGCGAACGAACGGATCATGATCGTGTTGGAATACTCCTGAATCACTTTACCCGTCGCCATCGATCGCTCGAGTAGCGTGTCGTCTTGTCGGACCGTGACGAGGCGCGAGCCATCCGGCGAGATCGCGGCTCGGTTGTTGTAAACCCCCGGCGTCGCGAGGGACCAGCGGACACAAGGACGACGTTCGAATTCCACGAGATGGAGTTGCAGCGCATCGCCCGCACCGCTCCGCGTCACTGCGAAGCGGCCATCGGGAGACAAGCCGATCGGCCCGCCGAGCGAATCGTCGATCGGTTGGCCCTCGGCGCCGGGATCGGTCGAATCGTTTACCGCGAATATGCGGTTCCACATGGCCACGTACAGTCGGCCATCCGGCGTGTACCAGGCGGATTCCAGCCCGAAGGGAGAGACCTTCGCAAAGGTTTTTCCTAGCCCCGCGGAGAGATCGATGATTTCGAGAAAGGGCATGCCGCCCGCGAGCGCGAGGAACCGCGAATCCGGGCTGAAGGCGAGCCGCGAGACTTTCGGGATCGTGGTTCGAACGGTGAGCACGGGCGCTCCGCTCAATAATCGCTCATCGGCGGGCAGGTGCAGATCAGGTTCCGGTCGCCGGCGACGCCGTCGATGCGCTTGACGTGCGGCCAGAACTTCGCGGCGCGCAGCCACGGCAGCGGATAGACGGCCGTCTCGCGCGAGTACGGATGCGCCCACTCGCCGACGAGTTCGGCGGCGGTGTGCGGGGCGTTCTTCAGCGGGTTGTCCGTCCGCGGCCACGCGCCGGAGCGGACCTTCGCGATCTCGCCGTGGATCGCGATCATCGCGTCGCAGAAGCGGTCCAACTCAGCCTTCGATTCCGATTCGGTCGGCTCGACCATCATCGTCTCGGGCACCGGGAACGACACCGTCGGAGCGTGGAAGCCGTAGTCCATGAGGCGCTTGGCGATGTCCTCGGCGGTGATGCCGAGTTCGGGCTTGAGATTGCGCAGGTCGAGGATGCACTCGTGCGCGACGCGGCCATGGTCGCCGGTGTAGAGGATCGGGAAGTACGGCTTCAAGCGCTGGGCGATGTAATTCGCGTTCAGGATGGCGATCTCGGTGGCCTTCTTCAAACCGGATGCACCCATCATCCGGCAGTACATCCACGAGATCGTCGCGATGAGCGCCGAACCGAAGGGAGCGGATGACACCGCGTTCACCGACTTCCGAAGTCCGGCTTCGACTTCGGAAGTCGACGTGCCCGAACCGATTTCCGAAGTCGAAGCCGGACTTCGGAAATCTTCGGTGGTGAACGGGTCGCCCGGCAGGAACGGCGCGAGGTGCGCAGCCACGGCGATCGGCCCCATGCCGGGGCCGCCGCCGCCGTGCGGGATGCAGAACGTCTTGTGCAGGTTCAGGTGGCAGACATCCGCCCCGAGGAAGCCGGGCGACGTGAGGCCGACCTGCGCGTTCAGGTTCGCCCCGTCCATGTAGACCTGCCCGCCGACGGCGTGCACGGCGGCGCAGATCTCGCGGATGCGCTCCTCGAAGACGCCGTGAGTCGAGGGATAAGTGACCATGAGCGCCGCGACCTTCGGCCCGTGCTCGGCGAGCTTCGCCTTCAGGTTCTCGACGTCGACGTTCCCCTTCGCATCGCAGGCGACCGGCACGATGGTCAGGCCCATCATCTGCGCCGAAGCCGGGTTCGTCCCGTGGGCCGAGACGGGAATGAGGCAGACGTCGCGGTGCGCTTCACCACGGGCGGCATGGTAGCCGCGGATGGAGAGGAGGCCGGCGTATTCGCCCTGCGCGCCGGAGTTCGGCTGGAAGGAGACCTTGGCGAATCCGGTGATGGTCGCGAGCCAGTCGCCAAGTTGGCCGAGCATGGCACGGTAGCCGGCGGTCTGGGAGTCGGGTGCGAACGGGTGGATGTTCGCGAACTCGGGCCACGTGACGGGGGCCATCTCGCTCGCGGCGTTCAGCTTCATCGTGCACGAGCCGAGCGGGATCATCGAATGCACGAGCGAGAGGTCGCGGTTCTCGAGTCGTTTGACGTAGCGGACGAATTCGGTCTCGGAGTGGAAGGTGTTGAAGACGGGGTGCGTGAGGAACGGCGTAGAGCGCGGCGAAGTAACTACCCGACTTCCGAAGTCCGGCTTCGACTTCGGAAGTCCACCGCGCGCGTCGACTTCCGAAGTCGAAGCCGGACTTCGGAAGTCTTTTCCACCTAGAATCTCCGCCACGTCATCAATGTCGGCAAGCGTCGTCATCTCGTCGAAGGTCACGCCGACACGACCATCGGGAAAATATCGCAGGTTGATTCTCTTCGCCTCGGCCCGCGCTCGCACGGCGGCAAGGTCCTTGTGCTGGAAGACGAGCGTGTCGAAGAACGAGTCGTGCAGCGGTTTTACCCGCTCTGCGAGCATGGTCGCCAGAGCATGGACACGTGTGGCGATCCGGTTCAACCCCTCCGGCCCGTGGTACACGGCATAGAAGCCGGCCATGTTGGCGAGCAGCGCCTGGGCGGTGCAGATGTTACTCGTGGCCTTATCCCGACGGATGTGCTGCTCGCGCGTCTGGAGCGACATACGGTAGGCGACGTTCCCGGCGGCGTCCTTCGACACGCCGATAATGCGGCCGGGCAGGTGGCGCGTCAGTTCCTGCTTGGCGGTCAGGAACGCGGCGTGCGGGCCGCCGAAACCGAGCGGCACGCCAAATCGCTGGCTGTTACCGATGGCGAGGTCGGCCCCCATTTCGCCCGGCGGTTTGAGTAACACGCACGCGAGCAGGTCGGTACCGACGCAGACCTTGCCCCCGGCCGTGTGGATGCGATCGATGACGTCGGTGAGGTCCCGCACACGGCCATCGGTGGCAGGGTTCTGGAGGTGCGCGCCGAAGACGGTGAGGGCATCCAACGATTCGATCGGAGCAACGACGAGATTGATGCCGAATCCATGCGCCCGGGTGCGCAGCACGGCCATCACCTGCGGGTGCGTGCCGGCGTCCACGAAGTAGCGGTTCGTGTCGCTCGACGTGGTCCGGCGGATGACCGCCATCGCTTCGGCCGCGGCCGTCGCTTCATCGAGAAGCGACGCGTTCGCCACCGGGAGGCCGGTGAGGTCGATGCAGACCTGCTGAAAGTTCACGAGCGCTTCGAGCCGGCCCTGCGCCACCTCGGCCTGGTACGGGGTATAGGCAGTGTACCAGCCGGGGTTCTCCAGTACGTTCCGACGGATCGGCTCCGGCACCAGTGTATTCGCATACCCAGCCCCGATGAAACTGCGCCAGACCTGGTTCCGCTCGGCGAGGCCCTTCAACTCCGCGAGCGCCCCGGCTTCGGTCGTCGGTGCCGGCAGGTTCAACGTCGTATTCGACCGAATCGCCGCCGGCAGCGTCTGCCGGATCAGTTCCTCGCGCGATGGCACGCCGAGCGCGGCGAGCATGGCGGCTTCGTCGCTCGCGGGAACGCCGAGGTGCCGGGCGTGGAATTCGTCAGGAGCGAATAGTTCGTCGAATATCGCGGACACGGTGCGGCTCCGGATCAATGCAAAACCCCGGCGCGAAGGCCGGGGCCGAGTTGCGAGAGGTTGTCAAATCGTTCTATGGAAACCATCAATAGTTCGACCGTTGAACTCCGGTCCAGATAATACCCCCATGGCCGATCTCCCCGTCTCGCTGACCTACGACCGCGGTACCGTGCTGCTCGCCGACGGGCCGACCGGCTTCGACTTCTCGGCACTGACCGGCGCGCTCTTCGACGGCCGCACCGGCACCCACCGCGCGCAGGGCCGCCACTACCGCGCCATCGTCGAACACCTGGTGCGCGAGAAGATTCCCTATACCGACACCGCCCGTGGCTGGGAAAACAAGGACGCCGGCTGGACGCTGAAGGTGGACTGGAAACCGCACTGGTACCAGACGGAGGCTCTCAACACCTGGGTGAAGACCGGTCGCCGCGGGTTGTGTGTGCTGCCGACCGGCACCGGCAAGACCTTTCTCGGCGCGCTCGTCATCCAGAAGGTCTCCCGCCCCGCGCTCGTCGTCGTACCGACACTTGATCTGCTCCGCCAATGGGTCGGCCAGCTCACCGACTTCTTCGGTGTCGAGGTCGGCGCCGTCGGCGGCGGCGACTACTTCTTCCACCCCATCACCTGCATCACCTACGACTCCGCCCGCATCCACGTCGAGCGCTGGGCGAACAAGTTCGGCCTCGTCATCTACGATGAAGTCCACCACCTGCCGGGGCCGGGCTATTCGGAGACGGCGATCGCCAGCCTCGCGCCGTTCCGCCTGGGCCTCTCCGCCACGCCCGAACGCGCCGACGGCGGCGAGTCGGTCTACCCGGAACTCGTCGGCCCGATCGTCTACCGCCGCGAGATCACGGAACTCTCCGGCGACTTCCTCGCGGAGTATCGCGCGACGCGCGTCCTCGTGGACCTGACGCCGGAGGAAGCGGAGGAATACCGAATCAGCCGCGAGGCTTACCGGCAGTTCGTGGCCGATCGCGGCATCAGCTTCGCGCAGGCGAACGGCTGGCAGCGCTTCATCTTCGAGGCGAGCCGCAGCGCCGAGGGCCGCGACGCCATGCGCGCCTATCGTCGGCAGAAGGAGATCGAGCGGACCGCCTCCGGGAAGTTCCGTACGCTCGAAGAGCTGATGGCCAAACACGCCGGGGAACGGATCATCGTCTTCACCGCCGACAACGCGACGGTCTATCAGATCGCCCGGCGCTATCTCGTGCCGCCGATCACTCACCAGACGAAAGTGAAAGAGCGCAAGCAGATCCTCGAACGGATCCATTCCGGCGAATACACGGTGGTCGTGACGAGTCAGGTGCTCAATGAAGGCGTGGACGTACCGGCGGCGAGCGTCGGCATCGTGATTTCCGGAACGGGAACGACGCGGGAGAACGTGCAGCGGCTTGGGCGCATCCTGCGAAAGTACAAGGACAAGCAGGCGGTGCTGTACGAACTCGTCGCCCGCGGTACCGCCGAGGAGTTCACGAGCGAACGCCGACGGCAGCATGGCGCGTTTCAGTAGACGCCGGTTCGTCCAGCCAGCCCGCGTCGCGGTTCCAGTCGTTGAGCAGCAATCGGCTCGTGATGCGGGCGGACTCGTAGATCACCGGCAACCCGCTGCCGGGGTGCGTACCGCCGCCGACGAGATACACGTTCTGCAAATCCTCAAAGCGGTTCCGCGGCCGGAAGTGCAACATCTGGCCGAGATTGTGCGCGAGATTGAATGTCGCCCCGCGATGGACCGCATAATCGCTCTGCCAGTTCAACGGCGTCACGATCTTCTCGTAGCGGATGCGTTTCTCGACGTTCTCGATACCGATCTTCGGGAGTTGTTTGAGGACCGTGTCGCGGAACCTCGCCTTTGCCTCGGCCCAGTCGATGCTACCCGTCTGATGCGTCACCGGCGCCAGGACATAGAGCGTGCTCATCCCCGGCGGCGCGAGCGTGTCGTCGGTCACGCTGGCATTCTGCACATAGAAGGAAGTATCCTGAGTCAGGGCGTGGCGGTCCTCGATGTCCGCGAGGTTCCCGACATAGTCTTTCGCCGTGTAGATCGTGTGGTGCGGCACGTCGTCGTACAGCCCCTCGATGCCGAGGTAGAGCATGAAGGTGCTGCACGAGAATTTCTTCGTTGCGATCTTTTCATCGGTCCAGCGTCGGCGCAACCGGTTGGGAACGAGCTTGGTCATCGCGTCGGCGAAGTCGGCGTTCACGATCACGGCGTCGGCGCGGTATTCACCCTGCGCGGTCTTCGCGCCAACGCATTTCTTCCCGTCGAAGAGGAGTTCCGTCACCGGTTCGTCGAGCCGGATCGACGCGCCGAATTCCTCGGCGACGCGGGCCATCCCTTCGCTCACGGCCGAACAACCGCCGGTCGGGTGCCAGACGCCGAAATCGTACTCCAGATACGAGAGGATGCTGAAGAGGCTCGGGCAGTTGAACGGCGACATGCCGAGGTATTTCGACTGGAACGTGAACGCAAGGCGCACGCGCGGGTCGGCGAAGTAGCGGCGGAGTTCGCCCTCGACACTGCGCCACGGCTTCAACACCGGAAGCAGTTTCAGAAGCGACAGCTTGAACAGGTCCCGCCAGCCGAGGAACGGACTTTCGAGACTGGGTCGGAAGAGTTCGAGTTTCCGGCGGTTGTCGGCGATGAAGCGATGGATGTTGGCGGCATCGGCAGCCGAGAGTTTGCGGACCTCGCTCGCCATCTTCTCCAGGTCTGGCGAACAAAGGAGGTCGCCGCCGCTGCCGAAGACGAGCCGGTACTGCGGGTCGAGCCGGCTCATCGGGATTTCGGAAAAGAGATCGCGGCCGACGAGCCGGAAGATCCGTTCGAGCACCTGAGGATAAAGGAAGAACGTCGGGCCGAGATCGAACCGGAATCCGTCGGCTTCGATGGCGGACGTTCGGCCGCCGACGTGCGGCAACCGTTCCAGAACGGTGACCTTGAGACCGGCTTTGGCAAGAAGAATGGCTGAGGCGAGACCACCCGGCCCCGCCCCGACGATCAAAACGCTGCGCTCGTGCATAGGTCTATGATAGCGGTCCGGCTCCGTAAGATTTCCACATGACCCCCACGCTTTCGCCCGAAGCCCTGCTCCACCGAATCGACCAGCTTCCCCGCGCGCGGCTCGCCCACCTGCCGACGCCGCTGGAGGAAGTGCCGCGATTCGCCAACCGGATCGGCGATGCTCGTGTTTTCATCAAGCGGGACGACTGCACCGGTCTGCTGCTTGGCGGGAACAAAGCCCGGCACAATGAGTTCCTGCTCGGCGACGCCCTCGATCAGGGCTGCGACATGGTCGTGTGGGGTGCCGGCGTGCAGTCGAACAACTGCCGGCAGACGGCCGCCGGTTGTGCGATCCTGGGGCTCGAATGCCGACTGTACCTCAGTCGCGGGCACTACTCGACGGAGCCGCAGGGGAACCTGCTGCTCGATTACCTCGTCGGCGCGAAGGTCGAATTCACCGATGCCGTGATCGGCCCGGAACTGGATGCGCTGCTGGCGGCGAAGGCGGCCGAGTTCCGCGCGGCGGGGCGGAAACCGTACTTCTGGCACCGTCCGCGCGTCGTCCCCCTTGCGGCTATCA
This sequence comes from Gemmataceae bacterium, assembly GCA_019636445.1. Taxonomy (GTDB): domain Bacteria; phylum Planctomycetota; class Planctomycetia; order Gemmatales; family Gemmataceae; genus Limnoglobus. The sequence continues at coordinate 168,258 of JAHBXO010000008.1, read as the reverse complement.
GTTACGCCGCCTGCGTCGCGGAGATTGTGCAGCAACTCGCCGAGAGGGATTTGAAGCCGGATGCGATCTATGTTTCGTCGTCCGGTGCGACCGGTGCCGGCGTGGCGCTCGGGGCGAAGTTGCTCGGTCTGACGTGCCCCGTGCGGTTGATCTGCCCGATGCACTGGCCCTGGCACATCCCGACGGCGCTCGCCAAGGACGCCAACGACGCCGCCGAAATGCTCGGCCTGTCGCAGCGTCTGAAACCCGAGGAGATCGACGCAGACGAATCCTTCGTTGCCCCGGGCTACGGCAAACCATCGCCTGCGGGACAGGAAGCCCTGCGCCTGCTCGCGTCCACGACCGCGATCCTGACCGATCCGGTCTATTCCGCGAAGGCGCTCGCTGGGCTGATCGCCGATGTGCGAGCGAAGCGATATGCGAAGGATGCCGTGACCGTGTTCATTCATACCGGCGGCGTGCCGGCGATCTTCGCGAACCCCTCGGAGGTTTGGCCCGCGAAGGAAGCCGGATCGGCACGCGACTAAGCGGCCCGTGCTTCCTGGATTTGATCGCGCGGCCGGAATCGACCGGAAATCCGATCGAGCCAGGCGCGGACCGTCACGCGGTCCAGTACTTGCAACAATCGCAATTCGCCATTCAAGGCCGGGAAACGTCGGCGGACCGGCCACTGCCGCGGGTAGACCGCATCCGCCAGCAAGAGGACGCGTTCGCCATCCACCGTCGGAATCGCCACTGGCGATTCGTGGCCCCAGAGCCACCGGGACGCACCGGCGAATCCGGTCGGCAACGTACCGTCCGAGCATAGCGCTTCGGCCGGGTGGAACTGGAATCGCGCCGTCGCGATGTCGCGTTCGGGATCGGCGGGCTGGTCGATACAGGCATCCACGACCGCGGGATCGGGACGTGGGCCGGCGAGGTAGCCGTGTTGGGGAGACCCGGTCGTGGCATCCGCGAGCAGCACGTGGAGTTGGTCGAGGTCGGCGATGCCGGTGAGTTCGAAGCGGAAGCCGGCACCGGTGGCGGGATGGATCACGGTGAGCGGCAGATCGTCGGCGACGGCGAGCAGCGCGGCGAATTCGGCGCAGCCGCGATGATCCGGTGCGAAATCGGTCAACAGTTCCCGCAGGCCGGGCACGGCACGGGCGGCGCGGCGCACGCCGGTGTCGCCCGCGCAACCGGTAAAGGCGTCGTCCAACAAGCCGCCGAGCGCGGCCCACGCTTCGGCCCCGTGCGGGCAGGTCCGTGCCGCCAACAACGCCAAACGATCCGAAATCCCGCCCCGACGAGTGGGCGGGCGTTCCTTCATCGCGACACCCGCGAAGAAGAACGGCGCCGGTTCGCCCCAGCGTCCGGCTTCGCGTTCCAAACGCCGCGCCGCATCGCGAAACGATCGGGCCGCTTCCAGCGTCCGAGCCAGTTTGCGGAAGAGATCCAGCGCGGCGAATGCGACGTTGGGGCGAACCTCCGCTCCGTGCGCGGCACGGTCCGGTCCGGTCCGAAAGGGTAGAACGTCGCGCGGCATCGGAGCACCTCGAGTCGGGTCGCCATTACCGCACGAATCGCGTCCCCGTGCAAGCCGAACCTGTCGACCCGTTGTTCCCGTTTTCGTTTCCCTCGGCCGGCGCGGAGCGATACACTACCGCCGTCACTCGGTCGCGCCTCCAACTCCCAACATTCACCGGGAAACGCCCATGGCCGTCACGAACCCCCGTCTGCTCTTCGACAAACTGAACCTCGTCTGCCGCAAGGCGATCGAATCCGCGGCCGGGCTGACGCTCTCGCGCACCCACTTCGAAGTCGAAATCGAACACTGGCTCCTGAAGTTCCTCGAACAGCCCAACACCGACATCCCCCTCATCATCAAGCAGTACGATGCCGATTTCCCCGCCATTCGCAAGGAACTCGAAAGCGCGATCAACCGCTTCAAGACCGGCAACAGCCGCTCGCCGGCGCTCTCCACCGAAATCCTCGGCCTGATCGGCGAGGCGTGGATGGTCGCCTCCCTCGAGTGCGGCGCGACGGCCGTGCGCAGCGGCCACCTGCTCACCGCACTCCTCACCGACGAAAAGCTCAAGAACTGGATCAGCCGCAGTTCGCTCTCGCTGGTGCGCATCAACGGCGAGCAACTCCGCAAGGACTTGAAGGCGCTGCTGCCGAAGCTCCCGAGCGATGAATTCGATTCGGCACCGGTGGCCGCATCCGGCGGCGGCGAGGGCGGGGGCGACGGTTCCCAGGTCCCGGGCGCCAGCCAAGGCGCACTCGACCAGTTCACGGTGAACCTGACCGAGCGAGCCAAGGCCGGGAAGATCGACCCGGTCATCGGTCGCGATCCGGAAATCCGCCAGGTTATCGACATCCTCACCCGCCGCCGGCAGAACAACCCGATCCTCACCGGTGAAGCGGGCGTCGGCAAGACCGCCGTAGTCGAAGGGCTGGCCCTTCGCATCGCGTCCGGTGATGTTCCCCCGCCCTTGAAGAACGTGATCCTGCGCACGCTGGACCTGGGTCTCTTGCAAGCCGGCGCGGGCGTGAAGGGCGAGTTCGAGAACCGCTTGAAGTCCGTGATCCAGGAAGTGAAGAGTTCGCCGCAGCCGATCATCCTGTTCATCGACGAAGCCCACACGCTCATCGGCGCGGGCGGACAACAGGGCCAGGGCGACGCCGCGAACCTCCTGAAGCCCGCGCTTGCGCGCGGCGAGCTTCGCACGATCGCGGCCACGACATACGCCGAATACAAGAAGTACTTCGAGACCGACGCGGCACTGAAGCGCCGGTTCCAACAGGTGAAAGTCGACGAGCCCAACGAGCCGAAGGCGATCCGGATGCTCCGCGGCATCGTGAAGATCCTGGAAAAGCACCACGGCGTGCGCATCCTCGATGAAGCGATCAATGCCGCGGTCAAGCTTTCCATCCGCTACATGCCGGACCGGCAACTGCCGGACAAGTCGATCAGCCTGCTCGATACCGTGTGCGCCCGCGTCAACCTGAGCCAGTGCGCGACGCCGCCGGCCGTTGAAGACGTGACCCGCGAGATCGAATTCCTGACGACGGAAATCCAGTTCCTCGAACGCGAAGGCCAGGTCTCCGCCGGGAACCCGGAGCGGCTCAGCGAGTTGAAGCAGCGACGGCAGATCAGCGAGGAATTGAAAGGACGGCTTGACGAGCAGCTCAAGAAGGAATCGGACCTGGTGACCAGGATCCGCGATTTGCGGGCGGCGATCGAAAAGGGCGCTGCGACCGATCCGCCGGCGGAGACACTGGAGAAGGACCGCGCCGAGCTGGCGAAGCTCACCGACGACCTCCATGTCGTGCAAGGCGAGACGCCGCTGGTGTATCCCGTGGTCGATTCGCAGGCCGTCGCCGAGGTGCTCTCCGGACTCACCGGCATCCCGATGGGCAAGATGGTCCGCGACGAGATGAAGACCGTCCTCGCGCTGGCGGACAAACTCGCCGAGCGCGTCGTCGGCCAGAACCACGCCCTCGAAGCCATCGCCCAGCGCATCCGCACCGCCCGCGCCGACCTCGGCGACCCCCGCCGGCCCCTCGGCGTCTTCCTCCTCGTCGGCCCCTCCGGCGTGGGCAAGACCGAAACCGCCATGGCCCTCGCCGACCTCCTCTACGGCGGCGACCGCAACATGGTCATCGTCAACATGTCCGAGTACAAGGAGTCGCACAAGGTCTCCCGCCTCGTCGGCACCTCCAAGGGCTACGTCGGCTACGGCGAGGGCGGCGTGCTCACGAACGCCGTCAAGAACCGCCCCTACTCCGTCGTGCTCCTCGACGAAGTCGAAAAGGCCCACGAATCCGTGCAGGAAATCTTCTACCAGGTCTTCGACAAAGGCGTCCTCCAGAACGACGACGGCGAAGACGTGAACTTCAAGAACACGATCATCCTGCTCACGGCCAACGTCGGCACGGCCACGATCATGAAGGTCTGCTCCGACCCGAAGAAAGTCCCGCCGCCGGAGGAACTCGCCGAGATCCTGAAACCGGACCTGCTCAAGGCGTTCAAGCCCGCGCTCCTGGGCCGCATGATCGTCGTGCCCTATTTCCCGCTGCGGGAAGAGGTGTTGAAGGGGATCATCAAGTTGAAGCTGGGCGCGATCGGCGAGCGGTTCAAGACGAACCACAAGGCGACGTTCGAGTATTCGCCGGAGGTTGTCGAGACCGTGGCCGCGCGCTGCACCGACGTGGACAGCGGCGCACGCAACGTCGACCATATCCTGACCGGGACGCTCCTGCCGCGGCTCTCGCAGGAAGTCCTCGTTCGCATGGCCGACGGCAAACACGTCTCGCACGTCAAGGTGGGCGTCGGTCCGGATTCGCAGTTCACGTACGAGATCGCATGATTTCAATTACGTCCGGGGCCATTGTCTGGCCCCGGACGGCGATCACGGAACGTCCACGGCTCCGCGCGCCGCCGGCGCGAGTTTGCTTGCCGGGTGGACCATCTTCTCCGAAACCAGCACCAACGTCTCCGGTTTCACGAGTTTGAGATAGGCACCTTCCACCGGTTTGCCGTTCGTTGACATGAGCACGACCTCGCCCGCCGCCAGGCGAGACTTCGCATCCTCCGCGGCGACGGTCTTGCCGACCGCGGTGGTCACCGTCGGCTTCACGTCGTCGAACGGCGTCGGCACAAGATCGCGAACCGTCTGCTTGGTCTCGACATATTCGACCTTCACGACGCCATCGACTTCCTTCGATACCGGCACCTTGACGACGACTTCGCGCGTCCCCTGGGCCGGGATGCGCAACATGCCCTTGTCGTCCGCCTTCACGGCGGCCAGCGCCGGCATCGGAGAACCCGCGCCGACGATGCTCGCCTTGGAATCCTTCTTGTACTCCACGAGAATCGCCTCGGCTGCGAGCGCCTTGCGGAAGGCCGGATCGATCGGCTCGCGATCGGCTGGTACGATCAGAAAGCCGCCTTCCTTCAATCTCGTCGTTGTTTCGTCCGCGGTCAGTGGCATCCCGTCGGCCGTCGTGAACGTCGCCCCTGCGTCGGTGAGCGTCACGGTCTTCGATTCCGTCACGGTCACGTCGCGCGTCTGTTTCTTCAGGATTTGTGCGCCGTTCTCGACGACAGTCGTCTCGAACGTCTGGGACACGGTGCGCGGCACCGTGACGAGCACGACCGGACCGGTGCCCGGCACGACGGCCACGACAACGATCTTCGGCGCCGCGCCGATCGGCTTCACCGGCTTGGGAACCGGTGCCGTGGACGTCGCCAGAACCGCCATCAGCATGCTCACGAACATGAGTGATCTCCCGGAGTTCTGTTCACGCTAGCAGTTCTCGCACGGGCGGTCAAACGGTTCACCATCAACGCCGGAGGGTGAGACGCGTTATGATCGTGTTATGATGGAGACGGCTTCGACCGAGGATTCGCGTGCGCGTCCGTCCGGCCTTCACGCTCATCGAACTGATCGTGGTGATCGCGATCATCGGCATCCTCATCGGGATGCTGCTGCCCGCCGTGCAGAAGGTGCGCGCCGCCGCCAACCGACTCGCCGACCAGAACAACCTCAAGCAACTCGGCCTGGCGGTGAACAACTACGAATCCGCGAACGGCGTGCTGCCGCCGATGATGACCTTCGAGAACGGCGGCACGCGCTGGTGGTTCGCATTCGAAAAACCGGCGGGCGTCTACGATACGGCCGGCAGCCATCTGATGCCGTACCTGGAGAACAATCGTTCGGCCCTCCAGACGCCAGCGAAGGCTCCCGGCAAAGTGTTCCTCACCTTTGACGGCCTCACCGGCGGCTACGGGTACAACTACTGGTACCTTGCCCCCTACGAGCCGTCCGCTGGTCTGGCACTCACGGGGAACTGGCGCAAGATCGCCCTCGCGCAGGTCGCCAGCACCAGCCGCACCGTACTCTTTGCGAACGCGGTGCAGGCACAGGACACGGCCCCCGAACTCTTCGAAATGCCCTTCGCATATCCTCCGTCGGTGCGGCGGCCAAGCGTGCATCATCGCCTCACGAACCGCATCGCCAACATCGCGTTCGTGGACGGCCATGTCGAGGCAATCACGGAGGGGACACGCAACGCCCCGGCCGCGACCGACTCGCCGACGCTCGTCGCGATCCGTGATCGGGAGAACGTGTTCGACTACGGCACGACCGACGAATTGTGGGACCGGAACTGAATTAGATTTGTCTAACAATACTGTTCGATTAAACTACGATGACTCGTTAGGAGCATCGTATGCAATCCCTTCGTCGTGGCTTCACGCTCATCGAACTCCTCGTCGTCATCGCCATCATCGCCATTCTCATCGGCCTGCTATTGCCCGCCGTGCAGAAGGTGCGCGAGGCGGCGGCGCGTGCCCAGAGCCAGAATAACCTCAAGCAGATCGGCCTCGCGTTCCACGGGTATCACGACGCGAACGGGATGTTCCCGCCGGGGTATCAGGCCGGCTATGCGGGGCAGCCGGTGCCGGCGGTCGATGCCGCGCCGGGCTGGGCGTGGGGCACATTCATTCTGCCGCACCTGGAACAGGACACCTTGTTTCGCCAGCTTCGGCTCGATCGGCCGTGTTGGGACTCGGTGAACGCCGCCGCGGTGCGGACGCCGTTGAAGGTGTTTCTCTGCCCGGCCGCGCCGAACGCCGGGCCGACCATGACCGTGAAGGATTCCGGCGGCGCGGTCCTTGCGGAGTTCGGTCTCTCGCACTTCGTCGCGAACAACGGCCAGGACGAAACGTGGGCCTACGACCGTGCGGACCTGTCCGGTCTGCCCGGGGTCGGGCCGTTCTACCGTAACTCGAAGACGCGCACTGCGGGCGTGACGGATGGCCTCAGCAATACCGTCTTCGTGGGTGAACATACCACGATCAGCGACAAGACGTGGGTCGGCGTCGTGCCGGGTGCAGAAGTCTGCCCGCTCGATCCGTTCCGGTATCCGTTCACGTCGTGCGATGCGGCGGCGACGTTGGTGCTCTGCCACAGCGGACCGGCGCCGGCGGAGCCGGGCGTCGTGCATCCACCGAGCTTTCCGACGTGCCACGTCTGCCAGATGTATGCGCCATGGCAGGGCGGGAACGTGCTGCTGGGCGATGGGAGCGTGCGATTCGTGCCGACCTCGGTGAACCTGAATACGTGGGCGGCGCTCGCCAGCATTCGCGGCGGGGAGGTGGTCGGTGACTACTGAACGCGATGACGACACGCGGCGGGTGTGGCGGCTCGGCGGCTTGGCGGGCGTTCTGCTCGTGCCGTTGATGCTGGTGTGGTGGCCGGGCTGCCGGCAGTACGAACCCGTGAAGAGCCGCGAGGCGCTCGGGTTGATGCAACTGCTCTACGCGGCGTGCAACACCAAGGACCCGGTTCGGCTGGCTCGCGTGGAATCGGGTCTGGATCAGCTCGCGCGTGAGGGGAAGTTGAGCGCGGGCGAGCGAACCGGGTTCGACCGCGTGCTGGCGATGGCGAAGGCGGGCGATTGGCCGCGTGCCGAGGCTGCGGCGTTCAAATTCGCGCAGGACCAAGTCGGGGTCGGCCACCCCGCGCCTGAGGGCCACGACGCGCCGCCGTCAAAGGCCGTGGTGCGCGGTCAGGCGCCGAAGCGCTGAGCGGGAGTGCCCGCCGTTCTTCGCCGATCGAACGATTCGCGCCAGACCCTTCACCTTTCCGCGCCGGATCGCAAGTTTCGGAAATTCCCATCGCTCCGATTCCGACCGAGCGCGCAATCTTCCGTCCGTGTACTAGGTTCGCTCAGACGCCCGACCCTCGGCCCGCGCGCCGTTGGTCTGCGGCTCCGGCACGCCGTTTCCGCTTCCGAGGTAGCCCGATGGCCCGCTCCAAGAGTTCACAATCGTCGATGTTCGCCAGTCTGAGTCTGGGAAAGAAGTGCGCCCTGATCGCGGTGCCGTTCGCGGTGGCCGTGGCCGTTGCGCTGTATCCCGCCTTGGCGATGTCGGCCGATCCCGCGGAACAACAGAAGAAGACCACGTTCGCCCTCGCCGCCGTCGCGGTCTGCGTGTCGGTCGGCTTCCTCGTCATCATGCTCGTCGCCCGTGCGCTCGGCGCGCAGTCGGAGAATTTGAACTCCGTGCTGCAGCGCGTCGAGTCCGGCGACTTCTCCGCCCGCGCCAAGTCGCTCGGCGACGATGAGCTCGGCGAAGTGGCCGATTCCCTGAACGCCATGCTGGACAAAACCTCCGCGCTCGTGCAATCGCGGGATGAGAAGGCCGAGATCCAGCGCAGCATCATGAAGCTGCTGGACGAAGTTTCCGGCGTGGCCGATGGCGACCTGACGAAGGAAGCCGAAGTCTCCGCCGACATGACCGGCGCCATCGCCGACAGCTTCAATTTCATGATCGACCACCTCCGGCGCATCGTCGGCAACGTGCAGAAGGCGACGAACCAGGTGACGGCGGCGGCCACCAAGATCAGCACCTCGGCCGAGGAACTGGTCGACGGCTCGGAAGTGCAGACCGAACAGATCGTGAACACCTCCGCCGCCATCGACGAGATCGCCGCGAGCATCCAACAGGTTTCGGACAACGCGGCCTCGTCGACCGCCGTGGCCCAGCAGGCGCTCGCGACCGCGAAGCAGGGCAACCAGGCCGTGCGCAACACCATCGAGGGGATGAACAAGATCCGCGAGCAGGCGCAGGAGACGGCCAAGCGAATCAAGCGGCTGGGCGAGACGTCGCAGGAGATCGGCCAGATCGTGCAACTCATCGACGACATCGCGGACCGGACGAGCATCCTGGCGTTGAACGCGTCGATCCAGGCCGCCGCCGCCGGGGACGCGGGACGCGGTTTCGCGGTGGTCGCCGAGGAAGTCGAGCGGCTGGCGGTGCGCTCCACCGAGGCCACGAAAAAGATCGCGGCGCTCGTGAAGGCGATCCAGGGCGAAACGAACGAGGCCGTCGGCGCCATGGAAAAGAACATCCAGGAAGTCGTGAGCGGCTCGAAGATCGCGAACCAGGCGGGCCAATCGCTCAACGAGATCGAAGGCGTCTCGCTTAAGCTCTCCGAGATCATCCACTCGATTTCGCAGGCGTCCAAACAGCAGGCGCGCAGTTCCGAGGCACTGGCGCGGTCCATGGGCAGCATCAGCCAGATCACGAAGCGCACGGCCAGCGGTACGAAGCAGACCGCCGAGAGCGTCGGTTCGCTGGCGAAGCTGGCCGAGGAACTCCGCGGCTCGGTGTCGGCGTTCAAGCTGCCGCACGGCTACGGTAACAAGGCGTAATCGCCGGCGTTCCTCCGCGAATCTTCCTCGAAACCCGTCGAGTCGCTTCATGAGCCGCACGGTCGATCCCGATATCCTGCTCGGCTTCCTCGAAGAAGCGGAAGGTTACCTGCCGGCGATCCGCGCCGGCCTCGCCGCCATTCGAGAGAACCCGCTCGATGTCGCCGCGTCCGAAGAAGCGCATCGCGGCGTCCACACCATCAAAGGCGCGGCCGCGATGGTCGGCCTCGACGGCCTCAGCCATCTCGCGCACCACCTCGAGACCGCGCTCGACGACCTCCGACAGGGCCGCCTCGTACCCGACCCGGAAATCTTCCCGACGTTCGAAACCGCCGTCGTCGCGATTGAACGCTATCTCGAGAACGCGCTCTCGGAGTCGATCGATGAGGACGCGATCGTCGCGGATGCCGTGGAGGGGCTGCGCGCCCTGCGCGGCCTTCCCGCGCCGGCGTCTGCCGCGACAGGCGCGGCGCTCGGCGGACCGGGCTGGATCCTGCCGTTCGAGGAAGCCGAACCGACGCTGGACGACACGATTCCCGATTTCGCCGCGCTGGCGCCGCCGATCCCCAAGCCGGTGGAATCGGCCGCGCCGGCGAGCGACGTGCCGCCGGAGTTGCTGGAAGTCTTCCGCCTTGAAGCCGACGACCACCTGCGCGCGCTGACGACGCTCCTCCCGCGCACCAAGACCGATCCGGCCGATCGCGAACAATGGCAGGACATCCGCCGCGCTGCGCACACCCTCAAGGGCACTGCGGCGATGGTCGGCTTCGCGAACGTGACGAAGCTCGCGCACCGTATGGAAGACCTGCTCGACCTGTATTTCGAGGGGACACGGACGGCAACGCCGGCGGAGATCGACCTGCTGCTGAAGGGGACCGACGCGATCGAGGACGCGATCGCCGGCCGCCCCGCGATGTTCGACGCGCTCTACACCGCGCTGGATGCGGCGCTCGGCGCAGCGTCCGTTCCCGTCGCCGAACCGGAACCGGCGCCGAAATCTGAACCGAAAGTCGACGCCAAACCGGCGCGACTGGACGGTGATTCGTTCGTGCGTGTACCGATCGAACGCCTTGACGACATCGTCAAACTCGTCGGCGAACTCGTCATCGCCCGCACTGCCTTCGAAGCCCGCATGGCCGACTTTCAGCGGCTCCTCAACGAACTCGAACCCAGCACGCTCCGCCTCCGCCGCGCCGGCGCCAAGCTCGATACCGGCTTCGAAGCGCTCGCCCTCGGCGGCGAATCCGCCGCGCCGGTCGACGGCTTCGACGCCCTCGAATTCGACCGCTACACCGAATTCCACCTCGTCAGCCGCGAACTCGCCGAAACCACCAACGATATCCAGACCCTCGCCGGCGAACTCGCACACGTCCACGGCGACTGCGACGGGTTCCTCACACGGCAGGCACGCCTCGCCGGCGACCTCGAAGACAAGCTCATGCGCCTGCGCATGGTGCCGCTGTCCACGCACGCGAACAAGCTCGAACGCACCGTGCGCAACGCCGCCGAGCAGACGAACAAGCGGGCCGAACTCGTGCTGGAGGGCGAGCGCACCGGCCTCGACAAATCGGTGCTCGAAGCGATGGCCGACCCGCTGTTGCACCTGCTGCGAAACGCCGTGGACCACGGCCTCGAAAGCCCCGAAGTTCGCCGCGCGCTGGGTAAACCCGAAACCGGTACCATCCGCCTCTCCGCCGCCCACGAAGGCAACCAGGTCGTCCTCCGCATCGCGGACGACGGCCGCGGCATCGACACCGCCGCTGTCCGCGAGACCGCCCTCGCCCGCGGCTTCCCCGACGCCGCGGAACTCCCCGCCGAAGACGTTCACGCCTTGCTCTTCGAACCGGGCTTCAGCACCAAGGACGAGGTGAGCGAACTCTCCGGCCGCGGCGTCGGGCTGGACGTGGTGAAAACGAAAGTCGAAGCCCTCAAGGGCACCGTCGCCATCGCGTCGCGGCCCGGCCACGGCACCACCTTCACCATCCGCCTGCCGCTCACGCTTGCCATCGCGCGGGCACTGCTCGTGCGCACCAACGGCCAGACCTTCGCCCTGCCGCTGGATTGCGTCGAACAGATTCTTCGCTTTGAGGAGTCGGATGTGCAGCGCATCGGTCTCGACCCGGTGCTGCGCGTGGGCGACGACACGGTGCCGGTGGCGCATCTCGGCCGCACGCTGGAGTTGAAGACGCCGCCGGACGAGGGCGTGAAGAAGCCGCCGGTGCTGGTGCTGCGCGCCGGCGAGAAGCGACTGGCGGTCGTGGTCGAGCGCCTGCTCGGCGGGCGCGAGATCGTGGTGAAGAACCTCGGCCCGCACCTGCGGAAGGCGACTGCCGTGACGGGTGCGACTCTGCTCGGCGACGGGTCGGTGGTGCTGATTTTGAACCCGGTGGAACTGGCCCGAGCCGCGGCGCTGCGGACGTCCACGACGATGTCGCAGCTGGTGCCGCGGTCCGTACCGCTGCGGCCGCGTACGGCGACCACCGTGCTGCTCGTGGACGATTCCCCCAGCGTGCGTCGTGTGCTCGCCGCCCTCGCCGAACGGCAGGGCTGGACCGCGATCGCCGCGAAGGACGGCGTGGAGGCGCTCGAACTCCTCCGCCGCGGACCGCTGCCCGACATCGTGCTTTCGGACGTGGAAATGCCGCGCATGGACGGCTTCGAGTTGCTCGGCAGCATCCGCGGCCAGGCGAACCTTGCCCGATTGCCGGTGGTGATGATCACATCCCGCGCCGCCGAGAAACACCGCCGCAAGGCGATGGACCTCGGTGCGAGCGCGTATGTCACCAAACCCTACCAGGACGAGGCGCTCGTCGATATCGTCCGGCACCTCGTGCGGAGCGCCCGATGATCTCGACCACTCAACTCGTTCGCATGGCATTCGGCCCGCTCTCGGTCGGCATCGAAATGGATCGCGTGCTGGGCATCGAGCGCGCCGAACGGATGAAGCCCGCGACCGACCGGCCCGACCTCGCCGGGCGCCTGACCAACCGCGCCGGCGAGTGGCCCGTGATCGACCTGTCCGAACGCTTGGGCGTGACACTCGACCCGGACCGGCGCGCCGGGCAGATCGTCCTCACCGCCATCACGGGCGAACGGCACGGCCTGCTGGTGGACCGCACCGCGCCCGTACCGCGACTGGACGCAGACGCCGTAAGACCCCTCCCCCGTTCGGTGGCCCGTCGCGACGCCTGGTTCGACGGAGTCCTTGTGGTCGACGGCACGCCGCTCTTGCGGTTGAATCCCGACCGACTCGCGGCAACGGTCGACCTTTTCGCCTCGGACGACGAACCGCTTCCTTCCGCACCGCGACGGACGCCGGCTCGCGTGGATCGCATGGTCGTGTTGGGGCAGTACGAATATCCGCTGCCGGGCGGTCGCGTTGTCGGCTTCGGCCTGCCGGTCGGTTGCGTGGCGGAAATGATCGATGCACCACCGGGCACGCCGGTGCCGGGTGCCGCTTCGCACGTCCGCGAATTGTCGGTGTGGCGCGGTCGGGCTTTGCCGCTGGTCGATCTCGCCGCCTGGTGCGGGCTGCCCGTGCCGCCGGCCGCGAACCGCCGGGTCGCGGTCGTCCGCACGCCCGCCGGCGAACCGTACGGCCTGCCCGCCGGCCATGGCGTCCGGATCGTGCCGCTCCCCCTGCCCAGTATGCCCGTACGCCGCGCCATCACACTCCGCGCCGACCGCATCCTCGGTGTCTACGACACGAACGAACAGACCATCGTCGTCCCGGATCTGAAACGGCTCGCGATCGGCGATTGACCCGCTCACTTCACCCGCATCAGCGCCAGGTGGTCGAACGGATAGATCTTGTTCCCGGCGGCGCCCTTTTCGCCGACGTTCAGCCGTAATGCCTCCAGCCGTTCCCGCATCTCGGCGATCTTCGGATCCTCCGGCGAGTCGAACTGGCCGACGCAGACCAAGCTGCCGTTGAGCGTATGCAAGACATATGCCTCGAACGGTGCCATGCGCGGCTCGGCGGCGGTCGGTTGGAGGCTGCGGAGGAGTTTCGTCAGGTTCACCGCGATCTCCGCGGTCTTGTTCAGGTAGTCCGGTCGCGAGTTGAACAGCTTGCGGATGCTGAACGCGCTGCCGGCGTCCTTGTCCTTCACGTCCACGAGCGGCGCGTAATAGCTCTTCACCACGAGCGTCCACGGCTTCTGGATCTTGAGCACCGAGAGCGGTTCCTCCCTGTTCATCTGCAACACGAGCGGATCGGAGCCTTCGGACGTCAACGTCTTGGGCGACGTCGGATTCGGTGCGACGAAGGCGAGCTTGAACGGGTTCAGGAAACCGCCGTTGAGCGTGGCCTGCTGCCCGCCTTTCGTCTCGCCGCCGACGAATCCGCGGTCCATTAGCCGCTTGTCCTTCGGATCGTTCCAGGTGCGGATGGCGTCGAGCGCCTTGCGCGCCGTGTCCATGTCCTTCCAGCCGCCGACGAGCACGGCGTACTGCTCCTCGTACCGGATCTTGGGCACGTGGTAGACCGGCTTGGTTTCCTGGAAGTCGTACCCCTTGCGGAACGCCTCGGCGCGCAGTTGGTCGGCGAGGGCGAGGAACTGCTTTTCTTCCTCGGCGCGCTTCTTCTCCTTCTCGCGGCGGACGCGCTCGTCTTCCTTGCGTTTCTCCTCCGAACCGCGCTCGAAGAGATACGCCGGTATCTTGTAGGTGTCGCGAATCTCCTTCGCGAGCGCCTCGGCGTAGGCCTTGGCGTTATCGCCGGTGTAGCTCTTCACGATGACCATCCACGGTCCGTGTTCCGGCTTGACGTACCAGGGGTGGGCGCTCGGGCGCGCCTCGGCGGGTTTGGGCGCGGTCGCCGCCACCTGCTCGAAAGAAGGGGGAGAAGCCGGTGCTGCGGGAACCTTGCGATCGCTGGCGAACTGCGCCGAGGCCGTGGTCGCCAGTCCGAACGAAAAACCCACTGCGAGCAGTCGACGCATGTTCGATCCCCCTGGAGCCGTGGACGAGTCGCGGTTCATAGCGTGGGCGGGGGCGAAGCGGAAGGGTACTTTTTGCAAACTTGAATCGATCTGGATTTTTCCGGGTGTTCTGCCGATAAGCCCGGCGGACGATTTCGTCTGAGAGGACGCGGCATGGGCGAAGCAGCCACCCCCGACGCACAGGCCCTGTTGCGGCAACTGGCCGAGGGGCGCGAACGGCTCCGGGCCGAACTCGCCGCCGCCAAGCCCCGGCTGGACGAGGCCGAACGGCTGAATCGCGAAGCCCGCGAAACGCGTCGCCGCGTCCGCAAGTCCGCCGCCCGCTACCTGCAACGGTTCCGTCGGAAGGCGGCCGACGCCGCCGCGCCGATCCGCGCCGCCCGCGCGGAGATCGCCCGGCAACACGAGGAACTGCAAACCGCATTCGCGCGATTCACGGCCGAACGCGAACGATTCCAAACCGAAACGGACGAATCCCGGTCGGCCCTCTCGGCCGCGTGGGACCTTTTCGCCCATCAGCAGTCGCTCTTTGCCGCGGAGCGGGCCGAGCGGGATGCCGAGTTGTCCCGCCTGTTTCAAATGTTGGAAACGCGCGAACGGGAGACCAATGCGGCGGCCGATCGCTTCCGAAAGGAACGCGAGACGGCGGAACGGGAACTGTCGACGCTGCGCGCCGAGATCGCCGGACTGGATCGGCGCGCGGCGAATGCCCGACTGCAACTTCAGGAACTGGAACAATCCCGCGCCAAGGCGGTCGCCAACCGCGTGGCGGGGATCGGCTCCGACGCCATGACCCGCATGGTGGCCGGCGACATCGCGCCGCAGGCGCTTTCGGTGCTGGAGCAACGCGAAGCCGAATTGTACCGCGAGCGCCGCGAACTGGAAGCCCACCGTCGCGAGCTGGACCTCCTCGCCGAGCATCTTTCCGACGGCCGGCGCGTCCTCGCGGAGCAGATCGAACAGGTGGCCAACGCCCGCGAGGCGTGGCAGTCGGCCGAAGCCCGCACCGTCGACGAACTCGAGGAACTGGCCCGAGCCGTCGAGTTCCGCGAAGCCACGCTCGCCGCGCGCGAGCTGGCCCTTGCCCGGCAGGACGACCACCACCGCGAACGCGAACGCGAGCTTTGGAAGTACCAAACCGCACTCGACCATTGGCACGGCCTGCTCGTGGAGCGCGAGTCGCGCTTCCTGGCCGATCGCGAACAGGCCGAGGTGGGCATGGCCGCCCGACGCGGCCACCTGGCGGACCGCGAAACCGAAATGGAGACACTGATCCGGAAGTGGGACGACGAGAACGCCCGCCGTCGCGAGGAGTTGCTGGACACGATCGCCGGCTATCGCGAACGGGTGGACGATTGCCGCGCGACACTGATCGATTGCGAACGATTGCGCCGGCAGACGCAGGAACAGGCGGCCCAGCTCGCGGCGTGGTTGATCGCCGCGGAGCAGCAGTGTGCCGAGTCGGCAAACCACCCGGAGCGTGCCCGCGCCGCCCAGCGCGTCGTCGTCTTGCGCAAGCGATGGGAAGGTCGCTTCGCCCGGAGCTTGCGACAACTCGATGAGCGTCTGGCCCGCCTACACGAAGAATCCACGGACTTGACCGCGCGGCACGCCGAGTTCCAGCGGCTCGCCGCGGACGCCACCGAGCGCGACCGACAAGCCGCACTCGCCGAACGCCGGCGGGAGCGGGACGCCTTGCTCGCGAAGGAGCTTCCCAAGGACGAACCGATCGTCCTCGCCGTCGCGGAAGGCTGGCGACGCCGGACCGACGCCGAGATCGACAAGTTGCGCCGGACCGCCGAGCGCGCCGCCGACGCGCTGCTCAGCGCCGATGCGAAAGCCGACATCGTGCCGCTCCGCCCGGCCGACGCGGCGTGATTCCCGCGGTGTTTTCCGTCATTTTTCTGGCAGTCGCTTCGGCTTCCCGGTACGATCTCGCGGATTGCCTCCACCGCACCGGGAAGCCGCGCCATGCCCGTCGATGCCTACTGCGACGTTTGCCGGAAATCGTACCCGCTCAAGGACGAGTTCGCCGGCAAACAGGTGAAGTGCCCGTCGTGCCAGGCCGTGCTGAACGTGCCGGCGAAAGCGGCATCGGACGACGACGAGCGTGAGTCGCGCTACGGTTTCCCGGACGACCTGCCCGACGAGTTCTGGCACGACAAGTTCCTCCTCCGCCAGAAACTCTGGTCGCTCAAGGAGAAGTACAACGTCGCCGACGAGCGCGGCCGGCCGATCCTCTTCGTCGAACGCCCGATCCACCTCATGAAGGGCTGCCTCGCGATGGTCGTCGGCATTCCGGCGATCCTCATTCTCGCCGGCGGCGGCGCGTTCGCCGGCATCGCCCTCGAAAAAACCATCGGCAAGGAAGCCAGCGTTGTCCTTGCCGCCGTCCTCGGCGTTCTCGGCTTTCTCGTCGGGCTGGCCATCATCATCGCCCTCTACCCGAAGCGGCACATCACCTTCTACCCCGACGAATCCAAGCAGGACATGCTCCTGCGCATCTTCCAGAACCAGAAGGTCGCCTTCCTCAACATGCGCTACACGCTGGCGGACGACACCGGAAAAGTCCTCTGCGTCTTCCGCAAGAACTTCCTCCACGGCATCTTCCGCAAGCGCTGGTACATCGAGACCGAAGACGGCGAAACGCTCTTCGTGGTCAAGGAAGACTCGATCATTCTCTCGCTGCTCCGTCGCACCATTGGCGCAATCGCGGAGGAGATTCCCCTGCTCGGCCTCGCACTGGTCGCCTTCCTGCGCACGAACTTCATCTTCACCCGTGTGTCCGACGGAGAGACCGTTGGCGAATTCAATCGCCGGATGACGCTGCTCGACCGCTACGTGCTGGACCTGACAATGGATGAGAAACGAACGATCGATCGGCGCATCGCCGTGGCGATGGGTGTGCTGCTCGACACCGGCGAACGGCGGTGATCGCCATGGCAAACGACGATATTCCGACCATCGGCGAGGCGATGCTGGAACGCCCGCGCATCGATTTCGAGCGAGGGATGTCGTTCCTGCCACCCGTCTCGATCCTGCTCTGCCTGGCGTGCACCGGGGTCTTCGCCTGGCAGCTTTCCACCGGCGCGCTCGCCAGCGAAGACGCGATCATCCGGGCCGGAGCGCTCAACGGCCCCCGCGTCGCCGCCGGCGAATACTGGCGGATGATCACCGCCGTCTTCCTCCACGGCAGCCCGGACCACCTGATCGGCAATCTCGTCGTCCTCTTCATCCTCGGCATGGCGTGCGAACACGCCTACGGTTCCCTCCGCTACGTACCGCTTTACCTCCTCGCCGGCCTCGGCGGCTCGGCGCTGAGCCTCGTCAACGGCCATACCTCCGTCGGCGCGTCGGGTGCGATCTTCGGCCTCGCCGGCGCGCTTGTCGCATTCTTCACGAAATACCGCCGCGAGTATCTCCTCCGCGATCTTCGCGTCGGCAGCGTGCTGCTCGTCTGGGCGATCTACCAGGTCGCGCTCGGGTTCATGAACCCGATGATCGACAACCTCGCCCACATCGGCGGTTTCGTTTCGGGGTTGCTGATCGGAGTCGTATTGAGGAAACGGCCGCGCGAAGTCTAGACCATCGCAACGATGGGTGTGACGGCGCTCTTGGCGATGAGTGCCGGCCAGTACGCGAATACCTCGCGCACGGCGGCGCGGCCGGTCGTGTAGCCCGTCGTGCCCGCATAGCCGCTCGTCACCAGCGGCGCGAACTCCTTCGTGAACCGCTCGACCGCCGGCTTGCGGGCGTCCCGCACGGCCACGCGCAGCGTGACTTCCATCCCCTCGCCGATCACTTCGACCAGCGAATGGTCAAAGCGGAAGCCGGCCCGATCGAGTCGATCGAGAATGATACGGCCGCTTCGCTCGGCGTTCGCCCGCGCGTGCGGCCCCGCCAGCACCAGCGTGCCCGCCGAGGCGAAGCCATCACGGTAGGCCAGCGACACCTTGTACGAGTCGGTCGCCGGACGGCCCCGACAGCCGGAGACTTCCACGATGTCCCGCGAGGCCTGCTTCAATTGGACCGACGTGAAGTCCGCGACGACATCCGGCGTGACGTAGCGGGCCGGATCGCCAACTTCGTACAGGAGTTGCTCGGAGATCGTTTCGAAGTTGACCGCGCCGCCCGTACCATCGGGTTTGGAGATCGCGAACCTGCCATCGGCACGCACGTCGACGAACGGGTAGCCGACATCCGCGAGGTTCATCGCATCGGACGCGTTCGTCCAGAGTCCGCCGGTCGCCTGCGCGCCGCATTCAATCAGGTGCCCGGCCACCGTGCCGGCGGCGAGGAGGTCGTCGGAACCCCAGCCGAATTCGTGCAGGAGCGGGCCGACGGTCAGGCAGGCATCGGCAACGCGGCCGGTGACGACGACGTTCGCTCCGCCGCGCAAGGCCTCGGCAATGGGGGCCGAGCCGAGATAGGCGTTCGCGCTCACGACGCGGTCCCGCACCGTCGCGAGCGGATCGCCGGTGTCAAGATTGTTCAGTTCGTGACCGGCGGCGAGCAGTTCGTCCAACCGAGGCATCAGGTCGTCGCCGGAGACGACGGCAACGCGGCGGTCCGGCAGGAGTTCCGCCGTCTTCCGGCCGCAGGCGATCGGGTTCATGCCGCCGGCATTCGTGACGATCTTGAGGTTCTGCTGCGCGTCGAGGATCGGCCGGAGTCGCGGAAGGAGATCGGTGAAGTCGGTGGCGTAGCCGGCGCTCGGATCGCGCCGCTTCAGGAGCGCGAGGATCGACATCGTCAGTTCGGCGAGGTATTCGAGCGTGAGGTAGTCGAGGTGGCCCGCTTCCGCGAGGCGCACCGGCGCGTCGGGGCTGTCACCCCAGAATCCGCAGCCGTTGCCGATCCGCACGCTTCGCATCGGCGTGTCCTCAGTCGTGCAGCTTCCGCGTGGCGTCGTGGTCCAGACCGTTGAGCCGTTCGGACGAGTGCCTTCCGAACTCATCGTCGGCGTCGGCGGCTTCCTCGGGGTGCTCGGCCAGCACGCGCTTGGCGGCATGGCGCCGGTGCTTGTTCCCGCGCCGCTTCACGGCCCGCTTCATCTCCCGCAGTTTCCGCTTGTCCGGATCGATGGGCATGGCGAACCCTCCCGCGGTGCTCTGCGGCCAGTATAGACACGACAACGCTATCATGGTGGGAAGTCCTGCAACTCCCGAACCCGGAGCCTGGCCATGCGCGGTCTCATCACCCTGATCGGATTGCTCCTCGCCCCACTGGCGCACGCGGCGGGGCCGTTCGATTCCTTGCTAAAGGTCGTTCCGGCGACGACGAACACGCTGGTACTCGTGGATGTTCCGGCGATTTACGACAGCCCGCTGGCGAAGACGCTGAAGTGGTCGGAAACCTACCAACAGCGCTTCCGCGCCGGCGTCCACACACTGCCGCCGGACGCCCAGCGCGTGGCGATTGCGTGCGCGACCAACATGTCGAACCTTCGGCGAGAATGGCAACTGGTGCTGATGGAAGTCCGCCAGGTGGCGAACGCACGCGAGGTGGCCGCGCGCGAGTCGGGCAAGGTCGACGAAATCGCGGGCCGGTTTGCGGTATTGTCCCCGCGCGACGTCTACTTTACGTCCGTCTCCGAACAGGAGTCGGCGGCCTGGTTTCCGGCCAACCGGCAGTTGCTGGCGCACTGGCTCCGGAACGTGCCGACCTGGCAACAACGGGCCGAACCGGCCCTCTCTGAACAACTCAAGGCGATGGTCGCGCGACGCGGGCCGAAGGAACAGTTTCTCGTCGCGTTCGACCTGACCGACGCATTCGATCGCGAGACGATCCGCGCGGCGATCGACGACTCTCCCACCGTCCTGGCCGCGCAGCCCAATGTTGACGCCCTCACGAAAACGCTGGCGAGCCTCCGCGGCGTCAGCCTGGGCGTGGCTGTCACCGACTCGATCACCGGCACCATCCGCGTGGATTTCGGACTCGATCCCACGCCGCACCGTCGCGTGCTGAAGGATCTCTTCCTCGAAGTGCTGGAGGACGAGGGGGCCGCGATCGGCGACCTGCATGCCTGGGCGACGACCTTCGAGGGGAATGCGATGATCCTCACCGGTCCACTCGAACCGGCGTCGTTGGCGCGATTGATGACGCTCTTCGAATTCCCCAGCGAGTCCGAATCGACGGCCGACGCTCCGGACAGGGGTGAGGTGAAGCCGAACGCGGACCTCACGCGCAAGTACTTCGCCGCCGTCGTGGCTTGCATCGACGAGGTCCGCCGCTCGAAGCAGAAGAAAGACTATTTGAAGACCGCTGCCTGGCATGAATCGTATGCCGGCAAGATCGAGAAGCTCAGCACGCGATACGTCGATCGCGCGGCGGTCGAGTTCGGGATGGCCACGGCGGAGCGGCTTCGGGCCATCGCGGCGTCGCTGCGCGGCGTGGCTGTGGATGTCAATGCGATCGCTTCGGGGGCCTATCTCTACACTTACCAGCCACGCCGTCGCGGGTGGTTCGGGCCGGGTTGGGCGAGCGTCGCCACCAACGTACCGCAGAAGCGCGGGGAGATCGCCAAGGCGGTTGCCGAAGGGGAGAAGACGCGCACGCAGATCTGGAGCCAGATCGAAAATGGAATCGTGCAGACACGCCTTGAACTGACCGCCAAATTCGGCAAGGGATTTGAATAAGCAACGGCTCGATTCGCCTTGCGGGTTCCGCCGGGAACGTGGTACTCCGTGAGGCATGGTTTGGACTCCCCGCGAAAAATCCCTCGACTGGTCCGCGCTGCTCGCCGCCCGAGAGCAGGCCCGCGCTGACGGCCGCACCGTGGTCTGGACCAACGGCTGCTTCGATCTGCTTCATCCCGGCCACGTCGCCAGCCTCGCGCAGGCGCGCGCCCTCGGGGACTGGCTCGTCGTGGGTTTGAATTCCGACGCGTCCGTCCGCGCCAACAAGGGGCCGCTCCGGCCGATCCTGTCGCAAAACGAACGGGCTGCGTTGCTCGCCGCACTCGAATGCGTCGACGCCGTGATCGTCTTCGACGAACCGACGCCGGAGGCGGCCCTCGCGCGGTTGCAGCCCGACATTCATTGCAAGGGAATGGAATACGCCCCGCCGCACGGCCGGCCCGTGCCGGAACGCGCGACCGTCGAAGCGTACGGCGGGCGCATCGAATACCTGCCGCTGGTGCCGGGCGTGTCCACGACGGACGTATTAACCCGAATCCAAGCGAAGTCCGGAGTTGGCCGTGCAGCATGAAGTACTGCTGCTCCTGGATCGCGACGGCACGTTGATGGAGGACGTCGGCTATCCGAATGACCCGGCCACGGTGCGGCTCCTCCCCGGAGCGGCGGACGCCGTCCGCGAGCTGGTTCAGCGGGGATTCGTGCCCGCGATCGTGAGCAATCAATCGGGCATCGCCCGGGGCCTCGTCTCGCCGGAGCAGGCGAATGCCGTGCATGATCGGTTCGTCGCGATGTTCGAGGACGCATCCGGCGTCCGGTTGCCGGCGTTCTACTGCCCGCACGGGCCGGACGATGGTTGCGACTGCCGCAAGCCGGAGATCGAATTGCTTCGTCGCGCGGCCGTCGAGTTGGGCATGGTCGGCCGACCGGCCGTGATGATCGGAGACAAAACGTCGGACGTGGAGGCCGGCCGGCGGTTCGGCGCGTGCGCGATCCGGTTGGGTCCGCACGACGGCACGGCGGATTTCTCCTCGGACGACTGGTCGGCGGTCGTGGATTTCGTGTTGAACCGGGAGCCAACGCATGTCGGGGCTTGAACTGATTCCGCGCTTCCGAGGCTGTCCGGTGCTGGTCGTGGGCGACCTGATGCTCGACGAGTTCATCTGGGGCAGCGTCGCGCGCATCTCGCCCGAAGCACCCGTGCCGGTGGTGGAGGTGCAGCGGCGGACGCACGTCGCGGGCGGGGCGGCGAACGCTGCGGCGAATGTGGCCGCGCTCGGTGGCCGGCCCGTCATCGCCGGGCTGACCGGCAGTGATGCGAACGGCTACCGCGTGGCCGAACTTCTCCGGGAGGCCGGCGTCTCCGACGCCGCCGTCGTGCGGGATGCGTTTCGACCGACAACGACCAAGACGCGCGTGCTCGCCCAGGGGCAGCAGATGCTCCGCGTGGACCAGGAGACGCCCGGCGCGTTGCATGCGGAGTACGAGGACGAACTGCTCGCGCGGATCGCGAGCGTGCTGCCCGGCGTGCGCGGCTGCGTGCTCTCCGACTACGGCAAGGGCGTGGTGACGCCGCGCGTGGCGAGGGAACTGATCGAACGCTGTCAGTCGGAACGCATTCCGGTGGTCGTCGATCCGAAGGGGGTCGATTACGCGAAGTACTGCGGCGCGACGGTGGTGAAGCCGAACCAACTCGAAGCGGGCAAGGTGTTGAACCGGGACCTCCGCGGCGCGGAGGACGTGCGCGCCGCCGGGCGCGACCTGGCCGAGCAATTGCAAACGTCGATCCTCATCACGCAGGGGGCGGCCGGGATGTCGCTCTTCGAACGGGGCCGGGTGCCCGTTCACGTTCCTGCCCAAGCTCGCGAAGTTTTCGACGTGACCGGTGCCGGCGATACCGTGGCCGGCACGATGGTCCTCGCCCTCGCGGCGGGTGCTTCGCTCGAGACGGCGTGTCGGCTGGCGAGCGCCGCCGCGGCCGTCGTCGTCGGCAAGGTCGGCACAGCCACCGTTTCCCCCGACGAACTCCACGCGAACCTCGGCGACGGCCAGCGCCAGGCGGCGTAGCGTGTATACTGTCGGCAGGAGACCGACATGCCGCTCCGCGATCACTTCCGACCGCCACTTTCCGAACAGTTCAGTTGGGATCTGTTCCACGGCCAGTGGCCGGCCATGATCGTGTTGGAACTAGGCCGTTGGCTGCCTCCCAACTTCTACGCCGGACCCAGCGTGCGTTTGGGTTCGGGAGTCGAGGTCGATATCGCGGCCTTCGAATCCGTCGGAATACCTGCGCCTCCACAGCCCGGACCGGTACCGGTACTCCAGCCCTTGCCCGAATCGAACCTCGTGGTCGTCGCCGATTATCCCTCGCCCGACGAATACGAAGTCCGCGTCTACGACTCTGCCAAGGGTCGAAAACTCGTGGCCGCCATCGAGTTGGTCAGTCCATCGAACAAGGATCGACCCGAACACCGCCGGGAATTCGTGGCGAAGTGCGCGTCACTCCTTCGGCAGGACGTATCCGTCTCGATCGTGGATGTCGTCACCGTCCGGCCTTTCAACCTCTACTTGGACCTCCTGGACTTCTTCGGCCAGGACGACCCGGGATTCGCGTCGCGGGACACATCGCTCTATGCCGTGACCTGCACCGGGACGCGGGTCGGTTCGCGTATGAAAATCCAAGCGTGGACCCACACGCTCGGCGTCGGGCAAGCGTTGCCCGCCCTGCCGATCATTTTGGGCCAGGACATCGGGCTGAACTTGAACTTGGAAACGACCTACGAAGACACGCGACGGGCCTTGCGGATTCCCTGATCGACACGCGAGTACGTTCCATGCCGCTCCGCGACCACTTCCGACCGCCGTTCAGCCTCCAGCTTCCGTGGGACGGCTTCCATGGCGGTTTGCCAATGATGATCGTCCTCGCCCTGAAACGGCTGTTGCCTTCGCACTATTCCGCGCAGCCCAACGTCCACCTCGGCAGCGGAATCGAGATCGATCTCGGGACCTATCGGGACGACGACGATACGGGAAGCCGGCGGTTGGGCCGGACTTCGAGCGAGGGTTCGGTCGCGTTGCTCTCGCCGCCCACGCCAAGTCTGATGGTCGATCTGGAACTGCCCACCGCCGACGAGTATGAGGTGCGCATCTACGACAAGGACCGTGAACGGCGGCTCGTCGCGGCCATCGAGATCGTCAGCCCTTCCAACAAGGATCGACCGGAACACCGCCGCGAATTCGTCGCGAAGTGCGCCACGCTCCTCCGGCAGGACGTCTCGGTGTCGATCGTAGACATCGTCACCGTTCGGCGCTTCAACCTATACTTGGATCTGCTCGATTTCCTCGGTCAAAGCGATCCGCGGTATCCGGAGAGCAACCCGGCCATCTACGCCACGACGCTCGCCGCCCGGAGCACCGGAACGCGATGGTCACTCAAGACGTGGGCCTACCCGCTCGAGATCGGCCAACCGCTCCCCACGATTCCGCTCATCCTCGCCGATTGGAACGGCGTGAACCTCGACCTGGAGCCGGTCTACGAAGCGACGCTCGAAGCCGTAAGTTGATCCGAACTTCTTGCGGGAACTCGCCGTGGTGATCCAGGACGATTTCGTCGAACTCGATACCGCGACCGGACCGATGCGCACGCATCGATTCTGGCCGGTCGCGGCCGGGCGGTATCCCGGCGTCATTCTGTATTCGGAAATCTTCCAGCTCACGGGTCCGATCGCGCGGCTGGCACGGTACTACACCGGACACGGCTACGCCGTCGCCGTGCCGGAGATCTTCCACGAACTCGAAGCACCCGGGGCGGTGCTCGGCTACGACCAGGCCGGAGCGGATCGTGGCAACCAGGACAAGATCACCAAGACGATCGCGTCGTACGACGACGACGCCCGCGCCGTCATTCGCCACCTGCAAGGGTGGAGCACCTGCTCGGGAGCGATCGGCGTCTTCGGCGTCTGCATCGGCGGCCACCTCGCCTTCCGCGCCGCGATGAATCCCGAGGTGCGGGCCGCCGCCTGCTTCTACGCCACCGACATCCACAAGCGCAGCCTTGGCGCGGGCCAGTGCGACGATTCGCTGGCACGGGCCGGGGAGATCGGCGGCGAACTCCTGATGGCATGGGGCCGGCAGGACCCGCACATCCCCGCCGAGGGCCGCGCCGCCATCTACGCCCGACTGGCGGAGACCGGCCGGAACTTCACCTGGCACGAGTTCAATGGCGCCCATGCCTTCCTCCGCGACGAGGGGCACCGCTACGATCCCGAACTCGCCGCGATCTCGCAGCAACTGATCCTGGCGCTCTTCCACCGGACACTGCGCGGTTGACCGTTTCCGGCCGTCGTTCGTCGTGGTGCCGTCGACCCAAAGATTGCCCAGCAGATTTCCGATCATGGGATACCGGGTTGGCTTCGCGCCAGTCTGGGGCATTGTTCGGTTTGCCCGACCCCCACGATCTGAAAGTTTTCCCCGGCGGAGCGGTATGACCCGCCAATGGCCCGTTGCAACCGGCGGGCCGACCGGCCTACAATGGTTCGACCCGACCAACCGCGAAAGGTCGCCGCGCATGCGCTGGATCACCGCCATTCCCGTCTACAACGAAGCCAAATCCGTCCACGCCGTCCTCGCGGAGGTCCGCAGCCACGCGAGTGAAATCCTGGTCGTCGACGACGGCTCGACCGACGACACCGCCAAACTACTCGACGCCGAACCCGGCCTGCACCGCATCCGTCATCCCCGAAACCGCGGCTACGGTGCCGCACTGTCGAGCGCGTTCGACTTCGCCCGCCGCGGCGGCTACGACGTACTCGTCACCATGGATTGCGACGGCCAGCATCAGCCCGACCGCATCCCCGTGCTACTCGAACAGATCGGCGACGCCGACATCGTCTCGGGCAGCCGCTACCTCCGCGACTTCCGCACCGACACGCCCGCCCCGACCGACCGGCGCTTCATCAACGCCACGATCACGCGCGAGCTGAACGAACGATACGACCTCGGCATCACCGACGCGTTCTGCGGCTTCAAAGCCTATACCCGCGGGGCGCTCGAGAAGCTGCACGTGACCGAAACCGGCTGGGGAATGCCACTGCAGGTGTGGGTCCAAGCCGCAAAGGCCGGACTTCGCATCCGCGAGATCGGTGTACCGCGGTTGTACCTCGATCCATCGCGCGCGTTCGGCGGCGTCCTCAACGATCCGACCGAACGCCTCGCCTATTACCGATCGATCATCGACGCCGCGGAGCGGGAGACACTCGAACCGTGTTGTTCGGAGTCGGCGTGATGCGCCTGCGGACGCCGGCGAACGACCGCGAACTCCTCGCCGTGCCGGATTTTGATGCAATCCCGTCCCTCCTCGCACGCAATCGCGAGATCCTCGATTCCAGTACTGTCACGATCGACGGCGTGCCCCTACCGGCACTGCGTCGCATGGCGCGGCACGAACTCCTCGGCCACGATCACCCTGCACCGCTCGTCGTTACCGGTCATCAGCCGGAGCCGTTCCACCCCGGCGTTTGGGTCAAGAACTTCGTCGCGAACGGGTTGGCGGCGCGGCTCGGCAGCGCGGCCGTCAACCTCGTCGTCGACAACGACACGGTGAAATCCGCGGCGCTCTCCGTGCCGACATGGGACCGATGGGAGCCCGAAGCGATCCGGATCGCGAACCTGCCGTTCGCCCCGGCACCCGCCGGACAGACGTGGGAAACGCTCCGACCGATCGTGCCCTTTCTCGGGGAGATCGGATCGTTCGCAAAATGGTTCGGCTACGAGCCGGTCGGCGTCGAAGCCGGAAGTGCGATGGTCGGCGACACCGCGGCCGAGCGGTTCGACGCGGCGCGCCGGCACTACGAAGCCCTCTGGATCGGCGGGAATATCGAGATCTGGATCAGCCGGCTCAGTCGGACCGCTGCGTTTCGCCATTTCGCAAATCATCTTGTCCGCGATCGCGAACGGTTCCGTGAAGTGCACAACGCCGGGGTTCGGGAGTATCGCCGCGCGAACGGGCTGCGCAGCCGCACGCATCCAGTGCCGGAGCTGGCCGAGGGCGAAATCCCCTTCTGGCACGCGGGAGACCGCGGCCGCGAACGCGCGACCGTCCCCTTCGATCCTGTACGGATTCGACCCCGAGCTCTGACGCTGACGCTCTTCGCGCGGCTCGTTCTCGCCGACCTGTTCATCCACGGGATCGGCGGCGGCAAATACGACGCCGTCACCGACGCGATCATCCGCGACTACTTCGGCTTCGAGCCGCCGGCGTTCCAGGTCGTCTCGGCGACGCTGCGCCTGCCGCTGCCGGGATTCGCCGCCACGGACGACGACGTCACACGACTGCGCCGGCTCGTGCGCGACCTGCACTGGAATCCGCAGCGCCACGGTGCCGACGGGGACGCGGAGCATCGCCGCATCGCGATCGGGCCGCCGGGGAAGGAGCAATATCGGACCTTCCGCGCGCTCGGCGAGCGACTGCGACCGCAGGTGGCGGAACGCCTGGCCCGCGCCGAGCGGGACCTCCGGCGGGCGGAGGCGGAGGCCGGCGCTAACGCGATCCTGCGCCGACGGGACTATTCGTGGCTGCTCTATCCGGCGGAGATGCTGCGCGAGTTTCTGTTGAACGTGCGCCAGCGTGCAAGCGGCGAAGCGGACGCATGAAATTCATCCAAGAAAGATCGGCTTTCCTCGGACGCTCATCGCATCCATTCGCGATACTCCGGGTTGATTGCCCCGGATGGGGCAACGGGCTGTAGCCACGGATGGAGCGAAGCGGAACCCGTGGAAGCAAGAGAAGGAACACTCGCCCCGGATGGGGCGAAGGGACAACGGTCGGTCCCGCGACCCCTGCCGGGGTCGCATGAATTCTCATCGACACCACGGGTTACGCTATGCTCCACCCGTGGCTAAAGACCGCGGCCCCTGCCGGGGCCAAGAAGAGTCACATTATCATCCGCTTCGTCGCCGGGTCGGCGCGACGCCTTCACCCGCCCAACAAGAACGAACAGAGGATCACGCGTTCGTTCAGGGCCGCAGCGGGGCGAGGTCGTCGATCCAGCCGGCGAGACTCGGTTCGACCCAACTCAGGACGAGTACGCTCGGGAACAGGCCGAGTGCGATCGCGAGCAGTACGAACGGGACGAGCACGGCGAACTCCCGCGGCGAGACGTCGGGGAAGGACCGCGTCGATTCGTTGACCCCGAGGTAGGCGCGCTGCCAAGCCCAGAGCAGGTATGCGGCCGTGAGGATGGTCGCGAGGATCGCGGCGAGCGCGAGCGCCGGTGCGAAGGCCCAGGCGGCCATCATCACCTTGAATTCGCCGACGAAGCCACAGAGGCCGGGCAGGCCCATCGAGGCGAAGAAGAGGATCGCGCTGAGGCCGGTGTGGACGGGCATGGATTCGGTAAGGCCGCCAAGGCGGTCGAGGTCGCGGTGGTGGGCGCGGTCGTAGACGACGCCGACGACGAAGAAGAGCGCCGACGCCGAGATGCCGTGCGCGAGCATCTGGTAAACGGCACCGTTCACGCCGAGTTCCCAGTATTGCGAGTTCGCGGCGGAGCCCCAGCAGGCCAAGCCGAGGATCACGTAGCCCATGTGGCTGACGGACGAATAGGCGAGCAGCTTCTTGAAATCGGTTTGCCCCATCGCGACGAACGCGCCATAGACGATGCCGATGACACCGACGAGGCCGATCCACCAGGCGAGTTCGGCGGCGGCCCAGGGGGCGAGAGGAAAGGCGATGCGGATGAGGCCGTAGCCGCCGAGCTTGAGCAGCACGCCGGCGAGGATCATGCTCACGGGCGTGGGTGCCTCGACGTGCGCGTCCGGCAGCCACGAGTGCAGCGGCACGATCGGCACCTTAACCGCGAAGCCGACGAACAATAGCGCGAAGAGCAGGTACTGGAAGTTCCGGTTGCAGACGATCGAACCCTTGAGTCGGGCGAGCGCCGCGTCGCGATCCACGCCGGGGGCGAACAGTTCCATCGGCGAGTTCGGCAGCGGGCGCGTCGGTTCCACGCCGGGATTCCGCACCGCGAGTCGATCCTCCTGCCCCGAGAGCACGAGCATGGCCGCCCGGCCGACCTTCGAGAGCGTCGCGATGTCGAAGGTGTTGACGGTTACGCGGTCCCGTGCCGCTTCGAACTCCAGCGAACGGTTTCGCCGCATCAATTCGCGCGCCTGCTTGTCGACGACTCCCTGGTCGACGAAGTCGCGGGCGTCCACGGTGTAGAGCGCGATCATGGCAGCGAGCAGGCCGACGCTGCCCGCGAGCGTGTAGAGCACGAACTTGATGGCGGCGTACTTCCGCCGGCCGCCGCCCCACAGGCCGACGAGAAAGTACATCGGCAGCAGCATCACTTCGTAGAAGACGTAGAAGAGGAAGAGGTCCAAGCTGAGGAACGCGCCGATCACGCCCGATTCGAGCGTGAGGAAGAGGACGAGATAGCCTTTCAGTCGGTCGTCGATCTTCCAACTGGCGGCGACGGCGAGCAGCGTCACGAGCGCCGTGAGGATGACCATCAGCAGGTTCAGGCCGTCGACGCCGAGGGCATAGTTCACGCCGAACTGCGAGATCCACGGGCGCACGACGACGAGGTCGATGCTGGAGAACGGCCCCGGCACGGGACGGGCGGCGTTCGCCTGCTGGCGCTCGACGCGGGCGTCCAGCCGGCTGTCCGGGTGGTACATCGATTCGACGGAGCGGTCGGAGCGGAATTCGAGGACCCGGTGATAGTAGTCCACCCAGAGGCAGAGCGCACACGCCAGCGTGGCGGCGCAGCCGAACAGCGCGATCCAGCGCAGCAATTCCTTGAACTTGCCGGGGACGACCAGCAGGAGCGCGGCCACGGCGAGCGGCAGGAAAACCTGCGCCGTCAGCCAGATCATGTCCACTTCGCGCGCGTTCGGGTCCATCCGGACTGCATCCTGCTTAACGGGTGAATCGGAACAGAATCCCCAACCCGACGGCGAGCGTCAACCCCAAGGCGAGAACGTACTCGCGGAGGCGGCCGGTCTGCAGCCGGCGGACGAGGCCGCCGGCCGCGATGGTGGCGTCGCCGACGGAATTCAACGCACCGTCGAGGGAGCGGATCTGGAACGGCTCGGCCTCGTTCCGCTTGTCGGCGAGCGCCGACGCGCGGGCGAGGCGCACGGTCGGGTTCGCCAGCGTGCGGTCGTAGAGCTCGTCGAAGTAGAACTTCTTGGCGAAGAGCGTGGCGACGAACGTGGGCAGCCCCGGCGCGAGCAGCGTGCCGGCCCGGTGGCGTGCGAGCGCGAGGCCGAAGCCGATCGCGGCGGCGCCGAGCGCGAACACCGTCGTCATCAGGTGCAGCTCGTGGGCCTTGTGGTGGATTGCTTCGTAGCGCGTGCCGGCGATCGCCGGTTGGGCTTCGTGCAACTGGTGGCCGAGCAGACTCGCTTCGGCATTCCACACCGGCCAGCCCCATGCCACGCCGACGCTAAAGACCGCGAGCACGAGCAGGGGCAGCGTCATGACGGCCGGCGATTCGTGGGCATGGTCGAACGCGTGCTTGTCCCGCGGCTCACCAGCGAAGGCGAGGAACCAGAGGCGGAACATGTAGTAGCTCGTCAGCCCGGCGGTGAGGAACGGCAGGGCGAGCAGGAGCGGCCGGGCGACGCCGTCGTGGGCGGCATTGCCGACGACGTGTGAAAGGATCATCTCCTTGCTGTACCAGCCGGAGAACAGCGGCATGCCGGCGATGGCGAGGACGCCGACGAGCATCGTGTATGCCGTCACCGGCATCTTCTTCCGCAGGCCGCCCATCTTCGCGAGGTCCTGCTCGTGGTGGAGGCCGTGGATGACGCTGCCGGCGGCGAGGAACAGGAGCGCCTTGAAAAAGGCGTGCGTGAGCAGGTGCAGGAGGCCCGCGGTCCAGGCACCGAGGCCGAGCGCGAGCATCATGAAGCCGAGTTGCGAACAGGTGGAATAGGCGAGGACGCGCTTGATGTCGGTCTGCACGACGGCGACGAGGGCGGAGAGGATCATGGTGGCCGCACCGACGTAGGCGATGACGAGCAGCACCTCCGGCGTGAAGAGCGGGAAGCACCTGCCGGCGAGGTAGACGCCCGCGGCGACCATCGTCGCGGCGTGGATGAGCGCCGACACCGGCGTCGGGCCTTCCATCGCGTCGGGCAGCCAGGTGTGCAGCGGCATCTGGGCGGACTTCCCCGCGCAGCCGCAGAGCAGGCCGAGGCCGAGGAGCCAGAGGACTTCGCCCGGCAAGGTCGGGGCCTTCGCGAAGAGTACGTCGAGGTTAAAGCTGCCGACGTGCGACCATGCGAGGGCGAGCGCGATGAGGAAGCCGGCATCGCCGACGCGGTTGACGATGAACGCCTTGTTCGCGGCGGTGCTGGCGGACCTGCGCTCGGTGTAGAAGCCGATGAGAAAGAACGACGCCACGCCGACGAGTTCCCAGCCCACGAAGATCTGGAAGAGATTGTCCGCGATCAGGATGTTCAGCATCGCGAAGGCGAAGAGCGAGAGGTAGAGATAGAAGCGGCCGAATCGGCCGTGCCGGTGGACGTGGGCCTGATGGTCCTCCACGTCGGTGTTCCGTTCATCCTTCATGTAGCCCAGTGCGAAGGTGAAGATCAGCGTGCCGACGACAGTGACCATCGTCACCATGAGGGCGTTCAGGTGGTCGATGCGGTATCCGAGGTCGATGGAGCGGGCGGCGCGGGTGTCGCTTTTCCAACCACCGATCGAGAGCCATTCGACACGATCGCCCCAGCGGGCGGCCATCGTCTTGGGCTGGTCGTGCAAGGCGGTGGCATCCTGGAGAAACCATGAGAGGCCGACGATCGAGCAGCCCGCCGCGAGCGCGAGGACGGCGCAGGCAAAGTAGCCTGGGAGAACAGACGGATTTGAATTTGGAGCGAAGCGGCGACGGACGGTGCCGGCGAGCAGCAGCACGAAAAACGCCGCCAGCGGCAGCAGGGTCGCCGCAAGGAAGAGTCGACCGGGCACTTCGCGCAGGAACTCGGGCATCGAATGGCTCAGGATTTCACGCTGCGGATATATTGCTCGACGGCCATCTTCGCTTCGGCCAGCCCGGCGCCGGTCTCCTCGCGAAACAGTTTGATCGCTTCGATCTTGCGATCCGGATCGTTCGCAATCTCTTTCACTTGATCGGAAAGAACTCCGGGCGACAACACGTCGACGCCGAGTTGCCGGGCGA
Source organism: Gemmataceae bacterium (assembly GCA_019636445.1). Taxonomy (GTDB): domain Bacteria; phylum Planctomycetota; class Planctomycetia; order Gemmatales; family Gemmataceae; genus Limnoglobus. The sequence goes on along the minus strand of JAHBXO010000008.1, from coordinate 136,284 downwards.
TTCGGCCGACCGCGCGCTCGACGTAGATCACATGCCAATAAATCTTGCCGACCAGAAGCACGGTCAGAACCCCGAAGAAACAAATCACGCCGATGATGGGACCTTCCATCGCGTCACCCCCGGAGTTGTGTGGCTTCGTCCACGTCGACGGTGTTCCGGTTGTTGTAGAAGTTCAGGATGATGGCCAGCGCCACGGCGGCCTCGGCGGCGGCCAGCACGATCACCATCACAGCGAAGACCTGCCCGTCCATCTGGAAGCCCGGCACGTACCGGGCGAAGGCGACGAAATTGATGTTCGCCGCGTTCAACACCAGCTCGACGCCCATAAGGATGCCGATGGCGTTGCGCTTCGTCGCGATGCAGAGAACTCCACACGCGAACAAGAACGCCGAGAGGATGAGGATGTACGAGAGGGGAATCATCAGGGTGTTCCCCCGTTTGGCGGCGAGGCGGAGTCTTCGGAGCCGAGCGCGGCGCGCTTGCGAGTCCGAGCGAGGTACGCCGCGCCGACGAGCACCACCAACAAATGCACCGACACGATCTCGAACGGCAGCAAATGCGACGTCAGGAACGCCACGCCGAGCGGCCCGGCGCCGGGCGGCAATGGCGCGTCGGTCGTCGGGCGCTGGCCGAGCGCGAGCGAGACCTGCGCGAGCGCCGCGAAGATCGCCAGCGCCACGAGGCCGCCGAAGAGCCATTCCAGACGGCGGACCTTCAGCGTCTGGAACGGGCCGCCGGATGTCAGCATGCCGCCGAACACGAGCAGCACCAGTGTGCCGCCGACATAGACGATGAGCTGCGCCGCCCCGAGAAACTCCGCGCCGATGAGGAAGTACAGGAATGCCACGCCGATGAGCGTGAAGAGCAGGAACACGGCCGAGCGAACGATCGTGTGCGAGACGACGACACCGATCGCCGAGGCGGCGATGACGGACGCGAGGACGACGAAGAGGGCGAGGTCGAGCGTCATGGTTTGGCGAACGCTCCCGCGTGCTGGGGGGTGGGGCGCGTCTTCGCGGCGGCGACGAGCGTGACGCCCATAAAGGCCAGCGAACCGAACGCCAACACGTACTTCGTCCCTTCGGCCACCGTCGACGGTACGTAAAGCTGCCAGACACACACGCCAATGAGCAGCCCGCAGCTGATTGGCACGAAGTATTCCAGGCAGGTCGACATCACCTGATCGATGCGCAGCCGCGGCAGGCTCCAGCGCATCCACATCATCACGACGACCAGCGTCGAGCCTTTGAGGATGAAGACGCCGACGTCGACGAGGTTGCCGAGGATCGCCCCGAAGGCGGTCGCCGGTTCGAACGGCAAAAGGCCCGTATGCCAGCCGCCCAGGAACAGGATCGACGCCAGCGCGCTCATCGCGAACATGCTCGCGTACTCGGCCAGGAAGAAGTACGACCAGCGCATGCCGCTGTATTCCGTCAGGAAGCCGGACACGAGTTCGCTCTCGGCCTCCGCGAGGTCGAACGGGGCACGCTTGCAGCTCGCCGTCGCCACGATGAAGAACACGAAGAACGCGACAAAGGTAAACGGGTCGTGGAACACGTACCAGTTCCAGAAGAACCCTTCCTGCTGCGTCGCGATCGTGTTCAGGTTGAGCGTGCCCGCGATGCAAACGGGCACCAGCACACACAGCGAGCGCGGGATCTCGTAGCTCACCACCTGAGCCGCCTCGCGCACTCCGCCGAAGAGCGACCACTTGTTCGCGGACGAATACCCGGCGAGCAGCACGCCGAAGACCTCGCTGCTGAGCACGGCGAGGATGAAGAACGCGCCAACGTTGAGCGGCTGCGCGACCACCCCCTGTGCGAACGGTAGGGCGATAAACCCGGTGAAGGCGGCGCAGAACGCCACGAACGGGGCGATGCGGAAGAGGAACTTGTCCGATCCAGCCGGGACGAAGTCTTCCTTCGTCACGAGCTTGATGCCATCGGCGAGCGATTGCAGCAGACCGAACTTGCCGACGCGAGTCGGGCCGAGGCGATCCTGGATGCGGCCGGAGACCTTGCGCTCACCCCAGATGAAGAGGAACGCGGCGGCACCGATGAACGTGAAGACCACGAGCGCGGCCACGCCGGCCGCGACCACGATCGCGACCGCGTGGGGAAGGTACTGATCGAGCGTGGAGAGCATTGGGGATAGTTCTATGGCTTCTTCAAGGTACGCAGCTTGGGTATCCAGTTCGGTGTTAGACCAACGAGTTGCGGCGTGAGCCAGTCCAGCCCGTCGAGGTTGTCGCGCAGGCGATCCTCGACGTCGTCCATCGTGTGGCCGATAATCCCGATCGGACCGGCATAGCCGCTGGCCTTGATGATCTTGAGAAGGCGCAAATCTTCGCTTCCCTGGCCGAGCGGCAGGATCTTCTTCCCGACCTTGTCGCCGTCCTTCACCATGCCGTTCAGGTTCAGGGCGTAGAGGTGCGGTTTCATCTTCGCCAGCAGTGTTTCGAAGCGGTCGAGGTGGTCGTGGCCGTGGTGGAGGTTGTAGACGATGCCGACGTTCTTGAGCTTGAGGGCGTCGATGATCGCGATCTGGTTCTCCGGCTCGCCGAACCAGCCGCCGTGGTTGTACAGGCCAACGGAGCAGCCGATCTTCGCGGCCGCCTCGGCGATCGGCCGGATCGCGTCGGCGTGCTGCTTCACGCGCTTCGCCTGCTCTTCCGGCGTCGCCGTCACGGAACCGCCGTTCATCGTCACCCACAGTTGTGTTTGGATCTTGTGCTGCTCCAGCTTCTCCAGGAAGAACTTCGCGTTCTTGTCGAGCGAGGCCGGGAACCAGACGGCATCCAGCGTGATGCCTTCTTTCTTGATGGCGGCCAACTCACGCTCAAACGTCGGCAGGTGGGCGTCCCGCCAGTCGTAGGCGTAGTGGACGAAGCCGAGTTTCTTAAGCACGGCCGCGCGCTCCTCCGGGCCGCGGTTCTTGCCGTCGAACGGGACGACGCACCAAGCCATGAGGTTCTTGCGATCAAACGGATCGCGAGGCGCTTCGGCGCGGATCGGCAGCGCGAGGACCAGAATCGTGAGCAGAGTCAGTCGCATGATGGGTCCGGGAGAGGGAACCGGTACTTCGCCAGAGTATGCGAACGATGAGCAGCGGACAGCGCGAATCCGTTCGACCAGTCGCCAATCCACAAAGGCCATGCTGCCAACCATTCGTGCAAAACTGCCGAGAAGTGCTTTGACATTCGGATACGGTATCGAATGATCGACCCGCTTCTCGAATTGGTATCGTCCCACGAAGTACCTTGACCTTCCGCTGGGTGCGCCTACCATGACGGGGATTATCCGCGCATGTGAAAGTTTTCACAAAGTCGCCACCCGCTCACTCCGGGGAGAGATTCGCGCATGTCCGTGCCCTCCCCCGTGCTCACGCCGGCCGGTCTTGAACCGGCGTTCGACCTCGCCGCCTACTACCCGCTCCTGATCTACGTCGGCGTCATCGCCGGACTCGCCGCCGCCATGCTCGCGGCCACGCACATCGGCTACTTCCTGCCGTTCATCAAGCCGCAGCGGCCGACTCGCGTCAAACAGATGCCCTACGAGTCCGGCATGGACCCGATCGGTTCCGCCCGCATGCAGTTCGACGTTCGCTTCTACCTCATTGCGATCCTTTTCCTCGTGTTCGACGTGGAATTGCTCTTCCTCTACCCGTGGGGCGTAATCGCCTACTCCGGCGGCGGCGACCCATACTGGAAGTCCGTGTTCGGCACGATCGTGTTCATCGAAATCCTCATCTTCCTGGCCACACTCGCAATCGCCTACGTCTATGCATGGAAGAAAGGGGTCTTCCAATGGCGTTGAAACTCGACGATAACGTTTTCGTCAGCAAGCTGGACGCGTTGGCATCCTGGGTTCGCAAGCACAGCCTTTGGCCGATGCCGTTCGCCACGGCCTGCTGCGGTATCGAGCTGATGGCGACGGCCAGTTCGCGATACGACATCGCCCGGTTTGGCAGCGAAGCCATGCGGTTCAGCCCGCGCCAGTGCGACGTGATGATCGTGGCCGGGCGCGTGGTGATGAAGATGGTGCCCGTGATGCAGCGGATCTGGCTGCAGATGCCGGAGCCGAAGTGGTGCATCAGCATGGGCGCCTGCGCCAGTTCCGGCGGCGTCTTCGATACCTACGCCGTCGTGCAGGGGATTGACCGGTTCGTACCGGTGGATGTGTATGTTCCCGGCTGCCCCCCACGGCCAGAGCAACTGATCCGCGCCGTGCTGGACCTTCAGGAGAAGGTGCAGGCGACCGGAACGCTCAACGCCCGCGAGTTTGCGAAGCGAACGGAGTTCGAAGGGCCGAACCCGCTGATCAAGGACCTGCCGCCGGAATCGCTGGTGACGACGCCGGGCAACTACCTGACCGGCACCCGTGTTCGGCATTTGCCAATGGTGGGGAAGTAATCAAGAAATTCACCACAAAGGTCACGAAGTACACAAAGTTTAGAGGGATGCAACCAAGAGCTATCTTTCAAACAATGAATTGAACTTGATTTACTTTGTGTTCTTTGTGTCCTTTGTGGTGAAAAGGATTTACCGATGCCAGCCAACTACCTCGTACCGCTTTCGCAGAAGTTCGGCGATGCCGTGCGCGGGGAGGAATTCCGCGACAACCTGCGCGTCATCGTGGGGTCGGACAAGGTCTACGATGTGCTGAAGGCTCTGAAGGAACAGTTCGGCTTCAACATGCTCTGCGACCTCGCGGGCATCGACTATCTCGGCTACCCGGATGCGACCGACCGCTTCGGTGTCGTCTACTCGTTGACGAACGTGAGCACCGGCGAGCGGATCTTCGTGAAGACCTTCGTCAACGACCCGGACCCGGAGCTGCCGACGGTGACGGACCTCTGGCGCGGCGCCGACTGGATGGAACGGGAAGTCTTCGACATGTTCGGCATCGACTTCCCCGGCCACCCGGACTTGCGGCGGATCCTGCTGCCGACCGAGTTCACGAGTTTCCCGCTGCGGAAGGACTACCCGCTGCGGGGATATGGGGAACGGCACAACTTTGAACAGATGACGCGGGCCGAGGGATAAAGAAATATAGCCACAGATGAAGATGAAAAACACAGATAACGAGAAATCCAAAAATTGATTTGATCTGTTTTCATCTGTGTTCATCTGTGGCCAACGTTTGAGGCGAACGATGCCTGTTGAACTGCTGGATCCGACGACCGAAGCCGGGGCCGACCGGGAGTTCCTCTACACGTTGAACTTCGGGCCGCAACATCCGGCGACGCACACGACCCTGCGATTGATCCTCACGCTGGATGGGGAAACGATCGTCAAGGCCGTGCCGGATATCGGCTATTTGCACAGCGGGTTCGAGAAGCTCGGCGAAGATCTGGACTTCAATCAATATGTGACGATCGTCGACCGGATGAATTATATCTCGCCGGTGGCGAACGAGATCGCGTGGCATCATACGGTCGAGAAGCTCCTCAATATTGAGATTACGCCGCGTTGCAAATACATCCGCACGATCCTGGCGGAACTGGCGCGCATCTCGGACCACCTCCTATGTGTTGGAGCGGCCGCGCTCGACCTCGGCGGACTGACGGCGTTCCTGTACGCCTTCAACGAGCGCGAGAAGATCTACAACATCATCGAGCAGGCCAGCGGGCAGCGGTTCCACCCGAGCTACACGCGCGTCGGCGGCCTGATGGCGGACGTGACGGATGATTGGATCAAGCTGATCCGCGTCTTCCTCGAAAGCTTCCCCAAGGTCCACGCGGACGTCGTGCGGCTGCTGAACCGCAACAAGATCTTCCTCGACCGCACCCGCGGCATCGGCGTGCTGACGAAGGATGAAGCGATCAACATGAGCGTCAGCGGCCCCGTGGCCCGCGCCGCCGGCGTCGTCCGCGACCTCCGCAAGGACGAACCGTACCTCGCCTACGGCGAACTGGCGGGTTCCTTCAAGGTGGCCTGCTCGAAGGGCGGCGACTGCCTCGCACGGTATCTCGTGCGCATGGAGGAAATGCTCCAGTCGTACAACATCATCAAGGCCGCCGTCGAGAACCTGCCGAGCGGGCCGGTCAATATCGCCGTCGACGAGAAGCTCGGCATCCCGGACAAGAACGCCACCTACCGTAGCATCGAAGGACTCATCCAGCACTTCGAAATCCTGATGTGGAACCGGCGCTTCGAGACGCCGGTGAACGAGGTCTACGGCGCGAACGAGACGGCCAACGGCGAACTCGGTTTCTACCTCGTCTCGGATGGCAGTGCGAAGGCGTGGCGGGCGCGGACGCGGCCGCCGTCGTTCATCCACTTCGCGATCTTCCCGCACCTGATGGAAGGCCACCAGATCAGCGACGTGCCGGCCGTGCTGGGGAGCTTGAACATCATCGCGGCAGAGTTGGATCGGTAGATGGCCGATTGTGCACAGGAGTCTTTTATGAGTACAGCAAAAGCTGGTAAACGCGGACTCCAATTGTTTATGTATGCTGTCGTTATCCTAATCTCGTTCCCGCTGCTATTGGCTGGATTCTCTTGGCTCATTACGATTGCCAAGGGATTGCCGATGTATAACTGGCCAAAGACGGAGGCAACTGTTACGTCTGGGAGTGTCAAGGAAACGCAAACGCGGCGAGGAACAGAATACCCTACTTATGAGTCTGTACTCGAGTTTACTTACAATTATGAAGTGAACGGAGTCAAGTACTCGGGAACGCGTTACTCTCCAGAAGGAAATTCCAGCAAGGCGGCAATGGAGACATTTCGTAATTATATCAAAATCGGTGACCGTCGACTTGTACACTATAATTCGTCAGACCCAGGCCAATCATACTTCACACTTGGATTCCCAGTATCAATTGGTGGATGGTTCGTCGCTATCTTCCCAATAATCTTCCTTCCATTGGCTGGCACGTTTTTGTATAAGAGCTGGTTGTCTTCTAAGGCCAAAGCTAATGTGTCATCACAAGAAGAGAATCTAAGACTGAGTTCGAAACGAATAACCGAAACAGGCAGCAATTGACTTTATGGCGAATAGGATTTTCTCGATCGGAGCAACGATGGCCGTTTTGGGTCCAGAAATTCGAGAAAAGATTCGGGCGTACCTGCCGCGCTATCCGCGCAAGCAGGCGGTGACGCTGCCGGCGCTGCACCTCGTGCACGACGAATATCGGACCGTGTCGAACGAGGCGATCGTCGAGATCGCGGAGATCCTCGAACTGCACCCGTCCGAAGTCCACGACACGATGACCTTCTACGAGTTCTTCAAGCACGATGGCGACCAGCTCGGGAAGGCGCGGCTGTGGGTCTGCCGGGGCCTGGCGTGCATGCTCCGCGGGGCGTACGAGCTAATCGACCACTGCGAGGCGAAACTCGGCGTGAAGTGCGGCGAGCGCACGGCCGATGGCAAGATCACGCTGGAGTTCGCCGAGTGCATCGGCGCCTGCGACGGCGCCCCGGCGTGCCTGAAGAACGACGAGCACGTGATGAACGTGACGGCCGAGAAGGCGGACCAGTTGTTTTCGGAGCTTCGACGGTGACGCCAAACGAATCAGGCGTATGGGTGTTCAACGGAAACGGATCGGGTGGGCGGTTTCCATCCGGAGTGTTCACAACGGTTGCGGCAGCAGAAGCGTGGATTACCAAAAACAAGTTGAATGGAACACTGACATGGTACCCACTCGACGTTGGTGTGTACGAGTGGGTTACTGAGATCAAAGACTATTGGAAACCGAAGCGAGAAGACCAGAAAACACCCGAGTTCAAGCAGACGTTTAGTTCGGCCTACGCCGAACACTATCACTACGAGAACGGCCACCGCGACGGGGCACCGACCAACACGACGAACTGAGATACTATGGCTTTCGAACCGACACTCCTGGCCCGCGTCGAGAAGCCGAACAGCCCCCGGCTCGAGGGCTACCGCGCCGACGGCGGCTACGCCGCGTTCGAGCGCGTCCTCAAGGACAAGCAGCCGCTCGACGTCGTCACGCAGGTCAAGGACTCCGGCCTTCGCGGCCGCGGCGGGGCGGGCTTCCCCACCGGCCTCAAGTGGACCTTCCTGCCGAAAGACCATCCGGGACCGATCTACCTCTGCATCAACGCGGATGAATCGGAACCCTGCACGTACAACAACCGCATCCTGATGGAGAAGGACCCGCACCAGGTCCTCGAGGGCATCATGCTCTCCTGCTACGCGATCAAAAGCCCGGTCGCGTACTTCTACATCCGCTACGAATACGGCACGGCCTTCCGAACCTTGCAGGCCGCGATCGACGAACTGTACGACGCGAAGCTGCTCGGCAAGAACATCAACGGGACGAACTTCAGCCTCGACATTTACCTCCACCGAGGCGCCGGGGCCTACATCTGTGGCGAGGAGACGGGCCTGATTGAATCGCTCGAAGGCAAGCGCGCCTGGCCGCGGATCAAGCCGCCGTTCCCCGCCATCGAGGGGGCGTTCCGCAAGCCGACGATCGTCAACAACGTCGAGACGATGGCGTGCGTCACGCAGATCCTGCGGCGCGGCAACGACTGGTTCAAGTCGCTCGGCGTGCCGCCCGACCCGAAGAACCCGCGGGATGCGGGCAGCTACGGGCCGAAGCTCTACACCATCGCCGGGCACGTCAACGAGCCGAAGTGCGTCGAGCTGCCGATGGGCGTGACCTGCCGCGACCTCGTCGAGAAGCACGGCGGCGGCGTCTGGAAGGGCCGCAAGGCGAAGACCGTGAACCCCGGCGGCTTGAGCATGGGCTTCCTCGATTGCAACGCCCCGCTCAAGGGCGAAGACGGCAAAACCGAATACGACATACCGCTGGACTTCAACGGCCCCGGGCGCGTCGGCTGCCTCGGTCTCGGCACGGCGGCGGTCACGGTCGTCGACGACCAGACGAGCATGGTGGACGTGCTGCACAACGTCTGCCAGTTCTTCAGCCACGAGAGCTGCGGGCAGTGCACCCCCTGCCGCGAGGGGACCGGCTGGATGCTCAAGATTCTGGAGCGGATGCGCCGCGGCAAGGGCCGGAAGGACGACCTCGACGTTCTCGTCGATGTCGCCGATCGCATCGGGATCATTCCCGGTACAACGATCTGCGGCCTCAGCGACGGCGCGGGCTGGCCGGTGAAGACGGCGATCCGGAAGTTCCGCGCGGAGTTCGAGGCCGCCATCGAGGCGAAGACGGCCAGCAAGTACGCAAAACTTCAGATGGTGGGAGCACACTAACCGGAGGGGCGGCCATGCGATTCTTCATCCTGCTGGTGCTCGGCACGGCGCTCGTCGCCGGGGGCTGCAAGAAGAAGGAGAAGCCGGTCGCCAAGAAGGAAGAACCGGCGCCGGCGGAGCCGGCACCGGCCGTCGACCCGCGGAACTCGAACTACATTCAGGGAGGTGGCGCGGTCCAGAACGTGCGGCAGGCGGCCAAGCGCGTGGTCAACCAGCACGATATGGCCCAACTGGGGATCATCATCTTGGACTTCGAACTGACCAATGGCAAGTTGCCGACGGTCAGCGAGATCAAGGCGGCCCTGACCGGCGATGGCGCGAATATCCGCAAGCAGATCGACGAGGGGGTCATCATCCTGACCGGTACGAGGAATAAGTCCGGGTTGTGGGCCTATGAAGTGGACGCGGACAAGGCCGGCGGGATCGTGTTGACCGGCCCGTCGGCGAATGCCCGCCGTGCGAATGCGGATGAGGTCAAGCAGTTGCTGGCCAACAACTAACCGGGAGGGGCGGCCATGCGGGCGTTCATCCTGATCGGGTTGGCCCTCGCGATCGCCAGCTGCAAGAAGAAGGAGAAGCCGGCCGAAGTCGCGAAGCTGGAACCGGGGCCGGGCAAAGTGATGCTGACGCCGTCCGATCCAGCGCTACCGGTGCTGGAACCGCCGCCGATCGATCCGCCGATGCCGGCCGTCGTGCCGGGGCCGGGCGGCGGCGTGGTGGCGAATCCCGGACCGCTCGCCGGCGGTGGCGGCGCCGGGGCCGTGCAGGCGGTGCGTGGGGCGGCGAAGAAGACCGTCGACGCGAACGACCTGAAAATGATCCACACCTTCATCGAGTATGCCTCCGGCGCCAGCGGCCGGATGCCCTCGGCGGAGACGACGCGGGCGGCGCTCAAGCAGGAGGCGCCCGAGATCGAGCGGAAGATCTACGAAGGCCTGATCGTGCTGAACCCCGCGAAGAACCGCGAGGAGATTTGGGCCTACGAGGCGAAGGCGCTCGAATCGAGCGGCTGGGTGGCGACGAACAACGGCGTCGAGACGATGGACGCCGCAACATTGAAGCGACGATTGGGTAAGTAGCTGGCAAGCGATTGACCTCCGAAGTCCGGTTTCGACTTCGGAGGTCGGGCGACACGGAAAACCTGTGCCCCGAAACGTTCCGGTCCCGCTTCGACTTCCGAAGTCGAAGCCGGACTTCGGAAGTCGGGCTAACCGAGGCGAGTTTGGCGATATGCCTACCGTTTACGTGAACGACAAGCCGGTCGAGATCGGCAGCCAGAAGCTGAACTGCGTGCAGGTCGCGGAACTCGCGGGCACGCTGGTTCCGCACTACTGCTACCACCCGGGCCTGTCGGTCGTCGCCTCGTGCCGGATGTGCCTCGTCGAGATGGGCACGCTGAAGGACGGCAAGGTGACGATGATCCCGAAGGTCTTCCCCGGCTGCCAGACGCCGGTGAAGGACGGGGACGTGATCGTCACGGGGGATTACGAGAAGCGCGACCCGAAGACGCCGAAACTGGCGTACGACGCGGCCTACAAGCCGGGCGACCGCGCGAAGAAGAGCCAGGCCGACACGCTCGAAGGCCTGCTGCTGAACCACCCGCTCGACTGCCCCGTCTGCGACAAGGCCGGCGAGTGCAAGCTCCAGGACTACTCGTACCAGTTCGGCCGCTCACAGAGCCGGCTCGTCGACGAGAAGAACACGCCGCCGAACAAGCCCGAGCTTTCGAGCAAGATCACGCTGTTCACCGACCGCTGCATTCTCTGCACCCGCTGCGTCCGCTTCACCCGCGAGATCTCCGGCACGGCCGAGTTGCAAGTCGTCGGCCGCGGGCACCACGAGGAGATCGACGTCTTCCCTGGCCGGCCGCTCGAGAACAAGCTCTCCGGCAACGTCGTCGACCTCTGCCCGGTCGGCGCCCTCGGCTCCAAGGATTTCCTCTACACGCAGCGAGTCTGGTACCTCAAGACCGCCGATAACGTCTGCCCCGGCTGCTCCACCGGCTGCAGCATCCACACCGACGTGAACAAGGACGTGGTCCAGCGGATCCGCGCCCGCGAAAACCTCGACAACCAGGGCTACTGGATCTGCGACGAGGGGCGCTGGGGCTACCACTACGTCCGCTCGCCGGAGCGCGTCGTCCGGCCGCTGGTGAAGGACGCTGGCGCGTGGAAGCCGGCGGCATGGACGGATCTGCTTCCGAAGCTCAAGTACGCCATCGACGAAGCGGTGCTGATGAGCCCGAAGCGCGTCGTCGTCGTGCTCTCGCCGTTCCTGACGGTGGAAGAGGCGTTCGCCACCGGCTCGGCGTTCAAGAAGATGTCCCCGTTCGTTCGCCTCGTGCTCGGCCCGGTGCCGGTCGTCGGCGAGGACGACAGCTACCCGAAGGACGTGAAGGGCAACCCGGTCACGCCGGCGAAATTCACGATCCGCGCCGAGAAGTGCCCGAACCGCAAGGGTGTCGAGGCGGTGCTCGCGAAACTCCAAGGCGAAGTGATTCCGTTCTCGGCGGTGCTGCCGGAGTTCGGTTCGCTCGCGGCGGTCTGGTTCGCCGGCGGCTATCCGAATGCCGAGTGGGTGAACGACGCCGTGAAGGCGCCGCACTCGCCGCCGGCGCTGCTGGTGGTGCAGGACTTCTTCCTGACGAAGCTCGCCGAGGCCGCGGCGTTTGTCCTCCCGGCGACGGCGGCGTTCGAGAAGGACGGCACGTTCGTGAATCACGCCGGATACGTGCAGCCGTTCCCCCGCGCCGCGAAACCGCCGGTCGAGGCGCGTGGCGAGCTGCAACTGGCGTTCGACCTGGGGAACCGCAAAGGGCTGGCGACCGTCGCCACCGTCCGCAAGGATCTGGCCAAGGCGCTGCCGGAGTACGCGGCGCTGGCCGAGCTGAAACCGTCGGCCGGTAAGCGGATGGAACTGGCGACGGTTTGAATAGTGTCAGTGTCAGTGGCTTGTGATTAGCCAAGAGAAGATCCAGAAAACGGATTTCCTGACACCGACACTGGCAACTGACACTCTGGGTTTTCTGATGCCGACGTTCAATCCCCTGTTTACGGCCCTCATCATCGGCGGCGTGGTCGCCGTCGTGCTCGGTACCGTCGCGTACCTGATCCTCGCCGAGCGAAAGGTCGCGGCGTGGGTGCAGGACCGGCTCGGGCCGAACCGCGTCGGGCCGTGGGGCCTGCTCCAGCCGATCGTCGACGGCGGGAAGATGTTCCTCAAGGAGGACGTCATCCCGGCGCACGTGGACAAGGTCTTCTTCCTGCTCGCGCCGATGGTGGCGTTCGGCACGGCCATGCTCGCCATTGCCGTCGTGCCGGTCGGCGGCACCGTGCCCGCCCCGCCCCCCACTCTGACCGCCAAAGTCGAAGGCTCGACGCCGCTCGCACAGTACGAGGCGGCCCAGCAGGCGTACTCGGAGCAATTCAGCTTCGCGATCGCGCCGGGCCTCGACATCGGCATCCTCTACACGTTCGCCGTCGGCTCGCTGGCCGTGTACGGCGTCATCCTCGCCGGGTGGAGCGCCAACAACAAGTACGCCCTGCTAGGCTCGCTGCGGTCGTCGGCCCAGATCATCAGCTACGAGATCCCGCTCGGCATGAGCATCCTCGGCGTCGTCCTGCTCGCCGGGTCGCTGAACCCCGAGACGATCATCAACCAGCAGATCAACGGCACCTGGAACGTCTTCCTGATGCCGCTCGCGTTCCTGCTGTTCCTCGTCAGCGTCTTCGCCGAGTGCAACCGTCTGCCGTTCGACCTGCCGGAATCGGAACAGGAACTCGTCGGCGGCTATCACACCGAATATTCGTCCTTGAAGCTCGGCATGCTGCTGCTGGCCGAGTACGCCCACATGATCACGACGAGCTTCCTGATGAGCTGCCTGTTCTTCGGTGGTTGGCACCTACCCGGCGTCACGAGTGCGGCCGACACGTCGATCGTCGGCGTGGTCCTGAAGCTGGTGGTGCTGGCGGCGAAGATGTTCGCGTTCATCGGTCTGTTCCTGCTCGTCCGCTGGACGATCCCGCGATTCCGCTTCGACCAACTGATGAGCCTCGCGTGGAAGGTGATGATTCCGCTCGCGCTCTTGAACCTCGTCGGCGCGCTGTTGATCCTACAGTTCGCCCTGCCCTTGTGGAGCATGACGGTGGCGAACGTGGGGTTGTTCGTCGGCGCCGGATTCTGGGGGGTGGTGACGGGCGGCAATGTGACGGCTCCGAAACGGAAGGTGACGAAGCTGCCGCCCGGGTTGCCAGCGGGCGTGGTTTAGGTTTTCGTTCTCGGCCCCGGATGGGGCCGGGGATTGTAGCCACGGGTGGAGCGAAGCGGAACCCGTGGTCGAGTTGTGATGGTCTTTCTGCCCCGTTAGGGGCAGATGGACGATGGTGCGCCCCTTCGCCCCTCCGGGGCGATGCGGTGGCCGACGACATCCACGGGTTGGGCTTCGCTCCACCTGTGGCTACATTCGAGCGCCCCTCCGGGGCGAAGACGCTAAGTGGCGGTACCAGTATGCCGATCGCCGAAAAAGACGTGGTGTGGCTGCAGGAGCCGAAGCTCGGACTCCTCGGGCAGCTCTACCTCCCCGCCATTGCGGACGGGTTGCGCACCACCGTCGGCCACATGTTCAAACCGACGCTGACCGAGCAGTACCCGGAGCAGGAGCCGAAACTGCCCGGCAACTATCGCGGCGTGCATCGACTGAACCGCGATCACGAAGGCCGCACGAAGTGCGTCGCCTGCTACATGTGCGCGACGGCGTGCCCGGCGCACTGTATCGACATCGTCGCGGCCCCGGCCCCGGCGACGTGGAAGGATCGCGAAAAATATCCCGAGACGTTCGTCATCGACGAACTCCGTTGCATCTACTGCGGCATGTGCGAGGAAGCCTGCCCCGTGGACGCGATCGAGCTGACGACGCTCTACGACCTCACCGGCCTGAGCCGCGAACAGATGATCTTCGACAAGGAAAAGCTCTTGAGTGTCTTCGACGTGACGACGAAAGCCGGGACGGACCCGGTGCGGACACGGGCTGGGGCGCTGGGCCCGGCGTCGGAGCCGCCGCCGGGTGCGTAAGACAACAGGCGGTCGCAGTCGTATAACTCCCCCGCGTTGCTTGTGAATCTTTACACGAGCCAGATATGAATCTTCTTGCCGCCACGACATCCGGGAACGCCGTCGGCCAACTGGCCGCCGCGGCAGTGCTCGGCGCGCTGGCGATTTTTTCGCTGCTGCCCAAGCCGAAGGGACGTTCGATCGCGTTCGGCGTGTTCGCCGCCATCGCCTCCGCTGTCGTGCTCGTCTCTTGGACGCTTCGACAGTTCGGCGATCCGGCAAAAGGCACGGTCGAGCAAATCCTGTTCTGGCTCTTTGCGGGCGGGGCGTGTTTCTTCGCGACGGTGTTCGTCACCCAGCGGAATCCGGCCCGCGGTGCGATCGCGTTCGCGTTCGTCATCGTTTCCGTCTGCGGGCTGTTCCTGTTGCTCGCCGCGCCGTTCCTGATGGCGGCGACGATCGTCATTTACGCCGGGGCGATCATCGTCACGTTTCTGTTCGTGCTGATGCTCTCGCAATCGAGCGGATCCTCGGACGAAAACGACCGTTCCCGCGAGCCGATGCTCGGCAGCCTGGCGGGGTTCGCCTTCCTCGGTCTGGTACTGTTCGCCTTGTACCTCGGTAGCCCGACGGCGGCAGCGGACGCTGGGCAGCCAACGCTGCCGCTGCCGGCACGACCGCTGACGGCGGAGGATCGCGCGGCGCTGCTCGCACTCGGCGAACAATTGCGCGAGGCCGCGACGGCGAAGACGAAGGACGAACTCCACGAGAAGACTCGCGGCCTGCGGGACGCGTTCGCGGACCGGCTCGGTTTTCCACTCGCAACGGTCGAAGACAAGACCCTGGGTGCCGATCGCTCGATTCCCGAACGCCTGTCCCTGCTCGTCGATCCGAATTCCGTTTCGATCCGCAAGAACGCGGAGGAACTGCGGACCCAGGCTCGGGCGACGTTCGACGCCGTTGAAAACCTGTCGGTCAAGCCCACCGCGACCGCCGAGGAACTGGCGGCTGCGACGAAGGAACTGGCGGCGCTGCGAGAGTCGACAGTGTTGCTGGCGGCGCGGGGCGAGCTTCCGGCCCGAAATGTCGCGAGCCTCGGTTATGCGCTCTACACCGACTACCTGCTCGCCGTTGAACTGGCCGGGACGATCCTGCTCGTGGCCACGATCGGCGCGGTGGTGATCGCAGGCCGGAAGGGGGCCCCGGCGTGATCTCGGTGTGGCACTATCTGGCGGTCGCGGCCGTCCTGTTCGCGTTGGGTCTCGTGGGGTTCCTCACGCGGCGAAACCTCATCACCATGTTCCTGTCCGCGGAACTGATGCTGCAGGGCGTGGTCATCAACCTGTTGGCGTTCTCGCGTTTCCACGCGAACCTTTCGGGGCAGTCGTTCGCACTCTTCGTGGTCGCAGTGGCCGCGTGCGAAGCGGGGCTGGCGATGGCGTTGTTCATCGCCCTCTACCGGCGTTCGAAATCCTTGGACGCCACCGTATGGCAGTCGCTCCGCGAGACCGGGGTGCCGGCGACGATCGACCCCGAACGGCTGCCCGCCTCCCTGCCGGAATTGGCCGACGATCCGAAACTGCCGGTGGCCGGCAAGAAACCCCAGGAGGCAGCCGGTGTCTAGCGCGGTCCTCGCGATCCTGATCCTCGCGCTGCTGCTCGGCGCGACGTTGCTGACGCCGATCCTGGCGCGAGTCGGCCTGCGTCGGTTCGCGCACCTGCCGGCGATTCTCGCGTTCGGCGTTTCGGCGGTCCTCGCCCTGAACATCCTTGCCGACGTCTACGCGAACGGTCCCGCCGGCCCAACTCCCGGCCTCTCGCTCGATCTCGCCGGCTCTTACCCCTACATCGACCTGAACCTCAAGGACCAACCGACGACCTGGTTTCAGGCCGGTCGGTTGAAAGTGACCTTCAGCCTCGCCATCGACCCGCTCTCGGCGATCCTTCTCGCGACCGTCACCTTCGTGGCCACCTGGATCGCGCTCTTTTCCGCCGGCTACATGCACGGCGAAGACGGCTACGCCCGTTATTTCACCATCATGGCACTCTTCGTGCTCTGCATGTGTCTGCTCGTGCTCGCGGACAATTTCTTCCTGCTGCTGGCCGGCTGGGAAGGTGTCGGACTTTGTAGCTACCTTCTGGTGGGCTACTACTATGCGAAGCCTTCGGCCGCCGCGGCGGCGCGCAAGGCGTTCCTCGTCACACGACTGGGCGACGTGGGGTTCGTGCTCGGCATCTTCCTGCTCTGGAGCGCCGGCGGCTATCACACCGACCTGTCCGCAATCTTTGAACATCTGGCCAAGAATCCGGCCAGCCATGGAACCCTGACGGCGGCGTGCCTGTTGTTGTTCTGCGGGGCCGTCGGCAAATCGGCTCAGCTGCCGCTCTACGTCTGGCTGCCGGACGCGATGGAGGGTCCGACTCCCGTGTCGGCGCTCATTCACGCGGCGACCATGGTGACGGCCGGTGTGTACCTCCTCGCCCGGTGTTCGCCGATCTTCGTTCAGGTGCCATATGTTCAGGCCTATGTCTGTGTGACCGGCGGTCTGACCGCGCTTCTGGCGGCGTTCATCGCCCTCACCCAGACCGATCTCAAACGCGTGTTCGCCTATTCCACCGTCAGCCAGCTGGGCTTCATGTTCATGGCTCTCGGCACCGCGGGCGCGATCACGCCAAGCATCGCCGTCGCGGCCGCGATCTTCCACCTGTTCACACACGCCTTCTTCAAGGCGCTACTGTTCCTCGGCAGCGGCTCTGTGATGCACGCGATGGGCGGTGTCATCGACATGCGGAAATTCGCCGGGTTGCGCAAACTCCTGCCCGTGACGCACGCGACGTTCCTCGTGGGCTGCGCCGCCCTCGCCGGCCTGCCGTTGCTCTCCGGTTTCTGGAGCAAGGATCAGATTCTGGATTCGCTCCATCACGCCGGCGAGCATGCCCTGCACTATCGGTTCGTGTTCATCTTCGTGTTCGGAGTCGCTTTGCTGACCGCTGGCATGACGGCCTTCTACACCTTCCGTGCCTATTTCCTGACCTTCTGGGGCGCGGAGCGCATCCCGGAGGAAGCCGGCCACCACGCGCACGAGTCCCCTCGCGTGATGCTCGTGCCGCTCGTGGTTCTGGCGATCGGCGCCCTGTTCGCCGGGCTGGCCGTGGAACAATTGACCAAACACGGCTTCAGCAAGTTCCTCGCGAAGACCCCCGCGATCCAGCAGGCGAACCGCAACTACGAAGCGGCACACGTCGTGCGATCGCAGTCGTCGCCGCACTTCAACTGGAGCGTGGCGGGGATGGGCACCGCGGCGGCGTTCCTCGGCCTCGCCGGAGCCTTCGCCCTGTTCCGCAAAGGAGAACTGGCCGACCTGCCCACTGGGATGAAACCGGTCCATGCCCTGTCGTTGAACAAGGTCTACGTGGACGAGATTTATCAGGGTTTGGTCGTGAAGCCTGCGGAGATCGCGGCGACCGGTTCGCGCCAGTTCGACGGCGTGCTCGACTCCCTGGCGCGATTGATCTCATACGTGCCGCGCTTGTTCGCCGCCTTGTTGCGGCCGCTCCAGAACGGCCTCGTGCAGTTCTACGCCCTCGGCATGGTGCTGGGGCTGACCGTCTTCGCGTTGTTCGTCGTGTTCAAAGTGTCCCGCTGATCCCGCAACCGGCCCCGCCATGACGATGAACTTTCTTCTCGGATCGCTCCTCCTCGCGGTGCTGTTCGCACCGCTGGGAGCCGCCGCGATCGTCCTGCTGGCGGGGCGAGCGGGTCCGGCGGCCGCACGACGCACGGCTATCGTGGCCTCCGCGACGCACGTCCTGCTCACCGTCGCCCTCTTCGTGCTCTATGCCGGTTTCGTCCAACACGAAACCATGCTCTCCTTCCAGTTTCAACCCAAGATCGTGCCGGGCGACCCCGGCAGCGCGACGAACTCGGACGTCTTTACCTACGGGACCAACTGGATCCTGATGTCGCTCGCGCCGGACGGCGTCTCGGCCCCGGCCGTCCAATTCTTCGTTGGTCTGGATGGCCTGAACATCCTGTTGCTGGGCCTGACGAGCCTGATGTTCTTCTTCGCCGTGCTCGTGGGGTGGGGCACGATTCACGAACGGCCGGCATCGTTCTACGCATGGCTGTTCGCGCTCCAGTCGGCCGTCGGCGGCGCGTTCGCCTCCTTCGACATCGTCTTGTTCTACATCTTCTTCGAACTCACTCTCGTGCCTTCGTACTTCCTGATCGGCCAGTGGGGCACCGGCGGCGCGCGACGCGACGCGGCCCGCAAGTTCGTCCTCTACACACTCTTCGGAAGCTTGTTTACGCTCGTCGGCATCATCGGCGTCGTCCTCACCAATCCGATCCCGATCCACCCGACCACCAACAAGCCTTTCTACTTCGAACCGACGGCGCGTGGCATGGCTAGCTCCTCCCGCGAGATGGCCGAGAACGCCTACTTCAACGGCAAGCCCGGAACGGTCACTTTCTCGATTCCCATCCTGATGAAAAACGTCAGCATGTGGGACTCCATGGCTCACCACTCGGTTCAGCACGCGGAGGGACGTCTGGCGAAAGCGACACCCGGCCAGCGAGTTGCGGCCGAAAAAGAACTCGCCGCCGCACGGGACTCGCAATCCCAACGACGTTCCCTGCAGTTCTGGATCTTCCTCGCCCTCATGGCCGGCTTCGCCGTGAAGATCCCCATTGTGCCGTTCCATACCTGGCTTCCCTCGGCGTATGGCGAGGCTCCGCTCGCGGTGACGATGGTCTTTTCCGCCATCCTCGCGAAGCTCGGCACGTTCGGCATCGTCCGCATCGTGATCCCGCTCACCCCGGAAATGTGCGTGCTGTACGGTCTGCCCTGGTTCGGCACGCTTGGCGCGATCGGGGTGATTTATGCCGCCTTGTGCGCCTATGCCCAGCGCGACCTCAAGCTCCTCGCCGCCTATAGCAGCGTGTCCCACCTCGGCTTCCTCACGATCGGGCTGTTCGCCCTAAACCGGGAGGGGATCTCCGGATCGGTCCTCCACATGGTCAACCACGGCCTCACCGCCGGAGCGCTCTTCGTATTGCTGGCCTTCCTCGCCCGCCGATACCGGACCTTGGACGCGAACCAGTATGGCGGCCTCTGGGCGAAATATCCGCGATACGCCTTCTACTCCATCGTCATCGCCCTCGCCAGCGTCGGCCTCCCCGGCCTTTGCAACTTCGTCAGCGAAATGCTCATGCTCGCCGGCCTGTTCGATCCACGCAATATCGCCATCGCCGGCTATGGCCTCGCGGTTGTCGCCGCAGTCGGCGTGCTGCTCGCTTCGTGGTACACCTTCACCATGCTGCGGCGCGTGTTCTTCGGTCCGGTTCACGAACCTCCCGCGGCCACCGATGGCGTCCCGCCCACCGGCGACGTTCACTCCCGCGAACTCATCCCGATCGCCGCCCTGGCCGCGCTCTGCGTGGGCTTGGGACTGTTCCCGCAGCCGCTTCTCGACGTGATCTCACCTGAAGCGAGGCGGCTGGCCGGAATCGTCGATCGGGCCCGGTTTCGATTGGACCCGAACGCCAAGCCGGTTTATGAAACCGAGACGGTATTCGCCCCCGCGCCAAACGCCCCGCGCGTCGACGGTGGCATCCGCCCCGTGACCGCGAATTCCGCCCCCCCGAAGTAGCGAGACCGACGAGTGAACCCGCTGACCGACCCCGCGCGGATCCATGCTTTGACCGGGCTTTTCGAGCTGGTCCTGCCCGAGATCGCGCTCGTGGGCACCGCGTGCCTGCTCTTCCTGGCCGGACTGTTCGCGTCAAACCGCTTCCTGCACGCCGTGATCGCACTCGGCGGACTGACCGCCGCGGCAGCCCTCGCGTTCCTTGAAGACGCCGCCCTGCCCGCCGTCACGGCCCCCGCCGTCTACACGCCGATCCTGGCGGGACCGGCCGCCGTCTTCGCTCGCTGGCTGGTGATGGGCGTCGGGTTCGTCCTCGTTTTCCTCTCGCTACGTGAAACACGGGGAATCGCCGCCGAATACTTCGGCTGCCTGCTCGTCGCGCTCGCCGGCACGTCGTTGGTCGCCCGCTCCAACGATCTCGTGTTTCTGTACCTCGCCCTCGAAATGATCAGCATCCCGACCTACGTCCTGCTCTACTTGCCCACGCGCGGCAAGCCGGGGCAGGAAGCCGCGGTCAAGTACTTTCTCCTCAGTGTTTTGTCGTCGGCCGTGACCCTGTTCGGGTTCAGCTACCTCTACGGTCTCGCTGGCAGCACGAACCTCACCGCGATCGGATCGGCCTTCGCCACCGCGAACGCGCAGGCGATCTCGCCCCTCGGCGTGCTCGCGGCCGTGTTCGCCGTCGCCGGAATTGCGTTCCGAATCACAGCCGTGCCGTTCCATTACTACGCCCCGGACGTCTATCAGGGCGCGCCGACGTCCGTCGCCGCCCAACTCGCCGTCCTCCCGAAGATCGCCGGGTTCTTCGCGCTCGCGAACCTGTTCGGTTTGAATCAACGGCCGTTCGGCGACCTGCCCTTCCCCGTCGCTACGCAGGTACCCCTGATGTTCTGGGTGCTCGCCGCGGCGACCATGACGCTCGGTAACGCGATGGCGCTCCTCCAAGACAACCTCAAGCGTGTCCTCGCCTATTCCGGCGTCGCGCACGCCGGCTATATGCTCCTCGGCCTCGTGACGGCCACCGCCTTCACCGGCGACGACCGGCCCCGCTACTCGAACGGCTTCGACGCGATCCTCTTCTACCTCGTCGCCTATGCCCTCATGACCCTCGCGGTCTTCGCGGTTCTGATCCACCGATCCGACGATGAGGGCGGCGCCGAATCGGTCGACGACCTTGCCGGCCTCCACCGCACCCATCCCGTGTCAGCCGCCGTCCTGCTCATCGCCCTGCTGAGCATGGTCGGCATGCCACTGACCGCCGGATTCTCCGGCAAATTGGCCCTCTTCGTGGGCCTGTTCGACGCCCCCACCGTGAACGGCATGGGCACCGCCTACCGGATCCTTGTCGTGGTCGCCGCGATCAACGCGGCCATCGGCGCGGTGGTGTACCTTCGCATCCTCGGGGCCGTATTCCTCCGCAGCCCACTGCGACCCGAGGCTCCCGGTCGTGGCGGTTCCGCGTTATTCGCGGCGGTGGTCTGTGCCGTCGCCACGCTCGCAATCGGCCTGTACCCGCAAATGGTCTGGGACCGCGCCCGCCACTCCGCGCCCCACATCCCGCCGGTCGTGAAGGCTCCGGCCGCACGCTGAGTCCCGATCCGCGGGATTCGCCATTTCGTCCGTCGACGGTTTCGCGTAAACTTTTACCGTGGCCGCCTCCCGCACGTCTTTGGTCGGGGATTCGCCGTGACGATTGTCGTTGAATGTCCGCATTGCGAAAGCCGGTTCAATCTCCAACCCGACCTCGCCGGGAAATCCATGCGGTGCCCGAACGGGGACTGCCGGGAGATCTTCACGGTCCGCGCCGTCGCTCCGCCTGCGGTTGAAGAACCCCTCGTGCCGATCCTCGAAGGAGAATCGGCACCTACCGTCGTGACGGAACTTCTCGAACCGATCCTGACGGACGATCCCAAACCGCTACCGGAATCGCGCATTCAGGACGAACCGTTGGTACCAATTCTGGAAGGCGAATCGGCCGGACCCGCGCCCGAACCGGTCGATCGGCCGCGCCGCTCGCCGAAGGCACCAAAGGCACCAAAGGCACCGAAGGCGCCACAGGGTCTCGAACCGACCCGGTTCGATATCGGCCCCGAGGCGGCGCCAGAAGTCATGGCCGACGTGGTGGCGGAAGTCGTCGATTCCCCGCGCGAGGCGAACTGGCGCCGACAAGCCCCGCCGCCCGTCCCGGTCGAAGCACCGACCGAACGCAAGAAACCCCGCCGCGACGAAACCGACAGCGAAGAGGATTTCGGCATCAAGCCCCGCCGCGGGTACGGCGTCTGGATGTGGGCGCTGCTCGGCTTGATCCTCGCCGTCTTCGGTACCATCGTCTATGCCGTCGTCCAGCAGTACCTCAACGAAATCAACAAGGAGAAGATGCTCGTCGAGAAGGCCGACAAGGAATTCAAGAACCAGGGCTACGTCGAGGCGAAGAAGCTCTACGACCAACTCCAGACGGACTTCCCCGCCAGCGAGGAGATCGCGAAGTACGTCTTCTTCGGCAAACTCAGCGACGTCCACACAACGGTTTCCACGGTCATCATCCGGGAAAACCCCGGCGAGGGGCAGAAGAAGTTCGAGGAGTTCCTGAAGGAGTACGGCGACTCGCCGCTCGCGAAGCCGACTGACACTGGCTATGGGTACGACGTCTTCGAGGCCGGCCGCAAGGTCGTGGACGCCTACGCGGACAACGCCGACTGGAACCACAAGAACTTCCTGCCGAAACGGGCGAAGCGGGAACTGCTCGACGCCGCCGAGGAGTCGGTGGACAAGGGCCGGCGGCTCATCCCGCTTGTCGAGAAATACCGCATCAAGGACGTGAAGCCGCTGGACGATCAGCGCAAGCGCTTCGAGGATCTGACCGCGCTGTTCCTGCGCGAACGCGAACGCCTCGGCGTCATCGATCCCTATCGCGATCTCGCGAAGGAGCCGACGGACCAACGCATCGCCGAGTTCGTCGCGAGCCTCAAGCAGCACCGTTTCGAGACCGACGCCGAAGCCCTGCAACTGATCGTCGAGGCGAAGGCGGAACTTCGTCGGCTGATCCGCGGAATCGTGGACTTCCGACCGCCGCAGGAGATGCCCGCGGACACGGCCGGCGGACTCCTCTTCACGGCATCGCCGGTCGGTCAATCGACGCTGCCAGTCATCGTGCCGCCGGATGCGCCGCCCGAGGTGTTCTTTGCCACGGCGCGGGGAATCCTGTACGCGTTCGACCCGCCGAGCGGGAACCTGTTGTGGGCAATACGGGTCGGGCGGTCGATTAAGGATGTTCCGGCACGCGTGTCGGAACGACCGGGCATTCCCGAACTGGTTCTCGTACCGATCGACCGGAGCGGATTCGGACTGGCAGCTTTCGCGGCCCGAACCGGGGAACCGAAGTGGTTCCAGCCCCTCGAAGCCCCCATTGCCGGGCGGCCGATCGTGGTCAACAGTCGCGTCTACCTGCCATTGCGAGACGAACTCGGCACGGTCGTCGAGATCGATGCCGGCACCGGCAGCCGACTGAGCCGAATCCAGCTTCGCCAGCGCATCGGGCCGGGCGGCGTCCGCCAGCCGGGGTCGGGTACGATCTTCGTCGCCGCCGAGGCCCGTCGCGTCTTCGCCATTCAGACCGAACCTTACGATTCCGAAGGCAATCGCCAGCCGGTGCGCTGTGTGCAGGTCCTTTCCACCGATCACCCCGACCTCTCGCTCAAGGTGCCGCCGGTCATCACCGGCCCGGCCGGCGAGTCGAAGGCGAACCGCTACCTGATCCTCGCGCAAACCGACGGCACGCAGACGACGCGGCTGCGCGGATTCCCCATCACGCCGGCCGAAGCGTTCGATCCCGCCGTCGGCCCGCCGGAGATCGCGCCGCCACTCGCCGGCTCCGTCACCATGTCCGGTCACGTCGTCTTCCCGCCGCACACCGACGGCGAGCGCGTCGCCGTTGTCACCGATTCGGGCGCGTTCGGGCTGTTCGGAACGAACCAGCCAGGCAACCTGGACGCGAACATCTACGCGATCCCGTCCGTGCCGCTGCCAACCGATCCAAAGATGCCGATAGCCGGACTGAGTATCTCCGCGGAGGAAGATACATATTGGGCGCTGTCCCGTTCGAAACTGCACCGGCTCCGTCTGGGCGTGTCCCCACAGCTCGGCTTGATGGTGAACACCGCGGGGCTGCCGTTGACGGCCGGGATCCCCGTGCAGTCGCCACAACTGAATCTCGCACGCGAGATCGCGTTCGTGGTCGTGCGATCCGACGATTCCGACGGGGTTCGCGCCCTGGCGTTCGACACGCGAGACGGTCGGCCGCGCTGGCAGCGCAAGCTCGGGCTCGCCCCGCCCGCCCGGCCCATCCCCCTCGGAGACGCAAACCTCCTCGCTGACGAGGACGCCGGCGTCTACGCCGTGCCCAACGCCGCGCTCGATTCGTTCTCCCGCTCGACGACCACGGCACAATCGGCGTGGACCCTCGCGCCACCGACCGCCGAACCGATCGCCCCGGCGAAAGTCTGCGCGACGGAGGATGGCCAGACCCTCTGGGCACTCGTCGCCGAGCGCGGCGAGAAGGACTCGCTGCGATTGCGCGTCCGACGAATTGGCAGCGGAAAAGCCGACCCGGACGAACTCGTTCAGCTCGCCGACAAACTCGCCGGTGCCCCCGTGCCGACCGGCAAGGGCGTCGTCTTCCCCTGCGCCGACGGCTTCCTTTACCGCTTTGAACCCGGCGCGACCAAGCTCCTGCAAGGGCCGATGTGGCGCGGGGAGGGCGTGCCAGCCTCCGAACCGTGCCACGTCTCCTCCTTCTCCAACGACGAATTCCTCGCGACCGACGGCGGGGGGCGCGTCACGCGATGGAAATGGACGACGGCCACCGACTGGAAGGCGGTGGCCGGGCCCTGGATCCTCCGCGAACGGATTCCCTTCGCGCCGCTGCTCGTATCGATCGGCGCGAACGAGCGTCGGCTCTTCGTCGCCGATCCCGCCGGCAACGTTTGGATGTACGATGGCGACGCCGTCGGCGAACCGATGCGCCGCTGGCGTACCGACAAGGAGGACCCGGACAATTCCATCCCCGCCGGGAAACCGAGTACGGGGTTCGTGGTTGGAAGGGGGCCGGCCGGGCTGGTCGTCGCCTACTCCGTGGAGAACCGCCACATCGTCGCCATCGCACCCGCAGCCGACAAACCAATCTGGATCGCCCGCCGCCTCGGGGCCGCAGACACGCTCGGCATCGTTGCTCACAAGTCCGCGTTTCTCGTCACCGACATCGGTGGCGGAATCGTGGCTTACGATCAGACAACCGGCGACAAGCTGGGTTCGATCCGCTCCGAGAACGCGGACCTGTTGCCTCGCCAGCCTGCCACACCGGTCGGCAACGGAAAGATGCTAATGGTGCCGATGCTCGATGGTTCCGTGATCCTGCTACCAAATCCGGCGGAGTGACCGGTCAATCCGCCGCGCCGACGCGGGCTTCGACGATCGAGAAGAGGTAAGCCTCCGGGTCGTTGCGATTCAACTTGAGCGTTCCCGTCACCTTCACGGGCGTCTTGACCGCGTCCGTCGTCTTTCCATCGGCCAGTTCCACGGCGATCAGACCCGTCGGTTCCGGCAGTTCACAAAACCAGCAGCCGATCGGAAACTCGGTAAACAAAAACGCGGTCAGTTCGGTGTCCGCGGTCGTGGGGCGGACATGGCCCACGATCGACACCGATTTGCCGTCGAGCGCATCGACGAACTTCAGGTGTTTGGGCGTGAACGCCTTGCCGAGCGTCGTTTCCGCGAGCGCGGGCCAGGGCAGTTCGGTCGGGCCGTTCGGGTTGATAGCCGGAAGACGGGATTCGTCGAAGGTCCGCGCGATCGGGCGCGTTGACTTGAAGGCGAGGGTGCCACGATCGGCGGTATTGTGACCGCGGCGGTCCAGCTCGTCGACGGCGGCGCGCCACTCTATCCGTTTTTTCCGCAGCGTTTCGGACTTCATGCCGAACTCGACGACACAGCCGTCGAGCATGGCGGCGGCGGTGCGGAGGTCGCCGGCGGCGTGAGCGATTTCGGCGAGTTGCCAGAGGATGCGACCGTCGGCCGGGAGCCAAAGGGCGAGCCGCTGGACGACGGCGGCGTCGGGCGATTTCTCGAAGAGCGCATCCGGGGCATCGGCCGGTGCCTTGCCTTCCTTGCGGCGGAGCCGGACGAGTTTGAGGTGGGCGGCCTCGGCGGAGCGCAATTCGGCGGGAGCGAGTTCGAGCGCGTCGGCGAGGGCGAGTTCGGCCTGTTCGAGGTCCCCGGCAAGCTGCCACGCGGTGCCGAGGTTCGCCGCGAGGCGGAAGTGCCGGGGGTGCTGGCGCGCCGCCGGGCGTAGGAGTTCGACCGCCTGATCGGGTTTGCCAAGACGGACGAGTATCGCGCCCAGGTCGGCGGTCTCGTCGGCCGAGAGCTTCCGCGTGCGGACCGCCCCTTCCAGCTTGTTCAACGCTTCGGCGTAGGTCTCGGCGACGATCGATGCCGCCTTCGGGGCGGCGAGCAGCCGCAGCGCGCGGTGATCCGTGAGGAAGCCGCGCCACTTCGCCGGCAGGGCGTTGAGCGTCTCCCCGGAATAGTGCAACCCGGCAAACACCGGCGACGAAATCACGAGTAACGCGAATAACGTCATGCTGGTTTTCATTCTTGACTCCGCATTCCGAATTCCGCGTTCCGAATTTCTTCCAAAACCCACATCGGCCCATCGCCGTCAAGCCACCATTCGCGGTCGTCGGGGGCGCGGACGGCGAGCTGACGGTCGTCGTCCACGCCGATGCGTTCACCGGATTCGAGCGGTACGCCGGTCTCGCGCAGGTAGCCGAGCACGGCACCGAAGAGTTGGAAGACGCGTTCGCCGTCGGCGTGGCCATCGGCATGATAGGCAAGGTTGGGCAAGCCGATGCGCGGGGACGCGAACGTGCGGATCCAGACGCCGGGCACGCCGGTGAGTTCCATTTTCGCAAAGCCGCCGTAGAGGAACGGCACGGGGAGCGTGCGCAGCGTGGCGAGCATGTCCTCGTCATCGTCGTCCGCGGTGAGAGCGAAGCTGGCAATGGCGGCGCGGGCTTCCTCGTTGAGGGTGACGATGGCACCGAAGTGCGCGAGCGAGCCGGCGACGCAACCGAGCGCGACGCGCTGTTCGAGCGGGTCGGCGGCACGGCCGGCGTAATAGAGCAAGATGTGGGCGCGGTGTGCCCGGGCACGGGCCTTAAATTCCGGCGGCAGGAGCGCGGGTTTCAGGCACGCTTCGACGGCGTTCGATGGCATGGGCGCGTCGTACGCCACGAGCCGGATCGAATGTTCGCCCCACTCCGCGAGACCGAGGATCGCCGGTGGCGGGCCGTCGGGGGCCAAGCCGATGGAGTCGACCGGAAACGCCGCCGCCGATACGAATTCCACGGTTGCGGCGGCTAGTTCCGGGTGGTAGTCGCGCAGGGCCGCGGACAAACCATCGGCGGACAGGTCTGAAAGATCGTCGAAGAGAATCTGAAACGACGCTGGCCGGACAGGCAGCGGTACGGCGAATCGGTCGAGGAAGTCCATGCCGTCATGTTACGTTATTTTGCGGACGACTTGGGCCGACGATTGAACTCGGTCGGGTCGAACGGGTCGTTCGCGTTCGCGGCGGACTTGGGTACCGTGGGTACCGGTCGTGGTACGACGTGGGCGGGAACGGTCGCTGTCGAAACGACCGCCGGTCGCCCCAACTCGCCGACCACAGCGCCGGGCAGCGCCGTCGGCGCGTCGACCGGTTCGTGCTTGGCCGCGGGCTTCGACTCTGTCGCGAAGCCTCTCGTCGTATCCCTCTTCGGAAGCGTCTCGAACACCCACGCTTCGAGATGGCGATAGGCGATGGCGTCGCGGTTCGGGAACGCAGGTCGTTTCTGCCCGCCGTGCGCCGTAAGCGCGTACTTCAGTAAAGGACTGTTGGCCGGATCATCGACCTCGAGTTGGGATGTCGCCACCTTGAGATTCGCCGCGGCAACTTCCGGGTTTGCATAACCCTGAGCGACACGGCCCAGTTGAAAGGCTCCCGAATAATCTTTCGCGGCGTGGCAGCTTGCGCACTGATTCGAGAGAATCGGTTGGATACGCGCGGCGAAAGCGACCGCCGAACCACTTGCGAGTTCGACGGGCGCCCGCACGGAAGTCGCCGATCGGTTCGTTTCAACCGGCTTCGTGGTAGACCGCTTTTCAAGAGTGGCGATCCAGTCCCGTACGGCGGAGTCGTTGGGCGCAAGGACCGCGTAGGATTTGGCGTGAACGAGAGCTTTGTCCGGCAGGCCGGCCTTTTCGCACCATACGGCCAGGCGTCGCGCGCCGTCGGGCGTGTTCGCATCGACGTTCTTCGCGACGAAGTCATAGGCGGACTCGCGCGAATCGCCGATGAAGGACACCTGCGCCGCCGTGACGACTCGGGCGACTCCCTTTACCGGCGAAACACGGACGATCTTGTCCGCGGTCTGCACGACGCCTTCGAGCACGGTGCCGTCGTCGAGGACGACGACCTGGTTTTTCGGCGACTGGCCGTTCGCGGAAGCGGCACCGGCGAAGAGAGCGAAGAGGAGCCAGGAGGCGCGGTTCATGGGGGGAGCCTATAACCGCGCGCGGGCGGTCCGACAATCCGAACCTTGCATGCGGGCCGTGTTCGGCTTGCCGCAACGGATGGGCGGGATATAAGCGCCGCATCGCTCGTACGGGGAACTGCGCCATGAAGAACACACCGTCGGTCCGATTGAACTCGGAACAGTTGGAAACACGCGAGACGCCGGCGGCGGCGTCGATCTTCGCGGTCGGAAGCGGTTCGGGCGGCCCGCCACGGCTGCAGATCTTCAACGTGACGACCGGCGTGAAGGTCGCGGACTTTCTGGCGTTCGAGAATTCGTTCACGGGCGGCGTGAACGCCGCCATCGGCGACGTAACCGGGGACAACGTCGCGGATGTGATCGTCGGCGCCGGCGTCGGCGGGGGGCCGCGGGTACGCGTCTTCGATGGCCGTGCGTTCGCGCCGGGGTTCGGATTCCCGACCGCCCCGCTCGATGGTGTGGGGGCCGTTCCCGACGCGATCGTGGTCGCCGACTTCTTCGCCTTCGAGTCGACACAGCGCGGCGGTACGAACGTGGCGGCCGGCAACTTCGCCGGCGCGGGGAACGCGGAACTGGTGATCGGCGCCGGACCGGGCGGCGGACCGCGCATCCGCATTCTGGACGGTGCCGCCGTGACATTCCAGGGCCGCAACTTCACGAGCGATCGGGAAGGCGATACGGTCGCGAATTTCTTCGCGTTCGAACCCAGCTTCCGGAACGGGGTCTCCGTGGCCGCCAGCCCCACGCCGTTCGGCGGGCTGGAATTCTCCAACCTGGTCGTGGCACCCGGTTTCGGTGGCGGACCGCGCGTCCGCGTGCTCAGCGGCGCACAAATCGCCCAGCGCGGATTGCAATACACCAGCTTCGATCCGAATCAAACGATCGCGGACTTCTTCGCGTTCGATCCGTCGATCCGCAGCGGGCTGTCGGTCGCGGCGGCGGACTTCAATCGCGACGGCTTCGTCGACCTCGCCGTCGGCACCGGTCGCGGCGTCACCGGCGCGTTCACCGTGTATAGCGGCGCTTCCGTACTAGCCGGCAACTTCTCGGGCAACCGGGCCGGCGACATCCTGACACAGGAGTTCATCAGCAACTACTCGAATGGCGTCAGCGTGGGCGCGGCCATCATCCCGAACGGCGTGAACAACGGCCTGCTCATCGTCGGCACCGGGGGGCAGGGTTTGTTCGGCCAGGCGGAAGTTTCCCAGTTCCTCTTCGGAGCCGGATTCCTTCAACGCCAGGTCGTCTACAACCTGCTCTTCGATCCGAACTTCCGCGGCGGGGTGTTCGTGAGTCAGTAGCAAGCCGACCGCGACGGCAGGGGGCTACCGCCGTCGCGGCCCCGCGTTCAGGCGCGGGTGCCGAAGTACGCGCTCACGATCACGAGCGTCACGCACTGGCAGTAGTGCAGGAACTCGTCCACTTTCCCGGCCCCGCTGGCGAGCGCGAAGAAGATCGCCAATTCGCACGCCAGCATGATCAGGCCCATAACGGAAAACCAGGCCCGCATCGATTGAAAGACATGATTGAGCGGCCCGAGCAAAAACCGCAGCACCAGACCCAGGCTGAACCCGCCCGCGAGCGAACCGAGGAACGGAATCCACCACATGCGGACCTCGTCCGGATCGGGGGTTAGACGTTGTTGAATGATCGACGGATCTCGGGTGAATAGTACAAACGCGACGACGGCGATCGATCCACCCACGAAGATCAGTCGCATGAGCCACGGAAGGAAGGGAGACTCGTCCTTGTCGGAGAGCCGCGGGGACGACGCGAACGCCAGTAGAACCAGGCCTAGAAGGAAGAAATGGGCGAGGACCGCCTTGGCCGGGGTTTCGGCCGGTAGCAGCAGGAGAATCCAGAAAAAGAGACAGATGAGGATCGACATCAAACCGCGGACGGAACCGAGCGGCAAGCCGAAAGGGTGCCGGATCTCGTGGGGTTTCAGCGGGGGGAGATTGGTGGTCTGGACATGCGCCATGGCAGGTCCTCCAGGGAGTCTTCGGGGTTTCGCTACTACTACAAGATTGTTCGCCTGCGGGGCGCGGAACTTTCCCACATCGCGCCCTTGCCGTTGCGCGGCGCGGGTTTATGATATCTGTCTGGTTTGAAGATGATCCGTTTCGGAAGGTTTTTGCTCCCATGTCCACGTATATGGCCAACGCGCAAACGGCGCAGCCGCAGTGGCTCGTCATCGACGCCGCCGACCAGGTGGTCGGCCGACTCGCCGTTGTCATCGCGAATCTGCTCCGCGGCAAGCACAAGCCGACGTTTACCCCGCACGCCGATACCGGCGATTTCGTGATCGTCGTGAACGCCGACAAGGTGAAGTTCACCGGCAACAAGTGGGAAACGAAGTCCTACCAGACGTACTCGCACTACGCGGGCGGCCAAAAGATCATCCCGGCCAAGGAAATGCTCCGCAAGAAGCCGGAGGAAATCCTCCGCCTCGCGGTGAAGCGAATGGTCCCGCGCGGACCGATGGGCTACAAGCAGATCAAGAAGTTGAAGCTGTTCGCCGGTCCGCAGCACGACCATCAGGCGCAGCAACCGGTCGAATTCAAGCTCGAAGCGATCTAATCCGAGGCACTGCAAGATCATGGCGAAAGAGAAAGAAGCAAAGACCTACTACTTGGGCACGGGCCGGCGGAAGACTGCCGTGGCGCGTGTTCGCATCTCCGACGGCAAGGGCGGCATCCAGATCAACGGCCGTCCGCTCGAGAACTACTTCACGGAAGACAAGGACCGCGCCGCAGTGCGAGGCCCATTGGTCGCCACCGACCTCGGCAACCGGCTCGACGTGACGGTGAAGGCACAAGGTGGCGGCATCACCGGCCAGGCCGACGCCGTCCGCCAGGGCATCGCCCGCGCGATCAAGGTGATGTTCGCGCCGCCCACCGAACGCAAGTCCGTCACCGTCGGCAACGTCACCGCCGTCCGCGCTTGGAAGAAAGAAGTCAAGGGCGAACTCAACCAGCCCAAGCCGCTGCCGCCCGCGCCGAAGCCGGCCCTGCCCGCGCCGATCATGGTCGGCGGAGTCAAGCAGGCACTCCCCCCGAAGGGCGTGAAGGTCGACGCTCCAGCCGTCCCCGCCGCGCCGCCGGAAGATCCCGCTATCGGCATCGTCCGCAAGCTCCGCGAAGGCAAGTTCCTCACCCGCGACAGCCGCATGAAGGAACGCAAGAAGTATGGTCTCCGCGGCGCCCGTCGCGGCACGCAGTTCTCGAAGCGCTAATCGCGACGAATCGACCACTCGATCAGGGCCGAGCTTTGCTCGGCCCTTTTCTTTTTTCTCCAACCATCTAAACGAGCGGAAAATCTCCCGTCCCGCGTCGTCTCCCTTCCGAAATGACCGTCCGGCCGCTCGCCGAATTGATCGACCGACACGCGGCGGCGCTCGCGCTCTTCGCCCGGCAATGGTGTACCGCGCCCGAAGACGTCGTCCAGGACGCGTTCTGCCGGTACGTCTTGCAAAGCCCGCCGCCGGTCGATCCCACTGCCTGGCTCTTCCGCGTCGTTCGAAACCTCGCAATCGACGCAGGCAAGACCGAGCGCCGTCGCCGGGCCCGCGAGGGGCGCGTCGCGAAGGTCGAATGGTTCGCCGAGAGGGAAATCGACGGGTTGGACGCAGAAGCTGCAGTCGCGGCGCTTGAGGCGCTGCCGGCCGAGCCTCGCGAGGTCATCGTCGCGCGGCTCTGGGGTGGTCTGACGCTGGAACAAGTGGCGGTGGCCACAGGATGCTCCGTCAGCACGGCGCATCGGCGCTATGAGGCCGGGATCGCGGTATTGCGGGAAAGGCTCGGTGCGGCATGCCCGAAGATGTGATCGGCAAACTGGAATCCTTCACACCTTCGGCCGTGGACCGCGACGCGCTGCTGTTCGCTGCCGGGCGTTCATCAGTGAAGCCGTCGTCGGGTTGGAAGCGACTCGCCGGCGCGCTCGCCGTCACGCAGGCAATCACGCTCGGGCTATGGTTCGTTCCAAATCAACAACCAAAGCTTGAGCCGACGACGTTCGTCGTTCCGCCGAACGACGTCGAAGAACCCCCGATTCCCGTCGCCGACCCGTACAGCCTGCTCGCGCTGCGCCGCAACCCCGAACCGCTCAGTGCCGCGCCCGATTCCCAGAATCCCCTACGACCGCCCCTGTTGGCATTCACCCGCGACTACCAACCTTGATCGGAGTTCCCATGCGTGCCATCGTCGTAATGCTGTTGAGCAGTCTCTCACTACAGGCACAGCCCAAGAAGGAAGCCCTTTGGGCGCCACCGAAAGACGACCAGCAATACCGCAAGGTCGTCCGAGAGCCAAAGGACGGCAAGCTGACCATCCCGATGACACTGCACCCGATGGGCGTCAAGATCCCGCTCTCGCGATTCTACCTCACGCCGCAGTACAGCGAGATGAAGCCGGGCAACCGCGTGCCGACCTTTATGCGCGCCTACATGGAGCAGGACAACTTCTATACCCGCGAACTGCGTGAGAAGCGGGACATTCTTGGAGACCTCGTCCTCGAAGACCTCGTCGCGCAGATCAAGGGCAACCGCGAACTGGGATCGGCGATGATCATCGGCGGCCTCGCGTATCGCAAGCTCGATGGAGACCAGCTCTTCTACACCCGCGGTCGACCGCTCGGCGACGTGGACGAAGGCGCCCGCCAACTCACCGCCGACTGGCAGATCTGGTTCAACATCCGCGAAGACGGCATCGGAACCCTGCTGCCGGAAGTCCAAAAGATGCGCGAGCACGCCACACTACTCAAAATCCGCATGCGATACGAACTTGGCACCGGCGACTTTGAAAAAGCCGCCTACACCGCCCGCACCTTCTACGGTCTCGCGTCATCCTTCGAAACGCATCCCACGCTCATCGGTCTCCTCGTCGGCATCGCCATCCAATCGATCTGTTTGGATGCTGTCGAGGAAATGATCCAGCAACCGAACTGCCCGAACCTGTACTGGTCGCTGACCGAAATCCCCGCGCACGTTCTCGATAGCCGACAGGCTCACGGCGGCGAACGAATCCTCTCCGACACCATGTTCAAACCGTTCACCGACGCGACCGGGCCGATGCCGGAAAGCGAGATCTACCGCCTCATGAAGCTGTACGACGTGGCCGGCTCGATGACGGAAGTCATGAACACGTCGGGCGTCAGCCGGTTGAAGTACAACCTGGACGCGCCGATCCGCTCGACCGACGCAAAGAAGGTCGCCGCCGCCCGGAAACTGCTCGTCGATACCGGTATGAAGGCCGACCATGTCAAATCCTTCTCCGACCTGCAGGCGATCGTCACGGCGGATATCCGCAAGTACGAGTTGCTACTCGACGAGGTGCTCATCACCGGCTCCCTGCCGTTCCCGGACGCGATGAAAGCTGGGGAGGCGGCCGAGAAGCGATTGAAGGACGAGGGCGGACCGATCGCGCAGTTCTTCATTCCGACGAACCGCAAGGTCGTGGCTGCGTTGGCGCGAATTCAGCAGCGGGTCGCCTATCTCCGCGTAGTGGAAGCCGTCCGCCTGTACGCTCACGAACACGGCGGCCGGTTGCCCGCGAAGCTCGCCGATTGCACCGTGCCGATCCCGCTCGACCCGACAACGCTCAAACCGTTCGACTACACCGTCCGCGATGGCGTTGCCACGCTCTCAGGAGGTGTCGCCAGCTACCAGCCCGTCGACCCGCGGGCGAACCGGCACTACGAGATCCGCGTGAAGAAGTAGGCTCGACACGGCGGTAACGCCATGCTATCTCGCCGCGATTCGCGAACCGGAGGAGTCCGCATGCGCATCGCGGCGATGTTCGTTCTCGCGGCCCTCGCAGGGTGCGACGACAATCGATTTTTCCGGGGCGCGCGGAACCTCGTGAACAAGCCGATCGCGGTGCCGGACGCGAAGGAACCATCGCTCGCCGCCGCGGCGCGCGTCGACCAGATTGGCCGGCAGATCCTCTCCGCCAACATCTTCTGCGGCGTGGACACGTCGTTCCAGACCGTCGGCCATCGCGAGCCGCTCTTGTTCCATCGCGGCCAGCAGAGTGTGTTCATCTCCGATTCGCTCGTCGATCGTTGCAAGACGGACGAGGAACTGGCGGCCGTTCTCTGCCATGAACTCGGCCGCATGATCGCCGAGAAGCGGAACGCGGCACGGATGGGCTATGCCGAACCGCTCTTGGACGTGACGCACTCGAACAATGGCGAGATCGGCGGCATCACGGGCGACCAGTTCCG
The DNA here is from genome assembly GCA_019636445.1 of Gemmataceae bacterium. GTDB lineage: Bacteria > Planctomycetota > Planctomycetia > Gemmatales > Gemmataceae > Limnoglobus. The sequence continues at coordinate 101,585 of JAHBXO010000008.1, read as the reverse complement.
CCTCGCCGAGCTGGCTGCGGTCGAAAAACGTACGCCGAAGAAGACCGTCGACCGCGTCCTCGCCGAGACGACCGACCCGCGCAAAATCGCCGTCGAGCTGCTCAAGACAACGGGTTTCGACGAATCCCATTACACCCGCGCCGAGCCGTTGTTCCGCGGTTTGAACAAGAATCGCGACGTCGTGCAACAACTCGATGGCGGCGCCCAAAAACCGGAATGGTCGAACTGATCCTGTCTCTTCCCCTGCGATTCGCTCGCCGTTCCCCGACGTAATTCCTACTTCAATTCGCAGCGAATGTTGCCGACTTTTCCTTTCGGCGTACATTTTCTCCACAACCCTTAGGAATTCCCTCCCCTTCCGAAAGCGGGTGCGTCGTGGCCCTTCGTCTTGTGTACCTCGCGTTCACCTGCCTCGCGCTCGCCGGCTGCGGCGGCGGCAATAGCGCCTCCAATGCCCCGAACGTCGCAGGCGGTGATCGGCCAAAGATCGCCGTCGTCACGAATTGCACCGACCCATTCTGGGACCTTTGCGAAGCCGGTGCCAACAAGGCCGCGAAGGACCACAACGTCGAACTGCTCTTTCGCCAACCCGAAAAGCTCGACGCCGCCATCCAGATGCCAATCATCGAAGCTTGGGTGAAGCAGGGCGTCAACGGCATCGCCGTGAGTGTCATCGACCCGAAGGGCCAGGAAGAAGACCTGACGCGGATCGCCAAGAAGGTCAGTCTGATCACGATGGACAATGACGCAGCCGAGAGCACGGGCCGGCTGTGCTATGTGGGCGTGGACAATCGCGAGGCCGGCCGCGCCGTGGGGCGCCTCGTCAAGAAGGTGCTGCCGAACGGCGGCACGATCGCGATGTTCATCGGAAACAATTCGTCGGCGAACGCCATCGACCGCAGCGGCGGCGTGCTGGACGAACTCAAGACGCCCGACGCCGACGGCAAGCCCGGCACCCACCCGACCAAGAAGGACGTTTCCGGCAAGTATTACGGCAAGTACTTCCTCGTCGACGGCGAAGCCAAGACCGACGGCGGCCCCGGCGAGAAGGCCGTCACGAACGCCCGTGACGTGCTCGGCCGGCTCGACGGCGTCTCCGACATCTGCATGATCGGCCTCTACGCCTACAACCCGCCCGCCATCCTCGAAGCCGCCCGCGCCAAGTCCCTCGTCGGCAAGATCAAGATCGTCGGCTTCGACGAGAACCTCGAAACCCTCAAGTCGATCGCCACCGGCGAGATCGAGGGCACCGTCGTCCAGGACCCGTTCAACTACGGCTACAAGTCGGTCGAGATCCTCGCCGCCGTCGCCCGCGGCGACAAGTCGAAGCTCCTCGGCAAGGGCCAGACGCCGTACCAGGTCATCACGAAGGACGGCGGACCGGACCAGACGATCAACGGCTTGCTCATCAAGTTCCCGAAGGCCGTGGACTTCGAAAAGAAGATCCGGGACGACCTTGCCAGCGTGAAGAAGTAGGTTCCCATTCCCATCGAACGCCCTGCGCTATTGCCGCCGGGCTTCGGTTCCACCTCTCTCCATGCCCCCACCCCGCCTCGCCATTGAGAATGCCCGCAAGCAGTTTCCCGGCGTTCTCGCGCTCGACGGGGTCTCGCTGACACTCGCGCCGGGCGAAGTCCTCGCCGTCGTCGGTGAGAACGGCGCGGGGAAGTCGACGCTCATGAAAATCGTCGCCGGTGTCTACCGGCGCGACGAAGGCACGATGACGCTCGACGGCGAACCGATCGAATTCACCACCCCCGGCGACGCCATCGCCGCCGGCGTGAGCCTCATTCACCAGGAACTCAACCTCGCCGAAAATCTCTCGGTCGCGGACAACCTCTTTCTCGGCCGCGAGCGCACCTACGGCGGACCGCTCCGCATTCTCGACAAATCGACGGCGAAGGCCCGCGCCGCCGAACTGCTCACACGCGTCGGCCTACCCGCCAGCCGCGCCACGGCACGCGTCGGCGCACTTCCTCCCGGCGAGAAGCAACTCGTCGAGATCGCCCGCGCCCTCGGCCTGAAGGTTCGCATCCTCATCATGGACGAACCGACCTCCAGCCTCACGCAGCGCGAAACCGAAACGCTCTATGGCGTGATCGACGGCCTCAAGGCCGACGGCGTTTCCGTCCTCTACATCTCGCACCGCCTCGCCGAGGTGAAACGTGTCGCCGACCGCGTCGTCGTCCTCCGCGACGGCCGCAACGCCGGCGAACTCGCCAAGCACGAGATCGACCACGAGAACATGGTCCGCCTCATGGTCGGCCGCGACCTCAAACAGTTCTACCCCAAGGATCACCGCAAGGGCGGCGGCGAACCGATCTTTCAAGTGCGCGACCTCCGCTACCGCAACGGCCCTGCCACATCCGCCAGCTTCGACGTCCGTGCCGGCGAGATTCTCGGTATGGCGGGCCTCGTCGGCGCCGGCCGCACCGAACTCGCCGAGGCCGTCTTCGGCGTCCGCCCCCTCGCCAGCGGCACGCTCACTCTCAACGGGCAGGATCTCCGCATCCGCCGACCGCAGGACGCCATCGACGCCGGCGTCTTCCTCGTCCCCGAAGACCGCCGCCTCCACGGCCTCGTCGTCCCCGAATCGGTCGGCTTCAACCTCAGCCTGCCGAACCTCGACCGCCTCGGTGGCCTGTTCGGCACCCGCCGCGCCGCCGAGGCCGAACTCCACGCCGCCTGGATCGATAAACTCCGCGTCAAAACGCCCAGCGCCCGGCAAACCGTCGGCCTGCTCTCCGGCGGCAATCAGCAGAAGGTCGTCTACGGCAAGTGGCTGGCGCGCGGGCCGAAACTCCTCATCCTCGACGAACCGACCCGCGGCGTCGACGTCGGCGCCAAGGCCGAGATCTATGCCCTTATCGACGAGCTCGCCGGCAACGGCGTCGCCGTTTGGATGATTACATCCGACATGGAAGAACTCCTCGGCATGTCCGACCGCGTGCTCGTCATGCACGAGGGCCGCATCGCCGGCGAACTGGCGAAACCCCAACTCACCGAAGAAGCCGTCATGCGGCTGGCGACCGGAGGCTCGACGTGACGCGCATCCTTGGCATCGTGGGCCTCGTCTCCGCGCTCTACGCGGCCCTCCTCCTCACCACTCCCTCCGCCCGCGACGTCGGGAACCTCATGGACGTCGCCAACCTGCAAGGGCAGTACGGCATCATCACGCTCGGCGCCGCCCTCGTCATCATCGTCGGCGGGATCGACCTCTCCATCGGCTCCGTCGTCGGCTGCTCCGCCGTGCTCTTCGGCGTCACCATGAAGTCCGGCGTCCACCCCTACGCCGCCCTGCCCCTCGTCCTCGCCTTCGGAGCCACCGTCGGCCTCGTCAATGGCCTGCTCATCACACGCCTGAAACTCCAGGCGTTCCTCGTCACCCTCTGCGGCATGTTCGTCTACCGCGGCCTCGCCCGCCTCATCGGCGGCACCGTAAGCCGTACCTGGGTCACCGACCCCCGCGACCCCACCGCCCACCCCGAATTCGATACGCCCATCCGCAATCTCCGCTCCGGACTCGTCGGCAAGGACTTCCTCGGCGAACTCGTCTTCCCCGGCGAATTCGTCCTGCTCATCCTGCTCGCCCTCGTCCTCGGCTTCTTCCTGCACCGCACCGCCTACGGCCGCTACTGGTACGCCATCGGCCACAACGAACTCGCCGCCAAGTACGCCGGCGTGAACGTCGACCGCCAGCGCGTGATCGTCTACGTCATCTGCTCCACGCTCGCATCCCTTGCCGGCATGCTGCTCTTCCTGAACATGCCGTCGATCCAGGCCGACGCCGGCGGCTCGAGCTGGGAGCTCTTCGCCATCCTCGGTGCCGTGCTCGGCGGGTGCAGCCTCCGCGGCGGCGAGGGCACCGCCATCGGCATGGTGCTCGGCGCGATGGTCATGCCCGTCGTGGACAATTTCGTGAACCTGAACGGCATGAAGAGCGACGGCATCCCCGCCGTCATCGGCCTCACGCTGCTCCTCGGCACGATCATCGACGAACTGCTCCGACGGCGCAACGCGGCGCGGAAGTAGTGGCCGGCGCGAATCGTCTCTCCGCCGCCACTGCGCCACCCTTCCGCGGAATGACTCCCGATTTCCGGAAGCGCCATAGCCCCGTAAGGACTTACGGCGATTCCGACCGCGTTCCGCCTCGCGCCCGTACCATGGAAAGGCAGGCCGGAAGGGAGACGCGGCGATGGCGGAAGCGTTCACGTTCTTCTGGAAGCATCGCCTCAGCCAGTGGCACCCGGCGCGGTTCGTCGTCGGGGGCATCGCGTTCAACTGCGCCGAGCAATACATGATGTACGCGAAGGCGATGCTCTTCGGCGACCGCGACGCGGCCGAGCGGATTCTCGCAGCCGAATCGCCCCGGGAGCAGCAGGCGATCGGCCGCACGGTGCGGGGATTCGACGAATCGGTCTGGATGCTCTTCCGGGAGGGGATCGTCTTCGCCGGCAACTACGCCCGATTCGATCAGAACGCGGACCAGCGGGAGCTCCTGTTCGCCACGCGCGGCACGACGCTCGTGGAAGCCTCTCCGCACGACCGCGTCTGGGGCATCGGCCTGGCGGCCGATGATCCCCGCGCGAACGATCGGGCACAGTGGCAGGGGTTGAACCTGCTCGGGGAAGCCCTCACGCGAGTCCGCGAAGCGCTGCTTTGGGAGCGAAGGGAGCGATGAGAGAAGAAGGGGACGCGGCAAATTCCACGAATATTGTCGGCGTCCTTTTCGCCGTCGTACCGTTTATGCGTCGGAGAGGAACGCGCCTGGTTCAACGTGGAAATAGCGGGACAATTTGCCGATTTGCGTTCGGTTGAGCTTCCGCTTGCCGGACAGGATTTCGGACACGACCGATTCGGCGAGGCCCGATTTCGCGGCTGCCTCGGACTGCGTCACGCCCTTGTTTTGAAGCAGGAACCGCAGCAACTCCGCATCGCTCGCGGGCCGCATCGGTACGGCCTCGGCCTCGTAAGCTTCGACGAGATCGGCCAGCACGTCGAGGTAGTCCTGTTCCGGCCGGGACAGCGTGTCCCGATCCAGGAGTTCGTCGACCATCGCCACGGCCGCGTCGAGATCGGCCTCCGAGCGCAGCGGGCGCAGCGGGAACCGGCGGACCAGATCGAGATAGCGGTCTTCGGTCTTGCCGTAAAGTTTGCGGATGGCGGCACTGCCCGTGGTCATTCGTCCTTCCAGTCGTCGTTGTCGTACTCGGCATGCGTCAGCACGTGCCGGACGTAGAGTTTGCTCCGGTTGAAATGGATCGCCGCGATCAGGCGATACTTGTTCCCGCCGATGTCGAAGACGCTAAACTTCCCAACCTGATCGGCGGCCGGAAACGTCTTGCGAACTTCGGCGAAGCTTGTCCATTCGGCGTGGCGCGTGATCTGGTACCACGCTTCGAGCGGAGAACGAGCCTTCGGATGCACCTCCCAGAACTCACGGAGCTTCTTCTTGGAGATAACGTGCATGGGTTACACTACCTTGAATCACAGTTGGCCTCCTGCCTAACCCAGCCTGACACTGCGCGATGCAATACAGGATTATCCCTTCCGATATGGAACACTGTAGTTTCTTCGCATTTTGCGAATTTGTCAAGGAAGAAGTTTTTGCATTTGTTGCGACACTGGGAAATGAAAATGGACACAGCTCAATGAATTGAGCTGCGTCCACGGTTTGACGAATCAAAAAGCCGGGGGACGTTCGTCCCCCGGCTTCGATGGTGGCCAATGATTTCGATAGTGGCCAACGGACTCAGTTGCTGAATTCCGGGCGGCGCTTGCAGAGCTGGGTCTGGAGGCGTGTCACGATGCTGCTGTGCATCTGGCTCACGCGGCTCTCGCTCAGGTTCAGCGTCGCGCCGATCTCCTTCATCGTCATCTCCTCGTAGTAGTAGAGGATCACGATGAGGCGCTCGTTGCGGTTCAGGCCGCGCGTCACCAGCCGCATCAGGTCGCGGTTCTGCAGGCGGTGGGTCGGGTCCTCGGCCTTCTTGTCCTCGAGGATGTCGATCTCGCGGACGTCCTTGTAGCTGTCGGTCTCGTACCACTTCTTGTTCAGGCTCACCAGGCTGACGGCCGTGGCCTCGGCGACGTACTTCTCGACTTCCTCGATCGGGATCTGGAGCCGCTTGGCGAGTTCCTCGGCGGTGGGCTTGCGGCCGAGGGCGGTCTCGAGTTCCTTGCTGGCGGCGTCGTACTTGCTCTGTTTGGAGCGGACGAGCCGGGGCACCCAGTCCATGGTGCGGAGTTCGTCGAGCATGGCGCCGCGGATGCGGGGCACGCAGTAGGTTTCGAACTTGACCCCGCGGTTGAGGTCGAACGCTTCGATGGCGTCGAGGAGTCCGAAGATGCCGGCGCTGATGAGGTCGTCGAGTTCGACGCCATCGGGCAATCTCGCCCAGATGCGCTCACCGTTGTATTTGACCAACGGCATGTAGTTCTCAACCAACCGATTCCGCAAGTCCAGGGTCGGGTTCGCCCGATAGTCCTGCCAGACCTGCTGGATGTCGGTCTCGTTGCGGGTGCCCACCATCGAAATCCTCCCTGATGTCCGGCAAGCTGCGGGACCGGAACGCCGTCGGTTCCGAAGCGGGCGGTGGTGATCAATACCCCTCGCCCGCGTCGATCGAACCGGTAGCCCCGGCTTTCGGAGATTCGAACGTCCGCCGCCCGGGAGCCTTGCGACTCCCCAATCGTTCGGCACCGGGCAAGCGGTCGTCGTCCGAAAGCGCGGTTCCGCGCATGCGTGCCAGCGTCCCCCCATGGCGCCGGTCGGGACGGACCGGTGCCTTCATCGCGTTTATCGGATCGGAACTTCACATCCTTGATGTAAACTCTGCAAAGTCCCCATCCGAACGGGTCGACCCTGTCGATTGGGGCGGCCGGGAATGCGGGATTGTGCCCCCACAATCCCGCATCCGACGCGCCCCCGACAAGGCCCGCGCCACCCGACCCGACCGGGGCGAAATCCCCTCCGTCTCGGCCGCTTCGAGTGAACGGACACTTGTCGCCCGTGCGAGAGGCGGGACATAACGTGCCCCGGAGGCGTTGTCGAGTCTTTTCCGGGGTCGAATGGACGGAAAGGAACAAAGCGGCCACACGGAGATTCGCCAGCTTTCCCGGTCGCGCCGCCCATCGGTAGAAATGACAAAACCGCCGGCCAAAGCCGGCGGTTTCGGGGTTCGAGAACGGTTCCCAAGGTGGGCTGACTAACCAGGAGCTGATTCGCCCTCGCTGGCGCGTCGGGCTAACCAGAATTCACTACACCGACTCGGGAACAGCTCGATCATCGTCGGCATCACTCGGCGGACGACGTCTTCTCTTTCAGCTTCTCGGATTCGTTGGCCACCTTGAACTCCGCCTTGAGGAGCGCGACGGTGTTCTCGCGGAGCTTGCCGAGCGAAGTCCGCATCTCGCGATCGCGGACGGCGCCGGCCAGCGGCGTGCGGCCTTCGGCGATCCCCTTGGCGCGGAAGTCCTCCTGCCCGTGCCGGTCGCGATCCACCAGCACGGCGACGTAGTGCACGTCCTTGGCGCGGTCGGTGCCGGCGACCGTCGTGCCGAGCGTCTTCCCCTTGTTCTCCAGAAGGGCGTTCGCCAGCTCGACGGACGGGTACGGCATGTCCTTCTTCTCGAGGTGCGTCAGCTGGAACGGCACGGGTTGCTCGTCCTGCCCGCGCACGTCGAAGATGTTGCGTTCGGCGCGGATCGGCGTGACCTTATCCACGAAGAAGTACTTCGCGCGGAGCATCTTGTCGACCGCGTCGGCACCATTGCCGTAGGTTTCGATCTGGAACTTCGTGTGCGTATCGCTGACGACCTGCGTGATCTTGCCGCGGGCGTCCTCGGCCTTCTCTTCCTTGATCTTCTCGTCGATCCGCTTGCGGAGGTCTTCGGCGGCGGCCTTCGCCAGCTCGCGCGCCTTGGCGCGCTTCCAGGCGGCTTCGACCTTCGCCCGCACGTCCTTCAACTCGCGCGGGGACTTCGGCTCTTCGGTTTCGGTCCGCCAGGCGAGGTAGGTCGGCTCGTTCGGGCGCAGCGTGACGAAGGAACCGGGGCCGTGGTCGGGGTAGGTGACCGGCTCGTAGAAGCTGAGGTTGGTCGCGGAAGCGCGGGGGTCGCGGGGGTTGACGAAGAAGCGCGGGCCGAAGCGGACGTTCACGTCGCTCATGCCGTGGCCGCGTTCCTTCTTGTCGGCGAGGACGGCGAGTCCGGGGTCTTCGTCCATGGTGTACTGGTCGCGGAACTCGGTGGATCCGCCGATCTTCAGGCCGCGCTCGGAGACGAACTTGTCGACGAGGGCGCGGGCGTCGGATTTGTCCTTTTTCTGGCCGAGGCGGGCGAGTTCGGTGGCGAACTCGCGGAGGTCCTTCTCGGCGCGGCTGCGGGCGAGGGCGTTCTTGACGCCATCGATCAGGTCGTTGCGGACGACGGCGAGGGGCGGCGGCGCCGGCATGGCGGCTCCGGCGGCGAGGACGTTGCCGAGGAGGTTCGAACCGGCCGCCGTACTGGGGGCGAGCATCAGCCCGAGGACGCGGGCGCGGTCGTTGCGTTCGTTCTGGGAGGAGCGTTCCTTGACGACGAGTCCGGCGGTGAGGGGCGAGCCTTTGGTGAGGCCGGAGCCGACGAGCGTGGCGAGCGCGGCGGCGACGTTCTGCGGTCGGACGACGCTGCTATCGAGGATTTCGTCGGTGGTGGCGCGGAACGGGTACCATTTCGTATCGATGCTGACGGCGAAGCGGGCACGGTAGTCGGCGTAGGCCGCCTGGAGTGCCGGGTCGGGCAGCGTGCTCGTCAAGGCGCTCGTGACGGGGGCGAAGGCGTCGAATCCGAGGCCCGCGAGCCGTACGCCGGCTTCGCCGAGTTTCCAGACTTCGTCGCTGGCCTTCTTGTAGTAAGGCTCTTCGCCGCGGACTTCGAGCCACGCGAGCTTGAGCTTGCGGGGTTCGCGGAAGCCGGGCAGTTCGCGGTCCGGCGCCGGTTCCACGCCCTTGTACTTGTCGAACAGGGCGCGGAGTTCGCCGTCCGTCGGCGTTTCCTTCACCTTGTCCAGGAAGTTCTCCGCCGGCACGGACATGATCGTGTAGGTTGCGGCGTCGCACTGGTCCTTGAAGAACTGGTAGGTGTCGAAGGGCGTGGTCGGGTAGGGCACGCGGCCGGAGACGTAGTCCTTGCCCATGACGACCTCGACGGCGGCGCGGACGCGGAACTCGTCGGCGAGGGCGGCGAGGAGGCGGGAGCGGCTGAAGTTGATCTTGGAAGCGAAGGACTTCTCGACGGCGCTCCAGACTTCGGGCGTGACGCCGTTGCCGAGGTCGTCCTTGGCGAGTCCGGGGGCGTCTTCGGGGCGGATGACGACGCCGAGTTTTTCGGCCTTGCGGAGCCAGAGGACGTATTCGAGTCGGTCTTCGTTGGAGCGGGCGCGGCCGGGGTAGCCGAAGTAGTTGCCGTCGCGGCCGAGGCCTTCGGCGCGGTCGTCGAGCCGCATGAGTTCGCGGGCGGTGTCGGCGAGGTCCTTGTCGGCGGTGGTGCCGCCGGGCAGGGATTGCAGTTGCAGGAGGCCGGTGCGGACGCGCTGCTTGTTGTTCTGCTGCATGTTCAGGATGTCCGACTGCGAGATCGGAATGTTCTGCTGCTGGAACATGCGGAGCAGGTTCATGTCGATGTAGTTGGGCCGCTGGCGCAGGAATTCCTCGAGCGCGGGCTTGGCTTCCTTGCTGGCGGACTTGACGGATTCGCGGAGTTCGTCTTCCTTCTGCTCGGCGACTTTGACGAGCAGCGACTTCATGAACTCGTCGGCGAGGGCGCGGTCGTCGTCGTGTTTGAAGAGTTCGGCGTCGTAGAGTTTGCGGCCGTCGATGGTGGCCATGACGTCCTTGCCGCGCTGTTTGAAGCTGCCGAGCCAGCCGGGCAGCCACTGGAAAAAGTCCCCTTGGCCGAAGGAGAGGACGAAGGTGAACATGACGAAGACGGTGAGTGCCGCGAAGGCGGTCTTCTGGTTTCGGCGGAAGAAATCGAACGGGTTGTAGGCCATTGTCCTGCCTCGATTTGCGGCGGGGAATTTCCCCCGCGGCGTTGGCTAGTCCCTTGACGGGCCGTATATCGCTGTACTACGGTGACGGAGTTTTGACGCCGTCCGAACAATCGATTGTACGGAATTCGCGGGTCGCAACAACGCCTCGCGGGGAGTATCCGCCGGTGCCCACCCCACGCAAGAAGCCCGCCGAACCGAAAGCCAAGAAGGCGGCGCCCGCGAAGAAGGCGCCCGCGAAGAAGGCCGCGCCGCGCAAGGCCAAGGAGACGACCGCCGTCGAACCGGTCGCGGCCCGCGCCAAGCGCTCCACGCCGACCGCCGGCGGCGCGGGGAAATACGACCTCGTCATCGTCGAATCGCCGGCGAAAGCGAAGACGATCAACAAATACCTCGGCAACAACTACAAGGTGCTCGCCAGCTACGGCCACGTCCGCGACCTCGCCACCAACAAGAAGGGGATCAAGGACGAGGAAGTGCAGGGCATCAACATCGCGAACGGCTGGAAACTGCGCTACGTCGTCGACGCCGGCAGCAAGAACAAGGTCCGCCGCGGCCGTCGGACGCAGCAGGAGATTTTGAACGAACTCGAAGCCGCCGCGAAGAAGGCGAACCGCGTCCTGCTGGCGAGCGACCCCGACCGCGAAGGGGAAGCGATCGCCTGGCACATCGCCGACGAGTTGCAACTCGATCCGGCGAACACCTACCGCATCACCTTCCAGGAAATCACGAAGTCCGCCATCCAGAACGCGCTCGCGCACCCCGAAGCGATCAACATGGATCGCGTGAAGGCGCAGGAAGCGCGCCGGGCGATGGATCGCGTCGTCGGCTTCCCGCTCTCGAATCTGCTCGGCGAGAAGGTGCAGTACGGCCTCTCCGCCGGCCGCGTGCAGTCCGTCGCCGTACGCCTCATCGTCGAACGCGAGCTGGAGATCGAAGCCTTCAAGAGCGAGGAATACTGGAAGCTGACGGCGCTGCTCACGCCCGAGGGCAGCGGCGTCGCGTGGACGGCGAACCCGGCCAAGGCGAAGATCTTCGCGAAGAAGAAGGGCGAGAAGCCGGAACCCGCGCCGGATGCGAAACCCGAATCGTCCGAGGGGGCCGAAACGCCGGCGGACGACGAGGAGGAAAAGCCCGGTATCCCGGATGCGCCGGAGGGTGCGTTCACGGCCGAGCTGGCGAAGTGGAACGACGCCGACGCGGCGCTCAAGTCCGAGGCCGACATCGATGCCGTGCTGAGGGATCTCGCCGACAAGCCGTTCGTCATCACGAAGGTCGAGCAGAAGGACCAGCAGTCGCGGCCGAAGGCTCCGTTCACCACGAGCACGTTGCAGCAGGACGCGAACCAGCGGCTGCGCTTCACCGCCAAGCGGACGATGGACACGGCCCAGCGGCTCTACGAAGGCGTGGAACTGACCGGCCTCGGACCGACCGCGCTCATCACCTACATGCGGACCGACAGCACGCGCATCTCGGCGGACGCCCTGACCGCCGTGCGCGGCCGCATCCAATCGGCCTACGGCGAGCGCTACCTCCCGCCGAAGCCGAACTTCTACGCCAGCGGCAAGTCGGCGCAGGAGGCGCACGAGTGCGTACGGCCGACGGACGTGGAGATGACCCCGCAGCGGGCGCAATCGCTCGGCCTCGCCGCCGACCAACTGCGCCTCTACACGCTCATCTACAACCGCTTCGTCGCCAGCCAGATGACACCCGCGATCTTCGCCGTCACGAACGTCGAGATCACCGCCGGACCGGGCCTCTTCCGCACCACCGGCCGCATCCTCAAGTTCGACGGCTACCAGAAGGTGCTGCCCCCCGGCAAGCGCGAAGATACCGAACTGCCGAACCTCGCCGAAAAGCAGGCCCTTACGAAACTCGACCTGTTCAGCACGCAGCATTTCACCCAGCCGCCGCCGCGATTCAACGACGGCTCGCTCGTGCGCATGCTCGAGAAGGAAGGCATCGGCCGGCCGAGCACCTACGCCAGCATCATCCAGACGATCCAGGACCGCGGCTACGTGATGCAGAAGGACCGGCGCTTCCACGCCACCGGCCTCGGCAAGGTCGTCACCGAGCTGCTCAAGGCCCACTTCCCGAAGATCATGGACTACAAGTTCACGAGCCACTTCGAAGAGGAACTCGACGACATCGAAACGGGCAAGTTCCAGTACGAGCAGGTGCTGAACGAGTTCTGGGGCGACTTCGCCAAGGAACTGGAAGCGGCAAAGGGGGAAATGCCCCAGCGCCGCGGCGGCATCGAGACGGGCGAGAAGTGCCCGAAGTGCGGTCGACCGCTGCTCGAACTGATTTCGCGAAAGACCAAGAAGCCGTTCGTCGGCTGCTCCGGCTACGCGGATGAGACGGCCCCGTGCCGGTACATCGTCGGCGTCGTCGAGCCGGAGGTCACGGATATCCCGTGCCCGAAGTGCGGGAAGTTCATGCTGAAGCGCGTCGGCAAGACCGGCCCGTTCCTCGGCTGTTCCGGCTACCCGGAGTGCAAGACGACCATGAACTTCGGCCCCGACGGCAAGCCGGTGCTGTCATCGGTCGAGACGGAATACAAGTGCGAGAAGTGCGGCGCGCCGATGGCGAAGCGCGAAGGGAGCCGCGGGCCGTTCTTCGGCTGCACGGCCTATCCGAAGTGCAAGAACATCGTCGACATGGGCCCCGACGGCAAACCGGCCAAGCCGGTCGAGACGGGGATCAACTGCGACAAGTGCCAGTCGCCGATGACGATCAAGCGCGGCCCGCGCGGCCCGTTCCTCGCCTGCACCGCCTATCCGAAGTGCCGCAACGCCAAGGCCCTCACGGCCGAGTTGAAGGAGCAGTTGAAGGATCAGATCCCGGCCCCGCCGCCGAAGAAGGAGATGCCGAAGGTCGACATCCCGGACACCTGCCCGGAGTGCGAGGGACCGATGCGCTTGCAGAAGTCGCGCTTCGGCGGGAAGTTCTTCCTCGGCTGTACGAAGTATCCGAAGTGCAAGGGGACGAAGAAAATGTACCCCGCGCTCGAAGAGGCCATTCAGAAGGCGGAACTGGCGGCAGTCTGATCCGACGATCGAAGCCTCGCATCGGTCGTCGGTCGGGTCTGCGAAAGTGTTAGGCGAGCGGCACGAGATGAATTTCTCGTAGGACGGACTTCTAGTCCGTCCGAGCCAGGAAAGACGGACTAGAAGTCCGTCCTACGATGGGGAAACTCTGTTGTTCCGAACGCCTTAGTGTTAGAGCCCGACGCGCCAGCGAGGGCGAGTCAGCTCTCCGTGAAATCGCCCTCGCTGGCGCGTCGGGCTAACGTCGGGCTAACGTCGGGCTTTAGCCGACGTAAACGCCGTCGGCGAGCGGGCTGAAGCCGAACGGTTCGGAATAGGTGCCGACACCCGGGGCACCGCCGGTCCAGGCGCTGGCCGCGCCGATGAACACGCGGAGCGCGGCCGGGACGCGTTCGCCGCTGGCGACGAGCAGGTCGAGTTTCCCGTCCTTGTCCACATCCTTGATGGCCGGCCGGACGCCGCCACGTTCGTTCTCGCCGAAGGCGAAGAAGTTGGCGATCGGCGATTGGGTGTTGCGGGCGAGTTGCGCGCCGTCGAGGACGAGGACGCGGGGACCGCCGCCGGGACCGCCGCCGAAGACGACTTCGGCCTTGCCGTCGCCGTTGAGATCGCCGGCGGCGACGTAGATGCCATTCCGGAGACCGGAGCGGTCGACGCCGTCGAAGGCGTAGAAGTCGTTCACGAGCTTGCGGGGCGTGCCGGTGAGGCTTCGTCCGTCGAAGATGGCGACGCGGGGTCCGCCGCCGTAGCCGGCACCGACGATGATTTCGGCTTTGCCGTCGCCGTCGACGTCGGCCGCGGCGACGCGGGCGCCGCCGCGGAAATTCGTGTCTTCGATGCCGAAGAAGTTGGCGATGACGCGGGGCGTGCCGTTGGCGAAGCTGAAGGCGGTGACGCGGCCGCCGCCGCCCTGGTCGGGCGAGACGATCACATCCTGCCGGCCGTCGCCGTTCAGATCGGCGGTCGCGACGAACAGGCCGCCGGTGTAGCCGGCTTCGAAGGCGGAGAAGATTCCGCCGATGTCCGCGCCGGTCTTGCCGTCGATGGCGCGGATCTGCGAGCCGGCACCGGCCCCCGCGACGAACACCAGATCGGGCGTCTTGTCCCCGTTCAGGTCGGCCGTGGTGGTGCGGACGGAGCCGCCGAATCCGCCGAACGGATAGTATGCCGCGCCGACCGGCACCGTCTGGCCGGACGAGTTCAGGCGGTACATCTGCACCGATCCATCGGGCTTGCTGACCGCCATCAGGTCGGAGGTGATGGCGGCCTGCCCGGCGGGAATCGTCGGCGGCACGGTCGGAACGGTCGGGACCGTCGGGGTCACAACAGGCGGCACGATTGGCGGCACGACGGGGGTCGAACCGACCGGCGGCGCGGACACGATCGGTGCCGTGCCCGTGTTCGGCCCGGTCGCGGTGGACAGCACCGTCCAGCCGATATCCTGGAGCACGGCGTAATCGAGGTCGCTGAATCCGTAACGCTGGCCGTTGACGATCATCGGCTGAAGCGACGTTTCGTGGCCGTCGTCGTGCGTGCCCTGGGCCCAGTGGGCGCGGTCGGCGGAGACGCGCGGTGGCGTGCCGCCGTTGGCGGCCGTCGCGTTCGCGCCGACGAAGTAACCGTTGGAGACCAATCGGTAATACTGATCCGCAGTTCCGAAACCGAGCAGGTGGCCGATTTCGTGGGTCGCGACAGTAAAGAAATCGACCTGGCCGGCGGAAGGCGGGGCCGAGGTGAAATTCCAGTTCTGATCGATGTCGAAGGCGAGGGAACCGCCCCAGAGCGTAAATCCAGTGGTACCGCGGGTCTGAATGGAGTTCAGCCAGTTGGAATCGCCGCCGGCCCGATAGCCGCCGAAGCCCCCTTCACCGGCCTCGGCACCGCCGAGGTCGTAGGCGCCGGCGTAGATCACGATGGTATTCGCCGGGATGCTCGGGTTCGGTATTTCGACTTGCTGCCCCGACGACGGGCTGTTGAGGAGTAGACCCCAAGTGTTCCCCAGGTGCGGCACGATCGGATCGAAATCGGCATCGAGCCGGGAGACGAGTTGTTGAGTCGCCGCTTCGAGCGCCGCGCGGCGGGTGGGATCGCTGAAGAAGCCCGAAGCATCGAGCGAATAATTGAACTGGACCGTGAGCGCGGGCACGATGCGGGCATCGAGCGATTCCAGTGAAAGCATCGGTTGGCGGCGGCTCATCATGACGCTCGACTCGTTCGGTGGTTCGGGGAGGCCCAGGCCCGGCGCGCACGGGGACCGAGGCCGTGCGGTGGCGCGGCGACACGGTCCGGCACGGTTCAGCCGGGAGTCCGCGCGACGGCGCGCGGGGGTGAAGTTCGCAGGTCGGGGGATCGAACGATCGCGGCGATTAGGGGGACCGCGGTCGGGTCGCCGGTTCGGCCCGGGGGGGGATGTGCGGGTGGGACGCACTTGGGGGCTTACGGTGACTCGTCCGATTGTAACTGCACTAACACCTAGAACGGGTTTTCGCGGGATGCCAACAGAACGGACTCGAAGGATGACGAAAGCGCGCCGGAATAACGGACGGGGAAATGCCGGGAAACACTTTCGTGGCGGAGCATGAGTTCGCCGATTTCAGATAGGATTGCTTCCCGGAGTTTACGGGGGCGTGTAGAGTCGTCGGAGGCGGAGGAGATTCCGCCGCCGACAAACTTTCGGTCCGGCCCAAACGTCGGATCGGTAGTGGCCGCGCGTCCGATTCCGCGAAGCTCCCGGCCGCCCCAGACCGCACAGCCGAGGTCGTTATGCCGTTCGTGTCGATCGCCAGCCTGTTCCGCCCCGGCAAACCGCAGAAGGCGGCCCGCCCCAAATCCGCCGGGCTGACCGTTCAGCATCTGGAAGACCGCAGCGTGCCGGCGGCCGGTCTTGTGGACCGCAACTCCACGTTGCTGGGGTCGGGCAACGCCCCCGCGACCGTCCTCGACATGAGCGACGACGGCCGCTACGCGATCTTCTCGTCCGCGGCGACGGACCTGATCCAGGGCCAGGTCGACATTCCGGGCACCAACGACCTGTTCTGGACCGACCTGCTCACCAACGAAATCCGGCTCGTCACGAACCTGCCCACGGTGCTGATCGACGGCACGACGAACCTGACGCGCTACGACTTCGACCGCAAGACCACCTACAGCAAGGCGATCCCCGGCGTCGATTCGTTCGGCGAGGCGCGCCTCAGCGCCGACGGCAAGTTCGTCGCGTTCAGCTCGAAGCTCGACGCGGCCCTCATCGACGGCCTCTACATCACCAAGGCCATCTCGCCGAACTCCACCGACATCACGCGCACGACGGCGCCGGACCGCGGCAATTCGACCTTCGACGTGTTCCGCTGGTCCGCGCAGACGGGCGACACCAAGCTCGTCAGCCGGACCTTCTTCAACGGTGCCAACGCGGGTAATCCGAACGAGGCGTTCGGCCGACGGGTCGATTCGGTCAATCCGGGGATCTCGTCCGACGGCAGCCGCGTCTCGTTCGTTTCCAACTACAACGCGCAGAACGCCCTGCCGCAGCGCACGTTCCCGGCCCCGCTCGCCGGCGTCATCCGCAATACCAACGGTGCCGAGTTCCTCGCGTTCGACAACGGCGACACCACCGCCGACATCTTCATGACCGACCTCACGGACATCGGCCAGCCGACGTTCGTGCCCACCACGGAAAACACCGGTTTCTTCTTCACGACCGTGATGTCGAAGATCTTCAGCGGCGACGTGCTCGTGCTGGACTTCGACACCGCCACGGGTAAAACCGCCGTGCTGGCGCGCGTGCCCGGCTTCACCACGTTCGGCGCCCTGAGCACCACGCAAGTCCGCTACGACCCCGCCGGCCGTTACCTCGGCGGCGACGGCCTGACCGCCACCTTCGTCAGCAACGTCGACGCCGCCACCCTCAACCTCCGCAGCCAGGCCGGCGGCACCCAGACCAAACGAACCTATGCCGCCAGCACCAGCGAAAACGTCTGGTGGACCCAGTTCGGCTCCACCACCGACCCCGCGAACCTCGTCCGCCTCGTGACGATCGGCTCCGACACGACCACCACCGGCGTGGTGAATTCCTCCGGTGCCGGCGGCGGTCGCGCCCAGAACTCCATCCTCGCCGGCAGCGATACCTCCGCCGTCCTCTTCACCACGAGCGTCGGCAACACGGCCGGCAGCCAGATCGTCACCGGCTTCGGCGGCGACCCCAGCCAGCAGGAACTCTACTTCCGCCGGGTCAACGGCGAAATCTCCGATACCGCCATCCTCGTGACCGCCATCAACGGTTCGCTCACGACGCCGGGCAACGGAATCCTGCCCATCGGCGACATCATCAACAACCGCGTCGATCCGCTCTCGTACCAGATCAGCGCGGGCGCGGGCGCCGTCGTCTTCACCTCGACGTCGTCCAACATCTTCCCGGCCGCGACGGTCAAGGACACGAACAACGCCAACGACATCTTCGTCAAGGACCTGACGAACAACGCCGTCGAAGTCGTCAGCGTGATCCCGAGCGGCAAGCAGACCGGCACCCAGGCCGCCGTCCGACCGTTCATCGGTCCCGACGGGCGCTACGTGACCTTCCAAAGCACGGGCTCCGATTACGTCGCCGCCGCCACGACCTCCGACACGAACGGCGCCCTCGACGTGCTCCTCCGCGACCGGGCGACCAAGACGACGGCCTACATCAGCACCATCGCCAACGGCGCGTCGACCGGCAACGGCGCGTCCTTCGGTGCCTTCGTCGGCAACATCGGTCAGAACGGCCGCGTGGTCTTCACGAGTTCGTCCACCAACCTCGATACGTTGTTCCCGATCACACCCGGAAATACCGACGTCTACGTGACGATCCTGCCCCTCGCCGGCGGCGGCAGCGGCGACCCGCCGCTGAAGGCGCCGCGCATCGGCGCGGTCTCCGGCGGCTCGCAGGCTTCGGCGTCTTACGTGACCTTCGGCAGCTCCAACGAAATCGTGCTCGGCTCGCGCTTCACCCCGTTCCCCGGCTTCACCGGTGAACTCCGCGTCGCCACCGCCGATGTGAATAACGACGGCAACGCCACCCCCGACATGATCATCGCGCCCGGGCCGGGACTGCTGCCCCGCGTCGTCGTCATCGATGGCGCCAGCGGCAAGATCATCCGCGACATTGTCGTCTTCGAACCCACCTTCACCGGCGGCCTCAACGTCGCCGCGGCCGACATCGACTCCGACGGCTTCGCCGACATCGTCGTCGCCGCGGACGTGGGCGGCGGGCCGCGCGTGAAAGTGATCAGCGGTCAGACCGGCAATACGATGGCGGACTTCTTCATCTTCGAACCGGCCTTCCGCGGCGGCGTCCGGGTCGCCACCGGGTTCATCGGCTCCATCACCGGTACCGGTGCTGGTTCCTCCTTCGACGATGGCGTACCCGACATCATCGCCGGCGCGGGCATCGGCGGCGGACCCCGCATTTCGGTTCTCGACGGCGTCGCCACCTCCAAAAACCAGATCTCGCGGATCACCGACTTCTTCGCCTTCGAACTCACGCTCCGCAATGGCGTGTACGTCGGCGGCGGCGACTTCAACCGCGACGCCCTCGACGACATCGTGGCCGGCGGCGGCCCCGGCGGCGGACCCCGCGTTCAGGTCTTCGAGACCAAATCGCTGGTCCTGACTCCTTCCGCTCCCACCACGCTCGTCAACTTCTTCGCCTTCGATCCGACCTCCCGCAACGGCGTCCGCGTCAGCGTGAAGAACGTCGATGGCGACTCGACGGCCGACCTGATCGTCGGCGAAGGGGCGGGAAATATCTCCCGCGTCCGCACCTTCTCGGGCGGCAAACTGAATTCGGCCAACGTGCCGAACCTGATCGACGACCAGGTACTCTACGCCGACTTCGCCAGCACCAACGGCGCCTGGGTCGGCTGATCGAACGGGAATCCGCGAATCGGCCCCGGCCTACGCCGGGGCCGATTTCATTTCGCCGGCTTCAGCGTCACCTGCCGCACGTCCATCACGGCGGCCTTGGCCTTCTTCACCGGCCGAATCTCCAGCGTGTGCCGCCCGGCCTTGTCCACCGTGACCTGGCCGATCACCCTGGGCTTGAAGGCTTGGAATCCGCCCGTGTCCTCCACGGTGAAGTTCACCTTGCGCCCGCCGACGATCACATCCACGCTGCTGCCGCCTTGTCCGGTGCCGCAGCCCTGCAGCACCTCCACATCGAACGTCCCCGGCTTCGTCACCGTGAACTCCCACGACGCCCAGTCCTTCTCGTTCACCCAGTACCCAAGCGTGTTCTTGTGCGGCAGCGGCTCGAAGCGGAGCATGACGCCGTGGACCTCCGCGGTGCGCGCCGGCAGCGCGATCGTGCCGTTCGCCGCCTGCGGGTTCGGTACGTAGTCCGGGTTCGGCGTCGGCATCTTCGCCTTCACCGTCTTCCGCCAGGCATCCAGCTTCTCCGCCAGCCGCGCCGCCACGTCCGGCTTCGATTCGATCAAGTTCTGGCCTTCGCCCTTCGTCACGTCAAACAGTTCCTTCCGCCCGTTCTCGTAGAACTCGATCAGCTTGTAATTCCCCTCGCGGATGGCGCCGCCCGGCTTGCTCCCCTGGTTCGCGTAGTGCGGGTAGTGCCAGTAGAGCGCGTCCCGTTCCGGCGGACCGCCACCCGCCAGCGCCCGCGCGAAGCTCACCCCGTCGAGCGTGGTCGGGCACGGTACCCCGCACAACTCGCACACCGTCGGCACGAAATCCTGGCTGCTCACGACCGCGTTCTCGACGCGGCCGCCCTTCGCCCCCGGCCCGCGCACGATCAGCGGCACGCGGATGCCTCCCTCGTACAGGTAGCCCTTGCCTTCGCGGTGCGGGCCGTTGAACGTCGGCGGTTGCGGCATCCCCTCCAGCGTCGCCAGACCGCCATTGTCCGACGTGAAGATCACGATCGTGTTCTCCGCCAGCTTTTCCTCGTCCAGCACCTTGAGGATGCGGCCGACCGAATCGTCCAGGCTCTCCAGCATCGCCGCGTACACCGGGTGCGATTGCTTCCCGAACGTCGGCTTGTTCTCGTACTTCTTGATCAGTTCCTCCTTCGCCCGCATCGGCGTGTGGACCGCATAGTGAGGCATGTAGAGGAAGAACGGCTTCTCCTTGTTCGCGCGGATGAACTTCTCGGCTTCGATCGTGAGGCGGTCCGTCAGGTATTCGCCTTCGGGCGCCGTCTCGAGACCGGGCATTTTGCGGATATTCCCTTTGGCGTTGCGCTGGAACGGCGCGAAGTAGCTGAGCGGCGTGCCGGTGTCGTCGCCGGCGATGTTGATGTCGAAGCCCTGTTTGGTGGGTTCGAAGCCGGCGCCGCCGAGGTGCCATTTGCCGATGTGCGCGGTGGTGTAGCCGTGGTGTTTGAGGCGCTCGGCGAGCGTGACTTCCTCGAGCGGCAGTTGCAGCGGCAGCGGCGGGCGTTGGAGCTTCTGGCCGGGCTGGTCCGGCCGGCCGGGGAGCCAGTCGGTGATGCCGAGGCGCGCGGGATATTTGCCGGTGAGCAGCGCCGCCCGCGTCGGCGAGCAGACGGGGCACGCGGCGTAGCCCTGCGAGAATTTCACGCCCTGCTTGGCAAAGGCGTCCAGGTGTGGAGTCTTGTGGAACGTGCTGCCGTAGCAGCCGAGGTCCGCGGCGCCGAGATCGTCGGCGAGAATGAGGATCACGTTCGGCTTCGCCGAAACCGGGAGCGCGACCGCGAACAGGGCGAGCAACGCGAGGCGGAGCGACATGGCGGACTCCGGGGGAGGGATTGCGAGTGTTATAGGCGTAACCGCACGCCCGAACTCGACGCCGTCCAAAGCCGGAAGCCTTCTCGCCCGTATCAACGTGTGGCAATCGGGTAAATCGTAAGCAAGGCAGCCTTTCGCAAGGCTCGGATTCCCGTCTATAGTAAAGGTAGCCTTTCATAACGGCCGGTGTTGACGTGTGTATTAAAGAGACGACGAAACATGACCCAGACGAACCCAACAATTGGACACTCGACACGCGCCGGTCGATACATCGGTCAACCGACCGGCTACCGTGCGTTCATACCCGCGAAACTTCCCCCGGAACCGCCGATACAAATCGACGGGGAACTCCAAGTCAGATTGTCCGAAGCGGATCGTGCGCTGGGTCGCTTGGACGGTTCGATTCAAACGCTACCGAATCCCGACCTGTTCGTGTACATGTACGTTCGCAAAGAGGCGGTGCTTTCCAGCCAGATCGAGGGGACCCAAAGCTCGTTGCAAGACCTGCTCTCGGCGGAGGCGAAGATCCTTTCGTCCACTCGGCCGTTGGACGTCTCGGAAGTCGTGAACTACGTCGAGGCGATGAATCATGGCCTGAAGCGCTTGCCGGAGTTACCCGTCTCCGTTCGACTGATCCGGGAGATTCACGGGAAACTCCTCGACGGCGTGCGCGGCTCGCATCTGACGCCGGGCGATCTCCGTACGTCTCAGAATTGGATCGGGCCGCCGAACTGCACGCTGCACGACGCGATCTTTGTTCCGCCGCCGCCGGGCGAAGTCCACGGAGCGCTCGCCGATCTCGAGCGGTTCATCCACACGCCATCGACCTTGCCGCTCCTCGTGAAAATCGGCATCGCCCACGCTCATTTCGAGACGATCCACCCGTTCCTGGACGGGAACGGTCGCGTCGGGCGACTGCTCATCACGTTCCTGCTCTGCGAACAAAAGGTTCTGCTCAAGCCGGTCCTCTATCTCTCCCACTACTTCAAGCGCCACCGCGCGGAGTACTACGAGCGACTGCAAGCGGTCCGCGACGCGGGAGCGTGGGAAGAGTGGCTCGCCTTTTTCGTGCGCGGCGTCGAAGAGGTCAGCCGCGAGGCGACCGACACCGCCCGGCGCATTCTTGCTTTGAGGGAACAGCACCGGGAGATCATAGCGAATCATCTCGGGCGAGCCGCCGGCAACGGCCACCGAGTGTTGGAATCGCTTTACGAACGACCGATCGTCTCCGTGGCGGATGTCAAGGATCTAATTGGAACGACTTATCCAGCGGCGAACACGCTCGTCGCCCGCATGACCGAGCAAGGCATCCTCCGCGAGATCACCGGCCAGTCGCGCAATCGTTTGTTCCGGTATCAGCCTTACATCGATTTGTTCAGCGAGAATACAAGAGAATCGACGACACGGCCATGACGAACGAGGGGCGGTTGGTTGCGACGACCGACGACGCGGATATCGTTAAAGGTTTGAGAGTCGCGAATGTACTCGCTCATGTTCCACGCCGTCCAACCCGTGCTCCCCGTGCGCGACGTGCCGGCGGCGATCCGCTTCTACGAGCGCCTTGGGTTTCGATGCTCGTTCGCGGACGATCCCGCTTCGCCCCGATATGCGGCCGTGAATCGCAACGGCGTCGAACTGCACCTCCAGTGGCACGACGCGGCCGACTTCCGCAGTCTCGAATCGGATACGCTCATGCTGCGATTCGTGGTCGATAACCCCGATGCGCTTTTCGAGGAGTACCAGAAGCAAGGCGTCGTGCCGGAAGGGAAAACCGTGCGGGACACGCCGTGGGGCACGCGGGAATTCGCATTCTTCGACCCCGATGGCAACGGGCTGACGTTCTACCGCAGCCGTTGACCGAACTCCCAACTTGCTCTGTGGTGCAATTTCGGGTACAAGCGTATCATCGTCCACAACTTCCCCTTCCCGGATTCCGCCATGCTCCGCCGATTCCTGGTCCTCGCGCTTCTGCTGGCCGTCGTTCCGGCCGCACTCGCGCAAGCGCCCACGTTCCCCGAAGCCACGCACAAGGGCGGCAAGCTTGCACACGTCGCGGGGCTGCCGGTGCTCACCGTGCAGGGCGCGCCGGAAGAGATCGGCGAGCAGTTCGGCGTGCTCGCCATCAAGAACGCGCCGGGTATCGACGCCCTGCTGGCGCAGTTCCTCAAGGACACGAAGCAGGAGGAGGCCTTCGAGGGGATCAAGGTGCTCTCGAAGCAACTGAAGAAGAACCTGCCGAAGGACCACCTGACCGAGATGGACGCGGCGGCCAAGGCGGCGGGCCGTGAGCCGGACCTGCTCTACTTCGCGAACACGGTGTACGACTTGTCGAGCGGGATGGGTTGCTCGACGGTGATCGTGGAGCCGGGGCGCAGCGCCACCGGCAATACGATCTTCGCGCGGAACTTCGACTGGATGAATTCGAAGGGGATCGACCGGCACACCCTGGTGGTGGTCTGGAAGCCGAAGGGGAAGAAGGCGTTCGCGACGATCACCATCAGCCCGCTGTCGGGGTGCGTGAGCGGGATGAACGAGGACGGCCTGGCGGTGACGATCAACGAGATCCACCTGAAGCAATCGAAGGACAAGCCGAGCTTCAACTGGAAGGGGACGCCGACATTGGCACTGTTCCGGCGCGTGCTGGAGGAATGCTCGACCGTTGCGGAGGCCGAGGCGCTGTTACGGAAGGCGGAACGGACGTCGACCTCGTGCATGACGGCGTGCGACGCGAAGGGCGGGGCGGTGTTCGAGATCACGCCGAAGACGATCGTGGCGCGGAAGGCGAAAAACGATGTCTGCTGCTGCACGAACCACTTCTGCACGGACGAATTGGGGATCGGCCAGAAGTGCGACCGGCTGCCGAAGCTGGAGGCGCTGCAAGGCACCGAGGAGAAACTCGGAATCGAGGATGTCTTCCAGAGCCTGCACGCGGTGAACGCCGGGAAGTTCACGCTGCAGGCGATGGTCTTCGAGCCGAAGGCGCGGATGCTGCACCTGAAGCTCGGCGATACGGTGAAGAGCGCGACGGTGATGAAGGCGACGACGCTGGACCTGGGCAAGCTGTTCAAGGGCGAACAATCGACGAAGGCTCAATAGCGCCGCACGGTCGGATCGACGAGCAGGCTCCACGCCTCGATGCCGCCGGACATCGAGGCGACGTTTTTGATGCCGGCCTGCATCAGGATCGCGGCGCCGCTCAGGCTGCGGACGCCGTGGTGGCAGTAGACCACGACGAGCGCGTCGGCCGGCACGTCCAGTTCCTCCCATCGCCCCGGCAATTCGTGCAGCGGAATGTGCTCGCTCGGTTCCAGTCGGCAGTACGCGTATTCGTTCGGCTGGCGCACGTCGAGCAGGACGACCGGTTCGCCGGCGTCGAGCTTCGCTTTCACGTCGTTCGGGTGGATTTGCGGGATCATATGGGAATCAGCGGATGGCGCCGCCGTTGACGGCGAGTGTCTGGCCGGTGATGAAGGATGCCCCGGGCGACGCGAGCCAGGCGGCGGCGGCGGCGACGTCGTCGGGCAGTCCCCAGACCTTTTGGGGAGTTTCGCGGCGGACGCGCTCCTGCCAGGCCGGCGTGGCGGTCTCGCCCCAGGCGGTGCGGATCCAGCCGGGCGCGATGCAGTTGACGCGCACGTGGGGTGCGAGGCTGACGGCGAGGCTGCGCGAGAACGCCATGATCGCGCCCTTCACGGCGGCGAAGAGTTGACCGCTGTCGCCCTCCATGCCCGTCTCGGCCTGGTCCCAGCCCATGGTGAGGATGACGCCGCGACCCATGAGCTTCATCTTGTCGCCGACGGCGCGGGCGAGCCGCATCGTCGCTTTCAGGTCCACTTGCAACAGGGCGTCGAGCTTGCCGTCGAAGGACATCGCGGCCCCGGGACCGGTCAGGGTGTCGGCGCCGGCGTTGCAGACGAGCACGCCGAGGCCGTCGCCGAGCACGTCCCAGGATTCCTTGGCGAGGCGGTCGACTTCGGAGGGTTGGCGAAGGTCGGCGAGGACGGCGCGGCAGTCGCCGCCGTGGATGCGGAGTTGCTGGGCGACCATGTCGGCGGTCTCGCGCGAGCGGTAGCCGTGGACGATGACGTCGGCGCCGCGTTCGGCGAAGGCGGTGGCGATGGCGCGGCCGATGCCGCTGGTGGACCCCGTGACGAGGACGCGGACGTGCTCGAACTGACGGCGTTCCGCGCCGGCGGGCTGCGCGGGCACGCGGACGGCGTCGCGTTCCTCGGCCGGTCGATCCGCGAGCAGGTTCGCCACGGTTCGCCGCAGGACCGGATGAATCATGTCCGGCGCGATGTCGGCGAGCGGCTTCAGGACGAACGACCGTTCGTGCATGCGCGGGTGGGGCAGGATCAATTCGGGCGAATCCCAGATTTGTTCGCCATAGAGCAACAGATCGAGGTCGAGTGTGCGGGGGTCGTACAGGCCGGCACTGCGTGCGGTCGCGGATCGTTGTCGCCCGAACTGGAGTTCGATTTCCAGCAAGGTTCGGAGGACGGTCTGGGGCGGCAGTTCGGTTTCGAGCAGGGCGGCGGCGTTGAGGTAGTTTTCGGACTCGAGCGTGCCGCCGACGGGGGGCGTGTCGTAGTAGGGGGACACGGCGACGACGCGGATTCCCGGTTCGGCGCGGAGCCGGCGGATCGCGGCGTCGAGGAAGCCGCGCCGGTCGCCGAGGTTGCTGCCGAGGGCGATGGGGATGAAAGGCATGGGGTCCGGCCGGTGGAAGAAATGAACAGACCGCGACGGTCCGCGTCGCGGTCTGTTGTACGGATCGGCCTGGGGGCCGGCGGATTACTTCTTGGCGGCGGCGGCGGCCGGCGCAGCGGCAGCATCGCCTTCGGCGGCTTCCTTCTTGGCCTTCTTCTTGATGGCGACCTTGATGACGCGCGTCTTGGGCAGCCCGTAAGGGCTGTTGGCGTCGGACCACTTTCCATCCGCCATCATCTTCAGGATGCGTTCCGATCGCTTCATGACGCAGCGGGTGCGGGTCATGCCGCCCTTGCGCTTCAGGCTCTTGTCGATGGACATGGCTACAACCGAGGATTCGGGTGATTCGGTGGCCGGGCGCGGGCGCGCCGGCGGAACTGGCATGATACGGCGCAGCACCGGGGTGTCCACCCGGTCCGTCAAAACGTCGGAGTTCGGCTTTCGCCGAACGGCCGGGGAGGGTATAGGATCGGCGGGTTTTTCCGTCCGGAGCGGTCCCATGCGCAGGTGCGTCGTTGTCGGAATCGCGGGGCTGACCATCGGTCTGGCGGCGTGGGTGGCCGCGCAGGCCCCGGACGCGACGCGCGGGCAGGTCCACCGGGATGGATTCGCCGGACGCGAACCGGCGTGGGTCCTCGCCGACACGAATCAAAAGGTCGAAGAGAAGGACCATCGCATCGTCGCGAATTCCTATTTCAACGCGCCGTCGTCCGAATATCTGAAGATCGAATGCCAGCCGAACCCGGGCAAGGCCGATTCGGAATTCGTGCATTACGTCTACGACACGCCCCCCTGTCCGATCAAACCGACCACCGGCGAAGACTCGACGGCGAGCGTGTGGGTGAAAAGCTTCCGCGCTGGCATCCAACTGCGAGCCCGTGTGGTGCTGCCGAAGGAACGCGACCCGAAGACGCCGGAGGCGATGCTGACGACGCTGATCGTCGGCGATACCTACCCGGAGGAACGCGTGCGCTCGTGGCACCGGCTGACGCTGGGCAAACCCGCGGATGCGCTCAAGAAAGTGCTGCCGGTGCTGCGGGCGCAACTCGGCCGCGAGATCGACCCGACCGACGCCTATATCGACCGGTTGGTGCTGAACGTCTATTCGGGCCCCGGACCGAGCGAAGTCTGGATCGACGATCTGGATATCGGCCCGTGCACGCCGGACCCCCGGAAGCCGCTGAAGGGGATCGGCCGTCCGGTCAGCCGCGCCAAGAATTCCACGATCCCGGGGACTCTGCCGGCCGAGGTCGCGCATCCGTATGCCGTCGAGTTCGTGGCCGGGCGCATCCTCATCGACAAGCGGCCGTTCTTCCTGCGCGCCGTCCGCCACGCGGGGCAATCGCTCAAGGGGCTGCGCGACTTCAACTTCAACGCGATCGCCTTTCCGGCCAACGTGGACGCGGCCCTGGTGGACGACGCGGTGGTGAACCATTCGTTCATGGTCATCGCGGAAGTTCCGGTGCTCGGCACGGGTGAAGTGGGGACCGACACGGCCGCCAACGTCGGCCGCGACGCCGACCGCATGGTCGAACACTTCCGCCGCTTCCGCTCCGGCGACGGCGTGTTGATGTGGGACCTCGGCGCCGGCCGCACCACCGAACAACTCCGCCAGGTCGCGCGCACCGCCGACATCCTCCGCGAATACGATCCCCGCCGGCCCCGTGCCGTGGACCTCTGGGACGGCTACTCCGCCTACTCCGAGTACCTCGACGTCATCGGCTCCCATCGCTGGCCGCTCTTCACCAGCCTCGAACTCGACAAATACCGCGAATGGCTCCTCCAACGCCGCGCCCTCACCTCGCCCGGCAAACTGATGTGGACCTGGGTGCAGACCCACATGCCCGACTGGTACCTGGCCCTCGCCACCGGTCGGCCGAACCCGGAGAAACTCGATTTCCCCCTCGGCCCGCAGCCGGAACAGATCCGACTACTCACCTACCTCGGCCTCGCGTCCGGCTATCGCGGCCTCGGTTTCTGGACGGATCAATTCCTCTCGCCCGAATACGGCGCGATCGGCCGCGACCGGATGATCGAACTCTACTTGCTCAACACCGAGATCGAACTGCTCGAACCGGTCCTCTTCGGCGCCGACGACGAAAAGACGATGTGGGTGAACACGTCGCACCCCTCCGTGAAGGCCGCGGTCATCCGCGGCAAAAAGGGGATCGTCGCGATGCCGGTCTGGATCGGTAACGGCTCGCAGCACTGCCCCGATCAGGGCGCCGTCGACGGCCTGAAAATCGTCGTGCCCCTCGTGCCCGACGGCGCGGACCCGTGGCTGCTCACCCCCGCGACCTTCGAGAACCTGCGCTCCACCGGCGGCGTCCGCGCCGTCCCCGGCGGCGTCGAAATCACGATTCCCAAATTCGACCTCACCGCCGCCGTCGTCTTCACCAACGACCTCGCGCCCGATGGCCTCGTCGTCCGCTGGCAGGACAACATCCGCAACGGCTCCGCGAAACGCGCCGCCCAGCTCGCCCTCGAACAGGCGCGCGAGATCCATGAGAAAGTCCGCGGCGTGCACGACCAGCTCGCCGGCGTCGCCCCGCCCGTCCGCGGCGCGGACGACCTGTTCACTCAGGCCCGGCAATCGCTGGAACGCTCCGCCAAGGCGATGGCCAACAACCAACCCGATGTGTCCTATCGCGATGCCCGCGCGGCACTCCGACCGCTGCGCATCATCATGCGCGAACACTGGCGCAACGCGACCGCCGGCCTGAGCGCGCCGACCGCCAGCCCCTACGCCATCGGCTTCTACACCCTGCCCCAGCACTGGGAACTCGCCGCCCGCATGCGGTCCGCGCGGCCCGGCGGCAACGTCCTCCGCAACGGCACCTTCGAACTCAGCCAGGATCCGCCCGCCCGCGGTGCCGCCGTCGGCTCGCTGCCCGGTTGGACCGCACGCGAGACGCACCTCGATCCCGCGACGCCGGTCGCCGCCATCGTCGCCGTGGACGACCGGATTCGCGCCGGTGCCGCGTCCGGCCAGTCGCTCGGCAAACACTGCCTCAAACTCGAAGTCACGCCAAAGCGGCCGGCGAACGCCGCGAAAGACTATCGTCCCCCGGTCGCGCTCGAGCGTGTGTCGCTGGCGGTGGATACGCCCGCGGTCGACCTGCCGCCGGGGAGTTGGGCGCGGATCGGTTTCTGGGCCAAGGCGAACGTCGGCGCGACCGCCGACGGCGCGCTCGTCTTCGATAGCGCCGGCAGCGAACCGCTCTCCGTGCGCCTTTACGGCGGCGGCTGGCGGCAGTACTACCTGTACCGACAGGTGCCCGCGAACGGGAAGCTCGCCGTCACGTTCGCTCTCACCGGCTTCGGCGAAGCCTACTTCGACGACGTGCGCATCGAAGAGATGGCGACCCGATAGCGGAGGGCCTGTCCCACCGCCATCGGTCGATCATTCCCTACAATTCCCGAACACGCCCACCGCACCCACCGATACGCTCCATGGCCACCGCACTGCCGCTCGCCGACGGAAAACCGAATCTCGATTACGAACTCGTTCTCGATTGCGTGCACTGCGGCCTTTGTACCGCGAGCTGCCCCACTTACGTCGAGACCGGGAACGAGGCCGATTCGCCGCGCGGGCGCATCTATCTCATGCGTCAGGTGATCGACGGCGCCCTGAAACTCGACGACACCGTGAAAGGGCACCTCGATCTCTGCCTGAACTGCCGGGCCTGCGAAACCGCCTGCCCGTCCGGCGTGCAGTACGGCAAGCTCATCGAGCCGTTCCGCGTCCACATGGAAGAGAAGGAGCCGGGCCGGTCCGCCGCGAACCTGAACGCGCTTCAGCGCTTCATGCTCTTTCGCATCTTCCCCTCGCGTCTGCGCACCCGGCTCGCGCTCGCGCCGGCGCGGCTCGCACAAATCTCCGGTCTGGACTGGCTCGCCGAAACCGTCGGCTTGACGAAGCTGCTACCGCCGTCCTTGCGCCGCATGAAGGCGATGCTGCCGAAACTGAAGCCGCACTACGGGAGCCTGCCCGAAGTGCTGCCGGCCGAGGGAAAACGCCGCGCCCGCGTCGGCCTCTTCCTCGGCTGCGTCGCGGACGCGCTC
This sequence comes from Gemmataceae bacterium, assembly GCA_019636445.1. Taxonomy (GTDB): domain Bacteria; phylum Planctomycetota; class Planctomycetia; order Gemmatales; family Gemmataceae; genus Limnoglobus. Next base: position 72,000 of record JAHBXO010000008.1, on the reverse strand, counting down.
TATCCCGGCACCCAGCTCAATACCGCCCGCGTCCTCCAGAAGAACGGCGTCGAAGTCTGGATTCCCCGTGCCCAGCAGTGCTGCGGTGCCCTGCACTATCACAGCGCGATGGAACCCCAGGCGCGCGAACTCGCCGCGAAGAACTGCGAGATCTTCGGGTTCGGAAACGGCATGCCGGACGATCTCGACGCGATCGTGACGAACGCCGCCGGCTGCGGGGCGATGCTCAAGGACTATGCGCACATGATGCACGGCCACCCGGCCGAAGAGGCCGCGGTCCGGTTCAATTCCAAGGTCCGCGACATCAGCGAGTTCCTGTACGACCTCGGCCCGGTGAAACCGACGCACCCCTTGAATATCACCGCGACATACCACGACGCCTGCCACCTCCGGCACGCGCAGCAGATCCAGAAGCAGCCGCGGAGCCTGCTGGAACTGATTCCGGGCATGAAGCTGGTGCCGCTGGGCGAGAGCGAACTCTGCTGCGGCGCGGCCGGCAGCTACAACCTGACGCAGCCGGAGATGGCCGGGAAACTCGGCGACCGCAAGGCGGAGAACATCCGCACCACCGGCGCGAAGGCGGTATTCATCGGCAACGTCGGTTGCCTGATGCAGATCGCCCGGCATTTGAAGAGCGTGGTGCCCGACGTGTGGTGCGCCCACCCGGTGGACGCGCTGTGGGCCAGCTACAGCGGCGAGATGCCGGACGAGTTGAAAGTTTAGCCGCGACGCGGCGTCTTCGGAGCGGAGCGCGGGGGCCGAATCCCAAATCCCCGCGTCGTTGGAGCGAATACTCTTTATCCCGACGGTGAACGACCATGCCGGAACCGACGACCGCCCACTCCGTGCCGAACGCCGCGAAGCCCGGCCAGACGCCCGAGAAGAAGCCCGCGCGCGATCAGATCCGCGAGAGCCTCGAGACGATCGTCTTCGTCGTCGTCCTCGTCTTCCTTCTCAAGCAGTTCGTCGTCGAAGCGTTCGTCATCCCCACCGGTTCAATGGCCGAGACGCTCTACGGATACCAGAAGAACATCGACTGCCCCGAATGCGGTTACACCTTCCCCGTGAACTCCAGCGAGGAAGTCGAAGGCGATGGCCGCGGCATGCTTCACGCCATTGACGGCTATTGCTGCCCCAACTGCCTCTACAAGCATCGGTTCAAGGACCGGGAACCCCGCCCTGACAACAGCTCCGGCGACCGGGTACTCGTCCACAAGGCTCAGTACCACAAGTACCCACCGCAGCGGGGCGATGTCGTGGTCTTCAAGTACCCCGTCGCGCCGCAGAAGTACCTCGGCGCCCAGAACTACATCAAGCGGCTCTGGGGCCTCGGCGGGGAAACGATCGCCCTGTGGCGCGGCGACGTGTACGTCTGCGACAGCCTGTCCTTCCCGCCCCCGGCACCGGACGAGAACGGCTACCCGCGCGCCGAAGACCACTGGCTCAACGACTTCTGCTACAACAAGCGCGCCACGCGCAGGGACTACAACGCCAGCGAGTGGGCGCCGGATTTCCACCTGTCCCAGGCACTGGAACGGCATGACGAACAGCGGGACCGGAACGCCTCCGCCGCGCTCGAACGCTTCCAGGCCTCGCAGGAGGCCGGGTTCCGCGACCCCGGCGGCTTCCGACTCGTCCGCAAGTCCGACGTCGTCCTCGATGCCATGAAGCGGATCGTCTACGACTCCGATCATCAGTCGAAGTACCTGGCGAACGCCGGCGTGCCGCCGCGCTGGAAGGCACAGACCGACGACTGGACCGCCGACAACGCGACCATGCCCCGCAGCTTCAAGCACGCCGGCCCGAACCTCGGCTGGCTCCGCTACCGCCACCTCGCGGTCGAGGACTTCAACGCGATTCCCGTGGTGGCCGGCAAGCCCGTCGTCCCCGCCCTGCCGATCGACAACCACCTCGGCTACAACCACAACCGCGGCCACCAACCCTACTGGGTCGGCGACCTGATGATCGAGTGCCAGGCGACGTTCGCCGATCCGAACGCCGAGGTTTCGCTGGAGCTTTCCAAGGGGGAGCACCGCTACCTCGCCAAGTTCGCCGGCGGCAACGTCACGCTGCTCCGCACCGGTCCGAACGGCAAGGAACTCGCCGTGAAGCCCAGCGGCATCTCCGGCGCCGGCGTGCGCCGGCTCAAGTTCGCCAACATCGACTGCTCGCTGCGCGTTTGGGTCGACGGTCGGAAGATCGACTTCGGCACGGCCGGCGACTACGACCCGTCCCCGGCGCCGAAGGAGTACGATCCGAACGACACGCGCGGCGAAGGCTGGACGCAGGCCAACGACATCGAATCCCCCGCGAGCATCGGCGCGAGCCACGGTGTCGAAGTCGCCAGGATCAAGCTCTGGCGCGACACCTATTTCACGCCCGTCTCGAGCGGCTTCCGCGTCGCCGAAATCGCCGATACGTTCTACGTGCAGCCCGGCCATTACTTCTGCCTCGGCGACAACAGCGCGCAAAGCTCCGACGGTCGCGTCTGGGGCTCCGTGCCCGAACGCCTCATGCTCGGCAAGGCGTCGTTCGTCTTCTTCCCGCTCGATCGCATCGGCTTCATCAAGTGACGGCGAATTCTTCGCTCGCCGCTTGACCCCGCCGCGGTGGTGTCCGACACTCAACGGGACCGGTTCCCTCCCGCGCGAGTGTCTCCTCCATGCGATTCCTTTCGGTTGTCCTCACTCTAGCCCTCGGCGCCGCCGCGTACGCGGCGGACCCGTACACGCAGAAGCCGGAAGTCGCGCCGTCGGTGCTGCGGGACGCGGCCCCGACGGAGGCGCCGAAACCGGCCGCGGCATGGCCCGCGCGCTTCGCCGCCGCGCCCAAGCCGCAATGGATCTGGGGCGCGAACAATAACACGAACTACACGCTGACGAAGACCTTCGACCGCGGTACCGCGACCGAGGCGCGCGTCCGCTTCACCTGCGACAACGCCGTCACGCTGACCTTGAACGGCAAACCGGTCGGTTCGTCGTCCGAGTGGCAGCAACCGGTGGAAGTCGACGTGACAAAGCTGCTCGTGCCGGGCGAGAACACGCTCGTGGCGAAGGCGGAGAACCAGGGCGGAATCGCCGGGTTCCTCCTGCAACTCGCCACCGACAAGGCGGAAGTGTCGGTCGTTTCCGATACGACCTGGAAGGCGTCGGCGAAGAAGGGCGACGCCGTCGCGGCGAAGTCCGTCGGGAAGTACGGCGACGGGCCGTGGGGGAACGTCTTCGACGCGGCGGCCGGCGGCGGATCGAAGGTGCCCGCGAATACGTTCGTGCTGCTGCCGGGCTTCCAGGTCGAAAAGCTCTTCACGGTTCCAAAGGCGGAACTGGGTTCGTGGGTCTGCCTCACGGCCGACGACCAGGGCCGGCTCATCGCCAGCGATCAGGAGGGCAAGGGCCTCGTGCGCATCACGCCGCCGAAGATCGGCAGCAGCGACGAGACGAAGGTCGAGAAGATTCCTGCGAAGATCAGTGCCGCGCAAGGGCTGCTCTGGCACAACGGAACGCTCTACGTCGTCTGCAACGGCGGGCCGGGCAGCGGACTGTACCGCGTGACCAGCAGCAAGAAGGACGACACGCTGGACACGGTCGAGAAACTGAAGGCATTGCAGGGCGGCGGCGAGCACGGCCCGCACGCCGTACGCCTTGCGCCGGATGGAAAATCGCTCTACGTCATTTGCGGGAACCACACGCAGCCGCCGCAGGGCTTCCAGCACAGCCGGCTGCCGAAGAACTGGAGCGAAGACCACCTCCTGCCGCGCCAGTGGGACGCGAACGGCCATGCCCGCGGCATCCTCGCCCCCGGCGGCTACGTCGCCAAGACCGACTTCGACGGCAAGACCTGGGAGATCTTCACCGCCGGCTACCGCAACCCGTACGACTTCGCCTTCAACGCCGACGGCGAGATGTTCGTCTACGACGCCGACATGGAGTGGGACATGGGCATGCCCTGGTACCGGCCCACGCGCGTCAACCATGCCACCAGCGGCAGCGAACTGGGCTGGCGCTCCGGCACCGGCAAATGGCCGACCTACTACCCCGACAGCCTGCCCGCCATGGTCGACATCGGCCCCGGCTCGCCCGTCGGCGTCGATTTCGGCTATGGGGCCAAATTCCCCGCGAAATACCAGAAGGCGCTCTACATCTGCGACTGGACCTTCGGGACCATGTACGCGATCCACACCGAGCCGCACGGCAGCACGTACAAGGGAACGAAGGAAGAGTTCCTCAGCCGCACGCCGCTGCCGTTGACGGACGTTTGCATCAATCCCGCCGACGGCGCGATGTACTTCACGATCGGCGGCCGCGGTACCGGCAGCGAACTGTACCGTGTGACGTACGTCGGGAAGGAAAGCACCGAAAAGGCGGACGCGACAACACGTGTCACCCCGGAACGGAAACTCCGCAATTTCATCGAGGAGCTGCACAAACCATTCCCGGGTGCGTCGGAAGTTCATGGCCTCGTGCAGTACCTCGGCCACGCGGACCGGTTCGTGCGGTACGCCGCCCGGGTTGCCCTCGAACACCAGCCCGTGGGCAAGTGGGAAGATGAGGTTCTTCGCAAGACCGATCCCAAACTGCTCATCGAAGGGTCGATCGCTCTGGCTCATCAGGGAAGCAAGGAATTGAAGCCGCGTATCCTGGAAGCCCTTGGGCGCATCCCGTTCTCCTCATTGCCGGAGAGCGATCAACTCGACCTGCTTCGGGCTTACCAGCTCGTGTTCATTCGCATGGGGCCGCCCAGCACGGAGCAAGCCGAGTCCCTCGGGAAGACATTCGACCCGCACTTCCCCGCGAAGTCCGACAACCTCAACCGTGAACTGGCGCAGTTGCTCGTTTACTTGAAGTCCCCGACGATCGTGGCCAAGGTGTGCGACGAGTTGAAGAAACCCTCGAAGCCGCTGTCCACCGAAGGGCTTAACGAGCTGATCCTGCGGAACCGCGGCTACGGCGGCACGGTCGGGAACATCATCCAGAACGCCGCCGATCAGCAGAAGCTCTCGTACTTCTTCACGCTCCGCAACGCGACCGTCGGCTGGACACTCGACCGCTGGAAGGTCTACTACGGCTTCCTTGCGGAGGCGCGGACGAAGGCGGGCGGAGCGAGTTACCAGAAGTTCCTGGCGAACATCGAGGCGGACGCCTATGCGAACGTCGGGGACGCGGACCGGCTGGCGATCGAGGCGGCGAAGCTGCGGCCGGCGTACAAGCCGCCGGTGCTGCCGAAGCCGACGGGGCCGGGCAAGGCCTACACGGTCGCGGACCTGCTCGCGCTCGAGCCGAAGCTGAAGGGCGGCCGGAATTTCAAGAATGGCCAGAAGGCGTTCGCGGCGACGCGCTGCGTCGTGTGCCATCGCTTCGGCGGCGAAGGCGGCGCGACCGGGCCGGACCTCACGCAACTCGCCGGCCGCTTCGCCCTCAAGGACCTCGCCGAGGCGATCGTCGAACCAAGCAAGGTGATCTCGGACCAGTACAAGGCCTCCGTCGTCAACAAGTCCGACGGCAAGACCGTCACGGGGCGCATCGTCTCCGAGGCCGGCGGCAAGCTCGTGATCGTCGCCGATCCGGAAGATTCCAGCAAGGTCGTCGAGGTGGCGAAGGACGACGTGGAAAGCGTGAAGCCGTCGACGGCGTCGCTCATGCCGGACAAGCTCGTCGACCCGTTGAACGAGAACGAACTGCTGGACCTGCTCGCGTACCTGCTGTCGCGCGGCGATCCGAAGCACCCGGTGTTCGGGAAGTAGCTGCGACAAATGACGAGTCGGCATCTTGTGCTTGAGAAATAATCGAAGTGATCGAGTTTGGTTTCTTTTGCCCCGAATGGGGCAATGGGTTGTAGCCACGGGTGGAGCGCAGCGCAACCCGTGGGGTCGATACGTGAAACACTCGCCCCGGACGGGGCGACGGGGCGATCCCTAATTCCGCGACCCCGTTCGGGGTCGGTGGGAACGACATCGCGTCCACGGGTTGCGCTGCGCTCCACCCGTGGCTACAGCCCGCGGCCCCTGCCGGGGCCAAGAGACTGTCGAAGGCGTCGCGAAGTACGGATGACGCGATTCGGTGTTGTCGGTTCCATGCTCAGGAACGCCGAAATGCGACCCGCGGAGGAGGTTCGGATGGCCGCGCGATGGCTCGCGATTGGTGTTCTTCTCGCGTTGTCTCAGACGCTCGTCGCCGCGCCCCCGAAGCCGTTCCCCGGCGCGCCGACGCAGTGGAACGGCTTCGCGAAGCACGACTTCAAGGTGGACGGCGCGAACGCGACGGTCGTCGTGCCGGCGAAAGCACGCACCGGTCGGCCGTGGGTCTGGCGCGGCGAGTTCTTCGGTGCCTTCGCCGACGCCGACGTCGCGCTCGTGAAGGACGGCTGGCACCTCGCGTACCTCGGCGTGCCGGATCTGTTCGGGTCGCCGAAGGCCATCGCGAAGTGGGAGGCGTTCCACAAACTGCTCACCACCGAGCATCAACTTCATCCGAAGCCCGGGCTGATCGGACTGAGCCGCGGCGGACTCTATTGCATGAACTGGGCGGCGGCGCACCCGGACCGCACGCTCGCCGTCTACCTCGACAATGCCGTGTGCGATTTCAAGAGCTGGCCCGGCGGGCAGCCGCTCGGCCTCGGCACCGGCAAAGGCTCGCCGCCGGAGTGGAAGAAACTCCTCGCCGCCCACGACTTCAAATCCGACGCCGAGGCGATCGCGCACAAGCTCAACCCCGTCGACAACCTCGCCCCGCTCGCGAAGGCGAAGATTCCGCTACTCGTCGTCTACGGCGACAAGGACGCCGTCGTGCCGCACGCCGAGAACGGCGAGCGCGTCGTCGAGCGCTACCGGGCGCTCGGCGGGCCGGTCGAGCGTGTCGTGAAGCCGGGGATGGACCACCACCCGCACGGCCTCAAGGATGTGTCGGTCGCAGTGAAGTTCTTCGAGGCGGCTCGCCTCGCCGAGGCGGCGCGCACTGCGACGATCCGCGATGTGCGCCACGAACCGGCGCAGCCGAAGCCCGACATCGCCGTCGTCGTCAGCGCGCGCCTCGTCGGTGCGGCGAATCCGGTGTTGAAGATGCAAGTCGTCGAGCCGGGGAAATACGTCCGCAGGATCGACGCCGACTACGAAAAGAACTGGATCGACGTCCCGATGCGCGACGACGGGAAGGACGGCGACGCGACCGCCGGCGATGGCATCTATTCCGTGCGCATCCCCGAAACCATTCAGAAGCATCGCCACCTGATTCGGTATCGCATCGTCGCGGGGGAATCGGTCGCACCGGCAGTTGACGACACTTGCCCGAACTTCGCCTGGTGGTGCGACGCCGGCCCCGCTCCGTGGACCGGTGCCCGCGACCCCGGCCAATCCCCGAAGCTCGCCTTCTCGACGGAATTCCTCGGCACCCTGCAAAGCCTGCACCTCGTCGCTCGCGCCGAGGATGTCGCCCGCAGCCAGTGGGACGGCAACTTCTACAAGCAGAAGCACTGGGGCACGGCCATCTATCGCGGAGTCGTGTACGACCACGTGCAGTACAGCAATCGCGGCCAGGGGAGCACGTACATCTCGGGCAAGAACAAGTGGGGGATCAAGTTCGCCCGCGGCCACGACCTCCCGTTCGTCGACCACGAGGGGAAGCCGTTCCCGGACGAACTCGACAGCATCAACCTGAACCCCGGCGGCTCGACGCCGTACCTGCCGGTGCATCGCGGCATCGCGGGGCTGGATGAAGTGCTTTCGATGCGCGCCTATCGGTTGGCCGGCGTGCCCAGCCCGCCCGCGACGTGGGTGCAGTGGCGCGTCGTCACCGGCTCCGAGGAGGCGAACGCGAAGGACCAGTACGCCGGCGACCTGTGGGGGCTGTACGTGGCGATGGGCGAGATGGAACCGAAGCAACTCGCCGACCGCCGCCTCCCCGATGGCCTGACGGTCAGCGCCCAGAGCGGCATCAAGCACGCGCCCAAAAGCCTCTACGATCCGCAGAAGGAATGGGAGGCGTTCCTCAACGGCATGCGCTCGAATCCGAATGAAGCCTGGTGGCGCAAGAACCTCGACCTCCCCGCCTACTACAGCTTCCACGCGATCAACCGCCTGATCGGCAACGTCGACCTCCGGCCGGACGGCAATCACGGCTACTACCGCCACCCCGACGGGCGCTGGGCACCGATCCCGTGGGACAACGACATGGTCCTCGTGCCGCGCCACCACCAGCCGGGGCACATCGAAGCGATCCGCTGCCTCGATCGGCCGGCGCTCGCGCTCGAATACCGGAACCGGGCACGCGAGATCCTCGATCTTTTTGCCTCCGACGGCAGCGAGCGCGGCGGGCAGATCGGGCAGTTCGCCGCCGACCTCGCGGCCGCGCTCACGCCGAAGGGCCACGCCGTCGACTGGTCGCGGCTCGACGAAGCCGTCTGGAACCGCCACCCGCGCATGAACCAGAAAGGCTCGTACTACGTCAACCCGATCGAAGCCGGTTACTTCGGCGGCGGCTTCAAGCGCACCCTCGCCACGAACGACTTCGCCGGGTTCCGCAAGTACATCGTGGACTTCTGCACCGATTCCCGCCCGACGAAGAACTACGCCCCGAACGACGGCGACCAGCGCGGCTACGGCTGGGGCTACCTCGCGAACGAGGCGAAGGACGCGCTCATTCCGGCCACACCCACGGTCGCGCGCAAGGACGGTTTCGCATTCGAGGCGTCGGCGTTCGCATCGCCGGCGAAAGCCACACCGGCCGCGCTCGAGTGGCGCGTCGGCCGAATCGGGAAAAACGGCTGGTACGAACTGACCGACCACTGGAAGGGCGAATCGAAGACCGACCGCGCGACGACCATCCCCGCCGAGACGTTCAACGAAGCGGGCGAATACCGCGTCCGGGCGCGCTGGCGCGATGCCACCGGCCGCTGCGGCCACTGGAGCGCCCCGGTGCTCGTCACGGTCCGCTGACGCGGTCGCCTCTTGCCGAAGGCTTCGCGCCCGACGAAACCATTCCCGTCCAACCTCTCCGGAACTCCGCCATGTCCGAACCGCTCCGCCACGTGCCGGACGACGCCATCGTCGTCGGCTACGACTTCAGCACCGGCTCCGTGAAAGCGCTCGCCTTCGATCCGAAGGGGAACGTGCTGCACGAAGTCCGGCTGCCGACGGACCTCTGGACCGACGGCGGCGTCAGCGAGTTGAGCTTCCTGCAGCTCGAAGGCCAAGCGTTCGCCGCCACCCGCACGCTCGGCGCGTGGCTGAAGACGCACGCCGACCCGGAGAAATGGCTCGCCGCCGGCATCTCGGCCACGCACCACACCGCCGGCCTGCTGGACGCAAACGCCGTGCAGGTCCGCCGCATGATCTGCTGGAACGACCAGACGCTGGCGAAATACCACACGGAAGGGCTGGCGCGCCTCGGCGGACAAGATCGCGTGAAGGACCTGATCGGCGGCCCGTGGGCCGTGCGCTATTCGCTCAGCCACCTCGTGAAGGACGAATCGACGCTTTCGAATGCCGACTGGGAACGGACGAAGGTGATGCTGCCGCACGGTCCGGCGGCGGCGGGGTTCCTCACGGGACGGTTCGATTGCACGTCCGTCTCGGCCGCCGCCTCGACCGGCCTCATGGACCTGCGCACCAACGCCTGGAGCAAGGGGATGCTGGACGCGCTCGCCGATCCGGCGCATCGCGAACGGGCCTGGAAGCACCTGCCGAAGATCGTGGACATGAACGAGCCGATCGGTCCGCTCTCGGACTCCGCGGCCGAGAACGCCGGGCTGTTCGAGGCGCGGCCGCTGTTCTTCCCGACGCTCGACGACCAGGCGGCCGGGCTTGTCGGCGGCGGCGCCGTCGACGCGGGGCAGGTGGCGATCATCCTCGGCAATTCCGCCGTCGTGAATTCGTCCGCCGACACCGCGCCGAAGTCCGGCACGCTGGACGCGATGAAGCTGAACTGGGGGCCGTACCTCTGGATGCGCTGCTACACGAACGGGGCGCAGTTCCTGGACAAGGTGGTCGGCGAGAAGCCCGATTGGGCGGCGCTGGAATCGGCCGCCCGCAAAGTCTCACCGGGTTGCGACGGCGTCGCCGTGCTGCCGTTCCTGTATTCCGAACCGTCGGTCGGCGTGACCGCACCGCGCTTCCAGTGGCTGCCGTCCGAGCCGTCGGACATGGGCGTGAAGCTGCGGGCGTCCTTCGAGGCGCTCGCGTACCTCATCGGCCTTGCGGTAAAGGAGCACGAGGCGGCCGGGCAGAGCATCACGCGCGTCACCGTGTCGGGCGGCATCGCACGGAACGACCTGATGCTGGAGATCCTGGCGAGCGTGCTGAATCGCGAACTGACGCGGCTGGTGTCGAGCGAGGGGCCGGCGTTGGGCGCCGCCGTCGCCGCGCTGGCGGGGTACGAAACGCATGCGCGCCACAAGGCGCGGGATGCCTCGCCATACACCGTGGCCGACGCCGTCGCGGCGATGGTGAAGTTCCGGCCCGAACCGGTGAAGCCGAATCCGGCGTGGGTGGAAACCTATCGCAAGGGGTTGGCGGAATTCGGCACGCGGGTGCGCGGCTGATCACTTCTTACCGATGCAGTACAGGTGCGTGTGGTTGCGGAGGAAGAGCTTGCCATCGACGGCCGCGGGCGAGGCCATGCAGCGCGGGTCGATCTTGAGGCCGTCGGCGGCCGTCGCGGGTGTCAGATCGAGGCGATTGGTCGCGATGGGCGTGTACTCCTTGCTCGCCTTCACCACGAAGACCTTCCCATTCTCGGCCAGGCAGTAGATGTTCCCGTCGGCGAACAGCGGTGAGGCGGAGAACTTCCCGTCGAGCCGTTCCTGCCAGTGTTTGGTCCCGGTCTTGGCATCCAGGCAGAACATGATGCCGGTGTCGTTCACCATGTACAGTTCGTCGCCGATGACGAGCGGCGAGGGGCGCGTGGGGCCGACCTTGTCCGCGCGCCAGGCGATGCCGTCCTTAGTGAGGTCGCCGGAGCGGCCGGCCTTCACGGCGATCAGGTTCGAGGTGTGCCCGGTGGTGAGATAGATGAGACCGTGGCGCAGCACCGGCCGGCAGGCTTCGTTCATGCCGCCGTGGATCACGCGCCAGATTTCCTCGCCCGTCGCGGCGTCGTGCGCGATCGTCCCCATCGCGGCGGAACAGACCACTTGCAGCTTCCCGTCCACCTCGAAGACCGACGGCGTGGCGAACGCCTTCTTCAGGTCGCCGTTCTCGGGGTACGGCAGCACGCGGTCCTTTTTCCAGATCACGTCGCCGGTCTTCTTGTCGAGGGCGACGGCGTACTGCTTGTCGTAGCCGTCGAAGAGCAGGAAGAGGCGGTCGCCGTGAACCACGGGCGAGGAGGCGGGGCCGCGGAAGTGGTCGCACGGGAGGTCGGTCTTGCGCCAGATTTCCTTGCCGCTGGCGGTGTCGAGGCAGGCGGTGCCGAAGCTGCCGAAGTGGACGTAGATGCGGCCGTCTTCGATGACCGGCGTGGGCGAGGCGAAGCTGTTGTACTGGGAGATGTTCGTGGGATTCTCGGCCGTGAAGACCTTGAGGTCGTGGATCACCTTGCCCGTCTCGACATCGAACGCCATCGCGTAGAACGCCTTGCCGTCGACCTTCGCGGTGGTCAGCCAGACCTGATTGCCCCAGACGACCGGAGAGGACCATCCCTTGTCGTGGACGGGCACTTTCCAGAGGACGTTCTCGGTTTCGGTCCAGGTGGTCGGCAGGTTGCGGGCGGTGGAAACGCCATCGCCGTTCGGGCCGCGGAACGCGGGCCAGTTTTCACCGGCCGCGAGCGGGGACATGGTCAGGAGGGTGAGGGCAATCGCGACGAATAGGCGCATGGCGGTGGGACCGGTCGGGAGGGAATAATAACCATTTTATCGTTCCCGCACGGGAACGGACACGAAACAGTTCGCGTCGGCGTGGAGCGTTCGCCAGCGCGGATCGCGTTGCAGGAGTGCAATCAGATCGTCGTCGGCACCGGGGCGAAGGAAGAACGCCGACGGTCGATCGCGCGCGAGAATGCGTTCAAGCGTCGCGGCCGTGGCGCGGTTCGTCTCTTCGAAATAGCGGTCCCAGTCCGCGATCGACTTGAGGTAGTACCGGCCGTCGTGCGTCACGCGCGCATCGGGATGCATCGCCTCGGCGACTAAGCCGCCCCAATAGTAGCTGGTGAAGATCGTCCCGCGGACACCCGATTCCCGCAACATGCGCACTCCCGTGAACGGATAGTAGTCGGCGAAGGGCGCGGGGTGGAATGCGATCGGAGTGCCGATGGCGGCCAAAATCGCTAGCACGGCGAACGGACGACGGAACCGGGAGCGCGGCGGAGCCGGCTGGCCTTCGGTGCCGAACAGTTCGCAGAACAGCGGAATCACCGCCATTCCCCAGAACAGCACGAACCGGTGCGAATAGAGCATCGCGGCAGTCAGGGCGACGACAATCGCCAGTGTCGATGCGCGAACGCGACGCCCCCGGACGAGCACTCCCGCCACAACCATCAGCAAACTCATCCAGGCGAACGGTCGGCCGAACTCCGAAATCTGCCAGGTCATCGGCATCCACTCGGCGACTTCGAGGTACAGGGAGAGCTGCGCGTTGAGCCGCGAAACCCGAAGGATGTCGGCTCCCGCCGGGGTCGCGAGGATCGCAAGCGCTGCGAGCGGCAGCAGGGCGATCAACCGCCACGGGGGTGACGGGGATTTCTTCCGGAGGTATTGGATACCGTCCCCGATCACGGCGGCCCCGATCACCAGTCCACCCACGACCACCGACGGATGCAGGTTCTGCCAGACGACAAGCATCGCGCCGCCGAGCAGGGCCGTGCGGATCGTCGAGACATTCGATCGTAGCAGGACGATCAGGAGTCCGAAGGCGAGCGCGGCAAAGCTCTGCGGGCGGACACTGGCGGAGACAAGGGCGGCGAACCAGCCGACCCAGAGACCAAGGGCCACGGGCCAATCGTTGGTCATTCGCCGTGCGGCGTGCCGGGCGACGATGACGAAGCCGCCGAACCAGACCAGCGCATCGACGAGCCAGAGGAGGGTCCAACCGCCGAGCTGGCGCGTGAACGCGTAGACGACCTGGGCGAGCCAGGCGACGACGGCGAGCGGTTCCGCTTCGGCCCCGGCGAGAAACGGCTCGTTCGCGGGCAGGCCTTGCGCCAGCGTGATCTCGCCGATCTTGAGCTGCCAGAAGATGTCGACGTCGTGGATGGTGCGATGGAGCTGGATGAAGAGCATGCCCGCCATCGCGAGCGTGAGAACCGGCACGGGGCTGGAACGGTCGCCAAGCCGAACGATTCCGCGAATGAGTCGATGAAGAACGGACGGCGTGGCCGCGTCAATCGACATACGGATCGGCCCCGAGGTCCTGGAGCATTTCCTGTCGGTTCTTGTCGTAGTGCATCAGGTCGAGTCGCTGCTTGTAGTGTTTCTTCTCGATCCTCTTCTGTGCCTTGCGGAACAGTCCGCGAAACATCCCCCAGGGCCGGACGGCGCCGGAGCGTCCGAGTGCCTCCAGGGCTTTCTGTTTCTGGTGTCCGAGACCTTCAAGAATCCCGTCGTCGAGCGAGATGAAGAACTGGGCCGTTCCGGGGTCGCCTTGGCGGCCGGCGCGGCCGGCGAGCTGCCGGTCGATCCGCTCGGCCTCGTGGCGCTCGGTACCGATGACGTGCAGGCCGCCGTTCTCCGCCACGCCCGCCCCAAGCTTGATGTCGGTCCCCCGACCGGCCATGTTTGTCGCCACCGTCACGCGGCCCATCTGGCCCGCCTGACTGACGATCTGCGCCTCGTTCGCATCTTGCCGCGCGTTCAGCACGAGGTGTTCGACCTTCGCCAGCTCCAACAGCTTCGAGAGCCGCTCGGATTTGTCCACGGTCCGCGTGCCGATGAGCACGGGTCGGCCCTTGTCCACCATCTCCCGCACCTGTTGCACGATCGCGTCGAACTTCGCGCCTTCCGTCGGGAAGACGGCGTCGGCGGGCTGCACGCGCTTCACCGGTCGGTTCGTCGGGATCTTCGTCACCCAGCGCCGGTAGACGCGGCGCATCTCCTTGAAGTTCGGCATCAGCGTCCCGCTCATGCCCGCCAGCTTCGTGTACAGCCGATAGAAGTTCTGGAACGTCACCTGGGCCGCGTGTTCCGACGGCATCGTCACCTTCACGCTCTCCTTCACCTCGACCGCCTGGTGCAGACCGTCCCGCCAGTGCCGGTCCGGCATCGGGCGGCCCGTGCCTTCGTCGATGATGACGATCTTCCCTTCCTTCGAAATCATGTACTGGTGATCGCGCGCGAAGCGGTGATACGCGTGCAGTGACTTCTCCACCTGCTCCAGCAGCTTGTCCATCGCCTGCGCGTGCTGGCCGGTCGGCGGGTTGGAATAGCGCACAAGCTGCCGGCCCGCGTCGAGGATCTCGATCTTGTCCTTCTTCAGGTCGATGCGGAAGTGTTCCTCGCGCTTCAGTTGCTGGGCAACGGTATCCGCCCACTTGAAGACCACCTGCTCTTCCGGCGTGGCATCGCGCGTGGGGTTGGCGATGATGAGCGGCGTGCGCGCCTCGTCGACGAAGATGCTGTCGGCCTCGTCCACGATGGCATAGTGCAGACCCCGCTGCACGCGCGGGTCCGTCCTCCCCTGCATGTTGCTGGTCCAGGGTGCCCAGAACGGAGTGGTGTTCGCCTGGCCGCCGCGCAGCTTCAGCCGGTCGCGGAGGAAGTCGAAGCCGAACTCGGCCGCGGTGCCATAAGTCACGTCGCAGCGGTATTGGGCGCTTCGGTCGCCGTCTTCCATCTTCTGCTGGATGCAACCGACCGTCAGGCCGAGCAGTCGGTAGACCGGACCCATTTCCTCGGCATCGCGGCGGGCGAGGTAGTCGTTGACGGTGGTGACATGCACGCCCTTGCTGACCAGCGAATTCAGGTAAGCGGGCGACACGGCCGAGAGCGTCTTGCCTTCCCCGGTGGCGAGTTCGACGAGGCCGCCGTAGTGCATGACGATGCCCGCGGCGAGCTGCACATCGAAGAGCTGGTAGCCGAAGAGCCGGCGGATCGCGATGGCGGAGAGCGCGAACGCCTCCGGGATCAGCTTGTCAATGGACTCGCCGCCGCGGACGCGCCCCCGGAGGTTCATGCTCTTCTTGCGGAGGTCGTCGTCGTTGAAGTTGAGAAACTGGTTTTCCCAGTAGCGGATCTTGGGAATGACGAGCGCCGCCTTGGCGAGTCGGCGCTTCCACGGGCGCGGGTCCGCCACGGCGCGCAGGCGATTCGTCGCCGCCGAACCGAGACGGCCCGGCACATTCGCGATCGTCGGCTTCCTCGGCTCGTGTTTCCGTTCCAGATCCGGATTCGGCGCAGGCTCCACCGGGGGCGTCGCGGGGACCAACTGCAAAATTCCATCCGCCGGGGCTGCGCTCATCGCGGTTCCACTCCTCAGAACATCATTACTCTAACGACGAACGCCGGACGGCGAAAGGCGGGAACGAAACCCGACCGCTTCCGACGTGGTAGTAGGCGGTATCGGTTCGGCAAACTGCGGCATGCGATCAATCCCGCCCCATCCAGGCCGAATAAACCGTACGCGACGGCGGCGCGGGTCCGAAAAACCGGGCAGTTCACGGGGAATCTGCCGCCAAACGCGATAAATTGACTTTCTCGTCGGGGAGATTCCATGGCTGCGATCGTCGAAGTACGAGACCTCTACAAATCGTTCACGCGGGGCGAAGAGAAGATCGACGTGCTCATGGACCTCAACCTCGATGTCGAGGAAGGCGAGTTCCTCGCGCTCATGGGGCCGTCCGGCTCGGGCAAGACGACGCTCTTGAACCTCATCGCCGGCCTCGATTCCCCCACGTCGGGCACCATCCGCGTCGGCGACCAGACGATCTCCGACAAGTCCGAAAGCGAACTGGCACGCTGGCGCACGCGCAACGTCGGCTTCGTCTTCCAGTTCTACAACCTGCTGCCGGTACTCACGGCTTACGAAAACGTCGAACTACCGCTATTGCTCCTGCAACTGAGCAAGGCCCAGCGACAAAAGCAGGTGGAGAACGCGCTGAACCTCGTCGGCCTCGGCGACCGGATGACGCACCGCCCCGGCCAGCTCTCCGGCGGGCAGTGCCAGCGCGTCGGCATCGCGCGGGCGATCGTGACCGATCCGACCATCGTGGTCTGCGACGAACCGACCGGGGCGCTCGACGCAAAGAGCGCCAACGACGCGCTCAACCTTCTGGACCTCCTGCGCAGCGAACTCGGCAAGACGATCCTGATGGTGACGCACGACCCGCACGCCGCCGAGCGTGCCCAGCGGATCGTGCAACTGGAAAAAGGCCGCCTCGTCGGCGGCCATCCGCTGCCGACGCTGTCTAGGATGTAATACCCGTTGGATGGGCCAGGTATTCGAGGCCCAACCGACGATAGCCCCGAATCGCGAGGCTCGCATGTTCCCCAGCGCCGGACAGTTCGGGCAAGGTCCGCCCGTCGATACCTCGCTCATGGAGCTGGCGCTCTACGGCACCGCCATCCTGTTCGGCGTCATCCTCGTCAACCTGATCCTCGCGCTCATCACGCTGCCGCTGTTCTTCGGCGCGATGTACCTCATCGAACTGGGGATCCGCGGCTTCCAGAACATGCCCGACCCGATCGGCAAGTACGCGAAGCTCGCCGGCCTCGTCTTCCGCAGCCTCCGCCGCAACCTGCTGCGCACCGCCCTCACCTACGTCGCCCTCTTCGTGCTCACCGGCATGCTCACGATGCTCTACGGCATCATCGACACCATCGGGAAGATGACCACCGACCAGGAGAACAGCCAGCTCGTCATCATGACCGAGAAGTTCGGCATCCCGAGCATGATGAAGCCCGGCTACGCCAACAATCTCAAGAGCATCATCCGCGACAAGCTGCCCAAGGAGATGCAGCCCGACGACATCGACAAGAACTTCATGACCTGGTCGTTCGTCGGCGCCACGCTCGATCCGAGCAAGATGACTCAGGAAAACAGCATGTTCCTGTTCGCCCTCGACCCCGACGCCGTGACCAATGGCATGATGAAGGAGCAGGGACTGAACGAGGAGGACCTCGGCGAGGAGAACTGGAACGCCATGAAGGCGGTGATCGAACTGGTGAAGCAGGACAAGCGGAACATCATCGTCGGAGCGGACCGGTTGGAGCGGATCGGCAAAAAGGTCGGCGACAAGATCAAGCTGTTCGGCACGAACTACAAGGACATCGAATTCGAGTGCGAAATCGTCGGCGCCTTTCCGTCCGGCAGCCGGATGGCAATGAACGCGGCGATGCGCTTCGACTACCTGACGGCCAAGCTGGACGACTACCGCGCCCGCACGGGGAAGGACCACCCCGTCGCGGATCGGTGCCTGAACCTCGTGTGGGTGCGGATGCCGAGCAAGGCGGCGTACCAGCAGCTCGCCGCCATCGTGGCGGAGCCGGCGTCGTTCAGCAACCCGGCCACGAAGATGGAAACGTTCTCCGCCGCCATCGGTTCGTTCCTCGAACCATTCAAGGACATCTTCTGGGGGCTGAAGTACATCATCATGCCGGCGATCGTGGTCATCATGTGCCTCGTCATCGGCATCACGATCACCATCGGCGTGCGCGAGCGTTGGAGCGAGATGGCGGTCATGAAGGTCCTCGGCTTCCAGCCGTGGCAGATCATGAGCATGATCGTCAGCGAGGCGATGCTGATCGGCACCTTCGGCGGTCTGCTCAGCACCTGGAGCGTCTACTTCCTGCCGATGGGCATCCGATCGTTGACGAAGGCGATCGGCGTGAAGATCTCCTTCTTCGACACGTTCCATTCGCCGATCGAGATCGTGATCTACGGCCCGCTGCTCGGCATCGCGGTCGGCCTGATCGGCGCGTTGCTCCCCGCGTGGAACGCCCGCAAGGTCAAGGTCTCCGAAGTCTTCGCGAAGGTGGCGTAAGACCCGACTTCCGAAGTCCGGCTCCGACTTCGGAAGTCCCGCGCGCGTTCGACTTCCGAAGTCGAAGCCGGACTTCGGAAGTCGCGTGTCTCCCTTCTCCCGCATCTTGTCGCGCGCTACAATTCTTCGGTCACCGACACGCGAGATCCCCATGCGATTCACCAAGATGCACGGCATCGGCAACGATTACGTGTACGTCAACTGCTTCCTCGAAACGCTCCCGGCCGAACCGGCCATCGTCGCGCAGGCGGTTAGCGACCGGCACTACGGCATCGGGTCCGACGGCCTCATCCTCATCTGCCCCAGCGACATCGCCGACGCCCGCATGCGCATGTTCAACGCCGACGGCTCCGAGTCGGAAATGTGCGGCAACGGCCTGCGCTGCGTCGCCAAGTACGTCCACGACCACGCCATCGCCAAAAAGCCGACCCTGAAGATCGAGACCGGCCGTGGCGTGCTTACGGTGGACCTGGAGATCCAGCACGGCAAAGCCCAGCGCGTCCGTGTCAACATGGGCGAACCGATCCTCGATCCCGTCCTCATCCCGACCACGCTGCCGGGGATGCCCCCCGTCAACGCGCCACTCACGGTTGGCGGGCGCACCTTCCAGGCCACGTGCGTATCGATGGGGAACCCGCACGCCACGGTGTACGTCGGCGAGGAGTTCTTCACGACCTCCGGCAAGGACCTCGTTGCCGAGTTCGGCCCACTGATCGAAAACGCCCCGGAGTTCCCGCGCCGCGTGAACGCCCACTTCGTGAAGGTGAAGTCGAAGACCGAAGTCACAATGCGCACGTGGGAGCGAGGCAGCGGCATCACGCTCGCCTGCGGCACCGGCGCCTGCGCCGTCTGCGTCGCCGGCGTGCTCACCGGCCGCACCGACCGCAAGCTGCTGGCCCACCTCCCCGGCGGCGACCTCGAATTGGAGTGGTCCGAAACCGACAACAACGTGTATATGACAGGGCCGGCCACTGAAGTCTTCAGCGGCGATTGGACGCCGTAATCCCCGCGACGGCATGGACGCCATGAAAATCCGCAATCCCAAACTGGTTCGCGCCGCCGGCTGGATCACGGCCACCGCCATGGTCGGCCTCGGCAAGACGCTCCACTTCGCCGAACACCACCTCGGACCCAACGTCAGCGGCGAACGCCTGAAACTTCCCGACCGCTTCGTCTATTCCATCTGGCACGACAAACTGCTCCTGCCCACCATCCGCTTCGGCGGGCCCGACCTCGCCGTGCTCATCAGCCAGCATGCCGACGGCCAACTCCTCGGCGGTCTGATCCGCCGCATGGGAATGGGCCTCGTCTGCGGGTCCAGCAGTCGTGGCGGCGTCGAGGCCGTGCGCCAGATCGTCCGCGACGACTTCCCCTGGCGGAACCTCGCCGTCACGCCCGACGGCCCGCGCGGCCCGCGCCACGAGGTCCAGCCCGGCATCGTCTACGTCGCCTCCCGCACCGGCATGAAGATCGTCCCCGTCGGCGTCGGCTATCTCCGCCCCTGGCGCCTCAAGAGTTGGGACCGCTTCGCGATCCCGCGCCCCACCTCGCGGGCTCGCATGGTCTTCGGCCATCCGATCGAAGTTCCGGCCAAGCTGCGGTCGGACGACATGGAACCGTACCGTCTCGCCCTGCAGCACGAGATGGATCGCTTGGACGCGATCGCGGAGGAATGGGCGAACACGGGCCGGTGGAAACCGCTCGAAGCGCCGCTCCGCCGGGCGGCGTGAGCCTCGCGGAAGCCAGAAAGGGGGCACTTGGAAGGCCCCCCTGCCCCCTAACGAATCAACCCAGCGACATCGTGACGGTTTTCACTTCCGTGTAGAGGCTGAGGGCGTACTCGCCGAGTTCGCGACCGATGCCGCTCATCTTGAAACCTCCGAACGGCGCGGCCGCGTCGAAAACGTCGTAGCAGTTCACCCATACCGTGCCGGCCTTGAGTCGATGCGCCAGCGCGTGGGCCTTCGTCACATCCTTCGTCCACACGGCGGCGGCGAGGCCGTAGTTCGTCCGGTTGCCGCGCTCGATCACCTCGTCGATGTTTTTGAACTTCAGGATGCTCATCACCGGGCCGAAGATCTCTTCCTTCGCGATGGTCATCTCATCCTGCACATCGGCGAAGACCGTCGGCTCGACGAAGTAGCCGTTGCCGGTCGGCCGGCCGCCGCCGACGATCAGTTTGGCGCCGTCCTTCTTGCCGTGTTCGATGTAGCCGAGCACGCGGTCCTGCTGCTCCTTGCTCACCTGCGGGCCTTGCTCGGTGTCGGGGTCGAACGGATCGCCCACCTTGCGCGCCTTCGTCTTCTTCGCCATCTTGTCGACGAACTCGTCGTAGACCTTTTCCTCGACGTAGAGCCGCGAGCCGGCGACGCAGCACTGGCCCTGGTTGAAGAACAGGCCGAAGTACGCCCCTTCGATGGCGGCGTCGAGGTCGGCGTCGGCGAAGACGACGTTCGGCGACTTGCCACCGAGTTCGAGGCTGACGCGCTTGAGGTTGGAGTTCGCGGCGGCGGTCATGACGATCTTGCCGGTGGTCGTCTCGCCGGTGAAGGCGATCTTGTCGACGTCCATGTGGGAGGAGAGCGCCGCGCCGGCGGTGGGGCCGAAGCCGGGGACGACGTTGATGACGCCATCGGGGAAGCCGGCTTCCTGCGCGAGCGCGGCGATGCGCAGCGCGGTCAGCGGCGTCTGTTCGGCGGGCTTGAGGACGAGGGCGTTGCCGCAGGCGAGGGCGGGGCCCCACTTCCACGCCTGCATCAGCAGGGGGAAGTTCCACGGGATGATCTGCCCGACCACGCCGACCGGTTCGTGACGCGTGTAGCAGAAGTAGTTGCCGTCGACCGGGATGGTCTTGCCGGTAATCTTGTCGGCCCAGCCGGCGTAATAGCGGTAGCACTGAATGGTGAGGGGCAGGTCGGCGGCGAGCGAGTCGGCGATCGGCTTGCCGTTGTCGAGCGTTTCGAGGGCCGCGAGTTCGTTCTTCTCCCGTTCCACCAGATCCGCCAGCTTGTTCAGAAGCCGCCCGCGCGCGCTCGCATTCATGCGGCCCCACGGTCCATCCATCGCCTTCCGCGCGGCCTTTACGGCCAGGTCGATGTCGGCCTTGTCTCCTTCCGCGACCTGGCAGATCGTCGCCCCCGTCGCCGGGTTCACCGTCTCGAACGCCTTCCCGGATACCGACTCGACCCATTTCCCCCCAATGAACATTTTCTGGTTCGCGACCTGAGGCGCGGCGTGTTTCGGTTTCTTTACGGTGGCGCTCGCGGACATGGTGAGAGGTCCTTACGAAAGGGACACGAACGGGAGCGCAATTATTCTAGGAATGAAAGCGTCAAACCGTCGGGACCGATTTTCCCGAAAATCCCACTGAAAATACCGACAGTACCATTTGCATGCGAGCGTTCGTCGAATTAGGTTTCGGCATCTTCCCGCCGCACACACCGCATCGGATGGAACGCCCATGTCGCTCAAAAAGAACTCGACGAACCCGAAAACGTCTTCCGGTTGCTGGAACCTGAAGCTCGAACGACTCGAAGTCCGCGATGTGCCCGCCGTACTCGTCGCCAACGCCGACGACGGTTACGTCGCCTTCGATGGAAAACTCTCCGTCGACTCCGCGTCCGGGCTGCTCGCCAACGACACGCTCGACAACCTGCCCGTGGAAGGCGGGACCGTCACGCTGGTCGCCGGGTCCCAGACCGGGCCGGGCACCGTCACCGTCCATCCCAACGGCTCCTTCGAATACAACGGTTCGCCCGACGACTTCGGCGAAGTCAGCTTCGATTACCAAGTCTCCGCCGGCGGTGAGACGGCCAGCGCGCGGGCCACGCTTTTCCTGAACCATACCCCGGTCGGGAACTCGTTCACGGTGCAAGTCACCGAGTCGGACATCCTGCTCGCGCCGGAAAACCTGGGCTTCGACGCGGACGGACCGTCCCCGTCGATCTCGCCCTTGATCTTCCCCGAAAATGGCACAATCGAATTCCTGGAAGGGCGGCTGCTCTATACACCGAACCAAGGTTTCACTGGCACCGACAGCTTCACGTTCATCGCGATCGATGAGTTCGGTGCCGAGTCGGTGCCGGCCACGATTACCTTCGTCGTCGGCTCCGGCGGCGAAAACAACGCTCCGTTCGCCGAAGCAGACAACTACTTCGCCACGCCCGACACCGAATTGACCATCGACGCGGTCCACGGCGTTCTCGCCAACGACTCCGATCCCAACAACGACACCCTGAGCGCCTGGCTCGATATTGCCCCCGCGAACGGTCTCCTGACCCTCGCGACCGAAGGCTCGTTCACCTACACGCCCAACGAAGGTTTCCTGGGAACCGACACGTTCACGTATTTCGTCGACGACGCCCGCGGCGGTTCGGCGCTCGCCACCGTGACGATCCGCGTGCAGCCGCCGACCACCAATACGCCGCCGTCCGCCCTCGACGCGGCCTTCTCCGTGCGCGAGGACGGAGGCTTCGGCGGAGTCCTGCTCGGTGCCGACGTGGACGGCGACGCGATCACATTCGCCCCGGTCGATGCCCCCGCCAATGGCCGCGTGGTCGTGAACGCCGATGGTACCTTCTCCTACCGGCCCAACCCGAATTTCTTCGGTACCGACTCCTTCACGTTCCGCACTAACGACGGCCAAGCCGATAGCAATCTCGCCACCGTGACGATCACCGTGCGGCCGGTCAATGACCGCCCGACTCTGGCACGGGCCGAATTCAGCGTCGCGGAGAATTCCCCCGCTGGAACTTCCGTCGGCACCATCGTCGGCGCCGACGTCGACGGCGACGCCCTGACCTACGCGATCACCGGCGGCAACCGGAACGGCGCGTTCGCGATCGATCCCGCCACCGGCGTCATTACGGTCGCCAATGCCGCCGCCCTCGACTTCGAAACGACCCGCACCTTCCGGCTCACCGTCCGCGTGACCGATCCGAGCGGCCGGTCCGACGGCGCCCGTGTGGTTATCCGCCTGCTCGACGTGAACGAGAACCGCCGGGCGGCCCTCGACATCGTGCCGGGCGATTCGCAGAACCGCATCAGCCTGCGGGACGCCACGGTGGAAGTGGCGATCCTCGGCGCGGCCGACCTCGACGTGCGGCAGATCGACGTCGATAGCCTGCGGTTCGGCCGCACCGGCCGCGAGAACTCCATCGTTCGCAATAATCGGGGCCAGGCCCAGTTCCAACTCCGCGACGTGAACGGCGACGGCCGGCTCGACCTCGTCGTCCGCTTCAACGTCGACGACACGCGCCTCCGCGTCAACGATACGCGGGCCGTGCTCACCGGCGACTTGTTCAACGGCGGCGAACTCACCGGCGACGGCTCCGTGACCGTGCGGCGCTGATCGCGAATCGATACCCATCGAACGCGGCGGGGTTCCCCCGCCGCGTTTTCGTTTTCGGGAACTTCGCCTTGACGCTCCGCGCGCCGCCGGGGCACAATCACCGCTCGTTCCGAAGGGACGCGGGGGCGCGCGGTGCAAGGATTGCTGCGGCGGATGGGGTGGATCGATCGAACGCGTGCGCCGGACCTGCGCGCCGCCGTTCGCGGCCTGTGGTCCGCGCATACGTTCTGGAACCTCGTCGGCCTCGCCGCGCTCGTCGTCTGGGCGCTCTACTGGAACTACGCGATCAAGAAGTGGCACGTCAAGGCGTCGCCCGTGATGTGGTTCCAGCCGTACGAATTCGTCTCGCTCGATTTCCTGCACAACTTCCAGGCCGTCAATTACTGGTTCGCCGGCGGCGATCCGTACCGCGCCGACTTCGGCGATCCGATCGGCCGCAAACTGTGCTATCCGCCGATCGTGCTGGTCTGCTTCGCTTGGTGCAAGCTGTTGCCGGTCGGCAAAGCCATCGCGGTCTGGACGATCGCGCTCGGAGGCTGTGCGGCGCTCGGCGCGCTGGCGGCGTGGCGGTCGCGGCGCGAGTTGGGACTCGCGCCGGTGCCGATCCTGTTCGCGCTGGCCGCCGTCGTCACGAACAGCGCGACTCTGTACGCGATGGAGCGCGGCAACTACGATCTGCTCCTCGTCCCGTGCGCCGTGCTGGCGGCGTGGGGCCTGCGCCGGACCGGCTGGCGCGCCGACGGCGTCGCCGGCTACGCGCTGGGGCTGGCGTTCTGCCTCAAACTCTATCCCGGTTTGCTCCTGGCCGTGCCGCTCGTGATGGGTCGCTGGCGCACGCTCGGATGCACGGCGGCGTTCGTGGGGCTGTTCCTGGCGTTCCAGTCGCACAACCTGCCGATCTTCGCGAAGAATCTGTCGGAGCTGTCGATCTCGCACGACGTCGACACGCTCGCGATGCCGTCGCCGGTGTCCCATTCCATCTCGTACTCGTGGAAGGCGCTCTGGTCCGGGACGCGGTTCGGCGCACTCGCGCGCATCCCCGGCTCCGTCGCCGCCGGTCTGATCGTTGGCGGCTTGTCGATCTGGGTCGCCTGGCGGTTCCACCGTGCGGGGCGACCGCCGACCGTCATCCTCCCCGCCTTGTTCTGGGTCCTCGCCGCCGCGACGTTCGTGCCGAAAGTCTCGAACGACTACAACCTGACTTTCCTGAGCCTGGCGGTCCTCGCGGTCTGGGACCGCCGCGATCCGGTCGCCGTGCACGCGGGCTTCGGGCTGCTGTGCCTGATGCTCCAGCCGCTCGGGTTCCCGATCCAACCCAGCGTGGTGCTGGGCGTCAAGATCGCCGGCCTCGCGCTAGCCGCCTATTGCCTCGCGTGCCGCATTCGCGAATCGCAATCCACCCCGACCAACCCCGCCGACCGAGCCACGGAGGGCTTCCATGCCGGCTAACGCCACGATGAAACGACCTGCCGAAAGTCTCCCCGCCGCGCGGCCCGACCCGAACTTCAAAGTCACCGTCGGCGACTTGCAACTCGGCGCGAAGGAGAAGGAATACCTCGCCCAGGTGATCGATAGCAACCGGCTGTCGTACGGTCCGTTCACACGCAAATTCGAGGACCTCTTCGCCGTCGAGCACGACTGCAAGTTCGCCGTGTTCTGCAACAGCGGCACGAGCGCCCTGCACATCTCGCTCGCCGCGCTCAAGGAACTCCACGGCTGGGCCGACGGCGACGAGGTGCTCGTACCGGCGGTCACGTTCGTCGCCACCAGCAACGTCGTGCTGCACAACCGCCTGACGCCCGTCTTCGTGGATGTCGACCCGCTGACCTACAACATCGACCCGGCCAAGATCGAGGAGAAGATCACGCCCCGCACGCGAGCGATCCTCCCCGTGCATCTGCTCGGCCTGCCCGCGGACATGCACGCCATCGACGCGATCGCCCGACAGCACGACCTGAAAGTCGTCGAGGACTCCTGCGAGACGATGTTCGCGAACTGCCGCGGGCGCAAGGTCGGTTCGTGGGGGGACATCGGCTGCTTCAGCACCTACATCGCGCACTACATCGTCACCGGCGTCGGCGGATTCGCGACCACGAACGACCCCGACCTGGCGGTCATGCTCAAGAGCCTTATGAATCACGGCCGCGACTCGATCTACCTCTCGATCGACGACGATGACGGCGTGAAGGGGAAACAGCTCTTCGAAATCGCCGCCCGGCGCTTCCGGTTCGTCCACGTCGGCCACAGTTTCCGCTGCACCGAGATGGAGGCCGCCATCGGCCTGGCGCAGCTCGAACGCAAGGACGAGATCATCGCCCGCCGCGTCGGCATCGCCCGCCAGTACCAGGAACGCCTCGCCGGCCTGTCGGACGTGATCCAGCTCCCCACCGTGCCGCCGGACCGCGACCACGTCTTCATGCTCTTCCCGCTCGTGCTGCGCGAAGGCTCGAAGCGCGACCTCGTGAACCATCTCGAATCCCACGGCGTCGAGACGCGCGACCTGCTCCCGCTCATCAATCAGCCGATCTACACCAAGATGTTCGGCGACCTGGAGCCGCACTACCCCGTCGCCCGCTGGCTCAACGAGAGCGGTTTCTACATCGGCTGCCACCAGTCGATCACGGCCGACGGCATCGACCACGTCGTGAACACGATCCACCAGTATTTCGGCCGCTCGGAACGCGCGACGTCGATCCGGCGCTCGACCGGCGAATTGGCCCGGGAGGCCGCATGAGCATCGCCATCGTCATCCCGACCTACAACGAAGCCGCGAACATCGAGGCTTTGTTGAACCGCATCCTCGCCGTCGGTCCGGAGTACCGCGCGATCGTCGTGGACGACAACTCGCCGGACGGCACGGCGGACGTCGTGCGCGCCATCGCCTCGAAGGAACCGCGGGTCCACCTGATCCTGCGCACCGCGGACAAGGGCTTTGGCCTCGCCGTGCGCGCCGGCTTCGCCCGCGCGCTCGAGACCGACGCGGAGTTGATCGGCCAGATGGACGCCGACGGCTCGCACGATCCCCGCGTCTTCGAGGAACTACGCGCCGCCATCGAAGCGGGCGAAGCCGACGGCATGATTGGCTCGCGCTATCTCGCGACGAGCGAAATCCAGGGCTGGAACCTCCACCGCCACGCCAACAGCCGCGTCGCCAACACGCTCACGAAATGGATCGCCCGCCTGCCGATCGCCGACGCCACCAACGGCCTGCGCCTCTTCCGCCGCGAAGTCCTCGAAGCGATCGACCTCGACCGCCTGCAATCCCGCGGCTACTCCGTCATCCTCGAAACCAACTACTGCGCCCACCGCCTCGGCTTCCGCCTCGGCGAACGCCCGATCACCTTTCACCCCCGCGCCGCCGGCGAATCCAAGCTCGGCTTCCGCGAAGTGCTCCGCTTCCTCCGCTTCCTCCTCGCCCTGCGATTCCGCGCCGTCCCCGGAATCGCCAATCCGCGCGCCGCCCGGCTTCGTATCCCAGCGGGATAGCGAGCGCGAGGCAACCATGGCCCAGTCCTACGACGAACTTCCCTACGGCGACATCGCCTACTTTCACACTCATCCGGCCCACCTTGGAGCCCTTGCGGTCCTGTGCGGCCTCGCGCCGCCAACTCTGACCGGCGGCCGGGTCCTCGAAGTCGGCTGCGGCACCGGGTTCAACCTCCTCGCGATGAGCCGATCCCTGCCGGAAACGCAGTTCCTCGGCCTCGACGCGTCCTCCACGCAGATCGACCGCGCCCGTGCACTCGCCGACGAAGTCGTGGCGACGAATGCGAGCTTTCAGGTCGGCCGGCTGGAGGAACTCGACGACGCGACCGGCCCCTTCGATGTCATCCTCGCGCACGGGGTCTACTCGTGGATTCCGTCGGCCGCGCAAACGGCGCTGCTCGAGCTGATCCGCCGCCGACTCGCGCCCAACGGGCTTGCCTACATCAGCTTCAACGCCAAACCCGGTTGGAACGCCCGCGGCGTCGTCCGCGATTTCCTGCTCGGTGCCGTCCCCGCCGTCGGATCGCCGATTGACCGCGCCCGCGCGGCACGCGAACGGCTCGCGGCGTTCGTCGCATCGCTGCCCGACCCCGATTCGCCCTACGGCCGCCAGGTCGCGAGCCTGGCGAAGGCCCTCGCCGACGAACCCGATTACTATCTCCTGCACGAGTACCTCGCCGAGCGGAACGAGGCGCTGGCCTTCGGCGAGTTCGCGGCCCGGTTGGCCGCGCACGGCCTGCAGTACGTCGCCGAATCTCGATTCTCGACCAGCGCGTTCGCCCAACTTGGCGAAGACCGGACAGCTCTCGACGTCGTCGGCGACGACCTCGTCCGCCGGGAACAATACCACGACTACCGCTGGCAGCGCTCGCTGCGGCAATCGATCGTCTGCCGCGCCGACCGCGCGATTCCCCGGGTCGCCGACGCCGAGGCCGTCGGGAAACTCTGGCTCAGCCCGCGCGTCGAACTCGTCGATCCGAACGCCGACGTCGATGCGATCGATTTCGACGAAGCCCGTCGCGAAGAAGACGGCGAAGTCGTGCAGATCCACGATCCGTTTTATCGCCAGTTCCTGCGGCGGTTGCGCGCCGCGCCCGGCCGCCGGTTGCAGCCCGACTCCTTCCTGTCGGATATCCGCGACTATATCGGGTTCGATATCGGCCCGGAAAAGTCGCGCCATCTCTTGATGCAGGTTGTGTTGAAGGGAACGATCGAGGAAGTCTGGCACGCGTACGCCGAACCGACGGTCTACGCGGCTATCGTCGGCGACCGGCCGCGTGCCTGTCCGCTCGTGCGACGACAAGCGGGCGTGGGCGGTTCGATCGTCAATCGCCTGCACCGCAACGTCCGGCTCGACGATGCGGACCGCGCCCGTGTGAACCGCCTCGATGGCCGCACTGATCGCGCGAGCCTCGCGGCCGAATTCGGGATCGGGACCGACGATCTCGAGCGCTTCGCGGCGGCGGCGCTTCTGGAAGGATAGGCTCGTACGGACTTTCCCGGAAATCTGGGACGAATCCGGGAAAAGGGTCAATTCGGCAAAACCCGCAGGACGATATCAGGTTTGTCGAACGGATTCGGCGCGAGCCGGAAAAGTTCGGCGATACGGTGGTTCGCCGCACGGACGCGGGCCGCCGCATCCGTCGCGTCCGTCCGCTTCGGCGGTCGGAGGCGACCGGACCCGTGACCGTTGGCCGGGCAGGGATCGATCCCACCCTCGGCCCCGCCCGGCCATGGTACCGGGGTCCCGAACCACCTTACCCGCACCCATGGATGGGAACGATCATGCGCCGTTTTGTCGCACCGGTTTTGCTGCTCGGCGCGTTGGCCGCGGGCCTGGGATGCCAGCGGAAGCACGTCGGCGGGATGAGCGACGTCTACCATCACCCCGACAACGCGAACGTCAACCTCGGCGCGGGCAACCCGTACCGCCCGACCGGTGCCCCGATCCACGGAACGGCGGTGCCTGAGAAGATGCCGGCGCCGATCCCGGTGGACGACAAGAAGGGCAAGTAGGCCCTGACCGGAAACGAGCGCGCCCCCGGCCGATGCCGGGGGCGTTTTCGATTTATTTGTCATTGACCTGATAATAAGCGTTTTTCGTTGATTCTCGTAATTCACTTTAACCGGCGGCTTGGTATTAAAATAATTAGCTCGAAATTTTAAGTCCCGCATCTCCGTTAAATGAACCATTACCCGAATCGGTCGATGGAAGAATCGCATTTCACGGAACGTGCGACAGGGCAACTGGTTCGGATCGACACCCCTCGGGGCCGGGACATTTCGTTCATTCCCGAGCGATTACCGGGAAAGTGGGAGTTCGATACGCGATTGTGGAAACTGCTGGCGGACGCGAAGGAAATGCTCGGCACGTTGAACGGGATCGGTCAAACGCTTGAAAACCCTCGATTGTTGCTTCAACCGTTACAGTCGCGCGAGGCGATTGCATCGTCGAACATCGAAGGGACTTTTGTTACGCCGGAACAGCTCTTGCTCTTTGAATTGGACCCGAGCGAGCCGATCACCGAATCCGAAAAGAAAGCCGACTGGTACGAAGTCGCCAACTATGCCCGGGCGCTCGAGGAAGGCGTGCGACTGCTCGACACGCTGCCGCTTGGCAACCGGTTGATCCGCGCCATGCACGCGATCCTGATGCGAGGAGTCCGGGGACGGAACAAATCGCCGGGCGAATTCCGGAAACTCCAGGTCCAGATCGGTACGCACGGGCGCTTCGTTCCCGCTCCTCCCAACGCGGTCGAGGACCTAATGGCCGATCTCGAACGGTACCTGAACGTCGTCGATGAACGACACGATCCGCTCGTTCGAAGTTTCATCGTGCATTACCAGTTCGAGACGATCCACCCGTTCTCCGATGGCAACGGGCGAGTCGGGCGCGCGCTCCTGGCCCTCGCGATCCGTCATTGGCTGGGTCACGCGCAGCCGTGGCTTTACATGAGTGCGTATTACGAGCGCAACAAGGACGAATACATCGACCGGATGTATCGCGTCAGTACGCGGGGCGAATGGAGCGAGTGGATCGAATTCTGCCTGCGCGGGTCGATCGCCCAGGCGAAGGACGCGATCCGACGGTGCCACGAATTCCATCGTTTGAAGCGCGAGTTCCACGATCGCGTGAAACGGGCGACCCCGCGTTCACACAAGATTATCGACGGATTATTCGTGCGTCCGGTGATTCAGGTAGGGAGCATCATCGAGAAATATCACGTGACTTACCCGACTGCGAAAACGGATTTGGACCGATTGGTCGAGTCGGGGATTCTGCAAGTGTTGGAAGGAGTCCACCCCCGGGCATACGGATGCCCGGAAGTCATCGCTGCCGCGTATTCGGATGACCCGACCGGGACCGGCTGAGTCATGCGATGCGATTGAGCGATATCCCGTTCGTGGTACAAATCCTAGGGCACCGTGAGACGACCATCCGATGCCCGCTTCGACCATGACGCTGCCCAAGAACGCACCGACGCGCGGACGATGCGTCTGCCGCCGTATTCGGAGATCCTGCACAACGACGACGTGAACACGATGATATACGTCGCGTCGGTGCTCTATAAGGTCTTGGGGTACACCGTGGAGAAATGCGTGCAGCTCATGCTGGAGTCGCATAATTCGAACCGCGCGGTAGTGTGGACCATTGCGATGGGACTGACGGAAATGAAGACGGATTAGAGCATCTCTTGGATACCGGAACCCGTCGCCCGCACCCCGGCCCTTCGCGATTCCGATCCGCGCCCTGTTCGACCGCCCTCCAGTTCGCACCATTTCCAGTAGAGCCTTCAACCTCGCCGGAAGTACATCCTGACCATGCCCACCACGGATCGCGTCGCCATCGTCGGCATGGCCGGTCGGTTTCCCGGTAGCGGGGC
This sequence comes from Gemmataceae bacterium, assembly GCA_019636445.1. Lineage (GTDB taxonomy): Bacteria > Planctomycetota > Planctomycetia > Gemmatales > Gemmataceae > Limnoglobus. Next base: position 41,380 of record JAHBXO010000008.1, on the reverse strand, counting down.
GGACCTCGAACAGTTCTGGACGAACATCGCTCGCGCGCACGACGGTTCGCGCGAAGTCCCCGCCGGACGCTGGCACCTGCCCCCGGACCGCTGCACCGACCCCCGCATCGCCCACCCCGACACGGTTTACTCTGCGCGCGGTTACTTCCTCGACCCGTTCGACGCCGACCTCGCCGGCCTCGACGTGCCGGCACCCCTGCTGCGCGAACTCGATCCGCTCTTCCACCTCGTGCTCGACGTTGGCGGCCGCGCGTGGAACAGCACGAACACCGGGAGCGTGAACCGGCGCAAGGTCGGCGTGGTTCTCGGCAACATCTGCCTGCCAACGGACAAATCGAACGAACTCGCGCGGGAGATTCTGGGACCGGCCATCGGATTGAAGTCGAACGGGCGCACGCACCGGTGGAACCGTCACCCGGCCGGTTTGCCCGCGGGCCTGCTGGCGAAGGCGCTCGGCCTCGGCCTCGGCGGCTACACGCTGGACGCCGCGTGCGCGTCGTCGCTGTACGCACTCAAGCTGGCGGCGGACGAATTGCTCGCCGGCCGCGCCGACGCCATGCTGGCGGGTGGCTGCTCGCGGCCCGATTGCCAGTACACGCAGATGGGCTTCGCGCAACTGCGGGCTCTCTCGCCGAGTGGCCGGTGCTCGCCGTTCGACCGCACGGCCGACGGTCTCGTGGTGGGCGAGGGTGCCGGCATCTTCGTGCTGAAGCGGCTCTCGGACGCCGTCGCGGCCGGCGATCCAATCTTCGCCGTGCTCGCCGGCGCGGGGCTTTCCAACGACCGCGTCGGCAACCTGCTCGCGCCCGCCGTCGAGGGGCAACTCCGCGCGATGCGCGCCGCGTATCGCCAGGCGGGGTGGCGGCCGACGGATGTCGACCTGATCGAATGCCATGCGACCGGCACGCCGGTCGGCGATGCGGTGGAGTTCGAGAGCCTGTACGAGTTGTGGCGGTCCGAACCGGGTTGGACGCCGGGGCAGTGTATCATCGGTTCGGTGAAATCGACGGTCGGCCACCTGCTGACGGGCGCGGGCGCGGCGGCGACCATGAAAGTCGTGCTGGCGATGACCGCCGGGAAGCGCCCGCCGCAGGCGAATTTCGCCGAGCCGGCGGAGAAGTTGAACTTCCGCACCAGTCCGTTCCGCGTTCTGTCCGAGTCGGAAGACTGGCGGCGGCGCGGGACGACGCGCAAGGCGGCGGTGAGCGGGTTCGGGTTCGGCGGCGTGAACGCGCACATGCTGCTCGAAGAGTGGAAGGGCCAGACCTACGAGCCTCGCACCGTCGGGCCGGTCGACGCGGGCGGCACCGGCAGCGCGCTGCTCTCGAAGATTCGCCGGATGCAGGCCCGCCTTCAGGAACTGAGCGACGAACCGACGGACGCGGACGAGAGCGCCATCGCGGTCGTCGGCCTCGCGGTGCATTGCGGCGATTCGGAAACGACGCGAGAGTTTCAAGAGCGGACCTTCAACGGCACCGTCACCGGTCGTACGATCGACGAACTTCGCGTGCCGCTCGAACGGTTCCGCATTCCGCCGAAGGAATTGGAGGAATTGCTGCCGCAGCAGTTGCTCGCGCTGAAGGTGGCGGCGGCGGCGCTCGACGATTGTCGGGGGCGAACCGAAGAACCCGAGGAGGGCGATCCGGCCAGCGGCGTGTTCGTCGGACTGGGGCTGGACCTGAACACGACGAACTTCCACTTGCGCTGGGCGGCGCGGCGGCAGGGGATCGACCCGGACGCGGCCGGCCCGGCGCTGAACGCGAACCGCGTGATGGGTGCGCTGGGCAGCATCGCGGCGAGCCGGATCGCGCGGGCGTTCCGCTTCGGCGGGCCGAGCTTCACGATCTGCGGGGAGGAAACGTCCGCGGGCCGAGCGCTGGAAATCGCCGTGCGAGCGTTGCGGACGAAGGAACTGGACCGCGCGGTGGTGGGCGGCGTGGAGCTGGCGGCCGATCCGCGCGCGACCGGCGCACGGGCCGACGCGGACGGCGCGGCCGCCGTGGTGCTCAAGCGGCTCTCGACGGCACGCCGCGATGGCGACCGCATCTACGCCATCGTCCGCGGCGTCGGCTCGGCCGGCGGCGGCGCGGTCGCGTCGGACGCGCCGGATGCGGCAACCTACGCGTCGTCGTTGCTCCGTGCCTGCCTGGACGGGGCCGTCGATCCCGCCCAGATCCATTATCTGGAGGCAACCGGCGAACCCGCTGAAACCCAGGCACTCGCGACGCTCGACGGGCAGACGCGCCGCGCCGCGCCGTTGGCGGTCGCCGATCTCGGGCGTGTCGTTGGCCGCACCGGCTTCGCGTCGGCGCTGGTCGGCCTCGTCCGTGCGTGCCTCGCGCTGGATCGGCGGATCCTACCCCCGGACGCCGCCGGAAACGCCCCTCGCTACTGGTTGCACGATCGCGCCGACGGCCCGCGCCGTGCCGCCGTCGCCGCCCTCGGCCTCGACGGCTCCTGTACTCACGCCATTCTGGAAGAATACCGCCCCACCGTCGACGCACCCGACCTCGAACGGTTTCAACCCCTTGGTTCCCGTACCGAAGCCATCGTCGTCGTCGACGGTGATTCCCCCGCCGCTCTCGCCGATGGTCTCACTCGACTCGGTGCCGGCTATTCCGCCGAAACGCCCTCGATCGAAGCCCTCGCGCGCAGCTGGTTCCGCCGCGTGCCGCCCGACCCGCGGCGCAAGCTCGCCGTCGCCCTCGTGCTCCGCTCCGCCGCGGAACTGGCCGATGCTATCCCGTTCACCAAGCGGATGCTCACGGGGCCGGTCGAGTTGCCGCCGGCCTGGCGCGATCGACTCTTCTTCAATCCGTATCCACTTGGCCAAGGCGGAAAGGTTGCCGCCGTCTTCCCCGGCTCCGGCAATCAGTTCGCCGGCATGGGCCGCGATCTCGGCGCGCACTGGCCCAACATCCTCCGCCGTCAGGAGCGCGAGAACCGCCACTTGCGATCGCAGTATGCCCCGCACCTCTTCTGGGCCGATGCGATCCCGGACACCGCGGCGCCGCGCGATTTCCTCTTCGGCCAGGTCGCCCTCGGCACACTCACCGCCGACCTGATGGCCTCGTTGGGCGTGGCCTTTGATGCGATGCTCGGTCAGAGCCTCGGCGAATCCGCCGGTCTCTTCGGTCTGCGCGTCTGGACCGATCGCGACGAAATGTACGAACGGATTCGGAATTCGACGCTCTTCACCACCGATCTCGGTCCGCCGTACGATGCCGCCCGCGCGTTCTTCGGAACTTCGGAGCCGATCGATTGGGTCGTCGGGCTGACACCCGCCGCGCCCGACGACGTGCGCCCGCACCTGCGACCAGGGCTAAAGGCTTATCTCCTCATCGTCACGTCGCCGAACGAGTGCGTGATCGGCGGACTCCGCGCCGACGTGGAGAAACTCGCACTGGCGATGGGCAAGCCGTTCCTGCCCGTGTCGGGGGTGACGCTCGCGCACTGCGAGGCGGGCAAACCGGTCGAGCGCCCGTACCGCGAGCTGCACACGCTGCCTGTGACCGTGCCGCCGCGCACGCGGTTCTACAGCGGCGCGTGGGGCCGCGAATACCGGCTGACGAGCGGGAACGCGGCCGACTCGATCACGGCCGGCCTCGTCGGCACGATCGACTTCCCGAACGTCGTCGAGGCGGCATACCGCGACGGCGTACGCGTGTTCCTCGAAATGGGACCCGGCGCGTCCACGTCGCGCATGATCACGGCCACGCTCGGCGAACGCCCGCACGTGGCGCGGTCGGTCTGCGCGCCGCGGCAGGATTCGGTCTCGCTCGTGCTCCGGGCACTCGCGCAACTCGTCGCCGAGCGCGTTCCGGTGGACCTGGCCGCGCTCTACGGCGGCGAGTCGCCGTGCGTTGGGCACCGGATCCAATCGGCCGCCGCGAAGCGGGACCTGATCTTGCCGACGGCCGCGCCGATCCGGCGGCGGACGCCGGCCCCGGAATCGCCGCGGAATGTGCCGGTGGACGAGGTGCTGCTGCCGTGGGAGGTGCCCGCCGAGCCGGTGGTCGTGGAAGCCATCGCGGCGCCGCTGACGCAAACGCCGCGCCCGGCCCCCCGGCCGGTGGCGCAACCCGCCACGGATTGGACGCCGTACGTGCACGCCGCGATGGCGGGCCAGCAAGCGACCGCCGATGCGCACGCGCTGTTCCTTCAACTGCAGAACGCCCTCGTGAATACGAGCGTGGCGGCGCTCTCCCTTCAAACGCGATTGACCGATGAATCGAACCCGATCGACTCGCCGGTTCCCCGCGCTCCGCTGCGCGTCGCCGCCAAACAAGTGCCCACCTCTCTGACCTTCGAGCAATGCACCGCGTTCGCCGTCGGAAAGATCGGCGATGTCCTCGGCCCCGACTTCGCCCCCATCGACGCACACCCCACGCGCGTGCGGCTGCCCGAAGGACCGCTCATGCTCGTCGATCGCATCCTGCGCATCGACGGCGAGCCGCGTTCGCTGGCGTCGGGCCGCTGCGTCACCGACCACACCGTCCACGCCGGCCGCTGGTACCTCGATTCCGGGCGCTGCCCGACGAGCGTCACGGTCGAGGCCGGCCAGGCGGATCTCTTCCTCTCCGGTTTCCTCGGTATCGACTTCGTCACGAAGGGGCACGCCGTCTATCGCCTGCTCGACGCCGTCGTCACCTTCCACCGCGAGCTGCCCCGCGTCGGCGAGCGCATCGAATACGACATCCACATCGACGGATTCTTCAATCAGGCCGACGCCTGGCTGTTCCGCTTCCGCTTTGAAGGGACGATCGACGGGAAGCCGCTTTTGAGCATGAAGAACGGCGTAGCCGGGTTCTTCACGCAGGCTGCCCTCGAGGCCGGACAGGGGATCGTCCACACCAAGCTCGACAAGCAACCGGTGCCGGGGAAGAAACCCGCCGACTGGCGCGATCTCGTTCCCCTGGCTCGCTGCGCCGTGGACGACGCCGGCGTCGAAGCGCTGCGTGCCGGCGACTACGCGGCCGCGTTCGGCCCGGCCTTTGCGAACCTTGCGCTGCGCAGCCCGCTCAAGCTTCCCGGCGGCATGCTCCGCCTCGTCGACCGCGTCGTCGAACTCGACCCGGCCGGCGGACGCTTCGGCACCGGTTTCATCCGCGCCGAGTACGACCTGCGCCCGAAGGAATGGTTCATCGAGTGCCACTTCGTCGACGACAAAGTGATGCCCGGCACGCTGATGTACGAGTGCTGCCTGCACACGCTGCGCATCCTGCTCGCCCGTATCGGTTGGATCGGCGAAGAGGGCGAAGTCGTTTGCGAACCGGTGCCGGGCGTGGACAGCCGCCTGAAGTGCCGCGGGCAGGTTCTCGAATCCACGAAACGTGTCACCTACGAAATCTCCATCAAGGAACTCGGCTTCGGCCCCGCTCCGTATGCCATCGCCGACGCGCTCATGTACGCCGACGGTAAACCGATCGTCGAGATCACAAACCTCTCGCTCCGCATGTCCGGCCTGACGCGCGAGAAGCTGTCTTCGATCTGGTCTTCGACTCCGCACTCCGCACTCCGCACTCCGCACTCCGCACCGCTGTACGATTCCGCGAAGATCATGGCCTATTCCAACGGGATGCCCTCGGAGGCCTTCGGCGAGCCGTATCGCATCTTCGACCGCGATCGCGTCATCGCCCGCCTGCCCGGTCCGCCGTACCAGTTCCTCGATTGCGTCACGGCCGTGACCGGCGAGCCGTTCGTGCTCAAGGCCGGCGCCGCCTGCACCGCGCTCTACGCCGTGCCGCCCGACGCGTGGTACTTCGCCGCCAACCGCGCGCCGACCATGCCGTTCAGCATCCTGCTCGAAATCGCCCTCCAGCCCTGCGGCTGGCTCGCGGCCTATTGCGGCTCCGCCCTCACCAGCCCCGTCGACCTCTCCTTCCGCAACCTCGGCGGCAAGGCCACGCAGTTCCTGCCCGTCGGCCCCGACATCGGCATGCTCACCACGAACGTGACCATGACCAACGTTTCGTCTTCCGCCGGCATGATCATCCAGCACTACTCCATGCAAGTCACCTGCGACCGCGGTACCGTCTACGAAGGCACCACCTACTTCGGCTTCTTCACGAAGGACGCGCTCGCCAACCAGGTCGGCATGCCCACCGCCAAGGTGCCGTTCCTCTCGCCCGAGGATCGCGGAAGCCCCGATCGATTGCCATTCGACTCACCGTTCCCCGCCGCCCAGCTCCGCATGGTCGACGAGATCGAAGGCTACCTTCCGCGCGGCGGCCGGAAGGGGCTGGGGCTTGTCCAGGGTTCGATCGCCGTCGATCCGGGTTTCTGGTTCTTCCAGGCGCACTTTTATCAGGATCCGGTCTGGCCCGGCTCGCTCGGTTTGGAGTCGTTCCTCCAGTTGCTCAAATATGTCGCGTGGAAGAAATTCGGACCTCCGCCCCCGCGCGGCTGGCGGACCGTCGCCCTAAACCAAAAACACGAATGGACTTATCGCGGACAGGTGCTGCCGGTCGATCAGCGGGTTACGGTCGTGCTCGAAGTGACCGAGGAGGACCCGGTGAACCGAAAACTGACCGCCGATGGATTCCTCGTCGTCGATGGCCGAATCATCTACCAGATGACCGGTTTCACGCTAGAGTAGCGGAGCCGGCTTGCCGGCCGACCGGACGGACCCGGCCCGCCTCCGCATCGATACCCGCCATGCGCTATTCCCGCGTCCATATCGAATCGCTCGGCTACGAATTGCCCCCCGTGGTGGTTTCCACGGCCGAACTCGAAGCGCGCCTCAAGCCGTTCTACGACGAGCACAAGCTCGTCTCCGGCCAGCTCGAACTCCTCACCGGCATCGGCGAACGCCGCTGGTGGGATCGGAACTTTTCCGTTTCCGACGGCGCCACCGCCGCCGCCGTGAAGGCGCTTGCCCGCCGGAATTTCTCCCCGAAGGATCTCGACGTCCTCATCTACGCCGGCGTCTGCCGCGAGGGCTTCGAACCCGCCACCGCGTGCGCCGTCGCCTCCAACATCGGCCTGAACGGCGACGCCGCCATCTACGACCTCAGCAACGCCTGCCTCGGCGTGCTCAACGGTGTCGTCGAGGTCGCGAACCGGATCGAACTCGGCCAGGCCGAGGCCGGGCTTGTCGTCTCCTGCGAGTCCGCCCGCGAGATCAACGAGAACGTCATCGACCGCCTCGTCGAAACGAAGTCGATGGAGGTCTACCGTTCGTCCGTCGCCACGCTCACCGGCGGCTCCGGCGCGGTGGCCGTGCTCGTGACCTCGAAGGAACTATCGACGGAGAAGCGCCGCCAGCTCGTCGGCGGCATGACCAAGAACGCCCCCGAACACCACGCCCTCTGCCGCTGGGGCCTGCAATCGGCCGCCTTCCCGCCCCCCATCGAACGCCTCCTCAGCGGAGACCTCTCGCACGCCGTGCAACGCTACCTCGGCTCGAATGCCGGCGCCATCGTGCAAAAGGGCATCGACATCGGCATGAAGCACGTCATGATGCCCTTCATGGAAACGCACGCCGGCGAAGTGCTCAAGTACGGCATCGACCTCGGCTACCGCACCTGGAGTTCCTTCCTGACCAAGTTCGGCTGGACCAGTCAGGAACTCGACAAGGTCATCTGCCACCAGGTCGGCGCCGGCCACCGCGACGCCATGCTCAAAGCCTTCGGCATCCCGATCGAGAAGGACTTCAGCACCTTCCCCTACCTCGGCAACATCGGCACCGTCTCGCTGCCCCTGACGGCCGCACTCGCCGAGGAACGCGAGTTCCTCGTTCCCGGCAACCGCGTCGGCTGGCTCGGCATCGGCAGCGGACTCAACTGCATGATGCTGGGGATCGAGTGGTGAATCCAGTGCGGAATGCGGAACGCGGAATGCGGAATTCTGATCCGATCTCGTTCAATCCGAATTCCGAATTCCGAATTCCGAATTCGAATCACCGGCTCGCATACGTGGACGAAGGCACCGGACCGCCGGTCGTCATGCTCCACGGCAATCCGACCTGGAGCTTCTACTACCGCAACCTCGTCGTGGCGCTCCGCGAGACGAGTCGCTGCATCGTGCCGGACCACATCGGCTGCGGGCTTTCGGATAAGCCGCCGACTACTCTCTACGACTACTCGCTGAAGTCGCGCATCGACGACGTCGAAGCGCTGCTCGATTCGCTGAACATCAAAGAGAAGATCACGCTCGTCGTGCAGGACTGGGGCGGCATGATCGGCCTCGGCTACGCCGCCCGTCATCCGGAACGGATCGCACGCATCGTCGCCACGAACACGGGTTGTACTCGGCTGCCGAAGGCGAAGGGCTTCCCGTGGTCGCTCTGGCTCGGCCGCAACACAGAGCTCGGCGAATGGCTCATCTTGAATCGGAACGCCTTCTGCCGGCTGGCCGCGAAGTGGTGCGTGCGCCGGAAGCCGCTGCCGCCGGACGTTCGCGCGATGTACCTGAAGCCGTACGATTCGCCCGCGAACCGGATCGCCGTCCTCAAGTTCGTGCAGACGATCCCGCTGAAACCGAGCGACCCCGGGTACGACATCGTGGTCGGCGTCGAGGAATCGGCGGCGAAGCTCCGCGACGTGCCGACGCTTTTGCTCTGGGGGATGAAGGATTTCGTCTTCGACCGCCACTTCCTGGCCGAGTGGCAGCGGCTCTTCCCGCACGCCGAATCGAAGACCTGGCCCGACTGCGGCCACTACCTGCTCGAGGACGCGACCGACGAGGCTATCATGGAGGTGAAGACGTTCCTGGCAAAGCATCCCATTTCGTGAGACGTTCGAATTGAATGAACCAATCGAACGAACCCCCTGGTGGCTGGTCCCGAATCTCCTCGCGCTCGATGCACCGTTCGTCGCCGTCGTCTGGCAGCGGTTCCTGGCCTCGCGCTTCGACGTGCCCCTGTACTTCCCCATTTCCGTCACGCTGGCCCTCGTCGTCTGGAGCATCTACCTGCTGGATCGAAGCTGGGACGCCCGGCGCGGCGAGAGCCGCACGGAACGGCATCGCTGGGCCGGCGCGAACCGCGCGCTGCTGCAAGTCCTGGTCGCCGTCTCGTCGCTCACCGTCCTGGTGGCGATCGGTTTTCTTCCGATGCGCGTGGTCGAGATGGGCGCGATCGTCGCCGCGGGGATCGCGGGCTATCTCGCGCTGGTGCATCTCCTCGCGCCCGGAACGCTTGCGAAGACCGGCTTCAAGGAACTGCTCGTCGGTATCGGCTTCGCCGCCGGCGTGGCGGTGCCGCTGCTCGCGTCCCCGGCGTTTCGCCTGGACTGGCTGCCGGCCGTCGTCGCCTTCGGCGTCGTTTGCTGGTTGAATTGCCGACTCATCGATCGATGGGAATATGCCAAGCCGGGTCTCGGCGAGTGCTGGTGGTTGATCCTGGTCGTCACGATCCTGAGCGCGGCGACACCCGGCCCGATCGCGCTGGCGCTCGTCGGCTCGCTCGCGTTACTGCTGGTCGTCCATGTGGCCGTGCGCGAACGCCCTCGCGTCGCTCGCGTGCTCGCCGACGCCGTGCTGATCCTGCCGCTGGCCGTCGAGGCCGCGCTGTGAACCGTGTGAACTTCGACTGGCTGGCGGCACCCTATGAATGGCTGGAACGGCTGACCTTCGGCCCATTCCTCCATCGCTGTCGGACTGCGCTGCTGGACGAATTGAAAGCCTCTCGTTCGATCCTCATCCTCGGCGACGGCGACGGGCGGTTCCTGCGCGAACTCCTGCTCGCGAATCCGTCGGCCCGCATCGATTCGCTCGACATCAGCCCGGCGATGGTCAAGCTCGCAAGTAACCGCACCGCGTCGGAGCGCGTTCGCTTTCGCATCGAAGACGCACGGTTCGCCGCGTTCGAAGCGGAACGTTATGACGCCATCGTCACGAACTTCTTTCTCGACTGCTTTCAGGACGGGGAATTGAATCGTCTCGTCGCCAAGCTGGCCCCGGCCCTTCAACCGGGAGGTCGCTGGATCGTCGGCGACTTCCGGGAACTCAACGGCTCGATCTCCGGACCGCTCTCGAAGTTTCTACTCGCGGGAATGTATCTCTTCTTCCGAGTGGCGGCACGCATCCCCGCCAGCCGGCTCGTCGATCCCGATCCGATTCTGCGGTCGCATGGATTGGAACCGATTCGCCGCGAGGAATCCCTCGGCGGGTTCCTCGCGGCGACACATTGGCTTAAGCCGGACTACTTCCCGTCCGCCTGACGCAGCTTACGGTCCGGGTCGAGGAATCTCGCGGTGATCCAGCGGGCCGCGCCGGCGTGCTGCAACTCGATCGTCAGTTCGTGGTCCCCCTTGGGGATCATCACTTCGAACTCTTCGCGGTCCGGGGCCGGATTGATCGAGCGGAAGCCGGTGCCCTTGCCGATCGCCTGGCCGTTGAGCTTGATCGCATACGCGTCCCCTGCGCCGACGTAGAGCTTCGTCTTCACGGCGTCGAGCGCCGAGAACTTCGCCGAAATCGCGATCGCCTTGCCGTCCTTCGACTCCGGCAGCGGGATGCGCCCGCCGACCGGGGCGCTCACGGCCTTCCCGTCCACCGTCACCTCCGTCAGGTACGGATGCGCCATCGCGTAGCGGATCAGGTCGCGGAAGTTCTCGGCCGTCAGGTTGTAGCCGAGGCCCTCCGGCATCATCGACTTCTCCAGCACCTTCACCGGCCCTTCGAGGTCCTTCTTCGCGATCTTCTTCAGCACTGCGTTCTCGACCTTGATCGTGATGAAGTTCGCGTCCTCCTCCGTCAGCACGCCCTGCAGGCTCTGGCCATCGAGCGTGTTGATCTGGCGGACGAAGTACGGCGCGCCGATGACGCGGTTCGGGTCGAGCACGTTGCCGAGCAGGTATTCGATGTCGCGTCCGGCGCCGTCGAGCTGCGGGCCGACCTCGTTCCCCTTGCCTTCGAATTTGTGGCACTTCGAACACTGCGCCTCGAACACCTTCGCCCCGCGCGCGAACGAGCCGGGCTTCGCGTTGAGGTCGGCGCGGGTCTTGTCGATCAACTTGTTCAGCTCGTCCGGCGTCGGGCGCGTGCGGCCCCAGGTCTTCTCGATCATCTCGTTGAGCCGGCGGTCGTTGAAGCCCTGGATGCGGCTGATGGTGTTGTCCGTCACGAGCGCGCGGTCGATGACTTTCGTCTCCATGCCGGAGAGCAGCGCGGCCGCCCATTCCTTGCGGCCGGCGAGGGCGTTGATCGCCTCGGCCCGCACCGGCGGCGAGAGCTTCTCCCAGTTCGACACGAGGCCGATGGCGACGTCCTTGTTGTTGATGCCGCCGAGCGCCCGCACCGCCTCGACGCGGATGGCGTCCGCCTTGTCCTCCTTCACGAGTTTCAGCAGCGGGTCCACGCTCTTCGGATCGGCGTACTGCGCCACCTGGCGGATCGCCTCGATGCGGGCGTCGTCCTTCTGCTTCTCGTTGCCCATCTGGGCGAGCATCCGCTGGAACACCTGCGGATCGCGGAACGACACGGCGATCTTGCCCATCAGGTCCATCGTGGCCGGGTCGCGGTCGCGGAGCATCGCCTGCCGCAGTTCGGTCCACCCGGACGGCGGCTTGAGCTGCTGCCCTTGCACGGCGGTGGCGAGGCCTTCGAGCGCCTTCTTCTTCGCGGCGGCGTCCTTCAGGTTTCGGATGAAGCCGACGCAGAGTTCGAGCTGCTTCGCGTCGTTGGTGGCGACGAGCCGCCGCATGACCTTGGGGATGATCTGCTCGGTGATGAAGGCATTGCCGACAGTGTGTTCGGTAAGCCACGCAAGTTCGAGGTCTAGCGCTGACATGCCCTCAATCGGCTTGCCCTTGTCATCTATGCCGGGCTTGGCGGACGCCTTTACCAGTAGTTTTTCGTAAGCCAGCCACGTCAAATGCGGGATGAGCGGATCGTTCGCGTCTTCCTTGTGGGACATCAGGGAGCGAACAAGCGGTGTCGCATCCCCCGCGTCATTGCTTGCTGCGAGTCGAATTGCGGCCGATGCAATTTCTCTACGTGCCGAAATTGGGGTGCCTTCGAGCGCCGCTTGTTCTTCTAAAAACCGGAATGTATTGCCGTCGTAGGCCGCTCGTTCCGCCCAGAGTCGGATTGTCAATGCCCAAGCTTGTGCTGGTTTTCTGCGATCGAATTTTGGCCACGCCTTTGTGAAGTCTTCCTCGCTCGAAATGAGCCAGTGTTCGGTTAGCACAGCTCGATCGACCAAGGCCGAACGTACTGTCAGGTCAGGTATCGTAGTCAAACACAATGGCTTGACTCCTTCTGGTAGCGGTTTGAACTCCTTCTGAACCGTGAACCCTTCCGTCTGATACAGTGACCGTTCCAGTTCGCGGCGTTCTTGCATTCGCTCCTGTGTGAGCCTCAGTGCCGTCCGAAATTCGTAAGGGTTTTCGCTCTTGAGGTGTTCTCGGAGTTGCTTCGACGAGGCGCTTCCGATGTCAGTCGCCTTCTTCGCCACCGTCCCCTTCAACTGAATCCGGTACACGCGCCCGCGTTCGTAGTCCCAGTCGTCCGGCTTCGTCTGGTGGCACGGATTCTGGTCGTGCCAGTCGATCAGGTAGATGTCGCCGAGCGGACCCCACTTCATGTTGATCGGCCGGAAGTTCTTGTCGCCGCTGACCAGGAAGTCGTCGCCGCGGCTGGCGATGTAGCTGCTGCCGTTCGGCTTCAGGATGTTCTGCTTGATGCTGCAGCCGTGGATGGAGCCGAAGATCACGCTGTTGCGGAACCGTTCCGGCATGTGCGGTACGTCCAGGCTCACGAGGCCGGCGTGCGCCCAGCCCGACTCGCGGTGGAAGGTGTGGTCGCTGATCTCCTTCAGGTAGCCGTAGTGGTACGGGTTGTAGCTCGCGCCACCCTGCCGCTGGTAGATGCCGCCCGGCACCATGTGGTACAGGTGCGGGATGACGCAGCAGGCGAGGATGAACTGGCCGTCGGTGTTCCGCCAGTCCAGGCCCCAGGGGTTGCTGGTGCCCTCGCTGAAGATCTCGAACTTCTTCGTCTTCGGATGTAGCCGCCAGACGGCGGCGTTCATCTTCACCTCGGCTCCGTCGGCGGTCTTGACGTTGCTCTGGGTGAAGACGCCGTGGAGGCCGTAGAGCCAGCCGTCGGGGCCCCACTGGAAGGTGTTGAGCGTCTCGTGCGTGTCCTGGCTGCCGAAGCCCTTGGCGAGGATCTCGAACTTGCCGGGCTTGTCGTCCTTGTTCTCGATGAACCAGAGGTAGGGCGGCGCGCCGAGGTAGACGCCGCCGTGGCCGACCTCGATGCCGCTGGCCATGTCGAACGATTCGGGGAAGTCCTTGCCTTCGGCGAAGACGGTCCGTTTATCGGCTTTCCCATCGCCGTCGGTGTCTTCGAGGATGACGATGCGGTCGCGCGGCATCTTCCCCTTCGGCGTGCGCTTCGGGTACTCGAAGCTCTCGACGACCCACGTGCGGCCCTTCTCGTCGAGGGTGAACGCGATCGGGTTCGTCATCAGCGGCTCGCCGGCGAAGAGCTTGACCTCGAACTCCGGCGCGACCTTGAACTTCGCGACCGTCTCCTCCGGCTTCAGGTACGGCTGCCCGGAGCCTTTGCGGTTGTCGAAGCCGAATTCCTTTTGAGCGACGACGGGCGAAGCGAGGAGAACCAAAACGACGAGCGCACGCATGGGAGAGATCCCGGTGGGAGGTAGGCGTGCAGAAATGGTACGGGCGGACGCGTGGAACGGCGCGGCGGTTTCGGGGCGGTCATCCGACGCGGATTTCGAGCGCGACATCGACCGCGTCGCCCCCGGCGACTTCGAACGCGATCACGTTTCGCGGCGAGAGGTGGGTCGTGACTTCAAAGGCGAACGGCACGCCGGCGTGGACGCCACCGAGGGGTTCGCCGTTGAGGAGAGCGACGCCGTCGGCGCATGTTCCCACGATCCAGGCCGTCTCGTTCGCGTCGAGGGTGCGGGGCCGGCCGAAGGGGCGGGCGAGGCGGACGCGGCCGTCGGGGAGGATTTCGCGCGTCCAGAAGCCGCGCAGGCGGATGACGTGGGGCGTCATGCCTTTTGAAGCCGATTTTGCCATTCGTCGAGCAACTTGCCGATGTTGCGGAAGCTGAAATCCATGTTGGCGAGTTCGTGGCCGAGGTCGATGGCGCGCTGGACTTCGCCGATCTCGGCGGAACCGGTGGCGAGTTGGAAGAGGACTTCCTTGCGGGCGAGTTCGTCGCCGGAGGAAAGACTCTGGAGGGCTTCTTCGAAGTTGCGTTGGGCGAGTCGCCAGTTGGCGCGGCGTCGGAAGCATAGCCCGAGGTACAAGGCGGCCATGCCCTTGATCTTCTCGTCGCGGCGGGCATGCTGGAGTTCGGCGATCGCTTCGTCGATGAGGTCGGCTTTCAGAAGCCGGGTGCCGAGTTCGAGTCGGAGGGAAAGATCGGCGGGGGTGCGGTCGGCGCGGGTGCGGAAGATGCCGATCTCCCTGGCGTTGATCTCCTTGACCTGCTTGGCGCGGAGCTTGACGAGTTCTTCCTCGGTGGGGCCGTCGTCGAAGACGTCGTCGGGGTCGCGGCGTTCGCGCTTGGCCTTGATCTTCGATTCGGTGATTTCGAGGTTTTTACGTAGGGGAATAAGGTCCAACTCCATCAACTCCAGCTGGAGCGAGAAGTGGTTGCCGGTCGGCCCGAGGCCCTGCTGCAGCGTGGCGCGGGCGCGTTCCTCCTGGCCGGCCTTGCGGAACGCGAGCGCCAGTTGGAGATAGAGGCTCGGCTCGGTGGGGTCGGCCTCGATCCGCTTCTGGATCGCTTCGGTTTCGCGCGTCAGCTTGTCGACCTTGTCGGTGGTCTGCTGTTCGATCTTGTCGAGAATGGGGGACGGTTTCGTGCCGTCGACCGATTCCTGGTATTTGCCGCGGGCGATGGTCTCGCTGGCGGCGAGGTCCTTCGCCTTGTGCGACGCTTCGACGTCGTTGGGGGCGACTTCCTTGACGAGCTGCCAGAGGACGATGGCCTTCTGGAAGTCGCCGCGCTTTTCGAAGAGTCGGGCGAGGGCGCGGTTGAGGGTGGCGTTGCGGGGGTCCTTCTGGCGCGCCTGATCGAGGCTGAAGACGGCGAGGTCGAGCAGGCCGAGGGCGTCGAACGCCTCGGCCATGTCCATCTGTGTACCGGTATCCCAGGGGTTCTTGCCGAGAACCTGTTCGGCGTATTCGAGGACCTTGACGTAGTCGCCGGAGGCCTTGGCGGCTTTCACGCGAGCCTTCATGCGAGGCGTGGAGAGGAACGCGAAACGGCTGCCGCGGAGGTTGTTGCCGTATTTTTCCTTCTGGGCGCGGCGGAGGAGCTGACGAAAGCCGAAGTTGCCGGGATCGATCTTGCAGCAGGTGAGCAGGAGCTGGATCGCGTAGTCGAAGTCGCCGTTGGCCATGACCTGCCGGGCGCGATCGAAATTCTCGATCGCGATGCGTCGCTGGTCGGGTGTCGGTGTCGGCAGCGCGATACTGCTGCGGGCGGGGGGCATGGCGATCCTGTTCGATCTCCGGATTCGAAAAAGTAATTGTAGTCTAGAAAAGACGGCGAGTCCGCGCCGAATTCCCCGGAGACGCCTTCGTGACTGCCATTTGGCCCGTGGATCCCGCGGATCCCGACCCCTCGACCCTGGCGCGTGCGGCGGATCTGTTGCGCGCCGGGCGGCTCGTGGCATTCCCCACCGAGACGGTGTACGGGCTGGGCGCGGTGGCAACCGATGAAATTGCCGTGAAGGCGATCTTCGCGGCGAAGGGCCGGCCGGCGACGAACCCGGTCATCGTGCACATGGCGGACCCCGGCGATGTGCTCTCCGTGGCGGCCTCATGGCCGGACGCGGCCGCGCGGCTGGCGGCGGCGTTCTGGCCCGGCCCGCTGACGCTCGTGCTGCCCAAACGCGACGACCTGCCCGCCGTCGTGACGGCCGGCGGCCCCACCGTGGCCGTGCGCTGCCCCGACCATCCCGTGGCACGGGCGCTGCTACGCGCCGTCGGCGCCCCCCTGGCGGCGCCGAGTGCGAACCGCTCCACCGAGCTTTCCCCCACGCGCGCCGAGCATGTCCTCAAGGGCCTCGACGGGCGCATCGATGCGATCCTCGACGCCGGACCCTGCCGCGCCGGACTGGAATCCACCGTCGTGGACCTGTCCGACGGCGTACGCATCCTGAGGCCCGGCCCGATCACGGCGACGATGCTGGAACGCGTTGTTGGGCCGGTCGGTATCGGCCATGCGGTCGAGGGGATCGCCAGATCGCCCGGGCTGATGGCGAAGCACTATAGCCCACGCACACCGGTGATGCTCGCGGCCGATCGTGCGGAGGCCGAGCGACTGGCCGGCGCGACCGGCGCGGTCGTCGATCTGGGAACCGATCCGACGGTCGCCGCCGCGAACCTGTATGCGACGCTGCACGCGCTCGACGATGGCCGGTTCGATCGCATCGTCGTTGTGCGGCCACCGGATTCGCCCGACTGGGCCGCCGTGCAGGACCGCCTCCGCCGCGCCGCGACCCCCGGCTGAACCCGCTATCATCACGGTATGCTCCCCGCCGACGTCCTGCGGCAGATCCGTCGCCTCCAGATCCGCGCCCGCCGCGCCGTCGCCACAATGCTCGGCGGCGAGTACCACTCCGCTTTCAAGGGCACCGGCCTCGCCTTCGACGAAGTCCGCGAGTACCAGCCCGGGGACGACGTGCGCGGCATCGACTGGAACGTCACGGCCCGCATGGGCAGCCCATACCTCAAGCGGTACGTCGAGGAACGCGAACTCACGATCCTGCTCGCGGTCGACGTGTCGGCGTCCGGTCGCTTCGGCACCGGCGAGCGTACGAAACGAACGGTCGCCGCGGAAATCGCGGCACTCGTCGCCTTCTGCGCCGTCAACAACAACGATCGGGTCGGCCTTCTCGCCGTCTCCGATCGGGTCGAGCGTTACGTGCCGCCGAACAAGGGGACGCGCCACGTCCTCCGACTCCTGCGCGACATTCTCTATTTCGAACCGGAGCACAAGGGGACGAACCTCACGGCCGCCTTCGAACATCTGAACAAGGCCCTCCGGCGGCGCGCCATCGTCTTCTTCCTCTCGGACTTCCTGACGGACGACGCTTACGAAGACGCGTTTCGCCGGACGGCGCGCCGGCACGATCTCGTGGCCGTGCGCGTGGGCGACGCGCGCGAGCGCAACTGGCCGGACGCGGGCCTCGTGCGGCTCGAAGACGCCGAGACCGGACGACAACTCCTGATCGACACGAGCCGCCCGCGCTTCCGGGAGGCATTCGCGGCCCGGGCCGCCGAGCGGCGCGCGGCATTCACGAAACTCACGCGCACGGCGCAGGTGGACCTTGTCGAGGCCGATACCGATGGCTCGCACTTCGACGAACTCGTGAAGTTCTTCCGCCTGCGCGAGCGCCGCCGGAGGCACGGATGAACCCGAGCGCCACGCTGGAGTTCGCCCGGCCCGCGAAGGATCGCGAGTGGATCTGGCTATCGGAATCACTCACGGCGACTTTGCGAGTGGAAGGGCCGGCGCCGCTGGTGGTGGCCGCGCCGAAGGACTGGCTTGCCCCGACCGCCGCGGGCGCGTGGAAGGTGACGGCGCTCGGCCGCCCGAAGGAGGAGAAACTCGCGAACGGGCGTGCCGTCTGGACGCAATCGCTGCGGCTCGACCCGTACGTGCCGGGCGAGGGCGTACCCCTGGCGTTCGTGGCGCTCCCGGTGAGGGCCGGCGGAACCGCGGAGGCGTCGCTGGAACTGCCGGCTCGATCCTTCACCGTGAAAACCCGCTTCGAGAATGCCCAGGCCAGCGATGCGTTGCCGATCACCGGTTACGAAGATCCGCCTGCGCCGGCACCCAGCGGACCGACTTGGCCCGGGTTCGCGCTGGTCGGATTCGGGATCGCCCTCGCCGTTGCCGTCCGCGCGCTCCGGCGGCGGAGCACGGCGACGACCCCCGCGCCCACACCGGCGGAACAGCTCGCGGCCCTCGATGCCCGCGCCGACTCGCTGGACGACGCCACCTTCGCCAACGAACTGGCGATTCTCCTTCGTAACCACCTTGAGGCGGCCTACGGCGTGCCGGCCCCGCGCCGCGCGACGCCGGAACTCGGAGATGCCCCGCCGCTCGACCGCTTCCGCCCGATCCTCGACCGCTGCGACGAGGCGAAGTTCGGCGCGGCACCGATCGACCGTCGCGGGCTCCTCGCCGCCGCCCGCGAACTGCTCGTCGAACCGGATCAGCCTCGCCAGTCGTAGAATGCCCCGACCATGAACGCGACCGTACTCGTCGTCGACGATGAAGACTCCGTCCGCCGCACCTTCCACGACTGGCTCCTCGGCTCGGGGCTGGATCTGCGCGTCTTCGCCGTTGCCGATGCCGAGGCAGCGCTCCGCATCGCCAACGATAATCCGATCGACCTGGCCGTGCTCGACTGGAACCTCGGCTCCGGCAGCGACGGCCTGCGCCTCCTCGAAGACCTCGTGGTCTTTACCCCGGAGATCGTCGCGATTCTGGTCACCGGCTTCGCACACCAGGCCACGCCGCTGGACGCCCTGCGCATGGGCGTGCGCGACTACCTCGACAAGAATCAAAACCTCACGCGCGAGACGTTCCTCGCCGCCGTGCGCAAGCAGCTCGATCGGATCGCGCCCGCGAAACGGCAGCGCGAGCTGAATGCCCGCGTGGCGGCGTTCCGCGAATCGGTCGAGAACGTGCTTCCCATCGTCCGGGCGAGCGCGGCATTGAACGATCCGGTTCCCTTGCCGGACGCCGTGCGTTCGTTGTTCCAGTTCCTGCTGCGCGGGACCGGCGCGCCGGACGGCGCGCTCATCGTGCGACACGTCGCGCCCGATGGCACCGAAACACTCGCGGCCTACGCGCCGGACGGCCGCAAGCTGCCCGCCCCCGCGACCGCGTTCGCCCGCACTCTCGCCGCCAGCGTCATCGGCCACGACGAACCGTGCCTCATGAACGACTTCGCGTCCGGCGTCGAAGGGCTGGAGCTGTTCCCCTTCGAAGAGAATCGGAAGACCGTGCTGGCGGCGCGGATGCCGGTGGGCGCAGGCGTGCAGGTGGTCCTCGAGATGTTCGACAAGCCCGCATTCACGGAGGACGACCGGCGCACCGCGGCGGTGGCCGCCGAACTGGGAGCGGAGCTCCTGCGGCAGGGGCTGGCGCAGCGGCAGACGCACCGGTTGCTGTTCGACGCGGTCGAGAGCGCGCTGGCCGCCAGCCAGGCCGTGACGAGCGCCCTCGCGTCCCCCGCGCCGACCGAAGCCGCGATGGAACGGCTGAAGACCGGGTTGGACGCGACCGCCAACGCCGTCGTGGACTCCGCGACCGGCCTCGAACTGCTGGAGGCCGTGCGTCGCCTCGCGCTGCGGCACGGCCCCGACGCGGTCCGCCATTGTGCCCGCCAGATCGACGAACTGCGGGAACTCCTCGACCGAATCGTCGGGACGGCACCGTGAGCGCGCTCGACGAGATGCTGGCCCTGGCGACACCCGAACGGTTGCTGCGCGATCCGCGCGCCACCGGCGAGGGAGTCGCCGTCGCCGTCCTTGATTCCGGCATCGAACGGACGCAACTCGAAGAGCGCTACGCCAAGGCGGGCCTCGCCATCCATCCCATCGACGGCATCGGCTTCCGCGGTCCGAAGCCCGATATCGTCCCTTACGACGGGCATCAATCCTCGCCCCATGGTACCACCGTCGCCGATATCATCCTGTCCGTCGCCCCGCGCGCGAAGCTCTACAGCGCCGACATCTTCGGCCCGCAAGGCACCTGCGAAGTCGAGACCGTCGTCGCGGCCCTCCGATACGCGCTCGACGTGTGGAAGGTGAAAGTGGTCAATCTCTCGCTCGGCGTACCGGAACCGCGGCTCCAACAACTGCCGAAGCGCCAGCAACTCTTCCGCGCCATTGAAGAAGCGTACTTTCGCGACGTGCTCGTCTTCGCGGCGGCGAACAACGACCACCCGATCACGCGCAGCTATCCGGCGGAGTTCGCGGCTCCTCTCTTTTCGGTGGATAAAGGCCTTTTTGCGGATCCGCTGGAATTCGCCTACCAACTGCGGGATCGGGTTGAGTTCCAGGCACACGGCCGGGGCTACCTGGGACCGTTCGCGCGCGAGCCGGCGACGAGTTGGGCCACACCGCACCTTGCCGGGATCGCGGCGCGGATCCTCTCCTTAAGGCCGGACCTTAAACCGTTTGAAATGAAAACTATTCTCTATTGGTTGGGCCGCGCCGAAGCCCGAAAGTCCTCGTGAACGTGCGAAGTTTTTTCGATTCTTGAAAGATTTCATCAAGTTATCGGTATGCAACTATGGCCGCGGGTTCCCGCGCGGGATTCCCCGACTAGAATAATCCGGCCGTGATCCGCCATAGGGGCGGGTCGTCGTTTCAGTCTCTCTCAGTTCCCAGGAGTTCGAGATGCGGAAGATGCTGTTCGCGGCCGTTCTCGCCGCCGCCGCCACCGTTGGCGTCGCTTTCGCCGGCGACATCAAGTCCGGCCCCCAAACCGGCGACACCGTCCCCGGCCCGTTCCATCCCCTCAACGTCAACGGCGAAAGCGCCGGCAAGAAGGCCTGCCTGTACTGCAAGAACGGCGACAACCCGGTCGCGGTCGTCTTCGCCCGCAACGCCGACTGCCCCCAGACCGTCAAGCTCCTGAAGAAGCTCGAAGAACTGACCGCGAAGAACGAAAAGGCCGAGATGGGCAGCTACGCCGTCTACCTTAGCGACGACGACAAGCTCGCCGACAAGCTCGCTTCCGTCGCCAAGAAGGAAGGCCTCAAGCACCTCGTCCTCTCCGTGGACAACCCGGCCGGCCCCGAGAAGTACAAGATCGCCAAGGACGCCGACGTCACCGTGCTGCTCTACACCGAGCGCAAGGTGAAGGCGAACTACAGCTTCAAGAAGGGCGAAATCAAGGATGGCGACATCGACGCCATCGCCAAGGACGTCTCCAAGATCGTCCCCGCCAAGTAAATTCGATCTCGCATCGCGGAACCGCCGGGGAATTCTCCCGGCGGTTTTCGTTTCCCGGTCCGTAAACTAGAGCCGTTCCCAAGTTGATGGAGCGGAACTTGACATGACTGTGTTAGCCCGACGCGCCAGCGAGGGAGAGCATTCCGATAACTCACCCTCGCTGGCGCGTCGGGCTAACTAGAATTCGCTACACCGACTCGGGAACCGCTCTAGTCGTTGAACCTCCCCCGGAGACCGCACCGTGTCCCAACGCCTCGCGCACAACGTCTTCTTCAAGTGCAAGGACAGTTCGCCGGCGAAGGTCGCCGAGCTTGTGGCCGCGTGCCACAAGTACCTGAACGTCCAGAAGGGGATCGCCTTCTTCGCCGCCGGGCCGCTCTGCGCCGAACTCGACCGCGAAGTCAACGAC
The DNA here is from genome assembly GCA_019636445.1 of Gemmataceae bacterium. Classification (GTDB taxonomy): domain Bacteria; phylum Planctomycetota; class Planctomycetia; order Gemmatales; family Gemmataceae; genus Limnoglobus. Next base: position 20,059 of record JAHBXO010000008.1, on the reverse strand, counting down.
CGGGACTGGGACGTCGGCCTGCACCTCGTGTTCGACACCAAAGCCGACCATGACGCCTACCAGACCGACGCGACGCACAACCGCTTCATCGAGGAGATGAAGTCGAACTGGGCCAAGGTCCGCGTCTTCGATTCCTACGTGTGAGCCATGACGAACCTCCAAGCGCTCGAACTCCCGAACTTCGCCCGGCGATTCCGCTTTGCCGGCGGCCGCATCCTGCGCCTCCGCCAGCGCTATCGGAAGGGCGGGCTGGATGTGGAGGTCGTGCTGCGCGTGGTGCCGGCGATCAAGAACCTCGACGATCAGCCGAAGCCGGTCCGAATTCGGTTGCACCTGACCGCCGTCGACGAATTGCGCATTCAGAAGCGGCCGGGCGGCGCGCCGGGCCGGCTGCCCGATGCGCACTTCGGCTACTTCCAGGGGCAGTTCTTCGTCGCCCTCGACGCCTGGTCGCTGGTGTCGGGCGAACGACCCGGCGTCCACGACTTCCGCGCCGCCGACATCTACTTCGCCTGCCGGGACGTTTCCTGGGAACTCGTCGAAAAGAAGTGATCACGCATGGCCACCGACCTCACGCCGCCCGACCCGTCGCTCGTCCTCGACTACATCGAAGCCTTTCGCCGGTCGAAGACGATGTTCGCCGGCGTCTCGCTCGGCGTCTTCGACGCGCTCGCGCACGAACCGAAAGCTTCGGCGCAACTCGCGAAGGACGTAAAGGCCGACGCCGACACGCTCGAACGGCTGCTCAACGCGCTCGTCGGCCTCGGCCTGCTGACGAAGTCCGGCGACCGCTACGCCAACACCCCGGCCGCGAACGCCTACCTCACGAGCGCCAGCCCGCACCGCTTCACCGGGTACATCAACTATTCGAACGATGTGATCTGGAAGCTCTGGGCCAACCTCGAAGACGCCGTCCGCGAAGGAACGCACCGCTGGAAGCAGACCTACGGCACCGAAGGCCCGATCTTCGACCGATTCTTCGAAAACGAAGCCCGCAAGCGTGAGTTCCTGATGGGCATGCACGGCTTCGGCGTGCTCAGCTCGCCCCACGTCGCGAACGCCTTCGACCTGTCGCGATTCCGTCTCGTCGCCGACCTCGGCGGCGCCACCGGGCACCTGACGATCGCGCTCTGCCGGCGCTGGCCGAACTTGAACGGCATCGTCTTCGACCTCCCCGCCGCCGTACCGCTGGCGAACGAGATCGTCGGCGCATCTCCGGTGAAGGACCGCATTCAAGTCGTCGCCGGGGACTTTTTCACGGGTGAACTGCCGAAGGCGGACCTCTACGCTCTCGGCCGCATCCTGCACGACTGGACGACGGCGAAGTGCGAGGCACTCCTGAAGCGGATCGTGAACGCGCTGCCGGCGGGCGGCGGATTGCTCATCGCCGAGAAGCTATTGTGGGAGGACAAGTCCGGCCCACGCTGGGCGCAGTTGCAGGATCTGAACATGCTGACGTGCACCGAGGGCCGCGAGCGCACGCTCGGCGAGTATGAATCCCTTCTATTGGCCGCCGGGTTCCGCGAAGTGACGGGCAGTCGCACGACCGCGCCGATCGACGCGGTGCTGGCGGTGAAATAGAACCGAGACGCTCACCCTTTCCATCCCATTTTCAAGACGAATACAACTTTCCGCGTTTCGTACACGCCGAACAGCACGAAGAGCGAAGCGACGAACCCGACGCGGATGTAGAGTTGCGACGCGATCTTGAAATCGCGGGATTCACCGAACTCCATCGGGTTTCGCTCGAGTTCGGAGTGCATCCATTCGCCGGCTTCGACGACTTCCTGCAACCGGCCCCGTACCGCTGCGGCGTCGAGGATCGCCCGGAGCTGCGACGACGCCAAGGGCAAATTCACGATGCGGTATCGTTCGTCGTTCACGACGTGCCCAGCTTTCTGCGATATTCGGCGAGGATCTCGGACATCGATTCGCCGTACGGCCCCGTCTCGCACTGGCGAAATTCTTCTTCCGTCGGAATCTCGAAGATTGGCGAATCACGGAGCAGCGCCGAGACCGATTCCTTGTACAGGTCCCGCTCGGTCTTGACGCGCATCAACTCCGCTTCGAGTTTTGCGATGCGCTCGGCGTCGGTTTCGTGGACGTTCATCGGTTTTCCCCTCCGTCCCCATGATACCGCGTTCTGAAAATCCACGCCAATCGTTCCCGGCGAGATTCCATCGTCGCCTCGATCGCGTTGTCATCGCGAAATCGCTTGCGATTCGGGCCGGCGCGGGTACGATGGGCCGCATCCGGCGATCGGCACTCTCCCCCAACCTCCCGGCCGAAACCGGTGCCCCGGGGTTCTCCCATGCGTACCCTCCACGCTCTCGGCCTGCCGTTCCTGTTCCTCGCCCTCGCCGGCCTCCTCTCCGACGCCCGCGCCCAGGACAAGAAGAAGGTCGACCCGAAGGCTGCCGCCAAAGCCGCCGAAGTCGAGAAGGTCCTGCTCGCCGTACCCGACGACGTGACGCAGGCGGACTGGTTGAAGGCCTGGCGCGAGAACGTCGTCATGACCTTCTCCGACGAACTCACCGTCGGCGCCCGCGGACAGCTCTACAGCGGGGATATCGTGAAGTTCTCGCTGGAAAACAAAACCCGCTGTTCGATCAAGGTCCGCAGCGATCGGACCGGTTCGACCTCCGCCGGACCGCTCGCCGGGCTGAACATCGAGGGTCAGCCGGCGAAGAAGCCCGACCCGAAGGCCAAGGGGAAGGACGACGCGCCCGCCGCGGAATCCTGGACCGTCGACGCGGGCAAGAAGCTGGTGCTGTCCCGCAAGCCGAAGGTCGCGAACCGCGTGATCGCGGTGCCGCTCAAGAACGATTGGGACCGGAAGGTGCTGGTGACTTCGATCACAACCGGCCCGCTGTGCACGCTCGAACTGATTCCAACCGACACGGATGCCAAGCCTGTGGAGCTGGTGGTCGTGAGAAAGGTCGGCATGAACGGCGCGAAGGTCGCCGCGTCCGGCTGGTACCTTTGCAAGCCGGACGGCGTGAAGGACCTGGTGGACAAGATCTCGAAGTTCAACTAACCGCCAGCAATTCCATCAGTCGCACGACCGGCGTCGCGGCGAGCGCCGCCGGATCGGCGAACAGGCTCCGAATCGCTGTGGCCTGACCTTCCGGCAACCGGCCCGCCAGGTTCGCCTCGAACTTCGCCAGCAGGACCGGAATCCCCTCCGCTCGCCGGCGCGCATGGCCGAGGGGATATTCAACCGCGACGCGATCCGTCGACGTGCCGTCCGTGAAGAAGGCCTGCACGGCATTACCGATCGAGCGTTTCGCCGGATCGAGATAGTCGCGCGTGAATTGCGGGTTCTCGACGACGGTCATCTTCGCCCGCAACGAATCGATGCGGGGGTCGGCGGCCGTGGCATCCTCGTAGTCCTCGGCCGTCAGCGAACCCTTCAGCAAGCCGATCGCCGTCATGTACTGCAGGCAGTGGTCGCGGTCGGCGAAGTTCGCCAGCGGGCCGGTCTTGTCGATGATCCGCTTGCCGCTCTCCTGCGTCTCGATCACGATGCGGGAAATCTCGTCGGGCCGCGACGCGATCTTCGGATGAAGGAGAATCGCGGCTTCGACGGCCGTCTGGGCGTGGAACTCGGCCGGGAAGGAAATCTTGAAGAGCACCTGCTCCATGACGTACGTGCCGAACAGCTGTGCGAGTTTGACAGGGTTCCCTTTGAAGAGCACGTCCTGGAAGCCCCAGCGCGGCGCGGAGAGCGCGCTCGGATAGCCCATCTCGCCAGTGAGCGCCATCAGCGCGTGGCGTACGGCGCGGCTCGTGGCGTCGCCGGCGGCCCAGCTCTTGCGCGAGCCGGTGTTCGGCGCGTGGCGATAGGTGCGAAGGGCGCCGCCGTCGAGGAAGGCGTTCGAGAGCGCGTTCACGATCTGCTCGCGGTTCCCGCCGAGCATCCGCGTGGCCACGGCCGTGGAAGCGATGCGCACGAGGAGCACGTGGTCGAGGCCGACGCGGTTGAAGCCGTTCTCGAGCGCGAGCACGCCCTGGATCTCGTGCGCCTGGATCATCGCGATGAAGACATCGCGCACGGTCAGTGTCGCTCCGCCCCGGCCGAGCCAGTCGGCGACGGCGAGAATCGCGCCGAGATTATCCGACGGGTGGCCCCACTCGGCGGCGAGCCAGGTGTCGTTGAAGTCCAGCCAGCGGACCATCGCGCCGATGTTGAACGCCGCCTGCACCGGTTCAAGCTCATAGCTCGCCCCCGGCACGCGCGCCCCGCGGCCGGGCATCGACGCGCCGGGCACGATCGGGCCGAGCAGTTTCGTGCAGGCCGGATAGTCGAGCGCGAGCAACGCGCAGCCGAGCGAATCGGCGAGACACAATCGTGCCGTGTCGAACGCGACCGGGCTAACGATGCGATCCGTCGCGAGGACGTAATCGGCGATCTGCTGGAAGAGTGTGTCGGCGGGCGGCCGGACCGTGCTCGTGAAGTCGTGACTCATGAGAACTGTTCTATCTCACAACTCACGACTCACAACTCAACACTCAATTCCTCGAATCGTTTTGAATGACGAGTCATGAGTTGTGAGTGATGAGTTTTGAGATTCAACGCGCATCAATGGGCACGAACGGCCGCGAGTCGGGGCCGGTGTAGTTCGCGCTCGGGCGAATGATCTTGTTGTCGGCCCGCTGCTCCAGCACGTGAGCGCCCCAGCCGGCCGTACGCGCCATCACGAACAACGGCGTGAAGAAGCTCACCGGGATGCCCAGCCGCTCGTACGCCACCGAACTGAACCAATCGAGGTTTGGGAACATCTTCTTCTCGTGCATCATCACTGCTTCGATGCGCTCGGCCACGGCGTACATGCCGGTGTCGTTCGCCTCGTCGGAGAGTTCCTTCGCGATCCGTTTGATGACGACGTTGCGCGGGTCTGAGATTGAATAGACCGGGTGGCCGAAGCCGATGACGATTTCCTTCGCGGCCACGCGTTTCACGATGTCGGCCTCGGCTTCGTCGGCGGTGCGATAGCGCTTCTGGATCACGGCCGCGACCTCGTTGGCGCCGCCGTGCTTCGGGCCGCGCAGGGCGCCGATCGCGCCGCTGACGCAAGAGAAGAGATCGGATCCGGTGCCGGCGATGACGCGGGCCGTGAACGTCGAGGCGTTGAATTCGTGCTCGGCGTAGAGGATCAGCGAGGCGTGCATCGCCTTCACGTGCGATGCCGACGGCGGCTTGCTGTGCAGCAGGTGCAGGAAGTGCCCGCCGATGGAATCGTCGTCGGTATTCACGTCGATGCGCTTGCCGGTCTTCGTGAAGTGATGCCAGTAGAGCAGCATCGAGCCGAGCGAAGCGAGCAATGTGTCGATGATCGCTTTCCCGGCGTCCGGCGTGAACGGCTCCCCTTCCGGCGAAGTGCATCCCAGCGCCGAGACGCCGGTGCGCAGCACATCCATCGGGTGCGCCGTCGCGGGCAGCGATTCCAGCACGGCGAGCACGACGGGCGGCGGCTCGCGCAGCGATTGCAGCTTCGCCTTGTAGGCCGCCAACTCCGTGCGAGTCGGCAGCGTGCCGTGGACAAGCAGGTGCGCCACCTCCTCGTATTCGCAGTGAGCCGCCAGTTCGAGGATGTCGTAGCCGCGGTATTCGAGGTCGTTGCCGCTGCGGCCGACGGTGCACAGCGCCGTGTTCCCCGCGACGACGCCGGAGAGCGCGACCGATTTCTTCGGCTTGAACGTCGGTTCGGTCATGAGGGCCTCGGTAATAAAGACTCGGACAACCCGGTCTGTGCTGTTCGTATCTCAGTTTGGTTCCCTCTCCCCCGGCTTTGCGGGGGAGAGGGTTAGGGTGAGGGGGTCTACGCGATTGCAACGACTGACACAGGCCGAATACGCCCTCGCCCCCTCACCCCGGCCCTCTCCCCCGAAGCGGGGGCGAGGGAGAAATTCAAAGACCGAGATACGATCTCCGTGCTCCGCAGCTAGCAGGGACAGGAAGGCCGGTGCCACCAAATCAATCATCCTTCGCGAACAGCTCGTCGAGCTTCTTCTCGTAGTCGTGGTAGTTCAGCACGTCGTACAACTCGGCGCGCGTCTGCATCGCGCCGACGGCCGAGGCCTGCGTGCCATCCTTGCGAATCGCTCCGTACACGGCCTCGGCGGCCTTCGCCATCGCGCGGAAGGCGCTGAGCGGATAGAGTACAAGCCGCACGCCGGCGGAGCGTAGTTCGTCCACGGTGAACAGCGGCGTCTTGCCGAACTCGGTGATGTTCGCCAGCACCGGCACCGGTATGGCGGCCGTGAAGGCGCGGTATTCGTCCAGCGTCGCGAGCGCCTCGGCGAAGATCATGTCCGCACCGGCTTCGACATACGTCCGGGATCGTTCGATGGCCGCCTCCAACCCTTCGCTGGCGTGGGCGTCGGTGCGGGCCATGATGACGAATTCGTTCGTCCGCGCGTCGACGGCCGCCTTGATCCGATCGCTCATCTCGCCGGCCGACACGAGCGCCTTGCCCGGCCGATGCCCGCAACGCTTGGCCTGCACCTGATCCTCGAGATGACAGCCCGCCGCCCCGGCGCGGTTCAATTCCCGAATCGTGCGCGCGATGGAAAACGCCCCGCCCCAACCGGTGTCGGCATCGACGAGCAGCGGGAGTTCCGTCGCGGCCGTGATCCGCCGCACGTCTTCGCAGACGTCGTTGAGCGTGGTGATGCCGAGGTCGGGTAGCCCGAACGATGCGTTTGCGACGCCGGCGCCGGAGAGGTAGAGCGCGCGGAACCCGGCCCGCGCCGCGAGCATCGCGCAGTAGGCGTTGACCGTACCGACGACCTGCAACGGCCGCTCGGCGTCGACGGCGGCGCGGAGCGCGGTGCCGGGCGTAATTGTGAGTTGCGACATATGCGAACCTGTTCTGTTGTTGGTACTTTTTACAACTTCGCGTCAAATCAAACCGAAATGTAAGTCTTGCCGCACCGAACCGGCTCACGCCGTCCGGCCCGCACGACCCGCATGGGCCCCAAACGCCCGCGGGCCGGCACGATTCGCCCCGACAATCGTTTTCTTTCCCCATGAACGGACCGCACGGCATCGGGCTTGCGGTTAAAGTTCCTTCGAGTCTAGACTCTGCCCAGAATTTCCGGTCGGTTCCGTACGGAGGTCAAGGGAATGACTCTGCGTCGGCTGTTCGCTCTCGCGTCCGCGTTACTTCTCGCATCGTTTCCGGCCGCGGCCGCGGAGGGCGAATTCGACCGCTCCGGGGCCTACGTCACCACCAACTTCCGCGTCACCGCGCCTAGCAAGGACCTGGCCGAGAAGTTCGGCGACATGGCCGAACACTACCGCCGCGAGAAAGCGATGGAATGGCTCGGCGAGACGATGCCGAACTGGAACCAGCGCTGCCCGTTGAAGGTCGAGATCCGCATGAAGGATGCCGGCGGGGCGACGACGTTCACGTTCGGCAGCGCGGGCGGGCGCGGCGGCGTGCTCTCTCAATCCATGCACATCTTCGGCGAGCAGAAGCAACTGCTGGAGAGCGTGCTGCCCCACGAAGTGACGCACACGGTGCTGGCGTACCACTTTGGCCAGGCGGTGCCCCGCTGGGCCGACGAGGGCGGCAGCGTGCTCAGCGAGAACGAGAACGAATGCTTCGAGCACGACATCCGCTGCCGGCAGATCCTCAACGGCGGTCGCGGCATCAAGCTCCGCGTGCTGCTGACGCTCAAGGAATACCCGCGCGACATGATCGTCGTCTACGCCCAGGGCTATTCGATCTGCGACTACCTGATCAACCAGCACGGGGGCCGGGCGAAGTTCCTCAAGTTCGTGCGGACCGGCATGAAGAACGACAACCGCAACTGGGAGGCCGCCGTCCGGGACGTGTACGGCTTCGAGAGTGTGGACGAATTGGAAGAGAAGTGGATCGACTCGCTGCGCACGCCGCCGCAACGCGTGGCGAAGGGGAAGGCGAGCGGCACGACGGCGCTCGCCAGCCGCGCCGGCGGCGGCGGGGACGTGGACGTGCGCATGAGCGGCCTGTCGGGTGTGCCGAAGTTGGAGGCGCCGATCGTGCATCGTGGGGCCGCCCCGGACCGCGAGGTGCGCGAGGATCGCCGCCCGGCGACGAAGCCGGCCTCGCGCGTCGACGACCGCCCTCCGCCGATCGCGCTGCTCCTGCCGCCGGAATACACGCCGAAGCGGTGAGTCAGCCCCGCTCCGCCGCGGCGATCGGGCGCGACGGCATCTGCTGCGCGTCCAACCCGCCATCGACATTGATAATCGTGCCCGTCGCGTAGCCCGCGGCGTCCGACGCCAGGAAGACGTACCAGCCAGCCAAGTCGTCCACCGTCGCGATACGGCGGATCGGAATCTGCTCAATGATGGCGTCGCGGGCCGCCGGATCGGAGCGCAAGCCGAAGTCGGTCAGCGGCGTCTCCACCAGCCCGGGCGCGACGGCGGCGGTCGTGAAGCCGAGCGGCGCCAGTTCCACCGCGAGTTGCCGGACGAGTGCGTTGATCGCCCCCTTGCTGGCGTCGTAGAGCGTATGCGCCGGTTCGGACCGCGAGCCGTTGAGCGATGTCGAGAAGAGAATGCGCCCACCGCGCTTCGCGGCCACGGCACGGCGGACCACCTCTCGCGTCATGACTATGGCCGACCAGACGTTGAGGTTGAACAGGAAATCGAAATCGCATTTATCCAATTCGAGAAACGGCGGCTCGCGGAAGGTGCCGACGTTGTTGACGAGAACGTCGATACCGCCGAGTTTCTCCCACGCCTCGGCCACCAATCGTTCGGCCTGTCCCTCGCGCGCGAGGTCGGCGACGACGTAATGACAGCCCGGTGTCAGTTCCAGATCACTTGGCTGCGGCTTCTCGGCCGTAAAGACCACCCGCGCGCCAGCCGCCGCGAACGCCGCGCCGACCGCGCGGCCGATCCCTTGGCTGCTCCCCGTCACCAGCGCCGTCTTGCCTCGCAGCATCGCCCGCCCTCCCGTTCTTCGTACCGTGTCAGGGTACGAATCCGACGGAGAACGCGATGACGCCGACCACGACCGCCCGACTCCTCGTCGCCGGCGACATCGAAGCCGACAAGTTCCTGCCCGAAGGGCCGCGGCTCGCGACCGTCCTCGGCCGGGACGCGCTGTTGTGGGTGAACATCCAGACCGCGCCGGACGCGGTGCGCGGCTCGATCCACGCCTACTTCTTCGACTCGCGCGAACGCCGCCGCTGGACGCTGCCGGCGCGGCCGGGCTTCGTCTTCCCCACCGACGCGCCGAATACGGTGTTCGTCGGTCTGGAGAAGGCCGTCGGCACGCTCAACCTCGCCACCGGGCTGTGGACGCCGTTCGCGACGCTGCCCGACACGAACCCGCGCACGATCATCAACGACGGCGAGATCGTGCCCGGCGGGCGCGCCGTCGTCTTCGGCACGAAGGACATCACCTTCACCGAACCGATCGGCCATCTCTACCTCTTCACGCTCGCGGACCATCAGCTTTCGATGCTCGCACCGGGGCAGACCTGCTCAAACGGAAAGGTCTTCGCCGACGGCGGCCGCACGCTCTACGACATCGACACGCCACGGCGCGTCGTGACGAAGTACCGCTTCAACGTGGAAAACCGCGAGTTGTTCGAAGCGGGTATCGCCGTGGACTTGCGATCGCACGAAGCCTTCCCGGACGGCATGTGCGACGCCGGCGACGGCACGGTCATCGTCGCGTTCTACAACCCGCATCGCGGCGGTGCCGGCGCGGCCGAACAGTACCGCCTCGGCACCGGGGAACTCCTGCATCGCTGGGAGACGCCCGGCTCGCCGCGCGTTACCTGCCCGCTGCTGGCACAGCGCCCCGATGGCGTGAAGCTGATTCTGACGACGGCGACGGAAGGGATGCCGGCGAACCTGCGGGCCGACTCGCCGCACGCGGGGCAGATATTCGTCGCCGATACTGTTTTTCCAGAAGCACCGGCTGCGGAAATCGTCAGGTTGTGAACTGCGCCGCGATCGCGGCGAGGGTGAAGCCTCGGAAGGTCGCTTCGTCGAACCTCGGCGACATCACCAGGCCGGTGCGGACGTCGACCATCGGGCGGCCTTCGGCGTGGACGCGCACGATCGGGCCGAAGGCGTGCGGGTCGGCGAGGGTCGCCGGCCAGGCATCCACCACGTCGACGCGCACAGGCGCGGGGCCGCCGTGCTTCGGCAGCCAGAGGTGCGTGCCGGCCTCCGTGCTGGCCAGCGCCCGGGCGTGCACGCCGGACACCTTCAGCACGGCATCGAACGAATCGGGACCGAGTTCAACGGGCGCGAGGTCGACGCCGAGCGCGCCGTGCCAGGCGGTGCGGACGAACGCCGCGATTCGAAGGGCGGCATTGGCACCGGCAAAGTCGCGAAACCAGAGGTACGTCGGCCGATCGTCCGCCGGCGCGTCCGCCATCAGCCGCGCAAGCGCCAGTTCCTGCTCCAGCTCGACCAGTTCTTCGTCGTCCTCCACCGGTACCAAGCTCGCGAACAGTTCCTCGACGGCTTCATCCATGCCAAAGGCCGAGAGGAGCAGATTGAGCGCCGGGCGACCGTCGGGATTGTAATTCTTCGGCGATGTCGGGATGCGATAGCGCGGGCGGCGGCCGAGGCCTTGCGAACTGATCCCTTCGATCTTCGCGAGCCGTTCACGATCGCCGCGTTCCTCGATGGAGTCGAAGCGAGCGGCGATGGCGTCGAGCCGTTCCTTGACGGCAAAGTAGCGCTCCTGATCCGCCGAGATGGCACCGCCGATCGGGCCGCGCGGGCGCAGCGCGGTCAACCGGTCCGCGAGCGTTTCGTAGGCGTCGTGGCAAGCGTCGAGCCGCTCATCAAAGGTACGCTCGGTCGGCGGCGAAATGCGCGGCGCGAAGCCCGGCGATCCGACCGTCACGGCGAGTCCCTCGTCGGCGGCCTTCACCGAGACGACGGCGAACTCGTCCAGTGCGAGCGCCGCCAGTTTCGCCGCCGCGGGGCGTGCGAGTTCGCGCTCGACGGCGCGCTTCATGGCCCGCGCGCCGAGCGCGGGGTCGTAGCCGGCGTCCACGATGCGCGCGATCGCCTCGGGCGTCACGTTCAGGGCGCACTGGCGACCGGCGAACCCCTCGCGTGCGAGGACCTCGCCGACGAGCCGTTCGGCGATGCGCGCCAGTTCCCGGCGTTCCAGCTTGCGGAACGGAATGACGCGGTCGATCCGGTTGAAGAATTCGGGGCGGAAGAACGCCTCGGCGGCCCGCTCATACGCACCGTCCTTCTCGGCCGGCGAACCGAAGCCGAGGTTCCCTTCCGCCTCGCGCACACCCAGGTTGGAGGTCATGAGCACGATGGCGTTGGTGAAGTCGGCGGTGCGGCCGAGGGCGTCGGTCAGGCGACCTTCGCCAAGCAGTTGCAGCAGAACATCGAAGACGTCGCGGTCGGCTTTTTCAATCTCGTCGAGGAGGATGACGGAGAAGGGCTGGCGGCGGACGGCGGCGACGAGCAGGCCTTCGGGCTGCGCGAACGTGCCAACGAGCCGCGCCGCCGAACCGGGCTGGTTGTACTCGTTCAGGTCGATGCGCAGCAGGCGTTCGGCGTCGCCGAAGAGGACGCGGGCGGCGGCCTTGGCACACTCGGTCTTGCCCACGCCGGTCGGGCCGAGGAACAGGAACGACGCGAGCGGGCGGTCCGGGTCGTTCAACCGCGCCTTGGCCACGCTCACCACGTCCGCGAGCGCCTCGACGGCGTTCGACTGCCCCACGACCATCGCGGCGAAATTGTCGCGCACGTCGTCGCGGTCCAGCCGCTCCTTCGGATCGAGGAACGCGAGCGAGAGACCACTGCGCGCCGCGAGGTCCGCGAGCACGGCATCGCGATTGACCGTCGGCCGTTGGCGCACGATCTGGATCGAACCTGGCTGCTCGACGCGGCTCGCTCCGGCGCGCACGGCGAGTCGCGTGAGGATCGCGGCCGCCTTGCCGGGGAACGCCGCGCCGCGGTCATACCGCCGCGCGAGGTCCACCGCCGCGGGCAGCGCGTCCGGTGCGAACGCGCAGCCGTGCCGCCCCTCCAGCCGGCGCTGGCAGTCGATCAGGATGCGCGTCGTGTCGGCGTCGCTCGGCTCGCGCACGGGGAGAATGTGGAACAGGTCCGCGAAGCCGCGGTCCCGTTCCTGCAGCACGCGGAACTGCTCGGGCGATGTCTCCCCCAGCACGCGCACCAGCCGCTGGTCCAGATACGGCTTCAGCACCATCGCGGCGCTGAGGCTCGACTGGCTCGTCTGACCCGCGAAGAACAGGCCGACGAGATCGTCGAAGTAGAGGACGTGCCCGCGCTTGCGGGCGTGCTTGAGGATGGCGAGCAGGCGGCCCTCCCACTGGCCAACGTACGACATGCCGGAGATCAATCGCTGCGGCGAGAGCAGCCAGACGTTCCCCTTGTGCAGGTCCTTGCGTTCCTTGGCGGCGACGCGGGCGGCGACGGCGGCGTGGACGACGGCGGTCTTGCCGCACTGCCGCGGGCCGAGCAGCAGCACCGGCCGGCGGTCCCGCGCGCCCAGACGACGCACCAGTTCCGCCACTTCCCGTTCGCGCAGGGCGGCGCGATCCAACTCGTCCGGATAAAGCTGGTCGAGGCAGCGGCCAACGCGGCGTAGCTCGCCCGCGCCGTCCGGCTTGTCCGCGCTGCCCAGGAACAGGAACGGATGCTCCGGCACCTTCGGCAGCTTGAGGTTCGTCCGCGCCGCCACGTCCAGCGTTTGCACCCACGCCTTGCCGGTCAGGTTCAGGCGCTCCGGCTTCACCTCCTCCGCATCGTCCGCGTCGCGCTCCACGGCGCGCCAGTGGTCGGTGAGCACTTCCGCGGCGCGCGCCTCCAGCGTCTCCCCGCGCGCCACTTCGAACCAGACCTCCGGCACGGCCGTGGCGAACGCCAGCTTGCGGCCGAGGTGCTCGAACGCCACCAGCAGGTACTTCACGTCGGCGACGCGGCGACGGAGTTCGATCTTGAAGGCGAGGCGGTGGGCGCTCACGTTCGGCGCGAAGGTCCAGCTCGCGAGTTCGTCGTGCCGCGCCTCCTTGCCGAGCGTTTCGAGCCGTTCGACGAGGTCGCGGCCGAGTTTGGCGAGCAGCCGGTGGAGGTGCGTGTCGTCGCGCGCGGGCTTGTCGAAGAACAGCGGCCGTGCGGCGTAGCCGGTCTTGGTCTGCGTAACAGCCACGGGGATGCGGAAGAGCATGGGTCAGGCATCTCCGCGCGGCGGTCGGGCATCCAGAAGCTCGTGCATGATCTCCAGTTGCACGCGCTGGATCTCGACCAGCCGTTCCCATTGGTGGTTCAGCAAATGGTCGATCTTCTCGTGCAAGTGGCGAATCTCCAGTTCCGCCTTCAGGTTCACGCGGTAGTCGTGCTCCGAGCGCAGCCGGTCCTTCGCTTCCTGCCGGTTCTGGCTCATCATGATGATCGGCGCCTGGATCGACGCGAGGCACGACAGGATCAGGTTCAACAAGATGAAGGGGAACGGATCGAAAGGCTGCCCGAGAAGCAGAACGGAATTGACGGCGATCCACGACGCCAGCAGCAGGAAGAAGACAATGATGAATTTCCAGCTTCCGCCGAAGAATGCAATCTGATCCGAGAGGCGTTCGCCCAGGGTCAGATTCTGCTCGTATTCGGAGTCGACGTGCTGGGCGACGGTTTCGTGGCGCGCCATCGCCTCCACGACGTCGCGTTCCAGGTCGGTGAGTTCCCCCTTTTCCGCCAGAAGGAGATTCTCGACATACTGCGAACGGAACCGGTTCAGATCGAGGAGGCACAGGAAGCCGTCGGCGGACCAGTTCGGGCAACTGGTTCGGACGAGCGCGGCAATGGCGGGCCGGATCACCGCGGCGGGCACGAACGGGCCCGCAGTGCTCCCGCAAACCTGGCAAGTTGGGGATGGCGTCACGGTAGCTCTTTCGGCACGAATTCGGAGTACCAAATATCGAGATCGCCCGTGGCGCCCTCAATCGGGTCGCGTGAGTGAAAATACATGGTTCCTCCGCTCGGACTGAACCACGGCCTGCCGATATCGTGTGTGACATTCAAAGTCTTTGGCCTCCCGTAGAATTTCTCCATCGTGTCCCACGAGAGCATCCAGCTCGAATTAATCCGATCCACGCTTTTCGTGACGGCGAGTTCGCGCCGGTCCGGCGACACCCAACTCGCGGCACCATGTTGATCCGACGGTACTCGGACCGGCACTTTATTGCCGCCGTCGAATGCGCTTGCCGTGTCCTTGCGTTCGTAGACCCAGAGCCGATGGGCATTCTCGAAAAAGTGCTGCACGAACAAGCTCCGCCCATCGCCGGACAGGTACGGGGTGTGATCCCCGGCTGCGATTCGATCGAGTCGATTTGGTTTGCCGAAGGGTTCGTCGCGCGACGCGCGGGTCGTCTCCCAGAGGGTAACCCCCGTCTTCGCACGCGTCAGAAAGACCAACCGCAATGCGTCTCCTGTGATGGAGGGCATATCGGGAACATGTGCCGGATCCAGGTCCAGAGTCAGCTTCTCTCTGGCTTCGAACCGGGCACCACGATCGCTGCGCCGCGCGGTGTAGAGACCATCAATACTCGAATAAACGATCAATAGTTCGTCGTCGGACAAGGTCGGAGCCAACTCGCGCGAGGGGGTGTTGATTCCGAGGAGCGGCTTGGGTTTCGACCAAACATAGGCCGGCTTGGGCGCGATCTTCGGCGGCGGCGTTTTCGGTGGCGACTCCTTCGATGGTTCGGGCGGCGCCGCTTTCAACGGCGGAACCCCGGACGACGGCGAGCCGCCACCGGGCCACTCCATCACCGCATAAGTACCCAACGCCGCGACCGCGACGACGCCGAGGGCGAGCGCGAGGCGGCGGGCACGCGACGCGGGCGGCTTCGGCGGCGGATCGGGTTCGTTCATCGCTTTTAATAATGCATCGGCAACTTCCTTGCCCGACTGATAGCGGTGTTCCGGGTTCTTCGCGTGCATCTTCGCGACAACCTTACAGACCGCCAACGGCACGTGCGGCGCCCGCTCGCGCAACGGCTTCGGTTCGTGGCCGACAATCCGCCCGAGCACCAGCGATGGGTTGCTGTCCCCGAAAGGCGCGACACCCGTGAGCAGCGCGTACATTACGCTGCCGAGGCTGAAGAGGTCGGCGCGACCGTCGAGCGTATGGGCGCTCGCCTGCTCCGGCGCCATGTACATCGGGGTGCCCGCGACCATGCCGCTCTGCGTCAGCCGCGCGTCCTGCTTCGAGAGCGCCAGGCCGAAGTCGGCGATCTTGACGCGCAGCTCGCCCGCGATCGTTTCGACGAGGATGTTGCACGGTTTGATGTCGCGGTGAACAAGGCCTCGCTCGTGCGCCGACGCCAGCCCGCGCGCCGCCTGCGCGCCGATCGCGACGGCTTCCGCCACATCCAATTTGCCGTCGCGATCCAGCCGGTCCTGAAGCGTCTCGCCGGCCACGCACTCCATCACGATGTACGGGCAGGGCGTCTCTTCCACGGCGTAGATCTGTACGACGTTGTCGTGGCGGATCGTGGCCGCGGCCCGCGCCTCGCGCAGGAAGCGCTGGTACGCGCTCGACTCGGGTCCGAAGTTCGAGGAGAGCAGCTTGATGGCAACCTGCCGCTGGAGCTTTTCGTCGAACGCGCGCACGACGGTGCCGAAGGCGCCGCGGCCGAGGAACGCTTCGACCTCGTAGTGAGCCAGGCGACCCAGCGAGCCGGGCCGACGCGGCGGGCCGAACGGGTCTTCGCGGTTCATCGGGTCTCCCAATGCGGGGCGGGGCGATTTTATCGCGCCACACTCATTCCACGATCATCTGCGTCAGCCGCACGCGCACCGTCAGGTCGAGCACCGCCGCCAGCAACTTCGAGAACGGCTCGCCGTCACGATACAGGAACGGGCTGGGCTGCACCTTCATCCAATCGAAATCGCAGACCATCCCCTTCGCACGGTTCCAGTTCCGCCGAGGCTGCTCTGCACCGATCGACCCCTTGCGCGCGAACTTGGGGTCGGGCAGGTACGCGTCCAACTCTTCGGAGCTGGCGAAGACCATCGCGTCGGCGGTGTCGGCGTCGGGCGGCGCGGGCTTGTCGAACTGGTGCCAGCCGGCCTCGGCCGAGAAGCGAAGGTGCGTCTGGTCCCCCTCGAACAGGAGGCCGAAACCGAGCACGTCGTCCTGTTCCAACGGATCGAAATTCGCCGCCAGGTGCTCGCGCCACAGCACGAGTCGATGCGGCGTCTCGGACTTCGCGTAGAGGTGGCTTTCGTGCCAATACGTCGCGGCGGGATGCTTCTTGTGTGCCTGCGGGGGAAGCTTCTCCGGTTCCCGGAGCGGGGGGTGCGTGCCGGGCAGGCGGTAGCGGATCGCCTCGACGCGCAGGCCGTGGGCGCGGGCGACGGCGCGATAGCCGTTCGCGAGGTCCGCGCGCGTAGTGGGCGACTCGGCGAAGATGTGGAGCGCGACGCGGGACGCTTTCGGCGCGTTCAGCGAATAGAGCCGCAACAGCAAGCGATCCCATTCGGCCTCGGCCGCCCTGACACGGTCGGGCAGGTCGCCGGCGTCGCCCTCGGCGTAGTACGCCGCAAGCGCGTCGTCCTCGAATCGCTCCGCCTCCGCACGGGCGCGCCCGACCTCGGCGTGGATGTCCCGCAACCGCCCCAACTCCGCGAGCACCTGTTGCAGTTCCTTGCCGATCTTGCGGCCCTGCTTTTGCCGACCGAGTAGCCGGCGCTCGCGCTGGAGCAGGCGGGTCACGTCGTTCTCGAGTTCGCGCACGGTGGAGGACTGTGCGAGCACCTGGTGCCAACGGCGCTGCGTCTGTGCGGCGAGGGCGGCTGCGCCGAGCGGCGAGTCGGCGGCGGCATCGGGCCGCGCCTTTGCCCCCTGCACGGGCCGCACGGCGGCGAATGCCGCGCCGTCCCGAACGCCAACCTCGGCGACGAGCGGCACCCCGCCGCCGTGGCGGTTCACTTGCCGCGCCAGCGGGGCGAGCAGTTCGCGCTCCATTGCGCGCTTCAGCGGCCGGGCACCGTAGCGCGGATCGAAACCGACGGCTGCGAGGTGATCCAGCAATCCGTCGCCGGTCGTCACGGTCATGTCGCGGAAGCGCACGCCGTCACGCGCCAGAACCTTCCGCCACTCGCGGTCGGCGATGGCGCGGATCACGTCGGCCGGCAGCGCGCCGAACGGCACGATCCGATCGAGGCGGTTGAACAGTTCCGGCCGGAGGAACTTCTCGACCGACTTCGCGAAATGCTCCTTCGCGTCGCGGAGTCCGCCGCCGCCGAAGCCCGGCGCGCCGGAGCGATACGACTCCGCGCCCAAGTTCGAGGTGAGGATGACGACGGTATTGCGGAAGTCGGCAAGGCGGCCGCCGGCGTCGGTGAGCCGTGCTTCGCCCAGTGCCTGGAGGAGGAGGTCGAACGCGGCCGGGTGCGCTTTCTCGATCTCGTCGAGGAGCAGGACGCCGAACGGCTGTTCGCGCACCTTCGCGGTGAGGAGGCCTTCGGCGCCGAAGCCTGCGCCGACGAGCCGGCGGACCGAGATCGGATCGGCGTACTCGCTCATGTCGAAGCGGGTCAGCCGGTCGCGCGAGCCGAAGAGGAACTCGGCGAGCGCCTTCGCCAGTTCCGTCTTTCCGACGCCGGTGGGGCCGATGAAGATCAGGGACGCGATCGGCCGGTCGGTCCGCGTCAGCCCCGCCTTCACGGTCGCGAGCAGGTCGACGACGAGATCGACCGCCTCCGTTTGCCCGACGACGCGGGCGGCGAACCACGCGCGCGTTGCCGTAAGGTCCAGCGCTTCGTCCGGGTCGACGATCGCGCGCGGCAGGCCCGTCTCGCGCGCGAACGCCTCGTACACGTCCAGTTCGCGCACCGGTTCGCTCCGCGCGCCGTCGCGGATGAGGTCTTGCAGGAAGCGCAGCGGCCGACCGGGATAGGCGGAGTACGTGGCGAAGCGGCGGTGCAGCCGGTCGACCGTGTCGAGCGCCGCCGGCGCGACGGGGCGGCGCGGCTGGTCCGCCGCGACGGCGGCGAGGATGCGCCGGCCGCGCTCCCGGTCCGGTTCCTCCACCATCACCGTGCGGAAGGCGTCCGGCAGTTGCGGATTCTCCTTCTCGATGAGCGGCATTTGCTCCGGCGTGCATTCGGCGATGGCGAGCAGGTCGCCGCGGGCGATGGCGGGCCGCAGGAACGTCGCGATGCCCGACGCGTTGAACTCGCTCTTGCCGACGTCCATCAGCTCGACGAGCGAGCCGAGGTGCACGATGGCCTTGCGCTTCATCGCGTCCTTCACGATCTCCTGGCAGCGCTTCTCCCACATGCCGAAGCCGCACTGCCCGGCGACGATGCGCGAGCCGCTCGTCTGGAAGACCGGCGTATCGCCAAGCCCGAACTCGGCCTTGCGCCGCACGAGTTCGCGCACGAGCGCCGTCTTTCCCGCGCCGCTCGGCCCCACCAGCAGCACGCCCTGCGGCGGCTTCGCCGTCAGCGCGTCCACCATCGGCCGCAAGCGGTCGGACACTTCATACACCGGCGCCTGTTCCGTCGGCACCAGCAGCGTCCCGACCTGCTGCAGCGCCGTCCGGCGGTCGTCCTCCTCGTCCTCCCGTTCGGCTCGCTCGGCCCGCTGTTTCAACGAATACCGCCGCACCGGCACATCCATCCACTCGATGCGGAATGCCGTCGTCGTCTGCGTCCACGCCAGGTTCCGCAGGTTCGCGGACGCGTCCCGCCGGCGCAGCGCCGCCAGCGCCTCGCGCTTCAGTCGATCCTCCAGGTCGTCCTTCGGTCCCGCGATCACCTCGATGCCGAGCGACGGCACGCGCGCGAGCACGTGCCCGGCCTCTTCCCAAACCGCCGCGTGAAACGTCAGCGCCACCGGCTCGCGCCAGCCCGGGTTCGCCCGTGGTGGATCAAGCGACAGTGAGAATCGGAGTTCGCGCGCCGCGGTCGCGCGCCGGCGACGAATCAAATCCTCCGGCGGTCGATCTCCGAGGAATTGCTGCAACGACCGCGCCGTCGCGGCCGCCGCGTGCTCGCGCGACCCGGCCAGCCGGGCGATCTCCGCCGCGAACAACGGCTCCGCCAATACCGCGCCCGGGCCAATCTTCCGGTGCAGCACGCCGACGGGAAAAATCAGTTCGGTAGCCATTGCTCCCCAACCTACGATTTGCGAACCGGACGGGAAACGGTTGCCTTCCGCCGGTATCGGATGCGACAATGACTGTTCCCGCCGCGCCCTCCGTTCGACGAGGCCCTTCATGCCGATCCGATGGATGCTTGTTCCATTCCTGATGTTCACGACGAGGTCCGACGCGGCCGACTTCGCGAAAGACGTGAAGCCGATTTTCGCGAAGGCGTGCGTGTCGTGCCACGGGGACACGAAGCAGAAGGGCGGCCTGCGTCTGGATCGCAAGGCCGACGCCCTGCAAGGCGGCGACAGCGGCGCCGCCATCCTGCCGCGGAAGGCGAAGGATAGCCCGCTCCTGCAACGGGTGAGCAGCGCCGATCCCGATGTCGTCATGCCGCCGAAGGGCGAGAAGCTGACCGCGCAAGAGATCGCGACCCTGCGCGCGTGGATCGACGCGGGCGCCACGTGGCCCGACGATGGCTCGCAAGCGAAGGACCCGCGCGACTGGTGGTCGCTCAAGCCATTGCAGGGGTCAGGCGTCAGGAGTCAGGGGTCAGTAAAAACGATCGACGATTTCGTTCTTTTGAAGTTGAAGGAAAAGGGGTTGCGCCCGTCGCCGGAGGCGGACCGGCGGACTTTGATCCGGCGATTGTCGTTCGATCTGATCGGCTTGCCGCCAACGCCGGAGGAGATCGACGCGTTCGTGAAGGACGCCTCGCCGAATGCCTACGAGAAGCTGGTCGATCGCCTGCTCGCCTCGCCGCACCACGGCGAGCGCTGGGCGCGCCACTGGCTGGACGTGGTCCACTTCGGCGAGACGCACGGCTACGACAAGGACAAGCCGCGGCCGAACGCCTGGCCGTACCGCGACTATGTGATCCGCGCGTTCAACGCGGATAAGCCCTACGCGCGATTCGTCCAGGAGCAGATCGCCGGCGATGTCCTGTTCC
>JAHBXO010000079.1 GCA_019636445.1 Gemmataceae bacterium | reverse complement strand
GGTGCAGGTGTTTTCGCTGGACAACGGCCAACTCACCCGGCGGGCCAACTTCTTCGCGATCGACGACCCGAACTTCCGCGGGGGCGGGCGGATCGCCGTGGCCGATATCGACGGGGACGGGCGGGACGACCTAGTAGCCGGGGCGGGGGTCGGCGGCGGGCCGCGGGTCGCCACGTACAGCGGCCGCGGAATTGCGGAGAACGGCTCCGCGCCGCCAAAGCTGTTCGGCGACTTCTTTGCCTTCGAGCCGACTCTACGGGACGGCATCTTTGCCGGGGCCGGCGACCTGACCGGGGACGGCAAGGCCGACCTGATCTTTGGCGGCGGGCCAGGCGGCGGGCCGCGGGTGTTTGCTCTGGACGCGGCCAAACTCCTCGCCGGTCAGTTGGGCGATGCCCTCGCGAACCCGGTAAGCAATTTCTTAGCCCTCGACCCGGCCACCCGGAACGGGGTATTCGTCGCCGCTGGGAATCTGGACGGCATCGACGCGACGGCGGAAATCCTGTCGGCCCAAGGGACGGCCGGGGTGAATTCGCTCGTGGCAACACAGCCGACCGGCAGCCCGATCGATGGGTATCCGGCCCAGGCGACCGGGTTCACGGCCACGGATACCGGGTTTCGGCTCGCCGTAGCCGATCTGACCGGCGACGGCATCGACGACGCGGTCGTCTCCGCCGCGGCCGGACCGGACCGAATGGTACGGGCGTACAACGGGATGACCGGGGCGTCCATCCTGATTTTGTCCAGTCCGTTCGACTCGGCGGCCCGTATCCCGTCGCTCGCGGCTTTCGCGTCGACGGCGAATACCGCCCCGACGGTGAGCGATCTGCCGAACCGGACGATCGTAGCCGGCCAGTCGTCCGGCGCGATTGCCTTCACCGTCGGCGACGCACAGACGGCCGCCGGCCAGCTCGAAGTGACCGTCACGTCTTCGAACCCCACGCTACTCCCGCCGTCCAGCCTCGTCCTCGGCGGCTTCGGGGCGAACCGAACGCTCACCATCACCCCGTCCGCCGGACAAACTGGCTCGGCCACGGTAACGCTCACCGTTCGCGACGCGGGCGGTCTGACCGCGACGGACACGCTCACCGTGACCATCCAGAGTCAGCCGGGCAATACCGCACCCACCATCTCGGCGGTCGGTGACCAGACGATCACCGTCGGCCAGTCAGTTCCGGCCCTGCTGTTCCAAGTCGGGGACGCCGAGACGCCGGCCGACCAACTTGTCGTCACCGTCACAGCGTCGAATACGACTCTGTTGCCGGCGGTGGCCGTCACCGGCACGGGGATTGACCGCGTCCTGATCATCACTCCGGCCGCCGGTCAGACCGGCGCTGCGACGGTCGTTCTGACCGTCCGCGACGCGTTGGGCTGGTCGCGTTCGAGACCGTCACCGTGAACGTCTTGGCCGTCCCACCGGGCGGCGACAACACCCCGCCGGTGGTGACGATCACGACCGGCCCGGTCGCCGGTGCGCTGCTCTCTGGGAATGCCACTTACAAGGGCACGGTCACTGACAACCAGTCTGGGATCGCGCTGTTGCAGGCGGCAGTTGATACGGGCGGGTTCCAAGACGTGGCCGTCGCCGCCAACGGCACCTTCCGGTTCGACACGCAACTCCTGCTCGGCGGCGGGCTAGACGGCCCGCACGACGTGCGGTTCCGCGCCTTCGACAAAGCCGGCAACCCGTCGGCCGTCGTCACAAGGACGTTCACCCTGGATTCCGTGGGCCCGCAAGTCTCGTTCGGCATTACCGACCCGCAACCCGTGGCCGTGTCGAGCGTGCCGGTGACGTTCACCGAAGTCGTGTCCGCCGCCGCGTTCGATCCGGCGTCGTTTACCCTCATTTCGTCGGTGGCCGTGCAAATCGTCGGCGTGTCGAAGACGAGTGATCGAACCGCCGTCGTACAACTGAGCGCCGCCTTGCCTGACGGCACCTACACACTCTCGATCACCGGCCCGGTAATGGACGCTGCCGGCAACTCGCTGGCCGGGGCGAGGGCGATCACGTTCACCGTGTCCGATCCGGTCGGCATCGAGGCGATCTCTCCGGAGAACGGTGAGGAGCTAGTGTCGCTGACCCGCGAGACGGTCGTTCGGTTCGACGGCCCGGTCGATCCGGCGACGATCACGCCCAACAGTTTCTACCTGATTGCCAACGGCGAAAAACTGGCCGGCTCCATTCGCGTTTCGCCGACCGAGAAGTTCGCCACCTTCTTTTACGCCAACCCGCTGCCGGATTCGACCCAGGTGCGGGTCTACGTGGACGGGGACAAGATCGTCGGCCGCGACGGGCTGAACGTGGACACGGACGGGGACGGCGTGCCCGGCGGCGTCGGCACGGCCGACTTCCGGACGGCTCCGCTGACGTTCATCCCGAACACGATCGTCGAGGGCCGGGTATTCGACAGCCACGCCAAGGCGAAGGATGGCTCGGACATCCCGGTCGCCGGCGTGAGGATCGAACTGCTTGGAAGGCCGGACATCTTCGCCATCACGGACGCCACCGGAAAGTTCGAGTTGGGCGTCCAGGACCAGAACGGGGACGGGGTGCCGGACGGGCTGCCGGCCCCGAGCTCCTTCGTCCACATCGGCGGGGATAGCGGAACGTCGGCGGCGCTGCCCGCGGGGTCGAAGTACGCGAACCTCAGCAAGCCGTTCCCGAGCATCCCGGGTGAGCGAATGGTGAAACCGATGGGCGTGTTCCTGCCACCGATGGCTGACGCCGACGTCGTGCCGCTTTCGATGACCGCGGACACCCAGGTCGGATTCGGCCCGACGGTGCTGAATCCGACGACGATGGCAGAAATCTTCCCGGACCTGACGCCGGAGCAGCGGGCGATGCTCGACCTGGTGTCGGTGACGTTCCCGGCCGGATCGGCACAGAACCCGGACGGCACTCCGCTGACCCTGGGGACGGTCATCCCGGTGAACCCGAACCGGCTGCCGGGACCGCTCCCGGCGGGGTTGAACCCGTCGCTGGTGGTCTCAATTCAGGCGGGGTCGGCGGCCGGCTTCGACCCGGTAGGTGCGAATGTGAACTTCGCCGTTCCGGCCCCCGTGACGTTTCCGAACCTAGACGGGCTGGCTCCGGGGGAGCAGGGAACGATTATGTCGTTCGATCACGACAAGGGGGAGTGGGTCGAAATCGGCACGGCCACGGTGTCGGCGGACGGACGATCGTTGACGAGTGATCCCGGCGTCGGCATCCTGGCGCCCGGCTGGCACTGCGTAGACCGGTTGGCCCGACTGATCGGAGGTGGACAAGACAGCAACGTACCGTGCGAGGACGAGGTGAACGCACTGAACATGGCGGCGTTCGATCTGGCTCTTTCCGTGGTCCCGTTCGATGGGATCGCGGAGTCCGTTGTCGATGTCTACAACGAGGTCAATTTTGCGTCTTCCATTATCAGAGACGCCGTGTCGGGGTCCTATAGGGACGTCGCCGTGACCGTCGTGAAGCGGGTCATTGGCGACTTGTTCCCGCCCGTGGGCATCGTGTTTGGGGTTCTCGACGTGGCGAATGCGCTGGACGCATTCCTGATGTGTCTGGTCGAGCAATCGATAACCAACCCCGCGGCGGGTCAAAACGCGCAAGATAACGTGCAGAGGCAGCGGGACCTCTTCGACCGCGCCCGCGACTATCACCGGGCGCTGACCGGCCTGGACCACATCGCCAACACGGCTACCCCGGCGGACCACCGCCGCACCCTGTCAATCCTCGACCGGCTGCCCGACCTGGTCACCGAGTTGCCGGACGGCACCCGCGTGATTACCGAGGCAAACTGCCAGATTCTGCTCGCCCTGCCCCGCCCCAGCCACCTCAGCGCTGCGGACATCCGGGCCATGTGCGCCCACTTCGCCCAACTCTTGAACTCGCTGATCAACTCCGGGATCGGCGGGGCGTTCACCACCGCGCTCGAGCGTTTCCGGGACGTGATGCTCGATGCCCTCAACTCGGGCTGGACGAGGACCGACGACGGCACCGGTCGGCTCCTGAGCCAATACATCGGCAGTGAAACGGCCCGTCTGGCCGCCACCCCGGTCGGTCAAACCTTCTATCGGATCCAGGGTGGGCTGAGCCAGCGGGGCCGGGTGGATGCCTTCCCGAAGTTCGCGGTTTCGGCGAACACCGCATTCACGTTCAACTACGCCCAGATTCTGTCCAGTAGCGGAGGAGGCGGAGGCGGCGGTAATGGCGGAGGCATACTTTTTCAACTGAGCACTGTGTCCGTGATCTCCGGTGGCCCCGGCTCATGCGTCACAATCCCGCGGACCGTCGGATCTCCGTTGAGCGCGGACGCCCCAGACATGGACAGCGACGGCATCCCGGACGTCGTCGAAGATATCATCGGCACGAGCATCGCGTCGGCGGATACAGATGGGGACGGCATTGCTGATTTGGCCGAGATTCTGCAAGACTCCGACCCTCTTGGCGGCCGACAACTCCCGACCGGCGTCATCGCCTCCCTCGCCCTCCGCGGCGAGGCCCAGACCGTGACCGTCGTCGGCTCGACGGCCAATCCCACCCAGCAGACCGCCTTCATCGCCACCGGCACTTATGGCCTCGCCGTCGTGGACGCTTCCAATTTCCAGCGGCCAACCGTCCTCGGCCAACTCGACCTGGACGGCACTGCCGTCGATGTCGCCGTCGATCCGGTAACGAACGTCGCCGTAGTTGCCGCCGGGGACGGCGGGCTGCACTTCGTCGATATCGCCGACCGAATGCTCCCGCGGCTCCTCCGCACCGCCCGCGTCGAGGCCACCCAAGTCGAGATCGCGGACGGCCTCGCCTACGCCACCGTCGGCGGCCGCATCTTCACCTACGACACGGGCAGCGGCGAAGTCCTCACCAGCTTCAACACTGGCGACACTTCCCCGATCACCGGGTTCGCCCGCGAAGGGAACACCCTCTTCACGTTCGATACCGACCGCACCCTGAGGGCGTTCACTGTCTCCGGCCTCGACCTAGTCCCCGGCGACACGGTCGATTTGCCGGAGGGGGACGGGACCGTCAACGTCACCGGCGGCGTCACGTACATCGGCGTCCAGAACGCCATCCTGACCGGCGGGTTCACCACCGTCAACGTGGCCGACCCGAACAATCTGTTCCTCATCAGCCCGTCCGACATAGCCGATCCGTTCATCGCCCCCGGCGTCGCCATCGTGCCGAACGGATCCGGTAAGGCGCTCGCCGTCGGCCTGGTCGGACAACAGGCGAATCAGCCAGTCGTCGCCATCGTCGATGTCACCGACCCGGCGAACACCGCGAACTATTTAGCCGAGTTCCCGTTGTCGGCCACTCCCGTGAGCGCCGCCATCGCGTCTGGAATCGGGTACGTCGCCACCGGCACCGGTGGGTTGCAGGTGGTCAACTATCTATCGTTCGACACCGCCGGCATGGCCCCGACGCTGACTGCCACCGGTCCGACCGGGGCGACCGTGGACGAGGGCAGTCGCGTCCGCGTCGGCGTCACTGTGGCGGACGACGTACAGGTGCGGAATGTCGAACTGCTGGTCGATGGCCGGGTGGTGGTGAACGACGTTGCCGCCCCATTCGACCTCTCGGCCGTGATGCCGACGCTCGCGTCCGGGGCGTCGACAGTCACCCTGCAAGTTCGTGCGACCGACACCGGCGGGAACGCCACGCTCTCGAATTCACTGACGTACACGCTGACGAAGGACGCCACTCCGCCGATCCTGCTGGCCAGCACGCCGGCGAACAACGGAGCCGGGTTCCGCGTCGAGGCGGTCACGTTCCGGTTCACCGAG
>JAHBXO010000078.1 GCA_019636445.1 Gemmataceae bacterium | reverse complement strand
CATGCGAACGGACGGGCCGACGAGTTCCGGTCGACTGTTTGAGTCAGTGTGCGGTCACCCGCTTGAAGGTTCTCAGCCATTTACTGGAGAAGTCGAGCACGGGGCGAAATGTTCTTCGAGATCGCATCGTCGTTTGCGAGGTTTCGGGTCGGCGGGTCGGCGACGACGAGGTCGAGCGATCGGCGGTATCGGGGACGGTCGCGGTGCGGTCGATGTTCAAGCGGTGTTGGAAAACGGGTGCCCTCCTTCTTCCTGAAGAATCCGCTGTGTCCGATCTCAGTGGTGTGGTTGTGCGCAAGGATTTACTCGCGGCATCGGACAAGCCGCCCCATCGGCTGGGACTACCGGGTGAGTTCGCCACTTGCGACGCGACCGGTCGGCGACTCCTGCGGGATGAACTCGACCTTTCGGCCGTCTCGGCGTGCCGGGTGGATCGCGACCTGCTCCGACCCTCCGCGAAGTCCGGGCGGCGCGCGCTCGCCGAAGAGATGGTGATTTGCGCCGAGTCAGGCGTGGAACTTCTCCCGGACGAAAGTGCGAGATGCGAATTGACCGACCGTCGGGTTGATAAGACCCTGGTCCGGCCCAGTGATGTTTCCGGGACGGTGGTGCTTTCGTCATTGCTGGTTGTGTGCCCGATCACCCAAATGCACGTCCTCGCACACGAGATGGAACGATGTGCCGTGACCGGAACGATCGCCGTCGCCAGCGCGCTGGAATCCTGTTCGGCCACAGGAGTCCGAGCCCTGCGATCGGAGATGATTCGATGCAATGGATCAGGGGTCTGGGTGTTGCGCTCCGAATCGGGAACCTCAGACTATAGCGGGAAACGGGTCGACCGCCGGTTACTCGTCCGGTCGGAGATTGCCCCGGATCGCCAGGGGCTGTCCGAGGAGGTCGGGACCTGCGAGGTCACCGGCCGGGTCGGGCTGCTGGACGAGTTGGCCCGCTCGGACGTGTCGGGGCGGCTTGTCGACCGCGGACTGCTCCGGAGGTCGGCTGCTTCGGAAGCCGTGGCCCTCCCCGGCGAGCTGATCACGTGTGCGGAGTCCGGAGCCGAACTGCTGCCGACTTAGACCGTGGTGTGCGCTGTCACCGGCGCCAAGGTGGACCGTCGGCTCACGGCGGTGAGCAAGGTGTCCGGCCGAACCGGCCTGACGCGGCTACTGGAACGCTGCGCCGCGACCGGAATGCCTGCCTTTCCGGACGAGCTGACGGCCTGCGCGGACACCGGGGACCGCGTCTTGCCTGCCGAACTCGGCCAATGCGCCGCCACGGGCCGGTGGGTACGCCAGTCGCGGCTGGTCGTCTGCGAAAAGACCGGTTCGCTCGCGCTTGCCTCCGAGCTCGCGCGATCCGACCTGTCTCGACGGCTTGTCCTCAAATCGCTCCTCGTCCGGTCGGAACTCGCGCCCCATCGCAAAGGCCTCAAGGAAGAGATGGTGCGCTGTGAAGCATCAGGCAGGCGGTTGCTCCGGGACGAAGTCGGCGTCTCAACAATTTCGGGACGGCGAGCAGGCCTCGACCGACTCATTCCTTCGTATGCATCGGGACGGCTTGCATTAACCGAGGAGCTAGCAACTTGCGAAGAGTCTGGCGCTCGCCTGCTTCCCGACGAGATCGCACGCTGCTCCGAAACCGGCCTTTCGGTTGATCGGCGTCGGCTCGTCCAGCACGATTTGACAGGAAGTCCGGTGCTCAAACGTCTTGCTGGCCGATGTGCTCGGACGCGAAAGATCGTCCTCCATCGGGAATTGCAAGTGTGTAGCTTGACCGGTAAATCGGTCCTTCCCTCCGAGCTGGAAAAGTGCGCGATCACGGGCAAGCGCGGCCTTCGCGAACTAATGGCACAAAGCGACGTGTCAGGTCGGTATGCGATCGCCGCGCAGGCCTTCCGGTCACCGGTCAGCGGCCTTACGGGTCTTGCCGACGAAGGTGCCCGCTGCACATGGCTTCAACAATTGGCCCTCAAGTCAGAGTTGGGCCGCTGTACCCTGACCAACCGTGTTGTGGCCAAGATTCACCTGAATACGGATGGCCAACTCGCGATCTTGGCTGACTTACTGGACGGTCGCGTGCCGGTCGCCACCCACTCCCCTGAACTAATCCCGATCCTCCGGGGCCTCGACAAGGACTTCGCCGACCTGACGCGAGTCGATGCCGTCCGTTCCCCCGGCGGCGTGGTGGCGGTGTGCGGTGAGCTCCGGACGAGCGGGTGGTTCGGCGAAAAAGTGAGATACATCGGTGCCTTGCTGAAGGAGGGCGCTCGTCCGAAACTTCTCAACAACGGCGTCTTGGGTTCGCGAGGCCGGGATTCCGAATTCGTCGTGGAGGATACGCTCGAGTTTGGATAAATGGATACGCACTCATCATGATTATCCTGCACAGACAAAGCCATCGATGGGAAATCATTCTGCAGCGGAATCCTCGGCTCGAGCTAAACAACCGCTCGATAGAAAACCGGTACCAATTGGCAGAGTCGTCGAAGCAATCCATGCGGGATGTAGAGTGGGGCTCGTGCCCGAAATCGAATATGCGGAAGAGGTGGTATTGGTCAGGAATATCCTCGGAGCAACGGACTTCGTTGCCGGTGACGTAGAAAGGGAAGAACTTCCCCACCCGTCGTCTTCACTTCCACCGAACGCTCGGAGTAGTCGAATTCTTCGAACGACAGGATGTCGAATCCCAGGCCGTCGCCGATGTCTTGCGAGACCCAGACGACGCGCTGGGCGAAGCCCGCCCGGTCGACGCCACTCGGCGCCGCTCCAAGTCGAACACGAACCGTTCACCGAAGCGGCCGAGTGGCGGTTGGCAGCGTCCCGCTCGGCGAAGTTCATCCTTCGGCCCTTCCGGGACATCCACGGTTTGCCCGAAGCCGGCCAGGTCACCGACCGCTCCCCGGGGTCTTCGATGATCCGGTCGGCGTCGAACGATGGCAATACTTGGATGTGGGTCGGGTTGAGCGTCGGAGTGGAGGCCAGCGTGTCGAGCAAGTCGGGATGCCGATCAAGATAGGCATCGACTTCCGTGAAAAGGTTTGAGGTGCTGACGGTTTGACGGACAGTCCGACTAACAGTTAGGCTGGCGGCGGGAAGGAGTCCCGATCATGGCCAAGCCGATCCCGGACCGTCCGAAGCGACGGCAATTCACCGACGAGTTCCGCCGCGAAGCGGTGCAGATGATGCTCGACGGACTCTCGGCGTCCGCGGTCGCCGAGCGACTCGGGCTGGCCGATCCCACCCTCCTCTACGTCTGGAAGAAGAAGCTCGTCACGCACGGCGGACCGGTCGCGGGCAGCCTCGACGAGCGGGTGCGGCACCTGGAGGCCGAATTGCTCCGCGTCGAGCGGGAGCGGGACATCTTAAAAAAAGCGTTGGCCATTTTCGGCCGGCACGCCTGAGCGAGGTCTACGCGGCCGTCGCGTCGGTCACGCGGGACGACGACTTCCCGCTCGTTGCGGTGTGCGAGGCGTTGGGCGTCTGCCGGTCGGCGTACTACGCCTGGCGGGACGGTCCGCCGTCGGCCCGCGGGGCGGAGGCGACGCGGTTGGCCGCTCAGATCGCCGCGATCTTCTGGCGGCACAAGCGGCGCTACGGTGCCCGGCGGATCGCGGCGGAACTGGCCGATCGCGGCGTGGTGTGCAGCGCGAGGCGGGTCGCGATTGTCCTGAAAAGTCAGGGCTTGCGGGCGATCCAGCCGAAGTCGTTCGTGCCGAAGACGACCGACAGCCGGCACACGCTCGGCTTCAGTCCGAACCTCGTGCTCGAGGCGCCGGAGCCGGTCGGCGTCGACCGGCTGTGGGTCGGCGACATCACCTACCTCCCGTTGCGGCGCGGGGGCTTCGTGTACCTGGCCGGGCTGATGGACCGCTTCAGCCGCGACATCGTCGGCTGGCACGTGGCGGCCACGCAGGAGGAGTCGCTGGTGTTGGCGGCGTTGCGACAGGCGATCCGCACGCGGCAGCCGAAGCCGGGGCTGGTGCATCACACCGATCGTGGCGGCCAGTACGCGGGTCGGGCGTACCGGGCCGTGCTGCGGCGCGCGGGTCTGGTGCAGAGCATGAGCCGGGCCGACAACTGCTACGACAACGCCTTCATGGAAAGTTGCTGGGGAACGCTCAAGACGGAGATGGCGATCGCCGAATACGACAGTGAGGCGCACGCGCGACGCGCGGTCCGGGAGTATGTGGACTACTACCGCTTCGACCGCAAACACTCGTCGCTCGGCTACCTCACCCCCCCCAATTCGCCCGTCAAGTCCGGCCGCGCAGTTAGTCGGACTGTCCGTCAAACCGTCAGCACCCCACCGACCTACCCGGGAATTCGTTGCAAGACGTCGGATCGTTCCAAGTCGATCACTGTGGCTCTTTCGTCGCGAAACCATTCCGGATGGCAGGTTAGAACTATGATTTGCAATGGTCCTGCTGGTGGTTTTGAATGGATATCTCCTTCCGAGGCACGACGGAGAATGGCCCGCATCTTGGCAAGTCGGCCGATATCGCTGTGCGTCAACGGATCATCCAACACCGCGACCGTGGGTTCGTCGACGGTCGTAAGGGTCGAGCCGAGCGCAAGCCGCACCAACATGCCGATTTGCTCTTGTGCTCCGGTCGATTCTTCGCCCATCGCAAAATCGGCGGTTCCATCGGAGCGCATCAGTCGGTCGGGCAGGAACTTGTCGTCGAACCGCACTTCGCGGTAGTCGCCAATTTCCAATGCGCGCATCCAGTTCAACACACGGTCGTGAATGGGCGTCATCAGCGTACCGAGTTGCTTCTCCCGGCACTCCTCGAACAGTTCGTAGAGCCTGTCCACGGCCCGGCGTTCGAGCTCTTCCCGCTCCGTAATGTCCTTCAACTCCTCGACGCGGACGGCGACCTTGCAGCGGTCGGCGTGCAGGCTTTCGGATCCCAGAACGCGGCCGCGATTCTCGCTCAACTTCTTCTCGATGTCGCGCAACTGCATTTCCACGGCCTCCGCGTCCCGTTTGCGGTCCGCGAGGCGCTCTTCGATGGTCGCTTCCTCGGAAGTCAGCGCCGTTTCCTGAAGATTGACCAGTGCGTCGTTCGTGTCCCGTTCCGCCTGAGCGAGGCGTTGTTCGATGTCCGCTTCAGAGCGCAAGCGGGCAAGTTCCCCGCGGCAGCTATTCGCTAGGGCTTCGCATCCCGCCAGTTGTACCCTGGCACTTGTGGCCGTGGTCCGGGCTCCGCCGAGAGCCGTATCCGCGGCTTCGGCTACGGCGGCGAGAGCGTCGATCTCGCTGCCGAGCGTCTTGAGTTGCCCGTCGAGATCGTTCTTGAGCGGCTCCGATGCGCCAGGCACAGGTGGGACCGGCTCCGTGCCGTCGGTGGCGACAGATTTCGCTTTCGCTTCCAGTTCCCGAACGGTCTTCTGGAGCGGTTCGAGTCCTTTCGGAGCGAGTTTCTTGAGGTCCACGTTCAGCGTCTTGAGATTGACGAGTTGTACGTTGCGTTCAGCCACGCGGCGGATGAGTTGGTCGAAGGCATCGGGTTCGGTGGGCGCGATGCCGAACGTCGCGACGGCGTCGGCGAACTCGTCGCCGAGTTTCTGCAGCTCCGCTTCGATTTCGTCGAGGTTGCTCGAGCCGGTGCCGCGGCTCAATTCGATTCGGCCCCAAAGTGGGATGCTCAGTTCGGCTTTGCGGCGCACGGCAATCGGCTTCGGGGAATTCGACAGTTCGGCTGGCGCGGCACCGTCCAGCGCGAGGCGAGCGGCGGCGGTGCCGGAATCGGGCACGACCGACAGGGACATCGCCGCCGCGTCGAGGTCGGCCCGCAACCGCACGACGGCCTGTCGGTTGGCCTTCAGCGCCTCCAGTTCCTTGGCACTCGGCACGGGGTGGTCCGCGTGGCCCT
>JAHBXO010000077.1 GCA_019636445.1 Gemmataceae bacterium | reverse complement strand
CCGCGACTCGGTGTAGGCAAGGCTCGCACGCAGGTCCTGGGCCTGCTTCGCGAGTTTCTCGGCCGTGGCGAGGTCGCCCTTCTTGAGGGCGGTCTGCGCCTGGGCGACAAGCTGCCGGGCTTTTTCGGTATTACTGGTGGTGCTCGTCGGCGTGGCCGACGGGCTGGGGGTCAAAGCTTGCGCGCGGACCGTGGCGGCCGAGGCGCCGGCCAATACGGGCACGAGCAAGAGGCGGGCGGCCATGCCCTTCCAACCCCACGTTTTCGTCTGGAATGCCATGGTCCTCATCCCCTCCTTGGAAGACCGAGTGCGAGCCTCGCCCTGCCGGCGTCCCCCACGACGCGACGGCCCGCGCGGGCCGTTCCGGGGCCACGCGCGGAAAAGAGTGTGTGCAGGCGGAGGGGCGAATACCCGCGCCCGCAACGGTGGTCAAGCAGGAATCGGCCGGGCGTGAAGCTTTTTTGCGATTTTCCCCTGAGTCGCGGCCGGAGGCGGGGGATTGGACTAGCATTGGGGAAAACTGCGCGCTTCGGGAAGCGGAGCCGTTAGCCCGACGCGCCGCGACCGTCTTACCGTCGTCCCCTATCCCTTGCGGATCCCACCATGCGACGTTTCCTGTTCACGCTCGCCGCCGTCCTCGTCGCGGCGGGTTCGCTCGCCGCCCAGTCCGTCAAGCCGAAGCACCTTTACGGCCACGACGTGAAGGTCCGGCCCGTCGGCGAGCAGAACTTCAAGGCCGATACGCCCAAGGTGGCGGTCGAGTTCTTCCACGATCCGGCCACGAACGCCCTCATCGCCATCTCGGACAGCGGCGCCCTCGCCGCCGCGCCCTACGTCGCTCCCAAGGATCCCAAGACCTCCGAATGGGCCTTCGCCCACGAACTGCGCGTCCGCAAGAGCACCGAGGAGACCTTCACCAAGGACACCAAGAAGTACAGCGTGGAAGCCTACAAGGACATGGCCAGCGGCCTGCTCCTCTACGCGACCGACCAGAAGACGATCGCATTGGGCAAATCGCCCAAGGACCTGAAGGGCGAGGCCGAACCGTCATTCCACCACGGGCTGACGCTCAAGGCGCGAGGCCTCAAGGACACGGACTTCAAGAACGCCAAGGCCTTCGGCGTCGATGTCTCCAAGGACGGCAACACCGGTGGCCTCATCTACCTGTCCGAAACCGGTTCGCTCGGCCTCGGCGTCGCGCCCCCGGCACCTCCCGGCGACAGCCCCAAGAAGCCGAAATCGCTCCACGGCCTGACGCTCAACGCCCGCAAGGCCGATGAAGGCGACTTCACGCCGATGACGCGCGCGTACGTCGTCGAGGTCTTCGAGGACACGAACGCGAAGAACCTGGTTTATCTGTGCGAGACCGGTTCGATCGCGGTCGTGCCGGCCGGGGCGGACGTGCAAGCCGGTAAGCAGCCGCGCTGGAGCCACGCCTTCACGCTCAAGGCGCGCAAGCCGGGCGAGAAGGATTTCGAGAAGGCCGCGAAGTTCGGCGTCGAGGTCTTCGTGGACCAGAACACCGGGAACACGGTCTACATCTGCGAGACGGGTTCGATCGCGGTGGTCGCGAAGTAAACTCGAATGGCCAGCCCGGTTTTCAAACCGGAGCGCCAGCGACGGAAAACTCCAACGGCCGAGGGTTCGTTTCGCCACGAAACGAACCCTCGGCCGTTTTCTCCACGCCCGTCGCTGGCGCTCCGGGCTGAAAATTCCGGTTAATGCCTAAACAAGAACTCCCGCGTATTGATCACGGCCCACAAGACGTCTTCCCACGCCTTGCGTTTGTCGGCGCCCTTCGCGATGTGGGCGAGGGCGACCTTCTTCTCGTCGTCGAACGCCGGCCGAGCCAGGGCCGCGTAGTAAATCTCGTCGAGGATCTCCAACTCGGTCTTCTTCGCGCTGAGTAGGCCGCCAAGGCGGTTCGCGGCGTTGCGGACCTTCTCGTTCACGGTCGGCCCGTTGATGAGCTGCAACGCCTGGCCGAGGTTGCCGTCGGACTCTCGCTCGCACTCGCAAGCGAGTTCCCGCGCCGGCTGACCGAACGCCTTCAGGAACGGGTGGTTCACCTCGCCGTCGACGAGCTGGATCGCCCGCGTCCCGGCCGGCAGCCCGGCGAACTTCTCCGGCACGGCGGTCACGTCGCAGAGGGCGTCGAGCAGTTGCTCGGCCGTGAGCAGTTTCGTGACGGCGTGCGAGAAATACTTGGCGTCGTCCTTGTTCGTCTCGTTCGGCACGGCGGAAAGCTGATAGGTCCGCGAGTTCATGATCGTGCGGACGAGGTGCTTGAGATCGAACTTCTTCGCGGCGAAATCCTTCGACAGCGCATCCAGCAGTTCGTCGTTGCTCGACGGGTTCGAATCGCGGAAGTCGTCCACGGGGTCGACGATCCCCTTGCCCATCAGGTGGAACCAGACGCGGTTCGTGACGGACTTGGCGAAGAACGGGTTCCCCGGCGACGCCAGCCATTCCGCGAGAGCCTCGCGACGGTCCTGGCCCGGTTTCACGTCCGCCTCGCCGACGCTGATGTACCGCGGCTTCATCACCTTCCCGCTCCGCGGCTGCGTCACTTCGCCGTCGCGCACGCTGTAGATCACCTCGGCGGAATTCGGCGTGTTCGGCTTGCCGCCCGGTTCGGGCTTCTGCTTCACGCGGGCGAACCAGGCCGCGAAGCCGTAGTAGTCGTCCTGCGTCCAACGCTCGAACGGGTGGTTGTGGCACTTGGCGCACTGCATCCGCACGCCCATGAAGAGCTGCGCGGTGCTTTCCGCGAGGCCGAGCGGATCCTTCGCGATGCGGTAGTAGTTCGCCGGCGGGTTGTTGAACGTGTTCCCGTTCGCGGTGAGCAATTCCTTCACCATCACGTCGACCGGCACGTTCTCGGCGATCCGCCCGCGGAGCCATTCGTGGAAGGCGTGGGAACCCTTCAACTGGATCGACTTCCGGCTGGACCGCAGCACGTCGGCCCACTTCAGCGTCCAGAAGTCCGCGAACTCTGGTTGCACCAGCAGGTGGTCGACAAGCTTCGCACGCTTGTCGGCGGCCTTGTTCGCCAGAAATTCCTTCGACTCGGCGATCGTCGGCAGCCGACCGATGCAATCGAGGTAAGCGCGACGGACGAATTCATAATCGGTGCACAGGTCCGACGGCAGGATCGTCATCTGCTTCAGCTTGGCGAAAACGTGCGTATCCACGAGGTTCACTTCGGGAATCGTCGGCCATTGGAAGCCTTCGCGCGGTTCGAGGTACATCAGGCGGACCGATTGCATCTCTTCGAGGTAGCGGCAAAGGATGGCGACTTCGCCGGGGCGTTTGAACTCGACGAGGCCGTTGGGCGTCACGTCGGCGACCGCCGGGTCGCTACTGCTGAAGTTCGTGAGGCGCGTGACATCGCGAACGGACTTGTCGGCGAAGGTGGCAACGACAGAAAGCTGCTGCCACTTGGCCGGGGCGAGCTGCACGCGCGAGCCGGGCAGCACGGTGATGGACGTCACGGCCGGGAGCGTCGGGGCGTCGTCCTTCATCCCTTCGCCGAGCCAGGCGGCGATCGTCTCGGAGGGGAGGCTCGAGGGGCCGAAGCGGGCACCGCCCTCGTGGGGAACGCGGCCAAGGCCTTTGAGGAGGAACAGGCTCGCCATCGGGTCGTGCTTGTCGGAGCGGCGACCGAACTGGTCGCGGCTGAGTTGCAGGTAGTCGGCGGCCGGGTCGAAGCCGCGGAGGCTCAGTTTGAAGCCGTTCTTGCCGCTGGGGGTACCGTGGCAGGCACCCATGTTGCACCCGCCGACATTCAGCGCCGCGACGACTTCGTTGCGGAAGCTGGTCGGCGTCGGCTCCGCCATCTTCGTGACGGTGACGGGCACGGTGAGCGTCTTCCCGCCCGAGGTGATCGTAATCTTCGCGGTGCCGTCTTTCTTGCCACGGAGGAACAGCCCCTCCTGGACTTCGACGACGTCGGCCGGCTCGACCTTCACATCGGTAGCGTGCGTCAGGTCGCGAAGCTGGTTGTTCGGATAACGTCCAGTGGCGACGAGTTGCCGGGCGTCGCGGACGCCGGCGAGCGTCACCGCTGCGGGTGCCACTTCGATCGCGGTCGGCTGACCGGCGAGATCGGTTCGCTCGCCGCCGGAGGGCGGAGCCGCGAATCCGGGTACGACACCAACGAGCAAGATCATGCCAACGCATGTAGCGCGGAGGAGGGAAGTCATGGAGACCCTCAATGCGAGAACCGGGTTCGGTCGCGGGAGCGACGCAGGCAGGAGAACCCGTCGGTAAAATGAATTCTAGCCTTTGGGGAACGAGGATGCGAGAGGAAAAGTCCGAGGAGTTGGTACCGTTGGATCGGGCGCCCGGCATTCGCGAGTGGCGGCCGGATGAGGTCTTGCTGGACGGCGAATGCGAGGCGAGGCCCTGTTCGGGGTGCCGGACCCGTTTGAAGGCCGATGAAACCGCACTGGGACGGATGCTGCCCTGTCCCCGTTGCGGCGCGTTGGCGCGCGTGCTCGCCGCGGCCGGTCCGTTTGCCGCAATTCCCCTCGACGCCCCGCCGATCCACCGCCCGGCCCCGCCCATCGAACTCGTTCCGGCCACGCCGAATCTCCCGGCGTTGCCCCCCGAAGCTCCCGTGGTGCCATCGAGCCGTTTGGACCCGATCGACGAGCGCAGCCCGATGGTCGACGCCGTCGCGCGATTGCAATGGGTCGGGGGCGCTTTCCTGCTCGCCGTGGTCGTTCAGCAACTGGGCATGCTCTGGAAACGCGAGCACGTTTCCGAGTCCGAAGAACTGACGGTCTACCTGACGGCGGCGTTGCGGATCGTACTCGCCGGGTTGCTGTTCCTCGCATCGGGCGGATTGAACGCGCGGAAGAAGGCGGCCTGGGTGTTCGGCCTCGTGCTCTCCATCGCGATCGTCGCCGGGGAATGCTGGCTGTTCCAGGAACGCTCGACCGATCAGCCGGGCTATCGCGCCCGGTTCGATTACGGCGTGTTGCTGGAACTGCCGACCCTGTTGATCGCCCTCTTTTCGTTGGTCGTCCTCGCGACGCCGCGCTACGCGGCCGAGTTCTTTCTCGCACCTCGTCAGAGCGGGACCATCGACGTGCCCAGGATTTGATCGTGCGGGGCGCGGTTCGCGTAGCGAAGCCCGATGACGAGGTAGGCGAGC
The DNA here is from genome assembly GCA_019636445.1 of Gemmataceae bacterium. Lineage (GTDB taxonomy): Bacteria > Planctomycetota > Planctomycetia > Gemmatales > Gemmataceae > Limnoglobus. The sequence goes on along the minus strand of JAHBXO010000077.1, from coordinate 4,332 downwards.
AAGACCAGCAGGATCGTGAAGTCCAAGACGAGCCGCACCACCATCCATTCCGGTTGCAACGATTGGATCCAGACGTTCGCCAGCACGAGTGCCAGCAGCGGCGTCCACATGAGGAGTTCGCGGACCGCGCAGCGCCAGCGGCTGGCCGGGCGGCCGTCGTCGCGCACCAGCGCGATACCCGAAAGCACGAACGAGACCCCGCCGCGGAATGCGATGGCGAAGCCCGCGAATCCCAGCACGATCGCGAGATCGAGGATCGTGAATTGCGTCGCCAGCGATCGGGATTCCCGTTCGTTTCGAATCGACGGCACCATCACGCGGATTCGATTCAACAGCACCTGACGCTCCAGGAACTCCACGATCGAGGATGAACCCAGCAGATCCTCCGACGACTCCTCCAGTCCGAAGAGGGTACCCGCCACCGACCGCTCCGGTCGGCTCAGAACATCCACAGCCTCGGCGAATTCCGCCTGATCCGATCGCTCCATCGCACGGAATCGTTCCCGCCATTCGTCGAGCTTTTGGCCGGCGAGTTCCTCACGCAGGATCGAGCTTTGAACGCGCCAGCTGGCCACCTGGGCCGGCGATTCCAGTCCTTCGAGAATGGCGGCGCTGCGGTATCGATTCCCGGCGGCATTGGTCGCGAGAATGAGGGAAAATCCAATGGCCGTGAGGACGAGCAGCGTTAGCCCCAGGCCGGAGAAAGCGACGATCAGGCCGATGTGCGCCGCCCGCATGCCCGCGCTTACGGCCGGGGGAAACGCGCGGCTTGCGTGCAGTTGTTCCTCGAGCGCCGTCAGACTCGGCGGATCGGCGGAATAGAGCCGGTCGAGGATGCGCGAGGCGTGCGGGGGGATCGGCGCACGGATACCCTCGGGCGCGAGGTCCCCCCGCAGTGCGATCGCCGCAACGTGGCGCAGGAGTTCGTTCGTGTCGCGGGCCGGCGGTACTGCCGTGCGAATCGGACCAATCGGAAATTCCACGAGGTGGACGCGGCCGTTCGGTTCGATCCAGAACTGGTCGGCACCGAGCCGATTGGGGGCGGTGCCGTCGGCGTCGCCGGCGCGCAGTTCGACCACGATCTGCTCCAGGATCGAGCGAGCATCGGCCCATTCGAGCGGTTGCTCCGGCGACGTCGTATCCACGAGCGGTGCACCGGTCGGCGCGACGAACGCCAGCCAGCCGTAGGCCCGGTCGTTCCAGACGATCTCGCCACTGCCGATGGCGCGCAACCGGCCGGGGCGAACGGGGGCCGCGGGCACGCCGTCGGGCAACTGATGCGCCGGCCGGAGCCAGAGCAGAATGCGACGGTTGAGCGCCTCGTCCTCGGCGGCCCAGACGGTGGAACCATCGGCCTCCTCGCCAAGCACGCCCTTGACGCGAAAGCCACCGACGCTGTTCGGCAGATTCGGCCGCAGGGCGGCGCGGTCCAGCGGATTCACGAAGAGGCTGCGCAAGCTGGGTCGGTGCTCCGCCCGCGGCCGTTGCACGACGCGGCAACCGCTCGCGTAGTCGTGAATGCCCTGCTGCGTCGGGGATCGCCGCCGCTGGAGGAAGAGCGCGACCACCGCCGACGGCAGGCCGACCGTTGCCAGGATCGGTCCCACGGCCGGAATCCGCCACAGCGCACCAGACACCAGGATTACGGCCACGAGTACCAGATGGAACACGAGAGCGCGCACGAACGCCGCCCGCCAGCCGACGGGGCCGACCCGCCCGAGCCGGACCGTGCGCAACCCGAACGGCAGTTTGCCAAGCGTCGCGCCGAAGACCCCTTCGGCAATCGAAAAATAGGCGATCAGGATACCCAGATAGACCAGATCGCCATTGAGGCCGTCTGTCGCATTCGTGCGTCCCGTGATCGCATCGAATACCAGCACGAAGGGTGCCGAGAGGAAGAGGAGGCAGAACACGGCATCGAGCACGTAGGCTGAAACGAGCGTCCGCATGCGCGAGGGTAGCTGCCGCTCCGGCAGCATGTCCTGGATCGCATCGCGGAACTCCTCCAGCGTCGCGTAGCGGCGGTTACGATCCCGTTCCAGTCCGCGGAAGATGATCCGCTCGAGCGCCCGCGGCACCTCCGGTCGGAAGGATCGGATCGACGGTGGCGGTTCCGAAATCACCTTCGCCAGCGCCGCCGTCATGCTCACATGCTGGTGCGGCGCCCGGCCCACGAGCAGGTAGTACAACGTCGCAGCCACCGAGTACACGTCGGAATCGTAACCGACTTCCTCGCCGCGAATCTGCTCCGGCGATGCGAACAGCACCGTCCCCAGGAACGCGCCGGAACTCGTCAGTTGCTTCTGGTTGTGCTGGGCGTCCAACGATTTCGACAGGCCGAAATCCCCGATCTTCACCCGGTCGTCGTCCGTCAGGAAGCAATTCGACGGTTTAATGTCGCGGTGGAGCATGCCGAGGCGGTGCGCCTCGATCAGGCCGTCGAGCACGTCCAGCATGCGGTGGATGGCGGCATCCCATTCCATCGGCCCGCGTTTGTCCACCAGATCCTTGAGGGTGCTGCCGGGCATCAACTCCATGACGATGAACGGCCGGCCGTTGTCGGTGTCCACGCCGTAGACGAACACGCAGCGCGGGTGCGCGATCTGGCTCGCGAGCCGCCCTTCCTGCTTGAACCGCTGCACGGAAATCGGGTTCGTCGCGAGCTTCGGCGAGAGCAGCTTGAGCGCGACGCGCTGGCCGCTGTCGTCCGACTCCGCCTCGAACACCTGGCCCATCCCGCCCACGCCCAGCTTCCGGATCAGCTTGTAGCTGCCGACCCGCTCCGGCACCGGTTCATCCCGCGCCGGTTCGGGCTGTGTCGAGAGGGTGCGATAATCGGCCGTCGCATTCGGGTCCGATGCCGGCTCCAGTACCAATGTCGGCGAAGGCACCGACGACGAATCGCCCAGGTGCGCCAGCCCGCGGATCCGCGTGTCCTCCAACCGCGCGCCGCAGTACATGCAGAAGCTCGCGGCCGTATCGCCGGGAAGGGTTCGCTCGCACTTTGAACAAGTCAACGCCATGGCAGTCCGGGAGAGTTCAATGGGGAAACTCTAACCGGATTCCCCCCGCACGGACAAGCCGGGTGGCATTTCCTCATCTTTTCCCGCGATGGCCCCGGCGGAGGTTGCGGTATACTCAATCCCTACGGGGCAACCGAGTCCGCGGTCGAACGAACATGACGTCCATCAGCTTGCCGTTCACCGACGCGTTCCTGCGGCTGTCGCTGCCGTTCCCCGGCCTGTCGCCCGCGCTCCGTCTCGCACTCGCGCTGCTTGGCCTCACGCTCTTCCTCGGCCTCTTCATCGCGCTCTATCGCTACGAAATGCGGCTCATCCGCCGCCGATTCGCCCTCGCCCTCCTCGGCCTCCGCATCGCCGCCTTCGTCGTCCTCTTCCTCCTGCTCGCCCTCGAACCCGTACTCGCGCGATCCATCATCGAGGAAGTCCCCGGCAAGGTCCTCGTCGCCATCGACCGCTCCGACAGCATGAAGGTGACCGACCCCTCCCGGCCGCTCGCCGAAAAACTCCGAATCGCCAAGGCGCTCAAGCTCGTGCCGGACCTCGCGACCGACGGGCAACTCGAAGCCTGGGCGAAAGACTGTGACACCGGCGGACTGCCGCGTTTCGGTCTCATCGGCGGCGACGGCGAAAGCCAGCGCTTCGACGCCGTCGTCAAGCGAATGGACGAACTCAGTCGTTTGGAGCTTTGTTCGCGCATCCTCACGAAGGACGGTCTCGGACTCGTCGACGCCCTCCGCGAGAAACACCAGCTCGAACTGATCGGCTTCGGCAAGGATGTGGCCGCCCTGCCCATCGGCGCCGATCGCCTCAAGGACGCCCTCGCCGGCGCGAAGAAGGACGGCGTCACGCTCTACACCGATCTCAAACTGCCGCTCGCGCACGCTTCGGAGACGTCCGCGTCCGACACCGGGGCGAAACTCCTCGGCGTCGTCCTTCTCACCGACGGCCGGCACAACTGGGGCGAATCCCCGGCCCTGCGCGCCCGCGAACTCGGCGAGCGCAAGGTACCGGTGCATTCCATCGCCATCGCGCCGAAGGACCCGCCGACCGATATCGCCGTCGTGACGGCGCAGGCGCAGGCGGCCACGGTCTTCAAGGGTAGCATGGTGCCGATCGAGGTCGGCGTGCGGATCAACGGTTGGCCGGCGGGCCCGGTGAAGGTGACGCTCGACTTCCCCGCCGACGCCCAGGGGAACCGCAAGCCGCAACTGGAAGAGACGATCGAGCACGACGGCCGCGACGCTGTCTACCCGCTCACCTTCAAGGCCAAGATGGACGACCCCGGCCCGCAACTCATGACCGTGACCGC
>JAHBXO010000076.1 GCA_019636445.1 Gemmataceae bacterium | reverse complement strand
CGACGCGGATGAAGCGACGGAGTTCGTGGGCGGTGTGGTGGGGTTCGACGTGCATGGCGGCCTCCGGTCCGAGTCGGGAGGCCGCAGCGTAATCCACGCCGGCGGAAAGCGCAAGACCGATGGAAGGCAAATAATTACTGGGAAGCGTATCACTTCCCGATGCAAAAACGGCTAAAAATTCGGTCGAGTAAATCGTTCGTGTAGACGGCACCGACCATTTCGCCGATTTGATCGAGGGCCTTGCGGAGCTCGAGGGCGAGCAGTTCCTGGGGGTCGTCCTCGCGGACATGCTCGTGCGCGCGGCGGAGCGAATCGAGTGCGGCGTCGACATGGTGCTTGCAGCGACTCTGGCTCGGGGCGAGCGGCGAACGGGCGAGGGATTTGATGCGTTCGGTCAATTCCGTTTGCAGGTGTTGAAAGCCGTCGGGAGAAACGACGGACGCGGAAATCGAAGACAACTCGCGGGGATTCCCAACCCCAACCATAACCTTCTCCCTCAAGGGGAGAGGGGACAAATCCGCTTTCGTGCGGACGAGAATAGTCTCGCCTACAATCGGTTCCGGTCCCTCCGGGATCGGTTCATTGGTCGGTACGCACCACAGGGCAAGGTCGGCGCGACGGGATTCCTCGCGGCCGAGGTCCTGGGCTTGGCGTTCAATGCTGTTTCGGGCGTCCTGCCAGCCGGCGGTGTCGACGAGTTCCACCGGAACGCCGTCGAGGTCGATTCGTTTGACGAGATAATCGCGCGTGGTGCCGGCCACGGGGCTGACGATCGCGGGGGTGTCGCAGCCGGCGAGGGCGTTGAAGAGGCTGCTCTTGCCGGCGTTCGGCGCGCCGACGAGGGCGACGCGCACGGCGCGGCCGCTGACCGTGCGGGCGTCGAGCTGGCGTTGCAGATTCGTGAGTTTCGCGAGGCCGGCGGCAATGCGCGCGAGCTGCTCTGACTTGCCGACGAATTCGATGTCTTCGTCGACGAAGTCGAGACCGGCCTCCACGTCGGCGAGCAGGCTGAGAAGGTCGTCGCGGAGCTCGTCCATTGGCCGGGCGAGGCCGCCGGAGAGTTGGGCGAGCGCCTTTGTGAGTTCATCGTCGGAGCCAGCGTGGATGACGGCGAGGACGGCCTCGGCTCGCGTGAGGTCTTTCTTACCACGGAGAAATGCCCGGAGCGTGAACTCGCCGGGCTGCGCGGCACGGGTGCCGGCAGCGAGCAGATCGGCGATCAGCCGTTCGACAAGCGGAGGCGAGGAGATCGTGTGAAGCTCGACGAGGTCCTGGCCCGTGTAGGAGCGCGGAGCGCGGAAGTAATAGGCCGTGACTGGGAGCGGGGCATGCACGCCGGAAAGTTGCAGTTGGCCGGGGGTGACGAGCCGCGGCGACCCGTTGAGGCTACGATCAACGGATGGCGTGAAACGGGGTTCGACGACGCCGAGGGCGTTCAGTCCGCCCACGCGCACGATGGCACGCGCTCCAGGTCCGGGGGCCGACGCGAGCGCGACGATCGTGTCTTCGGGATGCGGGATCATGAGGGTTTTTAAGCGATTCCCAAGTTGATGGAACGGATCTTGGCAGGTCTGTGTTAGAGCGGTTCCAACTCTGATGTAGCGGGATAGCCACAACTGCGGAAGTAATTGGCGCACTCCTCAGGCGTGAACGCGTCGAGCGCCTCGCCCAGGTACTGCTCCAGTTCGGGGATCGTCCGCTTCGCCGCCTTGCGCAGCAATGCCTTCAACTTCGCGAACGCCTTCTCGATCGGGTTCAGGTCCGGGCTGTACGGCGGCAGATACCGCAACTCCGCACCGGCCGCCTCGATCGCCGCCCGCACCCCGGCCCGGTGGTGGCTCGACAGGTTGTCCATCACCACCACGTCGCCCGCCTTCAACGTCGGTGCCAACTGCTGCTCGACGTAGGCCACGAACAGATCGCCGGTCATCGCCCCGTCCACCACCGTCGGAGCCACGAGGCCGCCGAGCGTCAACGCCACGACGAAGGTGGTCGTCTTCCAGTGGCCGTGCGGCACGTCCATCACCAGGCGTTCGCCCCGCGGACCGCGGCCGTGGCTGCGGGTCATCGCCGTGCTGGCCCAGGTCTCGTCGACGAAGACCAGCTTCGCCGGCGGCGTCGCCGCTTGTTCGGCCTTCCACGTCTCCCGCTTCGCCGTCACGTCGGGACGATCCTGCTCGCTGGCCCGGAGCGACTTTTTTTTCGCGTCAGGCCGAGCGTGACGAGGGCGTTGGCCAGCGTGGAGCGGGACATCGTCCAGTTCAGTCGCTGGCGGTACTCGTCGAGCGTGGCGTCGGGGGTCTCGCGGACGGCCTGGCGGATCTGCTCGGCGAAGCGGACGGCGGCGGACACCGGTCCCCGGCGTTGGGGTTTCGGCCCGAGTTGGCCGGCGGCGGCCCGCTGCTTGACCCGGCGAACCCACGCCGGGCTGACCGAGTACTTCGCCGCGACGGCCGAAGTCGCCAGTCCGGCCTGCGCGTCCTTGAGGACCCGGTCCCGGAGGTCCATCGAGTAGGCTTTCATGGCATCGTCCTGATGGAGGACGCCAGCCTACCCGACCCACAACCGTCGCGCTACAACAAAGTTGGAACCGCTCTAGCCCGACGCGCCAGCGAGGGAGATCTTACGGAGAGCTGACTCGCCCTCGCTGGCGCGTCGGACCAACCTGAATTTGCTACACCGACGCGGGAACCGCTTCAAGCCAAGATCGCCGACATGACCGGCCGATACCGTTTCGGATCTGAATGACGAGAGGTCAAAGCCCGTCATCGAGAAGATGAAAAACGCAGCGTGGGAGCGGCCGTTTCGCCACACCCACGCCAATGACTTCATGCTTCAACCAGCAAGTCAACCGACGTAGATACCACCGACCGTATCCACGGGGAAGAAGTCGTCGAGGATGGTGAGGCCCGCGGCGCTGAAGATGCGGGTTTGGGCGGCTCGGCCGGCTCCGGTGGCGACGATAATGTCAGCCTTCCCGTCTTCGTTCACATCCTGAGCGGCCACGCGGGCACCGCCGGTGAAGCCCTGCTCGAAGGCGAAGAAGCTGTTGATCGGCTGCTGGTTCACGCCGTTGAAGACCTGGACGCGTGGACCGCCGCCGATCTCGGCGCCGGTGATGATGTCCGGCTTGCCGTCGCCATTCACATCGCCAACGGCGACAGTGATGCCGCCGGTAAAGCCCGGTTCGAACGGAGCGAAGTCCTGGAGGGTGTTCGTTACATTCGCGCCGTTGAACACTCGGATGCGGGTCGGTACGCCGAACCCGGTGCTGGCAACGATATCGGCGAGACCGTCGCCGTTGAAGTCGCCGGCGGCGACACGGGTGCCGCCACGCTGGTTGCTGTCGAAGGCGAAGAAGTTGTTGAGGATGGTTCCATCGGCCCCGCTGAAGGTGGTGATGCGGGGGCCGCCGCCAACTTCGGCACCGACGATAACGTCCGACTTGCCGTCGCCGTCGACATCGCCGCCGGCGACGAAGATGCCGCCGCGAAAGGTGTCTTCGAAGGCGAAGAACTCGCGGATGACGGAGCCGTCGATGCCGGAGAAAACCCGGACGCGGGGGCCGCCGCCGATGCCGGAGCCGGTGATGATGTCTTCCACGCCGTCGCCGTCGACGTCGGCGGTGGCGACGCGGACGCCGCCGAGGAAGCTGTTTTCATACACCTGGATCCGCAGGCGTTCGCTGCCGGAGGAATAGTCGAAGACACGGACTTCGGGCAGGCTGCCCGCGCCGCCGGCGGTGACGACGAAGGTGGGCAGCGCGGTGTTGATCGGAGCGCTAAAGGACGGGTTGCGCGAGCCGACGACGACCGGGGGCGTGGTGGTCGGAGGAACGGTAGCGCCGCCGGGGTTCTGAGACGAGCCGAGGAAGTTCTGCTTCGACGGATCGGGGGGCACGGTCGCCGGCGGGGGCGGCGGGGGCGGCGATTGGGCCGGGATCACTTCACCGAAGTTGTACTCGACGCCGGCGTCGCCGGAGGCGAGCACGACGGTGAGGACATCGTTCGACGGGTGCGTGCCGCCGAGGCTGCCGACCGTGTCGAGGCCGTCGATCCAGGCGATCGGCTGGGTTTCGACGATGGTGTACGCGCCGGGCTGGAGGTTCGTGAACTCGTAAAAGCCCATCGTGTTCGTAAGCGTGGTACCGACGACGGTGCCGGCGGCGTTGCGGAGCGTGACGGTGACGCGGCTGATCCCGGCTTCGCCCTGCGCCGGCTGGCGGATACCGTTGGCCTGGAAGGTGTCGCGGTAGACGTAGCCGCTGACGCGCGCCGGGAGGATGACCGGCGGAGGCGGCGGGGGCGGGACGATCGGGTCGATGAGGCCGAAGTCCTGCCGGAGGTTGGCGGCCCCGCCGGCGTCCAGATTCGTCCCGAAGGAGGTCAACGTGATCGCGCGGGCACGGATGACAGCGCCACCCGTGAGGGTGTTCCCCTTGTCCTCGCTGTCGGCGTCGTTGGCGGGGAGTTGGGCCGTCGGTGCGACTTCGTACGGGCCGGTGTTCGCGTTTGGCGTACCGGTGGAACTGGACAGGTTCGCCGGTCGGTCGATTTCGACCGTGTAGGTGCCGGGAGCGAGGTTGTCGAAGAGGTAGTTGCCAGCGGTGTTCGTGGTGGTCGAACCGATCACCGCACCAGTGCCATCGAGGAGGCGCACGGTCACGTTGGGCACGCCGGCTTCGCCGGTGTCGAACTTGCCGTTGTTGTTTGCGTCTTTCCAGACGAGGTTGCCGATGGCGAGCGGGCGGAACAGGCCGAAGTCCTGGCGGAGGTTGGCGAGACCGTTCGAATCGGGATTCGTACCGGGGGCGCCGAGGACGACGGGGGCGGCCGCGGAGTAGATGCCGCTGGTGGTGCCGTGGTCTTCGTTGTCCTGGTTGCCCGTCACGCCGGGTTCGTAGGGCCCGGTGAGGCTGCCGTTGGTGCCCGTGCTGGAGCGGAAGCCGGCGGGCGGGGCGACGCGGACGGAGTAGGTGCCGACGCCGAGATTGGTGAACAGGTAGTTCCCGTTTGCATCCGTGACGGCACCGGTGAGGACATTGCCGGCCGAGTCGAGCAGTTCGACGGCAACACCGGGTAGGCCCTTTTCGCCGGCGTCGAGCTTGCCGTTGTTGTTGGCGTCTTCCCAAACGAAGTTGCCGAGGGCCTGCGGCCGGAAGAAGCCGAAGTCTTGGCGGAGGTTGGCGGTGCCGGCGGCGTCGGGGTTGGCGGGGGTGCCGAAGCCGGCGAGGGTGACGACGGACTGGGCGAAGTTGCCGACGGCGGTGCCGTGGTCGGAATTGTTGATAGTCGTCTGCGGCGCCGGTTCGAACGGGCCGGAGGCGCTGCCGTTCTTGCCCGTGGAGCTGGCGAAGCCAGCGGGGGTGGTGGCGCGGACGATATAGGTGCCCGGAGCGAGATTCGTGAAGAGATACTCGCCGGCGGCGTTGGTGGTCGTGGTGGCGAGGATTAGCCCGTTGGCATCAACGAGCCCGATGCTGACGCCCGCGAGCGGGGTTTCGCCCGCGTCGAGGATACCGTTGTTGTTGGCGTCTTCCCAGACGAAGTTGCCGAGGGAGAGGGGGCGGAACAGGCCGAAATCCTGGCGGAGGTTGGCGAAGCCGCCCTCGTCGGGGCTGGTGCCGGGGGTTCCGAGGGTGAAGTTGGCGGCCTGGACGACGGAGCTGTTGGTGGTGCCGTGGTCTTCGTTGTCCTGCAGGCCGGTCACGCCGGGTTCGTAGGGGCCGGTGGCGTTCCCGTTGTTGCCGGTGCTGCTGCGGTAGTTGGCGGGGGGCGCGATGCGGACGGAGTAGGTGCCGGTGCCGAGGCGGTCGAAGCGGTAGTTGCCGTTGCCGTCGGTGACGGTGCTGCCGAGGATCGCGCCGCTGCCGTCGAGCAGATCGACGGCGACGCCGCCGATGCCTTGCTCGCCGGTGTCGAGCTTGCCGTTGTTGTTGACGTCGTCCCAGACGAAGTTGCCGACGGCTTGCGGGCGGAAGAGACCGAAGTCGATGTTGAAGTTGGCGTTGTTCGGCATCTGACCGTTGGTGTCCGGGTTCGCCGCATCGCCGGGTGTGGCGAGGGCGACGACGGCGGCGCGGATCGAGCCATTCGCCTGCGTTGTGCCGTGGTCCTGATTGTTGAAATTGCCGACGATGCCCGGCTCGAACGGGCCGGTCGCGGAGCCGTTCTTGCCGGTGCTGGACAGGAAGCCGGCGGGCGGGAGGATTTCGACGATGTAGCTGTCGGGGCGGAGGTCGTCGAATTGGTAACCACCGTTGCCGGTCGTCGTTTGCGTAGCGATCAGCGTCGTACCGTCGGCGGCGTAGAGGTTGACGGTGACGCCATTGACGCCGAGTTCGCCGGAGTCGAGGCTGCCGTTGTTGTTGACGTCGTTCCAGACGAAGTTGCCGATGGAGACGAGCGGCTGATCGACGACGCCGATGTCGAAGGTGTGATTGGCGGCGCCGGCGGGGCCGGTTGTGACGTTGACGGTAAGGTTCGAGCCGACGGTGATCGCATCGGAATCGATGGAGTCGCCGTTGGCACCGGGCACGGCGTTGGCGACGGTGCCTTCCTTGCGGGCGAGTGCCGTTTGGTTGAGCGGCACGCGGATGGTGTACGTCGAGTTCGGCGTCAGGCTCAGGTTCAGGATGCGGCTGGCGGTCGTGAGGCCGCCGCCGGACGAGAAGATGTAGTTCCCGCGATCGTCGGTGGTCGCGCTGGCGACGAGGTTGTTGCCGGCGTCGAAAAGCTGAACAAGAGCGTTCGCGACGGGGGCTTCACCCGGATCCTGCCGACCGTTCCGGTTGACGTCGTTCCAGATGTAGTTGCCGATTTCGATCGGCGGCGGCGTGGTGATGGCGATGAGGTCGCCAAGGCCGTTCGCCTTCGCGAAGGTGTCCGCACCGGGTGCGATCGGCGTTTCGTAGATCTGGTACTGCTTGGTCGTCGTTCCGGTCTGATTGTCGTACCAGCGGATGCCGCCGGTGTTCACGATGCCGGGGATGCGGACGGGGTCGAAGGCGGTGGTGAGCAGCCAGTCGGTGCCGGGGATCTGCAGCACGCCGCCGACGCTGATTTCGTCGTGTTCGGTCGCCACGCCGATCGGGGGCAGGGCCGGATTACGAGGGAGTTCGTCTTCAAAGTAGAACTCGCCGCCGCCAGGCCCCTGGCCGGAGTTCTGCGGGGCGCTGCCGACTCCGCCGGGTCCTCGGCCGTTCGATTCGAGCGTCCAGCCGGCGAGCGCCGTGCCGGGGTTCGTCATCACGGCGTCGAGGTTGTAGGGCGTGTTGATGAACGCGCGGAGGGTATCGCCTGCCGTGATTCCGAAGAAGTTGAACGCGTTCGGGTTGAGCGGGTCTTCGGCGGAAAGACGGCCGAACTGGTCGCCGGATCGGTCGCGGATACCAAGGACGAGGTTTCCGAGCGAATCGAACGAGAGGCCGGTCAGCATCGGCTGGGGGTAGTCGGCGCGGCCAATCGCCTCGGGCTGGTCCGCGATCATCCGGATCGTCGGGGACCACGGATTCCATTCCGCCGGGTCGGGCGGCGCGATGCCGTTCGGGAAGCCCGCGTTCGATTCGCCGGCCATGTGAATGTGGCCACGGTCATAGTTCAGATTGAATTCCAGAACCGCCTCGGTCGTGGTCGCCTGACGGCTGGCGTTCACGAACTGGCCTGTCGCGGGGTCGAACGCGAAGACATAACCCTTCAGGTCGTTGCGGTTCTGGGTGCTTTCGGCCGAGTTCACAGCCCCGACATAGACAAGCCCGCGGTGCCATTCGACGGCGAAGGGGCGGAGGTCGCCCAGCGGGTTGGCGGCCGTGCGGCCGGTGACCGTCGCCGGAATCGGCAGGTTGAAGCGTTGGACGGTCGTGGTATTGAGCGCGCCGGTCGTCGGCAGCGAGTACAGGCGGCGGTCGCCGAGGGCGACCGTGTACATCATGGTGTTCGTGTTGTTGGTGTCGAGGCCGCCGAGGGCGATTTTGCCGACGGTGTCCCAGCCGAGATCGCGCGTGACGCCGTTGACGTCGACGAATCGGACGAGGCCGTCGCGTGCCCAATCGACTTCGCTGGTGTAGTTGCGGAGGAAGGCAACGGGTTGGTTGGCCGCATTGCGGAAAACGTCGTTGAGATTGCCGGCGGGGAAATCGCCGTAGATCGTGTTCAGGTTGGCGTAGACGGAGGCGGTGGTGCCGCTGAGACCGGTCTGGTAGATCGCGCCGGGGCCGCCGGGACCGAAACCGCTGTGGCGCTTCATGAAGGCGGCGGCGTAGATCCGGTTCCGCGCGGAGTCGTAAGCCAGACCCCACGTGGTGCCGACATTGTCCTGTCGGACGTTGAGATTATGCGTGGCCGGGTTCAGATAATTGACGGTATTCGGGTCGCCGTCGGCGGAACCGGACGAGAGCGCAAAGTCGATGATGACGCCATTGCCGGCGTTCGTGTCGGCCGACGTGCCGCCCCCGAAAACATAAAGGCTGGTGACGATCTGCGGATTGTCGACGCTGATGTCTTCGGGGCGCACGAGCGCGAGGTTGACACCGATGGCGTCGGAGTTCACGAACTGAATGGCGGTGTTCGTGCTGGTGCCGCTGGGTCCGAAGAAGGTGCCGGCGGGCAGGCCGGTGAATTCGATACGCAACTGGCCGGCGACGGTGGGCACGAGGGTGTAGGTGCCGTTCGCGCCGGTGACGGCGCTGCCGACAACGGCGTTATTGGCGTCGTAGGCGGTCACGGTGACGCCGGAAAGCCCGATATCCCGCGCGGTCGGCATCGTGCCGCTGCCGTTGTTCGCGATCACGCCGCCGAAATCGAAAGCACCGTTGGCGTTATAGTCCTGAAACACGGTGCCGGTGACGATCGGAGTCAGGCGATCTTCCAATGTAACAAGGCTTAAAGCACTGCTCCGCAAGTACTTCCGTGTCCGCTGCCGAGATACGTCTTTCGAAGAAAGAGCCATGAAGTTCGCCTCTGGCTAGGGGGTCTCAAGTGGAGGATCGCCCGTCAATCCGTTGGAAGGGCAATCCGGTTGCTCTGTCGAAGTCCAAAACCGTCAATCGCGCAAATCTTGTGATAGTAAATATTTCCGCTGATTGAACGAGTGGGGAGGTTGCATTTTCGTTCAAACGGGAAAATTCGACTCAAGCCACGAGATCATTCTCCGAAATCTCTTGGTAATCGTTCAAGTCAAATTCGACAAAATTCGCTCAGTTTACGCGCATGCCTGTCAGAAAATCCCTCCGGTCCTGACGGTTGAATCGAAGGGCGGGGTTGAATCGAGTCGGTTCGGGATTCTCTTTGGAAGCGCATCGGCTCGACTTCGCGGTCGCGCGTTAAGGAACCGATACGGGTTCTGTACGGGATGGAATCAATCCGCAGGCAACTACCCGTGATCCGGATCCCCACCGGATCCGCCTGTGCGAACCCGGGAGAGGATTTCCCATGCTGACCCGCTTTCTTGGCGGTGCGGTGGCGTGCGCCGGAGCGGCCGGCGCCTTGTCCGCCCAATCGCCCATCGTCATTCCCCAACCGCCCGCGGCCAGTGCGGCCAGCACGCTCGTGGATGTCGGTTCGCCCCTGAGCACGGCTCCGAGCCGGTTGCCGGCGGTGCGTCCGGCACCGCAGTCGGCATATCCGGGCACGGCGATCGCGGCTCAAGG
>JAHBXO010000075.1 GCA_019636445.1 Gemmataceae bacterium | reverse complement strand
CTCTCCAAGACGCCCGAGAAGATCTTCGGCGACTTCTTCGCCTTCGAGCAGACCTTGAGAAACGGCATCTTTGTGACGGCGGGCGACCTGAACGGCGACGGCTTCGCAGACCTGATCGCGGGCGGCGGCCCGGGCGGCGGGCCGCGCGTGCTGGCATTCGATGGAAAGAGCTTGCTTTCGAATCAGTACGTGAACCTGGCGAACTTTTTCGGCGGCGACCCGGACAGTCGCGGCGGCATCCGGCTGGCGGTGAAGGATCTGGACGGCGATAACCGAGCCGACCTCGTGGTGGGTTCCGGTTCGAAGGCCGGTTCGCGGGTGACGGCGTATCTGGGCAAGAACATCGCCCCCGCCGGCACCCCGCCCGCCGCGTTGGACTTCGACAGCTTCACCGGCTTCACCGGCGGCGTCTTCGTGGGGTGAGCGTCACGCCCGCGCGGGGCGACGCCGTGCGAATTGCCGCACCGCGATCGTACCGAGCGCGATCGCGGCCAACCCGATGGCCGACAGGTACCAGCGCCGGACGCCAGTCGTCTCGACGCGAGTCGGGCCGTCCGAGACGACCGCATCGACGGGTGATTCCGACGGCAACGGGAACCGTTTCTTCCCCACGTGGCCGTCGCCCGCGTCGGCGACGACACGATACACGCCCGGCGACGGGCGGGGGAACGTCCACGCGCCCCTGTCGTCCGTTCGTCCTTCGGCAACTGGATGCTCGTCGGAATCGAAGACGGTCACGCGCGCCCCAACGGCCGGCGAGTCGTCGTCGTAAAAAACTTCGACGACCACGCTCGCGGCCGACAATCGGACTTCGAGATCGATGGCGTGCGCGTCCGCACCGGCCGCGAGACCGACGAGGCAGCCCAACGCAACGACGATGCGGAATGCGGACATGACTGCGCTCGACGACAGTATTACGAAATTGCCGTTCGTCGTAACGATATGGATTCCATCGCCGGCGAACCGGGTTCATTTTCGGGAAATCACGTCGAGGGAGCGCATCGCGCCCTTCGCGGCGGGCAACGGCGGCCCGAGCGCGAATCGGGCGAAAGTCGTCGTTTTGAGGAAGGAAATCAGGAATTCCCGAACTCGCACCATATCGGAATGGAGCGGGCAGTGAGGGCCCGTCCCGCAATAATCGGGTCCGAACGGGCAGCTCACGTTTTCCTCGGCCCGCTCAAAGAGCGAGACAATATCGAACAACGTAATCGCTTCCGGCGATCGCGCGAGCCAATAGCCGCCGCCAGGGCCCGGTGATCCATTGACGATCCCGGCTTGCGAGAGGATCGTGAGTACCTTCGCGACGACTGGTTTTGGCAATCGTCGTTTATGAGCGATGTCGGCGGAATTCAGCTTTTCCTGCTTCAACGAATCGTACACCTCCGCCAGTCGACTGACGGCGGCGATGGCGGTCTGGGCGGTCTTTCCGTATGGGGTCATGAGGAACTCGAGACCGGCGGAATTTCAGCGAGGGCGGAAAGCTTGTTCGTGAAGACGGCGACGGTCACTTTCAGCATGGCTGTGAGGAGCAGTAACCCCAGCGCCCAGATTCCTGCTGTCACCTTCCACTCGGTGAGGCTTGGCGCGTATTCGACCACTTCATGTAAAGTGGAAGGGATGAAGCCGGGGATGATGAGGCCCATCCCCTTCTCGATCCAGATGCCGACGATGACCATGGCGCAGGCGGCGACGCGCGTCCAGCCGCGCTCAAGCGCGGCCGGCGTGAAGAAGAGGATCGTGCCGACCACGTTCAGTCCGATGGCCGTCCAGATCCACGTTACCAGTCCGTATTTCCCGTGGTCGCCGAAGAAGAGGTAGCGGGCCGAGGCGAGGTGCGCACCGCCGGCGTAGAAGAGCGTGAACAGTTCCGAAACCAGCATCAGCAGATTGACGACGGCGGCGACGCGGATGATCTGCACGAGAAGCCGTGCCGGACCGGGGCTCATCGGAAGTTCGGTGCCGACTCGGACGACGCGCAGCACGAGGAGGATGAACGCCGGCCCCGAGACGAACGCGCTGGCGAGGAACCGCGGGGCGAGCAGGGCGGTGTTCCAGAACGGTCGACCGCCGAGACCGCAGTACAGGAACGCCGTGACCGTGTGGATGCTGATCGCCCACACGATCGACAGCAGCACGAACGGCACGTACCACTTCGGGTTCGGCTCGGCGCCCCGGAACCGCGTGTAGAGCAGGTAGCCGACGACATGCAGGTTGATGAGCAGGTAGCCGTTCAGGACGATGATGTCCCAAGTCAGCATGGACATGGGCCAGTTGAATTTGCCGATGCCGGGAATCAGATGCCAGAAGCGATCCGGCCGGCCCAAGTCCACCACCACGCTGAGCGTGCTCATGATGATGGCGGCGATCGCCAGCACCTCTCCGACGATCACCACCTCGTGCATGTCGTGGTCGTGGTACAGGTAGGCGGGAATGACCATCATCACCCCGCCGGCGGCCAGCCCGACGCAGAAGGTGAAGTTGGCGATGTACAGCCCCCAACTCACGTGGTCAGTCATGTTGGTGCGGATCATGCCGTCGCGCACTTGCACCGCCCAGGCGTTCGCCCCGACCAGGGCTACGGCCGTGAGCACCAGCATCCAGGCGTAGAACAGCCACCCGCCGTCGGTCGCCACATGCAGCGACCGGCGGAGGAAGCGTAAGTAGCTGACGGTTTCCTGACGAATCATCATGACAGATTCCCGATCGACCGGAATCAGGGTGGATCGTTATGCCGGTTGAAGCACTCGCTGCAGGTCCGCCTTTGCGTTATTTCCAATCAGTCGCAGGTCGAACTTCTCTTGCAACACCTTGAACACATTCGGAGTGATGAATGCCGGCGGGTTCGGCCCCAGATTGATCCCCTTCACGCCGAGCGACAACAGGGTGAGCAGCACGGCCACCGCCTTCTGTTCGAACCACGAGATGACCAGCGTCAGCGGCAAGTCGTTCACTGTGCAGTTGAACGCCTTGGCCAGTGCGACTGCCACGGCGATGGCGCCGTAGGCGTCGTTGCACTGGCCCATGTCGAGCAAGCGCGGCAATCCGAGATGCTTGCCGTACTCGTGGGCGTTGATGCGGAACTTGCCACACCCGAGGGTGAGGATGAATGAGTCCGGCGGGGTGGCCTCGGCGTAATCGCTGAAATAGTTCCGGCCGGGTTCGTACCCGTCGCACCCTCCGATCACAAAGAAGCGGCTGATCTTCCCGGCCTTGACCGCGTCCACAATTGTGCCGGCGGCATTCAACAGCACCTGCCGGTGGTAGCCGACCTCGTGCATGCCGTCCACCCGTTTGGGCAGCGATCCGTACTGTTTGGCCTTGGCGATGACCGCTGAGAAATCGTTGCCCGGGATTCGTTTGCCGCCGGGAACCGCAGTAAACCGCGTCGTGAAAATGCGGTCGGCATAGGTCGCATGCGGGATCAAGATGCAGTTGGTGGTGGCGACGACCGGTCCGCCGAACGCCGGGAACTCGGCCTTCTGCTTCTGCCACGGTCCGCCGAAGTGGCCGGCCAGGTTCGGGTGCTCCCGCAGTTTCGGATACATGTGCGCCGGCAGCATCTCGCCGTGCGTGTACACGTTCACGTCGGTCCCCTCGCACTGCTTGAGAAGGTCCGAGAGGTCCACCAGATCGTGCCCGGTCATCAGGATGCCCGGACCGGGTTTGGTGCCGACCGTCACCATTGCCGGCGAAGGATCGCCGAATGCCTCGACGTGACCCTGATCGAGTAATTCCATGACTCGGAAGTTCTTCCGGCCAAGTTCCATCGCGATCTCGAACAGCGTCGGGATGTCGAAGTTGACGTTCGTCATGGTGCTGAAGAGCGCTTCCTCGATGAACGCCGACACGCTCTCGTCCGACTTGCCGAGCCGTCGGGCATGATTGGCGTACGCGGCCATTCCCTTCAAGCCGTAAAGGATGGTCTCCTGGAGGCTCTGGACATCGGCGTCCTTGCCGCAGATGCCGGGGCTGTGGTTGCACCCGGTACCGCCCATCGTCTGTTCACACTGATTGCAAAACATCGGGAGAGAGGAGGACATGGAATCGACTCCCATCGAGAGCGGTCGGTGGTAGGAGGGTATTGCCCGGTCCCGACCACGGCCGGGCAACGATTGCGGACTCGCTCACTTGTCGAAGAAGTAGTAAAACCGCGGCTTCGTTCCGAGTTCTTCCTTCAGCACGAAGACCCGCTTGTTCTCGAGGACCCAGCGGATCTCGCTGTCGGGATCGAGGACGTTGCCGAACACGCGGGCTCCCGTTGGGCACGCCTCCAGGCACGCCGGCAACTTCCCCTCGCGCGTCCGGTGCAGGCAGAACGTGCACTTCTCCATCACCCCTTGCGGGCGCACGCGATTGCTGAGATAGCTCTGGTTTGGATTGATTTCGTTCGCGGGAATCTGCGGTTTTTCCCAGTTGAATCGCCGGGCGTGGTACGGGCACGCGGCTT
Source organism: Gemmataceae bacterium (assembly GCA_019636445.1). GTDB lineage: Bacteria > Planctomycetota > Planctomycetia > Gemmatales > Gemmataceae > Limnoglobus. The sequence goes on along the minus strand of JAHBXO010000075.1, from coordinate 5,308 downwards.
CGCAATACCGGCAGCCGATGCACCAGTTGTAATCCACCACCACGATGCCGTCGGATTCCTGCCAGGTCGCCTCGATCGGGCACGCCTTCACGCAGGGCGGATTCTCGCACTGCTGGCACTGCACCGGCATGTAGTACTTGTCCTTCGCCGGCACCGGATGGTCGTAGTTCGCGTTCCCCTTTTCGAAGTCGATGCCGCCCTTCTGCATCTCGAATACGCGGATGTAGCTCTGATGACTTGGCCGATCGTGGTTGTTCTCCACGTGACATGCCTCGGCGCATTTCCGACAGCCGATGCAAATGCTCAGGTTCAAGGCGTACGCGAACGAAACACCGGGGATCGGCTTGTGATCCTTCACGACGGCCGGCTTGCCGGACTGTTTGCGGGCCTCGTCGGTCAACTTGTTCAGGATGACCTGCAACTGTTCCGGCGTCAGCTCCCGATAGTGCTTTTGAAGGACTTCGTCGGGATTCAATTCCGCCGTCCACTCGAACCAGGGCCTGATCGCAGCCGCCCAGGCGGCTAAACCGAGCGTCGCCGCCCCGGCCTTCACCGCGGTCCGACGGTCCACCTCGCCGAGGATGGGCAGTGAGAATTTCCTGGATTCACTCATGTCCGCCTCCACTCGGATTACGGTCGTTCGGACCGGGGGCCGGCGTCACCGTCGGGTACTTCGGGGCGTGCGAGTCGTGGCAATCGACGCAGTTGTTCCGAACGCGGCTACCCTTCGAGAGATCCCAGTAACCAGTCATGCCGCCGTGGGCGCCGTGCTGGTAGTCGCGGAATTGCGGCCCGTGACACTGGGCGCAGAGCGTCATGACCTCCGCGTACGGCACGCTCTTCCCGTCCGCGAGGCGCAACGAGGCATAACCGTCGGTCGGGTTGTGGCACGACACACAACTCAGGGTGCCGTGCTGGCCGATCAACCCCTGATGGAACAGTTTCAACGGGGAACCGAGCTTGGCGTCGGCAACCGCCGGCTTCGTCGCGTGGCAGTTGGCGCACGCGATGGTCACGGGGCGGCCTTTTTCGTCGAGCGTTCCCGTCGGCACGCTCGGCGGACCCGCCGGCCGACGGATCGCGACCGGGTGGCGTGTGGCGGCCATTTCAAATTTGGCAGTCGGTGCCGGCTCAACGGGCGCCCGACCGCAACCAGCAGCGAACACCAACGCCAACAAGGCTAGCGGACGATAATGGCGAATGTCATGCGACACCGCGCGACTCCGAAAGGGAACGGCGATAACTTAACGGAGGCCTCCCAAGAAATCAAGAGTTAGAATTCTTTTGTTCTTGAATCCAATTCGAAAGACGTTACTCTACCTTCGTTAATAACTCGTGGAGAATCGCCATGCACACGAGTGGATGGGTCGTGACGTTCGTCGACGACCCCGCCCTGGCACGCGGCGCACAGTTGGAACTGGCTTCGGCCGGGCCGTTCACGCTTGGCGAGAGCCTTGGTTGTCGCCGGGCCGTTACGCTGGAAGCAAGCGATCCCCAAACCGCCCACGACTGGCATGAATGGGTCCAGGCGTTGCCCGGCATTGAAGGTGTTGAAGTGGTCTTTGTCCATTGGGACGATTGCGATCATGAGGTGGCCCATGCGGGTGCTTGAATCGACTCGCCGTCAGTTCATCCGTTCGGCCGCAATGTCGGCCGCGGCGTCCGTGATGACCGCCCGGTCCGCCGTTCCCGCGGATGCTCCCAAACCGCCCGGCGGCATCGAGTTGCCCGTGCTCCCGGGTGTGGCGTGGGACAAGGCCCCGTGCCGGTTCTGTGGGACTGGCTGCCACGTGCAGGTCGGCGTGAAGGACGGGCGCGTCGTGGCCATCACGGGCGACCGGCAGGCCGAGGTGAACAAGGGTTTGCTCTGCGTGAAGGGCTATCATGTCGGACACATCCTTTACGGCCCGGATCGTCTGACGAAGCCGATGCTCCGCAAGAACGGCAAACTCGAACCGATCACTTGGGACGAAGCGATCGAGACGATTGCCAAGAGAATCCATGCCTCCCCGCAGTCGTTCGCCTTCTACGGTTCCGGCCAGTGGACGGTCCCCGAGGGCTACGCCGCCAACAAGTTCATCAAGGGCGGTCTCTCGAACAATCACATCGACCCGAACGCCCGGCTTTGCATGGCGTCGGCCGTCACCGGGTACATCAGTACCTACGGCGTGGACGAGCCGTACAACTGCTACGACGACCTCGACCACTGCGACGTGCTCATCCTGTGGGGCAACAACTTCGCCGAGATGCACCCGGTGCTGTTCAGCCGGTTCATCGACCGCAAACTGAAGGGCGACAAGATCACGCTGATCGATCTCACCACCCGGCACACCCGCACAAGTGAGCGGGCCGATCACGTCCTCGTCTTTCAACCGCAGTCGGACCTCTCCATCGCCAACTGCATCGCCCAGCAGGTGATCGCCTCGAACGCGGTGGCGACCGACTTCGTGGACAAGCACTGCACTTTCCGCAAGCCGTGGAAGAAGGCCGGCGACCCGCAGACGCTGATGGGCGAACCGTGCACGTTCGACGAGTACAAGCAATACGTCGCGGAGTACACGCCGGAGGCTGTGGCGAAGACCTCCGGGCTGTCGGTCGAGCAACTGCAACTGCTCGGCAAGCTGTTCGCGGACAAGACGAAGCGGATTTCGAGCTTGTGGTGTATGGGGATGAACCAGCACACGCAAGGGACGGCGATCAACAACCTCGTTCACGCCATCCATCTGCTGAGCGGCCACTGGGGCCGGCCCGGCGATGGTCCGCAATCGCTCACAGGCCAGCCGTCGGCGTGCGGCACCGTGCGCGAAGTCGGCACGCTGTCCCACTCGCTGCCCGGTGACTTGCGCGTCGACAAACCCGATCAGGCGGCCAAGGCGGAGAAACTCTGGAACCTGCCGCCCGGGCGTATCAACCCGAAGATCGGTTACCACACGGTACAGATGTGGGAAAAGTTCTGCACGCCCACCGATCAGGGCGGCGACATCGATACGCTCTGGGTCCAGGTGACGAACCCTGGGCAGAGCCTGCCGAACCTTCCGAAACTGTTTGAGAAGAAGCCGGCGAACAAATTCCTCATCGTCTCGGACGTTTACCCTACGGCCACGACGGAACTCGCCGACCTTGTGCTCCCGTCTGCGATGTGGGTCGAGAAGAACGGTGTGTTCGGCAACTCCGAGCGCCGTACCCAACAGTGGTTCAAGATGGTGAACCCGCCCGGCGAGGCCCGCGACGACTGCTGGCAGACGATCGCCGTCGCACGCAAACTCTTCGATCTTGGCCACCCCGGCATGAAGGACAAGGACGACAAGTTCCTGTTCCACATGACCGACTCTAAAGGAACGGAAGTCCCCGTCTGGAAGTGGGAAAGCTACTACGGCACCGTGAACGTGGACGAAAAACTGTACGACGAGTACCGGCCGTTCACGCAGATCAAGCACAAGGATGTCGCCCCATACACGGAATTGACAAAGGCCCGCGGCCTGCGCTGGCCGGTAGTGAAGCAGCCCGACGGCACCTGGAAAGAAACCCGCTACCGGTTTCTGGAGGAGTACGATTCGAACGTGGCGAAGGGCAAGGGCGTGCAGTTCTACCACTCCGTCGCCGGCGACGATAAGGCGTTCATCTGGTTCCGTCCGTACGTGCCGCCGCCGGAGATGCCGGACAAGGACTACCCGCTCTGGCTGGATACCGGCCGCGTGCTGGAGCACTGGCACACGGGCACGATGACCCGGCGCGTGCCGACGCTGAAGCGCGCCATGCCGGCCGCATACGTCGAGGTGAGTCGGGACGATGCGACCGCACTCGGCGTCAAGACCGGGGACAAGGTACGTCTCGAAACCCGTCGGGGATCACTGGAATTCACAGCGTGGATCGACGGCCGTGGCCGCTGCCCGAAAGGGCACGTGTTTGTTCCATTCTTCGACGAGACCAAACTCATCAACAAGCTGACACTCGAGGCGCACTGCCCGTTCAGCAAGGAACCGGACTACAAGAAGTGCGCCGTGCGGCTGGTCAAGGTGTCCGCTTGACGCGAGGAGAACCATGAACTCGAATTCGTCTCCGTCGCAGCCCGCGTCCCGTCGTTCTCAAAGGTTGGGCGCGCTCGTCGCCGCCATCGCCATCGGTGTCGCACTGTTCGGATTCCTCTCCGGCATCCGAGAACCGGCCCAGCCGGAACGCGCACCCGCTCCCGTGCACGCCGATCGCACCGCGGCACCGGCAGCCGTCGGATATTCCGAGTTGCCGACCGCGGCGATCGGCCCGAACGCGGGTTGGGACCGGAGCCTGTCGCAGTTGAAATTCGACAAGCCCGGTATCTTCGATCCGGTCGTCCGCACCGAGGCAATGAAACTGGCCGCCCTTGTCGATCGCGCGAAGAACCGGGCCTACGACGGCGCGCCGCCGACGGTCCCGCATCCGGTCGAATCCCAATCGGCCGCGTCGTGTCTGGCGTGTCACGGCGAAGGACTCAAGGTCGGCGACCGCGTCGCATCGAAGATGAGTCATGCGGTGATGACGAACTGCACACAATGCCATGTCGAGCAATCGACAGCCCCCGTGGAAAGCGCCTTCGTTGGTTTGAATCGAGCGGGGCCTGGCGAGCGGGCGTCCCCTGGTGCGCCTCCGGCCATCCCGCACCACACTTGGCTGCGCGAAGACTGCACCAGTTGCCATGGTCTGGTCGCGCGCCCGGGCCTCCGCACCACGCACCCGTGGCTGACGAATTGCACGCAATGCCACGCCCCCTCCGCCACGAAGGACCAGGTGGGGTTCATGGAAACTCGAAAATGACTCAGCCAACCTTTTCCGAAGGGCCGCCGGTCCCGCTCATGGTCGAAGGCACCATCGATTCGCCGACTTTGGCGAAGATGTTCGCCGAGATCGAGTCGCACGGAACTCTGATCGGCATTCGCGAAAAAGCCGGCCCCGGCGATTATGCCGGCACCGAGGAGTTGACTCCCGCTCTCGCTCTGGATCGGTTGCAGCGACGAGAAGCTCGAGCGGTGCAAATCCGTTACCGACACGACGGCTTCGAATGGACCGATACGGTGCTGGCGATGCCCGATGGTTTTCGCGTCGTTCGTTGCCGGCACGGATAGCTTCTCGGCGATGACGAAGCCTGGATGCCTCCCAAAAGTCATTGCCCCGCTCACCCCACGAAGACGCCGCCGGTGAAGCCGGCGAAGCTGTCGAAGTCCAACGCTGCGGGCGGGGTGCCGGCGGGGGCGATGCTCTTGCCCAGGTACGCCGTCACCTGCGAACCGGCCTTCGAACCGGAACCCACCACGAGGTCGGCTCGGTTATCGCC
>JAHBXO010000074.1 GCA_019636445.1 Gemmataceae bacterium | reverse complement strand
GGAGGACGAGGTCCTGTTCGAACCGATCGAGCAGGGGTTGCAAGTCGGGTCGCGTCTGCATGGGGACTCCGGGTGCGATTGCGGGCGACCCGGACGTTATGCAGCACAGCGACCTCAACGCGACCAACATCTCAACAGATCAACCAACCAGCGAAGACACACCCTCCACTGCCGCTTCGGCCTTCGTTCAACGCAAATCGAGCGTTTTTGGGTTCGCAGAGTATTGCAGTCGGACACCGGGTAAGATTCGAACTTTCTCGCGCGCGAGTCGCGCCAGTGCCCTTCCCTTCACAGAATCGCTGGTAATTCAAGGCGAAAAGAGATGACTCGCGCCTCTCTCGGCGCGAGAGTCGCGCGCGACGAGTTCGAAACCTGTTCTACCCGGGGAGGTCTCGGACACGGCACGGCCTCATCGGGTGAGAAAGCCGCCATCATAAAGGACGCCGCAAGACGCCGATCGCCGAACGCTTACACATCAGTGGCCACTCACTCGAATGCGATTCCCGCCACACGAAGCCTTCCCTCGAGCATGAAAACTTCGAGAGCAAGTCCTGAACCCAAGTCGGCGACATCGGCTACCCCACCTGGACGCCGCCGAGGAAGTCCATGTACTCGGCCGCGAAGGCGTCGATCGTTGCGCCGGTGCGCGGGTTCGAGAACCGGACCGTCGGCAACGATCCCTCGCCGGTACCCGTGAGGATTTCCGTCTGTCCGTCGCCGTCCAGGTCCACCGCGACGAGCGGCACTCCGCCCCGGTCGACGGAATCGCCGACGAAGTAGCTGGCCATGACCGCCGGTTGGCCGGTGAGCACGGAAAGTGCGGAGAAACCGATCACGCGCGGCGCGCCGCCGGGTCCGGCACCGGCCATCAGGTCCCCGCGCCCGTCGCCGTCGATATCGCCGATCGTCAGGTAGACACCGTTCCGCAGCGTATCTTCGAAAGCGAAGAAGTCCGGCGCGAGGCGCGTCGCCGGGCCATTGCCGGTCAATGACGCGCCATCCCAGACCGCGACGCGCGGTCCGCCGCCGACGCCCGCGCCGACCGCGAGGTCGGCCGTTCCATCGCCGTCCAGGTCGCCAACCGCCGCCCGCGCGCCGCCCCGGAAACTCGGATCGTCGATGCCCCAGAAGTCGGCGATTACGCGGTTGGGGTCACCGGCGGCAAGAACCTTGACGCGCGGCCCGCCACCCTCATCGGGCGTGAGTATGAGTTCGGCGCGGCCATCGCCGTCCATGTCGCCTGCGGCCACGAACAACCCGCCAGTGAAGGTGGCCTCGAAGGCGAGGAAGTCTTGAAGCACGGCACCGGTGTTGCCGTCGTAGACGATCACGCGCGGAGCACCGCCGGGGCCGGCCGCCACGACAATGTCAGGGATGCCGTCGCCAGAGATGTCCGCCGTGGCCACGCGGACGCCGCCCGGATTGCCGGGAAACGGACGGAATCGGAACCGTTCCTGCCCGCCGGTGAGGTCGAAAACGCGGACGAGTTCACCACCCTGCCCTTCCGCCGTGGCGAGAAAGACCGGATCGCGCGTCGTCGACACCGACCTGAGCGCGGCGAAGTCCGGTTGCGTGCGCCCGGTTATCGGTGCGACCGGCCCCCCGGATGCCGACGACGACAGGAACCGCCGCTTGCTGATATCGACAGGCGCGATGACCGTAAACGGCGGCAGAGGTGGCAGCGGCGCCACCGGCTGTGGAATCGGCGTGTTGTCGAGGGTTTGCTCGCCGAACAAGTAGCCGTCGACAATCGCGCCCGGCACGAGGTTGATCTGCCCGACGATGTCGGTTGCGACGATCTGCCCGCCGGCAGTGCCGATGGCATTGGTTCCCTGACCGAAGGTCGCGGGTTGAGCTTCCGCGATCGCGTAGACGCCAGCGAGTAGGTTGTCGTAACGGTACGAACCGTCGGCGGCCGTCATCGTCGTTCGGCTGACTGGCGCGCCGCCGAGGTCGGTGCCTGTCAGCGTAATGGTTACGCCGGCGATACCTGGCTCACCGACATCGCGGAGTCCATTACGGTTCTGATCGAGGTAGACGGCCCCGACGATCGAACCTGGCGTATCGCCGAACTCGATTCCATTGATCGGCGACGTGCCGACGTAAAGAGAACGCGTGTTCGAGGCTGCCGGGCCGTTTGCCGGATTGCCGAAAGTTACCGGCTGCGTTTCGCGAATCGTGTAATCGCCGGGGAACACGTTCGGGAACAGGTACGAACCGTCGGCGTCCGTGGTAGTGGATGCCACGACGGCGCCGTTGGAGTCGAGCAGTTCGATCAGCACGCCGGGAAGTGGCGTCTCGTTCGCGTCGCGCTCGCCATTCCGGTTGGTGTCGATGAAGACCATCCCGCTCACGGGCACGCCGAATTCGCCAAAGTCGTACCCGCCGTCCTGCCGGTCCGACGCCGGCTGGATGCCGGAGAAGACGTTCGGCCCGTTCGCGGTGCCGCCGGCGGTGCCGGGCGCGTTCGGCGTGCCGTCGTTGAGCGTTGGCACCGGGGCTTCGGTGAGCGTGTAGCCGATCGCGTTCGCCGGGAAGAGATTGTCGAAAACGTAGCGCCCGTCGACGTCGGTCGTCGTCGTCCGGTTGACTACGTTGCCGAAGAGGTCCGTGCCTGTGAGCGTGATTGCGACTCCCGCCAAACCGGTTTCGCCGGCGTCGCGCGTCGCGTTCAGGTTGGCATCGAGATACACCGTTCCGCTAATCTGTCCGAGGACTTCCGCGAAATCCTGACCGGTCAGGCCGTTCGATGGAACGACGACAGGGCGGACCGTCGCCGGTCCGACAGGGCCGTCGGCGTAGCCTGCTGGCTGCGTCTCCACGATTTGATAAGTGCCCAGGGGCACGTTGAGGAACGCATACGCACCGTCCGCGCCGGTGACTGCTTGATACGGCTGACCGGTCGCCGGATCGAGAACCGGGTTCCCGGCCGTGTCACGGAGTTCCACCGTCACGCCGGGCACGCCGGATTCGCCCGCGTCGCGAACGCCGTCGCGATCGGAATCGCGGTAGACCGAACCGGCAACCGCGACGCCAAGTTCGCCGAAATCGTATCCGACGCCGGGGGCGCGGCCGCCAATCGGAATGTTCGAGAGCAGATCGTTCCCGACGAATCCGCCAAGGTTGCCCAACGATTCGAAGCCGTCGTTGTAGGCTGGAGGTTGCACCGGTTGCGAAACGCTGTACGTGCCAGGGACGAGCCCCGCGAACGAGTAGGCACCGGAAGCGCCTGTCGTCGCTTCGAAGTACGCCAGGCCGGTCGCGGGATCGACGATCGGCCGGCCGAATGCATCGAGGCCCGCGAGGCGGACGACGACGCCCGCGAGGCCGGGTTCGCCCGAGTCGCGGTCGCCATCGGCGTTCAAGTCGTGGTACACCCTGCCCGCGATCGACTGGCCGGGCCCGCCGCCGAGGCCGAAGTCCGCGTCAGTCCGCGCGTCGGTCGGGCCGAGGTCCAGCGTCGCTTCGTTCGGCGTGGCCACGCCGTCGAGGTCGCCGGTCGGCACGTAGCCGGCCGACGGCACCGAAATCGTCACGCGGTACGGATCGGTCGCGCCGAACACCGGCAGGCCGTCGAAGTTGTAGAGGCCGTTCGCATCCGTCGTCGCCGTGAAGGTCGAATCGTCCGGCGTATCGAGTACGCCGTCGACGCCGGCCCAGCGCAGCACGACCGTCGCGCCGGGAATGCCGAGTTCGGCACCGGCGTCGAACACACCGTCACCATCGATGTCCTGGAAGACGCGATCGCCGACCGACGCGGTTCCGCGGAGGCCGAAGTCGGCATTCTCCACGCTCGGCACCGCGGCCATCAGTTCGAGTACCGCCGTGCCGTCGGCCCCGCCGTCCGCGTCGAAGGTCGGCACGAGGTTCGACCCCGCCACGTCCAAGGAAACCACGAACTTTCCGAGCGGCAATGAGCCGTGGGCATAGGTACCGTCTGCCCCCGTGAGGACGGGCGGATAGGCCACATCGTCTCCGCCGCCCGCGACGCCGTCGAAGCCGAGCCAGACCACCGACACGGCGCGGCCGGACAGGCCCGGTTCGTCCGCGTCCTGCGCGCCGTCGCCGTTGCGATCGAGCCAGACCCGATCGCCGAGGGAGCCGGTGCCGGTGAAGGCGAAGTCCCGGCTCGCATCGGATTGGCCGGACGCGAGGGTTGTCGGCTGTTCGCTTGGCACTGTCGGCACGGTCATGCCGAAGCCGACGAGCACCGGTTGATTCGGATCGACGGACACGCGATATGCGCCCGGAGGCAACCCGATGAAGGAATAGGTGCCGTCCGCGCCGGTTGTCGACGTTTGTACTGTCTTGGCCAATTCGGTCGCATCGAAGACGCCGTCGGGCCCGGCATAGAAGAGTCGCACCGTTACGCCGGGAATGCCTGGCTCGCCGGGGTTCTGAGTGCCATCGCCGTTCGCATCGAAATAGACCGTGTCGCCGATGATGACCGGCACGAACACGCCTGCGTCGACATCGGCCGTTTGCTGGCCGCCCGCAAGCGAGATCGTATCCGTCACGCCATCGGCGGCCGCATCGCTATCGATCGCATCGTCGCCGCCCTGATTCGGCGCGCCGAACGCGAACGTCGAAATGCCGTCCGAATTGCCGAACGCGACCTTGTAATCGCCGACCGGCAGGTTCTTGAATTGGTAATCCCCATCCGTGCCCGTGACCACCGTCGCGATCTCCGCGAGCGAACCGGCATCGAGCAATCGTACCGTCACGCCGGGTACGCCCGCTTCGCCCGCGTCCTGTATGCTGTTGCCATTCGCATCCAGGAACACGCGATCACCGATCCGGCCGTTGGCTACGGTCGTCGTGTCGGCGGCCGTGTTGTTCCCCGGCGTCGGGTCCGGCCCGTTCGCCCCGTCGTCCGCTACCGACACCGTGTTCGCGATTTGCGAAGCCCCGACCGGGAAGGGATCGTTCACTCGCACCTGATACGTGAACGTGACGACCTCGCCGACCGCGAGCGCCCCCACGTTCAACATCGTGCCGGTCGGATTCCAACCCGCCGAGGAACCGCCCGGCACAAACGTCGTGTTCGCCGGAACCGTTTCGCTCAACGTCACGCCGGTCGCGTCCTGATTGCCAACGTTCGTGACGGATATCGTGTACGTGGCCAATTCGCCCGGTTTGACGGTCGATAATCCATCGTCCTTCGTGACTTGCAGATCCGGCGCGGCAACGACCGGTGTCGTGTCGCCGCCAGTGTTGTTGCCTGGGGTGGGGTCCGGAACGGAACCCAAAGCGGTCGCCGAATTGCTGATCTGCGTGACGCCAGCGGGAACGGACGAGTTCACACGAAGCTGGATCGATACCGTCGTACTTACTCCCGGCGCAAGCGACGGCAGATTCCATGAAACAACGCCGGCCGACAGCGTACCGCCATCCGACGCCGTGACGAAAGACGTAAGGGCCGGGATCGCGTCCGTCAAGGTGATCGCGCCAGTGTGGGACGGCCCGTTGTTGGTGAGCGTCAGGTTGTAAATGATGACCTCGCCCGGCGTGACGACTGCGCCGCCGTCGCTCTTGACAACGATCAAATCCGCGGTCGGGTCGGCGGTGCTGGTTTCGGTGGCGGTGTTATTCCCCGGGGTGGGGTCGGTGACGCCGGCAGGAGCCGAGACTGTGGCGGTGTTCGAGAGCGTTCCCGTGAAGGCAGGGTTCAACGTCGCCGACACCGTGAACGTCACGCTCCCGCCACTCGGCAGGTTCGCCACCGCGGCAAGGGTGTTGCCCGAACCCGTCCCACCGCTCGTCACACTCGCGCCGCCCGCGACGCTGGAGGTCCACGACACGCCCGTCAACGCCCCCGGCAACGCGTCCGCGATCGAAGCCCCCGTGACGGCGCTGGGGCCGACGTTGGTCACCACAATCGTGTACGTCACACCCTGGCCGGGGATGACGGTTGCAGTCCCGTCCGTCTTCGTGATCCGCAAGTCCGCACGCGGATCCGCCACGCTCGTGTCCGTCGCCGTGTTGTTCCCCGGAGTCGGATCCGTCACACCCACCGGAGCCATCACCGTCGCCGAATTCGAAAGTGTGCCGGTAAAGGCGGGGTCGAGCGTGGCGTCGACCGTGAACGTCACGCTCCCGCCACTCGGCAGGTTCGCCACCGCGGCAAGGGTGTTGCCCGAACCCGTCCCACCGTTCGTCATCGAGGCCCCGCCGGCGACGGTCGACGTCCACGACACGCCGGTGAGGGCCGCCGGGAGGGTGTCGGCGACGGTGGCCCCCGTCACGGCGCTGGGGCCGGTATTGGTGACCACAATTGTGTACGTCACACCCTGGCCCGGTACGACGGTGGCAACGCCGTCCGTCTTCGTAATTCGCAAGTCCGCACGCGGATCGGCCGTGCTCGTGTCCGTCGCACTGTTGTTCCCCGGCGTCGGGTCCGTCACACCCGCCGGAGCCGACACCGTCGCCGTATTCGAAAGTGTGCCCGTGAAGGCAGGGTTCAACGTCGCCGACACCGTGAACGTCACACTCGCCCCAATCGGCAAGTTCGCCACCGCGGCAAGGGTGTTGCCCGAACCCGTCCCACCACTCGTCACCACCGCGCCGCCCGCGACGCTCGAGGTCCACGACACGCCCGTCAACGCCGCCGGTAACGCGTCCACGATGCTCGCACCCGTCACGGCGCTCGGACCCACGTTCGTCACCACGATCGTGTACGTCATACCCTGACCGGGCACCACCGTGGCGGTGCCGTCCGTCTTCGTGATCTGAAGGTCGGCGGTCAGCCGCATGCCGGCGTCGATCGTGTTGTTCGTCGCTCCGACCGCCAGTGCGATGGTCCCTGTCAAGCCGTTCGCGGGGATTGGATCACTGTCAAGATTCGCATTGCCGCCCTGATTCTGAGCCACAAGCGTGCCACCCGCCGGCGGCGCGAACAGAACCTGGAAGTTGCCTGAGGGCAGATTCGCAAAGGAATAATTCGCGACGCCCGGCGCCGTCGCGGTGGTCGAGACGGCGGGATAGACGACGTCGTCTGCGCTGCCGAGCGTGCCGTCGAAACCAGCCCACGTGAGCGTGACGGTTGCGCCAGCGAGACCCGGTTCGTTCGCATCCTGGACCGCGTCATTGTCGAGGTCGAGCCAGGCGAAATTGCCGATCGTCCCCGTGCCGCGATAGCCGAAGTCGAGGTCGGTGCGGTTGACCTGGCCGGCTGGCAGCGAGAAACTCGACGGTCCGAAGGTTTGAGTGGTCAGGCCGTTTGGCAGGCCCGAGATGGCAGTAGTGAAGTTGCCGGTCGGCAGGTTTGTCAGCGACCAGATACCGTTGGCGCCAGTGGTCGTCGTGAACGTGTCGTCGTCGCCACCGCCGGCCACACCGTTCGGCCCAAACCAGGTGATCGTCACGGTCGCGCCGGCGATTCCGGGTTCGCCGGCGTCCTGAACGCCGTCGCCGTCGACGTCGTACCAGACCCGATCGCCGACGGTGCCACGGAGGTCGATCACGTCGTTGGCGGGAAGGCGGAAGATATCGTAGGTCAGGACGCTCTGGTTGAGGATGAAATTGAAGCCGGGCGGCAGGCCGGTGTTGATCCGCGCGTCGAAGGCGACGAATACCGTTTGGCCGGGAAGCAGGCTCGTTACGGTGAAGCCGGTGCCGTCGAGCGGGAACGCAGTACCGGTGCCGTCGTCGGGGATCGGCGTCGTCGAGGCACCGATGGTGAGCGTCGTGGTACCGGTGAGATAAGTGACCTGTGTGATGGGCAGGATGTCGGTCACGACGGCATTGCTGATCGGTTGCGTGCCGATGTGGCGGATCCGTAGAGAATAACGGATGACGTCGCCTTCGTTGAAGAACCCGTCGCCGTTGATGTCGCCGCCGGGCGCGAACTCCGAGAACTTGTAGTATTCGGGTACGGAGATGGCGGGGATGGTAGTGCCGGCATCGAAGCCCGGGCTGCCGGCCGGCGCGGTGCCGTCTTCGCCCCATGCCACGCTGATCAGCGTGCCGTCGGTGGTGAAGATGCGCATCCCGGAGTTGTCGTTGTCGTTCGTCGTGGTGTCGCGCAGTCTAAGCGATTGGAGTCGCGTGACCGGAATCGTCTGGTCGATGACGCCGTCGTTGTTGTGGTCGACGAACAACGTGGTGTTGCCAAGCGCGGTGACGAAGATCGGACTGGAGTTCGGCAATTCGCCGGCACCGGTGTTGACGTTGGCATTGGTGACGCTCGACGGCGGTTCGGCGCTGTTGCCGACGCCGAGGCCGACGATCGCGATCTGCGAGAGCGCCGGTGTGGGCTGGAGGCTGAAGCCCCAGTCGTGCGTCGTGCCTTGCTGGTCGTGCGTGCCCAGCGCGAGGAAGCTCTGCCCACCGACGCTGAACAAGCGCGTGCCCGAGTTGTAGTTCACGTCGAAGAACGTGGACGCGCCGGCCGCGATCGTCTTCGTCGTCACGATCCCGGTGTCCCGCTCCTGCCGGACCTGGATCGAAACCGCGTTCGGATTGAACACGAACAGGCGCACCTCGTCGTTCGTGTCGTCGCTCGGCCCCCCGAAGCCGACCGGCGTGAAGTAGTCGTTCGCGGCTTGAGCATCGGAGAAAAGCGTATAGCTCCGCGAGGCGTAGTTCGCGTTGATTTCGCCGGTCATGAATTGGGTCTGCACCGGCTTATCCGCAACGACGCGCCCGCCCTGCACCACGCTCTGACCTGAGACAATCGTTTCGCCCTGATTCAAAATGACATCGCGGTCCCCGGGGTCCGTGAAGTCGCTATCGTTGTTTGCGTCGATCTGCACGCGCGTGTTGTCCAGGAACGCCTGGACGAAGAACGCGGCGAACGTGAACATACTGCCAGAGTCGGCCGTGTTGACGCCGACCGGCGCGCGGTAGTTCGTGTCGTAGAACCGCGTGTCCCGGACTTCCACCGCGCTCGAAATGACCGAACCGCCTCCGCCCGAGACCGTGGTCGGAAATTGCGCGCGGGAGACGGAGATCGTCCGGTCCGATCCAAACTTGTCCGGCGAATCGAAAAGAATGGGCTGGGTGGTCAGGTTCCGTGGCGTGTTCACCGTGTTCCGGAGGCGGAACACTGTCCCGGACGGAAGGCCCGTGGGATCGTTCGCGAACCCTGGTGCGATGCCGTTCGCGTTATTGCCATCGCCCCAGACCCGCGTCGTGGCCTGCTGCGGATTGCCGAGAATCGCCTCGTAGCCGTCTTCCCAGTGGTCATACCAGATTGTCGTGTTGTTCTCGGTCACCGTGATCGCGGTAATGCTCTCTTCGGTGGTCGAGATCGCTTCATCGACGATCGCATCGAACGCCGCGTTCGTCTGCGACTCAGGCATCGGGATGTAGAAGAACTGGACCGGCGAGGGATTCACCCGGTCTTCCAGCAGTGTCATCGAGAGATTCCGCGCCGTATTCCTCGTCTTGCGATTGACGGCGGAACGAAGAAACCCTCGGGAGATGGTGCGTAAATTCAAGGGGGCGACTCGCGGATACGAGGGACGCCGGAAGCCCGCTGAATGAACTTCGATTCAAGGGCGAAACAGGCTTCGGCAGCCGAACCCTAAGTCACGAATTGATCGAAGTTGTCCGAAAAAACGAGGTATTGCCACTTGAAACAAGCATGTGGCAAAAATTCTAATGCCCTATTGAAAACGAAGTGTAAATCGTAATTTCGCCAGTTTGCGCACCCGTGAAATCTTTTGTGTTCCGCAATGTTCTACGCGACCAATTCCTTCACCACACGCCCGTGAACATCCGTTAATCGGAAATCCCGCCCCGCATAGCGGTACGTCAGC
>JAHBXO010000073.1 GCA_019636445.1 Gemmataceae bacterium | reverse complement strand
TCCTGATGAAATGCCTGTGCATAATGTCGAGTTGTCAAAAGGGATATTTGCTGGGGTCTTTACTGTTACCCAAGCCGAGTATCAGGCCGTAATGGGTGTGAATCCGAGTTACTTTCAGGGCTTAAGCCGCCCAGTTGAAAGCGTGAGCTGGTACGACGCGAAAGCATTTTGCTCATTTGTATCCAAGTCTGCTGGTCGCGAAATTCGACTGCCCACTGAGGTGGAGTGGGAATATCTATGCCGTGCTGGAAGCACAACAAAATACTGCTTTGGTGATGATGGAAACTCACTTGCGAAGGTCGGTTGGTTTGACAAGAATTCAAATAACCAGACTCATAATGTGGGGTCTTTAGAACCTAACGCCTGGGGCCTGTATGATTGCCATGGAAATATATGGGAATGGTGCGAGGATTGGTATGTTCCGTTGATTTATCAGAGAGGAAATTGTAAAGATCCTGTTGGGCCACCGAGTGGAGTGGAACGTGTAAATAGAGGCGGAAGTTGGAGTTATTCTGCCGAGGGATGTCGCGCGTCGGCCCGTGGGCACTATATTCCGAGTGGCAAGAATAGTGTAATCGGATTCCGCTGCGTTGCGGCTGCTACTTGAATATTAATCTGTTTGCACTTTGCATTACTTGTGTAATCGGATTCGCTCAGACAGCGAATCCGATTGGAATAGTGCATCAATTTTCTCAACTGCACCCGCTCGTTTCGCCGCAGGTGTCGCACTTGGCGCAGGCGCCGCTGCGCACGAGCGTGAGCTGGCCGCAGTTCGAGCACGGGTCGCCCTCGTAGCCCTTCTGCTTCGCGATGCGGATGCGCTCGGCCTTCGTTTCGGCGGTCGGGACCGCCACGGCGACGGCGACGGCCACCGCCGGCGAGACCGTCGTCTGGCGCGCCGGCGCGGGTGGGATCGCCGGCGGGGAATAGCCCTCGTTGTGGCCGTTCGAGTGGCCGTTCGGGTGGATCCGCGACGAACGCGGTGCCAGCGACGGCTTTGGAACCTCGACCACCGTCGGATCGATCTCGCGCTCGGAGATGATCTCCTCCGATTCGTAATCATCGTCGCGGTCGTGCAGGGCGTCGCCGCGCAGGTCTTCCGGCTGGACGTGCGCGAGGTCGTGCCGGCCGAGATACGTCACGGCCAGTTCCCTAAAGATGTAGTCGATGATCGACGTGGACATCTTGATGTAGGGGTTCCCCTGGACCATCCCGTTCGGTTCGAAGCGGGTGAACAGGAAGGCGTCGACGTACTCTTCGAGCGGCACGCCGTGCTGGAGGCCGAGGGAGACGGCGATGGCGAAGCAGTTGGTCATGCTGCGGAAGGCGGCACCCTCCTTGTGCATGTCGATGAAGATTTCGCCGAGGGTGCCGTCGTCGTATTCGCCGGTGCGGATGTAGACCTTGTGGTTGCCGATGCGGCTCTTCTGCGTGTAGCCGGCGCGGCGGTCGGGCAGCCGGCGGCGCTTGGCGAGGTAGCGGTGCACGATGCGCTCGGTGATGCGCTCGGCGACGGCGACCGGTTCGGGCCGAACCTCGGCCTTCTCCTCCTCGGGCACGATGGCGGCGAGCATGGCGGCTTCGGGCGAGTCGGCCACGCTGTTCAGCGGCTGGCTCAACTTCGACCCGTCGCGGTAGAGCGCGTTCGCCTTGGTCATCAGTTGCCAGCTCAACCAATAGGCACGCTTCACGTCCTCGACGGTGGCGTCGTAGGGCATGTTGATGGTCTTCGAGATGGCGCCGCTGATGAACGGCTGGGCCGCCGCCATCATCCGGATGTGCGACTCGGCGGCGAGGAAGCGCTTGCCGGTCTTACCGCACTTGTTGGCGCAGTCGAACACAGGCAGGTGCTCCGCCTTCAGGTGCGGTGCGCCCTCGATGGTCATGGTGCCGCAGACATAGGTGCTGGCTTCGACGACCTGCTCCCTGGAGAAGCCGAGGTACGCGAGGAGGTCGAACGCGGGGGCGTTCAGCACATCGGCGGGGATCTTGAGCGTGTTCAGCAGGAAGTCTTCGCCGACGGTCCACTTGTTGAAGACGAAGGGGAGTTCGAACGCGCCGGGGAGCGCGGCTTCGACGCGGGCGAGCGCGTCGTCGGTGAAGCCCTTGGCCTTGAGGCTCGCGGCGTTCACGTGCGGGCAGCCCGTGAGGCTCGCGGCGCCGCGGCAATAGCGGACGATGTCTTCGATCTGCCAGGGGGCGTAGCCGAGCTTGGCGAGCGCGGGCGGCACCGACTGGTTGATGATCTTGAAGTAGCCGCCGCCGGCGAGTTTCTTGAACTTCACGAGGGCGAAGTCGGGCTCGATGCCGGTGGTGTCGCAATCCATGACGAGGCCGATGGTGCCCGTGGGGGCGATCACCGTGACCTGGGCGTTGCGGTAGCCGTGCTTCTCGCCGAGTTCGAGCGCGCGGTCCGATTCGGTGCGGGCGGCGTCGAGAAGGTCGGGCGGGCAGACGCGGGCGTCGATGCCGACGGGGAAGACGGTGAGGCCTTCGTACTCGGACGGGGCGACATTGTAGGCGGCGCGGCGGTGGTTGCGGACGACGCGGAGCATCTGGTGCTTGTTGGCGTCGTAGCGGGCGAACGGTCCAACCTCGCCGGCGATCTCGGCGGACGCGGCATAGCTGCCGGCGTGCATGATCGCCGTGAGGGCGGCGCACTGGGCGCGGCCTTCTGGCGAGTCGTAGGGGATGCCCTGGACCATGAGCAGCGCGCCGAGGTTCGCATAGCCGAGGCCGAGCGTGCGGAAGTCGAACGACTTCTGCGCCACCGGCACGCTGGGGAACTGCGCCATGTACACGCTGATTTCGAGGATGAGCGTCCAGATGCGCACGGCGTGCTTGTAGCCGTCGATGTCGAAGGTGCCGGTCGCGGTGTCGAAGAACTTCATGAGGTTCAGCGACGCGAGGTTGCAGGCCGTGTCGTCGAGGAACATGTACTCAGAACACGGATTGCTGGCGTTGATGCGGCCGTCGACGGGGCAGGTGTGCCATTCGTTGACAGTCGTGTCGAACTGCACGCCGGGGTCGGCGCAACTCCACGCCGAGAAGGCGATCTGGTCCCAGAGTTCGCGCGCCTTCAACGTCTTGCACGGCTTCGGCGAACGGTGCTGCTTCGCGGCCTTCTCCTTCTCCGTGCGCCAGTGAAGGTGCCACGGCAGGTCGTTCTCGACCGCCTTCATGAATTCATTCGGGATTCGAACGGAGTTGTTGCTGTTCTGGCCCGAGACGGTGAAGTACGCCTTCGAGGTCCAGTCGGTGTCGTACTCCTCGACCTCGATGCGCGTGAAGCCCTGGCGGCAGAGCTGCAGGACGCGGGCGATGTAGTTCTCGGGGATCGCGGCGGCGCGGGCATCCAGCACGGCCTTGCGAAGCTTGCTGTTCTTCTTGGGTTCGTACTTGTCCGCGGCGACCGTGCAGGTGACGACGGCCTGCATGATCGCGTTGAGGTGCTTGTTCATCAGCCGCGAGCCGCCGACGAGCGCCGCGACCTTCTGCTCTTCGACGACCTTCCAGTTCACGTACTCTTCGATATCGGGGTGATCGAGGTCGAGGACGACCATCTTGGCGGCGCGGCGGGTGGTGCCGCCGCTCTTGATGGCGCCGGCGGCGCGGTCGCCGATCTTGAGGAAGCTCATGAGGCCGGAGGACTTGCCGCCGCCGGAGAGCGGTTCGCCGTCGCCGCGGACGTGGGAGAAGTTCGAGCCGGTGCCGGAGCCGTACTTGAAGATGCGCGCTTCGCGGACCCAGAGGTCCATGATGCCGCCGTCGTTCACGAGATCGTCGGAGACGGACTGGATGAAGCAGGCGTGCGGGGCGGGGCGTTCGTACGCCGAGGTGCTGCGCGTCACTTCGAGCGTCTTCGGGTCGACGTAGAAGTGTCCTTGCGGCGGCCCTTCGATGCCGTAAGCCCAATTCAAGCCGGTGTTGAACCACTGGGGGCTGTTCGGCGCGCTCATTTGCGCCGCGAGCATGTGGCAGGTCTCGTCGTAGAAGGTGCGGGCGTCGGCTTCGGACGTGAAGTAGCCGCCCTTCCAACCCCAATAGGTCCAGCATCCGGCCAGGCGATGGAAGACCTGGCGGGAATCGGTCTCGCCGACGATCGGTTCGTCGGGTGTCGCCGGCACGCTGCGCTGGAGCCAGGCCGGCACGCCGTCTTCATGGACCTTGACCGTTCGGGCGGCCACGCCGGCCTTGCGGAAGTACTTCTGGGCGAGGATGTCGACCGCCACTTGCGACCAGGCTTCGGGGACGGCGATGTCCCGCATCTCGAACACGACCGAACCGTTCGGGTTGACGATCCGCGAATCGCGGGGGCCGAACGAGATTTTCGAGTATGGGTCCTGACCTTCGACCGTGAAACGGCGACGGATGATCATGAGACGGGATCCATTCGTAACAGGGTAAACTCCTGACCACGGACTCCCCGTGGCCTTACCGACGCGGTTCAATCCTGAACGATTGGAACGGTTGTGCGGCCTGAATCGGCGGCCTACCACCCGAACCGGGACTCCCCCTGCGATCCTCCGCGGGGGGCAAGCGAGATTATGGGACGGTGCGTGGAGTTCCTCCAGCTTGGAAGATTCTATGAAGGGGGTAAGGGGCCGATCCCACTCCGAAGACCGCTACAATCCGTAAATCCCGCAAAATCGGAGCGATACGCGCGACCGATTTTTTTCGACTAACCCGGAGGCGTTACGAACGGCAGCGTCAGACCCTTCTGATCCTGATACTTCCCCTTCTTGTCGGCGTAGCTCACCTTGCATACCTGCTCGCCCCGGAAGAAGAGCATCTGGGCGATTCCCTCGCCGGAATAGATCTTCGCCGGCAGCGGCGTCGTGTTGCTGATCTCGATCGTCACGCGCCCGCGCCATTCCGGCTCCAAGGGTGTCACGTTCACGATGATTCCGCAACGTGCGTAGGTGCTTTTTCCGAGGCAGACCACCAGCATGTCGCGGGGGATCTCGAAATACTCGACCGTTTCCGCCAGCGCGAAGCTGTTGGGCGGGATGATGCAGAAGTCGCCTTCGATGTCCACGAACGATTTCGGATCGAAGTGTTTCGGGTCGACGGTGCTGCCGTAGACGTTGGTGAACACCTTGAAGCGGCGATCGACGCGGACGTCGTAGCCGTAGCTCGTCAGGCCGTACGAAATGACGCCCGGCCGCGCCTGTTGGGGGGCGAAGGGCACGATCTTCACGTCGCGTTCGATGAGCCAGTCGGGCAGGATTCCCATCGCGTCTCCGGTGCCTTCCGTTCGGGTTGGTCTGTTATGGGGGAATCGCCGCCGACAGTCTACTGTCAGCCGTGGGGGGAATGGAAACGAAATCCGGTGGGCTTGAGGGAAAGTTCGGCCGGGTCGGATTGCGGTTCCGCTTTGGGTCGACGAATCGCTAGAATTGGCAAGGTCCAGAAAACTCCGGAGGCGAAGCGCACCGATGCTCGCGACCCTGACCGCGACGCTCTTGATGCCGTTGATGTCGACGATCGACCTGCCGACGGCGGTGTGGCAGGTCGCGCCGCCGGCCGTCGCGGAGTTCAACGGCCAGCCGATCGAGTTGAAGAAGACGAAGGACCGTGCTGCACTTCTCGTCCACGGCCTCGTGCTCCGCGTCATCCAACCGAGCAAGGCCGGCCAGCCCGAACTCCACGAGTGGCAGCTCGCCAAGTCCCCGATGGCGCAGGCTCTCGCCGCCGACTTTGACGTCTTCTCGTTCAGTTATGCCCAGACGACCTCCTGCGACCTCGTCGCGTCGTCGCCGGGGATGCGCGACCAGGTCGAGAAGCTTCGCAAGGCCGGCTACAAGGAAATCGTCCTCATCGGCCACTCCGCCGGCGGGCTGATCGTGCGCCAGTTCGTCGAGCGGTTCCCCAAGTCCGGCGTGACGAAGGTCCTCGAGATCTGCGCGCCGAACACCGGCACGGAACTGGCCACCATCGGCATCGGCCTGCCCAAGCCGCAGGTGCCGTTCATCAAGTCGCTCGCCCCGGGCCTGCGCCAGGTCGCCGCCACCGAGCCGGTTTTGATCGACGAGTCGATCGAGTTCTGCGCCGTGGTCTGCAAGGTGCCCGGCCTCGCGCACGACACGCTCGTCAACATCGAGAGCCAGTGGCCCCGCGAACTCCAGCGGCAGGGGATCCCGGCCGTGCTGATCGGCATTAACCACTTCGACGCGATGAAGTCCCCTTTTTCCGTTGCCGCGATCCACGAACTGGCCCGCGAACGGCTCGTGCGCTGGACGCCGGAACAGGTCGAGAAGGCCCGCACGATCATCTTCGGCCGGGACGCGGACGCCGCTGCCATTCGCGATCCCAAGGCCAAGGACCGGCCGTTCCTCCGCAACATCGGCAAGCGACTCCTCGATCGCTACAACCCCTGACCGGTGCAGACGATGGCGAACTGGCTCTTCAAGATCGAACCCGATTGCTTCAGCTATTCCGACCTCGAAGCCGCCGGTACGACCGTTTGGGACGGCGTCTCGAACGCGCTGGCGTTAAAACACCTTCGCGCCGCCCAACCCGGCGACCGGGTCTTCTTGTACCACACTGGCAAAGAGAAGGCGATCGTCGGCGTGATGGAGGTGACGACCGCCCCGCGTGCGACGGAGGACGATCCGAAGGCCGTCGTGCTGGACGTGAAACCGGTGAGGCGTTTGAAGTCGCCGGTGACGCTCGCGGCCATCAAGGCCGACGAAGCCTTTGCCGAGTGGGAACTCGTCCGCATGTCCCGTTTGTCCGTGATGCCCGTCCCGCCGGCGATCTGGAAGAAGATCGAAGCGATGGGGAGGTGAAGAAACGCGTAGTGCGGAGTGCGGAGTGCGGAGTGAAAACCCCGTTTAGCGGCGAGGCGGAGTCTGCGGAGCCGAGCGCGTCACCTCCCTCACGCGCTCGACTCCGACGACTCCACCTCGCTGCTAAACGGTCTTGCGGGTTTACACTCCGCACTCCCAAACGAGGATCCAATGCGCCGTAAGTTGCTCGCGGTTGTCGTACTATTCACGCTCGGCGGGCTGGCGTGGGAGTACGTCCCGATTCAGGTGCAAAGATGGGATTCGAGCTTTGAACTCTCGGTCGCGGTCCTGTTCTCTAACGATCAACCACGCTCGGTGAGTTGCGAGGCGTTCCCTCGATACGAACAGGCCGATGAAGCGATCGTCCACTTGCTCCCTCCCGTATCGCGGATGTGGTCCACAATTGCCGATCCGTTCGAGGGTCGGCTGATCCCCGTCCAAGTGGCCGTCAGCGGGAGGACGTCGCCGTTCGGTCGGGAGTTGCGGCGTTCTCAACATCGATATCTGGCGGTGATCGCCACGATGCCCGACGGCCGGCGCCTGGGCAAGGTCGTCAAGATCCCCGACAGCCGTGTCACTCGCGAAGTCTCGGTGGCCATTCCGTGATCAATAACCGGCGAACGTCGAGTTCCTTCCTGTACCCTGATCCCTGACTCCTGCATTTCCCTCTTCCCAATTCGCCGCCGGCCGGCTATTCTCCGCCACTTTCCGTAAAGCGCCAGGAGGGCATCGGCCGTGAGTGACGAGAAGAAACCGTCGCGCATCAAGGGGATGTTCAAGGTCGTCGTGGGCAGTTTCCTCGGTCTGTGCACCGGGGCGATCATGATGTACGCCAACGCGATCTTCGACAAGGTCGTGAAGCCGCCGAAACCGGTCGCGAACTTCGCCGTCGGCGAGGTGGAAGGCCTCACGGTCTCCCTGCAAAGCATGGCCAGCGGTCAATCCGGTTGGTGGGACTTCGGCGACGGTTCGCCGCTCGAAGCGTACGATCCGGAGAAACCCCTGGTGACCCACACCTACTCCAAGCCCGGAAGTTATCGGGTGGGGTTGTCGGTCCGCAATTTCCTGAACGAAGAAAACAACCGGAGCATTTCGGTCGACCTCTCGGCGCCGACCACCAGTCCGAACATCTTGCCGCCCGCCATCAAGGGCTTTAAGGTCGAGGCGATCAGCGGCACGCAGGCGCCGGCGACCTTCCGCATCACCGGCGAGTTGGAAAACGCCGACGAAGTGATCTGGCGGCTGGGCGGGAAGACCGAACACCTGACGGCGCAGCCCGGCCCGATCGAGAAGTACGTGCAACTGGACCAGCCGGGCCAGCAGCACATCGTGCTGACGGCCTTCTCGAAGGCTCGCAAAGAGCCGCAGGTGATGGTGCAGACGGTGGAGATTCAGGCGCAGAAGCAGGCCGTCTACACCGCGACACTGACCGTCACGGATTCGACGGAAAAGGTGGAGAAGAACCGCCGGGCCGAGACGCTGGCGTTGCGTGTGCGGGACGGCAACGGAGCGGCGACGACCGGCTTTCAGCGCACCGTGGCGGCGCCGCCGAACTGCACGATTCAATCGATCGAACTCGACAAGTCGGCGAAGGCCGTGATCCGCCGCGAGTCGCTCAAGGTGGAGATCGCCCAGGACCGCAAGACCGCGGTAGTGACCGGCACATGGAGCACGACGGGCGATGCGCTTTTTCGCGAGGCCGGCGGCTCGGACGTGCCGCTGCCGCTGATCGTGACGGAAGAGCGTGTGACGCGCCTGTCGCCCCGGACGAGCCAGATGAGCGGGGTGTTGGACGCGAAGCAGCAGATCGTGATTCGCACGCCGCCGAACCCGATGCCGGGCGTGAAGCGGACCGCGACGGTGGATTTCGGCTTGCTCATGCCGGACGGCAAGCGCACGAGCGTGGCGAGCGGACCGCTGGACGCAGCCGGCAACTGGACCGGCAAGGCGAAGCTGGGTGGCAAGGATTACACCATCCAGGCCCGCACCGTTGGCGCTCAGGTCGTGGTCACGTTCCAGTGAGCCGCACTGATCTCCATCTCGATGGCCCGGCTTCGGCCGGGCCGTTTCGTTTCTATAATGGGAACATGAACTCCGAAACCAACGCCATCAAGCCGCTCGCGTTGCGTCGCGAAGGTGAAGGGCTGCGCATCGAATGGAGCGATGGCGCCAGCACGCATGCCAGCTGGCGCCAGTTGCGGAAGAACTGCCCCTGTGCGACCTGCAATGAAGAACGGTCCAAACCGGCCGACCCGTTCCGCGTACTCTCGGCCCAGGAAGCGGCGGCCGGCCCGCCGTCGCCGACCGCGATGAAACCGCTCGGCCACTACGCCTACCAAATTACCTGGAACGACGGCCACGATACCGGCATCTACCCGGTCGAACTGCTGCGTTCCCTAAGCGAATCGAAATAACACCAGGAGCGAACGAATGAGCGGACCCATGCCCGGCCAGAAGATCAGTTTGCCGGGAGTCAAGCACGTGATCGCCGTCGCGAGCGGGAAGGGCGGTGTGGGGAAATCCACGGTCGCCGCCAATCTTTCCCTCGCCTTGCGCGCCGCGGGCCAGCGTGTCGGCCTCATGGACGCCGACATCTACGGCCCCAGCGTGCCCCTCATGTTCGGCCTCGGCCTCGTGGATCAGACGAAGGTCCCGTTCCCGATCGAGAAGTACGGCATCAATCTGATGAGCATGGGCTTCCTCGTGGACCCGGCGCAGGCGATCATCTGGCGAGGGCCGAAGGTCGCGCAGGCCGTCGGCACGTTCCTGGTGCAAGTGCCGTGGGGCGATCTCGACTTCCTCATCATCGACCTTCCACCCGGTACCGGCGATGCCCAGCTCACGCTCTCGCAGCAGGCACCGCTGACCGGCGCGATCGTCGTGACGCAGCCGGCCGAAGTCAGCCTGATCGATGCCCGCAAAGGCGTCTCGATGTTCCAGGAAGTGCGTGTGCCGATCCTCGGCATCATCGAGAACATGAGTTATCTCGAAACGCCGTCCGGGCGCGTATCTCCGTTCGGGAGCGGCGGCGGTCGAAAGCTCGCGAGCGAGATCGGCGTGCCTCTGCTTGGCGAGATTCCGATCGAACCGCTGGTCTCGACCTGCGGCGATACGGGTGAACCGAT
>JAHBXO010000072.1 GCA_019636445.1 Gemmataceae bacterium | reverse complement strand
GATGCGGGGAAGGATCGGCGGTTTGCCTTGGGATTTCAGCCAATCGCGGTAGCCGTCGAGGTCGTTGGCGCCGGCGGCGCGGAAGCGGTCGCCCCGATCGCGGAGTTCGGCGTCGAGTTTCTGGAGGACGCTGAGGCCGAACTCGCGTTCGCTCTCGATGGCAACGACGCGGGCGTGCGGGAGGCGGTTGGCGGCATAGGCGCGGAACTCAACCCCCTTCTTGAAGTCGATGAGGTACAACTCGGCCTCGTCGGGCGAGTACATCGTCGCAAGGTTTGTGATGAGGGCGTGTAGGAGTGTCGATTTGCCCGAACCGGTCTTCCCGGCGACGAGGGCGTGCTGGGCAGTGCCGCGGCCCAGCGTAAAGATCTGTCGCTTGGTGGCACCGGCGCGGCCGATCGGCACGTCGAACGACTTCGCAGAACTGGATGTCCAAATCGCTTCGGGTTTCGGCAGGATGAAATCGAACGGCACTTCCACTCTCGCCGCGTCGCGGCTGGCCTCGCCGACCTTGCGCACGAGCGCCGCGAGTTCCGTCGGTTCCGGCGGCGCATCCAGAGTCAGCGGGAACGACGCGAGCGTCGGGTCGGTCGGCGTGAACTTCCCGTCCTTCCAGACAAGGTTGAACGCGACCTGTTCGAGATCGGCGAGGCGGAAATCGCGGGGCAGCGCCGCTTTCGTGTCGACACTGATGAGCGTGCACACGCCGCACGCGGGACCGCTGGACAGGATGCTGATGAGTCGTCGGGCAGCGTCGGGCGTGAAGTTCGTCGGGAAGTTCGCGATGACGAGCACACGGTACGGTTCCGCCACTTCGCCGGCGGCGCGGTTGTACTCCTCGATGCTCTTGTACTGGTTCCTCAGGTATTTCTGGATCACGTTCTCCATGTGCTCGGTGATGTCGAGCAGGCGTTTTTCGATCTGCCCGGCTTCGGTCCAGATGCGCGAGCCGACGAGTTGCTCGTCGTAGTCCGCGAGGTGCATGAAGGCGGCGAAGTTCTCGCCGAGTCCGACGGGGTCGATGATGGTGAAGCGGACCTTACCCGGCGGCAATCCGGTGAGGAAGCGCAGCATGGTCGCCTGGATGGCGTTCACGGCGGCGGCGCGGCCCTGATCCTGCGCCTTGAGCAGCACGGAGCACTTGTCCGGGAATGGAAGATAAGCCGGCACGAAGAGGCGGATGGGCGTGTCGGGGGCGAGGCGTTCGTCGAGCGGTTCGCCCTCCGGCAGGGTGTACATGTCCACCTTGAGCGCGCCGTAGCGGATGCCGTTGGGGACGGTCGCGGGAAGCTGGCGTTGGCCGTCGAGGAGTTCGCCCCATTTGGGAAAGGTCTTCTGGCCGTGCGCTTTGAGGTCGTCGAGGACGGCGCCGACTTCGGCGACACCGGTGTGCCAGGCGTACGCCATGGCGTTCCAGTCGCCGCCTCGCGTGGCGATGACGGCGGACATCTTGCTGGAATAACGGTCCTCGGCTTCGCGGAGTTGCTTGTCGAATTTCGCGTCGGCGGCGGCGAGTTCGGCGGCGTACTTCTCCTCGAGCGACTTCTCTTCGATGAACCGGTCCTGGCCGATCCGGTCCAGGCGATCGGTGTATTCGGATTCGATCCGGTCCCGATTGTTGGTGCGTTCGGCGGCGAGTTTGTCGAGCATTGGCAGGAAGTGCTCGTCGGCGCGTTTGCGGTCGGTCGCCTGGCGTTGCTTGAGGTCGGCGATCTGGCGGGAGAGGGTGGCCTTGGCGTAGTCCTGGAGGGAGTTCGCGGCGCGGCCGGCCTCGGCCTGGAAGACGCCGAACTGCACCGCTCGCGTGCGCACCTGCCGCCGGGCAAGGAACAAGAGGAGCTGGTACAGGCCGATGCCGCCAAAGAGCGCGACGGCGAGGCCGAGGGCGACGGCGAATTTGGTCTGCATTACGGCCAGGCCGATACCCAAGGCAACGGCGCCGAGGACCAACGCGAGGCCGAGCGCCGCCAACGGGCGCAAGAGCTTCGGCAGGACGCACGAAAGGGTCGCGGTCGCAGCCTCCTCCACGTCCTCCACGCACGATTGCAACTTGCCTTCGGGGTCGGTGGGCGTCGGGCTGGGGAGCCGTTCGGGCGGGAACTCGGCGTCCTTCTTCTCGAGGCCGACTCGCGCGAGCGCCGGCTCCACACGCGTCCAGAGGTCCGCGAACTTCTTCCGCGCGCTCTCGGCCTGACGCACGAGTTTCTGATGGTGGTCGTTCGCCTCCTTCTCCGCCGCTTCCACCAGAGAATCGATCGTCCAGAGTCGATCCTGGTACTTCGTGCGCGTTTTCTGGTCGGTGTCCTGGAAGCGGTCTTCGACCTTGCGGATGGCTTCGTCGCGCGTCGTATCGGCGGCGGACTGCCGCGAAGCATACCGTCCGGACATGTCGGCGAAGCGTTGTTGGTGCGCCTCGTCGACCGCGTCGCGGGCGGCTTTGCGGCCGGCGGCCACCTGCCGGCGGATCTTCTGAATCTCCTTCTCGATCTCGTCGGCGCCGGATTCGTACGTCGCCGCGATTTCGATTTCCCCCTTCGCCCGGTCGTGGATCAGTGCGAGCAGCCGATCGAGGGCGGAGCGTTCGCGGTCGAAGAGCGATTCGGACATGGCGGGTCTCGGGGCCGGACTCAGCCGGGGAATTCACACTCGTTGCGGATCTGGGCGAAGACGACGCTGAGTTGGTCGATGGCGCGGAGCAGATCGCCGACGTGGCGGTCGAGCGGCTGCCACGTCGTTTCGTCGAACTCGCGGCGAGCGACGTCGTCCCACACATCCTGCAGGTTGTCCCAGTGCGCGCGGGCCGATTTCTGGGCATCGAACAACTGGCTGCGGTTGGCGCCGACTCTCACGGGGTGTCTCCGGTCGGCGCGGCGGGGGATGGCATGGGCAGGGCGGCGACCGACGGCGCGGGGGCGAAGTCCGGCTTCAGCTCCGCATAGCTCTCGAGCGCGGCGATCCGCCGCGCCAGAAGCGCGATGGCGTTCGGTACGTCCACCTCGATAAACGTCGTCAGCCGCCGCGCGGGACCGCTGTAATTCTCTTCGATGATCTTCGGCAGGCGCTGGTGCCAGCTCCGGCATTTCGCCACCTGCTCCTCGGCATGCTCCAGCCGCGCCTTGGCGCGGCGAAGGTTCCGCTCCTGCACGGTGGTGTCGGGCATGCGGCCCGTCGCGTCCTCGAACTTCCGGCCCGACAGTTCGTTCTTCGCCCGCAGGACTTCCTCCTCGCAATCCTTCACGGCCGACTTCCATCGCTTCGCCTGGTCTTCAATCCAGTCGTACGCGCGGCGGATCTCCATTTCGAGGCCCGACAGAACTTCCGCCGCGGACGCGCGGTAGTTCGCCAGCGCGATCTGCCACTCGCGCAGGGCATCGATCGACCGAACGTCGGCGGCGGTCGCGTTCATCGCTGGCTCAGGTATTCTTCGATCCGCTCGGCCTTGCGGAGCAGGAACGGGATGTGCAGGTTGGCCGCCTCGATGAAGCGCTCGAGCACGTGCGCGGTGGACTCGAATTCGGCGCGGAACTTTTCGTGTTCCTGATCCCGCCAGGTGTCGCCCAACCCGACGAGCTGGCCGTGCAGGCCGGCGAGATTCGTCTGGAGGTCGGCATTGAACCGCTTGAGGTTGGCGGCGAAGCGCCGCAGTTCGGCCGGATCGACGATGGCCTGGGACATGGGAACTTCCGGTCGGGATCGCGCGGACGGGCACTCACGCCATTATAACGCCGAATGCCCGCCCGGGGTTGGAACCGGCGGAATCACTTCGCCCAGGCCGGCGGCGTCACTTGCTTGTTCGCCGCCAGTGCCCGCGCCGATACCTGCAACACGCGCAGGAAGCCTTCGCTGTCGGCGTGGTTGAACTCGCCGATCGCTTCCATCGACGCGTTCGATTCCGAGTACATCCCGTGCCGGACGTCCGCGGCGGCGGCGTAGTTTGCCGTTCCCTTGTAGAGCTTGAGGGTGATCGTGCCGTCGAGCAACTTCAGTACCGGCTTGAGCGCCTCCCGCGCCATGTGGGTGGCGAGGTCGAAGCCGTAGCCCTGGTAGATCTGCTTGGCGACGAAGGGGGAAAGGGCGTCGTACAATTCGCGGCTGCGGCGGTCCAGCACGAGTTGGAGCAGGTAGCGGAACGCGGTGCCGAGGAGTTCCATGCCCGGTGCCTCGTAGACGCCGCGGGACTTGATGCCGACGAACCGGTTCTCGACGAGGTGGGTGCAGATGCCGACGGCGTGCTTGCCGCCAATCTCGTTGGCGAGTTTGATGGCTTCGAAGGCGGAGACCTTTTGCCCGTTGATGGCGACGGGGCGGCCGTTGAGGAACTTCACCGTCACGTCTTCGGGCTTGTCCGGCGCCGCTTCGGGGCGCACGCCCATGCCGGGGGTGACGAACCAGGGGCCGGTCGTGAGGTGCTCCAGTTGGCCGGCCTCGTGCGTGAGGCCCAGCAGGTTCGAGTCGGTGGAGTACGGCGCGGAGCGGGACGCCTTGATCGGCAGCTTGTGCCCTTCGCAGTAGTCGATCATCTCCGAGCGGCCGCGGAACTTGCCGAGGAACGCCTCGTCCCGCCACGGGGCGTAGATGCTCACGGTCGGGTCGAGCATGTTGGTGCAAAGCTGGAAGCGGACCTGGTCGTTGCCGCGGCCGGTGGCACCGTGGCCGAGGACCTTGATGCCGCGCTTCGCCATCTCGGGCAGGATGCCGGCGACGATCACGTGCCGGCCGATGCCGGTCGTATTCCAGTAGTCGCCTTCGTACTTCGCCTGGAACTGGATGACCTCGATGCCGGCCTCGGCGATCATCTCGTGCAGCGGAATCGCGATATAGTCGGACGCTCCGCTGGCGCGCATGCGCTTCTCGATCTCGCCGAAGTCGGTCTCGTCCGGCTGCGCGATGTCGGCCGTGAACGCGACGACGCGGACGCCGTGCTCGGAGAGCCACTTGGTGACCGTGCAGGAATCGAGACCGCCGGACGCGGCGAAGGCGACGGTTTGGCCGTTCAGGTCGGCGAGCGTCATGGAAATCATCCTCGGTAATCGGACCAGAGATAAAATTACGAGCATGGCCCCGTTTCGCCTGCGCATTCCGCGCCCGATCCACGAAGAAATGCTGGCGCGCGCCGTCGCGGCCCGACCGCTCGAATGCTGCGGCCTGCTCGCCGGTACGGTGGCCGCCGGCGTCGGCGAGGTTCGCGCGATCTTCCCCCTCGTCAACGAATTGCACTCGGCGACGGAGTTCGTTTCCGAGCCACGCAGCCTGTTCGCGGCGATGAAGGCGATGCGCGCCGACGGGGTCGACGTGCTGGCGGTCTACCATTCGCACCCGGCGAGCGCGCCGGTGCCGAGCCGGCTCGACCGCGAGCGGAACTACTCCGAAGCGGTCGTGAATCTCATCGTCGGTTTCCCCGACGGCGAGCCGGAAGTCCGCGGCTGGTGGCTGTCCGAAACGGATGCGCGCGAAGCCGAGTGGTCGGTGAGTTGAACCGGGAATGCCGCTGGTCTATCGGAAAACCCAAACTAGATATTGCCATTCGGACCGTGGACTCCCGAGGTGCGCGGATGCCCGTGCTCGATCGCCTGTGCCGGTTCTACCAGCGGTTGTTTCCCGAACAGTCCGCCGAGGCGGGGGAGCTGGTGGCGCTGCACGCGCATGAAGACAAGTCGGCTTTTCTCGGCAAATACTTCGAGCACGAACTCGCGAAAGGGAAGAAATCGATCGAGCGGTTTCTTTCACTCAATCGCGAGTGGGTCGGCGGTCGCGTGCTCGATTTCGGCTGCGGCGCGGGCGGGCTGACGTTCGCCCTGCGCGAGCACGCCGCCTCGGCAGCCGGCGTGGACCTGGAGGAGTATAAACTCGCGTTCGCACGGGGGGAAGCCGCGAGGCGCGGCGTCGACGGGATCGAGTTCGTCTGCTATGCCGGCGAGCGGCTGCCGTTCGCGGACGCATCCTTCGATACGGTCTTCTGCGTGGACGTGCTGGAGCACGTGCCGAAGCCGGATCTCGCACTCGCCGAGATGCGGCGGGTGTTGAAGCCCGGCGGGTTGCTGCTGCTGAGCTTCGGCCCGCCGTGGGGCCATCCCCACGGCAAGCACACCTGGACACGGCTGCCGGGCTGGTGGTCGCACCTGCTCTTCCCGCAGGCCGTGTGCATGCGCGTCATCGGCCTGCCGACGGATTGCACGTGGGAGGCGCTCGGCCTCCACCGGCTGACCGTCCGCAAGTTCGACCGCCACATCCGACGGAGCGGATTCGTTCAACTCCACCGACAGGACAACATCCGACGGCGAGTGGCACCGCTGAAGTGGATCCCGTTCGTTCGCGACCTGTTCATCTCCGAGGTGGTCGGGATCTATCGCAAACCGGGTTGATCAAATTTGTCTTCCCGGATTTATCTGCCACCTTCGACTGGTCGCTGATCTGCACGATGGCTATTGGTTTTTGCCCCGGATGGGGCAACGGGTTGTGGCCACGGGTGAAGCGAAGCGAAACCCGTGGAAGAATCTTCTGAATCCAGTCGCCCCGGAGGGGCGAAGGAACGCTCCCCCTGCCCCTCCGGGGCAGTTCCAACTGTATCGTAAGCCCCGGCACCACGGGTTCCGCTGCGCTTCACCCGTGACTACACCCGGCGGCCCCTCCGGGGCCAAGAACGGACTTCACCGGGTTCAGCAGTTCGAATTCTCGAACAAACCGGCGAGCCTAAGATGGGAAGGTATCACTTCCGGCTCTTCGGGTGGCGGAACGGCAGCCACGCGCCGTTCTGCTGGCTGCTGGCCACCACTTGCGTGATGAACAACATCCCCTCCACGCCGTCGTAGACGTTCGGATAAATCGTGTTCACACTTTCGACCTTCTCGCCGGCCGCCTTCTTCACCATCGCGTCGTAGGCGGCCGTGTAGACGTTCGCGAACGCCTCGAAGAACGCCTCCGGATGCCCGCTCGGCAAACGGCTCGCCGCCCCGGCCGCGGCGCCGAGGTAGCCCCCGCCGGCGCGGGTATAGATCTTGTGCGGCTCGCCGTTCTTGCGGACGATCAACTCGTTCGGGTTCTCCTGCCGCCACTGGATCGCGCCCTTCGTGCCGTCGACTTCGATGAAGAGATCGTTTTCGCGACCGTGGCTGATCTGGCTGGCGGTCACGGTGCCGAGCGCGCCGTTCTCGTAGCGCACGATCGCGGTGCCGTAGTCGTCGAGCGCCCGGCCTTCGACGAAGACCTTGAGGTGCCCGGAGATTTCCTTCGGCAGCAGGCCCGTCATGTAGCGGCCGAGGTTGTAGGCATGCGTACCGATGTCGCCGAAGCAGCCGGCGATGCCGGACTTCGACGGATCGGTCCGCCACGCGGCCTGCTTTTGGTTGTCGCTCTCCAGCCGCGTGCGGAGCCAGCCCTGGATGTAGTTGCTGCGCGTGGCATTGATCTCGCCGAGTTCGCCATTCAGAATCATCTCGCGTGCCTGGCGCACGAGCGGGTAGCCGGTGTAGTTGTGCGTCACGGCGAAGACGACGCCGGTCTTCTCGACGACCTTCAGCAACTCCTCCGCCTGTTCGAGGTCGAACGTCAGCGGCTTGTCGCAGATGACGTTGAACCCGGCCTCGGCCAGCGTCTTCGCGAGTTCGAAGTGCGTGTGGTTCGGCGTGGCGACCGAGGCGAAGTCGATCTTATCCGCTCGCTTCGCCTCGGCGGCGACCATCTCCTTCACGCTGCCATAGGCGCGGTCGGCCGGGATGTCGTAGTCGGCGGCGGATGCCTTCGCCTTCACGGGATCGCTGGAAAGCGCCCCGGCCACGAGCGCCGCGCGGTTGTCGAGCACGCCGGCGGTGGCGTGGACGCGGCCGATGAAGGCGCCCTGGCCGCCCCCGACGAGGCCCATGCGAAGCTTGCGGTTCAAGGGAGCGTTGGTCGGCACGGTGGGGAACTCCGGAGAGGGTGGTATTCCGAAGATTGTAAGTCCCGAACCGTTCGGGTACAGTGGCGGCATCCCTCCCGCGAGCGCCGGCCATGGCCGTCTACAAGCCCTTCGCCAAATCGGACTCGAAGCCCGACCTTGAAACCACCCAGGATTACACGCCGCTGCCCGAAGCCAAGCTCGGCGCGGTCCCGGACAAAATCCCCGTCGTCGAAGACCTCGAAACGACCGTGGACTACATTCCGCCGGCCGGTTCGAAGCTCCTACCGAAGACGGAAGTGAAGCTCAAGCTCTCGCCCCCGCCGCCCCCCGCGGCACCGCCGCCGCCGCCCGCGCCGAAGAAGGTGGCGCTCACGCACCTCGGCGATTTCCGCCTCGTCGGCAAGCTCGGCGCCGGCGGCATGGGCACCGTCTACAAGGCCGTGCAGGATTCCAAACACCGCTTCGTCGCGCTCAAGGTCCTCTCGCAGGAGATGGCGACCAAGCCCGGATTCGTGCAGCGCTTCGACCGCGAAATCCGCGCCATGGCGAAGCTCGAACACCCGAACATCGTCCACCTGATCCGCGCCGGCGAGGACCACGGCTTCGTCTACCTCGCGATGGAACTGCTCACCGGCGGCAGCGTCGGCGGCTGGCTCGAGAAGCTTGGCCATTTCAGCGTCGAAGACGCCGCCCACGTCGCCCACGCCGCCGCCGTCGCGCTCCTCTACGCCCACGAGCGCGGCTTCGTCCATCGCGACGTCAAACCCGACAACCTCCTCATCGCCGGCGACGGCACCGTCAAACTCGCCGACCTCGGCCTCGCCAAGACCGCCGAGGACACCCTCGAAGGACTCACGCAGACCGGCATCGGCATCGGCACGCCCCTCTACGCCGCCCCCGAACAGGCGCGCGACGCCAAGAACGTCGACGCCCGCTGCGACATCTATTCCCTCGGCTGCGTCTTCTACCGCTGCCTCACCGGCCGGACCCCCTTCCACGCCGACAGCCTTCTCGGCGTCATCAAGGCCAAGGAAAAGGGCGCCTACGAAGCCGCGCATTCCGTCCGAAAAAAGGTGCCCAAGAGCCTCGACAAGATCCTCTCGAAGATGCTCGCGAAGAACCCCGACCACCGCTACGCCTCGCTCGCCGAATTCCTGGAGGAACTCGATTTCTCCGAGACCGTCGGCGAACGGTTGAGCTTTATGGGTGAATCGAAATCCGACCGCGAGACGAAGGACGAATGATGCCGACGGTTCCGCTCTCGACGATCGCGCACGGCCGCAGTGGCGACAAGGGGAATCACGCGAACGTCGCGGTAATTGCCTATTCCCCCGCCGGATTCGCGTGGCTGACGGAGCATCTCACCGCCGATCGCGTTGCGGCCTATTTCGCCGATTGGGGGCCGAGCCGCGTGGAGCGCTTCGAAGCGGCGAACGTGAATGCGCTGAACTTCGTGTTGTACGACGCCCTCGCCGGCGGCGCGAGCCGGAGCCTGCGGACCGACACACAAGGCAAGACGCTGGCCGTTCGGTTGTTGGCGATGGATATCGATGTGCCGGAAGGCTTAACTGTTTAGCCGCGAGGCGGAGTCCGCGGAGCCGAGCATGTTACCTTCGCGTGTACGCAATCCTGATTTCGTCGACGTGACGCGCTCGGCTTCGAAGACTGCGCCTCGCGGCTAAACGGGTGTCGGTCCATACCATCTCGTCATGGATTCCGTCGTCGTTCCGGTCTTGTGGTTCGTTTCGTACCTCGTCGGCGCGCTGCCGTTCGGATACCTCGTCGGCCGGTGGAAGGGCGTCGATCTCTTCGCGGCCGGGTCGGGGAACATCGGCGCGACGAACGTCGGGCGCGTGCTGGGCCGGAAGTACGGCATCATCGTCTTCTCCCTCGATTTCCTGAAGGGCGCGCTCCCCGTCGCGGCGATCGTTCCGGTGACGACTGCGCTCGCGGAGCAACCCGGGTTCCCGCGCGATTGGAGCATGGTCGGCGCGGCGGCGGGCGCGTTCCTTGGTCACCTGTTCCCGATCTACCTTCGATTCCGCGGCGGCAAGGGCGTGGCGACCGGCGCCGGCACCGTGGCCGTCCTCGCGCCGATCCCCTTCGCGGCCGCGCTGGGCGTCTGGCTGCTCGCGCTGCTCGTCTCGCGGATGGTATCGCTTGCGTCGATCCTCGCTGTGATGGCGCTTGTCGCGGTGCAACTTTCTCTCGCGCCGATCAATGCCGTCGCCGGGTATTGCTTCGTGGGAAGTCTCTTCGTCGTCGTCAAGCATCGGTCGAACGTCGGCCGGCTGATCGCGGGAACCGAAAACCAGATTGGAGATGGTCCGATGCGGCAGACGATCTTGCGGGTGGTGCACGTGGTCGCGGTGGGGGTCTGGGTCGGAGCGGCGGGGTTCTTTAACTTCGTCGTCGCGCCGAGCCTGGTCGCCACCTATCCGAACGTGGTGAAGACCGCACCGAGCGACCGGACCGCGTTCGTGCCGATCGTGCCACCGGGGGCGACGGAGGCGGACCGGGACAACCTCGGCCTCGCGCTCTTCGGCGCCGGCGTCGGGCCGATCTTCCCCAAACTGTTCGCGTTACAACTGGTCTGCGGCGTCCTGGCGTTCGCGACGGCGTGGACCTGGCGGAAGGAATCGCCCGGACGGCACCGCCTGCGGGTGCAACTCGCCTTCGCCGCGCTCGCGTCCGTCGGTGCCGGCTGGTGGATCTCGGACGTCGTCAGCCGCCTGCGCCTCGCCCGCTTCGACCCGGACCTCGCCGCAATCGCCAAGGAGCAATTCGCGACCTGGCACTTCGTCAGCCTCGGCCTGAGTTTCGTCACCATCACGCTGGCGCTGGCGCTGCTGGTGCTCGCGGCACGATTGCCGGCGGAGCCGAAACCGGGCTAGAACGAGCGGAACCCGTTCGGAGCACTTCGATGAGCTTGATCTCGCTTGCCATGAATTCCGTGACGGCATCACCGCCGATCGCGGACGCTGATCCTGCTAAATCCGCTCCACCCAAACCGCCCGAACCGATCGGCAACGCCCTTCAGCGACTCGTCGAATTCATCCCGATCGAATCCATCACGCTGTTCTGGGTCGCGGTGCCGGCGTGCGAGGGGTTGTATCGCTATTTCAAGTCGATCCCCGACGAGCAGAAACTCCCGCGTCCGACGAATTGGGACTGGTGGCTCTACGGCGGCATGATCGCGTTCACGCCGTTCCTGCTCCTGGTGGTGTACTTGAGCGCCAAGGCGGCGAAGAAGGAAAAGTTTCCAAAACTGAAGACCTGGCCGTGGTGGCGCGCATTCGCCTCGGCGCTTGCGTTCAGCGTCTGGGCCTTGGCCGTGCCGGGGAATCCCTACGTCGACAATCGGCAACTGCTGATGGGGATCTGGGCCGGCGCGCTCCTGGTCTCGTTCTTGTTGGGCCTGTTCGATCCAATCGTGTTGAACTGGATCTTCCCGGAACAGGACAAGCCGACGAA
>JAHBXO010000071.1 GCA_019636445.1 Gemmataceae bacterium | reverse complement strand
CTCCCAGTAGGAAGTGGGATCCGGGCGGCTAAAGTGAACATACCAGCCACGGGTGGAGCGCAGCGGAACCCGTGGAAGTCGAACAATTCCATTCGACCCCGGCCG
Organism: Gemmataceae bacterium; assembly: GCA_019636445.1. Taxonomy (GTDB): domain Bacteria; phylum Planctomycetota; class Planctomycetia; order Gemmatales; family Gemmataceae; genus Limnoglobus. The sequence continues at coordinate 11,485 of JAHBXO010000071.1, read as the reverse complement.
GGGTCGCGGGACACGCGAATGTTCCTTCGCCCCATCCGGGGCGAGTGTTCTCGTCAACTTTTCCACGGGTTCCGCTGCGCTCCACCCGTGGCTACAGGCCGCGGCCCCTGCCGGGGCCAAGACCGGGGCCATGACCGCGGCCCCGGCCGGGGCCAGGACGGTAGAGCTCACCCCCGCAGCTTCGCCGGGTCCACGGCCACCGTCTTGATGTGCGTCCGCCGCCACGTGTACGTCAGCCGTAGCATGCCATTGCTCGCCACGATCATCGCGGGGTACGAATACTCGCCCGGCTCCGTCTCCAGGTCGTGCGCCTTCGCCCAGGTCTTCCCGTCGTCCGTCGAGCGCAGCAGCGAGAGCGGCGTGCGGCCCAGCGGCACCGGGTTGCACACCATGAACAGGTCGCCGTCCTTCGTGCTCACCGCGTCGATGCCTGCGCTCGGGTTCGGCACGTCCACCGCCACCGCGGGCGAGAACGTCTTGCCGCCGTCCGTCGATTCCGCCCGGCAGACCTTGTACGGCGCGAACGAGCGCAACAGCGCGACGATCTTGCCGTTCGTCTCGACGAGCGCCGGCTGGATCTGCGCGTGCTTGCCGGCGGTCTGGTAGGCGTTCGAACGGATCCAGGTCGCGCCATCGTCGGTCGAACGGTCGACGAAGGGAGTCCAGGTGCGCGTCGCGCCGGCGCCCGCCTCCACCGAAGTTCCCGCCAGCAACGTGCCGTCCTTCAACTGGATCGGCTTCGCCCGCACCGGACCGAAGAACCCCGCCGGCATCACGGCCGGCTTCGTCCAGGTCTTGCCGTCGTCCGTCGAACGGCGCTCGAACCCCACCCACGTCGACGGACTCGGCCCGGCCTTGTACCAGAGCACCAGCGAACCGGACGCGAGCTTGAACAGCACCGGGTTCCAGCACGGCTGCCCCGGCTGCGTGCCCAGCACCACCGGCGCGCTCCAGGCCGACCCGTCGAATTCGCTCCCCCAGATCTGCACGTCCTTCGCGCCTTCGTCCGTCCCGCCGAACCACGCGGCCATCAGCTTCCCCGGCCGGTGTTCGACCACCGTCGACGCGTGGCAGGAGGGGAACGGGGCCTTCTCGTAGATGAACATGGCACGTTCTCGCGGGGAGGGTTTGCGGTCCCCAGTAGCTTATCGACTGGTTCGCACGCCGAATCCGCCGCGCGAATTCCGCAGGCCTATAATGGAGAAATGAAATCCACCACGACGGGACCGACCGACGAACCGCAATTGACCTTCTGGGGCGCCGCCGCGTCGGTCGGCGGCTCCATGCACCTCCTCGAAGCCGCCAACCGGAAGATCCTCCTCGACTGCGGTCTGCACCAGGGGAAGCGCGAGGAGGCCCGCGAGCGGAACAGCCACTTCCCGTTCCATCCGGAGCAGCTCGACGCCGTCATCGTCAGCCACGCGCACATCGACCACTGCGGCAACCTGCCGACGCTCACGCGCCGGGGCTACACGGGGCCGATCTACTGCACGCCGCCGACGCGGGACCTCCTGCGCGTGATGCTGCGGGACTCGGCGAAGATCCAGGAGGAGGACGCGGCGCACATCAACATCGCCCGGAACTACGCCGAGCCGTGGGTGCAGCCGCTCTACACGCACAACGACGTGCACCGGGTCTTCGACCAGCTCGTGATGGTGCCGTTCGAGAAGGACGTGGAGATCGGCCGGTCGGTGAAGTTCCACTTCGTTGAAGCCGGGCACATTCTCGGCTCGGCGGCGGTGCACGTGACCGTGCAGGCGCTCGACCGCCCGCGCACGCTGACGTTCACGGGCGACCTCGGCCGGCGCGGCAGCCCGATCCTCAAGCCGGCGCACCCGGTTCCACCCGCCGACGTACTCGTCTGCGAATCGACCTACGGCAACCGCATTCACGAGCCGATGGAGGAGACCGTCCGCAAGCTTTACGACGTGGTGAAGGCGACCGTCGCCCGGCGCGGCAAGGTGCTCATCCCGGCGTTCGCCCTCGGTCGCACGCAGCTGATCATCCACCTGCTCCAGAAGGGCCTGCGCGAAGGGGCGTTCCCGAAGGTGCCGATCTACGTCGACAGCCCGCTCGCCGCCGACATCGCCGATGTGTACCGGTCCCACCCGAACAGCCTTTCCGCGGAAGTGGCGCAGGCGGTGGAAGAGGGCCACGGCATCCTCGGCGGCGACGGCGTGAAGTACGTCCGCGAGTTCGAGGAGAGCATGGTCCTCGTGACGAAGCCCGGCCCCGCGATCATCATTGCGTCCGCCGGCATGTGCGACGCCGGCCGCATCGTCGCCCACCTCAAGCAGAACATCGACGACCCGCGCTGCACCGTCGCCCTCGTCAGCTACCAGGCGCACGGCACCACCGGCCGGCGACTGCTGGAGAACAAGCCGACCGTCCGCTTCCAGGGCCGCGACTGGAACAAGTGGATCGACGTGGTGCACCTGAACGGCTTCAGCGGCCACGCCGACCGCGACGACTTCCTCGCGTACCTGTCGCCACTGGTGGGCAAGGTCGGCAAGATGCGGCTGATCCACGGTGAGCACGAGCAGGCCGACGCGATGGCCGAGACGCTCCGCGCCGCCGGCTTCGCCGACGTCCGCGTGCCCGAGGCGGGGGAATCGGTTATCATTGGGTAAGGCGAACGGAAACGGATTGTTTCCCCCCGGTAGGACGGACTTCTAGTCCGTCCGGGTGGTATGGACGGACTAGAAGTCCGTCCTACCGGGGGGAAATCTTTCCCTGCCGGTCGCCTATCGGGAGGTTCGCATGAGCGCCGGCTTGCCCTCGAAATCCACGCCGATCATCTACCCCGATTCGGACGGTCAGCCCATGGCCGAGAATACGCTCCAGTACGAATGGATCGTGACCATTAAGGGCAATCTCGACCGCATCTGCGTCGGCGAGCGGGCCGCATTCGTCGCCGGCGACAATCTCATCTATCCCGTCGAAGGCCATCCGGAAATCTGCAAGGCGCCCGATGTCTACGTTGCGTTCGGCCGCCCGCGCGGCCACCGCGGCAGCTACAAGGTGTGGGAAGAAGGCGGTGTCTTCCCTCAGGTCATCTTCGAAATCCTCTCGCCGAAGAACTCCCGCAAGGAGATGGAGCAGAAACTCGTCTTCTACCGCGATTATGGCGCGGAGGAGTATGTCGTCTTCGACCCGGATGAAAAGGTGCTGACGATTTACGAACGGATCGGCGACCGGTTCGCGCTCGTCAACCAGCCGAACGGCTGGGTCAGCCCGCGCCTCGGCATCCGCTTCGATCTGGGCGACGGGGACCTGGTCATCGCCGGCCCGGACGGGAAGCGGTTCCTGACGTACGAGGAGTTGTTCGACGAGGCCGACGCGGTGGCGGCGCAGGCGCGCGAGGCGGAGGAGCGGGCGAAGCAGGCCGAGTTGGACGCGAAGATCGCCGACGCGCAGCGCAAGTCGGCCGAGACGAAAGCCAGCGCCGCCGAGACACGGGCCGCGAAGGCGGAGCAGGAGCGGGACCGCTTGATGGCCAAGCTCCGCGCCGCCGGCATTGACACGGACTCGCCGTGACATTTCGCGATTAAGTTCTGATCGTTCAGCCCGCAATACGACACCAACGCAACGTGATGCCGAACATGAAGCAGGCAGACGTAGAAAGAATTGCCACCGAGTACGCTGGCAGGCTCGGGTGTGCCCCATTCGTTCTTGACGGTAGCGAATTTTACGCGGACGAGCACCCTCCGATTTGGAGAGTCTACTTTAGCTTCTGCGAGAGGTCGCAAGAGTGGATCGGGCTTCCCGACTTCTTTTGTGTTCACGTCGATGATTCGAATGGCGAGGCGTCACACATTCCCCATTTGTGAGGATGCTGCGGAAACACGCGATCGAGTTCGACGAGCGGTATCTGTTCGATTGAAGGGATGAGATTCGGGATCGTCCCACTGCCCCTCCGGGGCAGGGTTGAAAGGCCTCTCGCATCCACGGGTTCCGCTCGCGACGCTCGCTCCACCCGTGGCTACAGACGACGGCCCCATCCGGGGCCGAAAACCAAGATCGAACCACCCGCCGGGGCCGGATTGAACGCCCTCGGTTCCACGGGTTCCGCTCACTTCGTTCGCTCCACCCGTGGCTACACGCCGCGGCCCCATCCGGGGCCGAAGACCATGATCGAACCACCCGCCGTTGCCGGGTTGGCGGTCGCCGTCGATTCCCGAACCGCGTCGGAATCGACGTAAGTCGTTGCGGCGCATAGGCGCTTCCGGAAATCGGGCGTCTTTCCGCGGATGGGTGGCGCGGTGGCGGCGGAGAGACCGGGAGAACGAAAACGGCCCGGTTCCGAAGAACCGGGCCGTAACGATCAATCGGGGGCGATCACTTCGTCGCGTGGCCGCCCTTGCCGCCGATCCGCATGCCGTAGAAGCTGCGGTACACGAAGAACATCGAGATCACCACGAACACCACCGCCAGGAGCGCCCGCAGCGGCACGTCGCCGAGCACGGGCACGTTCTGCTTGCGGTGCTTCAACTCTTCCGCCAACTCGACGGCCAGCAGACCGAAGAGCGTCGTGAACTTGATGATCGGGTTCAGGGCCACGGAGCTGGTGTCCTTGAACGGGTCGCCGACGGTGTCGCCGACGACGGTCGCGGCGTGCAAGTCGGTGCCCTTCGCCTTCAGTTCCGTCTCGACGATCTTCTTCGCGTTGTCCCACGCGCCGCCGGCGTTAGCCATGAAGATCGCCTGATACAGGCCGAAGAGTGCGATACTGATGAGATAGCCGATAAAGAACCAGCTCTCGATAAAGGCGAAGCCGAGCGTGGCGAAGAACACCGTCAGGAAGATGTTGAACATCCCCGCCTGGGCGTACTTCGTGCAGATCTCAACGACCTTCTTGCTGTCCTCGGTGCTGGCCTTCACCACCGTGTCGTCCAGCTTGATGTTCGCCTTGATGAACTCCACGGCGCGGTAGGCGCCCGTCGTCACGGCCTGCATGCTGGCGCCGGTGAACCAGTAGATCACCGCCCCGCCGGTGATGAGGCCAAGCAGGAACGGAGCGTGCAGGATCGAGAGGTTCGTAATCAGTTCCGGCTTCAGGCCGTCGGTCAGCCCCATGATGATGCTGAAGATCATCGTGGCCGCGCCGACGACGGCCGTGCCGATCAGCACCGGCTTCGCCGTCGCTTTGAACGTGTTCCCGGCCCCGTCGTTCTTTTCCAGGTTGTCCTTCGCGACGTGGAAATCGGGCTTGAAGCCGTAGGTCGTCTGGATGTCGCTCTCGATGTTCGGCACCGTCTCGATCTGCGAGAGTTCGTACACGCTCTGCGCGTTGTCGGTCACGGGGCCGTAGCTGTCGACGGCGATGGTGACGGGCCCCATGCCGAGGAAGCCGAACGCCACGAGGCCGAAGGCGAACACAGCCGGGGCGAGCATGAGGCCCTGCGGCATGATGAGGCTGATCGCGTAGGCGATCGCCATCAGGCCGACGAGCACCATGCCGAGCCAGTACGCGCTGAAGTTCCCCGCCACGAGGCCGGAGAGGATGTTCAACGACGCGCCGCCCTGTTCGGACGACACGACCACTTCGCGGACGTGCTTCGACTCGGTCGAGGTGAAGATCTTCACCAGTTCCGGGATGATCGCCCCGGCCAGCGTGCCGCAGGTGATGATCGTCGAGAGCTTCCACCAGAGGGTGCTATCGCCCGCGAGGTTCGGAATGAGCAGATACGACACGCCGTAGGTGGCGGCGACGGAGACGAGGGACGTCAGCCAGACGAGCTTGGTGAGCGGGGCTTCGTAGTTGAAGTCCTTCTTGTCGGAGTATTGCGCCTTCGCCATCGCTTCGTTGATGAAGTACGAGACGCCGGAGGCGACCACCATCATGACGCGCATCATGAAGATCCAGACCAGAAGCTGGACCTGCACGGCGCCGGCCGCTTTGGCGGCTTCGAGCTTCTGCTCCGGACTGGGCCGCAAGGGATCGCCGCCCGCCGGGATGTACAGGTCCGGCACAACGGCGAGGAGGATAAAGGTGATGAGTGCCACACCGGTGACGCCGTAGGTCTCGAAGCCGTCGGCGCTCGGGCCGACGGAGTCGCCGGCGTTGTCGCCGGTGCAGTCGGCGATGACGCCGGGGTTCCGCGCGTCGTCTTCCTTGATCTTAAAGACGATCTTCATCAGGTCGGCGCCGATGTCGGCGATCTTGGTGAAGATGCCGCCGGCCACGCGGAGCGCCGCGGCGCCGAGCGATTCGCCGATCGCGAAGCCGATGAAGCACGGCCCGGCTAGTTCGCCGGGGATGAACATCAGGATGATGAGCATCAGGAGCAGTTCGACCGAGATGAGCAGCATGCCGATGCTGATGCCGGCCTTGAGCGGGATGGCGTAGCACGGATACGCCTTACCACCGAGGGCGGCGAACGCCGTGCGGCTGTTGGCGAACGTGTTCACGCGGATGCCGAACCACGCCACGCCGTAGCTGCCGAGGATGCCGATGACGCTGAACACCAAGATGATCGCGATGCGATCGGCCGGGTAGCCGTGGACCTGTTCACCTTTGTCGTTCGTGAAGGTGGCGAGTTGGCCGAAGTAGACCGTCATGATGGCGCCGATGAAGAGCCAGAGCACGAACAGGAACTTCCCCTGCGTGAACAGATACGTCTTGCAGGTTTCGTAAATGAGTTCGCTGACGTCCTTCATCGATTGGTGGACGGGCAGGTTCTTCAGTTGCGAGTAGATCATCAGGCCGAAGAGCAGCCCGCCGATGGAGACTGCGAGACCGCTGAAGAGCAGCGTCTTGCCTCCGATGCCGCCGAGGAATTCGGCGGAGTTCAGGTCCGGGAGTTTGAGGTTGGCTTCGCTGGCGGATGCCGCGACCGGCGACGCGAGGAGGGCGAGAAGTGCCAGGATTGGCACCGCCCGTCGCAGGAGGGCGGAAATCATGCGGGAGGCTCCGGGAAAGGTTCACACGGGCGGTGGGCCACGTTCCTGCGGCCCGCCACCCGTGTAGTGGTGGGTAAGGTAGCGAAGCCTGACCGGTCGGGTAGGGTTTATGAGAAGAAACGAAGTGCAGGCCGACGGGCGCTTCGGTACGATACCAGTGCCCGCCCCGGAGGCCCCGCGATGCGTTTCCTTTCCGGACTTGGTCTTGTCGTCCTCTCGTCGGTTCTCGCTGCGGCACCGGTGCCGAAGGCCGCCAAAAAGACCGACTACTTCCCCCTCGCGCTCGGGACCAAATGGGAGTACGTCGAGGGGGACGATGTCAAGACGACGGAGGTCGTCGGCGTGGATGTGCAGAAGGACGGCACTTACGTGACGCTGACGTACAAGGGCGAGAAGACCCCGCCGCCGACGCTGCGGCGCGTGTTCAAGTTCGTCGACGGCGACGTGTTCTCGTTGAAGACGGAAAACTCGGAAGCGGAGAAGCCGGCGCTCATCATGAAGTCGGTCGTCCGTCCGGACCAGACGTGGAACACGGAGCACCAGTGGAAGGGCGGCGAATTGTGGACCATTCAATACAAGGTTGGGGCGGCGAAGGCAATCAAGACGCCGGCCGGGGAGTTCACGGCGCTGCCGGTGGTCTCGGACAATTCGCGGACGGGCAAGGAGACGCGCTGGTACGCCGCCGGCGTGGGCCTGGTGCGGAAGGACGCCGCCGACGGCACGGTGCTGTCGGAATTGAAGTCGTTCAAAGCGGGGAAGTGAGAGAGATCGTATCCGACGACTCGAGTCGCAATTCCGTCGCCAAGGTCGCGAGCGTGGCGCAAGTCGTATCGTGAAGGTCCCGGTACCGAGTCAGGTTCGGAAAGCACTTCCGGGCCGACTGTTCGTAGGCGGGGTCGTAGTGGATCCGCAGCAGGGATGCAACGAACTCGCCCCACGAACCGGCGTCGATCAGCCGCGACCACTCACTCAATTGCCGGGCACCGTGCCGCCGTGAGATCCGCGCAAGCTGTGTGCGGAGCGAATCCGGATCGTTGACAAAATGGGCGTAATCGGCCAGGAGTTGGCGAACGCGTTGCTCGATCGGGACTCGGAGTTCCACCCCGGTGGCGCACCGCATTGTTCGCCAGAGGGAAGCCGGGAGGTGTAGGTTGCCGATCCGGTTGCTCTCGGCCTCCACCCAAACGGGGCGGTCGGGATCGTAACATTCGAGTTCGGTCAACAGTTGCGATTCGAATCCTTTTTGCGAGGGCTGCGGTCCGTCCCCGCCCAGTAGCGACCCGCGATGCCGCGCCAGCGCCTCCAAGTCAAGCGCCTGCGCGCCCTGCCGCGCGAGGGCGTGGAGCAGCCGCGTTTTCCCTGTTCCGGTCGCGCCGGCAATCAACCGATAGGTGAACTGCCCCGGCAGCAGGTCCAGTTCACGGCGGACATGCTCCCGGTAGGTCTTGTAGCCGCCCCGCAGTACTGTGACCCGCCAGCCAACCTGCGCGAGTACGATTGCGAGACTGGCCGAACGCTGGCCGCCGCGCCAGCAATAGATCAGCGGCTTGTATTCTTTGGATTTCGTCGCGAAGTGGTCCCGCAGGTGCCGGCTGATATTGGCGGAGACGTACGCCGCTCCGAGTTTGCGGGCCGCGAACGCCCCGTCCACGCGGTAGATCGTCCCCACTTCGACTCGTTCGGCGTTGCTGAGAACGGGAAGGTTCACCGCGCCGGGAACATGATCCTCGGCAAACTCGACGGGGGACCGAACGTCGATGACATCGTCGTAAGGACAGGGCATTCGTCGACACCACAATGTGTCGATCATCAGTGGTTGATTCATCACGGCGGGAGCGGCCTGCGAGGTCGACTCCCGTTGATATAGACGAAATGATCAAAAGAAGTCGGGACGCGGGCGCGTCCCGACCGGTCGAACGGTGTTACTTCATGTTCGTCGGGCGCACCATCACGAGCGCGCCGTTATGGCCGGGGACGGCGCCGCGGACCAGGATCAGGTTGTTCTCGGCGTCGATCTTGATCACCTTCAGGTTGCGGATCGTCACGCGCGTGTTGCCATACTGGCCGGCGCGCTTCAGGCCCTTCTTCGGGCGACCGCTACCCCGGTTGCTGGCGAGCGACGACGTCGAACCGGCTTGCCGGTGGACCTTCTTCGCACCGTGCGCGGCGGGCAGACCGTCGAAGTTGTGGCGCTTCATGACGCCCTGGTAGCCGCGGCCCTTCGAGGTGCCGATCACGTCCACGGACGCGACGCCTTCGAAGACCTTGCCGACGTTCAGCACGTCGCCGACCTTGGCATCGGTCGTTTCGACGCGGAACTCGCGGACGTAGCGCTGCGGTTCGCAGTCGGCCTTCGGCGGCAGTTGCACACCCGCCTTCAGCCGGCCTTCCTTCCGCTTGGACTTCAGTCCCGCGGCCACGTGGCCCTGCTCGGCGCGGATCGCATTCTTCCGCGGCTTGTCCTTGAAGCCGAGTTGCACGGCCGAGTAGCCGTCCTTCTTCGGATCCTTGTCCTTGATTTGCAGCACGCGGCACGGCCCCAGTTCGATGACCGTGACCGGTTCGGCGTCGCCTTTTTCGGTGAAAACTTGCGTCATCCCGACCTTCTGGCCGAGGAGTCCGAGGGCCATGGTGCCCCCTCCTGAATGGTTTGGCGGCCCGGCCGACCTGCGTTCCGTCGGACTGCGACGACGCACCAGTCGGGTTGTATGCCGGGACGGCGGTGAACGGCGCATGATAGGGAAAGGAAGAGAAAATGGCCAGTTCATCAGTCGAGCGGGACAGCAATTCCGCGCTAGAAAAAGTGGACCCTTCGGGGGTCGAGCCATCGTTTTGAGGAGCCGAGCCGGCGGAACGGAGAGGTTCGAGCGATCCGCGGGAAGCTCCGCTGACAGGATCGCGCATCCTCTGTGCTGCGTCACTCGCTGGCGGAGTGACAGTCGGTTGTCACTGGCGTGGCAGTCGGCCGACCCCGTAGAGCTGTTTGGCCCCGCTTCGGTCTTTGGGCCGAGGGAGGGAGGCCGACGAACGAACCATCCCGACGCAGCCGTGCGATCATCGAGTGGGGCGTGGGTGAATCGAAGGGTGCCGGGAAACACGACGGAGCGACCGAGAAGGCCGTTCAAGGATTTTCGTTTTCACTCAAGTCGGTGGGCCATGAGAACGGTTCGGCGTCTGCCCGCTTGACCCAGGGGGCGATCCGCTCGCCCGGCTGGAGCTGTGCCCCGCGGTCGTAGTAGTACACCATGCCGACGACGATTTCGACGCTCTCGGCGATGACCTCGTGCCGCCCGCAGTCGGCGCGGATGACATACCGCCGCGGATGTTCGACGCCCGACAACGGGTCGCTGACCGGCCCCTCGTCGGTGAACTCCGGGCGGTCGAACCACACAGGCAAGTTGATGCGGTCCACCCCGACAAAGTGGACCTCGATGCCGTGGTAGTAGCACAGGTCGAAGCTGCCCACCACGACCAGTCGGTGCCCGTCGAACGACACGACGTGGAAGTCGGTGTGCCCCTTCGCGATTTCGTTCAGTTCCGCGAGGGTCGCCACCACCAAAGCCCTCTGCCGCCGAACGACCGAGCTCACCTGCCCGGCCCGGCTTTGAGGGCCGGGTCAGGTGCAGCGATTGGTTCGGCCGGCCTTTTGGTCAGGACCAGCGACGCCGCGAAGTCGCAGACCAGCCGGCCCCAAGCGTACTCGACCTCGGTGCGAGGAGTCACATTGAATACCCGCACCGGTACCGTGTCGCCGACCCGTGGGATACGATCCTCGTCGATGGGCGGAGCGTCCGTGAAGTCGGAGACATGCACCGAACCCGTCTGCCCGTCGTGCGTGCCCCACAGCCCGTAGGCTTCGACCCGGAAGATGGTGAGCGGCACGATGTCATCGACCGCGACTGCCACCCCGCTAGCCCTCCGCCGCCGAACAGGTGCTTAGATTGCGCCACGCGCAAGATAAGCACGATTGTCATCGTCGCCGGGAACGCCCCGGCGAACGGGCTTAATCCCATACACTGTCGCATCATGCGACACGACGCCGAAAAGACTCGCCGCGCAAGATAAGCCAGTAATGGCTCCTTGCGCTACAGGTCGTCCAGCGGACTCTTCACACCCACGCCCTTGTTCATCACGTGCAGATACACCATCGTCGTTTCGACGCTGGCGTGGCCCAACAGTTCCTGCAGCGTCCGGATATCGTATCCAACTTCCAGCAGGTGTGTGGCGAAACTGTGGCGGAGGCTGTGCGTCCTCGCGCGCCTGCCAGTGCCGGGGAAGAAAAAGCGGGAAGAAAAAAGACGCGGCTCATTTCACTGCCACGTCGGGCTGACGCCGCGACGCTCGCGTGGCCTGGCGATCGCGAATCACCGTGTGATTGACTTGACTTTTGTCCACTTCTCTCGAATCCTCCGCCACCTTGCGTACCGGAGGATTCCCATGCTCGCCACCGCTCCTCAACTTCACAACCGCATCGCGTCGCACTTCGCGCCGACGCCGAATCCCGTGCCGGCGACGCCGGACGCCAAGGCGGCGGCATGGAGCGATGCGGTCTTCGCGGCGATGATGTTCTACCAGACGCAAC
>JAHBXO010000070.1 GCA_019636445.1 Gemmataceae bacterium | reverse complement strand
TTCACGCCGCCGCCGGCGAGCCAGCAGGTGAAGCCGTAGTGGTTGTGGTCGCGGCCGTTCAGGGCGGGGAACTCGGCGACGGGCGTGCGGCCGAACTCGCCGCCCCAGAGGATCAGCGTGTCGTCGAAGAGGCCGCGCTGCTTGAGGTCGCTTAGGAACGCCGCGATCGGCTGGTCCCACTGCTTTGCCAGTTCGCGGTGCTGCTTCTCGAGGTTGTCGTGGTTGTCCCACGGCTGGCCCGCGCCGCTCCAGAGCTGCACGACGCGGACGCCGCGCTCGAGGAGCCGGCGGGCGTAGAGGAGTTGCCGGCCGTGGATCGTTTCGCCGTAGAGTTCGCGGACCTGCTTCGTCTCGCGGGTCAGGTCGAAGACGCCGGCGGCTTCGGTCTGCATCCGGAAGGCGAGTTCGAAGGTGCGGATGCGGGCTTCGAGGTTCGCGTCCTCGGCCCGCTTCGCCTTGTGCTTTTCGTTGAGTGCCTGGATCAGGTCCAGTTGTTCGCGCTGGCGTTCGAGGGGGAGTTCGGTGTTGCGGATGTGGGCGACGAGTTTATCAACGTCGGTGTGTTTAGTGTCGAGGTACGTGCCCTGGTAGACGCCGGGGAGGAAGGCGGATCGCCAGTTCTGTGTCGTGACGATGGGGTAGCCGCCGGGGCACATGACGACGAAGCCGGGAAGGTTCCGGTTCTCGCTGCCGAGGCCGTAGGTGATCCAACTGCCCATGCTGGGGCGCGGCAGGCGTCCGTCGCCGCAGTTCATGAGCATGAGTGACGGCTCGTGGTTCGGCACGTCGGCGTGCATGCTCCGGACGACGCAGATGTCGTCGATGTGGGCCGCCGTCTTCGCGAAGAGTTCGCTGACTTCGATGCCGGACTTTCCGTACTTCTGGAACTTGAACGGCGAGCGCATCGGGGCGCCGGTCTTGCGTTCAGTGCGGAGGTTCGAACCGGTGAGCGGCTTGCCGTGGTACTGGTCGAGCATCGGCTTCGGGTCGAAGGTGTCGACCTGCGACGGCCCGCCGTTCATGAAGAGATGGACGACACGCTTGGCCTTCGCGGGCAGCGGCGGCTTTTTCGGAGCGAGCGGGTCGACATCCCCGGCATCAGTCATGACGCCAGCGAGGCCGAGCAGTCCGAGGCCGGTACCGCAGCAAGCAAGCAGATCGCGACGAGAGTGCATGAAGAAATAATTACCACAAAGGACACCAAGGACACAAAGAAAAGTCCGCTGCGATTAAGATCATGAATCGGTCTTCCTTTGCGTTCATTGTGCCCTTTGTGGTGGACTCTCATTGTTCAGTTTCTCCGATGCGTTGATTCTCACCGGCCCGACCGCGAGCGGGAAGTCGGCCCTTGCGCTGGAGTTGGCGGAACGGATCGGCGGCGAGATCGTGGCGATGGACTCGATGACCCTCTATCGCGGCCTCGACATCGGCACGGCGAAGCCGACGGCGGAGGAGCGGGCGCGGGTGCCGCACTACTTGATCGATGTGCTGGAGCCGTGGGAGTCGGCGAACGTCGCGTGGTGGCTGGAGCGAACGAACGAGGCGTGCGGGGAGATTCGAAAACGGGGGAAGCGACCGCTGTTCGTGGGCGGCACGCCGTTCTACCTGAAGGCGCTGCTTCATGGATTGTTCGAGTCGCCACCGTCGGATGAAGGGCTTCGGAAACGGCTCGAAGCGGAGGCTAACGAGAAGGGAAATGAGGCCCTTCACACGAAGCTGGTGGCCGTCGATCCGAAACTCGGGGCGAAGCTGCACGCGAACGACGTGAGGCGCGTGGTTAGGGCGCTGGAGGTCTTTCACCTGACGGGGAAGCCGCTGAGCGAGCACCAGCAGACATGGGACGCGCCGCCCGTGGACATCCCCTGCTTTGTACTCGAATGGCCTCGCGAGTTGCTTTACGAGCGGATCAATCAGCGTGTCGAAGCGATGTTCGCAGCAGGTTGGCTCAACGAGGTACGCACGTTGATGTCGAAGCCGATGGGTCGAGAAGCGTCGCAGGCATTGGGCTATTCGGAATTGATCGAGCATTTGCGGAAAGGGAAGCCGTCGTTGAGCGAAACGGTCGCGATCATCCAGCAGCGAACGCGTCAGTTCGCGAAACGGCAGTTGACTTGGTTCCGGGGACTGAAGTCGTGCCGGATGACACCCGGGACAACGAGCGTTCAAGATCTGATTCTGCTCTTGGACTCGAACCGATGAACCGGTTCCGCGTCGAATGATAGCTGCTTTCATACAACAAGCTTTAGTTTCCCGAGACCCTTGGTAAGGTATCCCCGCCGATGGCCCGCGTTTTGATCGCTGACAATCTGGAAGCCGCCGCCGCCGAAACGCTCAAGAAGCTGGGCGTGCCCGTGGACCATCGCCCCGATCTGGCGAAGAAGCCCGACGAACTCAAGGCGACGCTGCCTGACTACGATGCTGTGATCGTGCGCTCGGCCGCGAAGATCACGGCGGCGATGCTCGAACATCCGGGGAAGCTGCGAGCGATCGCCCGCGCCGGCGTCGGCGTGGATACGATCGACGTGCCGGCGGCGACCCGCAAGGGGATCGTCGTGATGAACACGCCGGGCGGGAATACCGTCTCGGCGGCGGAACACACGATCGCGCTGCTCATGTCTCTGGCGCGGCTGGTGCCGCAGGCCGACGCGACGATGAAGAAGGGCGGCTGGGACCGCAACAAGTTCGTCGGCACTCAAGTAACTGGCAAGACGCTTGGCGTGATCGGCCTCGGGCGCATCGGTCGCGAGGTGGCGAAGCGCGCCGCCGGCCTAGAGATGAAGGTCGTCGCGTTCGATCCGTTCGTCACTCCGGACAAGGTCGCGGAGATGGGGTACAAACCGGCGGCCTCTATCGACGCGATGCTTCCTGAGGTCGATTTCCTGACGATCCATGTGCCACTGACGGACGAGACGAAATCGCTGATTGGTGCTGCCGAGTTGGCGAAGATGAAGAAAGGCGCCCGCATTTTGAACGTGGCTCGCGGCGGCATCGTGGACGAGGCGGCGCTTGCCGAGGCATTGAAATCCGGAGCGATCGGTGGGGCCGGGATCGACGTTTTCAGCGCAGAGCCGATTGTCGCGGAGAACCCTCTGCTTGGCGCGCCGAACATCGTGCTCACGCCGCATCTCGGGGCCTCCACGTTCGAAGCTCAGGAGACGGTGGCCATCGAAGCGGCGGAACTGATCGCGAACTTCCTCCAGAAGGGGATCGTCGCGAACGCCGTGAACATGGCGGCGGTCGACCGGAAGGAACTGGACGAACTCAAGCAATACGTGGATCTCGCCCGCCGACTGGGTTTGCTGCATTCGCAGATGAACCACGGGCAGATCAAAAAGGTTATCCTCACCTACAAAGGCGATCTCGCGAGCAAGAAGACGAAACTCCTGACGAGCGCGTTCACTGCTGGACTGCTGGAATCGCACATGGCCGGCGTCAACCTCGTAAACGCCGAGGTCATGGCCCGCGATCGCGGCATCGAGATCATTTCCTCGTCGTCCCCGAAGAAAGACGACTTCGCCTCGCTGATGCAAGCCGACGTCGAGACCGACAAAAAGACCTATACGGCCGCCGGCACGCTGTTCGGCAACGAATACCTGCGCCTGGTTCGGCTTGGCGCCTATCGCCTCGAAGCTTATCTGGACGGCGTGCTGTTCGTATTCAGCCACCACGATCGCCCCGGCGTGATCGGGTTCATGGGCAGCACTTTCGGCAAGCATGCTGTAAACATCGCTGCAATGAACCTCGGCCGGCAGACGCCCGGCGGCGAAGCGATCGGCGTGCTGAATCTTGATACAGTGCCCTCGTCGGCCGCCGTCGAGGAAGTCGGCAACCACGAACACATCACCAGCGTCTCCGTGGTGAAATTGCCGCCGGCCGGCGAACTCCCCGCCTGGCTGGCCTGATCGGAACCGACCCCCATCCCGGAGCGAGACTGTGCCGCCCGCCCCGACTCTGCTCATCGGGTTCTCCCTACCCGAACCGTGGGGGTACGCGTTCGTGGCTTTGGGCGCGTTGGCAATCGCGTCGATCGCCTGGATCGGCGTGCTCCGGGTTCGGGTTCGCCAGCAGATGGAACAGATCCGGGTGCATTTCGCCAAGGAAGCCGAACTCGAATCCCGCTTGAGGCAAGGCCAGAAGCTGGAAGCGATCGGCCAGCTTGCCGGCGGGATCGCCCACGATTTCAACAACCTGCTCACGGTGATCAACGGTTGCTCGGAGTTACTGGGCCAGACTCTGTCGGCCGGGCATCCGGGGCAGGATCTCCTCGCGGACATCCGCCGGGCCGGCGACCGCGCCACGGCGCTGACGGGGCAGCTACTACTTTTCAGCCGCCAGCGCCCGGTCGACCTCGCGCCCGTGGATCTGAATGTCGCCATCGCCGATGCCGTGCGACTGCTCGGCCGCGTGCTGGGCGAGACCGTCTCGGTGGAAACGCGGTTCGAGCCTGACCTTCCGTCGGTCCGTGCGGATATCGGGTTGGTCCATCAAGTAATTGTGAATCTGGCGGTGAACGCTCGGGACGCGATGCCCGGCGGCGGCACGATCCGAATCCATACCGATAGGATCGACGACGACGGCAAGGTCCGCGCCCGCCTCTCCGTCGTGGACACCGGCGTTGGTATGGACGATTCGACTCAACGGAAGATCTTCGAGCCGTTCTTCACCACCAAAGAGATCGGCCAGGGAACGGGGCTGGGTCTGGCGACCGTCTACGGCATCGTGCAGGCCCTCGGGGGCGAAATCCGCTTCCGGTCCCGATTGGGAAAAGGCACCACGTTTGAAATCGACTTGCCCGCCGCCGGCCGCACGGAGGAACTGGAAGCCCCGCCCGAGACGATGCACTCGATCTCCGCGGACGACCTGACACCGATCCCCTCTCGAGGCACGGTGCTGCTCGTCGAAGACGATGTGATGGTGCGCTCGACCGCACGCCGCGTGCTGACCCGGAACGGTTTTCACGTGCTGTCAGCGGAGGGCGTTGCCGATGCCGTGCGGCTGGCACGTGAGGCGAAACGTCTCGATCTGTTGCTCACGGATGTCGTCATGCCGCAGCTCAGCGGGCCCGATGTGGCCGCGCTGGTCCGGCAGTTCCACCCCGAAGTCCGGCTCGTCTTCATGAGCGGCTACACGCCGGAAGAGATCGCGAGGCAAGGCATCGAACTTGGCGATGGTCGATTCGTCCAGAAGCCATTCACGGCCGAATCCCTCATGGAGGGAGTTCGCATCGTCGTTTCGAAAACCGTTCCGGATCTCGATCTTGACGCCGCCCGGTGACCGCTCAATAGCGGAAGATCACGTCCATCGTAAACCGGTATTGAAAAACATCCTTGTTCCCGATGAGCGGCAGTTCGAACGCGGCACCGATCTGCGCCGCCTCGGTTATCTTGTAGCGGGCGCCGAGCGCGCCGGTGACGAGACTCGCGCCTCGGGACTTGCTACCGAAGTTGAAGAGATCGTGTCCCTCGCCGCTCACCGATTGCGTTGATCCGCTGCGCGTGTACTGGAACCAGTTTAGTTCCGCCACCGGGTAGAGCCGATGGTTGTTTCGCACGTCGAAGTCAAGATGCGCGGTGGCGTAGAAGTATTCGCTGCGTTCGCGGTTGCCGGCGAAGGCGTAGCCCGCATTCAGAATGCCGTTGAAGCTCCCGAGTTCGCGGAACTCCCAGAGTGTCTTGCCGACGCTGACGTAGGGCGCGATCGAGAAGTTGCCGGTGTCCTGGAAGATCTTGGCGGGACCGCTGGGCAGTTGGAAGATCGCTCCGGCCGAGGCGAGCGTTCCGTCCTGGGGGTCGCGGTAGAAGGTGAACTTCGGACCGAACCAGAGTTCGGCGAAGCCGAATTCGCTATCGCGGAACGATTTGTTCTTCGCGCCGAGGGCGAGACCGCCGAGCTTGTTGATCGTGAACGAGAACCGCTCGGTGAGTGCGATACTCGCGCGACCGCCGAAGAAGAAGATGTTGCCGCCTTGGAAGTTGGGTTGGGGCGACGGCACGTTTTGGTAGATGAAGATCGGCCGCACTTCCGTGAGGGCGCGGGGGTCTTCGGCAAGAAACGGGTTGGAGATCGGCGTGGCGAACTGGTCGAAGGCGTGATCGCTGAACAGCCAGGTGTCACGACCGCCCCCGGGGGCGAGCCAGTCGCGGAGCTTGTCGCCGAACTTCCCGCTGGATCGCGTGCGTTCCGCGTCGCGGTCCCGACCGAGATTCGATCGCCGGTCAAGGAAGTCGTCGGCCTCGACACGCCGGACTGGTGCGAGCGAGGTGTCGTCGGACCGGTCTTCGAGGATTCGGCGTTCGTCCGGTTCGAGGGGTCGGGAATCGCGTGGGCGACCGAGAACCACCGGTCGCGAGCGCGGCATATCATCCGCGGAGGCCGGTCGGACCGAGCCGTCAGATGGCTCGGCAGGCAGGTCGAAGGAGCGGGCCGAACCCAGCGAGACGGGGGCATCGAGGAGGCGCGGCGGTTCCGCCGCGCAGACGGATGCGATTCCGGCGCAAATCGCAAGCGCGATCGGAAATCGCGACATCATCCGCCGCCCTCCCTGGCTACGGGTTCCCATCGTCTTCCATCGGCGCGCCGAACGATGCCGCGCCACCCCTTCATGGGAATTTCGCGATCCCGCCCCGTCCGTTCCGGTAAACTCACCCCACCGGGCCGCTCGACTCCGCCCGACCGGAAAAGTCTTCCTAAATTCCCAGGTGTCGCATGCGTCGTTCCAGGACGGTCTTGATCCTAACGGTCGCCACCGTGCTCACTCTGGCCGGCGTGGCGCCGGCGTGGTGGGTCAAGGGGCACGAGAGCATCACCGAAGCGGCCGCCGCAAAGTTACCGGACGAGATGCCGGCGTTCTTCCGCAACGGCGGCAAGCACCTCGCGCACTTCGTCGGCGACCCAGATCGTTGGAAGAATCGCGAGTTGAAGGTCCTGCGAGAAAGCATCCAAGCCGACCATTACCTCGACCTCGAAGACCTCGAGGGCAAGGACCTGCCGCCGGACAGCCGCTTCAAGGGGATGGAACTGATGCGCAGCCTGAAGAAGGAACCTAACAAGGTCGGTCTGCTCCCCTATGCGATCGCCGAGGGATACGAAAAACTCGCGGCCGCGTTCTACGACTATCGGAAGGACCCGGAAAACGAGTCGATCCGAATGAAGTGTCTCGTCTACGCGGGAAACCTCGCGCACTTCACGTCGGACGCGTCGATGCCTTTGCACTCAACAATCCACTTCGACGGCCGCGTGGTTCCAGGAGAGGCGGCGAAAAAGCAGCGCGGCATCCACGCGAAGCTCGACGCCTTCCCGGAAAAGCACAAACTGACGCCGGAGGAAATCACGCGGGGACTGGAGCCGAAACCGATCGACGACGTGTGGAAGCACACCATGGCGTTTCTGAAGGAATCGCATACGCACATCGACACATGCTACGAGTTGGACGCGGCGGGGGCGTTCGAGCAACCGACGGACGCGAGTCGGGCATTCGTGCTCGGGCGTTGTCGGGCCGGGGCACAGTTCACTCTGGACATCTGGTACGCAGCCTGGAGGAAGAGCGCGACGCTGCCGCCGCACTATTGATCCACCGGCCGCACGCCTGTCTCGCGATATCGCTCTCGGCGCTGCGCGTATTCGGCCGCGGTCGTATCGAGTTCGCGGTCCTCGAAGAGTTTTTTCAAGTATGGGACGCACCAGCCACAGCCGGTACCGGCACCCCCGCACTCCGAGAGTCGGCTTGCGACCTGCGGATTTTGCGTACGAAGAAATGCGAGTAGCTTGCGCTTCGTCACGCGGAAGCAGAGGCAGACGGGGTCGTCCAATTCCATGGCACGGCTCGCAAAAAGAACGGGCACGTCCATATTACCGGACGTGCCCGCTTGATGCCGACTTCAATCCGTCATTTGCGCCCACCGACAGACTTCAGCAGTTTGGCCACCTTTTCGCGGTGTTCGGCCGGCACCGACTTCACGCCTTGATACGTCGACTTCTTTTCACCCTCGGCGATGACAATCGACGTGTTAGCATCGTCGCCGACGGTGCCTTTGATCATGTACGCCAAGCCGTCTTCCTTTGCAACGATCTCGAATTGATCGTCGTTGACGCTCACGGACATCGATGATTGCGACGCCTTCCTGGCACCGTCCTTGACCTTGTCCTTAGCGGGCGAGTCCTTCGGAGACGGGATCGTCACGCCCTTCACGGCTTCCTTCTTACCCTTGCGGATGACGATGACATCGAACGCTTGATCGTTCTTGAGCCCAGCGACGACCTTGGGGAGTTCCTCGACTGTCACGGACTTGCCCGCGACTTCGATCACGACGTCGTTCGTCTTCAATCCGGCCTTGGCGGCCGGCGTGCCCTCGAAGACCTGCGCGATGATGACGCCCTGCCCCTTGGGCAAGTCGAGTTGTTCCACCAGGACGGCGGGCACCGGTTCGATGGTCACCCCAAGTCGTCCTTTTTCCGCCGCAGCGGCCCTGGCAATCCATAGGCCCTTCTGTCCTTCGACGAAGGCAACGTTTGGCGCTCCGCCCTGCCACTGGAACTGCTGAATCTTTGGAAACTGCGCCATCTGCTTATGAAGGGCTTCCATACTCTCCTTATATTTCGCCATCGCTTCCTTCACGGCGGCGATTGCCTTCTCGTCTCCTTTGAGAGCTTCGATCTGCTTCTGGTAGGCCCGCATCATGTCTTCAGTATTCTTGCGGATCTGTTCCGGAACGCCGTCGCCGCCGTCCATACGGAAGAGGAGCTGTTGGCCCTTCTGATCCTTGGCTGCTTCTGCCAGTTTGAGGTGACCCTTGGCTTGGGCCTCGGCGATCTTTTTGCGGTATTCGGCCATTGTCCTCTCAAGCGCGGCCTTGGCCTCGGGCTGGTCCTTCACTTCCTCGGCGGCCTTCTTGAGCTTCTCCAACGCTTCCTCGAGTTTTTTTGCCTCAGCATCGACAACCACGCGCACTTCGCGGACTTTCGCGACGGCGTCGGGCGGCAGCGGCGGCTTCGGCGGCACGGGGACGGCCGGCAATTTCATCCTGGCAATCTGAGGTGCCATCGTGATCGCCTTGAGCTTCGCGACGAGTTTCTTCACCTCTTCCACCTCGCCCTTCTTTGCCGCGTCTTCGATCGCCTTCTCGATCTCGGCGGTTTGCTTCGACATGTCGGCCACCACGACGACCTCGACGTCCCGCACCGTGTCGGCCGGTTTCTTGTCGCCGTCCTTCTTGTCCTTGACGATCACCTCGACGCGCGTCTCGCCATCGGGCTTCTTGTCACGCTTCGGTTCGTCGGCCGTCAGCCGCATGCCCGAAAGCGCCACTGCGGCCGTCACCGCGCTCGCGATCGCCGCGGTCGTCCACACACGACCGCCCCGCGTTTTCCGCCCGCCGTTCGATTCCAGCAACATGGTCACCCTCCGGTAAAGATCGGACTGCCCGGCTCGCACACCCGCGAGGCTGGGCACGGCCCTGACGAATCGCGACACACCCGGCCGCGACGATAGTTCCACGAGAAAGGCTGCATAATCCGCCGCCCGCGCCCCCGCGGCCGCGGCGTCCGCCAGATATTCCTGAGTCAGGCTGATTTCCCGTCGCACCGCCCAGAACCAGGGAAAAGGGAAGTAAAGCGCACGTGCGAGGCCGACCCAGACGCCCGTGCGCGGATCGCCACGGCGCAGGTGGTCCAGTTCATGGGCGAGCACCCAGCGCAGTTCGTCCTCGGTCGCGGTTCTGACGAGAGTCCGGGGCAGTATGATCGTCGGTCGAAACACGCCAAAGCAAACGGGCGACGCAAGGCGATCGGAAACCAGGATCCGCGGAGCCAATCGAAGGTCCGCAATTTCGCAAGACAGTTTCTCGATACGTTCGCCCGCGGGCGTCGCCGTTCGGCAGAGCCGGGCAAGGCCGAAATACCCCACCACTTGGCGGAGAACGGCCATTAGGACGAACAACCAGTAGGGCACCAACAGGACCTTGGCAACGCCGGCAATGAATTGGGATCGATCAACCTGTGCCTCCTCGAATGCCGGCGTATTCTCCACCATCAGGTCAGGCTCCGGCTCATCCAGCGGCGCGAATTCGAGGATCGGTTCCGCCATCGCCGGTTTGGCCTGTTCGATCGGAAGAACCGAAAAGGCGACCTCGTCTTGAGGCACGATGTAGATGTCGGCCTCTTGAAATTCCACGCGGGCCGCTTCGGCTGCGCGTTCCTCCGCCGATGTGCCCCAACCGGCGACCGAGAGCTTCCACCAACCCGGCAACAAGGCCAATCCGCACGCCAGCACGGCAGCCCGAACCGACCAGCCCATGGCTCGATGGCGACGGGCAGGCTCGGCAATGCGTCGCGCGGCCAACCACCCGAGCAGCAGCGCCGTTCCCCCCGCAATCATCGATTGCATCGTCCATTGGGCGGCCGAAAGCCAGAAATCGGACATGGAAAATCCCCAGAGAGAGTTCAATCGCGTTTGCCGGCCGAGTTGATGAGCTTCCGCATCTGTTCCAGTTCTTCGGGCGGGATGCGTTCGGCTTTGAGCAAACTGAGCACCAGTTGCGAGGCCGCGCCGTCAAAGACGCGGTCGAGGTAACGGGCGGCCGATTCCTCGCGACTGAACAGCGGAGCGTAAACGAAAGTACGGCCTTCGCTGGTGTGTTCCACCAATCCTTTTGTTTCCATCAATCGCAAGAGCGTCTGCACCGTATTGATGTGCGGTTGCCGCTCGTCCGCAGTTTTCAGGAGCCGGTGGACCTCGCTGACGCTCTTGGGACCCGATTCCCATAGCACTTTGAGGATTTCCAGCTCCCGCGCGGTCGGGGTGGGCAGTTCGTCCAAGGCATCCTCACAGAAAAACTAAAAACTAAATCCTTAGGTGATAGTATGCCCGCACAGCTTGTCCTGTCAAGAGGACGTGCGAAATTCCATGCGGAATCCCGCACCTCGCCGCGCCGAACTTTTGAAACATGGCCGGTTCGATGACTTGTCGCGCCGTGCCCGGCGGGTTACGTTCACTGAAGTCGATCAGGCCTCGCCGAGGGAAATCCCATGACCGGTTTCGTCGCCACGTTCGCATTGGCCCTGTCGCTGTCACCCGGGCAATCCGAAGGCGTCCTTCTCCGTTGGAAACTCAAGGAAGGAGACACCTTCTACGCCAAGACGGTGACGACAATGGAGCAAACGGTCACCGCGATGGGCCGCGACATCGAACAGAAGCAGGAGCAGACCACGGTCCACCGCTACAAAGTTTTAAAGGCCAGTGACAAGTCGTACACGGTCGAGCAGACCGTTTTGCAATCGATCACGGAGTCGAACCTCGCTCCAGGCGGCCTGGGGGACCTCGACAAGAAAATGAAGGGTGCCACCTTCACGGTGGAACTCGACGCCAATCTCAAGGTCACCAAAATCGCGGGGGTTCAGGAGCTGGTCAAGAAACTCGGCGAGGACAACCCGCTGCTCAAGCAAGTGCTCTCGAACATGCTCAACGACAACCTGATGAAGAAAGGGATCGAGGATGTGTTTCGCTGCGGTCCCGATCGTGCGGTCAAGGTTGGCGATTCCTGGAAGCGCGATGAATCCATTCCACTCGGTCCGCTGGGCGAACTCTCCATGAAGCAGGAATACAAGCTCGCCAAGTCCAAAGACGCAATCGAAGAAATCACCTACGGCGGCGAAGCAAAATACGGTCCACCCAAGGACGCGGCCGCGGGCGGCGGCGGATTGCCCTTCACGGTTGCGAAGGCCGATCTCAAGACTGACAAGTTCTCCGGAACC
>JAHBXO010000007.1 GCA_019636445.1 Gemmataceae bacterium | reverse complement strand
GCGGCCTCTTAGCAATCTGGCCTTCGACGTAACCCCGATTATGACCGTCGAGATTTTGAATGTACTCAAGGGTCTCCGGGGTAATTTTCATAATATCGACGAAAAGCTGACGAACGAGAGAGTTGTGCGAAAGATCGTCCGCGCTAAACTCGGCGATAGTATTCTTAACCTTTTCAATTTCCGCTGCCACATCTTTCGCATTTTCAGCGGTCGGTGATCGCAGATTTCGGATCTGCGTAGCCGCCGACTCGACCGACTTACGATCATTGAAACCTGTTACTTTCGCGTATTTACCACCAAATGACGCCAATAATTGCCCAATGGCAATTTCGCTAGCTAGCTTCGCTTGCGAATCAATGAATTGCACAGGTGGAAGCAGCTTGCGAACTTGATCGAGTTTAGCTGTATCGAGCACAATCGGCTGGGGATTCGGTTCAAAAAATACAACTGCGGCTTGATCGCCATCGGGTGCCAAGATCAATGTGAATGAGCAAGTATTTGGATCGTACGAGATTTTACTCACGTCATTGATTGCTTTGACAATATTGTCGAGTTCTGTCTTGCTTTCCACCAGGAACTGTAATCCGATGTTTGGCCATGCAGTGATATTTTTTGTGCGGATTCCGGCGTAGTGACACAAATCAGTGCGGGCGAAAGATTCTGACGAACTGACACCTTTGCCGTTTACCACTTTGCTAATTGCGTTCAGCAGATGCGATTTCCCACTCTCATTTGCGCCAACAACCGTAGTGATGTCTTGCTCGATCGGGATTTCGATAAAAGGAAACTCGTGTGCCTCGGCGAACGAGAGAGCCAAGTCGTTCCACGGCCTGTACCGCTTCGTTTCACCTTTGTCGTAGGGTTCACGATAATTTAAATGAAAGGACTTGTACCACCGCAGAAGGATTGTTGATAACTTCATGAGGTATCGCCCGTCGGCTGATTTGCTCGTCACATTTCCTCAGTCAAGTAACTCTAATAATATGTAACGGCCAATTGTTCGCTAGTTAACAGTACAGCGCGGATTCCGAAATGCCGATGAGCTTGTTATCGGGAGGGACTCCGATGACGGATCAGGAAATCGCGGAACTCGGGCCGGCGTTCGCCCGCTACCTCGAACGCTTTCGGGACTGCTTCCTCCAGAAGCGGACGGCCGCCCACTTCGGCACCTTCTGCCGCGGGCTGCTCTCCGATCTGCCCCGCAAGAGCGTGGAGCCGATCGCCCTCGAAGCCGGCACCGCCGTGCGGACGTTTCAGGAGTTTCTGACCACGGCCCAGTGGGATCACGACCAGGCCCGCGACCGGTTGCAGCGGCGGGTTGCCGACGTGCTCGCCGAACTCCCGGCCGACGACCGGGGGACCGTCGGTGTCATCGACGAGACCAGCTCGCAGAAGTGGGGCGACCAGACGCCGGGCGTGCAGCGGCAGTATCTGGGCTGCGTGGGCAAGATCGACAACGGGATCGTGACGGTGCATGTGGCGGTGGCGCGGGGGACCTTTCAGGCGCTGCTCGATGCGGACCTGTACCTGCCCGAGTCGTGGGCGACGGATCGCGAGCGGTGCCGGGCCGCGGGGATTCCGGACGCGGTGGCGTATCGTCCGAAGTGGCGGATCGCCCTGGACCAGTGGTTCCGCCTGCGGGAGAACGGGGTGAGCTTCGACTGGCTGATCTTCGACGAGGGGTACGGGAGCAAGGTGCCGTTCTTGTGGGTGCTGGGCCGGATGGGCCAGCAGTTCGTGGCCGAGGTGCCGGTGAATTTCAGCGTGCGTCGGTCGGCGACGGGCCGGGCGTGCCGGGCGGATGAGCTTCAACCGGCGCGACGCACGGGCGGTTGGCAGCGGTTTCGCATCGCGCGGAAGACGCAGGCGTCGGCGGTGTGGCGGGCGAAGGCCGGGCGGGTGTAGGTGGCCCGGGGCTGGCACCGGCTGGTGACGGTGATCAACGAGGCGACAGGCGAGGTGAAGTATTTCGTGACCAACGCCGTGGACGCGCCGCTGGCACGGATCCTGCGCGTGGCGTTCCGGCGGGCGACTGTCGAGCAGGCGTTCCGGTTGGCGAAGCAGGAGGCGGGGCTGATGCACTACGAGGGCCGTCAGTACGTGGGGCTGATGCGGCATCTGGTGATGGCGTTGGTGGTGTTGGGTTTTGTCGCCGAGCAGACCGAGCGGCTTCGGGGGGAAAAACCCGGAGGTGACGGCGGAGCAGGTGTGCCGGGCGTTGAACCAGCGGTGCGGCGCGATGTTGGGTCGCCGTCGCGGGGTCCCGGCGAGACGCCACTTGGGCGAGGTGATTCGCTATCATCAGCGACGCAACGCCCAAGCCACTCGGTCCCACAAGAAACGGCGACCTAGACGCCGGTTCTAAAGTCGCGCTGTACTGTTAATTAAGGTGTTGGGCATACACGATTCCACACAGACAAAACGCAGATTCGTTACAACCGGCATAACCAGACGATTTATCGCAAGCGAATCGGCGGTAATTCGCCGCGGTCCCGGTAGGCATCGTCCTCGTTCTCCAGGCGGTAGCGCCACGGGTTCAGGCGGGTGCCCTTCCCCTCGCGGCGGAGGAGCTTGCGGGCGAAGGCGAGGTTCAGCCAGTCGTAGAGCGCGGTCTCGCCCGGGCGATCCATGTCCGACGGCCAATGCTCGCGAAGCTCCTTGTGCGTCAACGGCTCGGGCCGCGACTTCAAAACGGACAGGACCGTCTGCCAATTCTCAACGAACTGGCGCTCGCGCGGGTCGGGCACGGAGCGGAATTCGCCGGTCGCGGGGTTCCACTCGTAGGCGAGCCGGGCGGGGACTTCGGGCCGACGCGACTTGGCGAGGATCAGGCGGCGGTTCGCGTCCGTCTTCAGCGTACTGTAGCGCGTCAGCTCGAGCGAGGTATCGACGAAGGCGAGCAGGGCGCCCGAGCCGCGCGCGGACTGGCCGGGTTCGGCCGCCCGCTTGCGCGGATGGTGCAGCAGGGCCACCGCTGCGCCGGCGGACGTCAGCCGGTGCAACGGCTGCAGGGCTTCGAGCAGCGAGGCGGCGTCCGACTCGCAGCGCCCCGGCAGGAACGAGGCGAGCGGATCGACGATGAACAGATCGAGTTCGCCAGCGGCGCGGGCCTCGACGGCGCGGTCGAGGAGGAGGTGCCATTCGTCGACGGTGGGCCGGCCGCGGAAGGGGCGGGCGAGCAGTTGGACGTGCGGACCGAGTTTCAGGACGCCCATGCGTTCGCGCCATTGTTCGATCGATTCTTCGGAGACGATCCAGGCCCGGCCGCGGGCGACGTCGCGGCCGAGGAACGGTTCGCCGGTGCCGAGGTGCTGGAGCAGGCCGGCGAGAAGGGTGGTTTTGCCGGTCTTCCAGAGGCTGGTGAGGACGGTGACGTCGCCAGGGGCGAGGTAGCCGTGCCAGAGCCAGCGGGCGGGCGGGAGCGGTCCGGCGTCGGCGAGCGCATCCATGGGGATCGGACACAAGGTGTTGATCGGCATGAAGTTGTCCGGTCGATCGGGAGTGGGTCCGGAAAAACGTGTGGGTCCGCCGGAGGGTGGCGCGGGAGCGGCGGACCCATCGGAAGCAGTATGAGATACTAAAGTACACTATGCGATGTGAGTAGCGATGCGAGGATCGCCCGCCTACAGGATGTACTTGCTCAGGTCCTCGTTCTTGGCGATCGGGCCGATCTTCGCGGCGACCGTGGCGGCGTCGATGGTCACGCGTTTCTCCGCGAGGTCGGGGCCTTCGTAGCTGTACTCCTCGGCGACTTTCTCGAGGATCGTGTGCAGGCGGCGGGCGCCGATGTTCTGCGTGGTGCGATTCAGTTCGAACGCCACGTCGGCAAGCGCGCCGACGCCGTCGGGGGTGAAGGTCAGGTCGATGCCTTCGGTTCGCAGCAATTCGGAGTACTGCCGCGTCAGCGAGTGCTTCGGCTCGGTGAGGATGCGCAGGAAGTCGTCGCGCGTGAGATCGGTCAGCTCGACGCGGATCGGGAAGCGGCCCTGCAGTTCCGGCATCAGGTCGCTCGGCTTCGAGACGTGGAACGCCCCGGCGGCGATGAAGAGGATGTGATCGGTCTTCACGGGGCCGTACTTCGTGTTCACGGTGGTGCCTTCGACGACGGGCAGGAGGTCGCGTTGCACGCCCTGGCGGGAGACGTCCGGCCCGCGTCCGCCGCCGCCGGCGTCGGGGCCGCAGATCTTGTCGATCTCGTCGAGGAAGATGATGCCGTGATTCTGCACGAGGTCCACGGCCTGCTCGGCGACGAGCGATCGGTCGATCAGCGCTTCGGTCTCCTGTTCGAGCAGGATCTTGCGCGCCTCCTTGATCGGCACCTGGCGCGGCTGGGTGTTGCGCCCCTGCAACTGTTCGAACATCCCTTGCAGGCTAAGATCCATGTTCTCCATGCCCATGTTGGAGAAGATTTGCACGGGAGCCGACTTGTTCTCGATCGTCAGCTCGACGATGCTCTCTTCGAGTTCGCCGGCGAGGAGTTTGGCGCGGAACTTCTCGCGCGTGCGGGATCGCTTCTCGTCCTCTTCGGATTCGGACTCCGGTTCCCACGGCGTGGTCTTCGGTTTGGGAAGTAGGAGGTCGAGGAGGCGTTCGGTGACGCGGTCGTTGGCCTTGCTCCAGAGCGTTTCGCGTTGGCGTTGTTTGACGAGGCCGACGGCGGCTTCCATGAGGTCGCGGATCATGCTGTCGACATCGCGGCCGACGTAGCCGACTTCGGTGAACTTGGTGGCTTCGACCTTGATGAACGGCGCGCCGACGAGTTCGGCGAGGCGGCGGGCGATCTCGGTCTTCCCGACGCCGGTGGGGCCGATGAGGATGATGTTCTTGGGGGTGACGGCGCGGCGGAGGTCGTCCGGGAGTTGCTGCCGGCGCCAGCGATTGCGGATGGCGACGGCGACGGCCTTCTTCGCGGCCGCCTGGCCGACGATGTGCTTGTCCAGCTCGGCGACGACCTGTCGGGGTGTGAGGGATTCGGGCATTACGGGTTCTCTACAGGCGGAGGCAGCTGTTCCGTCGAAAGTTGATGTTCAATCGCGCGAAGTTCGAGCAACGCGGCCGGAACCGAGACGGTCACGGTCTCCCAGACAATCGCCGCATCGACCCGGTCGTAACGGTGAACCAACAAGTTCCGCATGGCTTTCATCTTCGCCCACGGAACGGTGGTAAATCGCGACTGGGTCTTGTCGGATAATCGAGTGACCGCTTCACCCATTATTCCGAGAACTCGGAGAATGGCGTCGGTCCGCATCGAATCGGAAACGAGGTCGTCCTGGGTAACGCCGGTCACGTAGCGGATAGCCCGCTCGGCGGCCTCGATCATGTCGGCGATCACGGCGACTTCGTCCTTCATGCTCATACCGGCACCTCCTCGCGCAGGATATTCGACCGCAGGAGGGGCTTGAGATTTTTCTTCAAGGCGATGTCCACCGATACGCCCAGTCGCTCTTCGAGGGACAACGCCAGTTCGCCCAGTGTGAAGAACGAAGGCCGCGCGTCCGGTCGAAATTCGACCAGCACGTCGAGATCGCTATCGGACCGTTGGTCTCCTCGAACTCGACTGCCGAATAGGCCGAGCGTTGCAATGCCGAACCGGTCGGCGAGTTCCGGCAGCATCGCGTGGAGTTGTGCGCGGAAACGTTCGGTTTCGGATGTCATGGCAACTCCATCATTTCGATGCTCTTGTTCGTGTAGATGCAGATATCGCCGGCGATTTCGAGTGCCCGCTTCGCGATTTCGCCGGGAGTCATCGTCGTGTGCGCGAGGAGGGCCCGGGCGGCGGCGAGGGCGTACGCGCCGCCGCTGCCGATGGCGAGGACGTTGTCCGTCGGGGCGATCACGTCGCCGGTGCCGCTGACGAGCAACAGGTGCTCGCGGTCCATGACGACGAGCATGGCTTCGAGCCGGCGGAGGACGCGGTCGGTTCGCCATTCCTTGGCAAGCTCTGTTGCGGCGCGGGGAACGGAGCCTTGATGGTCCCGCAGCTTGGCCTCGAAGCGTTCGAGCAGGGAGAAGGCGTCGGCGGCGGCGCCGGCGAATCCGGCGATTACCTTGCCGTCGTAGAGTTTGCGGACTTTCTTGGCGTCGTTCTTCATCACAATTTGGCCGAGCGTGACCTGACCGTCGCCGGCCATGGCGGCCCCGGCGGAAGTCCGGATGGCGCAGATGGTTGTGGATCGCCAGACTTCCATCGACAAATCTCCGATCGGTTCCCGCGAACACATACTGGACGCGGTCGTGGCGAATCCTCGCCGCGTGCGTCCGCGGACCATCATAGATGGTGGCTGGGCCGGGAAAAACGGATTTCGGTAGACCGATTGCGCGAAAAGATTCAGAATGCCGATGGTAGAATCAAGGACAACGGTGTTCCGATGACCCTGCGATCCGCCAAGGGGAGGACGAATCCATGAGACGGTTGTTCCGAGGTTTGGGGCTGGCCGTGGCCGTGCTGACAGGCCTCGCGGCCGTGCCGGTCCGGGCCGAAGAGTCGGGTGTGATCAACATCGACGACAAGGCCGGCCTGTTCAGCGATGACGGCATCGCGAAGGCGAAACACGCTTTCGAGAGCACGACTTTCAAGAGCAAGACGCACCTGCTGGTGGTGACGGCCGATCATGTGCCGCCCAAGAAGCAGGCCGAGTGGGATGAGATCGTCAAGAACAAGGACGATAAAGGCCGCAACCGCTTCGCGGAGGAGTGGGCGCGGGCGATGGGCCGCACGCAGGACAGCCACGGTGATATCGTGGTGCTCGTGTACCGGTCTCCGGCTGGCGGTTTCTTTGTCAGCACGGTTTCCGATAAGCAAGCCGACGTGCATCGTCACTTCAGCGATACGAAGGCTCGCGAAGTGGATGGTATCTTCCTGCGGGAACTCCGCAAAGTGAAAACGGAAAAGCTGGACGGTGCCGCCGCCAAGAAGGAGATGGACAGTGCGCTCGTTTCCGCGACGGAACTGATCATCAAGGAATTGAAGGACACCTCGGCCCCCGACTCGAGTCGCAAGGCCGCGGCCGGCAACAATCACGTGGCCGCAGACCAGAAAGCCGGCGGCGGCATCGGCGGCTACATCTGCATGATCCTGATGGTCGTGCTCGGTGCCTGGCTCGTCATCGGCCTTATCCGCGCCTTCACCGGCGGTGGGGGCGGGGGCGGACCGGGCGGCGGCTACGGCGGGGGTGGAGGCGGTTTCTTCACCAGCCTCATGGGTGGCATGTTCGGCGCGATGGCCGGCATGTGGATGTACAACAACCTCTTCGGCGGCCACGACTATCACAACGACGCCATGGCCGGCGACAACTACGGCAACGAATCCGGCGACACCGGCGACGGCAACTACGACGACGGCGCCGCGGCGACCGATGGCGACTGGGGCGACTCCGGTGGCGGCGACTGGGGCGACTCCGGCGGCGGTGGCGACTGGGGTGGTGGTGGTGGCGACTTCGGCGGCGGTGGCGACTGGTAAGCCCCTTTGCAAAGTCGAACATTGCCCGGCGACGGTCGTCGCCGGGCTTCTTCGTTTCCTACACTTTCTCCATGACTTCCCTCCGACTCGGCACGCGCGGCAGCGCCCTCGCCCTCTGGCAAGCCAACCACGTTGCCAGCCTTATTAGTCCCATCATCGATCCGCGGCCCGTCGAACTTGTCCGCATCGACACCCACGGAGACCGCGACCAGGCCTCCGCCCTGTCGGCGATGGGTGGCTTCGGCGTCTTCACCAAGGCGATCCAGCAGGCGCTGCTCGACGGAGTTGCCGATGCGGCCGTGCACAGCTTGAAGGATCTGCCAACGATCCCGGTCGAGGGAGTCGAACTCGTGGCGACGCCGGAGCGCGCACCGAACGGCGATGCGTTCATTTCCACAAAGCATACCCGCTTCGACGACCTGCCTCCGGGCGCGACGATCGGTACGAGCAGCCTGCGCCGTCGGGCACAACTCTTGAATCATCGGCCCGATTTGAAGCTCGTCGAACTTCGCGGGAATGTCGACACGCGGCTTCGAAAACTCGAAGAACAAGGCCTCGACGGCATCGTGCTCGCGGAAGCCGGCCTCGTGCGATTGGGTCTCGCGCACAAGATCACGGAGATACTCGATCCGGGTTGGATGCTACCGGCGGTGGGGCAAGGTGCGATCGGTCTGGAATGCCGGACTGCGGATGGCACGACGCGAGAGATTCTCGAAGCAATCAACCATCGAGAAACCTGGAGCCGAGTGCGAGCCGAGCGAGCGATGCTCTGGACGCTCGGCGGCGGCTGCCTCGTGCCGATCGGCGCGACGTCGCGGATCGAGAACGGAGAACTGATCGTGCGTGGCGCGGTGTTGTCCGAGGACGGCCGGCGGCGGATTGTGGCGACCCACCGCGGCCCGGCCTCGACCCCGCTGGCCGTCGGGCAGGAACTCGCGGCCATGCTCAAAGACGAAGGAGCTGACGAATTGCTCGCGAGCTTGTAATTCGCGGTACGGCGGGTCAAGGCTTTGCTCCGACTCGCCGATCCGACAGCGAGTTCGGCGGGTCGGCGCAAAGCCTTGACCCGCCCTACGGGTTTACTGAATCCTCAACGACTTCAACCACTCCGATTCGCGCTGGATGTCGGCGTCCTCGAGTCCGCCGGTGCGGTGGATCTCGGCCTTCGCCATCTTGCCGCTGGTCATGTCCAGGGCCATCACTTCAATCCGGCCGTTGGCCGCGACGCCGCAGCGCACCTGCACCGGGGCACCCTTTGGCATACCGGCGGGTAATCCATCCACCCAGCAATCGCCGATCGGGATGCACGCGGCCGACTGGTTCGCCTCGCCTTGCAGGATGCGGACCCGCACCTTCTGCTGGCCGTCCTTGTTCGTGAAGTAGACGCGGCTGACGGCGGCGGGGAGTTGTGTGTTCTTGAGGATCAGTTTGTCGTTGATCCGGTCGTCGCCTTTGCGGATCTCGACGCCGAGGCTGTGCGCGTTCACGCTGACCTCGACGATGTCGGCGATTGCGGAGCCGGCCTGCGGCGCGAGGTTCGCGAGCTTGGCGGACACGATGCCGGCGTGCGCCGCCGCCCCGCGCGCCACGACTTCGCTCACGGCCAGCGAGCGGTCGGCGTCGCGGCCGGTCAGGTCCCGCAGCATCTTCGCCGTCATCGGCATGTGCGTGGACCCGCCGACCATCAGCACCTTGTCGATCCGGTCCCACGTCAGGCCGGCGCTCGCCACCACCTGCTGTGTCGTCAGACGCGTGCGGATCAGCAGGTCGCGCGTGAGCGTTTCGAATTGCTCCCGCGTGATCGGCACCGACATGCGCTTGCCGTCGTGAACGCAGGTGATCGTCGCGTTCTCCACCTTCGAGAGCGTGCGCTTGGCGCGCTCCGTGGCCGCGTGGAGCAACGCCATTGATTGTTCATCCGAGCGCGGGTCCGTGCCGTGCTGCTGTTTGAACTGGTCCGCGACATGATTCACCAGCCGGTCGTCCCAGTCCTTGCCGCCAAGGCGAACGTCGCCCTCGATGCCGAGGACGCGGAACTTCTTCTTGGAGAGCTGGACGAGCGTGACGTCGAAGGTGCCGCCGCCGAGGTCGTAGACGATGACGGTCTTGGGGGCACCCTCCGGGATCTGCCCGGTGCTGGCCGTCTGGATGGTGTAGGCGAGTGCGGCGGCGGAGGGTTCGTCGAGAATGTCGATGACGTTCAGGCCGGCAATCTTGCCGGCGTCCATCGTCGCCTTGCGACGGCTGTCATCGAAGTACGCCGGTACCGTGATGACCGCGCCCGTGATCGGGCCGATCTGCGATTCCGCATCGTTGGCCAGTTTGCGCAGGACGACGGCCGAGAGCGATTCGGGGCGGTACTGCCTCCCGCCGACGGCGCGGCCGAACTCCGGGAGGCCCATCTTCCGCTTCATCAGCGTGGCAACGTCGCCGGGGTGTTCCATCATCACATCGAGGGCTGGCTGACCAACAATCGCCTCGCCGTTGGCGGTGAGGTAGACCGCGGAGGGGGTAAGCAGGTCGCCGTCGCGGTTGGGCAGCGTATAGGGCCGGCCGCGATCGTCGAGCGTGGCGATAGCGGAATAGGTCGTTCCGAGGTCGATGCCGACAATCGACATGGCGGGGGTTCGCTGGGGTGCCGGTGGGTCGTGAGGGTTGAGTGATTGTAAGGCCAAGAGCCGGGTCGGGGCCGACTTTTCCCGGTCATCGACCGTTACCTGGAGCGGCTTCGACTACGATAACCGGAACCTCCGCGTTGGTGCCGCGTCCATGCCCGAATCCGCGCCGGAACCCGCCGCCGAATCGCCGAAGCCGCCGCCGGATATCACCGGCCGGACGCTCGGCGATTTCCAGGTGCTTCGCAAGCTCGGCCAGGGAGGGATGGGGCAGGTTTACCTCGCGCGGCAGCTTTCGCTGAAGCGCGACGTGGCGCTCAAGCTTTTACGAGGTGACCTGGCGCAGAACGCGACGGCGCTGAAACGCTTCCAGGCCGAGGCGGAAGCAGTCGCGCGCATCAGCCATCCGAACATCGTGCAGGTCTACGCCATCGGCGAGCATGAGGGCCTGCGGTACATGGCGCTCGAATACGTGGAGGGCCGCAACCTCCGCGACTTCCTCGAACGCAAGGGGCCGCCGGACCTGCCGATCGCGCTCGCGATCGTGCGCCAGGTGGCGGCCGCGCTCCAGCGCGCCAGCGAACTTGGCATCGTTCACCGCGACATCAAGCCGGAGAACATCCTGCTGACGAAGAAGGTCGAAGTGAAAGTGACCGACTTCGGCCTGTCGCGACTCACCCACGACGACAAGCAACCCCTGAACCTGACGCAATCGGGCGTGACGGTCGGTACGCCGCTGTACATGTCGCCGGAGCAGGTGCGCGGCCTGCCGACCGACCATCGCAGCGACCTCTACAGCTTCGGCGTGACGTGCTACCACCTGCTGGCAGGACACCCGCCCTTCGGCGGCGCGAACGCCATCGATGTGGCGATGAAGCACGTGAACGACCAGCCGGAGCCACTGACGGCAATCCGGCCCGACCTGCCGGGGGATCTCGCCGCGCTAGTCCACAAGTTGATGGCGAAGAAACCGGAGGACCGCTACGCGAGTGCGAAGGAGGTGCTGCGCGACGTGGCCAAGCTCCGTGACGGTCTGGCACTGAATCTGCCGGCGCCCGTGAACGGCACGATCGCGAGCGGAAGCTTGCCCCTCATGCTGCCCAACACCACGACGGTGCAGCTCGTGCTGCCGGACCAGCCGTCGCGTTGGCCGGCGCGCATCCTCGGCGCGCTGGCACTCGCCACGACG
Source organism: Gemmataceae bacterium (assembly GCA_019636445.1). Classification (GTDB taxonomy): domain Bacteria; phylum Planctomycetota; class Planctomycetia; order Gemmatales; family Gemmataceae; genus Limnoglobus. The sequence goes on along the minus strand of JAHBXO010000007.1, from coordinate 176,916 downwards.
TTCGCCGGCGGCTGGTTTCTCTTCGGGAAGCTCCATCCGCCCGCAGTCGCCGCGCCCGTCCCCGGCACGGGGTTGCCTGACGCGCGCCTGCCCGACGGCGTCAAACTCGTCAGCGCCCGCGAGCGCGAGCTGCTCGCACGGCTCGACAAGCGCGGTGCCACGTCCGGCGAGGTGCTCGACGCCAGCCTGGACCTCGGCCTGCTCTATCTGCACGAACATCGCCACGCAGAAGCCGAAAAAGTGTTCTTGCAGCTGGAGCAGGAAAAACCGGACCGGCCGCGTCAGCAGGATGCGATCTTCCCCGTGTTCGTCGTCGCGTCGAAGCTCGGCGGCGGCGTGCTGCTCGCGCACCAGGACCGACCGCGCGAATCGTACACGGCCTTCACGCAGGCGATGACCACGCTGGCGAAACGGCCTGCCGCCCTCGAGCGGCTCCGCGAGTTCTTCGCCAGCCACCGCGATTTCGCCCTCGCCGTCGCTGAAGCCGTCCAGCGGAACCAAGAGAACCTCAAGGGCGGATTGCCCCCGGCGCTCGAACGACTCCGATCCCCGGCCAGCATGTTGAAAGAGTGACGAGTCCACTACAATTCGTGTTTCCCCTTCGGCCCCGTTAATAACGGAACCCCGACCCATGATGACGAAAAAAGTCTACATCGAAACTGTCGGCTGCCAGATGAACGTGCTCGACAGCGAGCTCGTCATCGGGGCGCTCCGGAAACAGGGCTACGACCTGACGGACGCGCCCGCCGACGCCGACGTGCTGCTTTACAACACCTGCTCGGTCCGCGAGCACGCCGAGGAGAAAACCTACTCGGCACTCGGCCGCGCCGCGCCGCACAAGAAGCAGAACCCCGACGTCGTCGTCGGCGTCATCGGCTGCATGGCCCAGAAGGACCAGCACGCCATCCGCGACCGCGCGCCGTACGTGGACATGGTCGTCGGCACCGGGCAGCTCGCGCGCATCCCGGAGCTCGTCGCGGAAGTGAAGCGGACCCGCGTCCCGCAGTTCGCGCTGAGCCTCGGCCGCGCCGACGGCGGCCGGCACGAGGTCGAGGCGAGCTTCGAGAGCTACGACCCGACGCGCGACCCGACGATGCGGCCGACGCCCTTCCAAGCGTTCGTCCGCGTGCAGATCGGCTGCGACAAGTTCTGTACCTACTGCGTCGTGCCGAGCACGCGCGGCCCCGAACAGAGCCGGCGGCCCGAGCACATCCTCGCGGAAGTCCGGCAACTCGTCGACCAGGGCTGCAAGGAAGTCACGCTCATCGGCCAGACGGTGAACAGCTACGTCTTCGACCACGGCGACGGCCGCCGCACGCGCCTGAGCGACCTCATCGCGCAGATGCACGACACGCCGGGCCTCGACCGCATCAAATTCGTGACGAACTACCCGAAGGACATGACGGATGACCTGCTCGACACGGTTCGCGAGCTGCCGAAGGTGGTGAAGTACCTGCATGTGCCGGCACAGAGCGGCTGTGACGAGATGCTCAAGCGGATGAAGCGAAACTACACCGTGGCCGAGTACCGCGAGATGTTGGCGCGATGCCGGGAGAAGGTGCCGGGCGTGGCGGTGTCGAGCGATTTCATCGTTGGCTTCTGCGGCGAGACGGAGGCGAGCTTCCAGCGCTCGATGGACCTGGTGCGCGAGGCGAAGTTCAAGAACTCCTTCATCTTCAAGTACAGCGAACGCTCCGGCACAAAAGCCGCCGACCGTTGGGCGGACGATATTCCCGAGGAGGTGAAGAAGCGCCGCAACAACGACCTGCTTGGGGTGCAGAACGCGAACTGCCTCGCCGACCACAAGGCGTGGGTGGGCCGAGACGTGTCGGTGCTCGTCGAAGGCCCCAGCCGCCACGGCGAGCGCGAGCCGGGTCCGCTGCGGCAGTTGACGGGTCGCACGATGACCGATCACATCGTGGTCTTCGACGGTCACGAGCGCATGGTCGGCGAGATCGTGCCGATGCGCGTGGCGAACGCCAGCCCGTTCACGCTGTACGGCGAAGTACTGACGGGGGAGCGGGTGGGGGTGAATCAAACGGAACAAGAGGATGTGCCATCGAAACGTCGTATCGGGTTGAAGACCGTGTAAGTCTAAACGTCGGGGACTTTCAACCATGACGTCGGCCATCTCGGATACACGTTTCGCTCTCCTCCTCGCCCGCCTGCTGCCGCGCACAGCGGACCCAGCGATGGCGGCGCTCCACTTCGAGCGGCTCGCGGCGCAGCCGCACTTTGCGCCCCACGCCGCCGCGCTGCTCGACCCGAACGACGGCGGTCTCGAGTCGCTCCTCCAACTTCTCGCTACCTCGCAACTCTTCGCCGACACGCTCGTGCAGGACCCCGACGCGCTCGACCAGATCCTCAAGCCCGCCGGGCGCAACCCGTCCACCGCCGAACTGACGCACCAACTGCAATCCCTCGTCGACGCTGCCACCGACGACGCCGGCGTCCTCCGCGCGTTCCGCAAGTTCCGCCGGCTCCAGGTGCTCCGCATCGGCCTCAACGACGTTATCCGCGATCGCCCCCTCGAAGAGATCTCGCGCGACCTCGCCCGCGCCGCCGACGCGTCCATCCAGGTCGCGCTCGCCACGGCCACACGCACCGTCACGCGCAAGATCGGCACGCCCACGGTTGGCGACCGACCCGCGCGCCTCGCCGCGCTCGCCTTCGGCAAGCTCGGCGGCGACGAACTCAACTACTCCTCCGACCTCGACCTCATGTTCGTCTACGACGACGACGGCGAGACCGCCGGCAAGCGCGTCCACCCCGTGTCGAACGCCGACGCCTTCGCCCGCGTCATCACCGAGTTCCTCCGCCTGCTCTCGTCGCACACCGACTCCGGATTCGCCTATCGCGTCGACCTGCGTCTCCGCCCCGAAGGCCGCACCGGACCGCTCGCGCGCAGCCTCGCCGCCACGCGCAGCTACTACGACGTCATGGGCCGCACCTGGGAACGCCAGGCGCTCATCAAGGTGCGCCCCTGCGGCGGCGACATCGAACTCGGCCGCGAGTTCGTTCAGTCCATCGAGCCGTTCGTCTACCGGAAGTATTTCAGCTTCTCCGAGATCAACGAAGTGAAGGCGCTCAAGCGCCAGATGGAACAGCGCGCCATCCGCGCCGGCGACGACGACCGCGACGTGAAGACCGGCCGCGGCGGCATCCGCGACATCGAGTATACGGTGCAGTTCCTCCAACTGCTCAACGGCGGCGATCTCCCAGCCGTGCGGCAGCGGAACACGCTGCTGGCGCTGGAAAGCCTCGAAATTGCGGGCTGCCTCACTGGCAACGAGAACTACATCCTCGCGGATGCCTATCGCTTCCTGCGCAAGACCGAACACCGCTTGCAACTGCTCTTCGACATGCAGACGCACCGCCTGCCCGACACAGAGGCCGAACTGGCCAAGCTGGCGCGGCGGATGGGATACTCTGGAGTGCGGAGCGCGGAGTTCGGAGTGCGGAGTGAAAACCAAGAAGCCAAGGGCGGAGTCGTAGTCTTGGATTTCGACTCCGCACTCCGCACTCCGCACTCCGCACTTTCCGCGCAGCGGCGGTCTCCCCTCGACGAGGCGACGTCCGGGCCGTTACTCCAGACGAAGACCTTGCTCGTCGAGCCGCTCGATCTGTTTCTCAACGACTTGCACGATAAGACCGGCCGCGATCGCGTGATCCTCGAACATCTCTTGCATCAGACGTTTGCGAGCGAGAGCGGCCAGGCCGAACCGGAGTCGGACCTGATCCTCGATCCCGATCCGGACGAGGCGAAGCAGCGCGAGGTGCTGGCCGCTTACGGCTTCCGCAACGTGCCGGAAGCGTACGCGAACCTGCTGCGCCTCGCGCACGAATCGGTGCGCTTCCTGTCGCACCGCCGCTGCCGGCATTTCCTCGCGAGCATCGCGCCGCGACTCCTCCGCGCCGTCGCCGACACGCCCGACCCCGACGCCGCGCTCGACAGCCTCGAACGCGTCACCGCCTCGCTCGGCGCCAAAGCGGTACTCTACGAACTCTTCAGCTTCAACCCGGCCACGCTCAAGCTCTACGTCGACCTCTGCGCCGGCAGTCCGTTCCTGTCCGGTTTGCTCGTTAACAATCCCGGCATGGTGGACGAATTGCTTGATAGTCTCGTGCTGAACCAACCGCGCCAGGTTGACGAACTCCGCGCCGAACTGACCGAACTCCTCCGCGGTGCCACCGACCCCGAGCCGATCCTGCACAGCTTTCAAGACAAGGAACTCCTGCGAATCGGCGTGGCGGACCTGCTCGGCAAGACGCCAATCCGGGAGACCACGGCCGCGCTCAGCGATCTCGCCGATACGGTGCTCGGCGCCGTGATCGACCTTGTCGAGCCGATGTTGCGAGAAAAATTCGGCACACCGGCGGACTGCCCCTACGCCATCGTGGGGCTTGGCAAACTCGGTGGCCGCGAGATCAGTTACCACAGCGATCTGGATCTGATGCTCGTCTACGCCGTCGACGGATCGACCGTCCGCAGTGATCCTGGGGAAACGACCAGCCATCAGCACTTCTTCACGGAGTTGCTCCAGAAGACCATCCAACGGGTGGGTAAATCCGGTCCGATGGGCCGACTGTACGCCGTGGACCTGCGGCTGCGACCAACGGGCAAGTCGGGCAGCCTCGCGCTGCCGCTCGCGGAGTTTCTCCGCTACTTCGACGACGCGGGCTGCCAGCTTTGGGAACGGCAAGCGATGATGCGGGCACGCGTTGCGCGCGGCGACGCGGCATTCGCGCGCGAACTGGAGGCGACCATCCGCCGCGCTGCGCTTGGTCCGACGTGGTATCCGGCTTGGGCGAACGAGATCCGCGCGATGCGGACCAAGCTCGAAGCCAAGGCGGGGAGACGGGACATCAAGCGCGGCCGCGGGGGGCTGGCCGACGTGGAATTCCTGATCCAGTGGATCCAGCTTCGGCACGGGCGGGAACAACCGGAGATCCTGCACTCTAACGTCTGGAGTGCCCTGGACGCGATCGAAAAAGCCGGATTGATTCTGCCCAATCACGCGAGCGTTCTGCGCGACGGCTATTCCTTCCTCCGGACCGTCGAAGCGCGTCTGCGCATCGTCACCGATCGACCGCTCATCGAATTGCCCGAGTCCCACGAGGAATGCGAAAAGCTCGCCCGCCGGATCGGTTTTGAATCCTCGCCTCGCGGATCGGCTGCCGATCGCCTCCTCGCCGAAGTCGATCGCGTCATGGGTACATTGCGCGCCGAATTCGAACGCCTGGCGTGAATCAGCCCTTCGCTTCGGCCAGCGCGGCCTTCGCCGCTTCGGGCAGCTTGTTCTTCTCGAACAGCAGCGGCATGATCAGGAGCATCACGAACAGCCCGCCCGTCGCCGCACCCGCGATCGCGTGACCGACCGTGTATCGCAGCACCGGCCACAAGGCCACGAAGAACACCACGAACAGCAAGGCGTTCAGCCCCAGTGCCGCGAACAGCGCCCCCCGACTCGGCGCGTAGATCGGCGTCGGCACGTTCGATTGACCGAATTCGATGAACCGCCGGCCGTCCTTCTCCACGAACACCTTGTTCGAGGTCCCTTTGAAGTTCCCCTTCGCATCCAGCTCCGCATCGAAGCGCGCCGTCTTCTCGCCGTCCTTCACTTCGAGCGCCACCACGATGAAGTCCGCCGAATTCATGCGGAACGCCTTGGTCGTATCCTGCGACTCGACGAACTTGCCGCTCACCTTCTTGTGCGGCACCGGGGTTTCCTGCTTGTTCGCGTCCCGCCGAATGGCAGTGAACTCGGTGAACTCGTGCGAGCTGGTGGGGTTGAACTCGAAGAACGTGCCGTAGCGATCCTTCGATTCGGCACGGGTGTTGACCATCGTCCACAAGGTGAGAAAACCGCCGACGAGGAACGCGGCGATGGCGGCGCGGATCGGCAGCTTCGTCGCGGGCGCGTTGTAAAGCGAGCCTTGCAGGAACAGGGCGGTGCCCCAGAAGAACGCGAAGAAGCCGACGACGAGGCCCGCGAAAGTCAGGGCGAGGATGGTGCCGGGGGTCACGGTCTGCTCCGAAGGGGTGGCGGCTATCCTAGCTTCCCCCGCCCGCCCGGAAACCGCCGTTGCACGGATCGCGGCAGTTGCTATAGACGCATGTTGAAATGCGCGGGCGCGCCGCCCGCCGGGATCGACCATGCTGCCGACGTTCCTCCTGATCGCGTCGCTCGCGACGCATCGCTCCGAACCGACGGCCCCCGCGCCGGCGTTCGCCGTCGGCGACGAGATCGTCTACTCCGGTTCCGTCGCCGAAGAGAGTACCCGCGTCGACCTGCCGTACAAGCGGTCGTTCGCGCTCGAAGTCCGCGTGTTCGTCTTGGGAGTCCAGGAATCGACGACCGACCTCGCCGTGCTGACACTGCTGCGCCCGAAGACCGACGCGAACGTCGCGGGTGCCGCCAGCGCCGTGACCGGTATCGACCCGGCCAAGTCGCCGCCGGCGGTTCGCCTCGAACTCGTCCGTGTGGACGCTCAGGGCCGCGCGGCCCTGATCGTGCCCGACACCGCGCCGCCCTTCACCCTGAACACCCGCACGCCTACCAAACCGATTCCGCCAATCGCCGCCGACGCGCCCGCTTCGCTCGAGCTTGGCTTCCTCGCCCCGCGCCCACCCAAACCGAACGAACGATCTTGGACCATCGCGTCCCCCGGCCTGCCCGACTGGAACTGGAAGCTGGCCCAGACCGCCGTGCGCGACGGTGCCCAACTGGTCGAACTCGTCGGCGAGCGCGCCTCGGCCCACTGGGCGAATCCCGGCGGCCTTGAAACGAACTGGCGCCGCGCCGATTCCCTTTGGATCGGCAGTGTCGACGGTCTCGCCCGGCAGTTCACGCGGACCGTCGAGATCAAGGACGGCGTGACGGTCGTCGCACGCCGTGTCACCACCTGCGCGATGAGTTCTCCGCCCTCGCCGAACCGGGGCGAAGGGTACTCCGCGATTCGCAGGGAGATCGAAGCCGCCGTGGGTTTCGCAGCGGAATTGGATACCGGCCGCACCGTGCGTTTGATGGACCGGATCGAGGCGTTCGAACGCCGGCACCGCGAGACGCCGTACCGCATCGCGATCGAAGCGGTGAAACGGCGGACGAAGTGAATCGATCGGCGTTGTCTTTCCCGCGTGTTCCGGCATACGATGGGTGGCCATGATCGACTACGACATCGCCGCACCGGGCCGGACCTGTACCGCGACCAACCGGGAACTGAAGCCGGGCGAGCGGTTCGTGGCCGTGCTGTTGGAAGAGTCTGGCAAGTTCGTGCGGAAGGATTACGCCGCCGACGCCTGGCCGGGGCCGCCGGAGCAGTATGTCGCCTTCTGGAACGGTCGGATCCCACCGACGGACAAGGCGCGGAAGCCGACGTTTAACGACGACCTGCTGATGGAGTGGTTCCAGCACCTGGCTGGCAACCCGGAGCCGAACCGGCGCAACATCCGCTACGTGGTGGCGCTCCTGCTCATGCGGCGGAAGCGGCTGAAGTTCGAAGACGCGAAGCGGCAGAATGGAACGGATGTGCTGGTTCTGCGGGATGCGCGGACGGGGACACGCCACGAACTGTCAGACCCGCGCCTGACCGAGGACGAAATCGCCGCCGTGCAGGACGAAGTGTTCCAAGCTTTGGGTTGGACGTGAGGAATTCGACCATGCGATTCGCACCCGTCTGCTGCGTCGTGCTCGCGCTCGCGTCCGGCTGCCAGTGGATGAAGAACGGGCACGTCGAACCTCGCACGAACTCCCCATTCGCTGGGCCGATGCCCGAGCGCACCTCGGCCGAACTTGTCGGCTACCTCAACCGTCAGGCCGGACTGCTGCGATCCATCAGCTACGACGACGTCCGCGCCGTCGCCACCGAGAATGGCCGCGAACTCGGCTCGCTCAACGACAGCTCGCTCTTCAGCTCCCAGCCGCGGAGCTTCCGCCTGATCGGCGCCCACTCCCTCGCCGGCACCATGATCGACATCGGCTCGAACGACCGCGAGTTCTGGATGTACGCCAAACCGCTCGGCCGGGACAACTACTTCTATTGTTCCCACGACGCCTTCTCGACCGGCGAAGTGAAGTTCCCCATCCCCTTCGACACCGACTGGGTGATGCAGGCGCTTGGCATGTCCCCGTACGACCCGAACGCCGCGTACGAAGTGAAAGCGAATCGCGAGCAGGCCGCTTACGTGCTCTACCAGCGGACGAAGACTCGCACCGGGCTGCCCGTGGTGAAGACGACGGTCTTCAACGCCGACTGGGCGGACGGCAAGAAGCCGGCGGTCCGCAAGCATGTGATCTTCGATGAACGCGATCCGAAGACGCCAATCGCCAGCGCCGAGATTGTCGCCGCGAAGACGGTATCCTTGCCCGGCGGTGGCTATGTGCAGGCACCGACCGAAGTCATTCTCGAATGGCCGCAACAGCAGTTCAAAATGACGATGAAGCTCGGCCGCGAGCGCATCAACGAGGACCTCGGCGACCGGGCCGCGTCACTGTTCAACAAGCCGACCATTCGCGGAACCAGTCCGATCGACCTTGCGAAATATCAATTCGTCATTCCCAGCAGCTACCGAGGCCAGGCGCCCGATCGCCAGCGCTCGTACCGGTTGCCGACCTTCTGGAAGTAATCTGGGGGCCATTCGCGCCTTGCCGCGCGGCGGGGGTGCGCCCTAGAGTGATAGTTCCGACATTGCGACCGGACAGGAAAACGAGTCATGGGCCTGCACTGCGACATCTGCCAGAAGACGCCGAAGCTCGGCAACCAGAAGACCTACCGCGGGAAGGCGAAATACCTCGGCGGGGTCGGTAAGAAGATCACCGGCATCAGCCGGCGCGTCTACAAGCCGAACATCCAGAACATTCAGATCGCCGGCCCGAAAGGCGAATCTGTTCGCGCTCGCGTCTGCGTCGCCTGCATCCGCAGCGGCAAGATCGCCAAGCCGACGAAGCGCCAGCCGTTCAGCCTCGCCAACGCGGTCTAAAACGCTCCGGAGAGTTGCCATGGCCCTGACTTTCGACGAAGTTCGGAAGGTCGCCAAGCTTGCGCGCCTGGAACTGTCCGACGCCGACCTGGCGACGATGCAACAGCAACTCTCCGCCATTCTCGATTATGTTGGCCAGCTCGGCGAATTGAACACCGACGGCGTCGAACCCCTCGCGCACCCGTTACCCGTCTCGAACGTCTTCCGGGACGACGAACCCGGTGTGTGTCTGACGCCGGACGAAGCGCTCGCCAACGCCCCGCTCCGCATCGCCGACTTCTTCGGCGTCCCCGCCGTCTTCGACACGGACGAACCCGTCAGCCACTGAGCGGCGCGTTCGGTCGAAATTCCAACAGCACATCGGCGAACTTCCTTTCGACATTCGGCCACATCTCCGCGAGGTCCGTGATGAAAAACGGAATCTGCCCCAAGTGCGACGGCACCATCATCGTTCAGGGCGTCCGCGTCATCGACCGTTCCCATGGCGGTGCCCAGCAGGACCTCTCCGTCGCCGTCTATTCCAACCCCAGGGCCTGGGTCTTCAAGGGCCAGGTCATGACGGAACTTTGGGCCTGTGTATGCGGCGTTTGCGGCTACACCGAACTCTATGCGTCGAACCCCGACGCGCTGGTGAAGGCCGCCGTCACGGCGCAGACGCTGGAAATGCCGAAGACGGAACCGGAAACCGATTCCAAAGTCGAATAGGTTCTTACCGACACGCTTATCGTTCAACTCGCAGCGTTCCCGTAGAATCGCCTTTCTGGACTTTGCCCCTCCGAGCGCATACATGAGCGTGCTGGTTTCCGCTGTTGGATTGGCCAAGAGTTTTTCGCACCGGCCGCTCTTCGAGAATCTCTCGTTCGACTTGCGCGCCGGCGAGCGCGTCGGCCTCATCGGCCCGAACGGCGCCGGAAAGTCCACGCTGCTGAAGCTGCTCGCCGGACTCGAAGTCCCGGACGCCGGCGCCTGCACGAGCCGGCGCGGCGCGCGCATCGGCTACCTCGCGCAGGATGATCGGTTCCCCGAAGGTCTCACGGTGCGCGACGTCGTGCTTGCGGCGCTGGCGGAGGCGCACCTCGAAGAGTACGAACGCGAAACCCGCGCCGCCGTCGTGCTCACGCAGGTCGGCTTCGCCGACCACGGCCTCCGCGCCGACACCCTCTCCGGCGGCTGGCGCAAGCGCCTCGCCCTCGCCCGCGAACTCGCGCTCCAGCCCGACTTCCTCCTCATGGACGAACCGACCAACCACCTCGACGTGCCCGGCATCGTCTGGCTCGAAAAGTTCCTCCGCGCCGCCGACTTCGGCTTCCTCGTCGCCACTCACGACCGCGCGTTCCTCCGCGCCGTCGCCGCCGAGGTCATCGAGATCGACCGCGTCTACCCCGGCGGATTCTTCCGCGCCTCCGGCGGGTACGACGGCTTCGCCGAGAAGCGCGAACAATTCATCGAGACGCAGTTGCGCCAGCGGGACGCCGTCGCGAACCAGGTGCGCCGCGAGACCGACTGGCTCGGGCGCAAGGCCGCTGCCCGCACTCGCAAGGCCGGCGCGCGCATCGACGCCGCCCACGAGCGCCGTGCCGAACTCGCCGAGCTGAACCGCCGCACCGCCGCCGTCAACAGCGCCGCCATCGACTTCGCCGGTACCGGTCGCCAGACCCGCAAGCTCCTCTCCGCCACCGGCGTCGCCAAATCCCTCGGCGGCCGCGAACTCTTCGCCGACATCGACCTCATCCTCTCCCCCGGCATGCGCCTCGGCCTGCTCGGCGCCAACGGTTCCGGCAAGAGTACGCTCCTCAAGGTCCTCGCCGGCACGCTCCCCCCCGATCGCGGCACGGTTGTCCCGGCCGAGAATTGCCGCATCGAGATATTCGAACAGGGTCGCACCTCGCTGGACCTGACGCAGACGCTCCGCCGCGCCCTCTCGCCGAACGCCGACACGGTGCTCTTCCGCGGCCAGCCGATCCATGTCGCCTCGTGGGCTCGGCGATTCCTCTTCGAGGCCGAGCAGCTGGACATCGAGTTGAGCGCTCTCTCTGGTGGCGAGCAGGCGCGCGTGCGCATCGCCCAGCTCATGCTCCGCCCGGCGGACCTGCTGCTGCTGGACGAACCGACGAACGACCTCGACATCGCCGCACTCGAAGTGCTGGAAGACAGCCTCGCCGAGTTCCCGGGTGCGATCGTGCTCGTCAGCCACGACCGTGAGCTGATGGACCGGCTGTGCACAGAGGTGGTGGGGCTGGACGGTGCCGGCCGCGCGGGAAGCTACGGCAGCGTGGCGCAGTGGCTGGCGGCGTACGAGCAGTCGGTGGCGCCGAAGGTCGAGGCGAAGTCCGAGACCGTGGTGCGAGCGCCCGCGAAGGCGAAGAAGCTGAGCTACAAGGAACAGCAGGAACTGGACGGCATGGAAGCTGCCGTGCTGGCGGCCGAGGAGCGCGTCGCCGTGTGCCAGAAGCTCGTCGAAGACTCCGCCACGAAGGGGCACGTCATCTTCGGCGAAGCCTGCGCCGCCTTGGAAGCCGCCCAGATGCAGGTCGAATCGCTGTACGCCCGCTGGGAGGAGCTGGAAGCGAAGAAGGCGGGGTAACGCGGTGCTGGTCTAGCGGGATACAATTCCTGACGCGTGCCCCGTACGAGATTTTCACCATGCGATCCGCCGACCGCGATCCGCACCGCTCCTCCCGCATCTTCTACGCCGTCGCCCTGCCGCTGCTCGTTGGCCTCGCGGCGCTGCTCGTCTGGCGTACATGGCCCACGGTCCCCGGCGCTGGCAACGACCCCGACGCCGCCCCGCGCGCCGTCACGCCGCGCGGCGATCTCGCCGCCGACGAACAATCCACTATCGCCCTCTTCAAGAATGCCTCGCCGTCCGTCGTCCACATCACCACGCTGAACACGCGCCAGGACTCGATGACCTTCGACGTCTTCCAGATCCCTCGCGGCACCGGAACCGGCTTCGTCTGGGACGCCGAGGGCCGCGTCGTCACCAACTTCCACGTCATCCAGGGCGGCGACACCGCGCAGGTCACGCTCGCCGACCAGACCACCTGGAACGCCCGCCTCGTCGGCGCGTACCCCGACAAGGACCTCGCTGTCCTCACCATCGACGCCCCCAAGGATAAACTCCGCCCCATTCCCCTCGGCCGCTCCAACGACCTGCAGGTCGGTCAGAAGGTCTTCGCCATCGGCAACCCGTTCGGCCTCGATCAATCGCTCACCACCGGCGTCATCAGCGCCCTCGGCCGCGAGATCGAATCCGTCACCAAACGACCCATCAAGGACATCATCCAGACCGACGCCGCCATCAACCCCGGCAACTCCGGCGGTCCGCTCCTCGACAGCGCCGGCCGGCTCATCGGCGTCAACACCGCCATCTTCAGCCCCTCGGGCGCCTACGCCGGCATCGGCTTCGCCATCCCCGTCGACGAAGTCAACCGCATCGTTCCGCAACTCATCCGCGACGGCAAAGTCACCCGCCCCGTTCTCGGCGTCCAGCTCGCACCCGAACAGTTCACGAAGCAGTGGAAGCTGAAGGGTGCGCTCGTCTTCGGCGTGCAGCCCGACGGTCCCGCCGCCCAGGCCGGCCTCCGACCTACCCGCCGCGACCGCGCTGGCCGTATCTTGCTCGGTGACCTCATCACCGCCGTCGGCGACAAACCCATCACTTCCCCCAACGACCTGCAGGACGTGCTGGAGAAGCACAAGGTCGGCGAAACTGTGACGGTGACCACTCTTCGCGACGATCGGGAGATGACCTTCACGCTGACGCTGGCGGGGGCACCGTAACGAAGTCCATCCGATTCAACTTTCCACTCCGACACGGCCCGGCCGTGCCATTCCTGCCCGCCCGGCAACGGTTCCGCCGCTTCCGCGCCACCCCTCTGCGGAATGACGCCCGATTTCCGGAAGCGCCTATGCCCGTCAACGACTTACGTCGATTCACTTGGCTCAGAACTCCTCCCTCACAAATCACGACTTATGAGTTCTGAGTCGGGTTCCCGAATCGATCGACTGGGCAACGATCCGGCAAACGATTCCGAGGATACGTCTCACAACCGAGTCCGGAGGCCAGCTTCACTTCGGCGTGAATTTGCTTGACCGGCATTTTCATAAATGAGTAAAATCTCATTGTCACACCCGCCCGCCTGCCAAATTCTCATTTTCCGGCGTACCCACCCATGGCCCGCAGGTTCCTCATTCCGGCCATCGCGATTGGGCTGCTGATCGGCGGTTGGTACTGGAATCGGACTTCGCAACGGACGGAGGAGCGCGATCGTCTCCTCCGGCTTGCGAGCGGCAACCGACCCGCCGCGCTCGACGAACTCTTGCGGTCAACCGCGTCTCACCCGAACGATGTCGAACTGCTCTGGGCCACGCTGGATTTCCGCCTGCGTTGCGTGCCGGACCACGGTTCGATCGAATCCGATCTCGATCGCTATCTGGCGCTTCAACCGAACGACCTCGTGGCCCGGCGCAGCCGCATGGCCCGGCGCGCGGCCCGGGGGCTGCACGACGACGCGCTCGACGATGCCCTGCAAGTGACGAAACTGGTCCCCGACGATGCGGCCGCGCACATCGCGATCGTCAATCTGTCCCGGTCGACCGGTCGCCTTGGCGATGCAATCCCTTCTTTGGAGAGATTGCTCGTGCTTCGTCCGGATTCCCGGGAGGAGTTCGGCGAACTCCTGGCGAAGGCGTATTGGGAAACGGGACAAACGGCGCGGGCGCGGGCGGCCCTGGAGAATAACGTGTCGCCGACGAGCGAACGGCCGATGGCGAAACTGATTCGCGGATTGCTCTGTGTCGAGGACCGCCAGCACGACGAGGCGGTGCGACTCCTGCGCGAAGCCGCCCGACCTCCGGAGCAGCGGAGCGTGGCGTTGTTTCACCTTTCGCAGGCCCTGAGCGCGGCCGATAGGACGACCGAAGCCCGATCCACTCTTCGCGAGCTTGAACTGGTCAAGGAGCGGGAGCGTCTGCTGGCGGATGCCCGGCAGCGCACGTTCGACACCGACCTCCAGGTTCGGGCGGCCCGCGCGATGTTGCTGGAAGGTCGGCCTCGCGAGGCCGCCGTCCTGATCGAAGCCGCGATCGCCCGGCACGGCGTGCGCGACGAGTTCCGCGAACCGCTGGCCGAAGCCTATCGGAAACTGGGCCGGTCGGATCTGGCCTCGCAGTGGCTGAAAAAGTCCCGGCGATGATCCCCGCTCCGGAGCGTTCCACGCATGCGTGTCGTCAAGCCGCTGGTGGCCGTCGGAGTCGTCGTCGTCGTTCTTGCGGCCGTCTTTGTGCGCTGGTCGGCGACCGCGCCCGATCCCGCGCCGCCCGACGCGGGGGAACGGACCGAGTGCTTCGTCGATCGCGCCGACGCCGCAGGGGTCCGCTTCCGCCATTTCGATGCCCGGACCGACGCCCACTCCATCGCCGAGACGATCGGCAGCGGGATCGGGTGGATCGACTACGACGCCGACGGTCATATCGATCTCCTTTGCCTGCAGGATTGCCCGTTGGTTGCCACCGAAGAAGTCGCGGGGCCTCAAACCCATCGGCTCTACCGGAATCGTGGCGATGGCACCTTCGACGATGTGACCGAACGCGTGGGCTTGAACCGAAGCGGCTTCGGCATGGGCTGCGCCGTGGGCGATTTCAATAACGACGGCTTCGACGATCTTGCCATCACGTATCTCGGCCGGATCGAAGTCTGGCAGAATGTCTCCGACGGCATGGGCGGTCGGATCTTTCGCGACGCGACCGCAAGCCTCGGGCTGGGCGGAGCCAATCCGCATTGGGGTTCGAGTTGCGCCTGGGGCGATCTGGACAACGACGGCTGGCTGGACCTGTACGTCTGCAATTACGTCGAGCTGGACCTCGTGAATCCGATCACCTGCCGGGACGAGCGAACGCGACGGAATTTCGTCTGTTCGCCGACGCTCTATCCGCATGTCGCGCACAAGCTCTTCCGGAACAACATGGGAACCGGGTTTCAGGACGTCTCGCGGGAAGCGGGACTGGATGCGCCCTCGCCCGGGGCGGGCCTGGCCGTGGTCCTGGTCGATCTGGATGGCGACGGCAGGCTCGACGTGTTCGTCGCCAACGACATGAAGGCGGCGCATTTGTATCGCAACCGGACGACGGAGCCGGGCCGGATCGTGCTCGAAGAGTGCGCGGGGCTTTCCGGGGCGGCGTACGGATCGAGTGGCACCACGATCTCCGGGATGTGCGCGGAAGCCGCGGCGATCGACGGTTCCGGCCGGCCATCGCTGTTCGTGACCAATTATCAGAGCCTGCCCAACATCCTCTTCCGCAACCGTGGGGGCTTCCGATTCGTCGAGGAAGGCATGGGGTCCGGCCTGGGATTGCCAAGCCGGTCCCGGCTTGGCTTCGGTGCGGTGTTCCTGGACTACGATCGGGATGGCGTACAGGACCTCGCCGTGGCCAACGGGCATGTCCACCGGGACGCGGCCGATCTCCACGGCGTGCCGTATGCCCAAGCCGCGCAATTGTTCCAAGGCGAAGGAGACGGACGCTTTCGAGTCGCGGATCTCGACGCCGGGACCGATTTCCTCCGCCAACGCGTCGGTCGAGGCCTGGCGCGCGGCGACTACGACAACGATGGCCGGCCCGACCTCGCCCTGAGCGGCGTCGGCGAACCGCTGGCGCTGCTGCACAATCAGCTGGAGAATGCGAACGACTGGATCGGCCTCGATCTCCGGGGCGACGGCCGCGCGAGCAATCGCAGCGCGATCGGCGCGGTCGTAACCATCACCGCCGGGAGCCGAACGCAGACGCATTTCGTCGTCGGCGGGGGCAGCTATCTCTCCGCGAGCGACCGGCGTCTGACGATCGGCCTCGGCATCCTGCCGGACGCGACGGCGAGCGTGCGCGTCCGCTGGCCTTCGGGACGGGTACAGGAGTTCCCCTCGCTGGGGACCGGTCGTTACTGGACGCTGGACGAAGGCCAGCCCGCGGTGACGCCGAACGCGGCTTCGTGATAGCCGAGCGATCTTGGACTTGCCAGGTCTGTGTTAGCCCGACGCGCCAGCGAGGGAGATCTGACGGAGAGCGGACTCGCCCTCGCTGGCGCGTCGGGCTAACCAGAATCGCTATCGCTGGCGCGTCGGGCTAACCAGAATTGGCTACACCGAATCGGGAACCGCTCTCGCGAATCGTCAGGACAACACGTCCTTCACGACTTCGCCGTGTACGTCCGTCAGACGGTAATCGCGGCCGGCGTGGCGGTAGGTGAGCCGGGTGTGATCGAAGCCGAGGAGATGCAGAATCGTGGCGTGGAAATCGTGCACGTGGACCGGTTTCTCGACGGCCCGCATGCCGTGTTCGTCGGTGGCACCGTGGACGTGGCCGCGCTTCACCCCCGCGCCGGCGAGCCAGGAACTGAAGGCCCAGTTGTGGTGCTCGCGGCCCGGGTTGTTCGAGGTATTGTTGAACGGCGTGCGACCGAACTCCGAGGTCCAGACGACCAGTACATCGTCGAAGAGTCCCACCCGTTTCAGGTCCTGGATCAGCCCGGCCATGGGTTGATCCACCTGTTTCGCGAGTCGTCCGTGGTCGGCCATATTGCCGTGGGAATCCCAGTTGCCGGACGACCCGGTATGGATCAGTTCGACGAAGCGCACGCCGCGTTGCACGAGGCGCCGGGCGACCAGGCACTGCCAGCCGAAGCCGTCGGTCTGCCCGCGTTGGAGCCCGTAGAGGGCGAGGGTCTTGTCGTCTTCCTTGCTCAGGTCGAGCGCGTCGGGCATTTCGGTTTGCATGCCGAACGCGGTCTCGAAGGACTTGATCCGGGCGGCGAGGGCGGGGTCCTCCGGACGCGATTCGCGGTGGAGTTCGTTGAAGGACCGCAGCGCCTCGAGTTCGAGTTCCTGCTGGGAACGTTGGGCGATCCGGGGCCGAAGGTTGGCCACCGGTTCGGTTCCCGGCAGGACGCGCGTACCCTGGTGCGCGCCGGGCAGAAAATCGGAGGCCCAGACCTGCGTACCGGCGTATGGCATCTGCGGCGCGAGCACCATGAAGCTCGGCAGGTTGCGGTTTTCGGTACCGAGGCCGTAGCTCGTCCACGCGCCGATGCTGGGTCGGGCGAACGCGAACGAACCGGTGTGCATGCCGAGCGTCGCGTTGTAGTGGTTCGAGTGGCTGGTATGCATCGAACGGATCAGCGTGAGGTCGTCGATCTGCCGCCCGAGTTCGGGAAAGAGATCGCTGACTTCGATTCCGCTGCGGCCGCGCGGCGCGAACTTCCAATCGGGCTTCTTCAGGTAGAGTTTTTCGTAGCCGGGGCGGTTGCGCGTTTCGGGGTGGTCGAACGTCACCTGTTTGCCGTGGTCGGCGATCAACTTCGGTTTCGGGTCGAACGAATCGACGTGCGAGACGCCACCGCTCATGAACAGGAAGATGACGCTCTTGGCCTTGCCGGGGAAGTGCGGCTTCTTCGGTGCGAGCGGATCGGTGCGGCCTTCCGCGAGCAGGTCGCCGAGAAGCCCACCCATGAGCAGCGAACCGGCCAGCGACGAACGAACGAAGCCACGACGGCTGAACGGTTTCATGGCTACTCCACGAACAGGAATTCGTTGCTGGCCAGCAGAATGCGCGCCAGTGCGGCCCACGCGGGACCGGTGCGATCGGGCTGCCCCGCCGCATAGCGGTTCAGGAAACCCGCCGCGAATTCGCGGTCGCGGGGGGCCGGCTCGCGCTGGAAGGTGATGCGGAACAACTCCGCCAGCCGCTCGTCTTCCGGCTTCCCGCGGGCACGATTGGCGAGCCGCTCGGCCTGGGCGTGGAAGAACGGATCGTTCAGGAAGTAGAGCGCCTGCGTCGGCACCGTCGTCGCCTGCCGCTGGGGCGTCGTCGCATTCGGATCGGCACCATCGAACAGGCTCATGAACGGATGCCGGCGGTTCCGCACGTTGATGAGGTAGACGCTGCGCCGATCGGTTTCGAAGAACGTCGCGAACGGCACGTGCTGGGTGAACCCCCAACTGCTCTCCGGCGGGAACGGGTGGGCATCCGCGGCCGTGCGGTTGAGATTGCCGCCGACCGCGAGGAGGCTGTCGCGCAGTTCCTCGGCGGTCAGGCGTCGCCGGTCGAACCTCCAGAGGAGGTCGTTGTTCGGATCGACGTTGGCCGCCGCCGCGCGGTGCGCGCTGGCCTGTCGATAGGATTCCGAGAGCAGGATCTTCCGGTGCATCGCCTTGATGCTCCATCCGGACGAAACGAACTCGGCCGCGAGCCAGTCGAGCAGTTCCGGGTGAGTCGGGGGGAGGCCGCGCGTGCCGAAGTCGTTGGGCGTCGGGACCAATCCTTTGCCGAAGTGGTGAAGCCAGATGCGGTTGACCATGACGCGGGCGGTGAGGGGGTTGTCCTTCGAGGCGATCCAGCCGGCGAGGTCGAGCCGTCCGCTGCCGGGCGTGGCGATCCGCTGTCCGCCGAGCACTTCGAGCCAGCGTCGCGGCACGGGGTCGCCGAGTTTTTCGGGGTCGCCCTTGATGTGAACGCGAGCGTCGGCCGGCGGGCCGTCCACCACGGCGAAGGCGACATCCTGCCGGGGCGCGGTGCGCACCAACTCCGCCCGCTGTCGCGTTAGTTCGGCGCGCCGTTCCGATGCCTTCGTCAATCCGGCGAGATCGGCGCGCACGTCGACCGCGAAATGCTCGAGCACCCAGCCGACGCCATCCGGGCCGCCGGGGTGCGCGTCCTGAATGCGGCCGGTGATGCGGACCTTGCGGCTGGTCGGGCTGAGCCAGGCGAGGGCGACGTTGCCGTTCGCGGCCGGGTGGAGGAACAGGGATTTCGCGGACAACTTGGTCCAGGCAGCGATCTCCGTGGGGGTGGAATTCACGAGGGCCGAGGGGGTGTCGCCGTTGCGCCAGGCGTGCAGGCCGGGCTTGCCGTCGACGTCCCGCACCGGCTCCGCGAGCGGCATGGGCTGATTGCGTGCGTCGAGCAGCCACCAGACGCTTTCGTTGCCATGACGGTCCTTGTGCGGATTGCCCGCGAGCAGATCGCCGATCAGGTCGGCCGTGGCGTTCCAGGTCCGTCCCGGTCCGCCGAGTTCCGCGATCTCGAGTTCGACGAGCGTCGTGTCGGCCCCGTGGTTCTTCAGCGGAGTGATCGAAAGGAAGACGACCTCGCCCGTCTTCACGTCGATCTCGGTAGCCGGGAGTCGCTTCTCGCCGCCGTCGGCGATGTCGCCCGAGGAAAGGGGCTTCCGATGCTTCGCGAACGCCGCCTGCACGGCTTTCGCGTGCTTCAATTCCGTTTCCGTGTTCGCCCGGAGTTCCGCGTCGACCTTCGCCAGCTTCTCCTGGTGGGGTTTCATGACCCGATTCCACTCCTCCTGTGGCATGAGCGGCACGAGGTCGCGCGGTTGCTGCTTGGCTTCGCATCCGGCAAACGAGAATTTGCTGCTGTCGAGGATGCCGTACAGCGCGTAGTAATCGCGGGCCGATACCGCATCGTACTTGTGATCGTGGCAGCGGGCGCAACCGAGCGTGAGGCCGAGCAAGGCTTTGCCGATGGTGTCGATTCCGTCTTCGTGCGTGAGGTGCATCGCCTTGTCGCTGTCGTGCTCGAATCGTCGCGCCAGGGCCAGAAAGCCGGTGGCGACGACCCGCGAGGCGTACTTCTCCGGCGGCCCCTTCGCGGCGAGCAGATCGCCGGCGATCTGCTCGCGCAGGAAGTCATCGTAAGGCTGGTCGCGGTTGAACGCGTCGATCACCCAGTTGCGATACCGCCAAGCGTGCGGCAACGGATGGTCGCTGTTGTCCCCGGCGGTGTCCGCGTAACGCACGAGATCGAGCCAGTGTCGGCCCCAGCGTTCGCCGTAGTGCGGGCTTGCGAGCAGACGATCGACGACCTTCGCGAACGCGTCCGGCGAGGAATCCTTTTCGAAGGCTTTCAGTTCCTCCCAGGTCGGCGGAAGACCGGTAAGGTCGTACGTGACGCGCCGCAGCAACGTCCGCTTGTCGGCCGCGGGCGAAAGGCTCAATTTCTTCCCAGCGAGTCTCGCACCGAGGAACGCGTCGATCGGGCTGGCGAAGGTGGACTTCGGCACGTCCGGCCGGCGGACGGGCTGGAACGCCCACCATTTCTTCGCATCTTCGATCGTGATGCCGCCGATTCGTCGGGGTCCGTCCTCGCGCGGGTCGACGGCACCGTCCTTCACCCATCGCACCAGCGTGGCGATCTCGGCGTCCTTCAACTTCTCCTTCGGCATCTTCAACTCGCCGGCGTGCCGGACGGCCTGAACGAGCCGGCTCTTGTCCGGGTCGCCGGGCACGATCACCGGTCCGCTGTCGCCACCGCGCCGCCAGCCGTCCTTGGTGTCGAGTCGAAGCCCGCCCTTTTGCTTTTCGGCACCATGGCACGATTCGCACTTCGCGATCAGCAGCGGCCGAACGTGCTTCTCGAAGTATTCCGCCCGTTCGCGCGGCACCGGGTCCGCAGCCCCGGCCGACGAAGCCACGCAACCGAGGAGCAGCAGGCCGAGCGTGCGATGGGAGAATGTCCGCATCATGGCAGGCGTTCCTTGTGGCTTTCGATGTGCTGGCGCAGTTCCCGGCTCGCGTCCGCCACCCGCCCCGCGGCCAGCCATTCCACCAGTCGACGATGGCTCTCGATGCCGACCTGCCATTCCGCCCGCTTGACGCTCTCGCGGAAGCGCTGGAAGAACAGGTGCAACAGGTCGCCGAAGGCCACCAGCGGTTGAAGCCCGCTCGCCTCCAGCAGCGTGCGATGGAACCGGATGTCGAGTTCGATCCAGCTCTTCAGGTCGCGGGCGACCCGGAATCGCTCGGCCAGCGCGCGAAGCTCCGTTGCGATCGCGGGATCCCGCGCCATGTTGCGGGCGACGTGCGGCAGCGCGCCGGTTTCCAGGATCACCCGGCTGTCGATCAGTTGCTGCGGGTCGACGTCGAGCAAGCCGGTGTGGAAGCCGAGATGTTCGGTCACGCGCTCCATGTCGATGCGGCCGACGGACAGGCCGACGCCGGTTTTCGATTCGACGATGCCGAGAAACTCCAGCGCCTTGGTCGCCTCGCGCACGCTCAGTCGACTGACGCCGAGGCTTTCGGCCAGTTGCGTTTCCGTCGGCAGCCGATCGCCGGGGCCGAGCCGGTTCGAAACGATGTAGCGTTTGATCTGCTCGGCGGCCTGGTCGCGAAGCTTCGGGCGGCGAAGTGTCTGCATGATGCGAAGACTCTCCTTTTGTGGGCGGCGGTGTTGACCCGGAGAGGCCGGCCGGTAGTTTATCAGACAATCAGACCGGGTCAAGTGTTCCCTCGCCCCGGTCGTGACTCAGTTTGGTTCCCTCTCCCCCGGCTTTGCGGGGGAGAGGGTTAGGGTGAGGGGGTCTTCGCGGATGCAAGACTTGAGTTGGAATCTCGAATGCGCTCGCCCCCTCACCCCGACCCTCTCCCCCGAAGCGGGGGAGAGGGAGACCCCCACCAAACTGAGACACAACCCTCGCGCCGGGTCGTCCCATGCCAGTCGTCGCCGTCACCGATTACACGTTTCCCTCCCTCGACATCGAAGAATCGATACTCCGGGCGGCCGGGGCCGAACTTCGCGCCGGCAACGACAAGGCGATCGACGCGCTGCGGTCGCTCGTCGCGAACGCCGACGCGGTCCTCACGCAGTTCGCACCGATCACCGCGGACGTCATCGCCGCGATGCGGCATGTCAAAGTCATCGTGCGCTACGGCATCGGGGTCGATAACGTCGATCTCGCCGCGGCGCGTACCCGCGGCATCCCGGTCTGCAACGTACCCGATTACTGCATCGACGAAGTCGCCGACCACACGCTCGCGTTCATCCTCGGTCTTACGCGGCAGGTCGTTCCGAACACGCTGCACGTGCGGAACGGTCAATGGGGGCTGGCCACGCCGCTCGATCAACTTCGCACGCTTCGGGATCAGACCGTCGGGATCGTCGGCTTCGGGCGGATCGGACGGGAAGTCGCGGCCCGGCTGGCTCCGTTCCGCGCTCGGCGGCTCGTCCACGACGTCTTCGTTCCCGCGGACGGGATCCGGGCGGCGGGTTGCGAACCGGTCGCGCTCGACGAGATGCTGGCGCAATCCGACATCGTGACCCTGCACTGCCCCTCGACACCACAGACCAAAAAGCTGCTCAACGCCGAGACACTCGGCCGGATGAAGCACGGGGCCATCGTGGTGAATCTCGCGCGTGGCGATCTGATCGAGACGCCGGCTCTCGTGGCCGCGCTGCAATCGGGTCGACTCGCCGGGGCGGCGCTCGATGTCTGCGATCCCGAACCGATCCCGCCCGATAGCCCGTTGCGTTCCCTGCCGAACGTGGTCGTCGCGTCGCACATCGCCTCGGCCAGCTCCAAGGCGGTGCGGACGCTGCGGGAAACCGCCACGGCGATCGCCGTGAGGGCGTTGCGCGGCGAGCCGTTGCCCAATGTCGTCAACGGGGTGGCCCCATGAGCACGAATACCATCGCCCTCGAGAACCTGCTCCGGTTCACGCAACTCTGCCTCGAACGCGTCGGGCTGAGTCCGGCCAACGCCCGCGACGTGGCACTGGCGCTCGCCACCACCGACGCGATGGGGGTCTTCACCCACGGCACGAAGCTGCTGGCGGGTTATCTCCGAAAGCTGCAAGGGGGCGGGTACGTCGCCGGGGCGGAGCCGCGGATCGAGCGGGAAGGTCCGGCGTGGGCGATCGTGAACGCGCATTCCGCATTGGGTCAGATCGGCTGTCTCACGGCAATGCGCATCGCCATGAAGAAAGCCCGCCAGGTCGGGATCGCGTATGTCGGCCTGCGCAATGCCGGCCATATCGGTGCCGCCGGTTACTACGCGGCCCTCGCCGCGCGCGACGGCATGATCGCGATGATCACCGGCAACGACATCCCCAGCGTGGCGGCGCCGGGTTCGCGCACGGCGGTGCTCGGCAGCAATCCACTCGCGTACGCCGTTCCGGTCGCCGATGCCGATCCGATCCTGCTCGACATTGCCACGGCGGCGGTCGCGGGTGGGAAAGTCTATGCCGCCCTCCAGCGCGGCGAGCCGATCCCGAATACCTGGCTTATCGGCCCCGATGGTCTTCCGACGACCGACGGCAGCCTGTATCCCCAACAGGCCGCCCTGGCCCCGATGGCAGGTCACAAAGGTTACGGCTTCGGGCTGTGGTGCGAGATCCTTTCGGCGATCCTTCCGGGTGGAAACATGACTTGGCAGGTCGGCAGTTGGATCTTCGACGAACCCAGCCGACCCTCGTGGCACAACGCCTCCATCACGGTGATCGACGTCGCCGCGATTGCCCCGCCGCACGAGTTCCAACCCCGTCTCCGCCGATTGATCGACGAGATTCACGCGGCACCGACGGCGAAGGGCGTCGAACGCGTTCTGCTCCCCGGCGAGCGGGAGTGGGCGAATTACCGTCGCGCGCAGGTTCAGGGGATCCACCTGCCGACTGACGTGTTCGACAAGCTGCGTCAGGCGGCGGAGATGACCGGCGTATCGCTGGGGGAACTCGAAATTCCGATATCCGTTGTCGCGGAAACGGAGACGCCGCGATGAGGGCCATCGGGATCGACATCGGCTCCACCAGCATCAAGGGAGCGGTCCTGGACCTGATCACGGGCACCGTGCAGGCACCGGTGTCGCGTCCGTTCCCCGGGCCGTGCCCGGGTCTTCCGTCGGGTTGGGTCGAGATCGATCCCGAGGCCATTGCCAGCACGGTGGACGAACTCCTGGCGGAATTGCTGGCCGCGGCTCCCGATGCGGATCGGGTTTGTTTCGCGGGCCAGATGGGGGGCCTGATTCTCGTCGACCCCGAAGGCCGGCCTTTGAGCCGCTACATCTCGTGGCGGGATCAACGGACCGGTCTGGCCCCGGCGGGGTCGGAAGCGTTCCTGGATCGTGTGCGAGTTCGTTGGGAGCAGGCCGGGGTCTTCGAACAACTGGGCCGCGAACTGCAGCCCGGATCCACCACGACGCTGCTGGCATGGCTCCGCTCGCAGAATCGATTGCCGCCCGAGGCCCTGCCGCAGACGATCGCCGACTTCGTCGTCGGACGCCTCATCGGCCGACCGCCCCCGATGCACGCCACACACGCGATCGGCATGCTCGATCTGGAACAGGATCGATGGCATCGCGCCGCGCTCGACCGGCTCGACCTGGGCGAGGTTCGTCTCCCCGAACTGACTTTCGACGAGTCGAGCGTCGGGACTATGCGCATGGGCGGCCGGACGTTGTCGGTCCACGGGTCCTACGGCGACCAACAGTGCGCGCTGCGCGGGGCGGCGCTCCAGCGGAACGAACTGTCGTTGAACATCTCGACCGGTTCGCAGGTCAGCCGCCGCGTGGCGGCATTCCGGCCGGGGCCGTACCAGAGCCGGAAGTATTTCTTCGGCGATACGCTCGACACGGTGACGCACCTCCCGGCCGGTCGCTCGCTGAACGTGCTGGTGGACTTGCTGACGGAGTTGGCCGTCGCGCAGGGCCGGCCGCTGCGGGATCCGTGGGAGACGATTCAACAACGGGTGGACCGCGTAGAGGATACGGACCTCCGTCTCGATCTCGCATTCTTCCGCGGTCCGCTCGGCGAGCGCGGGCGCATCGAGAACATTTCCACCGAGAACCTCTCGGTCGGGACGCTGTTTCACGCCGCCTATCGGGCGATGGCCGACAATTACGCCGCGATCGCCGCGCGATTCGCGCCGGGCGACTGGCGGAGCATCGTTGTTTCCGGCGGGATGGTTTCGAAGTCGCCGCGATTGGGCACGCTGTTGCGGGAGCGTTTCTCGGCACCCCTGCGGGAGGCCGCCGCGGAAGAGACGTTGCTCGGATTGCTGGACATCGCCCGTTCCGCGACGGCGATCGGAAATCGACATCCGGAGGGATGACCATGTCGAAAACTCGGACCGGGACCATCAGGCGTTTCCTTGCGTACGGGTGGAGTTTCCTACTGGGGCTATCCGCCGCCGGCGGGGTGTCGGCGCAGGATGGCGCGAAGCCGCCCGCGCGCTTCGTCGATCATTCGCTCCTGATCGCACCCGAGTACCCCTGCACCTGGCCGAGCCATCCCTTTCCGCGATTCGCCATTGTCCACCAGCGGAAAATCGGCCCCGAGTCGGCGTACAACGTCGACTCGCTGCTGATCGACGGGAACACCGGTACGCAACTGGATGTGCCGCCGCACTCGGTTGCGCGGCCGGACCTGAAGCGCGAGAAGTCGGGCCCGCTGGGCCTCGCGTACACCGACAAGATCGAGGCGTGGCAGTTTGGCGGGGAAGCCTGCGTCGTCGACGTGCGGGACTTGCTGGACAAGGCTCCGAAGGGCGTCAGCCCGCTCGTGAAGCCGGAGCATGTGACCCGATTCGAGCAACAGCATCGCAAGGTGCGATTCGGCGACGTGGTGCTGTTCCGCAGCGATTACTCGGACACCTACTACCGACCGTTGCCGGAAGGCCGCCGATTCATCGCCGACATCCTCGACCGCAAGGCGCCGGGCTATCCCGACCCCGATCCGGACTGCATGGAGTTGCTGGGCCAGCGCGGCGTCCGCGCGCTCGGGACGGACAGCGCCAGCATGGGGCCGCTGCCCGATCTCGCGGAACCGACGCACTACGCCGGCCTCAAACATGGCATGATCTGGACCGAAGGTGCCACGAACCTGCGGGAACTCCCGGCGACCGGCGCGTTCTACTGCTTTCTCGGGCCGAAGCACGAGGGCGGACCGTACGGCGAAGGACGCGCCTTCTCGATCGTCGGGGGCGAACTCCCGAAACGACTCATCGAGTCCAGTCGGAACAAACGGGCCATCGATCTGTCGCCGACCTTGTTGCCGAAATTGCCTCTGACTTCGCCCGGCATCGGCACGGGGAATCATCGCCAGGTCTACCTGAAAGTCGATTTCCTGTACGCGAAGTATCTGGACCTTTGGCACCACGGCCACCTCATGGACGCGATGGCGGGCACGCACCTCGTCCCGCCGGCCTATGCGCTCCCGGATTCGAACGAACCCGTCGGCTACGAGCCGGACGTGCGCGGCTGGCTCGAAGAGTACGAGAAGAAGTACGGCAAGCGCGGCTCCAGCAAGATGACGACGGAAAAGGTACCGCTCGCCTGGACCTGCGGCGACGCGCGCGTCATCGACGTGCGCGGCTTGATCGGAACGACGAAGCAACGCGACTGGCCCGCCTCCCCGGAAATCACGGCCGAGCACATCAAGTCCTGTGAACGGATCAGCCGTGAACTGCGAGCCGGCGACGTCGTGATCTTCCGGACGGGGCATACCGACAAGCATCTCAAGCCCGAACCGGCGGACACCGGGATGTGGCTCGACCCGCTCGCCGGCAAGACGGAAGGCTGGCCCGCGCCGGGACCCGATGCGATCGTCTACCTCAAGGAGAAGGGCATTCGCTGCGTGGCAACCGATGCCCCCGACCTCGGCGGTGTGGATCCGCGCCGGGCGCTGATGACCTACTGGGCACTCGGCAGCCGGGAGATGGTCGGCGTGGAGATGCTGGTGAACGTCGACAAGATCCCCGCAACGGGCGCGTACTTCCTGTTCGCCGCCGTGAAGGTGCGGAACTGCCATGGCGGTCCGGGGCGGGCCATCGTGCTGCATTGAGGGCTTGCCATGACGCCGGAACTCGAGCGAGCCACCCTGCGCGCCGTCGCGTGGCGGATCGTGCCGTTCATCGGCCTGCTGTACGTCTTGAACATCCTCGACCGGGCGAATGTCGGGTTCGCGCGGCTGTCGATGCAGGCCGACCTCGGCTTGAGCCAGGCGGCGTTCGACCTCGGCTACGGGATGTTCTACCTCGGCTATTTGCTCTTCGAAGTGCCCAGCAACCTGCTGATGAAGCGGCTCGGGGCGCGCATCTGGATCGCGCGCATCATGATCACGTGGGGACTCGTCTCCGCCGCCACGATGTTCGCCCGCGATGTCTGGACCTTTTATGCCTTGCGGATCCTGCTCGGCGTGGCGGAGGCGGGCTTCTTTCCCGGCATCATCTACTATCTTTCGAACTGGTTCCCGGATCGCGAGCGCGCCAAGATGACCGCCTTCTTCATGCTGGCCATCGGCGTGTCCAACGTCCTCGGGAATCCGATCTCCGGCGGGATCATGGATCACTTCCACGGCGTCTCCGGCCTCGCCGGCTGGCAATGGCTGTTTCTCCTCGAAGGGCTTCCCACGGTCGTCGTCGGCGTGGCGGTACTCTTCTACCTGAACGACGCGCCGCGCGATGCGCGATGGCTGGCGGACGATCAACGGGAATGGCTGATCCAGCGCATGGCGGAGGAGGATCGCCTGCGTCGGCAACACCACGGCCCCGACCGCTGGCAGGCGATGCTGCAAGCGCGCGTCTGGCTGCTGATCGCGATCTACTTCACGGTCGCGGTCGGTTCGAACGCCGGCGGAGCGTATTTCCCGACGCTGGTGAAGAAACAGTTTCCGGACACGACGAACCTCCAGATCGGCCTGTTGACCGCGCTCCCGCATCTGTGCGCGATCATCGCCATGTCGCTGGTGGGGATCCGTTCCGATCGCACGGGGGAACGCCGCTGGCATCTCGCCGGCTCGGCGCTCGCCGCCGCCTTCGGCTGGGCCGTCGTCGCGTGGGGGCCTTCGCCGCTCGTCGCGATGTTCGGGCTGTGCCTCGCGCAGGCGGGCATGATGAGCATGCTGCCGGTCTTCTGGACGCTGCCCAGCGTGTTCCTCTCCGGAACGGCGGCGGCGGGGGGCATCGCGCTGATCAACTCCGTCGCGAACATCGGCGGATTCTTCGGAGCCTCGATCCTGGGCCAACTCGGCCTGTGGGCGATGGCGGGGATCTTGTTCGCCGGTGCGATTCTCGCCGCCGCGGTGATTCGCGGTTCGTTTCTGTCGCCGGAAAAGGTGAAAAACCGATATGAGTAGCGACCTCTTTTCGTTGGTCGGCCGCGTCGCCGTCGTCTCGGGGGCCGCTCAGGGCTTGGGGCAGGCCACCGCGCTGGCGCTGGCGCACCACGGGGCCGATGTCGTCTTGGTCGATCGCAACCGCTCCGGCGCGGACGCGACCGGCGAGCGGATCCGCGCGCTGGGGCGCCGGGCGATCGCGAGCGGCGCGGACGTGTCGGATCCCGATGCAGTCGATGAACTGTTCCGACAGGTGGATGCCGAGTTCGGCCGGGTCGATTTCCTCGGCAACATCGCGGGCGACGGACACCTCGCCCAACCGGAAGACCTCGCCATCGCGGACCTGCACCGCGTGTTTCAGAACCTCGTCGTCGGCCGCTTCACCATGTGCCAGCAGGCCGGTCGACGGATGCTGGCGCAGGGGCGCGGATCGATCCTGAACATCGGCTCGGTCGCCAGCGCCACGGCGCTCGGCCGCGGGCACATCGCGTACAGCATGGCGATGGGCGCGGTGCTGCAGATGACGCGCGAGCTGAGCACCGAGTGGAGCCATCGCGGCGTGCGGGTCAATTGCGTCACGCCGGCGCAGGTCGTCAACCCGGGCCTGACTGCGCGAATGCAGGCCGACCCGTCGCTCGAAGCGCGATTCCTCCGCGGCATACCCGCCGGGCGGCTTGGCCAGCCGGGCGACATCATGGGCCTGGCCGTGTTCCTCGCCTCCGATGCTTCGTCCTGGATCACCGGGGCAATCATCCCACTCGATGGCGGCAACCTCGCGATGAACGCGGGCGGTACGCCCGGCCACGAATCGCGGGGCGTGCAGTCGTTTCTTCCGGAGAAGAAGTAACCACCCATGTCAGACCTTGCCTCACCTTCCGACGAGCGGATTCTCGCGCTGTATCGGACGATGCAGATCATCCGGCAGACCGAGGAGGAACTCGCGCGCTGCCACCAGCGCGGGCTGATCCACGGGGCGTGTCACACCTATGTCGGTCAGGAAGCGATCGCCGCCGGCGTGTGCGCGCACCTCACCGCGAAGGATTCGGTCTTCAGCACGCACCGCGGCCACGGCCACGCACTGGCCAAGGGCCTGCCGCCGCGCGAGCTGATCGCGGAGCTGTTCGGACGGGCGACCGGTTGTTCGCGGGGTCGCGGCGGCAGCATGCATTTGTTCGCACCCGAAATCGGCATGATGGGCACCAGCGGCATCGTCGGCCCGTGCATCCTGCAAGCCTGCGGTGGCGGGTACAGCGCGAAGATCCTCAAGAACGGCACCGTCGGCGTGGCCTTCTTCGGCGACGGCGCTGTCAACAACGGAGCCTTCCACGAAGGCCTGAACATGGCCAGCATCTGGAAGCTGCCCGTGTTGTTCGTCTGCGAGAATAACCAATACGCCACCGAAGTCCCCTTCGCCTACGCCAGCGGCATCCCCGATGTCGGGCGGCGGGCGGCGAACTACGGCATCCCCGGCTTCGAACTGGACGGGAACAATGTGCTGGAGATCGAACGCGTCGCCGGCGACGCGATCGCCCGTGCGCGGACCGGTGGTGGGCCAACGCTCATCGAGTGCAAGACCTACCGCACGCGGGCCCATGCCGAGGGGATGGGCGACTTTACCTATCGAACGAAAGAAGATGTGGCGGCCTGGAAGGAACGCTGCCCCATTCGCCGTCTGGCCGAGCGATGTGAACACCTGCGTTCCCGATTCGACGCGATCGCGGCCGAGGTGGCGGAGCTGGTCCAGCAGGCGCGGGCGTTCGCCGAAGCGAGCGCCGTCCCGGATGCCGCCACGGCGACCACGCACGTCTTCGCCGAGCCGCGAACATCCCCTCCGCCGGAGCCGCCGCGGACCGGCCGCGAACTTACGTTCGTGGCCGCCACGGTAGAAGCCCTCGATCGCGCCATGGCCGACGATCCCACGATTTTCGTGATGGGGGAAGGCATCGGCGTTCGCGGCGGCAACTTTCGAACGACACTCGGCCTGTACGCGAAATACGGCGCGGACCGGTTGTGCGATACGCCGATCTGCGAGCGCGGGTTCGTCGGCCTCGCCTGCGGTGCCGCGATGACCGGCACGCGGCCGATCATCGATTTCATGTTCATCGACTTCATCCACGACGCGTTCGGCGAAATCGTCAATCAGATCGCGAAGATGCAATACATGAGCAGCGGTCGGCTGAAAATGCCGCTGCTGCTCCGCGGCTGCGGCGGTGTCGGCCACTCGGCCGCGACGCACCACTCCGGTCTCTACCACTCCATCTATTCGCACATCCCGGGGCTTCGGGTCGTGTTGCCTTCGAACCCGTTTGACGCCAAAGGCCTGATGGCACACGCACTGACGAGCAACGACCCCGTGCTCTTCCTCGAACACCGCGAACTGATGCAGATGAAAGGTCCGGTGCCCGAGGCACCCTACGAAATCCCCTTTGGTCAGGCCCGCATCGTGCAACCGGGAACCGATGTCACGGTCGTCGTGCTGGCGCGGATGGTGCACCACGCGCTCCAGGCCGCGGAGCAACTGGCCCGCGAGGGGGTCTCCGTCGAGATCGTCGATCCGCGAACGGTCTCGCCCCTCGACATCGAGAGCATCCGGCAATCAGTCGCCAAAACGGGCCGGCTGCTGATCGTGGACGAGGCGTTCGGCCCGTGCGGGTTCGCCTCCGAAATCGCCGCCCAGATCGCCGACGCGGGATTCAACGATCTCGACGCTCCGATCAAACGGCTGCACGGCGCGTTCGCCCCGACGCCCTACGCGCCGTCCCTGGAACTCGCCGTTGTGCCCGATGTGGCCCGCGTGATTCAGGCCATCCGGGATCTGATGCAGGAGTAGCGATGGCTCACGAAATTACGATCCCGCGACTCGGCTGGTCGATGGAGGAAGGCGTTCTCGGCCGCTGGCTGAAGTCGCCCGGCCAATCCGTCCGCCGGGGCGAGATGCTCTTCACGCTGGAAGGCGAGAAGGCCGCCGAGGAGATCGAATCCTTCGATGCGGGTTATCTCTGGATTCCGGCGGATGCGCCCCGACCCGGCTCGACCGTGAAGGTCGGTCAGGTGATCGGCTTCCTGTTGGCGGAAGGCGAATCCGCACCAACGACGGTCGGGTCGGCCGCGCAGCAGGGGGCTGTGCCACAGACGGTTCCCGAAGGACCCCACCGATTGCCGCGTCCTGCCGGACCGGCCGCCCGTCGACTGGCGCGGCAACTCGGTATCGACCTCGACACCGTTCCGTCCCCCGATCCGACCGGTCGTGTGATCGACGACGACCTCCGACGGATGGCACACCGGCCCTCGACCGCGCGGCCCGTCGCCACGCCCCGCGCCCGCCGGCGCGCGAAGGAACTCGGCCTCGACTGGACCACGCTTTCCGGCAGCGGACGTGGTGGCCGCATCCGCGAACGCGACGTCGTAGAACGCCTCCCCCCGGGGCATTCGGAATCGGCCCCGGCCTCGCCCGGCCAGCACACCCCGGCCTCGAAGCGGCGTATGACGATCGCCCAGCGCATGGTGGCCGGCGTCACCCAGGCCGCCCCGGTCACCCTCACGACCAGGATCGACGCCGGTCCGCTCGTGGACTTTCGCAACGAACGCAAGCGAACCGCGAACGGCGACGCGCCGAGCTACCATGACATCCTCATTCAACTCGTCGCCCAGACCCTGCGCGAACTACCACAACTCAACGCGTGCTGGCACCGCGACGGAATCCACCAGTACGACGACATCCACATCGCTCTCGCGGTCGACTGCGAGGCGGGATTGCTGGCACCCGTGGTTCGCCATGCGGATCGATTGTCGCTCGACGAGATCACGAGCCGCACCCGGCAACTCATCGCGGAAGCCCGTGCCAATCGATTGAGCCAACAACTTCTTGAGGGCGGCACGTTCACCATCACCAGCTTGGGCGCTTTCGGGATTGATGCGTTCACCCCGATCCTCAATTTGCCACAGGCGGGAATCCTGGGGGTGGGGCGGATCGTGGAGGAGCCGATCGTGCGGGCCGGCCAGATCGTGGCGGGCCACACCTTGTGCTTGAGCCTGACCTTCGATCATCGGATCGTCGACGGCGCCCCGGCCGCGAAATGGTTGAGTGCGTTGGCTTCGAGAATCGTCGCGATCAAGTCCGAATCACCGATTGCCCACGATGGTGGCTAACGGTTCTCGAGACGGTGTAGCCAATTCTGGTTAGCCCGACGCGCCAGCGAGGGCGAGTCAGCTCTCCATAGGTTCTCCCTCGCTGGCGCGTCGGGCTAACTCTAAAACGGTTCCCGAGCGCGTCGCGATCGGTTTACGACCGGTCCGATTCATGGAAAGGGATACCCAAAAAGACGATCCGCGAGGGCCGTTCGGCCAGCCCCGCGGATCCGTCGGATCGCGATCGTCATTCACATTACCGCTGGCCGACGCGGTTCTCCTTCGCCTTGCGAAGATTCGGATCGAGGTCGAAGCGGTCCAGGTTCATCACTTTCGTCCAGGCCGCGACGAAGTCGTCCACGAACTTCTTCTTCCCGTCGGCGGCCCCGTAGACCTCGGCGATCGCCCGCAGCTGCGAGTTCGAACCGAAGACGAGGTCCACGCGGCTGCCGGTCCACTTCACCTGGCCGGTCTTCCGATCCTTGCCTTCGAAGACCTGGGCGTCGGCCGCCGACTTCTGCCAATCCGTGCCCATGTCGAGCAGGTTGACGAAGAAATCGTTGGTGAGCGTGCCGGGCTTGTCGGTCAACACGCCCAGCTTGGGATCGCCGCCGGCGTTCAGCACCCGCAGGCCGCCGACGAGGACCGTCATCTCCGGAGCGGTGAGCTTCAGCAGGTGCGCGCGATCGACGAGCAGTTCTTCCGCCGGCCGGCTGTGGGTGCCCCGCAGGAAGTTGCGGAACCCGTCGGCCGTCGGTTGCAGCACCGCGAACGACTCGACGTCGGTCATCTCCTGGGTCGCGTCGGTGCGGCCCGGGCTGAACGGCACTTTCACGGTCTCGCCCGCCTTCTTCGCTGCGTCTTCCACCGCGGCGCTGCCGGCCAGGACGATGAGGTCCGCGAGCGAGATCTTCTTCCCGCCGGCCTGCGCGGCGTTGAACTCCTGCTGGATCTTCTCCAGCACCGGCAGGACCTTGGCGAGTTCCTCCGGCTGATTGACCGCCCAATCTTTCTGCGGAGCCAGTCGGATGCGCGCCCCGTTGGCGCCGCCCCGGAAGTCGGTGCCGCGGAACGTCGACGCCGACGCCCACGCGGTCGAAATCAACTGGCTGGTCGTCAGCCCGGACGCGAGGACCTTGGCCTTCAAAGCGGTCACGTCCGCGTCGTCCACCAGCGGATGATCGACCGCGGGAACCGGGTCCTGCCACGGCTGCGCCTTCGGCACCTGGGAACCGATCAATCGCGACACCGGACCCATGTCGCGGTGGGTCAGCTTGTACCAGGCCTTGGCGAACGCTTCGGCGAACTCCTTCGGGTTCTCGTGGAACCGCTTGGAAATCTTGCCGTAGATCGGATCCATCCGCAGTGCCAAGTCGGTCGTGAACATCATCGGGGCGTGGCGCTTGGTCTTGTCGTGGGCGTCGGGCACGGTGTTCTTCGCGGCCGGGTCGGTCGGCACCCACTGCCACGCGCCGGCCGGGCTTTTCACCAGATCCCAGTCGTAGCCGAACAGGTTGTTGAAGTAGCCGTTGGACCACTTGATCGGCGTCGAGGTCCAGGCGCCTTCGAGACCGCTGGTGATGGTGTCGCCCCCCTTGCCCTTCCCGAACTTGCTCAGCCAGCCGAGGCCTTGCGCTTCGAGCGGTGCGGCTTCGGGTTCCGGGCCGACCTTGTCCGCCGGGCCGGCACCGTGCGCCTTGCCGAAGGTATGCCCGCCGGCGATGAGCGCGACCGTCTCCTCGTCGTTCATTCCCATGCGGCCGAAGGTCACGCGGATGTCCTTGGCGGCGGCGAGGGCGCTCGGCTTGCCGTTCGGCCCTTCCGGGTTCACGTAAATCAGGCCCATCTGCACGGCCGCAAGGGGGTTCGCCAGGTTCCGGTCGCCGCTGTAGCGGTTGTCCGCGAGCCATTTCCCTTCGGGGCCCCAGTAGATGTCGTCCTGCGGTTCCCAGACGTCTTCGCGTCCGCCGCTGAAGCCGAAGGTCTTGAATCCCATGTCTTCGAGGGCGCAATTGCCGGCGAAGATCATGAGGTCGGCCCAGGAGATCTTGTGGCCGTATTTCTGCTTGATGGGCCAGAGCAGGCGTCGGGCCTTGTCGAGATTGGCGTTGTCGGGCCAGCTGTTGAGTGGCGCGAAGCGCTGGGTACCGTAGCGGGCGCCGCCGCGGCCGTCGAAGATGCGGTAGGTACCGGCGCTGTGCCACGCCATGCGGATGAACAGCGGGCCGTAGTGGCCGTAGTCGGCCGGCCACCAGTCCTGCGAGGTGCGCATCAGCTTGACGATGTCCGCTTTGAGTGCCTCGAGATCGAGTTTCTGGAATTCGGCCGCGTAGTTGAAGTTCGGCCCCATCGGGTTCCCGGCCGGGGAATTCTGATGAAGGACTTTCAGATTGAGTTGATTCGGCCACCAGTCACGGTTGGTGTAAGGCCCGTTCATCGATGTACCCGCCGGGGGTGCGGCCGCCGGCGCGCCGCCCTCCGGCGCGGGCTGCTCCGGCGCCGCCAGCGCCAGCCCGGTGATCGGGCACTTGGCGACGGCCGCCGGTTTGACGGATGTCTTGCCGGTAATCGGGCAAACCCCGCCGGCGTCGGAGGCGGGCGGCCCCGCGAAGGCCGGCGCGGCGAAGCCGAGCGCGGCGAGGCCCATCATGACACGGACCCGGCGAGT
Source organism: Gemmataceae bacterium (assembly GCA_019636445.1). Lineage (GTDB taxonomy): Bacteria > Planctomycetota > Planctomycetia > Gemmatales > Gemmataceae > Limnoglobus. Next base: position 142,256 of record JAHBXO010000007.1, on the reverse strand, counting down.
CGATTGGCGTTGGACCATCGCGGTCCTCCAGTTGGGGGAGAAGAAAGGGCGATGATGTCGACACCGGAAACGGGTTCCAGCCAGACTCATCACTTCGATGGTAGCGCGGGGCGAGAGTTGCTTCCAATGCATTCCTAGTATATCAATCATGCGTCCGACGCATGACAATCCCGGCCGTTCAGGAAGCCCCTGTGGAAATCGAACAGCTCCGGCACTTCGTGCGCGTCGCCGAAATGGAGAACTTCACCCGCGCCGCGGAACAGGTCGGCCTGTCCCAGCCCGCCCTCAGCCGATCCATCGCGCGACTCGAAGACGAACTCGGCCAGCCCCTCTTCGAACGCCAGTCCCGGAAAGTCGCGCTCACCGAAGCCGGCCGGCTCCTGCTCGAACGCGCCCGCACCATCCTCATGCTCGTCGCCGACGTGACCGCCGAAATCGGCGACGATGGCCAATCGGGCAAGGTGCGCGTCGCCGCCATACCCACCGTCGCGCCCTACCTGTTGCCGGATTGCCTGCGCTCGTTCCACCAGCTTTATCCCCGCGCGCAGCTGATCGTGCTCGAAGACACGACCGAACACCTGCTCAAGAAGGTCGCCGAGGGCGATATCGACGTCGCGATCTGTGCCCTGCCGATCGGGGCCAAATACGTGGAGGTCGAACCGCTGTTCGACGAGGAGTTGTTGCTGGTGCTCGGACGCGACCACCCGCTCGCCGGCGCGAAGACCGTCCGCGTGGCCGACCTCGCGGACCTTCCGTTCGTCCTGCTCGGAGAGGCACACTGCCTGACGGACAATGTCGTGTCGTTCTGCCGGCAGAAGTCGCTGCACCCCGTCTCGGTCGAGCAGACCAATCAGCTCTCGATGGTGCAGGAACTGGTCGCGCTCGGGCACGGCGTCAGCCTGATCCCCGCCATGGCGCGCGCCCGCGACACCGGCACCTCGCGCGTCTACCGCTCGCTCGCGGGACAGAAGCCCGTGCGCACCCTCGCGATGGTCACCAATCCCTATCGCTATCGCAGCCACATCGTCCGCCGCTTCACCGAGCACCTGCGAGCCTGGCGTCCGGCGAAAGGATAGCCCCGACGGGGTGGATCAGCAGCACCCCGGCGCGGCGCAGCCCTCGGCGCTGGCGAGCGGGACGCCGCAGCGGTCCTTCGCCAGGCAGTCGGTGTGCTTCGATCCCAACTGGAACAGCAGTCCGCTCGGCGTCGCGTCCGCCTCCGCCACCGGATACTGCGACACCACGCCGGCTTCGTATTCCACTTCGACCGGCAATTCGTCGGTGTCGAAGAGCGGGGTCGCCAGCTTGAGGATCGCCGCCAGTTTAGTTGTGTTCAGGCGGTGATCGGTGTCGCTCGCGATCCAGACTTGCAGCCGGCAGCTCGATTCCGAGCGCGTCGTGCCGCCGCAGTCGATGAAGTCCTTGCGGATGCGCCCGACTTCCGTGACGTGGAAGTGCGCGGGCACGAGATCGCCGTCGGGCAGGGCGAAATGCAGCGGGGCGTTGGGGTGACGGGCGAGAAGTTCCTGGAATTCCCGGAGATTCATGGCACTGGGTCCGGCGGTGGCGGGCGGGCGAATACCGGCATCATACGCCGCCCGCCGAACGCCCGACAATGTTCGCTACCCGCGCGGCGCGTTTCGGGTTAGAATACTTGTCCCACCGCTCGCCGCGTCGCGGCGTCTTGGAGTGATCCTCTCATGCTTCGTAATGTCCGCCTGTGCGTCGTCTGCGCCGTCGCCGCCGCGCTGCTGCTCCTGCTGTTCGCGCCCGCGCCCTCGGCCAGCGCCGCCGACAAGCCCGTCAGCTTCATCAACGACGTGGCCCCGATCCTCAAGGAGAACTGCTTCGCCTGCCACGACGCGAAGAAGCGGTCGGGCAAGTACGACATGACGACCATCGAGAAGATGCTCGCGGGCGGGAGCGACGGCGAGCCGATCGTGGTTGGCAAGCCGGACGAGAGCGAGTTCCACACGCTCATCGTCACGAAGGACGAACGCCGGATGCCGCCGCGGGACAAGGGCGAGGCGGTGCCGAAGGACAAGGCCGAGATCATCCGACGCTGGATCGCCGAGGGGGCGAAGTTCGACGCGGGGCTGGACCGCAAGGCGGATCTCGTGAAAGAGCTTCGCGTGCGCTGGACGCCGCCGACCCCGCCGGAAAAGTACAAGTTCGCCAGCATCGTGAATGCGCTCGCCTTCACGCCCGACGGCCAGAGCCTCGTCGTCGGCGGGCACCACGAACTGCTGGTCTGGTCCATCGCCGACGCGAAGCTGACGAAGCGGATTGCGACCCGGGCCGAGCGCGCCTACGGCATGGCGTTCCTGCCCGACGGCAAGCTCGCCGTCGCCGGCGGACGCCCCGGCCAGGAGGGCGACGTCCGCATCTACGATCTTGCCGCGAAGCCCAAGTCCACCAAGGACGGCGTCGCGTACCTCGACGGCGTCGCCGACAAGGCCGTCATGCTCAAGCAACTCCTCGATGCCGACGATTCCGTCCTCTGCCTCACCCTCTCGAAGGACGGCAAGACGCTCGCCGCCGGCGGCTGCGACCGCGCCGTCCGCGTTTGGGACCTCTCCGCCGGTCTCGACAAAGTGAAGCTCGAACAGACCGTCGAGAACCACGCCGACTGGGTCCTCGGCCTCGCGATCTCCGCCGACGGCAAATACCTCCTCACCGCCGGCCGCGACAAAACGGCCAAGGTCTGGGATCTCAAGGCCAAGGAATCGGTCCTCACGTTCCCGGACCACCAGAACATCGTCTACGGCGTCGCCGTCAAACCGGACCTGTCCGTCGGCTATTCGGTCGGTGCTGACCGCCAGCTCCGCACCTGGAAGCCGACCGGCGAAGGAAAGCAGATCAAGGCGACCGCCGGCCACGGCGACGAGGTCTTCAAGGTCGTCGCCCACCCCAGCCAGCCGCTGCTGCTCACCGCCTCCGCCGACAAATCGGTCCGTTCGTGGGATATGGACAAGCTCTCCAACCTGAAGACCTTCCAGGGCCTCGACGATTTCGTCTATGCCCTCGCGATCAGCCCGGACGGCAAGCAGGTCGCCGGCGGTTCCTACGATGGCGAGATCCGTGTCTGGACCGTCGCCGACGGCGCGCTCGTCAAGGGCTTCAACGCCTCGCCTGGTATTGCGAGCAAGGCGGCCGCCGCTCCGGCCAAGAAGTAACCGTTGTTCCGTTGTTGTTCCGAATCGGCGCGCGGCCTGGTACCGGGCCGCCGCTCCTTCCGATCGAGGTCCGACGCATGCTCTCCCGTTCGCTGGCCTTCCTCGCCCTCGCGGTCGCCCTCGGCGGTACCAGCCTCCCGTCCCGCGCCCAGCCGAAACCCGCGCTCCCCACGCTGCCGCCGCAGTTCCCGACCTTGACCAGCCCGGCGAACCTTGGCGTGCGCCCCGGCGCGGCGACCACCGTGACGCTCGGCGGCACGAATCTCGGCGATGCCACGGAAATCCTCGTGAGCATTCCCGGCGCGAAGGCGACGATCGCAAAGGACTCCGCGAAGCCCGCGAGCGTCGGCGCGACCGTAGAGGTGCCGAAGGACGCCCCCGTCGGGCTGTATCAGGTCCGCGTGGCATCCAAGCATGGCATCTCGAACGCGCGCCCGATCTGCGTCGATGACTTGCCGGAAATCGAGAAGAAGCCGGGGAACAACAAGAAGGCCGCGCCGATGCCGCTGCCCGGCCCCTGCGTCGTGACCGGCGCGATTGCCGTGGAATCGAGCGACTTCTACCTCGTGAAGGTCGCCGCCGGGCAGCGGATGACCTTCGAAGCCCTCGCGCGGCGGATCGGTTCGCAGCTCGATCCGGTCGTGATTCTGCACGATGCGAAGTCCGGCCGTGAGATGCCCGCGCTCTACGCCGACGATACCCCCGGCCTGCAATCGGATGCCCGCGTGACGCACCTCTTCGCGGCGGCGACCGACGTGATCGTCGAAATCCGCGACACCACCTACCGCGGCGGCGGCGACTACGTTTACCGCCTGCGCATCGGCGATGCGCCCGGCGCGACCACCGCCTTCCCGCTTGCCGTCGAGAAGGACAAAACCGCCTCCGTCGGCTTCGCCGGACCGGGACTCGATGGCGTTCAATCGGCGAGCGTGAAGGGCACCGGCCTCGCGCAACTCGCCAGCCCCCGCCGCGCCGCGGGGGCCGGCGGCTGGTCCGTGCCCGTACTCGTCAGCCCGCATGCCGAACTCGTCGAGGCCGAACCGAACAACGAGATCGCCAAGGCCAACAAGATCCCCGTCCCCGGTGGCGTCTCGGGCCGCTTCGAGCAGAAAGGCGACTTCGACTACTTCGCCTTCTCCGCGAAGAAGGGGCAAAAGATCGAACTGGTGGCCCGCACCTATGAGATCAATTCGCCCGCCGAAGTCTTGCTGAAGGTCGTGGACGCGAAGGGGGCGGAACTGGCGCGGTCGAACCCCGCGCAACCCACTGCGCGGGCCGAATTCACCCCAGCCGCCGATGGCGAATTCTTCGCGGTGGCCGAGCATCTGAACTACGGTTTCGGCCCGTCCGAGATCTACCACCTCACCGTACGACCCACGGCCATGGATTTCGAAGTCGCGGTCGGCATGGACCGGATCGACCTCTCCGCCAGCGGCACGGCCAACCTTCCGATCGTCGGCCTGACTCGCCTGAACGGCTTCAACCTCCCGATCGAGCTTTCCGTGGTTTCGGACGCCCTCACGGGTACCCTGACGATCCCGCCGGCCGCCAATCCGCAACCCGCGACGCCGCTGTTGATGCGCGTCAGCCTCAAGCCCGGTGCCAAGCCCGGCCTCGTGCCCTTCACCGTGAAGGCGACCGCCAAGATCGACGGTAAGGACGTGTCGAAGACCGCGACGATCGCCGAGGTCGTTCGAACCGGTCTGGCGGCCCTCCCGAACATCCCCCGTGAAATGACCGAGCAACTCTACGCGTACGTCGCGCCGGAACCGCTCGTCTCCCCGACGGTGACGGTCGAGAAGGCGAGCTTCGACAAGGGGACTTCGGTGAAGGGCAAGGTCGTGGTCAAACGCGCCGCCGGCTTCGCCGAGGAGATCGCGATCGCGGCGCTCGGGCTGCCGGCGAACGTGACGGCGAAACTCAAGCCGATCGCGAAGGGGGCCAACGAAGCGGAGTTCGAGATCGTCGCGGCCGCCAACGCCGCCCCGGGAGCCGCGAACATCGTCCTGCGCTTCACCGCCAAGAGCGCCGGCCGGGACTTCTCGTACGAAATGCGCGTACCCGACCTGACCGTGACCGAGCCGAAGAAGGCGGAGCCGCCCAAGAAGGAAGAACCGAAGAAAAAGTGACTGCGAGCGAACGCGAAACGCCCCGGGGGAAATCCCGCCGGGGCGTTCGTGTTTCGGGTCGGTCCGCGATCACTTCCCGACGAACCACATCTTCGCCAGCGCGTCGGTCTTGAAGAACGTGAGCAACTGCTCGGCGACCTTGCGCCGTCCGCTGTCGCTCGGGTGGGTGCCGTCGGCGGCGAGGTCGGCGCGCTCGTAAACCAGCCCGTCGCTCTTTCGCGGCGTCGTGCCGTCGGCCCACAAATACGGCCCCCACAACAGCAACGGCTCCTTTGCGATGTCGCCCTTGATCTGATCGCGAATCAGGCCGCGCACGACAAAGCCGCCTTCGTAGGCGTACGGCTCCGGGTTCAACGGACCGTTCGAATAGCCCCCGTAGATGCGACTGCCAAGGTACGCGATGCGCAGGTTCGGAAAGCGCGCCTTCGCGTTCGCCACGACGGCGAGCGTATCCTTGCGCAGCTTCGCGCCGTGTTCGCTCAGGTCGCCCCGCGGTCCCTTGTTTGCGAGTTTGATCCACGCGACCTGCACCTGCTGGTTCGACACGCCCGCCGCCTTGAGGCGCCGCTCGGCCTCGGTCCACGGTCGCGCGTCCGCCGGTGCCCACTCCGCCATCGCCTGTCCACCCTGCGCGCAATCGACGATCGTGACCCGCGCCGATTTGTCCTTGTCCGCATCGGCGATGCGCTTGAACGTGGAGAACTCCTGCGTCGCGTTCGACATGCTGATGGACATGAGCGCGATCCGGCCGTCCTTCGCGGGCCGGCCCTCGGCGTCTCGGGGAATGATTTGGTTCGTGAGCGTCTTCGCCGTGGCCGCGTGTTCCGCCGGCGGTTCATTCGTTCCGCCGCCGTAGAGGCCGCCGTCCTCGCCCTTGTATCGGTCCGTCGCCGTCATTTCGGTGAGTGGTTTGAACCCGACGGAAGCCTTGCCTCCGGTGGGCTGCGCGGCCGGCGCACCCCGCTTCCGACCGAGCTGCAGCGATTTCAGCACCGCCTCGTTGTTCTCGAACTCGACCGTGACCGTCACCTCCGTTCCATCCTTCAACTCCGTTGCTTTCAGTCCGTCGGCGAGCGCCTCGCCCTTCGCGTCCAACACTTTCAGCTTCGGATCGGCCTTCAGTGTCCGGTCCCGTCCGTTCGCGGCGACGACGACCACGCCCTTTTCGGCATCGACGCTCTTGAGGGTGCCGACGGCTTCGAGGGCTTGGGAATCGGCGATGAGGAATGCGAGACCGAGGAGGGAATAGGCGAAACGACGCATGGGATGAACCAACCGGGTGAGGGAGATACCCGTACGGATTCTTGTACGGTACCCGGTCAGGATGAGCCCGTCACGTGAAATCAAATTCGCCAATCGAGAAGAGACCACGTCGACAAACGCCTTCGGATCACCCCACTCCCGCCTTCTTCGCCTCCCACTCTTCCGGCGTCAGCAGGACGTCGCGGGCGTTGCTGCCGTTGTAGCCGCCGACGAGGCCATCCTCGGCCATGAAGTCGATGAGGCGGCTGGCGCGGCCATAGCCGATGCCGAGGGCGCGCTGGAGGAGCGACGTGCTGCCGCGCTGCTCGCGGATCACGATCTCGATCGCCTGCTCGTACATCTCGTCGCGGCTGCGGAGCTTCTCGCCGAGGTCCCCGTCGCCGTCGAGGGCGTCGGTCTTCGCCTTCACGTTCAAGAGTTCCGTGTCGTAGTTCGGCGTGTCGAGTTCGATGGCGGCGGTGACGCGCTCGATCTCCTGGTCATCGACGTAGGCACCCTGGCCGCGGACGAGTGTGCTCGTGCCGGGTTGGAGGAAGAGCATGTCGCCGCGGCCGAGGAGTTTCTCGGCGCCCTTCTCGTCCAGGACGACGCCGCTGTCGGAGCGGCTGGCGACCTGGAAGCAGATGCGGGCGGGGAGGTTCGACTTGATGAGGCCGGTGACGACGTCCACGGTGGGCCGCTGCGTCGCGAGGATCAGGTGGATGCCGGCGGCGCGCGACTTCTGCGCGAGGCGAATGATGTGCGATTCGACTTCCTTCTTCATGGACATGAGCAGGTCGCCGACCTCGTCAATGACGATCACCACATATGGCATCTTCGCCGGCAGCTTCTGGCGCTCGTTCTCGTCCTGCGGGTCGACCCGGCGGAGCACTTCCTCCCAGCCGAGTTCGTTGTAGCTGGCGATGTTCCGCACCCGCGCCCGGCGGAGCAGTTCGTAGCGCTCCTCCATCTTGTCGACGGCCCACGCGAGGATCGCCTCGGCCTTCTCGTTCTTCGTCACGACCGGGTGCATCAGGTGCGGGATGTTGGCGTAGCCGCTGAATTCGACCTGCTTCGGGTCGATGAGAATGAGGCGGCACTCGTCCGGCGTGCGCGTGAAGAGGAAGCTCTGCAATACGGTGTTGAGGCAGACCGATTTCCCGGTGCCTGTGCGGCCGGCGATGAGCAGGTGCGGCATGTCGGCGAGGTCGTAGCAGAGCGGCCGGCCTTCGACGTCCTTGCCGAGGAAGGTCGGCAGCTTCATCTTCGCCGCCTTCGCCTGCGTCGCAAGGATCAGCTCCTTGAGGCGCACGGTCTGCCGGTGTTCGTTCGGCACCTCGATGCCGACGGTGTCGCGGCCCGGCAGCGGCGCGACGATCCGCACGCTCGGCACCTTCAGTTTCAGCGCGATGTCCTCGGAGAGCGTCGTCACCTTGTTGAGGCGCAGGCCGGTTTCGAGCGCGATCTCGTACTGCGTGATGACGGGGCCGGTGTGGATGCCGACAACCTTCACGTTGATCGCGAACTCGGCGAAAGTCTTCTCCAACAACGTTGCCCGTTCGCGGAGGAACGATTCGTGGTCCTCGACCGGGAACGGATCGGGATCGTTCAGCAGCGACAGCGAGGGAAGCTGGAACTCGGCGATCGTTTCCTGCTCGGCTGCGGTCGGCTTCGCGAGATCGACGACTTCCGAATGGCTGATGATCGGGATGTCCTCGACTGCGAGCGGAGCTTTTTTCGCTTCAAGAGAAACCGGGAATTTACGCCCTCGGCTCGCCAATGCGGAGACGACCTTGTTGCTGCCCGTCTCGACGACACGATTGCCGAATGAGAGCGTTCGGATCGCGCGGCGGAGCGTGCCGACGACGAGGCGGGGCATGGCGAGCAGCGTACCCACGAGTAGGGTGAAGGCGAGGACGACGGGCACGGCGTTGGCGGGTACGTGGTCCTCGAGCGTGAAGCGGAGGAACGCGCCGAGGGAGCCGCCGGGGCCGTGGACGGTGCCGGGGCGGGGAAAGTCGGCGGCGCGGTGGTCGGCGGCGACGGCGGCCAAGGCCGTCAGAATGATCCAGCCGCCGGAGCGGAGGACGAGCGTGAGCGCGGAGCGCCGGAGGACATAGAGGATGACGACGGCGAACCAGCCGGCGAGCAGGACGAACGCGCCGAAGCCGAGGGCATTGGCGAGCGGAGCAACGACGAGGGCCGTGTCAGGACCGAGCGCGGGTTCGAGGCCGGTGAGGGCCGGGAGCGTCGCGAGCGCGGCGGCGACAAGCCCGCCGAGCGCGAACAGGCTCCAGGCGACGGCGTCGAGGCGGAGGCGGGGCGGCGGGAGAGTATCGCTCATACCACGATTCTCCCGCGCGCCGACTTGAGACGAAGAGACGACCGGCCCGAAGTCGGGGGTTTCGCGGGTCGTCCGGGTTGTAAAATCGGTTCTAAAGGCACAATTGAGACACTTTGCGCATGTTAGCCTTTGCGGGGCACTCGCGGAGCGAGTGCCCGACACCTGGTACCGCCATGCTGCACATCGCGCTCTTCGAACCGGAGATTCCCCCGAACACCGGGAACGTGGCACGGCTGTGCGCGGCCACCGGCTCGCGCCTGCACCTCATCGGGAAGCTCGGCTTCCGGATCGACGACAAACAGTTGAAGCGCGCGGGGCTCGATTACTGGCCGTATGTGGACCTCGTGCGGCACGAATCGTTCGAGGCGTTCGAGGCGATCGGCTGGGAACGGCTTTGGGTGATCGACAACCCCGCGCCGCGGCGGCACACCGACGTGTGCTATCGCGATGGCGATTGCCTGCTCTTCGGCAAGGAATCGACGGGCCTGCCGGAGCGCATCCGTGCGAAGTACGCCGAACGACTCGTGAACATCCCGATGTTCACCGAGCACGTGCGAAGTCTCAACCTGTCGACGTCGGTGGGGATCGCGGCGTACGAGGCGCTACGGCAGGTGCATGGCTGGTAGAACCGGCACGAGCCGACACGGTTCGCGGTTCGGAATGGTTTTCGTGGGCTCGTCATTTCGCCCAACATCGCCAGAGTGTGGCAGAGTAGTTCCACACGCCATTCATCACCGGACCTTTCATTGCGAAGTATCCCGATCGAGGGAAACTTCGAAGGTCCGTCATTCCTTCCGCGAATCATCGGAGAGCGCATGCCGGAGCCGGTCGTCGCGTTACCGACGTATGAGGATCTGTGTCGGTACATCCGTCAAACCCTCTGTGAGCAAGATGCCCTCGATTACGATCAGACACCGTTTTTTCAAACGCCGATCCACCGTCGCGGCCGAGCATGGGGCGTGCTGTTCCATGTCGTGGGTCCGCGCGAGTTGAAGACGAGCGCGGTGTGGGCGGAACCGGAGGGCCGCGTCGTGTTTTACAATTCGATGGGCCAGCGCACGCGGGAAGTGCAACTTCAGGAAGCCCCGGCGAACGGGGTAATCTCGCGGGCGGCGTGAATCGCGTTTCTTCTTTTTGAATCGTTTGACTTTCGATTGACACGCCGGGTTTCTCCGTTATAGCCGGTGGAATTCGTCGCGAAAGTTCGTGCGCCCGCATGGTTCCGCGGGCCGGCTCGGGGGAGCCGTTCGAACGTCGCGGGGAATCATTCGTGCTCCGGCACAACGCCGCCGCGCTTGCGAGAGCGGTGGTCAGGGGGAGACTGGCATGATGCCTGTCGTGAATCGTGGCCATGGGAAGGGCCATCGTATCGTCCGCGGTGTCGCGGCGATCCCGTTCGTTTTGGCTCTGTTCGCGATCGCCGGCATTGAACGCCGCGGCGGCGCGCAGGTGCCTGCCACGCCGGCACCGCCCGTGCCCGCGGCGCCGCAGCCCGCCAGCCCGGCACCGGCCAACCCGGCCGCGGCGGCACTGGGCAACCCGTTGCTGTCGCCCACGCCGCGCACCGTCGGTGCCACGCCGACGGCCACGCCGGAAAGCCGCATCAAGCAGGTCAAGCACGTCGCCAAACTGCTCGACCCCGAACTCACGCTCGATCTCGTTGCCGGGCAGACGCGCGTCATGGTCCTCAAGACCGTGCCGATCCGCGTGCAGTCGGGCGACGAAAAGATCATGACGATGAGCATCGCCAACACCAAGGAACTGTTGCTCCAGGGCAAGGACGTCGGCACGACCGTGCTGAACCTCTGGTTCGGGGACAAGGACGACCCCGCCAAGCAGGAAACACTCTCCTACCTCGTGCGCGTCTACCCGGACCCCGAGGCGAAGGAACGTCTGGAAAAATCCTACAAGCAACTGGAAGACGACATCAACAAGCACTTCAAGGACACGTCGGTCCGTTTGAAACTGCTCGGCGACAAGCTCGTGGTCAGCGGCCGGGTCCGCGACGCTCAGCAAGGCGTGCAGGTGCTGCAAATCATCCGCGCGAACATGCAGGCGAACGGGAACGGCGGCGGGGCGAACGGATCGAACCTCGGCGGCGGCCAGGCGGGGATGATTCCACTCGGCCCCTCCGGCATCACCACGGTCGGCGTCGGCGCGCCAGGCCTTGCCGGGCAGGACCCGCTCTCGGAACTGGTGTCCCCCACCCTCGACCACTACATCGCCAGCGCCGGCAACAACATCGTCAACCTGCTCGAAGTCGCCGGCGAACAGCAGGTCGCCCTACGCGTCATCGTCGCGGAAGTCTCCCGCGCCGCCGCCCGCAGCATCGGCCTGAACTTCAGCGTCCGCAACAACCAGGGCGTCGTGGTCTTCCGCAACAACACGGGCAACGTAGGCGGCGGAGGCATCGGCGGCGGGGTCGGCGGCGCGGTCGCCAACCTCACGGCCATCCTCGACGGCGGCAACATCCCGCTCGCCATCAATGCCCTGCGCACGCTCTCGTACGCCAAGTCGCTCGCCGAGCCGACGCTCGTCACCATGAACGGCCAGCGGGCGAACTTCCTCGCCGGCGGCCAGTTCCCCGTGCCGATCGTCAGCGGCTTCGGCATCAACAACGGCCTGCAAGGGGTCAGCTTCGTCCCGTTCGGCGTGCAACTGAACTTCACCCCCTTCATCACCGACCGCGACCGGATCCGCCTCCAATTGAACGCCAACGTCAGCAGCCGCGACGTCGGCGTTGGCACCAACATCGGCGGGTCGAACGTCGCCGGCCTGAATACCCGCAACGTCAACACCGTCGTCGAACTGCGCCAGGGGGAGACGCTCGCCGTCGCCGGCCTCATCGAATCCAACCACGGTGCCGACTCCAGCCGCGTGCCCCTCTTCGGCGACGTGCCGTTCCTGAACCCGTTCTCGGCGAACCGGCACTCCGCCGGCGAGAAGGAACTCGTCATCTTCGTCACGCCGGAACTCGTGCGGCCGCTCGAAGCCGGCGAAGTCCCGCCGATGCCCGGGGCCGACATTCTCGAACCGACCGACATCGAGTTCTACCTCTACAACCGCCTCGAAGGCCGCGTCGGCCCGTACCGCAGCGCGATCCGCACCGATTGGGGCCGCATCCGCCACTTCGAGAAGGTCGAACGCGCCCTGCTCAACGGCCCCAGCGGCTACTGCCCAGCGCCCTAATTCGGAATGAAAACCAAGACCGTTTAGCCGCGAGGCGGAGTCTTCGGAGCCGAGCGCGAACCGTCCATCGAGGATCGACGATGCATCTTCTCACTCGAATCGCGGTTCTCGCCGTCCTGCTCTTCGCGGGCAACGGCTGCCTGCATTCGAAGTTCGGCGACTTCAAGTTGCCGAAGTCGACGAAGGCCGAGGAGAAACCGGGCGAAACGGCTACCGTCTCCGAAACGGAATTGTCCGGCAAGCCCGCAGCGACGCTCGCGCTCACGATGGCCGAGGAACTGGAACAGGCCGGCAAGGACGGCGACGCGATCGCCTACTACGAGAAGGCCCGCGCCGCCGACCCGACCGCGAACGCGAAGGCCGCCCGCCGACTCGCCGTCCTCTACGACCGCGCTGGCGATCCCGGCAAGGCGATGCAGGAATTCCGCGAACTCCTCAAGACCAAGCCGAAGGACCCGGATCTGCTCAACGACATCGGCTACAGCCATTACAATCGCGGCGAATGGACCGACGCCGAAACGCACTTCCGCAAGGCGCTCGATTCCGACAAGACCCACAAGCGCGCCTGGGTGAACCTCGGCCTGACGCTCGCGCAGCAAGGTCGGACCGACGAGAGTCTGTCGGCGTTCGAAAAGGCGGTCAGCCCCGCGGAGGCGAAATCGAACCTGGCATTCGTGCTGGCGACGCAGGGGAAGCGCGACGCCGCGACGAACCTCTACCGCGAAGCCCTCTCAGCCGACTCGACGCTGAAGTCCGCCCAGACGGCCCTCGCGGCGCTGGAGAAGGCGACGGCTGTCGAAGGGAACTGAGGGTAGGAGTTTTGCATTTTTCATTCATCATTTTGCATTGGTCCGAATCGTTGGAACAATTCAAAATGAAGAATGAAAAATGCAAAATGGAAACCGCTCCCGCGATGTGGTAGCATGGCGGCATCCCTTCGCCGGAGGCCCGCGATGCGCACTCTCCTCGTCTCCACGTGTCTTCTGCTCTCGGCCGGCGGCGCGGCCGCGTGCCTCAACGATGCCACGCTTGAGGGAAGCGAGCGCGAGTTCCGCTCGCAATATCAGACCACCCCGCCCCTCGTCGAACCGCCGGCTCCGTATGACGACGGCTCCACGAACCGCATCGCGATCGGCGGCGTCCTCGCCGTCGCCGCCGTGGCGCTGACGCTCCGCCGTTCAGCCCGATCGTGAGCCTGCGATGCGTATCGCGCTCCTGATCCTCGCGCTGATCTTCGGCTCGTGCGCGGGCTTCTTCGGCTACACGACCACCGAACTCGGCTGGCGGATTCGAACGCCGAAGAACCTACCGAGTCGCCCGACGCCCTACCCGCATTTCGCACCGAAATTCGCCGGCGGCGTCTCCCTCCGCTTCGCGATGGTCCACGATGTCATCCACGAACGCTACCCCGTCCGAGGCCCCGCCTACTATCGGGAACGCGACCGGATCGTCCGCGAGAAGCTGAAGTCGCTCCCGCCAGGTTCGCAGGAGGCCTTCGACCTGACGGACGATCTCGGTGTCGGCCTCGACAAGCTCGGCCGCGCCGGCGAGGCAGTGCAGCCGCTCCGCGACAAGCTCGCGCGCCAGTTGAATCTTGGACAGGGCGGCAAGCAGCTCTACACGTCCTACGCGAACCTCGGCACGTTTCTGATCCACGCGAACATGAAGGCCGCGATGGGCGGCGATGCGAAGGCGCGGGCGAACGTGAAGGAAGGGCTGGTCTTCATCCAGCAGTCCATCAACGTGAACCCGGAAGCACACTTCGGCCGCGAGGAATGGCAGCTCCACATCGGCGAGTACCTGCTCGCGGCCATCTACGATCCGACACTGCTGACGAAGTTCGATTGCGTTGGGAATTCGTTCGGGAGGCCACCCGGGCGTGATGAATACGGAGAGTTGCCCTCCGCGATTTCACGGAGTCATTATCTCGGAATGGGAGGCGAGAAGTTCGCAAGTCAGTTTGATGATCGCGGGGAACTCGTCAAAGAAGAATCCCGCGAACTCATGCGTCGGGCGATTCGATTGATAGGAGCGGATTCGGGTTTTCCGAGTTCGGTCCTCGAACGCCCTGTGCCCTTCGACGAGCCCACGCTCGGCATCATTGGCATGTGGCGGCAGGGCGGCGGAGCGAATCCGTACTTCGCGGTCGCGCTCGGCGAGATCATGCTCCGCGTCGGCCAGCGCTACATCGCCTGGACGGCGTACGAGCGCGCCCACCTGCTCGCGGACCGCTACGGCTGGAAACCGGAGCACGCGGCGGCCCTGCGCGAGCACTGCCGGCATCGGCAGGCGAACATCGAGAAGGAACTGAAACTATCCGCCGAATCGCTGATCAATCTGCGGCAACGCTTCAAGGCCGAACTGGCGTACGGTCAGCGGTACCAGAAGGAGTACCACGAGTACGAAGCAAAGAAGATCGCGGGCGGGGCGGACATTTACGACGAACTTTTTTACGACGACTTCCACAAAGGCCGCGAGCCGATCGCCACGCCGCTCGGCCCGGCGGAGTGGTTCGACGGCACCGACCCGGATCAGATTCCATCGCTGCGAGAACGGACCGCGCGGAGCACCGCCGTGCTCTGGTTCGGCATCGTGATGTTCGCCGTGGTCGCGATCGGCCGCGTATTCCTCTTTTTGCAGAATCGATATGAATCGAATCGCCGACTCTCCGTCACCGAGTTGCCCCCGTCCCCGTCCGGCGCGTAAAACGGTAGGTGCAGGAGCCGCCTCGCCGAGTTGCGTCCGTGAAGACCCCGCCGCCCGAAAAGCCGTTCGATCCCGACGACCCCAACGTCGATCCGTGGGCCGACGACCCGAACGCGCCGAAGGAACCGGGCTACTCCGACCGGCCCGACGACGACATCCCGTGGTCCGAAGACGATTTCGACGACGATGACGACGATTCGGGGGAGTACGAGTTCCCGCCGGACGGGGACGACGAAGACGAGCCGACACCGACGCCCGAGCCGACGGTGCCGCCGCCGGGGGTGCTTGGGCCGGTCGCGTTGTTCGATTCGCAGCTGCGGGGCGAGATCGAATTCGAAATCCTGTACCAGCAGACGAAGGCGGCGTTACAGAAGACGGTGCCGGAACCGCGGGCGGATCTCCCGGCCCGGGTTGTGCAAGGTTCGGTACTGGTCCTGTTGACGATCTGGGGCGGCGTCGCGCACGGGTTGGCGGGCGCGGCGGCCGTGCTGGCGGCCAAATTCCTGCACGAATTGGGTCACCTGATCGGGCAGTGGCTGTTCGGTTACCGCGAACGGGAGCTGGTCAATCTCGCCTTCCCGACCCGCTGGCTGCCGCGGGGTGGCGATGCGGGTTCGGCGCGGCGCGCGGTCGTCTTCCTGCTCGGCCCGCTACCCGGGCTTGCGATGGCGTTCGGGCTGCAAGCGTGGGCCGCGCCCGCCCTCGACGGCGTCCTCCAATTCTTCATCCTCATCCTGCTGGCGTTCAACCTGGCGGAACTCTGGATCGCGCCGGCGTGCGATGGGGCGCGCTTTTTCGAGCGCGTGCCGCTCCTGCGTGGACCCTGGCCGACGACGCTGGCGCACGCCTTGGGCGTCGGGCTTCTCGCCGCGTCGGCAGCCGCGTTGCCGGGCACGATGCTCCCGCTGCTGGTCGGGCTCCTCGCCGCCCTCGTCGCGCTCGGCGCCGTCCGCGCCTGGCGGCTGGCGAAGACCCGCCAGGCGCTCACGAACATCTTCGAGGACCTGCCCGAACGCGCCACCGACATCCCGGATGACCGGCTGCGCACGATGTTGCACGTGGTACTCACGCTCGGCCCCGACAGCTTTGAACCGGCCGATCTCGCTCGGGCGATGCACATCGTCCACGAACGCGTGGCCCGGCCCGCGATCGCGACGCCAATGGCGCTGTCGCTCGTGGCCACCTATCTCTTCGGTTGGCTACTGGCGATTGCATGCGCGGGATTTGTCGTCGCGAATGTCGAACGGCATCGCGCGGCTCGCGACGCGCTCGTCGCGGCCTTCCAAGCCACGGTCGCCGCCGATCCCGCGGACCGACCCCGGCTCGCGGCGGATTGCGCGGCCGCCTGGCGCGCTGCGCATCCGTCCGTTCGACGCGAAGCGCTGCGGATGCTCGACTCCCGGCTGGCGGAACCGCCCGAACCGCCGCAATCCGTGCGCGAATTCGCGAACTCGCTCAAGTCCGACGCCCCGCCGCACGAATAACCGGCAGGGGTGCTGCGTGGATTGGAACGTCACCGACCTGACGAAAGTCGCCGCGATCTCGGCCGCGGTCTTCGCCGTGTTGCGCGCCGTCTTCGGCCGGCCGCTCGTCCGCATCATCGTCAACGCGCACCGCCTGACATGGCTGCTCGTCGCCGGCGGCTTCTTCGCCGGTGCCGTCGGGCTGCTCCGCGACCATGCCAAATCGAACAACCCCTTCGACTGGTTCTCTCCGCTCGGCACGCTCGTCCTCGAGGAACGCGCGCCCGGACCGGTCATGATCGCCGGCTTCGCCCTGCTGAACGCCTTCGTCATCCTCGGCATGCTGGCGTTCTGCCAGTTCCGTCTGCCGCGCGATCCCGGTTCCTTCCGCAAGCTCAAGCAACTCCCGAAAGCGGTGCAGTACTATTCCGGACTGCGCGGCGGCATCGACTTCGCCGTGCTGCTGCGCCTCGCGAAAAGCGACGAGGCCCGACCGGAAGTCGTCGCGATGGGAGTGAACCGTAAGGAGATCCAGGATCGGCTTAACGCCATCGGCCGGAGGGAGTCCGCGGACGCGCGCATCGCGAACTGGCTCGAATTGGCCGGCGACCTGCACCGCGAATTCCAGTCGATGAATGCCGTGCTGGAGAAGGGTGGCCAGGGCGGCAACCGCCGCATCCTGCTGGACGTGCAGTACGGTGGCTACCTCTTGCAATACGTGCGCCCGCCGAAGAGCGGCAGCGACGTGCTGTTCCTCTTCGCCGTGACGGTGCTCCAGCAGGAAGTGAACAACCGGCAGTTCGAGGAGCACTTCGAGCAGATGATGCAGGCGATCCGCAACATCACCGCGGGCGCGGAACGGATGTGAACGGTTACCCGACGAAGACGCCGCCGGTGAATCCGGCGGAGGCGTCGAAGGCGAGCAGTTCGGGCGGGGCGGTGGCGGGGAACGCGCTGCCGCGATAGGCGGTGACGCGCGAGCCGGCGCCGGTGCCCGCACCGACGACGAGGTCGGCGCGGACGTCGCCGTCGAGGTCTTTCGCTGCGACGCGGATGCCGCCGCGGGAGTTCGGATCGCCACCGAAGAAGTTGGCGACGACCGTGTATCGGTTCGCCAGCAGGGCCTGGCCGTCGAGGGCAAGGACGCGCGGCCCGCCGCCGGGTCCGCCGCCGGCGATCAAGTCGGCGAAGCCGTCGGCGTTCAAGTCGCCGACGGCGACAAAGATGCCGTTGCGCAGCGTCTCTTCGAACGCGAAGAAATCGCCGAAGAGCTTTTGCGGAGTCTGGGAGAGGGACTCGCCGTCGAAGGCGGCGACGCGCGGTCCGCCTCCGAATCCGGCCACGACGACCAAGTCCCCCTGACCGTCGCCGTTCAGGTCGCCGATGGTCGCGCGGGCACCACCGCGGAAGTTCGCATCGTCGATGCCGAAGAAGCTGGCGACCTTGTCGAAGCCCACCCCGTTGAAGAGATCCACGCGCGGGCCGCCGCCTTCGTCCGGAGTGATGGCGAGGTCGGGCCGGCCGTCGCCGGTCACATCGCCAACGGCGACATAGACGCCGCCCGTGAAGCGCGCCTCGAAGGGGCTGACGGCGAAGAGTTCGGCGCGCGTGGCACCGTCGAGGATGCGGACGCGCGTCGGCGCGCCGGGGCCGGTCGCGGCCACGAGGTCCGGCACGCCGTCATTGTTGAAGTCCGCGGACGCGGTGCGCACTTCGACGCCGAGATTCGGGAACGGCGCAATCGACCAGCGCGGCGAACCGTCGGCGTTCATCAGGACGGCCGCCGTGCCGACGCCGACCGCAAACGGTTCGCCCACCGCGGGTGGTACGGTCGGCGGACTTCCCGGCGGTGGCGGCGGGCTTCCAGGGGGCGGACTCGTGCCGTTCACGAACGTGAACTGGCTCGCGGCCGTGGCGAGCGATCCGCCGTAGCCGAAGAAGATCGGGTTCCCGTTCGAGTCGGGCTTCGTCGTGCCGGAGACGACCTGCACATTCACCGTCCCGACAGAGTGGGCCGGCACCGTCACGTCGATGCGGGAATCGGAGACGATCGTGAACGCCGACGCGGGCGTGCCCCCGAAGTTCACGGAGAGTTCTCCCCCAGCGCCGGAGAAGTTCCGGCCGAAGATCGAGATCGCCGAGCCGCCGCCCGTCGCGCTGCTCAGCACGCTGAGGCCTTCGACGACCGGTCGGAGATCGACGACTTCGAAGTCCGCCGGTCTGATCCCGCGTAGGCGCAGGATTTCGTTCATGTCCCACTGGCTCGACGGTGTGCCCTGGAAGTAGAAGTCGCTGCCGTTGTCCGCGACGATCAGGCCGTAGTCCTTCATCGCCTGCGCGATCGCCTTCGTCTCCGGCGTCCAGTTGGCCGGGATGACGAAATCGTTTCGCAAACGGAAGCGTTCGCCCATCCGTGGCAGGTCGGAATCGGTGCGGTTGCTGGCTTCGTGCGACGCCGGATAAACGTACTCGCTCTTCGTCTGCACCACGGTCACGCGGATGGCGTGGTCGATAACGCCCTGACCGCCGGCCGAGGCGGGAAACGCTTCGTCCGGCCGGATGAGGCCCGGAGCGATCGGCAGGCCGGCCGCGTCGGCGCTCGTCCAGTTCGGCGTGCGGAAGCTGTTCTCGTTCAGGTCCCAGAAGCTCACTTGATACGCGCCCCAGACGTTGGCGGGCTTCGTGCCGCCGTAGGAGAACTCCGTTTCGCCGGGCCGGGCGGCACAGTACAGCTCGTAGAGGACGTTCGCGGTCTTGTCGTAGATGAGCACGTGCGAGTCGCCGCGGGCCGACGGCGGGTTCGGGCCGGTGGCACCGTCGCCTTCGATCACGGCGTTCGCCGGGATCGGCACGAGCACGTTGTCGCTCTCGTCGGCGTAGCCTTCGGGAGGGATGAAGACGCTGACTTTGGGCGTGGAGGAATCGACGACGGTGATCGGGATGCCGTAAAGCTCGCCGTCGGTGACGGGGTTGCCGAAGTCGGGTTTGATGCCGCGGGTGCCGGTGCGGGCGACGATGCGGCCGATGATCGCCGCCGAGTTCGCCGCGACCGGCGCATCGGTGATCTTCTGATTCCAGGCGCTGTCGTCCGGGAAGAGATTGTGGCCGAAGAAGGACGGCAGATCCCGCGCGTCGAGTTCGACGAGCGCGGGGCGGATGGCGGCACGCATGGCGGCTCGGGGTGGAGTGGGCGACGTGCAAACCTAGGGCGCGCCGCTTCGCGCGCGATCCGTCGCGTTCCGGTTTCTCGCGACTGGCTGTCCGACTCCCGGACGACGTTCGCCCCGCAATGATTCCCCTTGCGAGCCGTGTATCGCCCGGGAACGCAATCAGGCGACATCGCGAATTCCGTCTCTGAACTCAACGGGCTCGCTCCCGAACGGCCGATGAATTCGCGCCACGGTTCGAAGATCGAACCCTTTTACTACGAATTTCCGTCAATTCTCACTCGCACGACCGTCGGGTGATGCCGTGCGTGAAGTAGGGTAATGCGCGAACTGAATCGTTTGTTGGTTCCCGAAGCGGATCGAGAGGTTTAGTCGGTGCGGCGCGATTGGTTAGCCTGGTTGTCGGCCGTTATCTGGTTCGGCGCGCTCCTCGCGGGGATCGTCGGATGGGAATGGTACACCCTGACGCCCGGTTCGAAGGGAACTCCCGAGGCGATCGAGGCCGAGCCGGGCGGTTGGCGAATGACCATCTTCGTGCATCCGCATTGTCCGTGCACTCGTACGACACTGACCGACCTGATGGACCTCGGCCACGCCGATCCGGATTTGGCCGTTCGCGTGGTGTTCGTGATTCCTCCGGATGCACCGGCCGAGTGGTGGAACAGCCCGTCGCGCGCGATCGCCGAGTCGATTTCCGGCGTGGAGATTGTCCGAGACGACGGCACCGAGGCTCGCCGCTCCGGCGCGGAGACTTCCGGCCATACCTTCCTGATCGATCCCACGGGTCGAACGGTCTTTTGCGGGGGACTGACGCCGGGTCGAGGGCGCGACGGAGCACTTCGCGCATGGCTGTCGCGCATGAAGTCGTCTTCCGGCGAACGAGTCGACGCGCCGGTTTATGGTTGCCCGCTTTTCACACCGAACCCTTAAACCCTTTTGAGCAGCCCCATGCCCCCGGCCGAGACGAAGGAAAACAACGTGAGATCCGAAACTCGCGTCGTCGAGTTGGTGGCCGACGCGCGCGATGCGATTCACCGGCGGACGGACCGGATGTTCGCCGGTCTGCTCGTGTTTCAATGGCTGGCGATGATCGGGCTGGCGCTGTGGGTGACGCCCCTGACTTGGGCGGGAACGACGAGCACGACGCATCCGCACGTGTGGGCAGCGGTGGGGCTGGGCGGGCTAACCATCGCGCTTCCGGTCCTCCTGGCGTTCGCGCGGCCGGGGCGACCGAACACGCGCTTTGTCATTGCTGCGGGGCAGATGATCTCCACCGGGCTGCTCATTCACCTCAGCGGCGGACGGATCGAAACGCACTTCCATGTTTTCGGCTCGCTGGCGTTCCTGAGCTTTTACCGGGACTGGCGCGTGTTATTGACGGCGTCGGCGGTGACGGCGGCGGACCACCTCGTCCGCGGGTTCGCCTGGCCGGAGTCGGTCTATGGCAACATCGCGGGGGCGAACTGGCGCTGGGTCGAACATGCGGGCTGGGTCGTGTTCATGGATGTGTTTCTTCTGTTCGCGTGCTGGCAGGGGAACCGCGACTTGCGGCGGGCCGCCGAGCGCGAAGCGGAACTGGAGGCCGCGCGTGCCAGCGTCGAGGAACGGATCCGCGAGCGGACGGCCGAGCTGTGGCAGAAGGAAGAACAGTTCCGCCGGGCGTTCGAAGACGCTGCGATCGGCATGGCGCTGGTCTCGCCCGACGGACGGTTCATGCGGGTCAATCGCGTCCTCTGCGAAACGCTGGGATACACCGAAGCCGAATTGCTCGCGACCACGTTCCAGTCCATTACGCACGTGGACGACCTCGCCATCGATCTGGAACACCTCCGTCGAACACTGGAAGGGTTGTCGAGTACGTATCAGATGGAGAAGCGCTACCGACGCAAAGATGGCCAGGTCGTCTGGGCCACGCTGGGCGTGTCGTTGGTGCGCGACAACGCCGGAAATCCGCTGCACTTCGTGTCGCAGGTTCAAGACATCACGGCGCGGAAAGCGGGCGAAGAGGCCTTGGTGCGCGCCACGGCGATCGCGGAGGCGGCCAGCCGCGCGAAGAGCGAGTTCCTCGCGAACATGAGCCACGAGATCCGCACGCCGATGAACGGCATTCTCGGCATGACGGACCTGATTCTGGAAACGGACCTGACACCAGATCAACGCGAGTCGATCGGCCTTGTGAAGACCTCGGCCGACGCACTGCTCACGGTCATCAACGACATCCTGGACTTCTCCAAGATCGAAGCCGGCAAGCTGGACATCGACCCGATCCCGTTCTCGGTGCGGGACACGGTGGGCGACACGCTCAAGGCGCTGGCGGCACGGGCCCACGCCAAGGGACTGGAACTGGCGTGCGACACCGATCCGAAGGTGCCCGAAATGGCGCTGGGCGACGCGCACCGGCTGCGCCAGATCCTGACGAATCTCGTCGGGAACGCGATCAAGTTCACGGAGCGCGGCGAAGTGGTCGTCCGCTGCGAATGCCGGGAAGAACCGGACGACGCCATCCGTCTGGTGTTCCGCGTGACGGATACGGGGATCGGCATTCCGCCGGCCAAGCTGCGGACGATTTTTGAGCCGTTCACGCAGGCCGACGGAAGTACGACGCGAAAATACGGCGGGACCGGCCTGGGCCTGACCATCTGCCAGCGGCTCGTCGAACTGATGGGCGGACGCATCCACGCCAAAAGCGAGCTTGGCAGCGGGAGCACCTTCACGTTCGACGTACGGTTGGAACGGGCTCGCGGATCGATCGAACGGACCGTCGTTCTGCCGGTGGACCTCAAAGGCGTGCCGGTCCTCATCGTGGACGACAACGCCACGAACCGCCGCGTGCTCGCCGAGACGGTGCGCCACTGGGGTGCGAAGCCCACTTGCGCCGCCAGCGGACCGGAAGCCATGGACGAGCTTCGGTATGCCGCCGGCAATGGCACGCCCTTCCCCATCGTGCTGCTCGACGGCATGATGCCGGAGATGGATGGCTTCATGGTCGCGGAGCGCATCGGCCGCGAGAAGGCGCTCGCCGGCGTCGCCATCCTCATGCTCACTTCGGCCGACCGGCAGGGCGACACGGCCCGCTGCCGCGACCTCGGCGTGGCCTCGTATCTCGTCAAGCCCGTCAAGCCGGCGGAGTTGAATCGGGCGATCGCCGCGGCGCTGTGCACCGCGACGCCGCTTCTGGAACGTCCGGCTTCGCCGGCGGCTCCGGAACCCGTGGCGGCCGGCGGCCGGCGACTCCGTATCCTCGTGGCCGAGGACAATGTGGTCAATCAGCATGTGGTCGTGAGCCTGCTCAAGAAGGCCGGCCATGCGGTGACCGTGACGGTCGACGGGAAGCAGGCACTGGCCGCGCTCGCGAGTGAAGGACCCTTCGACTTGGTTCTCATGGACGTGCAAATGCCCGAAATGGACGGGTTCGAAGCGACGGCCGCCATTCGCGAAATGGAACAGGGCGCCGGCCGCCGACAACTCGTGGTGGCGATGACCGCGCACGCCATGAAGGGCGATCGCGAGCGTTGCCTGGCCGCCGGCATGGACGACTATGTCAGCAAGCCGATTCAACGCGCGGAACTCACCCGCGTGCTGGAGTGGGCCGCCGGGATCGTGCCGGTGTCCGTCTCGTCGCAGACGCCGCCTCCGCGCCAGCGACCGCCCGTGCTGGACCGTGCCGGAGCGCTGGAACGCCTGGGTGGCGACGAAGATCTCTTCGGACAGGTGGCCGCCGTATTTCTCGCGGATGCTCCGAAAATCCGGGAGGAACTGCGTCGCGCGTTGTCCGCCGGCGATGTGGCGGAAATCCGTCGAGTGTCGCATGGTCTCAAAGGCGCCGCCGGCTACGTGGGCGGACTGGCCACGGCCGAATCGGCGCGGGCCCTCGAAAATCTGGGCGCGGAGGGGTCGCTCTCCAGCGCCGCGGCGATCCTCGACGATCTCGACCGCGAACTCGATCGACTGACTGCCGCCCTCGGCGAACCCGTCCCACTCCCGGCTTAAACCGCACTCGACCTTTACAACCGTTTCCCCGTACGGCGATCATGACCGAGAACTCCACGACCGACACCACCACACAAACTCCGGCCCCGATCGCGAAAGACCACGCGGCGCGGTCCGGGATCTCCGGCACCGTCCGCCTCGCCAAACGACGCGCCGCGCCACCGGAACCGATGCGCATCCTCATCGCGGAGGATGATGCCGTCTCGCGCACCGTCCTCGAACATACCCTCAAAGGCTGGGGGCATTCCGTCGTGGTCACGAAGTGCGGCACCGAAGCGTGGGATGCGCTCCAGGCCGAAGACGCCCCGCAGCTCGCCATCCTCGATTGGATGATGCCCGGACTCGAAGGTCCGGAAGTCTGCCGCCGCGTCCGCGCGCTCGCGCGGCCGATCCCCACCTACCTCATCCTGCTCACCGCTCGGGGTCTCACCGACGATATCGTCGTCGGCCTCGACAGTGGAGCCGAC
The DNA here is from genome assembly GCA_019636445.1 of Gemmataceae bacterium. Classification (GTDB taxonomy): domain Bacteria; phylum Planctomycetota; class Planctomycetia; order Gemmatales; family Gemmataceae; genus Limnoglobus. The sequence continues at coordinate 118,383 of JAHBXO010000007.1, read as the reverse complement.
GACTACGTCACCAAACCCTTCGATCGCCAGGAACTCCGCTCCCGCATCCGCGTCGGGGAACGCATCCTGAACCTGCAACAAGGACTCGCCGACCGGGTGTGCGAACTCGAAGATGCGCTCAGCCAGGTGAAGGAATTGAAAGGCTTGCTTCCCATCTGCAGCTATTGCAAGGCCGTGCGCGACGACCGCAACTACTGGCACCGCGTCGAAACTTACATCGCCGCCCACTCCAGCGCGCGTTTCAGCCACGGCATCTGTCCCGGCTGCTGGAAGGACGTCGTCGAACCCGAAATCCAAGCCCTCGAAACGACAAGCTGATTCACATCCCCGTCGTCTCTTCGATCTTCCCGTTCCGCCACGCCCGGCGGACCGCCCAACGATGGAAGAGGTGCGCGGCCGTCGCCAGCGCCGCCGTGCTCGCCAGCGTGGCCAGGAACAGTTCGCCGGTGCTCCACCCCGCCAGCGGCGACTGCCCGAGCGCTGACTCGGGCGGCGGCGCGCCGAGGATCGCGCGGCGCATCCCTTCCAGCCAGTAGGTCGTCGGCAGCGCGAGGCTCACCGGTTTCAGCCAGCCCGGCAGGATCGCCAGCGGGAAGACCACGCCGCTGAGGAAGTACACCACGCCCGCGATCCCTTCGCTCAGGAACATGCTGCTGCGGTTCATGTTCAAGACGGCCGACGCGAGCAGCATCCCCGCGGACCAGAGCATGACGAAGCCGACGCCGAGGAACGCGATCAGCCAGCCGATGCTGAGGTGGCCGAAACCGAGGCTGTCGCGGATGCCGGGGAGGGCCAGGCCGGCGAGGATGGTGATGACGCCGCCGCCGATTCCTTCCATCGCCTTGGCGAAGCCGCGCCCGAAGAAGTATGTCGCGAACTCGGCCGGGCTGATGAAGATGAACTTGAGCATCCGGTAGCTTTCACGGTCGGCGATCACGACCGACGACATGCCGAACATGACCGCGCCGACGAGGGCGTAGCAGGCGTTCGAGACGTAGACGTAGGGCAGGAATTCCTTCGGCACACCACGTCCGAAGGCGGAGTCGGCAGCCGCGTCGGCGGCGTAGAACATGCAGACGAGCATGAGCGAACCGGTCACCGGCTTCACCACAAGGTAGAGCGTGAACAGCCAGGGGTTCGCCCAGTTGCTCTCGACCTGCCAGCCGAGCCATGTGGACCACGAAAGCGTGCGGAGATGGGACATCGAACCGATTTTATCGATTCGTACCAATGCGAAATGGAGAATGAAAAATGCAAAATGCCGGATTCCTTTTTCATTTCTCATTCTCCATTTTGCATTGGTCCAAGCATTCTTGAGCTTCGATTCGTCTAAAATGGCCCCACCGGAACCGGAGCCATCGATGCTGAACGCCGTCCTCAAGGAAGAAATCGTCCGCCACCTGCCGAAGGTCAAGACCCCGGCACAGTACCTTGGCGGCGAGATCAATAGCGTGCCGAAGGATCACCGGCAAGTCCGCGGCAAGCTCTGCCTCGCGTTCCCGGACGCCTACACGATCGGCATGAGCCACCACGGACTGCAGGTGCTCTACACGATCATGAACAACGACCCGCAGTGGGCCTGCGAACGCGCCTTCGCCCCGTGGCTCGACTTCGAAGGCCTCCTCCGCAACCGCAAGCTACCCCTCTACGGACTCGAGAGCTTCACGCCGCTGCACGAGTTCGACGTGATCGGCTTCAGCCTGCAATACGAGGTCTGCTACACGAACCTCTTGAACATGCTCGACCTCGGCGGCGTGCCGGTCTGGAGCAACGAACGGCTCGTCTCGGACCCGCTCGTGATCGCCGGCGGGCCGGGGGCGCAGAACCCGGAACTGCTCGCACCGTTCGTCGATCTCTTCGTCATTGGCGACGGCGAACAGTCGCTGCCGTTCGTCATGAACAAGTGGATCGAGCTGAAGGAGAAGGCGATCCGTGACGGCGACAACACCTACCGCCGCCGGCTGGAGATGCTCGCGGAAGTCGTCGGTTCCACGACATGGGCCTATGCGCCGGTCTTCTACGAGTTCGACTACCACGCCGACGGCACGATCGCGTCGGTGAACCGGACGCGCGCCGACGTGCCGGTGGAAATCAATCCCTGCACGATCGACTGCGATTTCGATTCGATCCCGCTGCCGACGAAGCCGGTGGTGAGCTTCGTGCAGACGCCGCACGACCGGATCGCCATCGAGATCATGCGCGGCTGCCCGCACCAGTGCCGGTTCTGCCAGAGCACGACGATCAAACGCCCGCTGCGGATGCGCTCCGTGGAAACGATCGTCCAGGCCGCGCTCGACAGCTACCGTAACACCGGCACGAACGAGATCAGCATCCTCTCGCTCTCCACCAGCGACTACCCGCACTTCGAGGAGTTGGTGAAGCGGATGCACGAGGTCTTCCTGCCGCTCGGCGTGAACGTCTCGCTGCCCAGCCTGCGGATCAACCACCAGTTGCGTTCGCTCCCGAGCCTGATGCAGGGCGTGCGCAAGGCCGGGTTGACGCTCGCGCCCGAAGTGGCGCGCGACGACATGCGCGAGCAGATCCGCAAGCGGATCAAGAACGAGGACCTCTACGTCGGCTGCCGCGAGGCGTTCAAGAACGGCTGGCAGAAGGTGAAGCTCTACTTCCTCTGCGGCCTGCCCGGCGAGCGCGAGACCGACCTCGACGGCATCGTCGAGATGGCCGAGACGATCTCGCAGATCAGCCGCGAGGTGACGGGGCGCTACAAGGATGTGACGGCGAGCGTGTCGAACTTCGTGCCGAAGCCGCACACGCCGTACCAGTGGAACGGCATGCAGACGCGCGAGTACTTCCGCTGGGCCGGCGACTACCTGCACCGGCAGAAGCGGATGAAGAGCGTGAAGATCAAGCAGCACGACATCGAGACGAGCCTGCTGGAAGGGATACTCACGCGCGGCGACCGCCGCGTGTCGCCGGGCCTGCACGAGGCCTGGAAGCGCGGAGCGCGGATGGACGGCTGGAAGGAATGCTTCAACCCGGACCTCTGGTGGAGCACGTTCCGCGACCTCGGCATCGACGTGCCGTTCTATTCGCAGCGACAGCGCCCGATCGGCGAACGGTTGCCGTGGGACCACGTGAACGTGAAGAAGGGCCGGGCTTACATGGAGAAGGAGCAGGAGCGCAGCGTGATCCAGCTCAAGGTGATGGCAGAAGCCGTCGGCGGCGAGCCGACGGGCTGCGGGGGGTGAAGCCGCCATTTTGCATTTTTCATTCCTCATTTAGCATTGGTCCGAATTGATATGGACCAATGCAAAATGAGGAATGAAAAATGCAAAACGAACGATCATCAGAGGGTCACCCGTTCACCCAGCAGCTTCCGCACCGTCTCGGCTTCGCGCTCGCCGATCGGGTTCCCGGCGAGCAGCAGCTTCTTGAGCGGACTTTCCACCAGTCGCCGTGCCAGTTCGATTGCTCCCATTCCGTCGATGCGATTTCCCCGCAGGTCGATCCACTCCAACGTTTCGGCGAGCGGCGATTGTGCTAGCCGCACGGCGCCGTCGCGTGTGAGGAAGTTCCGGTTCGCGCTCAGGGCTTTCAACTCCGGCGTGCGGCGACCGCGGACGAAGTCCCGCCAGCCGGGATCGCCGAAGCGATTGCGATCCAGCACGAGGGACTTCAAGCGGATCCACAATTCCCCTCTGGCGAACGTCGCGAGTCCGCGGTCGCCGATGGTGCAGCCTGCCAGATCGAGTTTCTTGAGCGTGGGGCGGAAGGCAATCGTGGAGAGAATCGAAATGTTCTCAACGAGCCGGTCCTGCTGGATGGGAAAGTTGCTCGGGAAAACGCACAATTCTCGAAGTGAATCATCGAGTGGGAATTTCGCCAGTTGGACAAAGTACCTGTAATTCAGCGGCACGCGCAGTCCGTGCAACTGTTTCATCAGTGGGAGGCGGGTTAAAAATCCGACACCATCCCACAGTAACAAACCCAGTGTAAGCCATCGCAACGACGACCACATTTTGTCATCGAGCAACTGTTCCGCAATCCGGTCGCCGTATGCACCCGTGAGGGTGAGTGAACGGATTTGCTTCACTTCGGTTACTGTCTTGAACGTCGTATCCCCGGGCAGTGGAAACCGGAGGCGCAACCGGGTCACCGGATGTTCGCGTAAGAGAGCACCCAGAGGTGTGCCATCACCGGTCGGTCGGGTATCGATGAATACCTGTTCCAGAAACCCGCGCTCGAACACGGCTTGTGAGAAACCCCGCAATGTTACCGCACAATCCATCCGGATCGGTAGCCCATGATCCCGCGCATTCCCGGGTTTCCACTCCACCGGCTGCCCGAACGCAGCACAGACGTTTTGAATCCATGCCGGCAGGTTCGCCTTCAGCGTATCGGCCGTGCGGCGGAAGAGCGCCTTCGCCTCCTCGCTTCCCGGCTTCATTCGCGCGAGGCGGACCTGATCGCGGATGAAGCCGGCGCGGGTTGCGTCGCCCTGCTCCTCGATCCAATCCGCGAATGCCAGCCGGGGCGCGTCCTCCTGCGGATTCGCGGCGATGGCGGCGATGAAGGCGTCGCGGTCGGTCATGAGGGGATTCCGGCGGTTCATTCGTTTCGCATTTTTCATTCCTCATTTTGCATCGGTCCGGATCATTTGGACCAATGCAAAATGAGGAATGAAAAATCCAAAACTCAGAAACGTCCCGATAACGCGTTCCGGGCTTGGGCGATGTCCCGATGGAGCTGTTCCTTGAGCGCGTCCACGCTGGCGAACGGCCGGGTCTCCCGGAGGCGCGCCACGAAATCGACCGTCATCGGTTGGCCGTAGAGATCGCCGGCGAAATCGAGCAGGTGGATTTCGATCTTGCGGGCGTCCTCGCCGAAGGTCGGGTTCGGGCCAATGTTCGCCGCGGCGGGGCGCGTATTGGCCCAAACGGCGTAGACGCCGTCGGCTGGAAGCAGCGTTCGAACGTTCTCCAGGTTCGCCGTCGGGAAACCGATCGTGCGGCCGCGCTTCGCGCCTTCAACCACGTCGCCAGTTACGCGATACGGATGATCGAGCAGCTCCGCCGCGAGCGTCACGTTGCCCGTGTTCACGGCCGCGCGCACGCGGCTGCTGGAGATCGCTTCGCCCCCGTGGAGCAGCGGCGCCACCTCCTCGAACGCGACCCCGACCCCGTCGCAGAGTGCCCGCATCGTTTCGACGTTTCCGCCCCGACCACGGCCGAAGTGGAAGTTGTACCCCTCCGCGATCGCCTTCGCCCCGAGTTGCCGGAGCAACACATCTTCGAAGAACGCCTCCGCGCTCAGGGCTAGCAGGCTCGCGTCGGTTTCGAGAATCACGACGTGATCGGCCCCCGCGCGGGCCAGCGCGGTGGCACGCTCGGTGAGCGTCGCCAGCGGGAGCTTCCACGCGGGTGGATTCAGCAGCGCCACCGGCGGTGGATCGAAGGTGACGGCGACGGTCGGACCGCCGACTTTCCCCGCCAATCGTTTCGCCGTGGCTACGAGGGCCGCGTGACCGCGATGAACGCCGTCGAAGTTGCCGATGGTGACCGCGCCGCCGCGCAGTTCATCGGGCGGATAATCGGACCATTTCAATCGGTGGATCGCCATCGGTATTTATGATGCTAGACAAAGCGGAACCGTCGAGGCGAATCGGCGATGGGCGACGAACTGTTTCAGGCGTTTCTCCGTCACGACCGACCGGCCGTCTGCCGCGCACCGGATGGCCGATGGTGCGACGATCCGCCGTTGGCACTCCTGCCCGGTTCGTTCAACCCGCTCCACGAGGGGCATCTCCAACTGGCATCTGTCGCCGCGAACATGCTGGGAGTATCGGTCGCGTTCGAGCTGAGCCTGGCGAATGTGGACAAGCCGGAACTGGACACCGCGGAGGCGTTGCGCCGGCTGGAGGCGTTTCGCGGCGTCGCGGCGGTCTGGCTGACGCGCGCCGCCACCTTCGAGCACAAAGCTCGCCTCTTCCCCGGCTGTGCGTTCGTGATCGGCTACGACACGGCCGTGCGGCTCGTGGACGCGAAGTATTGCGGCGGGGACGTCTCAGAACGGGATGCGATACTTGCGCGCTTCCGCGCCGCCGGCCACCGGTTCGTGGTCGGCGGCCGGCGCGTCGACGGCGCGTTTCGGATCTGGAATCAACCGCGCGAGGACTGGCGGGATTTGTTCCTTCCGCTCGGCGAGGAGGCGTTCCGGGTGGACCGCTCCTCGACCGAACTTCGGACCCGTTAAGGATTGGGCTTCGGCGGCGCGGGTGGTGCGGCGGCCGGCGCGGGAGCCGGCGCGGCGGCGGGCTTCGGCGCGGCGGGCTTCGGCGGCGACGGCTTCTTCGCCGGCGTCGCGGTGCCCTTCGGCGCCAAGAGCGCCGTCATCTGCTTCCCTTCCATGCGCGGCGGCGACTCCACCTTGCACACGTCCTGGAGTTGTTCGAGCATGCCGTCGATGATCCGCCGGCCTTCCTCGATGTGTTGCATCTCGCGGCCGCGGAACTGCACCTTGAGCTGCACCTTGTCGCCGTGCTTGAGGAAGTCGCGAGCCTGGTTCAGGCGCGTATCGATGTCGTGCGTGCCGGTCTTGGGGCGCACGCGCAGTTCCTTGAGCTTTTGCTGGTGCGTCTTCTGGTGCGCCTTCTTGGACTGGTCGTACTTGTGCTTGCCGTAGTCCATGATCTTGCAGACGGGCGGGCGCTCCGTCGGCACGATCTCGACGAGGTCGAGGCCGAGTTCGCGCGCCATGTCCATGGCCTGCAGGGTCGGCACGATGCCATGCTGCTCGCCGTCGGCACCGATGAGGCGAACGGGACTGATGCGGATCTGCTCGTTCATCCGCGGGCCGGACGGACCACGGGGCGGGGCATTGCGATCGAACGGAGGGATACGGAAACTCCTGAAATCGGGGAAACGAACGCCCGGACCGGCTCGGCCGGGTTTCTGCGCTCCTCTTCATCCTTACCCTAGTTTGAAAGCCGCGTCAACGGTTCACTGCGAAAAATCGCGCGCGGCCCTTGCCGGCGCGGGGTGGACGGTCGAGAATGCGCCCGCCCACCCCACCCCAGGAGCCTTCCACCATGCGCCGCCTGTTCTCGCTCGTCGTCCTCGCCGCCCTCGTCGCCCCGCTCGCCGCGGACGACACCAAACTCAAGGTCAAGGTCGGCGACGCCTTCCCCGACGTCCCGCTCGCCGCCACGCAGATCGAGCAACTCAAGAAGGACGCCAAGACCGTCAGCATCAAGGATTTGAAAGGGAAGATCGCGGTCGTCTTCTTCTACCCCCGCGCCATGACCCCCGGCTGCACCGTCGAATCGTGCGGCTTCCGCGACATCGCCAAGGAATTCCCCAAGGACGTCGTCATCCTCGGTGCCAGCTCCGACACGGTCGCGAAGAACGACGAGTTCACGAAGAAGGAAACTCTCACCTACCCGCTGCTCTGCGACACCGACCTTCAGCTGATCCAGTCGCTCGGCATCCAGTCGCCGAAAGGGAAAGTCGCCCAGCGCCTGACCTTCGTGGTCGATCGTGATGGCAAAATTGCCAAGATCTACGAGAAGGTGACGCCGAAGGAGCACCCGAAGGAAGTGCTGGCGTTCGTGAAGGAACTGGCGGCGAAGAAGTAATGTTATCATGGTTGGAGAGGTGGGCCGAACCTTCGAGGCCCACCGAACTTTTCCGGAGTCGATCGTCATGCGTCTGCGTTCGCTCGCTGTCTTGCTGCTCACCGCGTCGGTCGGCTTCGCCCAATCGAAAGCCCCAAAGCTTCCCGAAGGCACGACGATCGAAAAGGATCTCGCCTACGGCACGCACGAGCGGAACAAGCTCGATATCGCCGTGCCGAAGGGCGACGGACCGTTCCCGTTGCTGATTTGGATTCATGGCGGCGGCTGGGAGGCCGGCGACAAGGCCGGCTTCGGCGCGTTCGCCTCACAGGTGGCGCGCGGCTACGCCGTCGCCACCATCAACTACCGCTTCAGCAAGCACGCCGTCTTCCCCGCGCAGATCCACGACGCCAAGGCCGCCGTCCGCTACCTGCGCGCGAACGCCAAGAAGTACAACTTCGACCCGGAGAAGTTCGGCGTTGGCGGCGGCTCCGCCGGCGGGCACCTCTCCGCGCTGCTCGGCACGTCCGGCGGCGTGAAGGAACTGGAGGGCGACGACAATGCGAAGCCCGATGCCAGCCGCGTGCAGGCGGTCTTCGATCTGTTCGGTCCGACCGATCTCTCGAAGCTCTCCCCGGCCGGCGCGCCGGCCAATGCCGTTACACGGTTGCTCGGCGGCGATACCGGCATGAAGAAACTGCTCGCCGAAGCCGGTACGCCACAGACCTACATCACCAAGGACGACCCGCCGTTCCTGATCGCCCACGGCGACCAGGACAAACTCGTCCCCTTGAAGCAGAGCCAGGAACTGCATGAAGCGCTGAAGGCCGCGGGAGTCGAGAGCGAGCTGATCGTCGCGAAGGGCGCCGGACACGGCCCCGGCGTCGGCACGCCTGCGAACATCCTGAAGATGATGGCGTTCCTCGACAAGCACCTTAAGCCCGCCAAGAAGTGAGCCGGCCCGCCTTGAAACTCCTCGCCTACGCGCAACTGCTGCGAATCCCGAACGTCTTCACCGCCTTCGCGGACATCGCGATGGCCGCCTGCGCCGCAGGCTACCTCCTCGAAGAGCCGCTCGTCTTCGTCGCGCTCCTCGCCGCGTCCGGCTGCCTCTATTGCGGCGGCATGGTGCTCAATGACTACTGCGACCGCGATGAGGACGCGAAGGCGCGCCCGTTCCGGCCGATCCCGTCGGGCCGCATCGACCGGCACGTCGCGCTCCTCCTGGCCATCGGCCTGTTCGTCGTCGGCTGCGGACTGGCGCAGTTCGTCCCCGATCCCGGCCGCTCGAAAGAAACCGGAAACGCGCCGATCTCCGGCCTCGTCGCGCTCGCCATCGTCGCCGCCGTCGTTCTCTACGACGCCTGGCTCAAACACACGCCCCTCGGCCCGATCGCGATGGCGTCGTGCCGGTTCTTGAACGTGCTGCTCGGCCTCTCCGGCGCCGGCGGCGACCTCCTCACGACTCCGAACCTCCACCTCGCCGCCACGACCGGCCTCTACATCGTCGGCGTCACTTGGTTCGCGCGCACCGAGGAAGCCCAATCGAACCGGCGGCAACTCATTCTCGCGTCGACTGTCATGGCACTGTCACTGGTTCTCGCCGTCACGGTACCGATGCATCGCGCGCCCAGCACGACGCCGATCTACTTCCCGTACCTCGTGGCCGCGTTTGGCTTCCTCGTCGGCGCGAAGCTCGTCGCCGCGATCCAGCGGCCCGGCCCGAAGGAAGTGCAGGCCGCCGTGAAGCGCAGCATCCTCGGCCTCGTCGCGCTGGACGCGATCCTCGCGACCGCCTTCGTCGGCGCGCCGGGCCTGCTCATCCTTTTGCTGTTGCTCCCGGCCCGCTGGCTCGGAAAATGGGTTTATTCGACATGATGTTTTTGCCGCACGATTGAAGAGGATGAAGACCGATCAAACCAAGATTTTTTCTTCTGATCGGTCTTCATCCTCTTCAATCGTGCGGCCAATTTCTTCCAGGTGAACTATGCACGATCGTCGTTCGTTCTTGATCGCCGGAGGGGCTGCCGTGGCGGGAATCGCATCCGTGGGGGCGGCCGACGACTCGGCGGCGAAGGCCTTCGTCGAGAAGCACGTCCAGAAGATGCGCCCGCTCGAGATCGCTGCGAATAACGCCTGGTGGAACGCCAACACCACCGGCAAGGACGAGGACTTCGCCAAGAAGGAGGCCGCGCAGAACGCCATCGATGCCGCCCTTGCCGAACCGAAGACGTTCGCTGAGCTGAAAGCGATCAAGGACGCCGGCGTGACGGACAAGCTCCTCAAGCGCCAGATCGATCTGCTCTATTTGATGTATCTGGAGAAGCAACTCGACCCGGAACTGCTCAAGAAGATCACCGCGAAGGCCAACGCCGTCGAGAAGGGGTTCAACGTCTACCGCGCCGTCGTCGACGGCAAGGAGATGTCTGACAGCCAGGTCCGCCGCGTGCTGAAGGAGTCGACCAACCCCGGCGAGCGCAAGAAAGTGTGGGAGGCCAGCAAGGGCGTCGGTGCGTCCGTCGAGGCGGACCTGAAGGAACTCGTCGCGCTCCGCAACGAGGCGGCCACGAAGCTCGGCTTCAAGAATTTCCACACGCTCATGCTTTTCCTGAACGAGCAGGACGGCACGGAGCTGATCGCGCTCTTCGACGAACTCGACGCGCTGACGCGCGAGCCGTTCCTGAAGGCGAAGGCCGAGATCGACGAGAAGCTCGCCCAGAACTGCGGCATCAAGGTGAGTGAACTCCGCCCGTGGCACTACCAGGACCCGTTCTTCCAGGAATCGCAAGCGGTCTTCGCGGTCAGCATCGATGAGCCGTACAAGACGGCGGACATCCTAAAGCTGTGCCAGGAGTTCTACAAGGGGATCGGCTTGCCGATCGACGATGTGATCGCGCGCAGCGACTTGTTCGAGAAGAAAGGGAAGTCGCCGCACGCCTTCTGCACGGACATCGACCGCGAAGGCGACGTGCGTGTGCTGGCGAACATCGTGCCGACGGAGTACTGGGCGAGCACGATGTTGCACGAACTGGGCCACGCGGTCTACAGCAGCAAGAACATCCCGCAATCGGTGCCGTACGTCCTGCGGGATGCGGCGCACATCCTGACCACCGAAGGCGTGGCGATGCAGTTCCAGAAGTTCAGCAAGCAGCGTGCGTGGCTCGAAGGGATGGGCGTGAAGGTGGAGAACGGCAAGGCCTTCGACGAGACGGCCGCGAAGATGCTGCGCAATGAACTCCTGATCTTCAGCCGCTGGTGCCAGGTGATGCTGCGGTTCGAGAAGTCGATGTACGAGAACCCGTCGCAGGATTTGAACAAGCTCTGGTGGGACCTCGTGGAGAAGTACCAGGCGATCGTCCGCCCCGAGGGCCGCAACGCGCCGGACTACGGTAGCAAGATCCACATCTGCTCGGCCCCGGTCTACTACCACAACTACATGATGGGCCAGCTCTTCGCCTCGCAAGTGCATCACGCGCTCTGCCGGGACGCGCTGAAGGTGGAGCCGCGGGCGACGACGTACATCGGCGAGAAGAAGGTCGGCGAGTTCATGAAGGCGAAGGTCTTCGAGCCGGGCCGAACGCTCTCGTGGCGCGATCTGACGAAGCACGTGACCGGCGAGGCGCTGAGCGCGAAGGCGTTCGCGAAGGATTTCCGGGAGTAGCATGCCCTTCCTCGTTCTCGCGTTCGTCGCGCTCCTCGGCTTCGGGTTCGTGTGGCTGCTCTTCGCCGTCGCGCGGGCCGCGCCGCCGTACCGCGAGGAAGCGGGCACCGTCACGTTCCGCCACGGGACGCTCTTGCGCGCGTTCGCGGTACTCGCCTTCTTCGGCGCGCCGATGCTCCTGGGGCTGTGGGTCCTGTTCTTTCCGCCGCGCTCGAACACGACGCTCGCGCCGGCGATCGTCACCGCGGCCCTGCTCGGCGTCGCCGGGATCCTGCTCGTCTGGGAAGCGTTCCAATTCCAACTGACGATCTCGCCGGCTGGCCTCGAGTGCCGCTCGCCGTGGAAGGGGCGGTTCTCGCAGACGTGGGAGCAGGTGACGGCGCTCGAGTATTCGACGGTGAATGCGTGGTTCGTCCTGAGATTTTCGGGCGGCGGATCGTTCCATTTCTCGGCGCTCGTCCCCGGCGTAACGCGGTTCCTGGAAGCGTGCGAGGGCCGGCTGAAGCCGGAGCAGATGACGGGGGCGAAGCGCGGGTACGCGTCGCTGCGTCGGAAGTGGCCGTATTCCGTTTAACCGCGAGGCGGAGTCTTCGGAACGGAGCGCGGTGGGCCAATGATGGATTCCAATCACTCTCACGACCGATCGACGTGACGCGCTCCGCTCCGAAGACTCCGCGTCGCCGCTAAACGTTCCGGGAACCCTCCGCGGCCGTGTACAATCCAACTACCATGAGTACCCCTGCGCCCGACCGCCGTCGATTCATCCGCGCCTCCGCCGCCGCCCTCGCGCTGTCGGCCGAGAGCTATGCCAAGGTGCCCGGCGCGAACGAGCGACTCGGCGTCGCTTTCCTCGGCTGCGGCGCGCGCGCCCAGGCGCACATCAACCTCGTCCAGAAGCTCGCCGGTTCGCATCGCGTAGCCCCCGCCGGCGTCTGCGATGTCTGGGACGGACTCGAAGAAGACTACACCCAGACCTTCGGCGGCACCTCCACGACGCGACGATACTCGCAGGGGCTGTACCCCTCGGCCGCGAAGTGCGGCTTCGCCCCGACCGATTCCGGTCGCGTCGTCAAGGATTACCGCCGGCTGCTCGACCGCGCGGACGTGGACATCGTGTGCGTCGCCACGCCGGACCACTGGCACGCGCGGATGGCGCTGGACGCGCTGGCGGCGGGGAAGGATCTGTTCGTCGAGACTCCACTGGCGCGCACGCCGACGGAGGCGGTGGCCGTGATGGACGCGGCCGCGAAGGCGGACCGCGTGGTCGTCGTGGGGGCGCAGGGCCTGGCCGATCCGTCGTGGCGCACGGCGCACGAACTCGTCCGCACCGGGCAACTCGGCCACGTCGCGCAGATGCAGGCCGGTGCCTTCCGCAACGACGCCCGCGGCCAATGGCGCTTTTACCGGGTCGTCGAGCAGATGAACCCGAAGACGATCGCATGGGACCTCTTCCTTGGCCATCGATTCGATGTCAACGGAGTGAAGCTCGCCCCGCCGCCGAGCGTGCTGCCGTTCGACCGAGTGACGTTCGCCCAGTGGCGTTGCCGAGCCGCCTTCTCCAGCGGGCCGATCTCGGATTTGCTCATTCACCCGGCGACGAAGCTCTTGGCCGCAAGCGGGCTGCGCTTCCCGAAGCGCGTGACGGGCGCGGGCGGCCTCGTGCTGGAGCGCGACGGCCGCGACGTGCCGGACCTCGCCACCGTCGTCGCCGACTTCACCGAAGGTTCGCAGATGCTGCTGACGGCGACGACGATCAGCGGCTATCCGTTGGAAGAGGTGATCCGAGGCCGGCTGGGGAACGCGAAGTTCGTGAAGGGCGGCGTCCACCTGTATCGCGACGACCCGTCGAAGGCGGGCCTGCTGCCGCCGCGGCACGACAAGCCGATCGAACCGACGGAGCGCATCAATGTGGACGCACCACGCAACGAGACGGAGGCGCTCTGGACGCACTTCCTGGAGTGCGTGCGGTCGCGCAACCGCGAGACGCTCTGCCCGCCGGAGTTGGGCGCCGCGGCCGTCACGCTGTTGGCGATGGGCGCGGACGCGATCCGGCTGGGGATGACGCTGGCGTGGGACCGCGACCGGCGGGAAGCGCGGCCGGCGGGGCTGTAAGGGGGAGGGAAACGTATGATCGCGAAAGTCTTGAATGCTCGTGTTGGTTCGGACGGCGTCCTTCGCCTCGAAGTACCAATGGGTGAGGCTCTCGCCGGTGAAAAGGTCGAGGTCGCCGTTGCGGAATATCGCGTGCCCGAGACCGACGAAGAGAAGCGCGCCGTCATCCGTAGTTTGGCCGGTGCGTGGCAGGGAGAATTTGAACGCCCGCCGCAGGGCGAACTCCAAGACCGGGATCCGCTGTGACGCACATGCACGAAACCAATGCTTGGATCGAATACTTGTGCGGGAAGGATGCGATGTTTATCGCGCGGGTGAATGCTAGGCCGACGGTCGACCTCGCTCTTTCGACGATCGTGCTTGGCGAATTGCTTTACGGTGCCTACCACAGCGGTCCCGGTAACGTCGCGAAGCGATTGCTTCAGGTCGAACGGCTCCGGAAGACTTTTGAGAACGTACCGTTCGACATGAACTCTGCCGAAGAATACGGCAAACTTCGCGACTACCTCGCCCGTCAAGGTTTGCTGATTGGTTCGTACGACATGCTGATCGCGGCGACGGCCGTTGCCAATGGCTTGACGCTCGTCACCCACAACACCGCCGAGTTCGGCCGCGTGCCCGGCCTCGCGATCGAAGACTGGCAATCGCCCTGACCGCTACTCGATCTCGTCCGCCGGGACGCTCTCGAAGTCCGCCACGCCGATCCGCATCGCGAGCTGCTCGAATTGGTCCGCGTAGTTCTCGTTTGAATAATGCAGGTGCTCGGCTTCGCAGAGCATCGGCAACACCTGGCGCCGGCGAACGCCCATCTCCCGGAAGACGCGGCGAAAGCGATTCACCTTCGGCGAATAGATCGCGAACAGTTTGTGTTCGTCGAACTGCACTTCCATCGGTCCGCGTGCACTGAGCACCGCAAGGCCCGTGCAACCATCGTTCAGAATGAGGTCTTCGAAATCGCACAGGTGGCTGGCGAGTACCGGGGCGTCGATCCGGTTGCGGCGGTAGTCGACGTGGCTGCCGTCCTTCCGCCCGTGGCTGCTCTCGAGGACGACATGGAGCGTATCGCCGAGCGGTTCGAGGAGGGCCAGGAACGTGTCGAAGAGCTTTTCGGCCGAAACGCTGGCAAAGAGCATCGGCACGCGCAACCGGGAGGCGGAATCGCGGAAGACTTCCAGCCGGTAGCCCTCGCGCGGGCGGATGGGGACTTCGATCGCGGGCCGCACGGCGTCGGTCAGGGTGAAATCGCCGTATCTCTTGATCTGGAGGTGCGCCTCCAGCGAATCGCTCGTCACGGATGGACCCTCGCTGGCGGGAATGCCGCGGCCCCGGCGGGAGGTCTGAAGGGGTGTTCGTCCGTGGTTGCCGTTCGCGTTCAGAACCCGCGGTAGCCTACCCGCGCCGCCGGGGGAGGCTGGGCGCAGGCGACGAATTCTAGGGCGCGTTTTCAGGCTGCGCGGGAAAATTCGACAGAAAAACCGATACCATGGATTGTGCCGATGTTTCCGGTTGCAAAAGCCGTGCGGCGGTATCGGTTTGCTTCCTTGGAACTTCTTCCGAACGTCGCCGTGCCGCCGTCAACGCCTTCAGCCCTCCGCCCGTTAGGTTCGATGTAAGCTTACCCGTTTGGTTCGGAGATCGCCGTGCGTCCACCGTTCCTCGCCGTCCTGTTGCTGGTTTCCGCATCGGCGACCTTCGCCGAGGAACCCGGGAACATCGTTATCCGGCCGAACGGCGTTCGGTCCACCGAGCCAAAGCCCGCCCCCCTGCCGGCCACGAAGTCCGAAAAGGACAATTTCATCATCATCCGGCCGAACGGCGCCGTCGCGAAGCCCGAACAGCAACTCATCTCCAAGTCGGTGCCGAAGGCGACGCCCACCCTGCCGCGGAATGCCGGCGGCACGCCGATCCCGATTCTCAACCCCAAGCCGCAGGACATTCCGAAGCCCGAGGAGAAGCCCGACCCGCAGAAGGGGAAGCTCGTCCTCGAAACGTGGGACGCCGCGTTCCTGAAGGGCGCCAAGGTCGGCTATTTCCACACGGTCGTGCGCGAGCGGGAACTGAACGGGAAGACGTACCTGTATGCCACCCGTGAGCACAAGCTGGCGCTGCGCCGCTTCGGCCAGCTCACCGAGCAAAGCACCGAGGACGCGACGCTCGAAACGCCCGACGGCAAAGTGCTCACGACTCGCATGGAATTGGCGCTCGGGCCGCAGCAGCGCATCGTCCTCACGGGCAAGGTCGTCGACGGCGTGCTGCGGACGAAATCCGAAGGTGTCGTGCAGAAGGAGGAGGAGACGGCCTGGCCCGATGGCGTGCTCGGCGTTTCGAAGGAGGCCACGCTCTACAAGGACAAGAAGCCGAAGCCGGGCGATACCTTCGATTACTTCCTCTACGAGGGTCGGCTCAATCGCGTCATGAAGGTGTCGGTCGAGGTGAAGGCGCTCGAGACGATCGCGCTGTTCCAGGGCCAGGCGGCCCGGCCGATGCTCCGCATGGTCACGACGCTCAACCCGCTCAAGGACAAGGACGGCAAGGTGATCTTCCGCGTGCCGCCGGCGACGGTCTGGTGCGACGCGGAGACGTTCGAGGTGGTGCGGACCGACCAGGACATGCCGAGCCTCGGCGGCCGGCTCATCATCGCGCGGACGACGAAGGAAGCCGCGCTCGCGGCGCCGACGAACGTGCCGGACCTCTTCGACGTGCAGTCGATCCGCCTCGACCGCGAGGTGCCCGGGATCCACGAGAAGGCCGAACTGGTCTACCGGATCGCGACCGAAAACGACCCGAATCCGGAAGAACTCTTCGCGCAGGACGCCCGGCAGTCGTTGGCGAACTTCGACGAGAAGACGAAGGCATTCGACCTGCGGGTAAGGGCGATCCGGGAGCCGCGGCAGAAACCGGAGGGCGTGAAGCCGCCGGGCGAGGAACACCTGGGCAAGAGTTTCTTCGTGGACTGGGACGACGCGACGGTGCGGAAGCACGCCGCCGCCGCCGTGGCGGGTCTGCCGGCGGGCGCGGACGACTGGCGGAAGGCGAAGGCGATCGAGCGCTGGGTGAAGGACAACATGCGGGCCGTGGAGTTCAGCCAGTCGATGGGCACGGCCAGTTCGGTGGCGAAGTCGCTCAGTGGCGACTGCACCGAGTACGCGATGCTCTCGGCCGCCATGTGCCGCGCGAACGGTATTCCGAGCCGCACGGCGCTCGGACTGGTCTACGCGCCGTCGCCCGGTGGCAAGCCGTTCCTCGCCTATCACATGTGGTTCGAGGTGTACGCCGCCGGCGACTGGGTCGCACTCGATGCGACGCTCGGCAAGGGTTCGGTGGGGCCGGGCCACATCAAGATCACCGACCACCACTGGCACGAGGAGCGCACGCTCGCCCCGCTGCTCCCGGTGCTGCGCACCCTGATGGCGACGCCGAAGGTGGAGGTGGCGGGGGTGAAGTGAGAGGAGTTTCAAACTGACCAGTCTTCGATCACCAATCCCGGAACACGACCGAAGTCCCGGCGGTTGCGCGTGACGACCGTCGCACGGAGTTCGAGCGCGATCGCGGCGATTCGCAAATCGTTGGCCTTCACGTTCAACTTGGCTTTCATCAACGAATCGAATCGTACTTGGGCCGGAGTCGGGAACGGTACGCGGTAGAATGCCGCCCATGCCCGAACCAACTTGAGCAACATCAACGATGCAAACTCGCACTGGGAGTGCGTCTTCGCGGAGCGGGCGAGGGCCGACCACCCACCGATCTGTTCCTCGATGGTAACTGTAGAGACGCAGATCTGGTCTTGAACATGGGTGGCCACGGCCGCCACGACCTTCGGGTGGCCATGCTCGAACAGACTGATAATGTCCGTATCCAAAATGAAGACGGCCATCGATCAGTTCTCGTCCGCATAGGCCGCTCGATCTTCGGCATCCTGCCGGTTCCGGTACTCTTCGACTGCTGCTAAGAAGTCGGGCCAGAGGGGATTCTCGCTCAACGGCAACTCGGGAACCAGCGGCGGCTTTTGAGGCATCGGCAGATCGATAATCGTGGCCCCGTTGCTCAACCGGGCTGCAATCAGTTCCTGAAGGCTCGCCACGGCTTCGCCGGACGACGGCCCGACAGCCGAGAGGTTCAGCGGCCCGCCGGTCTCCGCGCGGAAACCGGCCGCAGCAGGTTCGACGAGAATCGGAATGGTCATGCGTGGTTCCTCCTGCGATTATCATACTCGCATCGCTCCGAGGTCGAAAGCTACTATCGGCGCTCCCGGTGCTCGGCACCCTGATGGCGACGCCGAAGGTGGAGTTTGCCAAGTAAAAGTTGTTCATTGAGCCGGATGGACCGTCGGATCGTCGTCGTCGGCGCTGTTTGGATACTCCCAACATCCGGCTCGCCTGCGAATTCACATGTTTGATTTCAACGTAAACTTGGATTTGCAAATCAGTTATGTCGATTCGTCCTCGGGGCGCCCTCGCGGGTGCGCTGTCGCGCGGAATGTCCGTTCCTAGACTGTCCGTTGCGAATGCTCCCCCGAAACAGGTTTCAATGGACGGTCATATGATTCTCGTGCTGCGACCCGACGCGTCGCTCGAACAGATCGACCACGTTATCGAACGGGTCAAGGAATTGGGGTTCACGCCGCACGTCAGCCGTGGCGAGAGTCGCACGATTATCGGCGCGATTGGCGACGAAACCAAGCCGGACGCCGGCAATTTCGCCGCCATTCCCGGCGTCGAACAAGTGCTGCCGATCATGAAGCCGTTCAAGCTCGCCAGCCGCGAGTTCCACAAGGACGACAGCGTCGTCTACGTCGGCAAGGTGCGCATAGGCGGCGGCAGCCTGGCGATGATCGCGGGACCATGCGCGGTCGAGAACTACGACGTGATGGATACGGTGGCGAAGTACGTGAAGGCGGGCGGGGCGAACATCCTGCGCGGCGGCGCGTTCAAGCCCCGCACCAGCCCCTACGCCTTCCAGGGGATGGGCGAGGACGGCCTCAAGATTCTCAAGGAAGTCGGCCAGAAGTACGACATGCCCGTCGTCACGGAAGTGATGGACCCGCGGCAGGTGGAGCTGGTGGTGAAGTACGCCGACATGCTCCAGCTCGGCGCGCGGAACATGCAGAACTTCGACCTGCTGAAGGAATGCGGACGGACGAAGACGCCGGTGCTGCTGAAGCGCGGCATGAGCGCGACGGTGAAGGACCTCCTCATGTCGGCCGAGTACATTTTGGCCGAGGGGAACAAGGACGTGGTGCTGTGCGAGCGGGGCGTGCGGAGCTTCGAGGACAGCACGCGGAACATGCTGGACATGAGCGCGGTGCCGAACGTGAAGGGGCAAAGCCACCTGCCGATCATCGTGGACCCGAGCCACGCGACGGGCCGGCCGGACCTGATTCCGGCGATGTGCCGCGCCAGCGTGGCGGCCGGGGCGGACGGCGTGCACGTCGAGGTTCACAACTGCCCGGAGAAGGCGCTCTCGGACGGGCCTCAGGCGCTGCTGCCGCACCAGTTCCTCGCGCTGATGGGCGATCTGCGGCGGCTGGCGGACGCCCTCGGCCGGCACTTCTGGGCGCCGACCGAGAGCTAGTTTTCATTTTGCATTGCTCATTTTGCATTGTTCCGACCATGTCGCCGCGACGGAGCAGACATGATCGGAACAATGCAAAATGAAAAAGAAGACACGGCCCCCAAGGGTTCGAATAATGACCAAGCGTCCGAAGTTCGTCGCCGGAAACTGGAAGATGTACACCTCGCGCGCGGGTGCGAAGGAGTTGGCGGCGGCGGTCGCGCAGGGTGCGCCCGCCGGTGTTCAAGTCGCGGTCTTCCCGCCGTCCGTGTGGCTGACGGCCGTCGCCGACGCGCTTGCTGGTTCGTCCGTCGGCCTCGGCGCGCAGAACTGTCACTTCGAGAAGGAAGGCGCGTTCACCGGCGAACTCGCCCCGCAGATGCTGCTCGAAGCCGGCTGCCGGTACACGCTCGTCGGCCACAGCGAACGTCGGCATGGCCTCGGCGAGACCGACGATTTCCTGAACAAGAAGGCGAAGGCGGCCCTGGCGGTTGGGTTGCATGTGATCTTCTGTGTCGGCGAACTTCTGGCCGAGCGCGAAGCGAACCGCACCGACGCCGTGCTGGAGAAGCAACTGACCGACGGACTGTCAGGGATTCCGGCCGAGCACCTGCCGAATCTCGTGATCGCGTACGAGCCGGTCTGGGCGATCGGCACGGGGAAGGTGGCCACGCCGGAGCAGGCGCAGGCGGCGCACGCGTTCATTCGCCGGAAATTCGCGGCGCTCTTTGGCGAGAAATCGGCCTCGGCGCTTCTAATCCAGTACGGCGGCTCGGTGAAGCCGGAGAACGCCGCCGACCTGCTGCACCAGTCGGATGTGGACGGCGCGCTTGTTGGCGGGGCGAGTCTGAAGGCGGAGTCGTTCCTCGGCATCGTCCGCGCGGCTGTTTGAGCCTCTTGGCGTCGGCCGGTGTTTTCGTAGATTGACCGTTGCCGAATTCGGGGAGATTGTCGCGTGATCCTGTTCGCCGAAGGTGCCTCTGGCATCTCCTACATCCTGAACATCGTCGTGATGGTCATCAGCGTGCTGTTGATGCTGGTGGTCCTGATCCAGCGCGGCAAGGGGGGCGGCCTCGCGGGCGCGTTCGGCGGCGCCGGCGGCTCAAGCGCCTTCGGCTCCCGCGCCGGCGACGCGTTCACCAAGATCACCCTCTACCTCGCCGCCGCCTGGGTCCTCGCCATCATGGTGCATGTGAAGTTCGCGCAAGCCGACGCACGCGGCACCGCCGCGCCGACGGCGCTCCAGGACGGCAAGTAATCCGCCTCCCCTGCGATCGAGGCTTATACTCGTGCTCCTAAGCATGACCGGATACGGCGAATCGCGCGGGGAGACGCCGACGGCTGCCGTTTCCCTCGAAATCCGGTCTGTCAACAACCGCCACCTCAAGGTGTCGGTCCGCGGCAGCGAACCCTACCCGATCCTCGACGCCGAATTCGAGAAGGTGGTCCGGCGGTCGATCAAGCGCGGCACGCTGCACGTGAACATCCGCGTGGACCGGCCGCGCGGCGCCGGCGACGCGCAGATCAACGGCGGCCTGCTCGCCGCGTACCTCGATCAGGTACGGGCGGCGTGTCCGGAGGCCAGCCAGGCCGCGGCGCTCGGCCCGCTACTCGCCGGCCTGCTGGCGCTGCCCGGCGTGGCACCGGAACCCGGCGGCCGCGGTGCCGCCCCCGAAGACGAATGGCCGCTCGTGGAGCGCCTGCTCGGCGAGGCGCTCGACAAGCTGAACGCCGTCCGCCAGGCCGAAGGCCGCGCGATGGCGGATGAACTGCTCGCCCTGCGCCGGCGATTCGCCGACGAGCTGGAGGCGGTCAAGGCGCACGCCCCGCGCGTGGTCGAAGACTACCGCCAGCGCCTGCTCGAACGGATCCGCCAGGCCCTCGCCGGCACCGGCGCGACGATCGAACCGGAGCAGTTGATCCGCGACGTGGCGATCTACGCCGACCGCACCGATGTGGCCGAGGAGATCGTTCGGCTGGACGCGCACCTGGTGCAGCTCGCCGACGTGGTGGCGAAAGCGATCGACGCGCCGGGCCGCCGGCTCGAGTTCGTCATCCAGGAGATGGGCCGCGAGACGAACACGCTCGGCTCGAAGGCCGGCGACGTCGCCATCTCCCGGCACGTGATCGAAATGAAGGCGACGCTCGAGAAGATGAAGGAACTGGTGGCGAACGTCGAATGAACGCGGCCCCGCTGATCGTGGTGTCCGGCCCCAGCGGCGTCGGCAAGACGACCGTCGTGCAGGCCCTGCTGGCCCAAACGACGCTGCCCCTGCGGCGCGCCGTCACCGCCACGACCCGCGCGCCGCGACCCGGCGAAGTCGACGGCCGCGACTACCACTTCTGGACCGCCGACCGGTTCCGGGAGGAACTCGCCGCCGGGCGGATGCTCGAACACGCGATCGTCCACGGCAAGGACTACTACGGCACGCCGAAGGCCGAGGCCGCGAACCGGACCACCGCCGGTGTCGTCCTCGTGATCGACGTGCAAGGGGCGGCGAGCGTGCGGGCCGCGATGCCCGGCGAGCACCTCTCGGTGTTCCTGATGCCGCCCTCCGCCGAGGCGCTCCGCGAACGGCTCGCGGGACGCGGCACCGAAGACCCGGCCGCCGTCGCCCGCCGACTGGCCTCCGCCGAACGCGAACTGGATCGACGCAACGAGTTCGACGTGCGCGTCGTCAACGACGATCTGGAACAGACCACCGCGGCGCTCGGCGCCGTGATCCACGAACAATACACACTCAGGGGGTTCCCATGCTCGACGAACTGAAGGAAGAAGAAATCGTCAACAAGGTCGGTGGCCGCTTCAAGCTGTCCACGCTGATCCAAAAGCGGATGGTTGCACTAAACACCGGTGCCCGTCCGCTCGTCAATGTTCCCGGCGGCGACAAGCTCGCCACCGTCGTCGCGGAAATCCTCGAAGACAAGATCTTCCTGGACGTCGCCGGCGAACTGCAATCGCGCAACACCACGGCGACGGCGAACATCGCCGGCAACGTCTTCGGCCCGCAGCGCTCCGCACCGATGCCGACCGTCCAGGCCACCGACGCCGACTGACGCCGAATCGCCGCCGGGCGCGACACCCCGGCGGCTATCGCTTCTTCTTCGCAGCTTTCTTCCGCAGCTTCTCGACGAATTTCGCATGCTCCGGCGACGCAATGCCCCGTTGCACGACGGCCAGCACCTTGGCCATGTCGCCGGCGACTAGTGCCTTGGGATCGAGCCAGAGGCCAGGGAAGACGCGGCTCTTCAGGATGCCGTCGGCGTCGGGTTCGATCGGTTGATACTCGCCGCGTTCCAGTTGGAACCAGTCGATAACTCCCTGCCGCACGCGCCAGACGACGTATTCCTGCACGCCGTTGCGTTCGTACATGTCGAACTTGGAACCCAAGTCGATTTTCACCGTGCTGCGCGCGATCTCTACGACCAATTCGGGATGTCCGTGATAGTACTGGTCGTCGCCGAGGTACGACGCACCGTCGCACTCGGGCAGGATCCGCATCATGGCGTCCGGCTCGGGCGCGGAATCCACGGGCGAGAGGACCAGCGTGGCCGGCGCAGACGCATCCGCGCCCGGCGTACCGGCCATGTAGTTCGCGAAGGCTCCGATAATGGTCATCTGCGGGCCGGCGTGGCCGCGGCCCCCTCCGCTGATCGGCGGCATGACGCGCTCCTCCCCGTTCGGCCCGACTTCGATCCAGCGATTCACGTACACCACGCCGTTGATCAACTCGGCCCGAAAGCCTTCGGGAGTCGCTTCGTAGCGCCGCAGGAACTCGGCCGTGTCCAGCCGGTCGCCGTCGCGCAGTTCGGGAATCGGTTCGCGCTTCGTCCGCCGTTCGAGCAGCTTGCCCATCGCGATCACCTCCGCCAGCCAGCATACCAGATCGACCCCGTAAACGAAACCGCCGGGCACTCGGCCCGGCGGTCGTTGCTTTGACCATGTCCTGTTTATCCCTTTAGCCAGTCCCAGCCCGTGCGGTATTCCTTGCTCACGAACGCCGTCGCTTTCGAGGAGTTCGCGAACGCCAGCTTCTCGGCGTTCCATTCCAGCTTCGAGCCGCCGACGCGCACGGCGATGTTCCCTAGCAGCATCGTCTCGGTGATCTGCCCGGCGAAATCGAAGTTCGAGTAGGCGTGCGACGGCTTCCCGGCCCGGATCGCCTCCACCCATTCCGCCTTCATCCGAGCATCGTTGTTTTGGTCCACGCCCATCGGCTCCTTCTCCGGCTTCGTCGTCTGGATGCCGGCGAAGTCCTTGTCGGGCGTCAGGCGGAACTGGGCCGCGTAGTCGTTCGGGCTGTAGAGGATCCCCTTCGTGCCCACGAGGATGGATCCGCTGTTCGCGACCGTCTCGCCCTTCTTGAGTACCTTCGCGAGCAACTCGTCCGGCGGGAGCATCTTCTTGCCGTCCTTCGCCCCCTCGTACCAATGCAGCGAGCAGGCGCTCATGTCGCCGCGCGCGGGAAAGTCGAAGGTCATGTGCGCCCAGGCGGGGTACGTCTCCTGATTCACTTCGCCGGAGAGGGCGGAGACGAACTGCGGAGGGCCGAGCTTGAGGGCGCGGAAGACCATGTTGGCCGTATGGCACGCCATGTCGCCCATTGCGCCGGTGCCGAAGTCCCACCAGCCGCGCCAGTCGTGCGGGTGGTAGCAGGGTCGGCCCTTCCACTTGCCCTCGGTGAGTTCGCCGACGGCGTAGGGTCGCATCGGGGCGGGGCCGATGAACTCCTCCCAGTGGACGTGCTTGGGCACGGGCGCGGATTGTTTCGGCCGGGCGGTGATGGCGGGCGCCTGCCGCCAGAACTCGCGGGGCCGGTCGGTCCAGACGTGCGCCTCGGCGATCGGGCCGATGGTGCCGGCGTGGATGAGTTCGACGGCGCGGCGCAGGCCGTTGTTCGCGGAACCTTGGTTGCCCATCTGCGTGCAGACCTTCATCTTCGCGGCCGTCTCGCGCATGAGGCGAGCCTCGAAGACCGTGTGAGTCAGCGGCTTCTGGGTGTAAACGTGCTTGCCGGCGCGCATGGCGAGGATCGACGCCGGCGCGTGGTGGTGGTCCGGCGTGCTGACCGTGCAGGCGTCGATCGCCTTGGCCATCTCGTCGAGCAGTTTGCGGTAGTCGGTGTATTTCTTGGCGTGCGGGAACTTCTTGGCCTTCTCGCCGAGGCGTTGATCGTCGATGTCGCAGATGGCGGCGACGTCCATGAGTACGCCGGCCTGGTCAATGTCGCTGGACCCTTTGCCCCCGACGCCGATGCCGGCGACGCGGAGTTTGTCGTTGGCGCCGTAGGCCTTGGTGACGGAGAAGGCCGGCCCGGTGAAGAGATAGCCGAGCGACGCGGCGCCGCCGAGTTGCAGGGCGCGCCGGCGGGGAATGCGGGGAGACATGGGAGAGGACTCCGAAAGGGGTGAGGATGAAATGATAGGCGAAGAAGTGCGGAATGCGGAGTGCGGAATGCGGAGTGAAGACAAAACGCGAAGTCGTTTAGCGGCGAGGCGGAGTCTTCGGAGCCGAGCGCGTCACGCGGGTCGGTCGCGGACTGAACTTCAAACGGGATTGGCAGCCTCCGCGCTCGGCTCCGAAGACTCCGCCTCGCCGCTAAACGGTCGGGGGTTTTCACTCCGCACTCCGCACTCCGAACTCCGCGCTGGAAAAATTGGGCTTGAATCCGGTTTCCCGATCTTTGTAAGATTTGCAACTCGCGATCGGGCAGGATGTCCGATTCCGGTGCCGAACCACGGAGGGTAGACCCATGGCCGTCAAGTCCGCAAAGAATCCCCAGCGCCCGACCGCGCCGCCGCAACGACCGCTCATCGGCATCACCACCGACTTCCAAACGCCCAAAGGCGCTGCCGCCTTC
Organism: Gemmataceae bacterium; assembly: GCA_019636445.1. GTDB lineage: Bacteria > Planctomycetota > Planctomycetia > Gemmatales > Gemmataceae > Limnoglobus. The sequence continues at coordinate 93,626 of JAHBXO010000007.1, read as the reverse complement.
ACCCGCGCCAACGCCGGGTACGTCGACTCCGTGCTCGCCGCCGGCGGGCTGCCGATCCTGCTGCCGCCGCTCAAGAAGGACAACTACCCGGAACTCGACACGTATCTCAAGATGATCTCGGGCATCGTCTTCACCGGCGGGGCCGACCTCGATCCGCGGAAGTACGGCCAGCAGCTCACCTCGGCCGTGCAACTGATGGCCCCGCGCCGCGAGGACAGCGAACGCCTGCTCTTCCAGAAGGTGGCCGAGCGCAAGCTGCCCGTCCTCGGCATCGGCATGGGGATGCAGCTCATCAACGTCTTCCACGGCGGCACGCTGTACGCCCACCTGCCGACCGAGAACCCGAAGGCGATGCCGCACTCGGATCCGTCCGGCTACCCGCACCGGCACATGGTCATCGTCGAGGAGGACACGTTCCTCGAAGAGATCTACGGCTCCGGCGAGCAGCGCGTGAACAGCACGCACCACCAGGCCGTGAACCAGATCGGCCGCAAACTCCGCGTCTGCGCGAAGGCCCACGACGGCGTCATCGAAGCAATCGAAACGACCGACCCGAGCTGGTTCTGCGTCGGCCTGCAATGGCACCCCGAATGCGACACCGCCTCGGCGCTCGACCAGCAGATCTTCGAGTGCTTCGTGCAGGCGTCGGCGCGGGCCGTGTCGGCCGGCTCGAAGCCGATGCTCATGGCGGCGTGATTTCATTTCAAACGTTTAGAGCGGAGCGCGTATGCTCACCGCGCTCCGAACCGAAGACTCCGCGTCGCCGCTAAACAATGGTATCGATATGTCCCAGCGGCTCCTTCTCGGCCTCGCGCTCGGCTCCGGGCGCGAGGGGATCGACGCGGTCCTCGTCCGCGTCGGCGGCAACGGCCTCGCGGCCGTGCCGGCCGTGGAGCGCCACGTCCGCCATCCGCTGCCGCCGCTCGTGCGGGATGCCCTGCGTCGGGGCGAGTCGGCACCACGCGACCTTGCCGACGCCTTCGCCGCCGCTGCCCGGCAGATTTCCGCGAAAGGGACGATTGAACTGCGGTCCATACTCCTCGCCGGTCTGCACGTCGCGCCCGGCGTGCCGTTCGATTCGCTCGGCGAGCGCGTGGCGGAGCAGACGGGCGTATCGGTGTGGTGCCGGTTCGCCGAGCGTGACGCGGCGGCCGGCGGCGCGGGCCGGCCCTGGACCCCGGCCGCCGATTACCTTCTCGCGAAATCCGATTCCGAAGACCGCATTCTGATCCACCTCGGCCACGCCGCGAGCGTGCTGGCGATCCCGGCCGGCGGAAAGATCACCGACCTCGTCGCCTTCGACGCGGCGCCGGCCGGCCAACTGCTGGACGCGCTGATCCGGCTCGGCACGCGCGAGAAGGAATCGTTCGATTCCGGCGGCACACGTGCCGTGCAGGGGAAGTGTCACGACGACTGGCTGGCCGACTGGATGACGCACCCGCACCTGCTGCGGCCGCCGCCGAAGCCGCTGGCGAACGAGTTCGGCCCGACGTTCGCGACGGCAGCGCTCGACGCCGCCCGGCACCGCAACGCCGGCCTCGCCGACCTGCTCTGCACGGCCACGCACTTCGTCGCGCGATCGATCGCCGCAGGGGTTCGCCAGTTCGTGCCGCCGACCGGTCGCCCGCGGGCCCTCTTTGTCAGTGGCGGCGGAGTCCGCAACGGATTCCTCTGGCAGCTTCTCCAGCAGCAGTTCCCCGGCGAAGTCCTCCGGCGCACTGACGACCTCGGCATGCCGGCGCTCGCTCGCAACGCCGCGGCCGCCGCCATGCTCGCCGGCTTGACCCTCGACGGCGTCGCGGTCAACCTGCCGCTGCTCACGGGCGCGAGCGGAGGGCGATTGGTGGGTCGGTTCATACCCGGCGACCCGCGCAACTGGGCCGCAGTGACGGCGCGAGCCGCCGAACAGATGTGGGACTACGGACAACTCCGCGCCGCGTGAGGCGGCGCTATTTCGTCAACGCCACGACGATTACGGTCGCGAGACCGGCCGCCAGCGCCGCGGCGGCGACCACTAACGACCACGACGGCCGGATCGGCGCGGCGGGCGCGGCCGCGCCCGCGGCGCGCGGCGTCGGCGGCGCCGATACCGGCAATGGCGCCGAGCGCGGCGGGGGCGTCGCCGTCGATACCTGATTCGGCAATGCCGTGCGCGGGGTCTGAACGCCCGTCTGCGTCGGGTGCGCCAGCTCTTCCAGTAGGAAATCCGAGTACGACACGCGCGAGACCGCCGGCACACCCTGTACCTGGCCCCGCCGCGCCGGCGGCGCGGGCATCAGCGCCGGGTCCGGAGCGGGCACCGGCTCCTTCGTCCACGGCACGAGCGCCGTCACCACGTCCGCCGGCGTCTGCGGCCGCGCGTTCGGATCCTTCGCCAGCATCCGGTGCAACAGCGCCGCCACCTCCTCCGGCACGTCCGGCACGAGCTGTCGGATCGGCGTCGGTTCCTTCAACTGCTGCCACATGAGCTTTTGCGCCGTGCGCCCATCCGGGAACATCGGCCGGCCGGCGAGCAGAAAGTAGAAGGTCGCCCCCAGTCCGTAGATGTCGGCGCGAATGTCGACCGTGGAACTGGACACCGCTTGTTCCGGGGCGAGGTAGTCGGCCGTACCGAGGATCATCTGGTCCACGCGCTCGGTCAGCCGAGACTCATGGTCGGTCGCGAGGCGGACGAGGCCGAGGTCGAGGAGCTTGATGGTTCCGTCGTGCGTGAGAAGCAGGTTGCCGGGCTTCACATCGCGGTGGACGAGCGCGTGGTCGTGAATGTGCTGCAGCCCGAGCGCCGCCTGACGGACATAGTCGGCCGCGACGTTCCAACGCAGGGGACCGAGGCGGCGCACGAGGTGCTGGAGGCTGATGCCGCCGGCGTACTCCATGATGAGGTAATGGACGGAGCCGTCCTTACGCAGGTCGTGGACGCGGATGACGTTGTTGTGGTCGAGGACGGCGGTGGCGCGGGCTTCGCGGAAGAACCGCTCGCGCGCGACCTCGTCCGCGGACGCGGAAACGGTGAGTACCTTGATCGCCGCGAGGCGGTGCATGACGTTGTGTTCGGCAAGGAAGACCTGGCCGGTGCCGCCGCCGCCGAGCTGGTCGAGGATGACGTAATCGCCGAGGATGAAGCCCTTGTACTTGCCGGCGCGCAGGCGTTCGGCCTGAAAGGGCGTCAGCAGGTGTTCGGCGACGAGCCGGTCGAGGACGCGAGCTGGACCATCGTCCGCGTCGACGCCGGCGAGCGCGGCGGACAGGCGGTCGGTCGGCACGAGTCCGCTCTTGCGGAGATTGCCCAACAGTTGATCGGTAGTGGTAGGGGCCGGCATAGGGGGATTGCCCGAAAGTCTCGGTCGAACTTTCGTGCAATCTAGTACACGCCGGCGCGCGCGGTCGGCGGCCTGCGCAAATCCAGCGCCAACGCGAACCAATCCGAATCATCATTGCTTCGCGTCAGGCGCGAAACTTCACGCGTCGCCTGCGGTCGAGGCCCTTTCCCCCGCGCGACCCGGCATTCTTGTCGCCGCGATACGCGGGCTGGCGGAATCCTTGCACCGCACCGTCGTGCCGGGCTTTCGACCCATCCGGCGCAGGAAGCGAAAATGCGATCGCACGATCCCCGCCAGCGACAGCGTGTTGTACGGCGTGCCCGTCTCGGCCGCAGTCTCCGCGATGATCGCCGCAATCGCCCGATAGTGCGCATGGCTCACGTTCGGGAACAGATGGTGACACGCATGCGCGTTCACGCCTCCGGCCACGAAATGCGCGATCCGGCTGTGTGGCGCCCAATCGCACGCCGTCGCGAGGTTGTGTTCGGCCCACGTCCGGCCGACGCTACCGTCCGACCCGACGGTCGGGAACTCCGTCACGTCCGAGAAGTGCGTGCCGATCAACAGGAAGACGAACACCAGCGACGCGAACGCCTTCATCGTCAGGTAGCCGACGAGCACCTGCCACCATGGCAAGGGCAGCACGGCCATCGGCACGGCCAGGACGACGCCGAAGTAAAACAATTTCGCGACGATGAAGATCGCGTATTGGTGCGGCGGGTGCTGGATGTCGGTCATGTTCGCCAGGTTCCGCTTGAACAGGTACGCGAAATCCTGCCAGACCACCGTATAGAGAGCGACGAACACGTAGGCGAGCGGGGCATAAAGGTGTTGGAACTGAAAGTGCCGCCGCCAGGGTTGATTCGGCGAAAGCCGCACGAACGGGTTCTCGTCGATATCGATGTCGCAGCCGTTGACGTTCGGAAAAATGTGGTGGCTCCGGGTGTGCCGCATGCGCCAGAGATACGCGCTCACACCCAACAACCCGAACGAGACACCCTGAACGACGTCGTTCCAGAAGGCCGAGCGGAACAAGACGTGATGAGCCGCGTCGTGGCCGATGTTGATGGAAATGAGAAGCGTGGCCGTGCCAAAGACGAACGCGAAAGGCAGCAAGGTCCAGTTCGGCAGCGGATGCGCGAGGATCAGCGCATACGAACCGACCATCAGACCGCTGAATACCAGGGCCTTGAACAGGAGAGCGCGATCGGCGTAGCGACTCTTGCCGGTCCGCTCGAAGTACCGGTCGACGCGTCGCTTCACCAGACGATAAAAGCCGTCGTCGGTATCGTGCTCGAACCGGATGGTGTCCATGCAGGCCTGCATCGATCGTGTTGCGATCCTTCGCCGCGCGGGGACTCGACCCGATCCAAGTATGGACGAAGGAACGCACAAAGGGCCATTCCGATTTCGATATCGGCACGGCCAACATGGAAGCGCGTCAAGGGACAATCAACCCTCGACGCACGCACTTGCGGTTTCGTACCGCCCGCGACACGTGACAGCCCGCACTCTCCCGTGTTTCCATGCCTTCTAAAAACCGGAAGACCGGTCGGCGAAGTCGGAAGGCATCTCAAATCTTGTCGATCGAATCGATCCAGACGCACAGTTCGATGAGCGTCGGCTGGAGCATGTACTCCTTGCCGAAGTCCTTCAGCTGCCGGAAGATCACCGGGAATTTCTTGTCCTTCAAGGCCGGGCGGCTCTCCGCGATCGCCTTGATCGACGGGTCCTTCTCACCACCGACGATGAAGAACGCCAGCGGCTGATTCGGCAGGTTGTCCTTCGGTTGTGTGCCGAGGCTCGCGCCCGTGGTCGCCACGCCGCGGATCAGGTCGCGGGCGTTGAAACCGAGGTAGAACGCCATCTGCCCGCCGACGCCCATGCCGTGCGCGATCACGCGCGAGCGGTCCACGGTATGCTGGCCGATCACTTCCTTCACGTCCTGCACGATTCCTTCCGTCTCGCTCGCCACCCAGCCGTCGTTCCCCTGCGATTTCGGTCCGACCATGATGTAGTGGTAGTCTTCGAGGAACGGCTTCCAGATCTTCACCATCTCGTCCGTGTCCTTACCGCCCTGGCCCGCCGGGTGCAGCCACACGATCACCCCATGCGAGATGCCCGGCTTGTAATTCTCCGGTACGTACACCCAGTACTCGCGCCCGAGAACGGCGTTCTTCCGCTTGAGCAGACCCAATTCCGGTCCTTTCTCGTCCTTCTTCTCCTCGTCCTTTTTCGGTTCTTCCTTCTTGGGTTCCTCCTTCTTCGCCTTCGGGGCGTCCTTCGCGCCCTTGGGCTTGTCCAGCGCCCGCTCCGCGCTCGACGGTAGCGGCAGCGCCTCCGGCAGGTCCTCGTCCGGCACCACGCCCATCTTGATCTTCACCTTCTCCGTCTTGCCGCCGTCCTTGCGCTTCACCTCGAACTCGATCTCGCCGTCCGGCGGCGTCGCCGCCACCAGCTGCGCCAACTGGACGCGCCCGCCCACCAGCTCGATCGCCGGCGTCGGCATCCGCGCGCCCGGTTGCTGCCGGTTCACCTTCATGATCCGGTCGCCGGCCTTGATCCCCGCGGTCTCGGCCGGACTCTTCGGATACACGAACCGCACCTGCACGCCCGGATCGGGGTCGTCGCGCAGCGGCAGGATCCCGAGGAAGCCGGAGGCGAACCCGGCCACGACGCCGGTCAGCCGCACGCCCGGCACGTCCATCTCGTTGCCATCGCGCAGGATCTTCAGGTCCACCACGTCGCCTTCGTATTTCGGCCCGAGCAGCTTCTGGAGTTCGGTCATGTGCGGCACGGGCTGCTTGTCGATACTGACGATCTTGTCGCCGACCTTGAGACCGGCCTTCGCGGCCGCGGAGTCGGGCGAGATCGTGCCGATGACGACGGCGGAATGGTAGGTTTCGGTGCTTTGGGGCGTGATGCCGAGCAGGCCGCGGCGGAGATCCTTGCCTGCGCGGAGCTTCGGCACGGCCGCCATCACGTCGTCGAAGGGAATGGCGAAGCCAATGCCGGAATCGTACCACTCGACGCCGGCAACGTCGCCTTCCCCGCGCGTGGACGCCGGCACGAGAATGCCCAGCACGCGCCCGTCGATCGCCACCAGAGGACCGCCATAGTTCACCGGCGAAACCTTGGCATCGGTCTGGAGACACTTCCCGTTGATGCGCCCCACGGCGCTGATGATGCCGGCGCTCACCGAGGGCGGTGCCGTGCCCACGTCGGGCATCAGCGTGCGCCCGAGTGCCAGCGACCATTGCCCGATCCCGATCTCCGGTTTCGGATACGCCGGCGGCACCACGAGCTTCGGCAGTTCCTTCCCTTCCGGCTTCTTGAGCTTGATCAGCGTCAGCATGCGAGTCGTATCGTTCGCCACCGTCTCGGCGAGCAGGCGCTCCGGGTGGTTCGGCACGGTCACGAAGATCGTCGTCGGCTTGTTCGCGAAGTTGAAGGAACTGGTGATGATGTAGCCGTCGGCCGCGACGACGACGCCGGTCGTGGGGCCGGACCCCTTGCGCACGCCCGGCCCCGCCGGCCCGCGCCCGGGCGGTCCGCCTCCGCCGACGGTCTCCGTGCCGCCGGAAGTCTCGATCTTCACGATGGACGCCGCGACCTGCGCGGTCGCCTGCTTCATCGCCTGCTCGTTCTTCTCGTTCAAATCCTGCGCGGACGCGAACGGCGCGAAGACCACGAAACTCAATAACGCAATGTATCGCATGGAATGGCCCTAAAGAATGGCCCGCAGATGACGCTGATTTCAACGCAGATCAAGAGGATGAAAAACAAGCAGATTTCACCCGATTTATCATCTTCATCAGCGTCCGAAGGTCCGCGTCATCAGCGGGCCATGATTTACTTTTTTAGTTCGGTCGGCTTCATCGGCAGCGGCTTCGCCGGGTACTCGCCGAGCGTCATCTCCACCGTCTGCAGGTTCTCGCCGCGGCGGACTTCCAGCCGGAGCTTCGTCCCCGCGCTCGTGCGCTTCAGGTAGTCGTGGAACATCTTGATGCTGTAGATCGGCTCGCCGTCGATGAAGCTCACGAGGTCGTCCGCCCGCAGGCCCGCCTTGTCGGCCGGCGAACCGGTCACCACGTCCTCGACGTACGGCGGCGTCTTCTCCAGCACGTTCGGCACGAAGATCACGCCGTGGTACCCGCCGACGCTTGCGATCGTTTCCGGCCGCTTCACCGGCTTGTACTGACCCTTCATCCCCAGCTCGACGAACTTCGGCAGGGAGAGCGTGACGGTCTTGTCGCCGTCCTTCGTCTCCACCTCGGCCGCCAGCGGGATGGCGTAGTTCATCCAGGTTTCGCTGAGCGTGTTCTTGATCTCCTTGCCGATGATGCCGAGCAGGTTCCCCTTGCGGTCGGTCAGCGGACCGCCGGCGGCGCCGGGGTTGTTCGTGATCTGGTCGATCACGTACACGTCGCCCTGGTACGGGAAGTCGAAGACGCCGCGGCGGCCGTGCATCTTCGTGTACGCCATGATCACGCCCTTCTGGATGCTGAAGTGCTCGTCCCGCATAGCGATCTCGAACTGGTTGCTGAAGCCCAGGATCCAGTCGCCGGGCTGCGCCTTCGGGCGCTTGGCCGCCTCGAAGTAATCGAAGTGCTCCAGGTCCAGGCCGGTCGGTTCGTCGAGCTTCTTCCCCTCGACCTTGATCTTCAGCAGCGCGGAGTCGAGGATCGGCTCCGTGACGAGCACGGCGGCCTTCATCTTGCGCCCGTCGGCGAGGTGCACGACGATCTCGGCCGAGTCGAGCATCTGGCTCGCGGCCGTCAGGATGTGCCCGTCCGCCGAGATGAGGATGCCGGAGCCGTAGTTCGCGACGCCGCGGAAGCCGCCGGCTCCGAAGAGCTTGACGACTTTCGGGTTCACCTTCGCCGCGACGGAGGGAAACGGATCGGCCGCCCCGGCGGTCGAGACCAGGAAAGCCGACAGTGCAATGACTAAGAGCCGCATGGTGAATCTCATGGATGAAAACCGCTTCAAACCACGAATAAAAGAAATAGACGAATGAAGAAATCAGAATTCCGATTTCATGTCTTGGTTTTCATTCGTGGTATTCGTGTTATTCGTGGTCTCACTTCTTCAAATCGAACTTCGTGAAGCTCAGCGAACCGTAGTTCTTGTCGCCCCAGCGAATGTCGATCCGGTGCGGGAGCGTGCGGCCGTCGACGGCCTTGAACTCCGAGAAGTAGAGTTCGCACGGGTCTTCGTCCCGCAGCACCTGCACCTCGGCGGCGATCAGCTTCGCGTCCTTCCGGTCGAAGTACCATTTCCCTTCGATGCCGGCGTAGTTGGCTCGGATCACATCGCAATCGACGCGGAGTTTGGCCCAGTCCTCGACCGGCTTGCCGTCGGCGGGCGGCGGATACACCGGCTCCATGCCGCCGTGGCTGAATCCCTGCGTGAACCCCTTTTCGCCGAGCGTGAGCAAACGTCGCCAGTGCGTCAGCGCCGCGAGCAGCCCGCCGCTGTTGTCCGGCAGTTGCAGTTGAAGCCGTTCCGCCGTCGGCATCTTGATCGCGAACGGCACGTTCATCGTCAGCTTCGCGTCGATCGTGCCGTCCGAACCATCCACGATGGAAAGCGCCAGCGGCCCCTTGCGGTCGTTCGCGTTGAAGGTCCCTTCGATCGCCCACGCGCCCGTCAGCCCGGCGAAGTCCCCGTGCTTGTGGAACGCATCGAGTGTCCGCTTCTGCTCAACCTCGTTGAAGAACCAGTTCGCGTAGCCCTTCTTCTCCTTGAACAGCTTGAAGGCCGGGGATCGCTTGGCCTTCTCTTTCGTCGGGTCGGCCGGTCGCTGGCCCGGCTGGCCGGGGCGCGGCTGCATCGGCTGCGGTCGTTCGACCGGCGTATCCATGTTCCCCATCAGCCGCACGAGCGTTTCCTTGCGGCTGTTCTCGCGGCGGTAAGTCAGCGGCAATCGCCATTCTTTCGGGAAGATGCCGAGGATGTTCTTGTACTGGTTCGTGCTGGTCATCGGGCGGCCGGCGAAGGAGATCAGCTTGTCGCCCGGCTTGACACCGCGGCGGAAGACATCGGCTTCTTCCAGGATGGTGCCGAACTTCATCTCGGAGAGCGAGCCATCCTCGTTCTCGGTTTCGACCGTGGCGCCGAGGGTGGCGTGGTCGGTGTCGAGGCCGGCCTTGAAATGGCCGAGGAAGTTCTTGATCTGGTTGATGCTGATGGCGTAGCCGACGCCGGAGTTGACGCGGCCGCGCTTGTCGAAGGAGCCGCGGCCGTTGATGCCGATCAGTTCGCCCTTCATGTTGAAGAGCGGTCCGCCGGAGTTGCCGGGGTTGATGCTGGTGTCGATCTGGATGCAGTCGGTGTATTCGAGGGTGCCGCCGCCGGCGGGGGGCTGGTAGCGGTTGACGCCGCTGACGAGGCCGTAGGTGACGGTGGGGGTGAAGTCGGTCGAAAGGCCGAACGGGTTGCCCATGGCGAGCGACCAGTCGCCGGCCTGGACCTTGTCGCTGTCGCCGAGCGCGACGTAAGGGAACGGCGTGCCTTCCTTCTTGGGCACGAGCTTGATGAGCGCCACGTCGCCGATCTTGTCCTGCCCGACGAGCACGGCGTCGTACAGGATGCCGTCGGCGAGGCCGGCGGACATGACCGGGCTGACGTCGGCGGTGACGTGGAAGTTCGTGAGGGCGTAGCCTTCGGGGTCGATGATGACGCCGGAGCCGTGCCCGCCGCCGCCGTACGGGCAGACGGCGACGACCGCCGGCCGCACCTTCGCGACGACCGCGAGGCGCTCCTTCTCGGCCTTGATCACGTCGGGATCGACGGCGGAGACGGGAAGGAACGCGACGGTTACGCCGGCGAGGGCGAGGAACGATAGTGGAATCAGGTGGTGGAGTTTCATGGAAACCGGCTCTCGAATGGTCAAATACTTACCGATCACCAAGATCGCGATTCTCATTCATCCAACGGCGATCAGGACTCATGTTTTCGGCCCCGGATGGGGCCGCGGGCTGTAGCCACGGGTGGAGCGAAGCGCAACCCGTGGAAGCCGACCGACAGGAATTTCGCCCCGGAGGGGCGACGGAACTCTCTCATTCCGCTGCCCCTCTGGGGCAGTTCCCATTTTTGTCGATTCATGGACCACGGGTTCCGCTGCGCTCCACCCGTGGCTACATTCCTGCGCCCCTCCGGGGCGAAGACCATAAGACCTCTCGATCCTCCACCCTTCCGGGCCGCGATCACTCACTTCTGCACCCGCGCCTCGGCGAGGTTGATCTGGTTCCCCAAATACAACCCGTCGCGCTCCAAACTGATCCGTAACTCTTTGACGCCCTTGACGTCCAAATTTAACGTCTTCGCCGCATCTTTCCGGCTCACCTTCGCCGCATAGAGTTCCTTGCCGTCGGCCAGGACGACCAGGCGCACCGTGCTGTTCGCCACCGGCACGCTCTCGTCGATGCCGGCGACCATCTTCAATTCGCGGTAGTCGCCGTTCAGCTTGTACGCGAGGGTCGTATCGGGATAGAGCCAGATCCCCTTGGCGTAGCTGACGCCGTCGAGCTTGAGCGGGGCGCCGTCCTGGTTCTTGTCGCGGAGGTAGGTGAAGTACGGCTCGCCGGGCACTTGCGGCGGCGCGGTCACCGTCGTCTCCATGTCCGAGAGGTACGCGATGTTCCCCTGCGAGAAGTCGAGCTTGGCGAGTGCGGCCGGGGCGTAGGTGAACGTCGCGCCGGCGACGGTGGTGATGGCGAAGCCGTCCTTCGACACCTTCAGGTCGCGGGCGACGAGGCTGTTGCCGAAGACGTCGTGGACCTTGCAGAGCGTGGGCGGGATCTCGCCGCGCGGGGGCTGATTGAACACGAGTCCCCCGGTGGCGCGGGTGAGTTTGTAGTTGACCCGTTCGGCACCGGCTTCCTTCTCGAACTCGATGGCGTCGCCGGCGTCGCTGCCGCCCAGCACCGTGCCGGGCACCGGGGACAGGTCGTCGCCGGCGCGGACGACGAAGAGGTCGCGCTTGCCACGGCCGGCGAGAAGCTTGCGCCAGTTCGCCCGCGCCTTCGCGTCGTCGGCGCCGCGCTGGTAGTAGAAAAGCGTTTCGAGCGGGATCGCGAACTTCGGCGCGGGGGCGCCGGCGGCGAGAAGCGCCGGTTCGACCGCCTTGCCCTTGATGGCGAGGCCGGACAAGCGGATCACCGAGCCGTCGACGAGTTCGATCTCGTCGTACTTCGCGTCCTTGGCGGGCGCTTCGACTTTCTTGCCGAAGTCGACAACGAAGACGTCCTTGACGGCGACGCCGACGGGGCCGGCCTCGGTGCGGATCGTGAGCACGCCGTCGGCGATGCCGGCCACGTCGCCGACATGCTTCTTGCCGGTGAGGGTGCTGAGGTCGGCGGCGGCGAGCGGGCCGGCGAGGACGAGGATCAGCAGTGCGAAGGCGCGTCGCTTCATGGGATCACGCGAAAGGGGCGAGCGGGGCCATCGAAGACACTTTAGCAAACCGGGCGGGACGAAGATACGGGCCGGATCGGGAAAGGCGGCGAAACGGGAACAAAAAACCGGAGCCGTCCGCAGGGGGAATCGGCTCCGGTCGGTTTCGTGTCGCGTCGGGCCGGAATCACGGGGCAACGTTGTGCAGCTTGTTGAGGGACTTGAAGTACTCCTCGATCATCGGCTTGAACTTCGGCGGCAGGTCGCGCGTGATTTCGGTGATGGCCTTCGCGCGCTCGGCGGCGGGGAGCTTGCCCCACTCCTCGGCGAGCTTCTTGAGCTTCTTGTCGTCGATCTTGCCTTCGCCGGCGACGCCGCCGACGTAGCCGTCGCCAGCGGGATTGTTCCCTTGTTGGGCGTTGTTGCCCTGCTGGTCGCCCTTGCCGTCGGGGCAGCTTCCGCCGTTGCCGGAGCCTTTGCCCTTGGCCTGGTTCTCGAGTTCCTTGATCTTCTCATCGAGGCGGAAGACGATCTTCTTCTGGATGTCCTGGGTCTTCTGGCCGCCGCGGGCGAGGTCGAGCCGGCGACCGCTGTTATCCATGAGCCGGCCGATGTTCGCGAGGTCCTTCGCGTCCGCGGACCAGTTCTGCATGTCGAAGAACATCAGGGTCGCGACCATCTTGTAGCGGTCGGGCGCGTCGGCCACATCGTCCAGCAGGCGGACGATCGACCCGACCGCTTGTTCCTTCTGGATGAGCGCGTGCTCGGAAACGGCCTTGTAGAAGTAGTAGGTGGCCGGGTCGACCACCTGCTCGGGCAGCACGGCCTTGAGGGCGTCCAGCGCCTCCTCATAGACGCGCTTCGCCGACAGGGACTTGGCGTACGCCGTGGCGATGTTCGCCTTGAAGAACGCGTCGGCCTTCTCGTCCGTCAGGAACTTTGGCAGTTCCGCCGGGGCGGCGGCGTCGAAGTTCTTCGCCGTCTTGAGGAGCGATTCGACTTCCGGGTTCGCGAGCGAAAGGCTTTCGATGGTCCGGTCGAAGACCGAACGGGATTCCTTCGCCCAGACCTTCTCGAACGCGGCGGCGTCGAACTTGCCGACCGATTTCAGGTAGTGTTCGGACTTGGCCTTCGCCTCGTCCGGCTTCGCCGCGCGGAGCGTACCGAAGGTGTAGATCGCCGCCGGTGCGACCGGAGTCGGGGCGGGCTCCGCCGCGCGGATCGGGAATCCGCTCCCCGTCACGGCGACGGCGGAAAAGGCCGCGGTCGCGAGGAACTTGCGAAGCGTCACTTTGGAACCCCCCAAGCGAGAGGATGAAGTTCGAGGCAGGATGATCGGAGAGGCGAGGGCCGGGCGACACGATGATTTATCGACCGGCACTCTTCTCCAACTCTAACGTCTGTCGGCACGTCCGACAACGATTTTCCGGTTTCTCACGATTCTTTCCCTTTCGGGAATTCGGTCCGTTCGCGCCGGGATTTCACTTGTTCGCGCCCGTCGCGATCTTGTGCACCATGTCCTGGAGCTTCGCCTGACGCTGCGAAAGCTGCCGGAGTTCGTTCTGGATGATCGGGTCGGCCGCCTGCTCGCCCGTGTACTTGGTGGCGTACATCTTCGTGCGGCTGTTCACCTGCGTCTGGAACGCGCGGATCAGCTTCAACTCCGCCAGAAGGTCGATCAGCTGCTTCGGCCCCGGCTTGCCGTCCGACGGCGGCGACGGCTTGCCTTGCTGGTCCTGGATGTCCTGCTGCGCCTTCTTGAGAGCCGCGATCATGTCCTTCAGGATCTGGATGATGTTCTCTTCGATCACTTGCGTGTCGGTGTCCACCCAGGTCGCGGCGAGGCGCTTCTGCACCGCCTGCATGTCACCCTTCACTTCTTCGAGAACGCTGGCGAACGCGACGGCGGAGCCTTCCGATTCAAGCAGCTTGAGGGCCTTCTCGGCCTCGGAGACGATTTCCGTTTCCTTGTCCCCCAGTTGCTGGCTCTTCTGGTGGTCGGCCGTCGTCTTCATGTTGCCGTTCTTCGCGATCACGGCGTGGACCGCCTTCGTGCCCTCGTAGACCTCGATCTGCATCGAGAGCATTCGGTTGCAGCGGGCCTCGAGCGCCGCGAGCGTCTTGAGCATCTCCTCCTCGCGGAGCTGCTTGAGCTTCTTCTTCAGTTCCTCCTCGGCCTTGGCGAGCTTCTCGATCGCCTCGTCGAGCTTCTTGGCGGCCTGCTTGTTGTCGGGCTTGCGCAGGTCGTCCTCGGCACCCTTCTGGTGCGGGTAGGCCTCTTCGACCTGCTTGCGGCCGGGGGTCTGCGCCTGTTGGTTCTGCTGCTGCTGTTGCCCTTGCTGACCTTGTTGCCCTTGCTGGCCCTGTTGGCCTTGTTGCCCTTGCTGGCCGGCGCCCTTCGATTGGGCCTGAGCCTGCTGCTCGCCTTCCATCGGCTTGCCGCCCTTGCCCTTGGCGTCGCCACCCTGCGCCTGTTGACCCTTGGACGACTTCGCTTCGCCTTTGCCGCCTTCGGTCCCCTTGCTCTTGGCTTGCTGCCCATCCTTCGGCTCGCCCGGCTGTCCAGCCTTGGGTTCGCCCGCCTTGGGTTCGCCCGCCATGGGTTCGCCCGCCTTGGGTTCGCCCGCCTTGGGTTCGCCCGCCTTGGGTTCGCCAGCCTTAGGCTCACCGGCTTTCGGCTCGCCGCTGCCCTTCGGTTCGCCGGCACCGTCCTTCGGATCGCCGCCCGGCTTCGGTTCGCCGCCCTTCGGCTCGCCGTCCTTGCCCATCGGCTTGCCTTCGGACCCCTTGTCCCCCTTCATCGGGTCGCCGTCCTTGCCGTCCTTCGGGTCGGCCTTGTCGCCGGCGCTGTCGGACTTCGCGTCCGCCGAGTTCTCGCCTTCCTTCGCCTCACCCTTCGGGCGCGACTTCGGGTCTTCCTTCGCGGACTGGTTCCCCTTCGGATCGCCGCCCTTCTTGCCCGCCATGCGTTCGGCCAGGTCCTTGGTCTGCTCGGCGAGGTCCTTCTGCTGGTTGGCCTGCTTGTTCGGGTCGGCCTTGCTGGCCTCGACGATCGCGCGCTGCACTTCGGTCCGCCGCTTGAGGTCGGACACTTCCTTCAGGAACCGTTCCAGCGAGGCGATCTCCTTCTTCAGCCGTTCCGATTCGTCCTCCGTCTGGAGGATGGCGATCATCTCGGTGATGGCTTGGATGAGTTCCTTGTTCTTCCCTTGCAGGCCGCCGAGGTCCTGCGGGTTGTCGCTGCCCTTGCTCAGGCCGCCGATGAGCGTCTTGAATTGCGTGTCGATGCTGGCCTTCTGGGCGTGTTCGAGGGCGGCGTAGATGGTCTTGGCGCGTTCCTTGTCTTCGGGCCGTTCGCTCTTCTCCAGCCGCTGGGCGAGGGTGAGCAGGCCGCGGGAGATTTCCTGGAAGACCTTGGCAGTTTGTTCGGACGAGCCGCGCAGATCCTTGGTCGAGGTCGGGGCTTCGGGCGGCGCAGTTGGCTTGGCTTTCGGGTCGGCGGGCTTGGGGCCTTGCGCCGGGATCGCGGCGACGGCGAACAGCAGGAGCGACGCGGCAGCGACGTGGCCGAGGGCGAACGACAGGCGACGACTCATGAGACTCTCCCGAACGCGGACGGTTCGGACAGGAACGGGACTATCCACACGATAGACGATTCAGGCCGGGGCGACCAACGCGGGAATCGCGAATTCCCGCGCGATCATTTGACTTTGACCTTCACCTCGACCGGGTTGCCCACCGACGGTACCAACTTGATCGTATATTCGCCAGACTGATTTCCGGCCGTGATCTCGTATTCCACCGCATCCTTGTCGTCGGCGACGGTGATTTCCACCGGTACCTTCACCTGGCCGCCGGGCGGGGCCTCGAACTTCACCTTGTAGACGTTGCCGTCGAACGCCAGCCAGTTCAGCGGGTTCTTGACGAGTTTCTTCTCGCCCTGCGCCAGTTCGACCGTCGGAATGGTCGAAATCACCGGCATCCGAAGGCGTTCGAGGGCGCCTCGCATCAGGTCGGCAAAAACCTTGTCGTTGGCCTCCAGCCGGTTTCGGACCTTCTCCAGTTCCGCGCGGATCTTGCTCAGGCTGACCGACTCGCCGAGCTTTTCGCGCAGCGCCTGCACCATGTTGACGAGCGTCTGGAGGTCGGCCTGATCCTTGGCGATGAGCGCTTCTTCGGGCCGGCGGCCTTCAAGGAGGGACGACAGGAACGACTTGTGCGTGTCCTCGGCGGTGGCGAAGCCCTTCTCGAGGATCAGCGCGAGGTCGCGGAGGATTTCGCCTTCGATCCGCTTCTGCGTCTGGCGGATGTCGTTGAAGCGGGCTTCCTTCTCGAGCCGCTTGTATTCGGTCTGGATGGCGGTCGTGAGTTCGCGGCCCTTGGCGACGTCCTGCCCGAGGTCTTGCGCCCGCACGCCGGCGGACACCAGCACGTCGGGCGGCGGGGCGAGGTCGCGCAGGCGGCCGGCGGTCTGGTTCAGTTTCGCCTGCGCCTCGCGCAGCTTCTTGAGCACGTCGTCGAGGCGGGCGATCTGCACTTCCTCGTCCTTGGCCATCTCCACGAGCAGTTCGGCCTCGGAAATGACGAGCAGTCGTACGGTTTCAAGGCTCTGGCCGACCTTCGGGCCAGTCTCGTAGTTCGTGTCGGTGGCCCGCAGCGTCACGTCGACGCGATAGCGCGGCTGCATCTTCGCGCGATCCTTCTCCTCGAGCGCCGGGATGGCGGCGCGCAGGTCGAAATTGTCGGTGTCCTGATCGCGGAAGCGCAGTTCCCGGACGACTTGCGGGTCGTCGGGCGGCTGGGGAATGTCGAGGCGTTTCCGGAGGGCGTCGAGCGTGTCGGGTCGTCGCTTCGCGAACTCCTCGGTGAAGCGCGGCAGGGCGTACTCGCCGGCGACGGCCTTGCCGAGATTCTTGTCGGAGGAATCCTGCATGAGCTGCGCGCCGAGCACCGTCCGCGCCGGGGTGGCGATCGACGGCAGTCCGGGCGCGCCCGCGAATAGGCCCGCGAGGATCGGGATCTTCGCCTCCACCGTCACGGCGGCGTCCACCTGCTGATAGCTGTAGGCGAACGCCACCTTGCTCAGGCCGGCGTCGTCCTTCACCTTGCTTTCGTCCACGAATGGCACCTTCGCCACCGGCGTCACGAGGTAGGCGTTCCCCTGCTTCCGCAGGGCGTCCACGGCCAGCTCGATCACCGGCACGCCGTCTTCGGACACCTGCACCAGCACCAGGCGCGAACTCGTCACATCGTCGTCGTCCACGAGCGTCAGCTCGAATTCGAGGTTCGCGGTCGGGCGGTCGGCGTCGCGGAACGACAGCGCGAATTCGGTGCGATCCGGATTCGTGGTCGGCACGACGAGCGGATTCGTTTCGCCGGCGGGGTGGCCGGGAAGCTTGCCGATCTTCGGCGTGGCGAGGACATGCTTGAGCGGCTTGTCGGCCACGCCGCGGAGGACGAACTCGGTGCCCTGCGTGATGGTGAACAGCGACTTGTCGCCGGTGAGCGAGAGTTCCTTGTCGCCGAGGACCTGGCGCAGCCCCTTGAGGGCCAGGAAGTCCTGTTTGCCGTCGACGAACGGCGGGGCGTGGTAGAGGTACGCGGGCTGGTACTCGGTACGGGCGAGGCGGGAGAACGCCGGCGGCGGTACGAGGGTGACGGCGCGGGCGAGCGTCGTGAAGTCCCCGCCGCGGACCGTGAAGCGGATCGATTCCTTGAGCCCGGAGATTTCGCCGGTGAAGGCGTTGCCGGCCTCGCGGTTCAGGTTGATCCGGCCGCGGGTTTTGGTGCCGCCGTACGAGAGCGTCATCGCGTCGGGGATGTCCAGCTTGCGGAGGGTGCGGGACATGCGCGAATCGGCGGCGAGCGCTTCGAGCTTGGCGAGGAGCGGGGCGACGCCGGCGGCGTTCGCGACTTCGGCTTCGATCCGGTCGAGATCCCACTCGCGGGCCTCGGCCGGGAGCTTGGCGCCGTCGCCGGCGAAGATGCCGTTGGCGAGCGAACCGACGCCGGGCAGGTTCTCGGCGAGATCGCTCCACAGGAGGGGGCGCCAGCCGTGTGCGCGGGCGCGGTCGGCGATCACCCAGCGATAGGCGCGGGCGCGGACCTTCGGGGCGGCCGCGTCCTTGCCGATGCGCAGCTCCTGGTCGGGGAATCCGACGAGTTCGATATGGGCGTTCCGGGGCCAGGGGGTGCTGCGGAAGAGGACGTTGCGTTCGGCCCAGATGGTGGCGACGTCGCCGAATTCGCCGGTGAACTTGTTGGCGGAGCGCTGGCCGATCGCGGCGTAGGCGGCGTAGGCGGCGGCGAGCGAACCGATGCCGACGACGCCGAGCGCGATCGCCTTGCGGCCGATCCGGTCCCAGTTGAAGACGGAGGCGACGGGCACCTGCGCGACGCGTTCGCGGGCCTCGTCCACGGTGCGGCGGATCATGTCTTCGGAGTAGCCGTACTTCTTCTGCCGGTCGATGTCGGCGAGTTCGACGGCGGTGATGAGCCGGTCGCCGAGCACGTCGGGGAAGCGCTTTTCGAGCACGAGCGCCATTTCGCGATCCTCGTCGGCTCCGCGGAGCCAGAAGAGGAAGCGGTAGAGGAGGATGACGAGGAACACCGGCGCGAAGACCGCGGCGATGAGCACGTGAAAGAGGGCCGGGAGTTCCAGCAGGTGCCGGCGGATCCACGGTTGCGGGATCATGCCGAAGAGGCGTTTGACCGATTCGCGGCGGACGACGAGGACGCCGAGCAGGCCGAGGACGAGCGCGAGCTGGCCTAGGTGGCGGAGTATGCGCGGGGAATCGAGGACCCAGTCGAATCCGGAGAGTTTGAAGACGCCGAAGTCGAGCGCGAGGCCGAGCCAGAACCAGAGGACCACGACGATGGCGACGGTGACGGCGACATCGGCGAGGATGTATTGCCGGATCGTGCCGCGGATCTGGTCCAGCGGCCCGGCCAGTTTCGCGTCGAGGCGGTTCGGCGATTCCACGGTGTCGGCAGGCATATCTGCGGGTCCAATTCGCTAGTCGTAGGGTGGGCCGAGTCTTCGAGGCCCACCGTTCGTTTCACCGGCTCTCGCGGTGGGCCTCGAAGACTCGGCCCACCCTACGGATCACGCCAATCGCACTAACTTCCGGACGGCCCATTCGATCGCGAGCAATCCGATCGCGGCCATCAAGAGGTAACTGATCGTCACGGGTTGCGACGAGAACCGGTCGGAGATCGCCGACGGCAGCGTCGCCCCCTGATCCCAGAGGTCCTCGACCGCGCCGCGGTTGCGGAATTCCTTGCGGTCCGACTTCAGGCACGCCGGGATCGCAGCGAGCTTTTCGGTTTCGCTCAGCTTGAAGGCGAGCTTCACCTTCGTCGTGTCGGTCGCGCTTCCCTTGAGTTTCTCGAGGGCGCCGGGTTCGGTGATCTTCGGTTCCACGTCGGCGAGCGCGCTGGCGGCGTTCTGGAGCGCGGCGAAGTCCGGCCGGGCGTTGTCCAGTTCCGGATCGGACCGGCGGACCATGAACTCCCCGCTGATCGTGTCGCCGGGGCTGTCCGGCACGTCGACGACGACCTTGTAGCGGAACTCGCCGGGCGGGAACTGCTTCGGGTCGGCAAGGACCTGCGCGGTGTAATAGCCGTCGAACCCGCTCGCGCCCTTCTTCGCCGCCATCTGGATCGGGCCGATCGGCTTGGGCTTCTTCGAGCCGTCCGGCTCGAACTGCTCGATGATGAACTTCGGCGTGATGGCGTCGGGCGGGTACGGTTTGCCGTTCGGCGCCAGCAGGCGGGTCTGCACCCGCACCAGCGAACCGGACGAATACTCCTTGTTCACGAGCACCTGGCCGCGGAACGACTGCACGTTCCGCCGGGCGGCGGAGATGTTCCGGCCGAAGCGGATCCAGAACCGCTCGAAGTAGGCCGGGTCGACCGTGCGCAGCCGCCACGTCTCGCCGGAGCCGAGAAACGCCGTGCGCCCCCGGCCCGGCTGGTTGATCACGAAGTACGGCTTCGGTTCGGCTTCGCCGCGTTCGTTCACGTCCAGGAACTCCAACAGCACGGCGGCACCGGGCTTGGTCATCTTGATCGGGTAGTACGAATAGAAACCGTTCTTCGGGTTCAGTTGTTGGTTCGGGTTGCCGGGCTGGATCGCGCCGCCGTTGGCGAAGAACCGGCCCCAACCCGCGACCGGGTCGTCGCCCGCGTCTTCCAGTTTCAGGACATCGAACTCGGCGTTCGGGTTCAGCTTGAGCCGTCGCGGCGTGCGCGGGATCGGCCGTGTCTTCAACAGGATGCTGTCGTCCGGCAGCGCGCTGAGCATTTCGAGCAGCGGCTTCAACCGGCCCGTTTCGTCGGCGCGCGCGAGCTGGAACGTGTGGATCGGACCGGCGACGTAGACGAAGCCGCCGCCACCTTCCACCACCCATGTCTTCAGGTTCTCGATCTGCTCCGTCGAAAGTTCCGTCCAATCCGGATCGAACGCCAGGATCAGATCGTACTCGTGCAGGTTCAGGTACTTGTCCTCGGGCTTGTCGCCGGGCTTCGGCGTCGTTTCGTAGCGCGTCGGGAACTTGATGAGCAGCCGGTCCGGCGTCACGTCCTGGGTGATGTTCCCGTCGCGTCCGCCTTCGTTCTGAAGGAAGATGCTCATCTCGGCGCGCTTCTCGTTCACTTCGCGCATGAGGAGCGTCCGCAGCGTCTGGTAGTCGCGCGTCGGCCCGCTCGCCCACAACAGAATGCGTAGCGGCGAATCCATCACCTGCACGACGCGCGGCGACGAGACGTGTTCGGGTTTGTCGTATATCTCGCGTTTATCGGCCGCGACACGCGCGACCATCGACCACGCGCCTTGCTTGAGTTGCTTCCGCTTGCCGGCGCCGGTCTCCTTCTTCGAGTCCTCGGTCATCGATTCGGGCAGCTTGTCGGCGTCGATGACGAACTCGGCCGCGCCGTGCGGTGGGTCGCCGGGCTGGAACTGGAGCTTGGCGACGAGTTCGTGGTCGGGCTGGTCGGTCTTGGGATCGCGGGTCGGCAGGTAGAGGCCGAGCTTGACCTCGACTTCCTGCCGTTCGAGGCCGACACCATCGACTTCCACGGCGATCTTCACCGGTTCGTCCGGCGGGATGCGGTCGGGGGCGGTGAGGTCGGTGATGGTGATGGCGACGTTCTCGCGCGGCTCGCCGACGGCGATGGTGAAGATCGGAATCTTCTCGCGGGTCGCCCGCTCCTTCAATTCGTTGTAGGCCGCCTCGCTGCCGAGGTTGCTGCGGCCGTCGGTGAAGACGATGAGGCCCTGCACCATGTTGGACGATTCGCGGTTGATGGCGGTAGTGAGCGAGTCGGGCACGTTCGTGCCCAACACGATCGCACGGGCGACATCGACGCGTTTCTCCAGCTTCGCGCGGTTGTCCAGCAGCGTCTTCTTCTCCTCGTCGGAGAGGGAACCGGGCACGACGTCGGCTTCGGGCAGCTTCGCCCACTCGATGGCCCACTCGGCCGTGCCGGGGGCGTCGCCCTTCCACGACGGCAACTTGGCGACGGCGTCGCGGGAATCCTTGGCGAGGCCGCGCAGCACCCATGGCTTGAAGTCGTATTTCGTCCAAGCGTCCCAGTCGGCCTTGGACCACGCGGGCGAATCGGCGGTCAGCGCCGTCGGTTCGTCGTCGAGGCGCGAACCGAAGCGGTAGAGATACACCGGGTTCACGTCGATGATCTTCTTCAGGAAGCCGACCTTGTCGTCGGTCAGGAAGTCGAGCACCTTCTGGAGCCGCGTGGCGGGCTTTGCACCGGCGGAGGCGCGCTCGTCCGAAATCTGCGTAATGCTGGGAGACACATCCAACAGGATGAGCACGCGCGAGGTCTTCTCGGAGGTTTCCCAGGTCTGGCGCGCGGGCAGGAGGAACGCGAGGGCGAGCAGGGCGTAGACGAGGATACGCAGCACCGCGAGCGGCACGGCCACGTACCAGCGGCAGGTCTTCGCGTCCTTCGTGTACATCCAGATGACGAAGAGCGCGCCGATCGCGAAGACGCCGACGACGAGCGCCCACCACGCCGTGGCGCTCATTTCCGGGCTGACGCCGGGAAACGAGTCGGCCAGGCGTCGAAAGACGATCTCGGTCTCGCGGGTGATGCCTTGGTCGTTCATTGCGATTCGGTATCCGATTCGTTAGGTTGCGTTCGCGGGTGTCGTCGCACCGGGGTTGGCCGTTCGGTTCATGAGCGCCGCGACGGTCGGGGCGGCGTGGTCCATCGTGCCGGGCGCGGTGTGGTGGCTGAGCTTCACCGCCAGCGCGCCCTCCACGATCAGCACGAGCAGCAGCACGAGGAAGATCCAGCCCGCCTCCGTCCAGTCGCTCTTCTTGTTCTTGAGGGCGTCCACCCAGCCGGCGTCGCCGGCGGAATGCAACTCCGCGCCGGGCGAGTTGGTCAGGATGTCGTCGCGGGACCAGCGGCGCAGGTCGCCCTCCACCTTCGCGTCGACGTTGAAGGCGGCGGCGTGGTATTCGGGCACTTCGGGCGCCTCGCCGCCGGTCGCCTGCGGCTTCACCTGCGTGAACGTGAAGAGGTAGCCGCCGGGCTTGGTGGAATCGGCGAAGCGGAACTCGTGCTGGCCGGCGTTGGTCGTCATCACCTGTTCCTTCAGGTCGACCGGCTTGAGTTCGGTGGCCGCGCCGCCCGCCGCGGGCTTGAGCGGGTCGTACGACAGGAACGCCCGCGCCACGCCGGCGCGATACCGCGCCGCGTCGAAGTCCATCGCCATCTTCTCGCCGACCGAGCGGTTCGCCTCGGCCGTACCGCCCGACAGGTAGCGCTCGAGCACGACCATGACCGGCTGGAAGCAGGCGTTGCCCGGCGGAAGCGACGCCCAGTCGTTCCAGGTTTCGCCGGCCGTCGTCGTGATGACCGTGATGCGGCCCTTGCCGAATTGCTTGACGAAGTAGAACGGGTCGCCGAACTTCACGAGGTCCCGCAGGCGCTGCGCCTCCGTCCGCAGGTCGCCGAGTTCCGGCAGGCCCCAGAACTCGCGGAGCAGCGCATCCTCGGGCCGGCCGTCGGAGCGCTGGTCGGCGAGCAACTGGTCGAAGAGCGCCGCCAGTTCGTATAGCGGTTCGGTCGAGAGCGCCTTCGTGCGCAGCTTCGTCTTCAGGTCGTCGAGCAGCGGCTTGTATTTCGCGTACTTCGGCTCGTCCACCGGCAGCTTCGCGAGGAAGTCCACCGTCGGCTTGTCGTAATCGCCCATCGGCGATTCGTTCGGCATGCAGAACAGTTCCGTGACGGTGCGGTCGTCCCGCCATTTGCCCAGGCGCTTCACCGGCCAGTAGCGGTTGATGGTGATGAACGGGAAGAACTTCTCGAGTTCGTCGCTGGACTTCACGCGCAGGCCGCGCTCGTCGGTGTAGAGCGGTGCCACGGCCGGGTGCTGCTTGAGCGCCGGCTCGCGCAGGAGGATCTTCTTGGTGGGCGAGAAGCGGCGGACGATCATGACTTCGTCCGGCACCGGGGCGCTCGGGTTCTCGGGCAGCGGCACCGGGAAGATCCCCGTGCCGTCGGCGTAGAGGACCTTGTTGTAATCGGCGGGTTTCACGTCCGGCCCGAGGAAGAAGCCGACGCCGCCGCCGTCGCGGGCGTAGGCTTCCAGATTCTTCGCCGCCGCCTCCGGAACCGTCGGCACGTTCAGCAGCAGCACGCAGGTGTACTGCCGCAGGTCGCCCTCCAGGTCCTTCACGGTGCCGGGCACCCAGCGGAATCCGCCGATGGTGTCGGTGAAGACACGCTGGAGGTAGAAGCTGTCGCTTTCCTTCTTGTCGCGGTTGGCGGGTTTGCCGTCGACGACGAGCATCGGCAGGCGGTCGCGGACCTCCACGATCGCGTGCCGGGCGTTGTCGATGGCGATGCCGCCGGCCTCCTGGGCCTCCATCCGCGCCGTCACGAGGCTGTAGCGGTCGAGCGGCCGCTCCGGCGTGCCGATCTGGTCGAACGTCAGCGAGAAGTTCAACGACTTCTCCGCATTGCCCGGCAGTGAAGGGAACTGCACCGAAAGGCCCTTCGCGTCGTCGCCGTTGACCGCGACGGGAAAGCGGATGTCCTTGAGTTCGGCGGCGCCGAAGTTTCGTACGGTCAACGTGAATTCGAGCGGTTCGTAGCGCGCGGCCACGAGCTTCGACGGCTTGAGTTCGACGATGCCGACGTTGTCGTGGTGCAAGGGCGCCTGTTTCTCGTCCTTGCGGAAGGGGTGCGCGACGTCCACGAAGTGCACCTTCACTCGCGCCGTCGCCAGTTCGGCGACCACGGTCTTGATCGCGTCGGCGTCCCGCTCCCAGTCCGCGGCGCGGAAGTCCGACAGGACGTGGATCACCTGCGACGTTTCGACGCCGGGCTGGGCGTCGAGCGATTCCTTGGCCTTCTTCAGGGCCTCCACGAGCGAGCCGCGGACGGGCGACGGTTCCACGCCGTTGAGGAACGACTTGGCCTCGTCGATGGAGGTGTTGTTGATGCGGCCGAAGCTCCGCGGCTCCGTCGGCTTCGAGAGCGTCAGCAGGTCGAGCGTCTGCGCGGTCGACGCCTGCGCCGCGGCCGGGGCGATCTGCTCGAGCAGCACTTTCTTGGCCATCGCGAGCGCGTCGGTGATCTGCCCGTCGTCCCCGCGGAAGAAGTCGCCCATGCTCGGCGAATCGTCGATCACGACGACGTGCGCCGTGGTGCGCGTTTCGCGGCCATCAAGGGGATTGAAGCCGAGGAAGCGCCCGACGAGCAGGCCGAACAGGAACACCATCAGGCAGCGCAGGAAGAGCAGGAGAAGCTGCTGAAAGATCAGCTTCCGCTTCATCCGCTTCTGGGCCTTGATGACGAATTCCATCGCCGCCCAGCGGATGCGCTTGAAGCGCATCCGGTTGATCAGGTGGATGATGATCGGCACGCTGACGAGCGCCGCGCCGGCCGCCATCGACCACGGATTCAGGAACATGTCGAGCATTGCGGGATTCGTCCGGTTGTTCGTGTTCGATAGTCGTTCAACGCCGCGCCGGGCTGCCCTTGTTCGCCATGCGGGCGTGCAGGAACCGCGACAGCACCGCGTCGAGGTAGTCGCTCGTGCGCACCAGCGAGTAGTCCACGCCCATCTTCGTGCAGCCGCGGCGCACTTCCGTGAGGTACTCCTCCAGCACCTCCAGGTAGCCTTCCCGCAGCGCCTTCGGGTCGCACAGCAGGTTCGGCAGTTCCTCCATCCCTTCGAAGCGCGTCATGCCGCCGAAGGGGAAGGTCAGTTCGTCGTCGTCCATCACGTGGAAGACCATCACGTCGTGCCGGCGGTGCCGGAGCATCTCGAGGCCCTTGAAGAGCGGCTCGCGGTCGGTCAGCAGGTCGGAGAAGAGGACGACGAGGCCGCGCGACGGCGTGTTCTCCGCCACGCGGCGGATCACTTTCAGGATGTCCGTCTTCTCCCGCGGCTTGCTCAGGTCCAGCGAATGCGCGATGGCGTCGACATGGTGCATCGCGCTGCGCGTCGGCAGGATCTGGTTCACATCCACGCCGTAGGTCACGAGGCCGACCGAATCCTGCTGTTTCGCCGTCAGATAGCCGAGGCACGCCGCCGCCGTGCAGGCGTATTCGTACTTGTTCATCGCCCCGCGGCCGTAGACCATCGACTCGCTCGTGTCGACCACCAGCGTGAGCCGAAGGTTCGTCTCGGCTTCGAACTGCTTCAGGTAGAAGCGGTCCGTCCGAGACCAGACCTTCCAGTCGATGTGGCGGATGTCGTCGCCGGGCACGTACTCGCGGTGCTGCACGAAGGCGACCGACTGCCCGAAGAACGGGCTTTTGTGCATGCCGGAGATGAAGCCCGCGACGGCCTGCTTGGCGCGCAGGTCGAGCTGCGAGATCTTGGCGATCACGCGCGGGTCGAGAAACCGCCGGGGGTCGTCGTCTTGGCTGGCCATTTTGTCAGGGGGCAGGAGTCAGGGGACAGGGAACAAAAGGCAGGGAACAGGAGGCAGGGACGATTCAGTTCGAAACTGATACCTGTCCCCTGTTTCCTGTTTCCTGTCACCTTCTTCACACCGTCGTGAACATCTTCTTGAAGCGTTCGTCGCGCTCGAGTTCGCCTTCCTTGCTCGGCGTCTCTTCGAGGATCTTCTTCACCACCACGTCGGTCGTCACGCCTTCGGATGCGGCGGTGAAGTTCGTCAGGATGCGGTGCCGCATCACGGGCGCGGCGAGCTTCTGGATGTCTTCGGTGGTAACGTGCGGCCGGCCGTAGAGCAGCGCCCGCGCCTTGGCGCCGAGGATGAGGTTTTGCACGGCGCGGGGGCCGGCGCCCCACGAGAGCCATTCCTTGATGAACTTCGGCGACGTCGGCTCGCCCATCCGCGTCTGGCGCACGATCGCGAGGCAATAGCGGATGATGTGGTCGGACACCGGCACCTTGCGCACGAGTTGCTGCAGGTCCAGGATCTGCTCGCCGGTGAGGACCGGTGCGATCTCGTCCACCTGCGTCGAGGTGGTGCGCTTGGCGATCTCGAACTCCTCCGACGCCGTCGGATAGCCGACGAACACCTTGAACATGAACCGGTCCAGTTGCGCCTCGGGCAGCGGGTAGGTCCCTTCCTGCTCGATCGGGTTCTGCGTGGCGAGGACGAAGAACGGATTGCCGAGCTTGTGGCGAACGCGGCCGACCGACACTTGCCGCTCCTGCATGGCCTCGAGGAGCGCCGCCTGCGTCCGCGGCGGCGTCCGGTTGATTTCGTCCGCCAGCACCATGTTCGCGAACAGCGGTCCGGCGCGGAACTTCAGGTCCACGCCCCCGGTCATCGGGTTCTTCTCGATGAAGTCCGTGCCGGTGATGTCCGCCGGCATCAGGTCCGGCGTGAACTGGATGCGGCTGAAGTCCAGCGACAGGCACTTCGCCAGCGACGAGATCATGAGCGTCTTCGCGAGGCCCGGCACGCCTTCCAGCATGCAGTGGCCCCGGCTGAACAGCACGATCAGCAGCTGTTCGATCACCTCGTCCTGCCCCACGATCACGCGGGACAACTGGCTCTTGAGATCCTGATACGCGGTTTGCAGCTTCTTGATGGCCGCGAGGTCCGCGGAGTCCATTTTCGTTTCGACGGTTTCGACGCTCATGATGAGGGGGTTCCGAGTGCAGTGGTGGGTGAATCGTTATCGGTGGTCAGGAGTCAGGAGTCAGGGAGCTAGGGGTCAGGAATCGTTCTGGATCTGTCTCCTGTTCCCTGTCATCGGTGGTAGATCGGGACGACGCCCTTCTCCAGCTGGAGGATGCAGAGGTTGACGGAGGTCGAGAACATCTGGCCGGCGCCCCAGCCGCCGCCGTGCCACGAACCGTCGGCGGCTTGCGCGTTCTTGATGTACTCGTACATCGTGTCGCGGTAGCTGCTCCAGCGCCAGCGGTCCTTGGGGTCGGAGTTCGGGAACATTTCCCCGTAGCGGTCTTCGCCCAGCACGTAGATCGCCTGGGCGAGGTAGTAGCTCTGGTATTCGTCGTGGGAGAGACGGCCGGAGGCGATCGGAATGTTTTCCTTGCAGTACTGGATCCAGCGCTTGGCGTATTCGTCGTTGTACTGTCCGGCGCTGAAGGCGCAGGCGACGGCGGCGGCGGTGATCGGTCCGCGTTCCTGGCCGGCGGCGGCGATGCCGCTCGACGACAGGTTGTAGATGAGGCCGCCGCGGGGCGTCGTGCATTTGCGCAGGTAGTCGACGGCGTTGTCGATGGTCTTCTTCGGGACGGCGATGCCGGCGTTCCGCGCGGCCCGCAGCGCCTGGAGCTGCGTGATGGTGGTCGAGCCTTCGTCGAAGTTTCCGCCTTCGAGCGCGCTGACGTAGCCCCAGCCGCCCTTGTCGGTCTGCGCCTTGCAGGAGAAGTCGACGGCGCGCTTGAGGATCTGTTCGAGCTTTTTGCGGCGGTCGTCGTCGTCTTCTTCCCCGTAGACGCTGGCGAGGAACAGCAGACCGAAGCCGTGGCCGTAGATGTAGTGGGAGCGTTCGGCGACGTTGTTGGGGGTGCCGAGCAGCCCGTTGGGCGCGGCGCGGTCGGTGAACCACTTCACCGCCTTGACGAGCTGGTCGCTGTATTTCCCTTCCCGGAGGGTGCTGCCTTCCATCAGCAGCGCCATGCCGGCGACGCCGGTCATCGCGCCGGGGTAGGCTCCGCCCTGCGCCTCCCAGTGTCCGTCGGACTGCTGGTTGCGCTTGATCCACTCGAGGCCCTTCTCGATCGTCGGTTCGATGTCGATCTTCTTCTTGGGCGCGTCCTGGGCCGCCAGCGTGCCGCCGAGCGGCAGTGCGGCGAGCGCGCCGGCCAACGGGATCGCGGCGAACGCGGCCAGCAGGTATCGGCGGATCATGATCGTCCTCCCCGTTCGGGTCACTTCTTGTCCGCCGCTTTCGCGACGGTCGCGTCCGTGTCCGGCGTGATTTCCCAGTACATGTCGTAGCGGCCGACCTTCGCCGACGCGGATTTCGGATCGGTCGAGACGTTTTGCAGGTAGCCGTTGCTGTTGAGGTTCTTGAGGAAGCGCAGCCGTCCGTTGGCCTTGTCGGCGATGATCATCCGGTGGACCCATTGATTGGTGCCGTCGTCGGCCTGGGTGGCGGTGCTGGCGACGAGCGCGGGCAGTTCGGCGAACCGGTCCACGAGGAGTTGCTGGCCCTGGAACAGCTTGTCGGAGAACCACAGACGGGTGCCGGACGCGCGGTCGAAGCAGTAGATCGCCCCGGTCACTTCCTGGTACTTGATGTACTGGTTGTTGTAGTAGTAGCGGTTCGGGTTCGCGTTCTTCCCGGTGTTGAGCACCAGGTAGAACCGCGCGTCGTCCACCAGCAGCACGGGCCGTTGCAGTTCCTTGGCGTGCGCGGCGACGTTTGCCTTGTCGATCTGACCCTGGAAGACCACCTTACCGGATTTCACGGCGAGTACGTCGAACCGACCGTCGGGTTCGATTGCGGCGACGAACTCCGGCGCGAGGGACCGAACCACCGTGGCCTCGGCGGGATAGTCCTTCTTCCAGACATCCTTGCCGGTGAGCGGGTCGTAGAGGCGGAGCGAGCGGGTCTTCTCGCGGACATCGCCGACGAGCAGGTGCCGGCCGACGTGGTCGAGGAACGAGTCCCCGGCGAGCAGGCCGGAGAAGTCGGGCGCGGTATCGACCGGCCGACCGTCGGCGGTGCGGAAGACGCGCGTGCGGCCGATGCGGTTGTCCGGCGTGCGTTCGACGACGAAGACATGTTGCGCATCGCCGAACAGCGTCGCCATCGGCGAGACGGTGGTACGAGACCAGAGCCGCGTGCCGGTGACGGGGTCGAAGCCGACGAGTCCGTCGCGGTGGAGGATGCAGGCGATGTTGGCGTCGAGGTGGGTGGCGCGGCCGATGCCGAGGCGCGTGCCGTCCTGTCCGAGCGGGATCGCGACGTCTTCCTCCGGGATCGGCTGACCGTCCCAGCCGTACTGGTTCTGCGCCGGCTTGAGGTCGCCGAGCGGGTTGAACTCCCAAAGCGCCTTCTTCTCGGCGAGATCGTAGCAGATCACCTTCAGGCCGCTGTGGACGAGCAATAGTTGTCCGTGCGCCTGCGCGATGCGGTGGCGGGGCATGCCCGACGGAATCACGTAGTACGGCTGGCCGGGGAACCGGTGCGTCTCGGCGTTCGTCGCGCGATCCAGGATGCGGATTTCCCACTGGTTGTTGCCGCTCCCGGTCAGGATCACCCGGTGCCGGCGGTAGAACGGGTTCCCTTCGGATCCTTCCGGCTCGATGGACATCGTGTTGTAAGACCCGCCCATGCTGCCGGTCTTTTGCGTCACCTTCACCTTGTCGGGGAGCGGCACGCGCGTCGGTTCGAGGTACGGCAACAGCCGCTTGTCGGTGAGCAGGTCGTTGAAGAAGTCGGCGCCGGTCTTGCCGTCGCGAACGGCGACGTCGGCGAATTCCTCGCCGAGCTTCGCGTACATGGCGACGGCGTCGTCCATCATGCCGCGGCGCGTCATCAGGCGAGCGAGGGCTTCAACGGCTTTCGCCGCCAGCGGCCGTTCCGGGGCCGTGGCCCAGACTTTGAGCAGGAGGGATTGCGCATCGCGGGCGTCCTCGTCGGCATTGGTCGCCAGTTTGGTCTCGGCGAGCACGAGCTGCGCCTCGCGGCCGACGGCGAAGTGGTCGCCGAACGAGCGCACGAACTCGGCCAGCGTCTTCGGATCGTTCCCGGAGCGGACCTTGTTCCATTCCTGACCGACGCGGTCTTCGAGCGGCTTGCGCACGGCGGGGTCGGTCGCGTTCTGGATCATCGCGGCGATCTTGCCGCGGGCCCAGACGTCCGGCCGGGTCTGACCATAGGATTCCTCGTCGATCGTGACGAGCTGCTTGTTGTCGCCGAGGTTGGCGAACTGCATGTAGAAGTCGAACGCCTGATCGAGCCGGCCCTGCTTCTCGCGGCCGTCGGCCATGAGGCGCAGGTAGACCTGCTTGCGGCGCAGGCTTTCGTCCATCTGCTGCTGGCGGACCTTCGGGTCTTCGGCGTCGGCCTTCACGTCGCACAGGTCGCGGTATTCGTCGAGGAACGCCTCGCCGGACGCGAAATCCTTGCGGAGCTGCTCGGTGTAGGCAAGGTAGAGCTTCTCGCGCAGGCGGCGCGAGGCGTCTTCGGGCGGGTTGTTCTTGGCGGCGGCCTTGAAGTCGGCGATGGCGGCGGCGATCTCGCCGTTGTCCATGTGGATCTCGCCGCGCGCCACGAGCCCGATCGGGTCGTTCGGGTTAGCCTTCAGCAGCCGGTCCATCTCCTCTTTCTTCAGGCCGGTCTGTGGGAAGATCGAAATATCGAGCGCCGATTGCGAGACGAGCTGCCCTTCGTGGAACACGAGGTTGCCGAGCAGCACGGGCGGGGCGTCGGGTTCGGCTTTCTTGCGGTAGGTGGCCTTCGCCGACACCTTGCCGGTCTTCACGTCGAGCGACCAGATGGCCGGCTGCTTGCTGTCGGGGCTATCGGCGAGCGGCAGGTAGTAGACACCGCCCTTGCTGGCGACGCCGTGGCCCGCAGGGGTGCCGATGCGCAGGTCGCGCCACGCCACGACGGCGTCTTCCTTGCCCGTCGGCCCGGCCTTCTCACGCGCCTTGCCCGTCAGGTTGATGGCCCGCACCGCCTCCTTGCCGACCACGAGTACCTTGTCCGACACCACACCGCCCACATACAGGTCGCCGGCGCGCCGCGGCTCGCTCCAGAGCAGGTCGCCGGTGCGCAGGTCGAGGCAGTCGACGCTTTCGGAATCGAAGGCGGAGAAGACCACGCGACCGTTGGAGATGATCGGAGCCGAGGCGCGGTAGCGGTCCGGTGAAAGGGTCGCCAAGCCGGACGCCGTCATCATGCCGTTGCCGCGGCGAATGATGCGGCCGCCGGCGTTCGGCTGGGGGTTCTCGGCCTGCTTGATGCTGCGATACGACCGCGCCCAGAGCAGGCTGCGGGACATGATGTCCACCGCCACGACCGCGCCGGCGTTCGTCGGGCAGATCATCACGCCTTCGCTGTACGCCAGGTACGAGCACTGGAAGCGCCGGATCGTGTCGTTGGGGAGCTTCGAGTTCGGTTCGCCAAGTCGCTGGCTCCAGACCAGTTCCGGCGCCTTGTCGCTGGGCTTGCCGTTCGGCAGCGGATAGTGCTTCACCTTGAGCGGGTCGAGACACGCGAGGCGGACGCGCCCGCCCTTCTCGAAGAGCACGTACAGCTTCCCGTTGACCGGCAGGGGCGGGCCGAAGAAGAACGCATTCGACATGAGCAGCAGCGGGTTGTCGGTCTTGTCCTCTTCTTCTTCCGTCATGGCCGGCACGGAGCGGCTGTTGCCGAGCTGCCACGCGAGGTTCCCCGTCACCATGTTCAGAGCGATCAACCGGTTGCCTTCGGCGAAGTCCTTGTCGACGCCCATGGTCGTGACGGCATTGCCCCCGCCGCCGGGCATGACGAAGCCGCCCATGTTGGGGTCGTAGACTTGGGGTGGAGTGGGCAGGGCCATGTCGTCGACGGCGTAGAGGTTCTGACCGTCGTGGGTCATGGAGCCGATGAGCGAGTTCTCGAAGAGGATAGTCTTCAGGCGGTGCTGGTCGCGGTACTGGGTGAATCGGGTCTTGGCGTCGGCGCTGTTGTCGGCGGACATGACCGACGCGAGGGAGCCTTTGGCGTCGGCGTACCAGTAGAGGTCGCCGGCCTTGGCCGGCTTGCCGTGGTTGGAGAAGCCGTCCTTGGTGACGTAGGCGAAGATGCCGTCGTAGGTGCGGACGAAGAGCAGATTCTGCGTGGAGACGGGGAAGAAGCCGGGGATGCCGAGTTCGCCGTTGGCGGGCTTCAGCCCCTTGACGACGTCGGGGACGATCTGGTTGATCCAGGCGATCCCTTCCTGATAGTCGTCGACGCGCGTGGCCATCGACTTGGAGTAGAGCGGGTCGAGGAAGGGGGCACCGCCGTCGCCGATGGCGGTGTGCGAGGCGTTGCCGAGGCGCATCGTGACGTAGGCGTCGCCGACCTTGCCGAAAAGGGATTCGGGGTTCTTGGCGAGTTCGTCCTTGAGGTCGTCGAAGGAGTAGGTGCGGTTGCCGATCTTGAGGCCGTTGCGGGGATATTTCTTTTCCAGTTGGTCGAGGAGTGCTTTCGACTTCTCGGCCGACTGGCCGGCGCGCTGCAGCGCGACGATCGCCTTGAAAGTGTTCAGGGGCGTGAAGAACTCTTCGGCGTCCTTGCGGCCGAGGAGGCGCTCGAACGAGTAGGCGGACTCGACGTAGTTGCCGCGGTCGAGGTGCAGGCCGGCGAGAAGGAGCGCGGCCTGGGCACCGGCCTTGGTGTGGAAGTATCGCTGCGACACTTCCGCAAGGATGCCGCGGTCGTACCCGCGGTTGATGGCGTCGTTCAGCAGGCTGTCGGCCGTGCCGCCGAACGTGAGTTGATAGAACTGCTTGCCTTCGGTCGGGAAGCGGCCGATGAGCCGGTTCGCCTCGGCCTTGGCGCTGATGCGCTGGACCTTGCCCTCTTCGGTTTTCGCTTCGTAGAAGGAATCGCTCTTGGCATCGAGCACTTGTTGCGCGGCGAAACAGATCTTGTCCCACGGCGCCGTGACGGCTTTGCCCTTGAACTCTTCCAGGTAGTCGTTGACGGCCTTGATCATGTTCTTCGCGTCCCGGTCGGACGGGAAGATCATGACTTCGAGCGGCGCGGCCTTGTCCTTCTTCTCCGCGCCGGCGGGTGTGTCGGCGGCCGGCAGCGGGACGGCCTGCTGGCCATGCACCGGGGCAAGGGCCGCCCAGGTGCCCAACGAGAGGACCGCGAACGATCCGGCGAGGCGGCGGAGAGTGGCGGTGCGCATGGTGTCCTGCCCGCGGGGAAGGCTGTAAGGATGATAAAGATTCTGTCCGTTCGCCAAACCGCCTACAAGGAGAATTCGTGCCGACGGATATTATCGGAGCCGTCACGTTCGGCAGAACCGTCCGCGCAGGTCGGAAGTGGGGAGAACCTTCCAACTCATTATGACGATTCGCCCACCGAAGTCTAACGCGGAGTCGGGAGAGGTCTTCCTATATTACCCAAGTGACAGAACCGTTACCAGCCCCCGATCCGTCCGGCCGCGCGGCCACGCGACCCGTCGCACGCCGCACCCGCACCTTCCGGCCCAACTACATTTCCTTCGCCGGCACCTACCAGTGCAACCTCGCCTGCCCGCATTGCTGCGTGCCGATCGAGTGGACCGACCGACTGCCGATCCCGGTCGCGATCCGGTTCCTCGAACAGGCGCACGCCGCCGGCATCGACATCCTCGGCTTCACCGGCGGCGAGCCGTTCCTCTACCCCGATTTCGTCATCGCCGTCACGAAACGCGCCGCCGAACTGGGCTTCAAGTTCGACAAGCTCATGTCCAACGGCGTCTGGCACCGCGACGCGGAGCACCTGAAATCGGTGCTGACGAAGCTCCGCGACGCCGGCTTCTCCGGCAAACTCGGCCTGAGCGTCGACAAGTTCCACGGCATGGAGATCGCCAAGCTCGCCGAGTATTGCCGCGTCGCCCGCACGGTCTTCGACCGCGACACGATTCTGTCCCTGAACTACGCGAGCGCCGCCCCGGACCGCGGCCTCGAACCGATCCGACGTCTGGCGCAGGAACTCGACGCCGTGATCGAATGGTCCGACCTGCTGAAGCACTACCTGTTCGTCAGCGACGATTTGACGATGACGTTGAACTGGAACCATCTCGCGACGGTCGAGCGGGCCGAGGGGCTGGGAAACGCGAATCCGTGGGACGGCACCTGGTTCCGCGAGGACTATTGCGAAGGGCCGGGGCAGGCGCTGATCGTGAATCCGAAGGGGGAAGTGAAGCCGTGCTGCGGCTTCGCCAGCGACCTCGACCAGCTCACGATCGGCAACATCCACGCCGATACTGTCGAGGAAATCATCCGTGCGGCGCGGAAGCACCCGTACATCGGCACGGTCTTCCGCAAGGGGCTGACGGCCATCCGCGACGAAATCCTCGCCCGCGACCCGAACGCCCTGCCGGGCGCGACGAGCAATCACTGCTATTTCTGCTGGTACGTCCTTTCAAAAGGTGTTTGGGATCAGACGCGGAGTGATCCTAAGGATCGGGTCGGCACGGGCGGACAGTGGGAGAAGCTGAAAGTGGGTCTGCCGATGGCAGATAGCGGACCCTCTGGTTGCTCGGGTGGAGGATGTGGTCGCTAGCCCGCATCTTTCTCGGAGATTTCACTTGCAGTCGGTGCGGGATCGTTGACCGCTTTGGCGACCTTCGATTCCGCGGAACGGCGTGCCGTCGGAACCGCCCCCTTTCCCCCATCCGCCGATCAGGGCGCTCCGCACTCGATCTCGCGGCCCGCTACGAACTCCCGACGAACCGAGGTCCCGATAGCCGACGGGCCACCGACGCGAACAGATCGGCCCACGGATAACTGCCCGACATTCGCACCACCCAGCGACGCACCGACCTCTGCACCGATGCCCCCACCTACATCAGCTTCAACCGGATCGTCTGCACCGTCGCCGCCGGGCAGGTGCTCGTACTTCGTCTTCCGCGCGCCGTCCAAGCCCGCGGACGATCCGAACATCGCCGAGGCGCGCCGGCTCGTCGCCACCTGGGCCGACAAGTTGGACCGGCAAACCACGCCCACAGGCGTCTACGTGCGCTGGCCGAACGACACGCTGCCGGAGGCCGACCCGTGGGGGCGTGAATTGGCGGTCGAGTATTCGCAGGGCGGTGTGGCCGAGCACGTGACCGTGCGCTCGCTCGGCCCGGACGGCGTCGCGCGAACGCCCGACGACGTGGTGGCCGTGCGCCATGCCGTGAACCTGAAGGGGATCGGCGAAGGCGTGAAGAAGAACGCCGAGGAGACGCGCAAGAACGTCGCGAAGGGCGCGGTGAAGGGGATCGTCGAAGGGGCGAAGGAGGCGGTCGGGAAGGGGAAGTGAGAGGCCGCCTTCACTCCAACGGATTCGCGAGGCGGCCGAGGAAGAGGATCGTGCCGTTCTTCGTGTCGCGAATCAAAAACAGAAACGGTCGGTCGAACCGGAAATTGGGAGCCAGCTTTTCCGACTTCTTCATCTCGACGACCGTCGCGGCCGCAGCCTCGGTGCCCGACTCGTCCACTTCGACGAACGACTGGTGCAGCACGCGGTCGACGAACAGCGGCTCGGTCCTGTGGATGCTGGTGAAGTCGGCCGCGGGCGCGAAGGCGCTCCGCAGCCCGAGCGATTCCAAGGCGCTCCGCAATTCGAGCCGCTTTCGCACCGCGAACTTCGGGAAGAAGAAATCCTGTTCCGTCGGCTCGCCTAGTTCCCGAATCCACCGCTCGAGGTCGTCGAGCATCAGGCTCTGTTCGATTTCCGCCAGCGTGCTCTTCCCTCGCGGCATCACGACGACCATCGCCAGGTCGCCGGACCGGTAAGGCAACTCCAGCAGCACCCGGTCCTCGCCGAACCAGCCGCGGCATTGCATGCCCTTCGCCTCCATGAACGGCACGGCGACGCGCGAGCCATCGAGACAATGGAACGTCCCGTCCACAGTTTCGCCGGTGAAGGCCTGTCGCCAGCGGCCGCGGAAGGCGATCGCGTTGGCCAGCACGAGGCGGGTCGCATCGCCGAGGTCGTTCGGACCGATCAGCTCCGCGACGCGGCCCCGGGTCCGCTCGGCGATCCAGGCGTTGATCTCGCGGCTCGCCGCCGCGCGGTCGGCGAAGTCGAGTTCTCGGAATCCACCGTCGGCGACGCGGCCGATGTCGGTTCGGTAAGCCTCGTGAGCGCCGAGGTTGCGCAACGCCCAGACGCCGTTGGTGGCGTCCAGTTCGCAGTTCCCGCGCAGGCCGGAGTAGCGGGTCGCGAGCGACGCGGCGGCGAGGGATCTTGTCCGGTCGGCCGGCAGGCGCAGGACTCGTTCGAACTCCTCGCGCGTGCGGCCGTTCGCGCCATGCGCCGCCAGCGCCAGCGCCGACCGGATGCCCAGCGGCGAGGCGAAGACGTTGCCGGAGTTGCCCTTGGCAAGTTCGCCGTGGAGGGCGATGGCGAATCGGTTTCCCGAATCGACGAGAGCCCTCTCGTCGTCGGTCAGCGGGCGGAGCGAGTTGGATGGCGGTGCGAACTGGGCGACGATGACCAGAACGACGGCGGCGACGATGGCCGCACCGACGAGCCATTTGAGAGCGGTGCGCATCGCGTCTCCTCCGGGCAGCCGGAACCCGTTCAATCCACCCAGTTCTCGATCCGCAGGCCGGGGATGTCCCGGTAGTCCTTGGTGTTCCGCGTGACGAGCAACGCGTTCCGGGCCAGCGCGATGCAGGCGATGAGCAGGTCGGGCCGGCCGATCTTCTTGAAGTTCTTCTGCTTCCGCAGCCGGTCGAAGTGGGCGATAGCCGCGTCGTCGAAGCCGATGATCGGAAAGGATGCCAACAACTTCTCGGCATGCAAGAGCCGGACGATCGCGATGCGCAATTCGGCCTCGTCGGCGGCCTTCAAGAGATTGGCCGCGCGCCCGAGAAGCGATTCGTTGCGCGTGACGACGGTGATCGCGACCGGAAGGCCGAAGCTGTTGGCCATCCGCCGGCGCACATTCTCATGCCCGTGGTCGAAGAGCGTCAGCGTATCGGTATCGAGCAGGATCATTCCATAGACTTCCGCAGTTTGCCGAGCGTGTCCAAAAACTCATTGACGTCCTCATCCTTGAAGATGCCGAAGAAAGGCATGATCGCCTCCTTCGTGCCGGGTCGCGGTTCGGGAGACGTGCCGGATTGAAGCCAATGATTGACGGCGGACTTCAGGAATCGCCAGTCGTTCCCGATGCGCCGGGCGGGCAGCGCGTCGTGCTCGACGAGCGCGGGGATCTCCTTCTCGTCGACGCGCAGATACGCGGCCACTTCGGGAAGGGTCAGAACTTCCCCGGAGGTCGTCGCCACGCCGTTGCGGTCCTTCGCTTTCGTCTTCGCACTCGCCATTCGCATCACCTCGTCGATGCTGGCATCGTATCACGAGTCGGACGGAAACGCCCAATCGTTCGACGCGCGGCAATCAAAGATCGTGCTTCGCATCCGAGCGGCGTTCGGAGATGTGCCAGAGGACGCCGGCGGGGTCGATCAGGTAGGCGACGCGGAGCCCCCATGGCTGCATCGCCGGCGAGCTCGGCTTCGGCACGCCGAACCGCTCGGCCAACGCCAGCGATTCGATCCGCACCCACCACGCGTCGAGGTCGTCGACCATGAGCTGCAGCATGCAGTTCTCGGCCCAATCCTTCTGGTAGCCCCGCTGGAGGAGGAACCCGCCGGAGCCGGCGTTGAAGATGGCCACTTCACTGTCGAGCACCTTCTCGAAGCCGAGCGCCTCGTAGAAGCGCCGCGAGAGGTCGAAATCCTTCGTGGGCAGGAACGGCCGCACCCGCTCGGTGCCGGCGGGAATGTTGGGCGACATGGATTTCCTTTCACCGTCGATCAAAGACGAGGAGCCTAGCGGCGTCAGCTGCCGGGTCGTGGGCGATCGCTCCCACCCGGCGGCTCACCAATTCTCACGCCAACACGTCCTTCACCACGCGGCACGGCTCCACGCCGCTCAGGCGGGCGTCGAGGCCCTGGAACTTCACGCTGAAGCGCTCGTGGTTGATCCCGAGCAGGTGCAGCATCGTCGCGTGCAGGTCGTGGACGCTCACCACGTTCTCGGCGGCGTTGTAGCCGAACTCGTCCGTCGCGCCGTACGACAGGCCGCCCTTGATGCCTCCCCCGGCGAGCCACATCGTGAAGCCCTTCATGTGGTGGTCGCGGCCGCTGCCGCCCTGCGACATCGGCGTGCGGCCGAACTCGCCGCCCCAGACCACGAGCGTGCTGTCGAAGAGGCCCGTGCGCTTGAGGTCCTTGATGAGCGCCATGAGCGGGCGGTCCACTTCCTCGATCTTGAGCTTGATGTCGTTCTTGATGCCGCCGTGGTGGTCCCAGTCGCGGTGGTAGAGTTGGATGAAGCGCACGCCGCGCTCGGCCAATCTTCGAGCCAGGAGGCAGTTCGCGCCGAAGGTGCCGTCGGCCCCTTGCGTGCCGTAGAGGTCGAGCGTCTTCTTGTCCTCTTGTTTCAGGTCCATGAGGCCCGGCACGCTCGCCTGCATCTGGAACGCCATCTCGTACTGCTGGATGCGCGTGGCGATCTCGGGGTCGTCGACGACGCCGTTGTGCAGGTCGTTCAGCTTCTGGATGGCGCTCACGGTGTCGCGCTGCTGATCGCGGTTCACGCCGGCGGGGCTGGACAGATACAGCACCGGGTCGCCCTTGCCGCGCAGGTGCACTCCCTGGAAGCGGCTCGGCAGGAAGCCGCTGTGCCACTGGCGCGAGGAGATCGGCTGATTCTGCCCGCCGCGGCCCTGCGAGGTGAGGACGACGAAGCCGGGCAGGTCCTTCGCCTCGCTGCCGAGGCCGTAGGTGATCCAGCTGCCCATGCTCGGCCGCCCGGAGATCGTGGTGCCGGTGTTGATGAACGTATGGGCCGGGTCGTGGTTGATCGCCTCGGTGTGCAGGCTGCGGATGATGCAGATGTCGTCCGCGACTTCGCCGAGGTGCGGGAAGAGTTCGCACATCTCCTGGCCGGACTTGCCGAATTTCTTGAACTTGTGCTGCGGCGCGAGGCACTTGAGTTGCTGCCCTTGCAGCTGGGCGATCGGCTGGCCCTTCGTGATGGACACGGGCATCGGCTTGCCGTCGAGTTCGGCGAGCTTCGGCTTGTAATCGAAGGTTTCGAGGTGCGAGGGTCCGCCGGCCATGACGAGCCAGATGACGCGCTCGATGCGCGGCTTGTGGTGGAGTTCGATGGCACCCTTGGCCTTCGCGGCCGCGGACGATTTCTTGTTCAGCAGGCCGGCGAGCGCGAGCGCGCCGAGTCCACGGGTCGATTGGCCGAGGAAGACGCGACGTTGAAGGAGAGACATTTCCAATCCTCGAATATTTTGCCGCCGATAAACGCAGATCAAGACACGATCAGAGAAAACAGGATTTCATTCAGATCCGGTTTTTATCTGCGTTCATCGGCGGCTAATTCTCTTCTCAGTTTCGGGTGATGAACTCGTGCAGATTCAACACGACGCGTGCCGTCGCGGTCCAAGCGGCGAGTTCCGCGACATTCGCATCCTTCGGCAGCGGCTTCGCGCCGATGGCGAGGAACTTCTTCGCCTCGGCTTCGTTCGCGGCGTAGTCCTTCGACTGCTTCGCGACGTACTCGGCCAGCACCTTCGCTTCGTCGGCCGTC
The DNA here is from genome assembly GCA_019636445.1 of Gemmataceae bacterium. Lineage (GTDB taxonomy): Bacteria > Planctomycetota > Planctomycetia > Gemmatales > Gemmataceae > Limnoglobus. The sequence goes on along the minus strand of JAHBXO010000007.1, from coordinate 54,174 downwards.
GGGGAACGCGAGAGCGCCTGGCGGTACAGCCAGTCGATGCGTTCGGCCGGCGATTTGCCGCCGTCGCGGAGGATGCGTTCGCCGAAGGCGCGGGCGGCTTCGACGTAGGTCGGATCGTTCAGAAGCACGAGCGCCTGCTGCGGCAGGTTCGAGCGCACGCGCTCGGTGGCGCACTCCTCGCGGCTCGGGGCATCGAACGCCAACAGGCTCGGCTGCAGGAAGCTCCGCTGCCAGTGCGTGTACATGCCGCGGCGGTAGAGGCCGTCGCCGGAATCGTTCTGCCACTCGCGGGGCGGGAAGTTCAGCGCCGTCCAGTAACCGGCGGGCTGGTACGGCTTCACGCTCGGCCCGCCGAGCTTGCTCACGAGCAGGCCCGAAACTGACAACGCGTTGTCACGGACGAACTCGGCATCGAGGCGGAAACGGTTCTGCCGAGCGAGGAGGCGGTTGGCCGGGTCGCGCTCGGCCAACTCGGGCCGGGGCTTCGAGCTTTGCCGGTAGGTCTTCGACATCACGATCGCCTTCACGAGCGTCTTCACATCCCAGCCGTTCTGGAACTCGAGCGCGAGGTGGTCGAGCAGTTCGGGATGGCTCGGCGCTTCGCCCTGCATCCCGACATCGTCGAGCGTGCGGGCGAGGCCGGCGCCGAAGAAGAGCTTCCAGGCGCGGTTGACGAAGACGCGCGCGGTGAGCGGGTTCTCCTTGGCGAGCAGCCACTTCGCGAGGTCGAGCCGGGTGGCACGGGGTTGCGTCATCGTCGTGGAGATGAGCACCTTCGGCGTGGCCGGCTGCACGATTTCCCCGGAGTCGTTGAGCCAGTCGCCGCGGGGCAGCACGCGCACGGTCCGCGGCGGCCCGGCCTGCGTGATGAGGCAGTTCGGAATCTTCGACGCGTACGCGGCCCGCTCCGCCTCGCGCTGCGCCACGGTGTCCCGCAGCGGCTTCGTCTCCGCAAGCTGACCGAGGTAGAACGTCTTCAAGTCGTTCGTCTGCTTCGGCGTGCGCTTCTCCACCTTCAAAATGTTCTGGATATTCGCCGGCAGGTTCTTCGCGGTCTTCTCCCACTCGGTCTGCTTCGGCAAAAACTTCTCCTCCTCCGCCTTGAGCGCCTTCTTCGCCTCGGCGATCGCGGCGTCGAACTTCTTCAATTCGGCTTCCTGCTTCGGCGTCGCCAGCGGCGTGCCCGGTCCGCGACCGCCGACCGCCGGCTCCTGCACGTCCGCGAAGAATGCCGCCATCGCGTAGAAGTCCTTCGTGGCGAACGGATCGTACTTGTGGTCGTGGCACTGGCAGCAGCCGAGCGTGACGCCGAGCCAGACGGAGCCGACGTTCCGCACGCGGTCGGCAGCGTACTTCGCCTCGTACTCCTTCGCCTGGCTGCCGCCTTCTTCGGTGGTTTGCAGCAGCCGGTTGTACGCGCTCGCCGTCTTCTGTTCGATCGTCGCGTTCGGCAGCAGGTCCCCGGCGAGTTGCTCCACCGTGAACGCGTCGAACGGCTTGTTCGCGTTGAACGCCCGGATGACGTAATCACGGTACGGCCAGACCGGCATCGGGTTGTCGCTGTGGTAGCCGATGGTGTCGGCGTAGCGGACGAGGTCGAGCCAGAAGAGCGCCATGCGCTCGCCGTAGTGCGCGCTGGCGAGGAGGCGGTCGACGAGCTTCTCGTAGGCCTGCGGGCTGTCGTCCTTCGCGAACGCCTGCACCTCGGCCCACGTCGGCGGCAGCCCGGTGATATCGAAGCTCAGCCGGCGAATGAGCGTGACACGATCCGCTTCGGGGGAGGGGGCGAGTTTTTCTCTCTTGAGTCGTTCGAGAATGAAATGATCGATCGCGCCCGCGCTCGGCTTCGCCTCGCCGCGAAACGGTTTGAGCGGGATGTACGCCCAGTGTGGCTCGTACTTCGCGCCTTCGGCGATCCACCTCTTGAGAATGGTCTTCTGCGCCGCCGTCAGCATCTTGTGCGAATCCGGCGGCGGCATCTGCTCGTCGGCGGCCTTGCTCTCGATCCGCGCCACCAGCGCGCTCTCGCCCGGCTTCCCGGGTACGATCGCCTTGCGCGCGATTGCCACGTCTCGCTCGTCGAGGCGAAGCTTCGCCTTGCGCTGGTTCTTGTCCGGCCCGTGGCAGGCGAAACAGTTATCCGAAAGGATCGGCCGCACGTCGCGGTTGTACGACAACTCGTCGGCGCGCGCGGACGATACGAGAAGCAAGGCAAACAGGGAGAGAACTCGCATGAAGGCGCTCCAGCGGATCGACGGGCCAACCGGTGGGACAGTCATGATACCGCAACGGGTCGACGGGTGCGAGTTCGATTGATTCGAGTCGATCCGACGTTTGGAATTTTTCGTTTCTCGTTTTGGGTTGGTTCAACAATGACCGGAACAATGCAAAATGATAAATGAAAAGTGCAAAACTCCATCGGGATCGACCCATGACTCTCGTCGAACGCTACACGAGCCGGTTCCCGAAGTCCCGCGAGCGCTTCGAAGTCGCGAAGACGCTCTTCCCCTGCGGCGTCACGCACGACACGCGCATGATGGAGCCGTTCCCGATCTACGTCGACCGCGCGAAGGGATCGAAGAAGTGGTCGATCGAAGGGCACGAACTGATCGACTACTTCGTCGGCCACGGGTCGCACTTGCTCGGCCATTCACCGGACGACGTCGTCAAAGCCGTGCAGGAGCAGATGGCCAAGGGCACGCACCCCGGCGCGTGCCATGAGCTTGAGATCGAGTGGGGCCAGCTCGTGAAGCAACTCGTGCCGTCGGCGGAGAAGATCCGCTTTACCGGCAGCGGCACCGAGGCCACGTTGATGGCCTTGCGGCTGTCGCGCCTTCACACCGGGCGGCCGAAGTTCCTCAAGTTCCAGGGCCACTTCCACGGCTGGCACGACTACGTCACGGTATCCGCCGATCCGCCGTACGACGCGCCCGGCGTGCCCGGCGTGCCGGAGAGCGTGTCCGCGAACTGCGTCGCGATCCCGCCCAACGACCTGAACGCCGTCGAGGACGCGATCAAGCAGGACGACGGCATTGGGGCGGTGATCCTCGAACCGACCGGCGGGCACTGGGGTGCGGTGCCGATTCGCGGCGAGTTCCTGAAGGGTCTGCGCGAGCTGTGCACGCGCACCGGCCGCGTGCTGATCTTCGACGAAGTCATCACCGGCTTCCGCGTCGCACCCGGCGGGGCGCAGGGGTTCTACGGCGTGATGCCGGACCTGACGTCGCTGGCGAAGATCCTTGCGGGCGGACTGCCCGGCGGGTGCCTCGCGGGAAAGGCGGACATCCTCGCTTACATCGAACCGCGGCCGGGGAAGCCCAAGATGAAGCACCCCGGCACCTACAACGCGAACCCTCTCTCCGCCTCCGCTGGCGTCGCGACCTTGAAGCGCGTCCTGACGGGTGAGCCGTGCCGGAAAGCCAACGAGGCGGCCGTGAACCTGCGCAACGGGCTGAATGCGATGTTCGCGGCGAACAAGCTCCCGTGGCTTGCGTACGGCGATTTCAGCATGGTCCGCGCGCTGCCGAACGCGACGGGGCAGTATCCGAAGGCGTCCGGCGTGAACGATGGATTCATCCCGCACGGCGGCGACGTGAACCAACTCGATGGTCCGAAGAACATGAAACAGGTCTACGCGATGCGGCAGGGGATGCTGCTCAACGGCGTCGACTGGTGGGGCACCGGCGGCATGACGAGCTGCGAGCACACGAACGACGACGTGGCGAAGACCGTGACGGCGATGGAAGCGACCCTCGCGGACATGAAGCGGGATGGGCTGACATGACGTTAGGTGCAATCGCAGCCACCCCACACAACCATGCCGAACTCCTCAAGGTCGACATGATGCGCGGCACTTTCCTCTGCGAATAGGATCACCCTTGGTCGATAACCAACTTTTCCTTGGCGAGTCCAATGATGTGGAGCAACTCGTCCGCATCAACAACGCTCGATGATTGTCCCTGCGAAGCGAACAGTTCAATTTCCAGCCGACCTCCACGATAGCGTACTTCGCCCCATTGAATGCCGTCAGGAACGAAAAGCTGAACGACGGGCTCGTCGCCCGGAACACCGTATATCGCCTCGATGGTCTTCAATGCCACCCTCCGCCTTAAAGCCCATCACACCAACCCGACGATTGAGCGAGGGAACACTATTCCACGCAGACGCGTCGGGTTGGTGAATTGCTCACACGCCCTTCGGCACGGCCCAGTGGCCGTCGCGGTACTTCCGCTTCACCATCGCGTTCAGCTCCGGATCGCCGACGATCTGCTCCGACTTCGGATCGAACTGCACCGTCTTCCGCGTCCGTACACAGATGTTCGCGAGGTGGCAGATGCCGGCCGCGACGTGACCGGCGATCGCCGGCGCGTTCGGCTTCTCGCCGGACCGGATCGCGTTCAGAAAGTTCGTGTGGTGCCCACTCAGATCGACGCGGCCGGTCATCTGCTCGATCAGTTTGTTTCGCGGACCATAGAGCTTCCAACCGACGGTGTGGCCCATCACCAGCATCCCCTTCGTTCCATAAAAGGCGTTGCCGTTCTCGTACTCCTCCTGCACATACGGCGACCAGATGCGCTGTTCGTAGATGAACTGGCGCGTCTTGCCGTCGGTACCATCGATCTCCATGACGGCGTACTGCGTGTCGGGCCACTGTTGGTCGTCGTCAAAGAAATGCTTGCCGCCGAGGGCCGCGGCACGATTGGGAAGTTGCTGGAGGTTCAGGCCCCAGCAGGCGACATCGACGTTGTGGACGCCGTCGTTGCCCATGTCGCCGGCACCGTAGTCGAAGAAGAAGCGCCACATGCCGGGGACGCGGTTCGCGTAGTGCGGTGCTTCCGGCACCATGCCTTGCCACATGGCGTAGTCGAGGTGATCCGGCGGCGGCGTTGGCTTCACGTGGCCGAGGTTACGGCGGAGCTGGCTGTTCCACGCCTTCGCCACGAGGATGTCGCCGATCGCACCGTCGTGCAGCCGCTTCATCGCTTCTTGCACCGTCGGCGTACTACGCGCCTGCGTGCCGACCTGGATGACGACCTTATTGCGAACCCCGGCCTCGACGAGCAGTCGGCCCTCGCGGATGTTGTGCGAGCAAGGCTTCTCGACGTAAACGTGCTTGCCGGCGTCGGCGGTGAGGATGCCGCCGGGCGAATGCCAGTGGTCCGGCGTGGCGTGCCAGACGGCGACGATCGACTTGTCGTCGAGGACCTTCCGCAGGTCGCCGACGGGCGTGACGCCGTGGCCGGCGTCGGACGCGATCTTCGCGGCGGCCGCGAGCCGGTTCGCATCGGCGTCGCAGACGTACTTCAGTTCCACGTCCTTGCGGGCCGCGAGGAGCTTCAGATGGTTCGTACCCATGCCGCCGCAACCGACGAGCGCGATCGGCATTCGGCCTTCGGCGGCGGTGGAAGTCCTGGCAAAGGCAAAGGTGGCGGTGGATACGGCGGAGGCGTGAAGGAACGCGCGGCGGGAGGCGGGCATGGCCGATCTCCGAAGTGAAGGGAGGGAGCGGAGCGGCGGTTATTGTAGGCGGGTACGAAAAAAAACCGGGCACGGTTTCCCGTGCCCGGTACCAAGCATACTTTTGGGTCCCGTCCATCCCTTCGGTAGCCTGGCTGCTCAAACCGCTCCCCCCTCGGAGCGGAAAAAGCCGACATCAACAAACATCCGGCGAAGAAGGTCCTCGCCGGTTGGCGTCATCGGGTTCGGCCCGTGCCGATCTCGGAGACACCTCTATCTAGATCGCGATCGCGCGGGACGCAAGGAAAACAAGGTCATTTTCCAGTCTTCTCGTCTCGCGCAAATCTTGACCTCTTCTCGGAATCCGCCGCGCGGCGGGCGACCGCGCTCGCATCCTCAGGGCTGCGAAACGCCATGCTGCCACTCGGCCGGGATGGGTCGTCGATTCTCCTCGCCGGCATAGCGCCAGTAGTCGAGGGCCTCTTCGCCCAGCCGCCACGAGTAGGCCGCGGGTCGGCCGTTGATCCGCGTGGGGAAGTCCACCTGCCCCTGACGTCCATCCACCAGCGACACGCCGAGCGTATCGAGTTCACGGACCGCACCGTCGAGGCTGCGTTCCGCGTTCGCGATCGCGTCGGTCACCGCGTAGCGGCGTTCGCGGCTGGCCCAGGTGAGGCTGCGACGGTATTCGTCGAGCGTCGCCTGTTCCGGCGCCAACGTCTGAATCTGCTCCGCGGTCGTCACGATGTCCGTCACGATGCTACGCACTAACGGTAACATCCGGCGGGCGGTCGTTAAATCCAGGTTCGCCACTTTCCGCTTCGCCTTCTCGGTCTGGCGGGAGGCACGGTTGGGAGAACTGTTCATCTTTGGCTCTCCGTTATGGTTTGCCACCGGTCGGGCCGGGACTTGGCCCATTCTATGTTCGATCATGGCCCGGAAGAGGCCGCGCCGCGCGGTTCGCGCCCGATTTTCGTCATTTCGCTGCCCCCTCAATCCACTATTCGTTCCGGAAAGGGAAACCTTGCGGTTGTTTGGCATCTTCAAGAAGACGCTCTATAGTCGATCGGACGTTGGTTCCTGACACTTGCCAGTCCGTCATGCCCTCGACTACCGCCACCCCCAACGCCGCGTGGTTCGTGAAGGAACTCACGACTGCGCGCGTGTTCGAGCCGGCGCAGTTGGGGCCTTATCTGGCGGAATTCAAGGCTGCGAAGCGCAACGGCGACGCGGCCGCCCTCGCCGATTTTCTCGTCGGAACGGGTCTCCTGACCCGCTATCAGGCCGATCGATGCCTGGCCGGCGCCGCGCGGCACTTGGTCCTCGGCCCGTACTTCCTCGCCGAACCGGTCGGCAGCGGCAGCATCGGCGAAGTCTATCAGGCGATCGGCCGATCCGATCGCAAACGTTACGCCATCAAGGTATTGCCGCTGCGCAGCCTCTGGAACGTGCGGCAGGCCAAGACTCAACTGGCGATCTTCGCGGCCTTGCCGGCCCACCCCGCCATCGTTCCCTTCGTGGATGTCGATTCGGCGGCCGGATCCCATTACCTCGTTTGGCCGTTCGTCGAAGGTCAGTCGTTGGCCACTCGGGTCCGCGACAAAGGCCCCGCCACGATTCCCGCCGCCCTGCAAGCCATGGCCCAGGCCGCCGAAGGCCTCGCCATCTGCCACGACTTCGGCATCGCCCACGGCCTGATCAATCCCGCCAACCTGCTCGTCGGCACCGATGGTCAGATCCGCATTCTCGACCTCGGCGTCGGCGCCATCCTGTCGGAAAACATCGCCGACGACGAATCGATGCTCGATACCATGTCCGCCGCGCACGCCACGGCCGGCATGATCGAATACTGCGCCCCCGAAACCCTCAACTCCCCCACCCTCCGCGACCCCGCCGGCGACATCTACAGTTTCGGTTGCACCTTCTATTACTTGCTCACCGGACAGCTTCCCTACCCCGACGGCAACGTCGTCGATAAGGTTCTCGCGCATCAAACCGCACCGCCCCCCTCCGCCCGCGCGCTCAACCCGAATGTACCCGGCTGGATCGACGACCTGATCCAGCGACTCATGGCGAAAGCGCCGAGCCGACGACCCGCGAGCATGCGCGAGGTGCTCACCAAGCTCCTCGCCGGCATCTCCGAGGAATACGTCGAACTGCCCGAATCCCAGGAACCCGTGCCGGTACCCACGCCGGCCCCCGCGCGGCCGACACTGGCTCCGGCCATGCCGCAACAGACGATCGACACGCCCGTCGTCGCGGGCGCGGCGACGACCGCCATCCCCCGCACGGCCGACGAACCCGTCATCCTCGCGAAGCCCCGGCCCATCTCGGTCAGCGAGATCGACTTCGGCGATTATGTGCCCCCCGAGGAAAGCGATTCCCCGGCTGGACCACCTTGCGGGCGGTCGGCGAACCGAACGCCTCCGGATCGCAGGCGGTACCCGCGCCGGAAACCGTCCGCGATCGCTCGAAACCGACCGCGACCCTGCCCGTCTTGCCGGTGCCCGTCTTGTATTCCGTGAATGTCGATGCGCCTCTGACACCGAGCCTGCCGTCCGTCGCGCCGCCGGCCCTGCCGGTCTTTGCCCGGTCCTGGTGGTTCCGGTTCAAGTCCTGGTTCAATGGCTGGCGCGTCACTCCCACCGATATCGTGCAATTGAGCGTCTTCGGCCCCGCGCAGATCTCTCCCGGCGAGAGCGTTCGCGTGCAGGTGTTCGCGCACCTGCCGGAAACCTTCGATAGCGTCTACACCCTCTCGCGCGCCTTCCACAACGATTCGATCCTGCTCGCGACGGGCTATGTCGACCGGCCGGTCGAACGCGGCGCGAATCTCAGTCTGCAATTGAAGGTGACGAACGCCGGCGTGGCGCACTCCCTGCTGACGCTCGCGTGGCTCGGCCAGTCGCAGCCCCGGGCCTTCGATGTCCACGTTCCCTGGGAAAGCCCCGCGGGCCAATCGCCCGTCACCTTAAGCGTCGGGGTCAGTGGCGTCGCGGGCGGCGAACTCCGTTTCCCCGTTCACATCCTCCCGCGCCGCGGCTGACCGCCCCTAGAATGGGCGGCATCGCCCCGCGCCGGACGACGCCGTGAACCCGATCGCCCTTTCGATTCGCCAGCCTTGGGCCGGCCTGATCGTCGCCGGACGCAAGCGGATCGAAGTGCGATCCTGGCCGACGCACCTGCGCGGGCCGCTCCTGATCCACGCGTCCAAGACGCCCGACGCGCGCCCCGAGGCTCTGGGCCACGTGACGCCCGACCTTGCCGCCCTCTGCGCCCTCGCCGGCGGCGTCATCGGTCGCGTCGAACTCATAGAATGCCGGGAATACCGGACGCGCGCGGCCTTCGCCGCCGAGGCCCACCGGCACCTGAACGACCCGGGCTGGTTCGTCCCGCCCGTGTTGTACGGTCTCGTGTTCACGCGCCCCGTACCGCTGCCGTTCCACCGCTGTTCCGGCCAGACTCGGTTCTTTACCGTGCCCGGCGCGCCGGAACCCCGCATCATCCTTCCACCCGAGACCGCGCGATGAAGGCGACGAAGCAGGGAAGCCCACCGAAACTCCTCGTGAGCGTTCGCTCCCCCGAAGAGGCTCACGCCGCCCTCAAGGCCGGCGCCGACCTCATCGACGTCAAGGAACCCGGCCGCGGGCCGCTCGCCCCCGCCGAGGCCGAAGTCGTCGGCACCGTCCTCACCATCGTCGATGGCAAGGTGCCCGTCAGCGCCGCCCTCGGCGAGTGGACCCCCAACGCCCTCGTCGAAGCCCACTGGCACCTCCAGCTCCCGCTCACCTATGTGAAGTGGGGACTCGCCGGCTACACGCACACCCCCGGATGGGGCGAAGACCTCCTCGACATGCGCCGCCAGATGAAGCGCGGCCCCGAAGTCGTTGCCGTCGCCTACGCCGACCACACCCGCGCCAAGTCCGTGCCCCCCGCCGAGGTCGCCAAGTTCGCCAAGCGCTACAAGTACAAGGCCTTCCTGCTGGACACCTACGTCAAGGACAAGAAGAACTTGTTGAGTTTCCTGGACGCCGACGAGATCGGCGAACTGGTGGAGACGCTGCGCGACGGTGGCGTGGCCGTCGCCATCGGCGGTTCGCTGAAGTTGGAGGACTTGAAGAAGCTGAAGGGCGTGAGGCCCGACTGGTTCGCGGTCCGCGGCGCCGTCTGCGTGGGCGGCGACCGCAAGGCCGACCTCGACCCCGTCCGCATCAAGAAGTGGAAAGAGGCGCTGAAGTAAAAAAGGAACGGGCACCTTTCCAATTCGACCAGGAGCCGCCGCCATGTCGCTGGGAGTTCACTTCGCGCTCGACAAGGAGCAGGAAAAGGCACTGCTGGGGGCGAAGTCCGACCGCAAGCTGATGGCGTTAATCGAAGAGATCGAGGAAGTCTGGGACGAGGCCAACCTCGTCGAAACCGACAAGGCGTGGGACGGCATCCACCGTTGCCTGACGGACGGCGAACTCCTCTACGACAACGGCGAGTATCCGCTCAACCACGCCGTCTGCGGCGGGCGCCAATTACACCGCGGCAACGACAACACCGTGGCCTACGTGACTGCCAAGCAAACGCGTAAGGTGGCCGAAGCGCTCGCGGCGATCACGAAGGCCGGCATGCGAAAACGCTACGCCACGATCGACCCCGACGACTACGAGTTCGAACTCTGCGACGAGGATTTCGAGTATGTGTGGTCGAATTTCCTCGACCTGCGCCGCTTCTACAAATCCGCTGCCGCCGCCGGACGGGCCGTGATCTTCTCGACCGATTGCTGAAAGTCGGAACCGAGGAGTATGGGAGATGAGTTCACTCTACGGAATGCTCGACGATTCGATCGGTGCCGAGCTGGCGGAGGAGTGCGGTACGTGAAGTCCGGCCGGCAACTGGAAGACACCCTCCTCGGCCGTTACACCAAGAGGCAACTGGACGCCGAAGCGCGGCGGCTCGTCTCCGCGTTGGCGGAAAGGCTGTAGTAAACGCCGGCCGCGCGCGAGAACGCAAGGATCACGTCCCATGGCCACGGCGAAAAAACTGATTTCGATCCTCGGCAAGTCGATCAAGAACGCTCCGTTTCGAGCATTGGTTACCGCGGACCGTCTGAAAGCTTCCACGGAAGAGGACTTAGACGAGGGCCAACCCGTCGAGATGAGTTTCGCTGGCAAGAAAGCGGGGTATGAAGTTTCGGCCGAAGATGGCCGGATCGTCGCGGTGTTCCTCTACGTGGAGCCGCGGGACGGCTTCGCGGCGTTCACCGGCCCGCTTCCCTACAAGGTGCCGCGCGATGCCACCCGGACCGAGGTGCGGGGCCTGCTCGGCAAGCCGGAGCAGAGCGGGAAGGCGTACAAAGACAAGATCTTGGGCCCGCAAGGCGCATGGGACCGCTTCGCCGTGGACGCGATCATCATCCACTTCGAATACACCGATCCCGGTTTGGACGTGGCGCTCATCACGATGATGACCGAGGACCGCGCGCCGTAGCGCGGCGAAGGGAATGCCGATGGGCCAGTCGAAAGCCACCGACGAAATCGCGGCGTTCTTCGCGGCGGCGAAGCGGGGCGACCTCGCGGCGGTACGGGCGTGCCTTCGCGCGGGCGTGGCGGTCGACGTGCGGATGCCGGGGAAACTCACGAAGGAATTCGAAGCCGCCCGGCGGACCGCGCTCATGGTCGCGGCGGAAAAGGGGCATCGAGCGGTCGTCGCATTGCTGCTGAAGGCCGGCGCCGATCCCAACGCGACGGACGAATACAAGACTACGGCGTTAACGGGCGCCGTCGAACGCAATCATCGTGCGGTCGTCGCGCTATTGCTGAAGGCGGGTGCCGATCCCAACCGGCGGCGCCACGGCGGCGATTTCGCCCTCCGCTCCGCGGCGGTCCGCGGCATCGACGCGACAATCACGAAGCTGCTGCTGGCCCATGGAGCCGATGTCCGCGCCCATAAGAACGGCGGCACGGCATTGCATATTGCGGCGTTCCACGGCCGGGCCGATGTCGCAAAGCTATTGCTGAAGGCCGGTGCCGATCCCGACGGGCCGCACAACGGCATCGGCAGTCCGTTGTCCTGCGCGATTTCGCACGGCCAACCGAAGATGGTCGAGTTCCTGCTGATGCACGGCGTCGATCCCAAGCGGCAGCCGGAGGCCTTGGGCATCGCCGCGTGGGAGGGAAAGTTGCAAACAGTCAAAAAGCTACTGGCGCTCGGCTTCGACGTGAACTCCCGCGCCTTCCAGGGTCGCACGCCGCTCCAGCATGCCCGCAATCGGAAGCATCGCTCGGTAGTTGAAGCCCTACGCTTGGCGGGTGCGACGGAGTGATGGTCGCATTCATCGCCGTCTACTCCGGCGACTGCGCCGCCATCGCCGCGCTTGCCAGCTCGTTGAGGTTCGTCGCGTACAGCTCCGTGAAACCGCACACCGCGCAGTCGCACGCCCACAGCTTGACGCGCACTTCCCCTCCCAGCTTCTTCGACCAGCGATAGACCACCACCGTCAGTTCGCGCGAATCACTCGTGAGTTGCGTCCACGAAGCACACTCCCTGGAGAATCACGGCATTCTCGCACTTCGAGCATGTTCCGTTCTTTATCCCAAGATCCCTCACCCTTTTTTCGGCAGCGCCGGCACGGCCACGAGGCCCTTTACCCGCTGGCCGGTGCGGCTCACGTCCATCACGCGGCCGTTCTCGTCGAGCGCCAGGTGATACCGCTCGTTCCCCTGGATGCGGTGCAAAGTCAGGTGGTAGTCTGCGCTGAACGCGGCCATGTGCGTCAGCTTTTCCGGCTTCTGCGGCGAGCGCAGCCGGCCCCACGAACCGTCGCCCAGATACAGCACGCCGTTGTCGTGGCCCATGCCGTTGATGAGCGGCTTCGTGCGCTTGAAGGTGTGGTCGTGGTGTTCCAGCACCACCGGCACGCGGTGCTTCTCGAAGAGCGGCACCCAGTGCGTCCGGTTCTCCGCTCCCGTGCCCGCCGACGTGCTGGTCTTCGTCACGACGGCGTTCATGTTGCGGAACGACGGATACGCCGGCACATGGTTGACGACGATCGTGTTCGGATGGTCTTCGCGTGCCTGGAGGGTTTTCGCAAGCCACGATGCCTGATCGCCGCCGATGGGGCTGGTGTGGCCGGTGTCGAGCATCACGAGGCTGAGGTAGTCACCGAAGTCGAGCGTGGCGTAGCCGGTGTCGGTGTAGAGGCCGTCGAAGAGGGCGTAGAAGAACGGGGCCTTCTCGCGCGTGCCCTTGTACCCGCCCTTGACTTCGTGGTTGCCGATCCCGGCGATGAGCGGGATCAGCCGGCCACCCTTCGCGATCATGTGCTTGGAATAGTTGCGAATGAAGGCGATGCTGACGTCGGCCGAGACGCCGTTGTCGTAGCCGAGGTCCCCGCCGACGACGGCGAACATCGGGTCCTGCCGCGCGGCCTGGATGTTGTTCGCGACGGCGTGGATGTTCACGCCGCAGTCCCCACCCGTCACGAACTGGATCGAATCGGTCGCCTTCGCCGGCATCGTGCGAAAGCGATACGTCGGCGAGGCGTTCTTCCCGATCTTGAATTCGTAGTCCGTCCCCGGCGTCAAGTCGGTCAGTTCGCAGCGGAAGACCGTGAAGTCCGTGGTCGGGTACGGCTTCGTGACGACCTTCTGCGTCTCCCACGCTTCGCCCGGTTCGCCGTACCAGATGGTGGTATCGGCCGTCTCGCCGCGAGTGCCGATCCACTGGATGACCATCGTGGTGGTCGGGTCGCGGAACCAGGTGAGGAAGAGCGTGTTCGGCACGAAGGCGTAGTCTTCGATCGGCTTCGGCGCCGGCGTCTGGGCCGGGACGAGGTTGGCGGCGAGGCCGGCGAACGCGGAGCCGAGGAACGCCCGGCGGGAGGCGGAGTTGAACATGGCGGTGGCGGGGTTGTGCGGACGGCGGGAGGAACGCAGTTAGTGTAACGGATGATTGTGAATGAAGAGGGTAAAATTTCGGAAGATGGGACGTTCGGGTCGCTCTGCTATACTGGCGATACTTCGCGAGTGATTTGGACGAATCGTCATGCCGCTGCGCGACCATTTCCATTCGCCCGTCAACGACCGCAGTTCGTGGGACGAACTGCACGGCCTCTGGCCGTCGTTGATGGTCCTCCAACTGGCGAAGCGTCTGCCGAAGGGCTTCGTGGCCGCGCCGAAGATCCACCTCGGTGGTGCCGTCGAGATCGATGCCGCCACCTTCGAGCGGGACGATGCGCCGGCACGGGAGGAGATCGAAGCGACGGGAGGAACAGCGCTCGCCTTGCGGGACGAGCCGACGACGCGAATGGAAACCGATCTGCCCGACGTGGACGAATATTCGGTTCGCATCTACGACCAGGCTCGCGGCCGCCGACTGGTGGCCGCGATTGGACTGGTCAGCCCTTCGAACAAAGACCGGCCGGAGACCCGGCGCGCCTTCACGACGAAATGCACCGCCCTCCTGCGCGAGGACGTCTGCGTGACGATCGTAGATGTGGTGACGAGCCGCGACTTCAACCTCTACTCGGAGTTGCTGGATTCGATTGACTGCTCGGACCGTTCCGTGTCCTCGCCGCCCGGCAACATCTACGCCGTGACGGCCCGCGGCCGGATACGGCGCAACCGCTGGCTGTTCGAGGCGTGGCATCAGCCGTTGGTCATTGGACAACCGCTGCCGAACCAGACGATCTGGATCGCGGAGCACGCATCCGTGACGCTCGATCTGGAAGCGAGCTACGAGGAAGCGTGCGCGGTGTTGCAGATCGAGTGATCCATTCGATTATCCGCCTTTCGAATCCAGGAACACCACGCACGACGGGTTCCCCACCGGGGCGTAGTGGCCGGTGAAGGCGAGGCCGCCGGTCGCGCGGTCGACGCGGAAGACCGTCACGGCGTCCGCCCGCTGGTTGCAGCAGTAGAGGAACGATCGACTCGGATCGAACTCGAAGCTGCGCGGATAGTTCCCCCGCGTCCACTCCTCGCCCACATACTTCAACTCACCTTTCGCACCGACGGCGAAGATGCCGATGCTGTCGTGGAGGCGGTTGCCGACGTAGACGAACTTGCCGTCGGCCGAGACGAGGATCTCGGAGCAGAAGTTGCTGCCGGCGAACCCCGGCGGCAGCGTCGGGAGCGTCTGCCGGGCCGTCAACTTTCCATCAGAGTAGTCGAACAGCACGACAGTCGAGCCTTCCTCCTGGATGGAGTAGAGCCAGCGGCCGTTGGGGTGGAAGTGGAAGTGCCGGGGACCGTCGCCGGGCGGCAGCGCGACGGACGAGTGCGGCGCGAGCGTTCCCTTCGCGGTGTCGAACTTCCAGACGAAGATCGTGTCGAGGCCGAGGTCGACGTGCAGGACGAATCGGCCGGTCGGGTCGGCCTGGATCTGGTGGGCGTGCGTGCGGTCGTGGCCGCTAAAGGCGAAGCTGCCGGGCGGGGCGTTGGTTGCCTTCGTCGGGCCGATCTTGCCGGCATCGACCTTCACGTCCGAGGCCTCGCCGAGCTTGCCGTCCGCGAGGATCGGGAACACGGCAATCGAACCGCCGAAGTAGTTGGCCACGAGGGCGAACTTGCCGTTCGGGTGGATGCTGACGTAGGTCGGCCCCGCGCCGCCGGAGGGGACGCTGTTGAGGAGTTCGAGCTTCCCGTTGGCTTTGTTGAGGGCGAAGGCGCTGACGGTGCCGTGCTTCTCCGGGCCGACGCGGTCGGTCTCGTTGGCGGAGTAGAGCCGCGTCCCGGCGGCGTTGATCGCGAGGCTGCTGGGGCTGGTGCCGAGTTCGGTGATGCCGGCGGGTGTCAGCGCCCCGGTGGTGCGGTTGACGCGGAAGCAGTGGATGCCGCGTCCGTTGCCGGGCGGCAGATCGACCTGCGTCGGCAGCACGTCTTTGAGCGGCGAGCTGAAGGTGCCGACGTAGGCGAAGAGCGGCGCATCCTCCTTCGGCTGCGCCGCGGCGAGGGTCGCCGTCCCCGCGAGCGCGGCGGAGGCCTGGAGGAACGAGCGGCGGGATGGGTCGGTGGGGAGCATGGGAATGTGGTCCGTAGGCAGGATCGAGTCGCGGGAATCTTAGCGGAACCGCGCGGATACACCACGAACTGCCAAGGGCTTCATTTTCGTTGAACGGTCGGACCACTTCGGCTAACGTGGAAAAGTTGTCGAGAATCGCATCGATCGATGACCGGAGACCGACGAGATGCCGCTGGACGGGGATACCGACGACATATTCACGGATGGTGTCAATGTATCCTGTCGTCACTTCCTTTCATGCCACACGGTCTGGTTCGATCCCGCCAAACCGAATGAGTTCTCGCTCGGCCGATTGATCGTTCACCTCCCGCCCGAGGGAAATCGCTTCCCGACCGAAGTCCATCGATTGTTTATTTTCGGTCAGCTTTATGGCGAACCCGGCGAGTACGCCTGTCGGATTCGACTCGTGCGCATCGAACCGGTCGAATACGATGAAGAAGCCGAAGTCCCGCTGGGCATCGACGGTGGCGATCAAGAGTGGCACCCGAATCGACCGCTCGTTGTCTCGGGCGAAGACTTTGTCGATTCGTTCGCGATACCGCTCAATCGAATCTCGATCCCGGAATCGGGGACTTACGAGTTTCAGTTGTTCATCGACGGCGAGAATGAGCCGATCGCCCGCGAGCGTTTTTCCGCCAGGGAGGAAGTATGGGCCGGTACAAACCTTTGCAGATGTTCGACCCCGTCGATCCGGTTGGGCCGGTACGCGATCTCCCGGTCACGCAAATCGTCATCGCGAATGAACGACCCTTGCAGATGTTCGATCCGGTGGATCCGATGCCTTCCGAATCGGCGGACCTCGCGCTACTCGACCAACTCATCCGGCGGCTCGGCGTCGAGGCGGTGCGCCGCCGCGTCGAACGGCACTCCCAACCCACCCCTTAAGCCGGAGCGATCCATGATCCGACTCGATGCCGACAAGCCGGCGACGTTCTGCGATGGGGCGTCCCGCCGCGACTTCCTCCACGCCGGAGCGCTCGCGCCGCTCGGGATCACGCTCGGCGGCGTCCTCGGGGCGCAGGCGCGCGGCGAGACCAAGGCCGACGGCGATACGAACTGCATTCTGATCATGATGGTCGGCGCGCCGAGCCAGCTCGACACGTTCGACCTGAAGCCGAACGCGCCGGCCGAGGTGCGCGGGCCGTTCAAGCCGATCCAGACCAACGCGACCGGCATCCAGATCAGCGAGATCTTCCCCAAAGTAGCGAAGCACGCGGACAAGTTCTCCGTCATCCGCTCGCTCTACCACACCGCGACGGCCGTGCACGACACCGGCTACCAGATGATGCAGACAGGACGCCTCTTCACCGGCGGCATCGAGCACCCGCACCTCGGCTGCACGCTCGGCTACCTGAAGGGCGGCCGCGGCGAACTGCCAGCGCACGTGATGATCCCGAAGCCGATCGGCCGGACGGGTGGGAACCTGCCACACGCCGAGAGCGCGGGATACCTGGGAAAGCCGTACGATCCGTTCATCCTGAACGCCGATCCGGCGGTGCCGAACTTCAAGGTGCCGGACCTGCTGCCGCCGGAGTACCTGACGGCGATCCGCGCCGAACGCCGGCAGAAGTTGCGCGACGCGGTGGACGGGGCGCAGGCGGCGTTCGAGTCCACTCCGGCCGCGAAGCAGATGGACGACAACTTCAAGCTCGCCTACAAGCTGATGTCCTCGGCCAAGGCGCGCGACGCCTTCGCCCTGGAGAAGGAACCGGCGAAGGTGAAGGACCGCTACGGCCGGACGCGCTTCGGGCAATCGATGCTCATGGCACGGCGGCTCATCGAGGCCGGCGTGCGGTTCGTCACCGTCAACATGTTCGAGACGGTCTTCGACGAACTGACGTGGGACATCCACGGCTCGAAGCCGTTCACGGACATCGAGCAAATGGCCAAGGAGATCGCCCCGAACTTCGACCAGGCCTACTCGGCGCTGCTCGAAGACCTGACGGAGCGCGGTCTCTACAAGAGCACGATCGTGGCGGCGACGGGCGAGTTCGGCCGCACGCCGAAGATCAACCCCGCCGGCGGCCGCGACCACCACCCCGGCGTCTGGAGCATGTTGATCGGCGGCGGTCCGATCAAGGGCGGCCGCGTCGTCGGCGAGTCGGATGAGTTGGGGTACATCCCGAAGACGCGCCCCGTGACGCCCGGCGAGGTCGCCGCGACGATCGCGCACGGCCTCGGGCTGGAGATTCACAAGGAACTGCCGGGTCCGCAGAACCGGCCAATCCCGATCGTGGACTTTGGCGTGAAACCAATTGGCGAGTTGTTCTGAGGCGAGGAAACGCGATGACCGCACTGCCGCCGAAATATGTCGCGCGCGATCCGCTCGCGTCGATCCCGACCGAACTCCCCTACGAGGACGGCGAGAACATGGAATCGTCGTGGCACCGCGACCAGATGACCCTGCTGATCGAAAGCCTGCGCGTGCGCTGGCGCGGGCGGACCGATTATTATTGCGGCGGAAACATGTTCATCCATTTCAGCGCGGAGCAGGTGAGGAATCGGGATTTTCGCGGACCCGATTTCTTCGTTGTCCTGGATGTCGATGGATCGTACGAGCGGGACTACTGGGCCGTGTGGGAGGAAAAGGGGCGCTATCCGGACGTGATCGTCGAGTTGCTATCCCCTACGACGGCCGATGCCGACTGGAAGGTCAAGAAGCAAATCTACGAACAGACGTTCATGACGAAAGACTACTTGCTCTACGATCGGGAGACCGAGGAGTTGACCGCATTTCGGCTGAGCGAGAAATTCCGTTATCGAAAACTCATCGCCGAGAATGGCCGCCTCTGGTGCGAGTCGCTCGGGTGCTGGTTCGGACCGTGGGAAGGACCGTATCTCGGCAGCGCCAATCGCTGGATTCGCATGTTTGAACCCGATGGATCGTTGGTTCCCATTTATTCCGAGTTGGCCGAGGTCGAAAAGCGACGGGTTGAGGCGGCGGATCAACGCGCCGAGGCGGAGAGACAACGCGCCGAGGCGGAGAGACAACGCGCCGAGGCCGCGGAGACCGAAGTCGCACGATTGAAAGCCGAACTCGCACGCCTCAATAATTCCACCCCCTGAACATCATGCCGCGCATACTCCTCTCCTTCCTCGCGTGTCTGTCGATAGCGCACGGCGCGACCGCCGAGTTGAAGATCTACCCGCCGGCGATCGCGCTCGCGGGGAAGCACGATTCCTCCGCGCTCGCCGTTGTCGAAGAGCGTGATGGTCGCACGGTCGCCGAACAGACCGCGAAGGCGAAGCTCGCGATCGGGAACCCGAAGGTGGCGAAGCTCGACGGCGGTCGCATCCTGCCGCTCGCCGACGGCGAGACGACGATCACCGCGACCGTGAATGGTCAATCCGCGAGCGCGAAGCTCGTCGTGACGGGCACGGCAAAGCCGACGGCGTGGAGCTTCCGCCACCATGTCGAACCGGTGCTGACGCGCAGCGGTTGCAATTCCGGTGCGTGCCACGGCGCGCTCGCCGGCAAGGGCGGCCTCAAGCTCTCGCTGCGCGGCTACGATCCGGAGTCGGATCATTTCGTGCTGACGCGCCAGGCGCTCGCACGGCGGATCGATGGCAGCGAACCGGAGAACAGCCTGCTCGTGAAGAAGGCGGCGAAGCTGATGCCCCACGGTGGCGGCGAACGCCTGCCGGAGGGCAGCGCCGACTTCAATCTGATGCTCGATTGGATCCGCGCCGGCGCGCCGGGGCCAAGTTCCACGGACGCGACGCTGGCCGGCCTCGAAGTCTTCCCGAAGGCCTCGCTGCTGAAACCGAAGGACGCTTTGCGGCTCGTCGCCATCGCGAAGTATTCGGACGGCACGACGCGGGACGTGACGCGCTGGTGCAAGTTCTCGTCCAGCGACGACCTCGTCGCCGGCGCGGACGAACACGGGGCCATCGCGGTGAACGGCCACGGCGAGGCGGCCATCACCGCGAACTTCGGCACGAGCCTCGCCACGGTCACGATCACCTCGACGTTCGCGAACGCCGTCGACGATGCGGTCTTCGCGAAGTCGCCCCGGAACAACCTCATCGACGAACACGTCCTCGCGAAGCTGAAGCTGTTGCGACTACCGCCCTCGGATCAGTGCTCGGATAGCGAGTTCGTCCGCCGCGCGTTCCTCGACACCTGCGGCCTGTTGCCCAAGCCGGGGGAAGTGGACGCGTTCCTCAAGGACAGCCGGCCCGACAAGCGGGCGAAGTTGATCGACGCGCTGCTCGAACGGTCGGAGTTCGTCGACTACTGGACCTTCAAGTGGTCGGACCTGCTGCTCGTCTCGTCGCGCAAGCTGCCGGCGCCGGCGATGTGGGCGTTCTACCGGCACATCCGCCAGGGCGTGGCCGACAACAAGCCGTGGGACCGCTTCGCCCGCGAGATCGTCACCGCTTCCGGCAGCACGCTCGCCAACGGGGCCGCCAATTACTTCGTGATCCACAAGGACACGACCGACCTCGTCGAATCGACCACCGTGACGTTCCTCGGCACCAACATCAACTGCTGCCGCTGCCACAACCACCCGCTGGAGAAATGGACGCAGGACCAGTACTGGGCGATAGCGAACCTGTTCGGCCGGGTGGGTCTGAAGAACGGCGATCGCGCCGGCGAAGTCTTCGTGCAGGGCCTGCCGACGGGGGATGCGCTGCACCTGCGGCGGGGCGAACCGATGCCGCCGACGCCGCTCGACGGCCAGGCGCTCGCGCTTGATGCCCCCGGCGATCGTCGCGAGCATTTCGCCGACTGGCTCGTGGTGCCGACGAATCCGTACTTTGCCAAGGCGATCGTGAACCGCGTCTGGAAGAACTACTTCGGCCGCGGTCTCGTGGAAGCGGAGGATGATCTGCGGGCGTCAAACCCGCCCTCCAACCGCGAACTCTTCGATGCCGTGACGAAGGATTTCGTCGAAAAGAAGTTCGATGTGAAGCACCTGATGCGGACGATCCTGAACTCGGCCGCTTATCAACGATCCTCGAAGCCGAACGCTGCGAACGCGGCCGACGACCGATACTATTCGCGCTATCTCGTCCGGCGGTTGAACGCCGAAGTGTTGCTCGACGCATATTCCGATGTCTCTGGCGTGCCGACGGCGTTCAACAAGCTCTCGCTCGGCCCGACCGGCGGCGAGCGCGCCGAGGGGAGCTTCCCCGCCGGCACGCGGGCGATGCAACTTCCCGATTCGCTGCTCATCTCGCGCTTCCTGGACGCCTTCGGTCGCGCCGACCGGTTGCAGGTCTGCTCGTGCGAGCGCACCGTCGATTCGAGCGTGACGCAGGCGCTGCACCTGAACAACGGCGTGACGCTCAACGACAAGCTCCGCGACCCGAAGTCGCGCGTGGCGGCGTGGATCAAGGAGAAGACAGCCGACGCCGAGATCGTCTCTCAGCTGTACAAGCTGGCCCTGTCGCGCGAACCGACGGCCGCGGAGCGGGCGAAGCTGCTGCCGCTGCTGGCCGAGGCGAAGACCGAGGCCGAGCGCCGCGAGGCGGTCGAGGATTTGATGTGGGCGGTGCTGACGAGCCGGGAGTTTTTGTTTAACCGCTAAACTTCGGAATCCTCTCCATGCGAACTGCGATTCTCTTCTTCGTCCTGGTTTCCCCAGTCGCGGCCGCGCCGCCGGTGACGGCACTCGCGTACCGCGGCGATGGCAAGCTCCTTGCCGCCGGCGCGCACGGCTCCGTCGCGCTCGTCGATCCGGGCACGGGCGATGTCGCGTCCACCTTGCCGCAGCCCGGCCGCGTCACGGCGATCGCGTTCTCGAAGACGAACGTCCTCGCGGTCGCCTCCGGCGAGCCTGGCAAGACCGGCGTCGTGCGACTCTATGATTCCAAGCCGAATCCGAAGCCGATCGCGGAGATTCCCGCCCACCGCGACGCCATCTACGCGCTCGCCTTCTCGCCGGACGGCGGCACGCTCGCCACGGCCGGGTACGATCGCGTCATCAAGCTCTGGTCCGTCGCGAAACCCGACAAACCAACGCACCTCTTGCAAGACCACAGCGACGCGGTCTACTCCGTCGCGTTCCACCCGAACGGCAAGCTGCTCGCCTCCGGCTCCGCCGACCGGGCCGTGAAGGTGTGGGACGTCGCCACGGGCCAGCGCCTCTACACGCTCGGCGACCCGACCGACTGGATCTACGCCGTGGCCTGGTCGCCGGATGGCTCGAAGCTCACGGCCGGCGGCGTGGACAAGTCCATTCGCGTCTGGACCGCGACGGCCGAGGGAGGCCAGCTCGTGAACTCCGTCTTCGCCCACACGCGCGGCGTGCTGAAGCTCGCTTACTCGGCCGACGGCGGCACGATCGTCAGCATCGGCGAGGACGCGGTCGTGAAGACCTGGGACACGGCGAAGATGGTCGAGCGGAAGGTCTTCGCGAAGCAGCCGGACCTGGTGCATGCGCTGGCGCTGCGTCCCGACGGGAAGCAACTCGCGCTCGGCCGGCACGACGGCGTCGGTCTGTTCGCCGATCCCGCGACGGGGGCGAACGGGAAGGGGTTTTTGCCGGCGAAACCGAAGCCTGCCAACGCCGATCGCTTCCCCACCGTTCGCGAATCGGGTTCCACCGACTCGGCTCGCGCCGCGATGGTCGTGAAGCTCCCCGCCACGATCCACGGCTCGCTCGACCGGGCCGGTGATACCGACTACTTCGCCTTCGACGCGAAGGCCGGCGATCCGATCGGCGTGCTGGTCGTGCGCGAGAAATCGAAGCTCGACCCGCGCCTGACGGTCGTCGATGCCGACGGACGAATCCTGGCGGAAAGCGACGGCGAGACGCTCGGCTTCATCGCTTCGAAGGCCGGCCGCTATGCGATCGCCATTCGCGACAAGGACTATCGCGGTGGTGCGGACTTTACCTATCGATTGAACGTCGGCGATGTGCCGGTTGTCACGTCCGTCTTTCCACTCGCCGTGCCCAAAGGGAAGGCCGTCGATGTGCATGTGGACGGCGTGAACCTCGGCCCGGCGAAGCCGATGCGCGTGACCGCGCCGATGGACGCGGCCGTCGGCTCGCGCCTGCCGCTGCCGGTCGGCGGCGCATCCGTCGCCGTCGCCGAGTTCCCCTCCACCATCGTCGCCGATTCCGGCACCGAACTCCGCAGCCTGCCCGCGTCGGCCGACGGCATCCTCGCGAAGCCCGGCGACGCGCAGACGATCAAGTTCTCCGCGAAGAAGGGCGTCCCGCTCCTGATCGAAACACATGCCCGGCGGCTCGGCTCGCCGCTCGATTCCAGCATCGAACTCCTCGACGCTGCCGGCGCCGTCCTGCCCCGTGCGACGCTCCGCTGCGTCGCCAAGACGTACTCCGTCTTCCGCGACAACGATTCGGCCATCTCCGGCATCCGCATCGAGAACTGGAACGAACTGGCGATGAACGACTACCTCTACGTCGGCACCGAACTGATGCGCATCGCCGCGCTGCCGAAGGGGCCGGACGACGACTGCCAGTTCGTCTCGCGGTCCGGCCAGCGCCTCGGCTACCTCGGCACCACGCCGACGCACCACTACCTCGGCAACGTCATGTACAAGGTCGAGATCCACCCGCCAGGCACGACGTTCCCGCCGAACGGCATGCCGGTCTTCCCCATCGCCTGGCGCAACGACGACGGCGGCCCCGGCTTCGGCAAGGATTCGATGCTCCTCTTCGATCCGCCCGCCGACGGCACGTATCAGGTGCGCGTCTCCGACTCGCGCGGCCAGGGCGGCCCGGCGCACGCCTACCGGCTAACCGTGCGACCACCGCGGCCGGATTACTCCATCGATGCGAACCCGAAGTCGCCAAGCGTCTGGAAGGGGAACGGCCTGCCGATCACGGTCACTGCGAACCGCGTCGATGGCTTCGAGGGGCCGATCCAGGTGAAGCTCGTCGGCCTGCCGCCGGGCCTCGCCGCCCCCGCGACGTTCATCGAGGCCGAGCAAGTGACAACGACGTTCACGCTCTTCGCGAACGCCGATGCTCCGCCGCCAATGGGCGAGCTGAAGCTCGAAGCGACGGCCACCATCGACGGCAAGCCGGTGGCGCGCGTCGTGAGCCTCGGCACGCCGAAGCTCGCCGAACCCGGCGACCTGATCACGACCGTTTCCACCGAAACACTTTCAATCAAGCCCGGCGAGGAGACGAAGTTCAAGGTGAGCGTCGAGCGGCGCAACGGCTTCAAGGGCCGCGTGCCGCTGGACGTGCGCGGCCTGCCCCACGGCGTGCGCGTCCTGAACATCGGCCTGAACGGCATCCTGCTGACCGAGCGCGATTCGGAGCGCGAGGTGGTGATCTACGCCGAGCCGTGGGTGAAGCCGATGGCGCACCCGCTCAGCGTCCTGTCCCGCCGCGAGAGCACCGGCAAGGAACACGCCGCGAAGACGGTGTTGCTCACGGTGAAATGAAGTAAGAGAATAACCACAAAGAGCACAGAGAAAAGCCAAAGAGAGTTTTGAAACACTCATTCTCTTCTTCTCTGTGTGCTCTGTGCTCTCTGTGGTTAACCGCTTCGAAGCATATATCAACTCGAAGACTTTTTCGTTCCCGTAGAGACCTCCCATGTCGATTCCCGGCCAATTGTGCCCCGCTCCGCGCCTGCTCCTCGGCCCCGGCCCCAGTGACGCCCACCCGCGCGTCCTCACGGCGATGACCACGCCGCTGCTCGGCCACCTCGACCCGCAGTTCATGGACCTGATGTTCGAGACGCAGGAGATGTGCCGGCAGGTCTACCGCACGAAGAACAAGATGACGCTGCCGATCTCGGCCACGGGCACGGCCGGCATGGAGACGTGCCTGGTGAACCTGCTGGAGCCGGGCGACAAGGCCGTCTGTGCGACGATGGGCTACTTCGGCAACCGCATGGTCGAGATCGCTGGCCGCACCGGAGCGCAGGTCACGCGGATCGATGCGCCGTGGGGCAAGGTCTTCGAACTGGATCAGTTACGGGATACGCTGAAGGCCGTGCGGCCGAAGGTGCTGGCGCTCGTCCATGCGGAGACGTCCACGGGGGCGCTCCAGCCGATGGCGGAAGTCGGCAAGCTGGCGCACGAATTCGGCGCACTCGTCGTGGCGGACGCCGTCACGTCGGTCGGCTGTACGCCGGTGGAAGTGGACGCGTGGGAGCTGGACGCGGTCTTCACCTGTTCGCAGAAGGGCCTCGGCTGCCCGCCGGGGCTATCGCCGATCACGATGAGCGAGCGGGCGATGGACGCGATCAAGAATCGCAAGACGAAGTGCCAGAGCTGGTACTTCGACCTCTCGCTGCTCGGCACCTACTGGGGCGGCGACCGCGCGTACCACCACACCGGCCCGATCAGCATGGTCTATGCCCTGCGCGAGGGGCTTCGCATCGTGCTGGAGGAAGGCCTCGAAGCGCGCTGGGCCCGCCACCAGCGGAACCATTTGGCCTTGAAGGCCGGCCTCGAAGCGATCGGCCTGACCTACACGGCCGACCCGAAGCACCAGTTGCCGCAGTTGAACGCCGTGCGCATCCCGGCCGGCGTGGACGACCTGGCTTGTCGCAAACGGCTGCTCAACGAGTTCGGCATTGAGATCGGCGGCGGCCTCGGCGACTTCAAGGGCGTCGCCTGGCGGATCGGCCTGATGGGCCACAACAGCAAGCCGTCGAGCGTGATGTTGGCGCTGGGCGCGCTGGAGATCGTGCTGAAGGGCGCCGGCGCGAAGATCGAGCCCGGCGCCGGCGTCGCCGCGGCGGAAGGCGTTTATTCGAAAGCGTGAGCATGGCGAGCGTCTTGGCGTAAGCGGGACGTGGTTCGACGCGTCCAGCCACGTCCCGCTTACGCCAAGACGCTCGCCGTTGGTCGCGCGAATGTGGCGGAGTACATGCGATGGCCGCTCAACCGCTCTACGAACCGACGTGGGAAAGGATGTACCAAGCAGTCGAGAATGTCCGCATCCAGCGAGATCGCGCGGTGGCGGCACTGAACCCCACCCTAACCCGCATATTTCACACTGTCTGAGCGAGACAGAATAGCGCGACGGCCCAAGTGTTGGTTCAAGGGGAGGTTACCACACCCAACCCTGTTCCCACGCCGGAGCCGTCGCGATGAAAGAGTGTACTACAACCCCACTCCCGTTTGCCAGACTCCGACGACGCGAAATCCACACCGACTTCTCCGGCGGACAAATCACCTCCGACGCCGGCGCCCTCCTCCTCCGCGAGGCCGACCAAAAACTCGGACTGATCGACGCCCTCGACGCCGCCATCCCCGATCCCCGCAACCCCGGCCTCATCACCCACCCCCAACGCGGGCTGCTCGCCCAACGCATCTTCGCCCTCGCCGCCGGCTGCGAAGACCTCAACGACCACCAACACCTCCGCGACGATCCCCTCTGGCAACTCGCCACCGAACACCCCGAAGTCGACGGCGACGACAAGCAGGCCGAGCACGGCTTCCCACGGCTTCGACGAACGTTCGGCGGACATGGCGGTGTCTCTCGGCGGGCACTCCGTACAGGACGGGATCGTTGCGAAATACCGCCACGAGTTCGATGGAAACGAAGATCGGGAGCCGATCCAAAAGGATCGACTCCCGATTCGCGTGTCATCCGGATCGGCTTACTTCACCTTCTCGACCGGCGGGAGACCGTCGACGAGCGGGATCACCACGGTGGGGGCGAGCTTCTCGACCGGGGGCAGGTCGTTCGCCTTGCTGGTGGGCAGCTTCGGCGTCGGCAGGGCGGCCGGCGCGGGCGGGATGGTGAGGGTCGGCGCGGTCGGGATGGCGATGGGCGTCGGAGCCGGCGTGGCCTTCGGAGCCGGGGCGACCGGTCGCGGGGCCGGCATCGGATTGGACATCGGGTTCGACACGGTCGACGCGGGCACCGGCGTCTTCGTCGTGGCGATCGGCCTGGCCGGCGTCGTGGGCGTCGACACGACGGGCACCTTGAGGGGTGCCGGGGCGGTCCGGGTCGCGGCGGTGCCGGACGAGGGCATCGTCACGACCGGGGCGGTCGCCGGGGCCGTCTTCGACTGGCTCGCGAGGAACGCGGGGGGCATCGCGTTCGTCGCGGCCGTCGAAGTGGTGGGGACGGGTACCGGTACGAGCTTTTCGGCGGGCTGCGCGGCGACGACGGTGGCGGAGGCCCCTGCGTAGGCCGGCGGCGGTCCGACGAGCGGCTTGCTGATGGAGGCGCCGGAGTCCTTCCAGGTCAGCAGTTCCATGATGGTCTTGGGCTTGGCACCGGAGGACTGGCCTTCATTGGACGCGGTGAGACCGGCGGCGGCGTAGTCGCGGGCGTTGATCTCGCCGACGACGGTGTAGCCGATGTTGGCACCGATTTCGAGGGCCTTGCGTCCGAAGGCGCCGACCTGCTCGCGGGGGAGCCGGGCAACGGCGGCGTAGTATTCCTTCGGGTAATCCGGATCGCCGAGCTTGGCCATCGGCTTCTTCTCATCCTTCTTGTCGTCCTTCTTCTCGTCCTTGCCCTGTTCGGTCTTGCCCTTCTCGATCGCCGGCGGAGTCTTTTCCTTCTCCTTGGGCTTGTCTTCGGCGTTTTCCATCACGGGCAGGCACGGCAGGCCCGGGGTGGCGCAGTTGCAGTTGGCCATGCAGCGGTCAAGGGCATGGGCGGCGACGGCGCGGACGCGGGCGGACTTTTCGTAGGGGTGGCCGTCGGCGTCGGAGCACGAGACGACGTGGCTCAGGGCGACGATCACCTTGCAGGTGCAGCAGCAACCCTTGGAGAGGGCGACGGCGGCCTCGTAGCGGACGCACTCGTTGCGATCGGCGCGGAGGGCGGCGATGAGGGCCTCTTCGGCTTCGGGCCAGTAGTGGCAGTCGAGGGTGCCGAGGTACTTGACGGCCTTCATCCGCTCTTCGGCGCCGGCGCGGTCGAGCTTGGCCTTGGAGGCGGCCCCGACCGGTCCGGGGTCGAGGAGTTCGGCGACGCTGGGGACGGTGGGACAGAAGGGCGGGATGACGCCGCCGGAGAACGCGGTGACGGGCGCCATGAGTCGGCCGATGAGCTGGCCCGCGGGGGTGCGGCAGATCTTGCGGCGGCAGAACTCGCGCTGTTCCTGGGAGATGCCGAGGCGTGCCCAGATGGTGTTCATGCCACCGGGGAGCTGGGCGCCGGGTCCGACGCCGAGGCCGAGGGGCGGGGGCGGTGCGACGCCGTTGAGGACCGGCGACGCCCCGGAGAGCGTGCTGGGCAGGGCGGCGGGTGCGGGGGCGCCGCCGCGGAGGAACTGGGCGTCGGCCGACCCGGCCAAGACGGCCGACGCGGCCGCGGAGATCAGCAGTTTGGCGGCTTTCATCGCGGAACCCCTTCGGAAAGAGCCGTTGGAAACGACCCGGTTTGGCTGGTTTGTCGGGAGGCGTCGACCGGTCGCAGGTTCGCGGTCTTACCGGTTGTACCGACTCCACGGATACTATCTCGACTCGCGGGCTTGCCGATCTTGAAGGGGATTTCGGTTCCCGCAGATTTCCGGGTTGTTCCGGTTTCACGGATTGGATGAATCCGCCGGCTTGCTCAACGACGTACTCCGATTAGAATTGGACTGCCCCGCAACCGGGACGGCGACCGGTCCGTATTCCCGGACACATCCGCCCCGTTGTTCGCTCTCGCGAGATGGGTATGGCGACGCAGTACACCCAGGCGGCTCGTCCGCTGCAGATTTCCACGCCGCTGGGCAAGGATGCGCTCCTGGCCGTGGGCTTCTACGGCTCGGAGGGGATTTCGCAGCTCTTCCAGTTCACCGTGGACGTGAAGGCCGCGCGGACCACGGCGGTGCCGTTCGACAAACTGATGGGGCAGCCGATCTCGCTCGAACTGGAGATGCCCAAGAAGCAGAAGCGGTGGTTCCACGGCGTGTGCGTGCGCGCCGTCCAGGCCGAGAGCGACGCCGACTTCACCGACTACCAACTCGAACTCGTCCCCCAGTTCTGGCTCCTGACCAAACGCGCCACCAGCCGCATCTTCCAGCACATCACCGTGCCGGACATCCTCAAGAAGGTGTTCGCCGGGATGGACGTGGAGTATCAGATTTCCGGCACGTTCGAGAAGCGCGACTTCTGCGTGCAGTACCGGGAGAGCGATTACAACTTCGCCAGCCGGCTGATGGAAGAGGAAGGCATCTTCTACTTCTTCAAGCACGCCGCGGGCAAGCACACGATGGTGCTGGGGAACACGCCGCAGGTGCATCCCCAGGTGCCGGGGCAGACGACGATCATCTACAAGAACGTGAACGAGGAGGCGTCGGGTGACGAGGACCACATTGCCGAACTGACCAAGGTCCAGGAACACACGTCCGGCAAATTCACGCTGTGGGACCACACGTTCGAACTGCCCCACCAGAAGAACGACGCGGACAAGACGGTGACGGATTCGGTGAAGATCGGCCAGATCGAACACAAGTTGAAGGTGGGGGACAACACCAAGCTGGAGATCTACGACTGGCCGGGCGAGTACGCCCAGCGGTTCGACGGGATCGACGCGGGCGGTTCACCGCAGCCGGCGGAACTGAAGAAGATCAGCCCGGACTCCAAGCGCACGGTGGACCTGCGGATGCAGCAGGTGGCCTCGTCGGCGGTGCGGATTCAGGGCAGCGCGACGGCGCGGCAGATGACGAGCGGCTTCAAGTTCGCCCTCGCGACGCGCCCCAAGGACCTCGTCGCCACGCCGATCAAGGCGGAGGGCGAATACGTCGTGACGACGGTTCAGCACGCCATCCGCGTGCCGGCGAACTATCGCAGCGGCGTCGCCGGCGAGGGCGAGGGGTTCAGCTACACGAACGTGTTCACGGCGTTGCCGGCGGACCTGCCGTACCGCCCGGCCCGCTCGGCCGCGAAGCCGGTCGTTTCGGGTACGCAGACGGCCGTGGTCGTCGGCCCCGCAGGCGAGGAAATCTTCACGGACAAGTACGGCCGGATCAAGGTCCAGTTCCACTGGGACCGCGAAGGGAAGAACAACGCGGACAGCTCGTGCTGGGTCCGCGTGGCGCAGATTTCCGCCGGCCGCTTCTGGGGGGCGCTGTCCATCCCGCGGATCGGTCAGGAAGTGGTGGTCGACTTCCTGGAAGGGGACCCGGACCAGCCGCTGTGCGTCGGCTGCGTCTACAACCCGGATCAGATGCCGCGATACACCCTGCCCGACGAGAAGACCAAGAGCTACATTCGCACGAACTCGTCGATGGGCGGCGTGGGTTACAACGAACTGCGGTTCGAAGACAAGGCGGGCAAGGAACAGGTCTACATCCACGCGCAGCGGAACATGGACGAGCGGGTGCGCAACGACAGCTTCGAGCGCATCGGCAACAACCGCCACCTGCGCGTCGGCTTCTATCTCGAGAACGACCACAAGGGCGACGCCAGCGGCGAAACCAAGAAGGGAAGCCAGTTCGAGGAAGTGGCGATCGACCAGCACCTCAAGGTGCACCGGCACAAGGACGAACACGTCGGCGGCGACCTGAAGCTCCTGGTCGGCGGGGGCGATGGCGACGGGAACGTCGACATCCACATCAAGAAGACCAAGCAGGAACTGATCGACGACACGTACGACCTGCACGTGAAGAAGGCGGTGAAGGAACTCTTCGACGCGACATACGACCTGCACGTGAAGCAGGCCGTCAAGCAGTTGTTCGACCAGACGCTGGACCTGCACGTGAAGCAGGCGGTGAAGGAACTGTACGACGCGACGTACGACCTGCACGTCGGCGGGAAGTACACGGTGACGGTCGCCGGCGGGGCGGATCTGAGCATCGGCGGCGACCAGAAGTCGAAGGTGTCCGGCGGCATCTCGGAATCGGCGGCGAAGTTCGACCACAAGTCGGCGAGCAACTATGCCGCGGAGGCCGGTGCGGTGATGCACCTGAAAGCCGGCGCGAATCTGGTGCTGGAGGCGCCGATGGTCACGCTCAAGGGCGCGGGCGGGTTCGTGAGCATCACGCCGGCGGGCGTGGCGATCCAGGGAACGATGGTGCTGATCAACAGCGGGGGCGCGGCCGGTGCCGGCCCCGGTGCCAGCCCGCAGGACCCGTCGAAGGCGGCGAAGGCCGTCGACGCCGCGGACGCGAAGGACGCCGTGGACGCGAAGCCGACCAAGCCGACCGACGCCGACCTGGCCGTGACCGGCAACAAGTCCTGCAACTAGGAGATCGCCCATGCCCCCGGCGGCGCGTGTCGGCGACATGCACACCTGCCCGATGGTGAACCCCGGCCCCGTGCCGCACGTCGGCGGACCGATCTTGCCGCCGGGCTGCCCGACGGTGTTGATCGGCATGATGCCGGCGGCGCGCGTCTCGGACATGGCCACCTGCGTCGGCCCGCCGGATGTGATCGCCAAGGGGAGCGCCGGCGTGATGATCGGCGGCCTGCCCGCGGCGCGCCTCGGAGACAACACGGCGCACGGCGGCGTCATCGTCGTGGGCTTCCCCACGGTGATGATCGGCGAGACCGGCGGGGGCGGTGCCGGCGGCGGCGGTGGAGCCCAGGGCGGGGCGATGGTCGCCGCGGCCAAGACCGGCGCGCCGTTCTGCGAGATCTGCGAAAAGATGAAGGCGGGCCAATGACGCGTCCGACTCGAAGCCCGCGCCCGGCGCGGGGGTGATCATGGAATTCGCGCTGGTGGTTCGAACTGGGGACGCGGCCGGGAAGAGGATTCCCGTTCCGCCGGGCGAGTCGCGCCGCATCGGCCGGCAGCCCCCGTCCGACGTGCGCGTCGCCGACGATCCGATGCTCTCGAACCAGCACTTTTCGGTCGAATGCGATGGTTCGGTGTGCCTGCTTCGGGATCTGGGCAGCAAGTTCGGCACCCAGTTGAACGGGAATAAGATTGCGGACGTGGCCGCACTGCGGAACGGCGATGAAATCCGCGCCGGTCGTACGGTCTTCGGGGTCGAGGTGGTCGGCGACATCCGCGCGACGCCGCTGATGCCGTCGGACATGCCATCCGAATCGGCGATCTTCGTGCCCGAATCCGCCGCCGCACCGGAAGCCTCGCCTTCAGTGGCGGCCCCCGCCGAACCCGCCCGCGAGCGACCGCCGCTCACGGATCGGCAGTCCGCCGTCCGGGACCATTTGCGGAAGCAGGTCGGCCTGTTTGCCGTGTTGGACGCCGCCCGCGACCCCGACATCCTTCCGCGGCTGAAGGATTCCGGCGTGGAGCACACGAGCCTGTACGAAGAGCGCGACGGCGAAGACCTCGCGACCTTCGGACCATGGCTCGCCAAACTGCCGCCCGATCACGTGTTCCTCGAAGATCTGGTGCGCGATGGCTGGGGCAAGAGTTGGGGAGTCTACCTGACCTGCCGGCTGCCGTGCGCCGAGTTGCGCCGGCACCTGCGGCAGTTCCTGCTTGCGAAGCTGCCCGACGGACGGCAGGTCTGCTTCCGCTACTACGACCCGCGCGTGCTGCGGACCTACATGCCGACCTGCACCGCGGACGAGATGGCGCGGTTCGTCGGCCCCGTCGAACGGTACTTCGCGGAAAGCAGCGACGAGGACGAACTGCTGGAGTTCGGCGCCAGCTACCGCGACTGGCGGAAAGTGAGGCTGGAAGAGGGGGCTTAGCGATGTTGGAAATTCGAGAGGATTCGTTTACGACCTTGGATCGCGATTTCCGCCGGCGTTATCACGAGGAGATCTACGGTTACCTCGCGCAGCGGATTCCCGATACCATCACCCCGCGCCCGAAGGCGGATGTGATGCTCGAGATCGAGGCGTCGCACCGCCGGGCGAACGAACGCGGGATCGAATCGAGCGACGATATCGTTCGATTCACGACGCTCTGGATGATCGCGGGTCGCAATTTCGACAACCAGCCCGCGGTGGACGAATACCTCGCGTCGACGGACTGGAGCATGACGAAAAAACTCGACCGGTTGCTTCGCGAAGTCGGGACGAAATTAGACCATTAGGACGATCGACGATCGACGATGTGAACGGCCCGATCGTGCCAAAATCTCGGTGTCCACCATGCCTGCTGTCATCGCGTTGCCTGCTCTTGGACTTCTCGCGGCAGCGGCGGCGGCGATTGCCTACACCGCGAACATGATGACGCCGGCGGGGCGGAAAGCGAACGAGCAGGCCGGCAAAGCCCTGGCGAACGGCGTGAAATCGATCGCCGAATCGGTGAGCCAGGTCTTCAGCACGTCGAAACCCTGTACGGTCGGGGAGTGCCCCTACGCGAACCAGGCGAATCAAGCCAATACCGAGGCGGCACCGGCGGCGCCTGCCGCGCCCGATGCACCGGCGGCTCCGGCCGCGCCCGCCACGCCCGCGATCCCCAATCAAGGCGTCTTTGGCCCGGGAACCCTGACGGATAAGGAATTGAAAGAGCTTCAAGATATCGCGGACAAGCACAATACGCCGATCGATGTGGTTGGCAGTCGGGCGCGGGGCGAAGGCCGCAATATCGATAAACCCGATTTACCTGTCGGAAAGGGCGAAGGCACTCGCAGCGATATCGATGTCCGATCGGACGGGCAAGCCGACATCGACAGTCGCGGTGCGATATCCGATGCGATCAGCGAAGTTTCCGGCGGCGCGGGCAATCGAATCGGTGATAGTGATCAGTCGAGCGGTCCTGTCATCCAGATCCGGCCGAACCAGCCCCCCAAACTGGTCCAATAACCCATGGCGACACCTCGAAAACTGGATCGTCCAAGGTTCGTCCGCGGGGACTTCCCGCGCGATGCCGCCGATCGACTGCTCGCCATCGCAATCCGCAACTCCGAAGACTGGGACCGTGAGACCATCGAATCGGCCGTCTCCCGCCTGGAGAATCTCCTGGAGACCCACGGCGTTCCGCTCGTGTATTGCCGCTCCAGTTGGACTATGTACTTCGTCGTGCTACGGACGGACGCCATCGACCTGATCGACTGGGAACGGAAGTTGATCCCGTTCCTTCCAAAACCCAAGGACACCCGCAAACCCTGGGGTTTGGTCGCGGCGACGGTAGGCGATGATTGGTCGGCCACATTCCGGGAATTCGAGTGGCGATCCGCCAAAACATTGCGTCTTCGGCCCGAACAATCCTGGTTCGTCCTCAATCTCTCCAAAGTCGCTACTTAACTGACCTTTGTGCCGGGTTCGCACCATGGCCCCTCCCAAAAACGTCATCCCGTTCCGTGCCAGCCCGACGCCCAAGGCCAAGGCCCCGGGAACGCACGGCCCCGCGCCCAACGGGACCGGCGGCAAGATCATCGACTTCCACGACGCCCAGGTCCGCGAAGTCGCCCTCGACCTGCTGTCGCTGGCGCTCGACCTCGCCGGCATCGTCGACCCCACGCCCGTTACCGACGGCGCCAGCGCCCTCATCGCCCTCGGCCGCGGCAACTGGCTCGACGCCGCCATCTCCGGCGCCAGCATGATCCCCTATGTCGGCGATCTCGCCAAGGCCGGCAAACTCCCGAAGTACATGAAGTCCGTCGAACGCGCCATCGTCCTCGCCAAGCAGTCCGAGAAGTTCGCCCAGGCGCTCGTGCCCGCCCTCCACCGCATCAAGCAGGCGCTCGAGTTCCTGCCAAAGGGCGCCAACCCCCACCTCGATCGGCTCCGCGCGCTCGTCGAGACGTTCCTCAAGGGCCACGGGGCCGCCACGATCAGCAAGCGCCTGCCCGACGTCAGCAAGCGCTTCCGGTTCACGACCACCGTCGTCAACAACAAGGAGCACAAGGTCGCCGAGGGCTGGCTCGGCGTGCCCGGGCGCGTCCTCACCCACCGCAGCCCCTACGCCCAGAAGGGCGTCTCCATCGGCAGCGGCGACGACGCCGGCCACCTCATCGGCAACCAGTTCGGCGCCCCCGGCGACCAGCGCAACCTCTCCCTGCAGAACTGGATCATGAACCGCGGCGCCGGCACTTGGCACGACCTTGAAAAACAATGGGCCGATCTGCTCCAGAAAGGCCACAAGGTCCGCATCAAGGTCACCGACATCGGCGACCCCGGCCAGCGACCCTACCACCGCAAAGTCGATTGGATCGTGGTCCAGCCCGACGGCCGCACCACCACGCACCACACGATGGACTTCCTGAACAGCACCACGCCGAAGAGCCGCGCCGCCACCGGCGAGGTCAACAAATACCCGCCGGGCCACAAGGCCGACGTCATCCCGATCGACAAGAACAAGAAGTAACCGACTCCCCCATTCGTCCCGGTGCCTCCTCCATGAGCCGCTTCGTCGCGTTCGTCCTGTTCGCCTCTTGCTCTTGCGCCGTCGCCGCCGAGCCGCCGGTCGTGCCGCTCTGGGAGAAGGGTCCGCCCGGATTCGAGTCCCGCAAGGACCAAACGGAGACGCGCGACCGGATGAACAAGGACACCGGTGAATACCGCGTGACGAACGTCCACAATCCGTACGTCACGGTCTTTCTGCCGGAGAAGGCAAAGGCGACCGGCGCCGCGGTCGTCGTGGTGCCCGGCGGCGGCCACCGCGAGCTGTGGGTGAAGCACGAGGGCGAGAACGTCGCGCAGTTCCTCGCCGATCGCGGCGTCGCCGCCGTCGTGCTGCGGCACCGGCTCGCGCGCGAGAAGGACTCGCCATACAAGATCGACGTCCACGCGCTGCAGGACGGCCAGCGCGCCCTGCGGTTGGTGCGCGCGAAGGCGAAGGACTGGAACGTCGACCCGGCGCGCGTGGGCATGATGGGGTTCTCGGCCGGCGGCGAAGTGGTGGCGATGGTCTGCCGCAAGGCCGAGGGCGCAAACCCGAAGGCCGACGACCCGATCGACCGCGAAAGCGCCATCCCGGCGTTCCAGGCGCTCGTCTATTCCGGTCCGCTCGGCATCCGGGGCGAACCGGTGACGAAGGCGAACACGCCGCCGACCTGGCTGCTCGTCGGCGAGGACGATGGCGCGGCGGCGTGGCTGGTCCAGCACTACCGCGACGCCAAGGCCGCCGGCGTGCCCGCGGAGTTGCATGTCTACGCGAAGGCGCCGCACGGCTTCGGCTACCGGCCCTACAAGAAGACTCCGCAACCCTTCGACAACTGGCCCAACCGCTTCGTCGATTTCCTCGGCGCACAGTCGATGCTCAAACAGCCTTGATATTTTTAATTCTTCCTTCGCGCGTCGATTTGGCGCGGTATGATTCCTGTGGCGGATCGTCCCCCCGAACCGCAGGATGCCATGGTCGAGAAGGTACCGGTGAATTGCCCGAAGTGCCGTGTCCGCTTGCGGATGCCGCTTGGGCTGCGCGCCGGGAAGCGCCCGCGGTGCCCGAAGTGCAAGACGATCGTGCGCCCGGCGGACGTGCTTCCTTCGTCTTTGCTGGTACCGGTTCGTCCCGGAACGCCGGTTGCACCGCCGGTGCCGGTCCTGCCGCCTCCGCCGCCCATTCTTCAGACCACGCCACCGCCGAGTGATTTCTTCACCGAAACCAAGACAATGATGCCGGACGGCCGGGCACGTGAAGCCGATCCGTACGCGGAAACGGTGACGAAACTGCCGGACCCGCCGGTGCCCGAAGAACCCCGCAAGCCGATCCCCAGCGACGTTTACTTGCACACGCGGACGCTGGCTCCGCAGCCGGACGCCCTGCGCAAGCCACTACCGAGCGATTTCTTCACGCAGACGCGGACGATGGTGCCGGCGGAACCGGTGGCCGATTCGGTGCCGGAACTGCCGCCGGCCCCCGTGGCTCCACCTCCTCCTCCGCCACCTGCGCCGCCGGTGGTCTTGTCGCCGCCCGCCCCGGCACGGCCGGCTACGGATCGACCACCGCCGGACATCTCGCTCGCGTCGATGGATGTCGACGACGATCCGCCACCCTGGGCGACCTCGCCGCCGGTCCCCGTGCCCAAACCCGCGCCGCGACCGCCGGTCCCTGCAGGTCTCGAAGAAACGCGCATCCCCCTGCCGGGCGAGTTCCCGCCCGTCGGCCTCGAAGAAACGCGCATCCCCCTGCCGGGCGAATGGCCCGACGGACCGAAACCGCGGGATCGGTCCTGATTGCCGACCGGGTTATCCGCCCGACCTCTTTTGCGCTTGACCGGACTTCGCATACCCGCAAACTGGTATCGTCGTCTTCGCCCCGACACCGGCCGTGCCATGGACCTCGAATCGCGATTGCTCGATCTGATGGTCGAATGGAACGAGGCCGTCCTCGTCGGCAAGGTCGTCTCCATCGAGGGCCTCGCGCCCAACGACCCGGAACTCCAGCGCCGGCTGCGCGAGGCGCTGGCGCAGCAGAAGACCGAAAAGTCCGGCATCGAATCGACCAGCACCGGGCTGTACGTTCCGACCGAGGGCGACGGCCAGCTACTCGGGCTGAACTTCCCCGGCTTTCGCATCACGGGCGAGATCGGCCGCGGCGGCATGGGGATCGTTTTCGAGGCCGACGACGTGCTGCTCGGCCGCAAGGTCGCGCTCAAGACGATCCGCCCGGAACTGGCGGTGCGCGGGGATGCGAAGGCGCGCTTCCTCCACGAGGCGCGCGCCGCCGCCTCGATCCGCAGCGACCACGTCGTGACGATCCACCGCGTGGACGAAGCGAACGGCGTGCCGTTCATCGCAATGGAGTATTTGCAGGGACAGCCGCTCAACGTCTGGATGAAGGAACACCGCGCCGGCCCGTCGCACATCTGCCGTATCGGCCACGAGATCGCGCTCGGCCTCTCGGCGGCGCACGAATCCGGCCATATCCACCGCGACATCAAGCCCGGCAACATCTGGCTCGAAGCGCCCAACGGCCGCGTGAAGATCCTCGACTTTGGCCTCGCCCGCACCGTCGAAGCCGACTTCCGCCTCACCGGCTCGAACGTGATCATCGGCACGCCCGCCTACATGGCGCCGGAACAGGGCCGCAACGAATCCGCCGACCATCGCTCGGACCTCTTCAGCCTCGGGGCCGTGCTCTACCAGCTCGCGACGGGCCGCCGGCCGTTCCAGGGCCGCGATGTCTTCGAAGTGCTCGAAAGCCTCGCGACCCAGATTCCGCCGCCGGCGCGCTCGCTCAACCCGGAGATCGGCCCGGCGCTCTCCGACCTGATCGCGCGCCTGCTGAGCAAGGATCCGGCGGGTCGGCCCCAGACGGCGCGCGAGGTCGCGTCGGCGTTGCGCAAGATCCACAAGGCGAAGGCGAAGGCGCCCCAGCCGATCGAGTACATGCCGGCGCCGATGATGTCGACGCCCTCGGCGTTCCCACTGCCGGCGATGCCCGCGCCTGCAGCGCCGGCGGGTCCGCCGCGGGACGCCTGGACGGACATCGAGCTGGACGCGCTGCCCGGTACGGCCCTGCCCACTGCGGCACCGGCCACGACTCTGCCGACCCCGAAGGCGGCACCGCCCACGCGCCCCTTGGGGCCGCGGCTGGTCCTGCTCGCCGGCGCCGTGCTCATGGTTGTGGCGTGCGCGGCGCTGCTGTTGAAGTTCCTGCTGGCCCCGCCAGCCGGGAAGGCGCCGCCCGACGATCCAAAGAAGAAAAAGGTCGAAGCCGATGCGCCCAAGCCCGACACGCCCAAACCCGAACCGCCCAAACCGGCGGTCGCCAAGCGGAGCGAACCGTGGCCGGCGGTCGTGCCGCTGCGACCCGCCCGCATCGCTTCTCTCGATCACCTCGCCGCCGCCACGCACGTGCCGCCGGCCGAACGCTTCGACTGGCAACCCAAGGAACTCGTCGCCGTCCTCGGCTCGCACCGCCTCCGCATGTGGGCCGACGTCGAATCCCTGAAGCTCGCTCCCGACGGCGCGTCCGTGCTGGTGAAATCCCGGGGCGAAGAATATGCCCGCCTGATCGATCTCAAGTCCTTGGGCGAAACCGTGGTCGCCGCCGCAACCTCCGGGTTCGCACTCGAACCCGGACGCGTCTTCCACGGCCTCGAGACTTTTCCCGCCACGACCCCCCTCCTCAACCGCACGCGACTGCCGATCAAGGGTCGGATCATGGAGTTCGTCGCACCCGACCGCGTCCTCGCCGCCGACGCCGACAACACCAACAATTTCGCCCTATGGTCCGTTACGGCCACGGACGCCACGGAACTGCTGAAGCTCCCGGTCCCGGCCATCTGGCAACTGTCCCCCGACCGCCGCCGCCTCGCCGTGGTGACACGCGACGGCATCGCTTCGATCCATCGCCTGCACGGCATGCCCGGACTCGAATTCCAGTTTCCCGACCCCGCCAGAACCAACCACCTCAGCCTCGCCAACGACCGCCTCGCGCTCGTGAACGCCGAAGGATACGCGCAGGTCTGGACGCTCGGCGGCACCGCGCCGACGCTCTTGCACACCACCGCAACCAAGTGGGCTGGTAACGACCGCTTCCAGCTTTCACCGGATGGCAAACGGTTCAAATTCGGCCCCGCGATCTGGAACCTCGACGCCACGCCCGCCGTCGAGTTCGCGGCCGATCCCACCCGGCAGTTCGCCACGCACCACGCCGTCTTCTTCGACGACAATCGCCGCCTGGTCACCGCGTTCCAGAATCGACTCTTCGTCTGGTCCACCAATGCCGGCGTTCTCGCGCCGACGGTCAAGCCCGGGCTGACGCTCGGCCGCCGGAACAACGAACGTGCCGCGCTTTCGCCGGATGGTCGTTTCCTCCATCTCGTCGGCCGCAGCGACGAAGAATCCGAACGCGTCGCGCTGGTCGATCTCGTGGACGCCTCGTTCGCCCTCGACTCCGATCGGGTCGGCGGCGCGCTGGTCGAATCGGTCTTCTCGCCCGATGGCCGTACGCTCCTGTACAACGAGCGCGGGAAACCCAACGGCTTCACGCTCGCGCTGGACGGCGACCGGGCCGGTACCGATCGCTACGCCGACCGCAAGCCGTTCCCGCTTTCGCCGACGCAGGCCGCGCCGGTCTATTCCCCGGACGGCGCGCGGTATGCCGTCTTCGATTTCGACGACACCCGCACCGAAGTCGCCGTCTACGAACTCCAGGACGAGATCCCGCGCAAGCTGGCCTCCGCCCCGACCCACTACAACAACCGCCGCGTCGGCAGCCTGCACTTCACCGAGAGCGGTCAGCGGCTCGTCGGCCTCGGCGTCGACGCCGGCAACACCTACCACGCCATCGTCTGGGAACTCACCACGACCGGCCTCGTCGAACGCCATCGCGTGCCCACGTCCGGCGACTCCGGCCTCGCCCCCCTCCTCGTGCGCGGATCGAAGGGCGGCTTCTATCTCTCCGGCCATTCCGGCCTTCGCAAGCTCGACCCTCTGACCGGACAACTCGCCGACCTCACCCAGAAGAATTACCAGATCTCCCGCTTCGACGTGTCGCCTGACGAATCGCGGATCATCGCCGAGGGCCGCTCGCCGCGTTCGAACAGCCTCAACGACCTGCTCCTCATCGACGTCGCCACCGGCGAGCTTCGCCAGTCGTGGCCACTCCCCGGCTGGATCGTCCGCCCGTTGTTCCACCCCGACGGCCAGCACGTGCTGTCGCTCAACGGCAACGGCACGGTCTACGTGCTGCGGCTCCCGGCCGGGGTGAAGGCCGAGTAAACGACCATGAATTCCAACCGTTTCGGGCGCTGGTCCGAAATACGTGAACGAGGGGAACATGACTACGTTCGACGATATGGCATTCTGTACGTCGGTTCAGCGATGGCCATGCTCTTCAGTATCGGTCCGCTGCTGATGATGGAAGACGATCGACATTGGTGGATCAAGCTGATCCTTGCATGGATCGTGTGGCCGATCGCCGGCTATTACTGGGGGAAATGGATGTGGAAATACATGGAACGGTTGTACCTTGAAGCGCAGCAAGCGGACCAAGGTCGAAAGGAATCGGAGGAATGAACACATCCAAATTCATCGACTCCTGTCATTCGTTGTCAAACTGTTGAGACTTTCATCCGGTACCAGTTTTTTCGCGACAACCTATTGAGTTCTTGCCCCGAAGGGGCAATGGAGTGTAGCCACGGGTGGAGCGCAGCGAAACCCGTGGATTCGGACCGGGAGCCGTGAGCGCTCGCCCCGGCAGGGGCGAAGGGACGATCTCTGGTTCCGCGACCCCTGCCGGGGTCGAAGGCGTTCGATAGTGGTCCACGGGTTCCGCTGCGCTCCACCCGTGGCTACATCCCATTGCCCCGGTCGGGGCAAAAGACAAGTAATATAAACGTGATCGGATCTTGAACTGTTGGCCATCGCGTCGTTTTGACCAATCGGGAAAATCATGCCGACCGAATCCATGATCGAAGACCTTTACCGCGCCAACGACTGGGCGCACGAAAAACTATTTCGCCTCTGCGACGGGTTGAGCGACGAGCAACTCGACACCAAGCGCGAGCTGGGCATGGGCTCGCTTCGGGCGACACTCTTCCATGTGCTCGCGGCCGAGGAAATCTGGTACGACCGCTGGACCGCCGCGCCGGCACGGCCCTTCCCCCTGGATCCGTCCGGAATGTCACTGGCCGAGATCGAAGAACGATTGAAATCCGTCGCGGCCAAGCGCCGGGAACTGATCGACCGCGAGCGGGCGAATGGCTGGTCCCGGATGGTTCAATACAAGGACCTCCGCGGAAACGAGCATTCGCGGGCGCTCGACGGTCTGCTCCTGCACGTCGCGAACCACGGCGTCCACCACCGGGCGCAGACGCTGAATTACCTCAAGGGCTACGGCCGCCACGCCGTCGTCGGGCTGGATTATCTCTTCTACAAACTTGCCCGGCCGAGCGTGCCGCAGGACGCGGACGCCATCGAGACGCGACGGAAACAGGGGCTGGAG
The DNA here is from genome assembly GCA_019636445.1 of Gemmataceae bacterium. Classification (GTDB taxonomy): domain Bacteria; phylum Planctomycetota; class Planctomycetia; order Gemmatales; family Gemmataceae; genus Limnoglobus. The sequence continues at coordinate 13,117 of JAHBXO010000007.1, read as the reverse complement.
ATCGCCGTCGGACCTGGCGTCGAACCGATCTGGGACCGCGCCACGATGGTGCGCTACTTTGGCTACCACGACTGGGCGATCGGTAAGATCCTCGACTTCGCGTCGGCGCTGCCGGATGAGGCGCTCGATCGCGATTTCTCGATGGGACACGGCAGCATCCGCAAGACGCTCACGCACCTGCACGACGTGGAGCCGTTCTGGCTTGCGAACTGGACCGGCACGGCCGCGGGCTTCGTCCGCACGCCGGAGGGCACTCCGATCGCGAAGCTCCGCGAGAGTTGGGCCACGACGGCGGCAAAACGGAATGCGTTCGTGGCGAATCTCGACGCCGCCGGCGCGTCGAACGTGGTCGCCGTTTCCTTTGGTGGACCGGCGATGAAGTTCCGCGTCGTCGAATCAATGTTGCAGATTTGCGTTCATGGCACGCACCACCGGGCACAAGTCATCAACATGCTGCGCCATTCGGGCGTCTCACTGCCGCAATTCGACGTGCCGGTCTGGCTGAAGGAGATCGGTCAGTGACGTTCGATGCCGATGGGATACCGGCGTGGAAACAGGAATTGGCGTAGAACCTATGAGTCGTCTCACGCCCCGATGCGTTCGGGTTGCGGGGCGTGGAAGCCGTTCATGCTCGGCAGGGCGTGCTGGTAGCGGCCGAGGCGGTAGACGTCGCACATCATCGCCTTGGCCTTGTCCTCGAACGGGCTGTCCATCACGGCGGCGACGGCGGCCTCGGTGTCGTACTCCATCGTCTTCAATTCGATCTTCCCGTCGTCGATGATGGCGTAGCGCGCCGTCGGCACGCCGTCGCGCTGCAGGCCGAGGCTGCCGGGGTTGATCACCTTCGTGCCCACCACGTCGAGGGCGAACTGATAGTGCGTGTGCCCGACGCAGACGTAATCGACGTTCCAGCCGCTCACGCGGTTGGCCCACTGCGTGGGGTCGGCCATGACGTATTCGTCCATCGGGTCGCGGGGCGTGGCGTGGACGAGAAGGAAGCGCTTGCCGCCGACGGTGGCGAGCTGGATGGTGGGGAGTTCGGCGAGGTAGCGGCGGTGCTCGGCGGAGAGCATCTGGATGGTCGGGGCGCGCGTGGCCATCGTGAGGTAGCGGAAGCCGCCGACACCGGAAATCTCGACGTTTTGCGCCACGCCGTGGTCGTGGTTGCCGCGGACGCAGTGGGCGGCATTCGCGCGGACCCAGTCGATGACTTTGCCCGGTTCAGGGCCGTATTCGACGAGATCGCCCATGCAGAGGCAAACGTCGTACGGCTCGCGAAGCGCCGCGAGGGCGGGCCAGTTGCCGTGGATGTCGGAGATCAGCAGTATGCGCATGGACCCGTCCGGGAGGGGCCGTTCCTGAATCCTAGAACGGCCCCCCGGGGAGGGCTAGATGAAAGGGCACGAAAAAGAGTTTGCCGGACCGCTACGATCCGCGCCGGCGTCAGGGCAGGTCGATCCGCGCCAACACGACCCGATCGACGCCCGGCACTTTCCGAACCTTGGCGACGAACTCCCACGCATCGGCGGCGTCGGTGGCCGCGCCGCTCACGGTCACGACGCCGGCTTTCACCTCGGCCGTCAGCCGGGCGAAGCGCGCCTCGCCCGTTCGCACGGCGTCGAGGGCGGCCTCCACGTCCTGCCCCGGGGCGACGGGCACCGCGGGCGGCGGGATCGTCGGATACTGCGGCGGCCCCGCGGGTGCGGCCGGCACCGGAGCGGGCAACGGCGAGTAGGCCGAATCCGTTAATTTGGGACCCGCGGCCGTCTTGGGCAGCGGATCGGTCAACAACGCCACCGACGGGGCCGGCGGTTCGTAGGGCTGGACGGTCACGCGGGCCGTCGGCCGCGGCTCGATGGATACCAGGCGGTTCGGTGCCGGAGTGCCGCCCAGGCGGTCGTTGATCCGCTTCTTGAGCGGGTCCTCGATGGCGGGCACCCAAACCGAGAGCTTCACATCGGTGAGGTCCGGCACGACACGAAGCAACTTCTCGACGCGGGCCGATTCTTCGTTCGACGCCACCGGTCCACCGACGACCGCGACGCCATCGACGACGCTCACGACGAGGGATCGACTCTTCAGCGTGGCATCGGCTCCCAGCACCGTCTGGATGCGGCGGGTCAGCTCCGCGTCCGAGGTGCGCGTGGCGGTCGGCGGTTCGATGGCTGCGGCGGCCGGCGCGAGCCACGCCAGCGCGAGGGCGGAGCGGGCCAATCGGATTCGGAGCGTGGTTCGCACGGCATTCCCCCAACGCGGGTGGAGCGTTGTTGCATTCTGCGATGGGGAAACTCGGTCCGGAATCGAACTTGAGGTATTTTTTTCAAAATGGATCGTGCCGGACCGCACGGGGCGCCGTCCGCGAAAAGTTGCCGGGTCCGGCAAGCTGTGCCGCCTACGAAGCCGTTGCCGGTCGCTTCAGTGGAAGCCGGATCGTGAAGCACGTCCCGCGGTCTTCCTCGCTCGCCAGGAGCAGTTCGCCCCCCTGCTCTTCGATCGCCTTGCGGCTGACCGGCAGGCCCAGCCCGGTGCCGCGATTTCCCTTGGAACTGATGAACGGTTTGAAGATTTCCTCGTGCTGGTCGGCGGGGATGCCGGGGCCGTTGTCGCGCACGTCCAGTTCGACCCGGTCGCCGACGAGGCGCAGTTCGAGCGATACCGTCCCGTTCGCGCGGCCATCGAGGGCGTCGATCGCGTTTCCGACGAGGTTCAACAGCGCGCGGTGGACGCCGTCGGCATCGCACGGCACTTTGGGGAAGTCCGCTGGCGGCGCGAACGCGAGCGCGACCTTCGCCTCCGCGGCCCGGCCGCGCACCAGCTCCAGCACGTCCTGCACGAGTTCGACCAGATCCGTCGTCTCGATGATCGGGTCGCGCTCCTTCGAGTAGCTGAGCATGTCGAGGATGAGGTCGTCGATGCGCGCCTGGTTCTTCTCGACGAGGCGCCAGCCCTTCGCCAGGAGTTCGCGGTCGTCGTCTTTCAGGGCGGTGCGGACCATGTCGCTGCCGAAGCGGACGCCTTGCATGATGTTCTTGATGTGGTGGGACATGCCGGCGATGGTTTGGCCGACGGCGGCGAGGCGCTCGGCGTGGAGCATCGCGCCGTAGTAGCGCGTCTCTTCGACGGCGAGGCCGGCCTGGTGCGCGATGGCGATGGCCAGTTGCAGGTGGTCGTCGGTGAAGCGGGCGTCGTCCACGCCGGTCTGGGTGTCCAGGAAGAGCACGCCGACGGTCTCGTGCCGGCCGCGCATCGGCACGCAGATCACCTCGCGCAGCCGGTGGCGCGCCACGCTCGGCCCGGCGCGGAAGCGGTCGTCCTCCGCGGCGTTCGCGATCAGGATGCCGGCCTGTTCCTTCAGCACGTGATCGACGATGGTGCGGCTCACCGCGAGGTCCGCCGTGCCCGGGATCCGCGCCCGCACCGCCTTCGGCAGCAAGGCCCCGCTTTCCGCGTCCTTCAGCAGGAAACAGCCCTGGTCCGCCTCGGTGGTGCGCAGCACGAGCGACATGATCTTCTCAAGCAGTTCGTCCACGTCGAGGATGTCGCTGACGGCCGTGGCGGCCTCGTAGAGCACGGCGAGGTTCGACAGGCGCGTGCGCAGCCAGGCGGTGTTCGCCTGGGTCGGGTCCTTCAGGAGGACGCTGCCGGCGTCGGCGGGAATGCTGCGAACGACGCCGGAGATCCGGCTGGAGCCGGGTTCGGCGAGGTTGACGGACGCGGTGCCGGTGGAGCCATCGGTGGTGAAGAGCAGGACGGTATCGCCGATGGCGATACGGTCGCCGGGTCGGAGTTCGGCCTGCTGGACGGGCTTGTCGTTGAGGAGCGTGCCGTTGCCGCTGCCGAGGTCGGCGAGCGTGTAGCCGTTCGGCGAGGCGCGGAGTTCGAGGTGGTGGCGGGAGACGCGGTTGTCGTCGAGATGGATCGGGTTGGAGGAATGCCGGCCGATCCCGACCGTCAGGTCCTTGAGGGTGAATCGCTTCCCCCGATCGGTGCCGGCGATGACGATGAGTTGCGGCATGTCATGCGGTCCCGTCGTACAGGTTCTTCTCGCGGATGTATTCCTCGACCGCCCGCGGCACGAGGTAGCGGATCGACTTCCCGGTCGCGGCCCGCGCGCGGATCTCCCGGCTCGCGACTTCCATCAGCGGGCACTCCACCACGGTCAGTCGAACGGCCTCGACCGGGATTTCGAGGGCCGCGGCCAACCGCTCCCGCGACCAGAGTTCGACGCCGGGCCGAGGCACGACAATCAGGGACGCCTGCTCCAGAATCCGCTTCGGCTGATACCAACCCGGCAGGTCCGGCAGGCAATCGGCGCCGACGATCAGGTGGAACGCATCCTCCGGCTGTCGGGTGCGCAGCTCCGCCAGCGTGTTCGCCGTGTAGCTCGGCGGCGGCAGTTCCTTCTCGATCGGCTCGATGCGGAACAGCGGCTGCCCCGCCGTCGCGAGTTGGAGCATCTCGACGCGATGCTCGAAGCGCGTGATCGGCGCGCCCTGCTTGTGCGGTGGCTTATAGCTCGGCAAGAAGCGGACTTCGTCCAGGCCCGTGTCGGCGCGGCAGCGCTCCGCCAGTACGAGGTGGCCGAGGTGGACCGGATCGAAGGTGCCGCCGAAGAGACCGATGTTCATGCGGGTAGTTTATCGCGGAGGCGGGCGGCGGCGCGGTCCGGGGGCACGTCGTTGATGAAGACGCCGGTGGCCCACTCGAAACCGGCGACGGCGGACCGGCGCGGGACGATCTCCAGCCGCCAGTGGAAATCGGCGGCGGCGCGCGGGGCCGTGATCAGCATCCAGTTGAAGGCGGGGCGGTCCAGGAGCGCGTCCATGGCGAGCAGAACACGCCGGACCAGCCCGGCGAGTTCGACGTCGCGGTCGGTCGCTTCGAAGCGTGGCTCGTGCGCCGTCGGCACGATCCAGACCTCGTGCGCGAAGCGCGGCGCGGCCGGGCAGACGACGGCGAGGTTCGCCGACCGCGCGACGAGCCTGTCGGAATCGGCGGGCATCGGGCAGACGGCGCAAGGGCCGGGCCGCGCGACGAACCCGGGCGGGACGAACGGCAGCGCGACCAGCTGCGAGTGGGCGTGCTCCCGCGACGCGCCGGCGGCCACGCCGACGTTCTTGAAGATCGACACCGCCTCGACCCGGGGATGCGCGAAGTGGTGCGCCAGCCGATCGCGATAGGCGCGGAAGACGTTCGCGAGTTGGTCCTCGCGGAGATCGGTCGGCCGTTCGACGTGTTCCGGGCACTCGACGACGAGTTCGTGATAGCCGAACGCCGGGGCGTCGGGCCGCACGGCCGGGTAGCGATTCGGCACGACGCGCAAGCGCCAGCCGTTCGCATCGCGGATCGCGTACGACTCCGGCGGCGTATCGTGTTCCTGGCCGGGGCAGAAGGGGCACGGCCCGGCGTCGCCGCGATCGTCGTGCGGGCGCCCGGCGCGGCCCGGCGCGACGATCACCGTCCGCCCGGTGGCGGGACAGACTCGAAATTCGGGCGGGGCGGGTTCGTTCACCGGGAACTGTTATACGCAAGTGCCGGTTCGTCGTTGCAACGACCGCGATCGAAGACGAGAATGGAAAGCTCGAAATCATCGCCGGCCGGACCCGAACGAGCAGACGATGATCAACTCGTTGTGGAGTGACTCATGCCGATCAAGGACGCGCATATCTGGGTCGCCCGGTTCAAGTCGCAAAAGGCGCTCGACAAGTACATGGAAGAAACCTTCGACGAAGACGACGACGACGCCCCGATCAGCCGCTTCGCCGCCGACCAGGGGGTGGGGTTTTACGATCAGGACCTGGTCTATGCCGAGTTCAAGAAGAATGCGACGCCGAAGGCGCTGGTCGAGGGGTGGGGGTTTCCGGAGAAGGCCGCCGAAAAGGTCGTGAAGGCGATCGAGGCATTGGAGCTGGACGGGCTGAACACCTGCTTCATCGCGGACAAGGGGGAGTTCTCCAAGCCCAAATCGGCCACCGGACCGGGATACCAACTCTGGTACGTCGGGAAGTTCAAGGGTTGCAGCCTGTAGAGGCCGCTCGCATCGGGTATCGCGACGGCGATCGCAACATGCCGGGCGCTAGGGATTGCGTGAGGGGATGACGGGTATATCGGTCAAGAGACGAATGTTCGGATTGAAGAGAGAATCGGAAAGCAACGCGAATCCACGCGAGGTGAACCGATGGCCAAATTGTTTCCGACCGCAGTCCTGGCCGTCATCTTGCCATTCACTTGCACCGACGCTGCAAATGCACAAGACCCGAAAACGGTCCGATACACGGCCCGATCCGTGGCCGAGTGTTTTGAATGGATGGCGGAGCCAAATGTTTCCATTTCCGACCGGGCACGCACAGCCCTCGGTCCGGATGGCCCATTCCTCAAGATCGCCGTTCCGGCTTTGATCGAGGCACTCGGCGACAAGGAAGCCCGAGAGGATCGAATCATCGTCATCCTCGCCGACCACGGCGAGCACGCCGTGCCCGGCTTGCTCGCCGCGCTCCGGCGGCCGGATGCATTGACCCGGTCGCGAGTGACGGAAGCCCTCGCCGCGATCCGACCCCGAAGCGCGGACGTGAATGCGGCACTGATCCGCTCGCTGGACGACGCGGCTCCGGAAGTTCGAACGGCGGCCGCCAAGGGGCTGGGCAAGATCCGCCACTACTCCTCGACGGTCGTGCCGAAACTACTGGCCCGTGTCGGCGACAGTGACCCGTATAGTCGAGCGGAAATCGTCACTGCACTTGGCCGGTTGGCTCGAACGCCCGGACCCGCCCTGACGGCGGTGGTCGACGCCCTCAAAGACCAAAACGAATTCGTGCGAGCGGCCGCGGCGCAAGCTCTCGCATCCGTCAGTCCTCCTCTTGCGAAGGTCATCGCACCCGACGTGATCAACAACCTCAAGATCGCTCGTGAAGAATACATCCGCCAGGATCTCGCAAGGATACTCGCCAAAGCAGGGCTAGCGGCGGCTCCGGCGGTTCCGCAACTCACCGAGATGCTCAAGAGTAAGGACACGATAAGCGTCGGGGCGGCGGCTTGGGCGTTGGGAGCAATTGGGCAGGAAGCAAAGTCGGCCATACCCCGCCTCCTCGATCTGGCGAAGAACAAGGATCACGAAGCACGGCTGGCGGCGTTCGCTGCCCTGGGTCGGATCGGCCCTGCCGCCAAGGAGGTGATTCCCCTTTGCACGGACCTGCTGCGGGCCGACGCGCAGAACTACGAGAGGGCGATCGCAGCCGACACCCTCGGCGGGATCGGGCCAGACGCCCGGTCCGTCGTCCCGACTCTGGTCGCCATCGCTCTCGACCGGAAGAATTCGGGCAGTTTACGGGAATCCGCCGCCAAGGCCGTCGCTCGGATCGACCCCGCGACCGCCAAGACGGAAAAGCTAGAGTTCGCGCATCTCGATATACGTCTCGGAGAGGTTTCCAAGGTCGTCCTCCGGCCGCGACCGAAGATGACAGCCGAGCAGTCGGCGAAAATCAAATCGTTGATCGCTTCGCTGGCGGAAACGAACGTGGCGGACGTCGGACTATCCGCGTCGATGAACGGAACGGCGTTCGCTCCCTTCCCCGATCGGGCACGGTTCCAGTCCGGACTGCTGACGGCCGAACGTCGCGGACCTTCCGACGCGTTCCGGAAGCTTGTTGAGCTTGGCCCGGACGCCTTGCCCTTCCTGCTGTCCTCGCTCGACGATTCAACGCCGACACGGATCAAGATCCAGCGATCTCCGGGGGACTTCTTTTCCGTCGGCGGGTCGATGCCGGAGGGGAACCCGTTCAATTCCGCCGAGACGAAGGCTCTCGGCCTCAAATTCGCTTTCGAGGACGAAGACGACGACAACGTGGGCGGGTACACGATAAAAGTCGGGGACGTGTGTTTCGTGGCGATCGGCCAAATCGTCAATCGACCGTACGCGGCCGTCCAATACATCCCGACCGCGATCGTATCGATCAACGCCGTGTCGCAATCCCACGTCGTGCGCGAACGGTTGCGCGCGGCATGGGGCGGCCCGGACCCGGCGAAAGGATTGCTAACATCGCTGCTGACGGACTATGCGACCGAGGGCGTGTTCAACGGTAGTTCCCTCGACGGTTGGGACGAAGGGAGTCGGTACCAGATCGAGGCAGCCGTGCGGCTGCTGTATTACTTTCCCGACGACGCCGGCCCCGTGATCGCGACCCGGCTCAAAGGACTCGACGTGGCGGCTCCAGGCGGTGGTGACAAGTGGATGCTGCGCGACGTCCGGAACCGAATACGGACGATCGAATTCATTAAGGCCGTCTCGTGGGTGAACGCCGGCCCGGTCCGCGATGCGCTGGCGGATGTCGCACGACGAACCGACGACCCCGCGATCCGGCGCGCCGTTGCACAAAACAAATAGGGGGCATTCGAAACGAACGTTCCCCCCTCTCCACACCTCGCCCCTATAATCTCGTTTTCCCAACGAGACCCGACCCGACGATGGCGACCCTCATCCAGATCACGCAGGCGACCAAGCACTACGCCGACCAGGTCCTCCTCGACCACGCCGACGCCACCATCCCCGACAACGTCAAGATCGGCTTCGTCGGCCGCAACGGCGCCGGCAAGTCCACCCTGCTCCGCTGCATCCTCGGCGAAGAGGAACTCGACTCCGGCGAAATCATCCGCCACCCCAACCTCCGCCTCGGCTACCTCCGCCAGCACGACCCGTTCCTCCCCGGTGAAACGACGCTCGAATTCCTCATGCGCGACAGCGGCCGGCCCGCGTGGCGCTGCGGCGAGGTCGCCGGCCGATTCGAGATCGCCGGACCGTACCTCGATGGCCCCATCCAGCAGCTCTCCGGCGGCTGGCAGACGCGCGCCAAGCTCGCCGCCCTCCTGCTCCACGAACCGAACCTGCTGCTGCTCGACGAACCCACGAACTTCCTCGACCTGCGCACGCAGATCCTCCTCGAACACTTCCTCGCCGGGTACGACGGCGGCTGCCTCATCGTCTCGCACGACCGCGCCTTCCTCGGCGCGACCTGCCAGCACACCCTCGGCCTCTCGCGCGGCAAGCTCGCCACCTTCCCCGGCAAGGTCGACGCCTACCTGCAGTTCGTGCAGGACCGCCGCGCGCACGACGAGCGCTCGAACGAAGCCGTGATGGCCAAGAAGCGGCACCTCGAGGAGTTCATCGCCCGCAACAAGGCCCGCGCCGCCACCGCGAAGCTCGCGCAGTCGAAGAGCAAGGCGCTCGAGAAGCTCGAATTCACGGAAGTCACCGGCGACGAACCGACCGCCCGCTTCCGCGCGCCGAACATCGAGCCGCGCAAAGGCATCGCCCTGCGCTGCCTCGAACTCGAGATCGGCTACCCCGGCCGCTCCATCGCCAAAGAGATCCGCCTCGAACTCGACCACGGCTCGCGCGCCGCCATCGTCGGCGACAACGGCCAGGGGAAGACCACCTTCCTGCGCACGATCGTCGACTCCCTCAAGCCGATCTCCGGCGAAGTCCGCTGGGGCCACGGCTGCAACGTCGGCGTCTACGCCCAGCACGTCTACACCACGCTGCCCGAAGACCTCACCGTCTTCGACTACCTGCGCAAGTCCGCCACCCTCGGCACCAAGGACCAGGAAGTGCTCGACGTCGCCGGGTCGTTCCTCTTCAAGGGTTCGCACGTCGAGAAGAAGATCGCGGTTCTCTCCGGCGGCGAGCGGGCGCGCCTCTGCCTCGCCGGCCTGCTGCTGAGCAAGCACAACGTGCTGATCCTCGACGAACCCGGCAACCACCTCGACGTGGACACCGTGGACGCGCTGATCGACGCCCTGCGGGACTACAAGGGGACCGTGATCTTCACGAGCCACGACCGGCACTTCACGGGCAAGGTGGCCACGTGCGTGATCGAGGTGCGCGACGGCCGCGTGACGAACTACAGCGGCAAGTATGAGGCGTACCTGTTGAAGGTGAACGAGGAGATCGAAGCCGGCGAGCGCGAGCAGGCGACCGCGAAGGCGAAGCTTCCCCCGCGCGTGTCGACTCCGGCGAAGCGCGACGCCGCCGCCCTGCGCGAGGAGCTGGCGCTCGCCGAGCGCGCCGTGGCCGAACTCGAGGAGCGCAAGCGCCAGCTGGACGAGCAATACGTGACCGCCACCGACCCGCGCACGCTGGATCGCCTTTACGACGACCTGACCGCCATCGCCGCCGAACTCGGCGAAGCCGAGGACCGCTGGGCGAAGCTGCAAGGCGAGGTGGAGGCGTGAGGGGCGGAGTGTGACTCATCGCGGCGCAACTTCCGCCCGGCGACGATCTCAAGTAGAATAGCGGACGGAGGAACCATGCCGCTCCGTGATCATTTTCGTTCGCCCGTGAACGACACGCATTCGTGGGACGAGGTCCACGGCGGCTGGCCGATGGAAATCGTTCGGGATCTGACGAAAATCCTCCCCGCCGGTTTCCGAGCCGCGCCGAGGGTTCACCTCGGCTCCGCCTTCGAGGTCGATATCGGCAGCTACGAACTCGACAACCGCGACATCGATGCGCCCGGCGCGGGCCGTGTGGCCACGCAGACAGCCCTCAAGCCGACCTATACCGTCGAAGCGGACTTATCGGATCAGGACGAGTACGAAGTGCGCATCTACGACGCCGAGCGCGGCCGACAACTTGTCGCGGCGATCGAAATCGTCAGTCCTGCGAACAAGGACCGCCCGGAGACGCGCGACCTGTTCGCGGGCAAGGTGGCGGCCCTGTTGCAGCAGGGCATCTGCGTGTCGATCGTCGATCTGGTGACCGTCCGCCGCGCCAACATGTATGCCGACCTGCTGACGCTCCTCGGCCACATCGACCCCCAGCTCGCCCCGACCCCGCCGCACCTCTACGTCGTGTCGCTCCGCACCGGCAAATCGCGCAAGGGTCGGCCGCGCCTCGACGCCTGGTTCTACCCGATGGCCCTCGGCCAGCCGCTCCCCGAACTCCCGATCTGGCTCGCCGCCGACCTCCGTGTGATGCTCCCGCTGGAGACCAGCTATCAGGAAACCTGCCGCGTGCTGGGGATTGAGTAAGGGGGCGGAATAGTACATCGGTGTTTTCGGCCCCGTATGGGGCCGCGGAATGGAGCCACGGGTGGAGCGAACGAAGTGAGCGCAACCCTTGGAAATGATCCCCCCAACCCTGCCCCGGCAGGGGCAGAGGGACGACGTTGGTCCCTTCGCCCCTGCCGGGGCGAGTTTACCGACCGATTCTTCCACGGGTTCCGCTGCGCTCCACCCGTGGCGACAGCCCGCTGCCCCTCCGGGGCAAAGTACCGCGTAAAGTCTGCGTCAAATCTCGCGAAGTCGTGTTGAGCGCGTATCCAGATTATCGTTTTGCGGTACAATTCGGCTGTTCGGGAATCCAACGGCGGACGACCGGCCGGCCGCGCGATGCCGACGGCCGACAGGATCGAGTTGTCCGATTCTCTCGTCGCGGGAGATCGGAAGCCATGTACGAATGTGTCGGATGAAGTCGAAATCGAGTTGCGTCCCCTTTTCCTCTTCGTCCCCTTTTCCTCTTCCCGCAGATCTGGCTCGTTCGGGCCGGCTTCCCGACCGCCCACCGCCTCAGGCAATGCCCGTGATCCGCGGCGCCGTCACCGTAGATCGCGAACCGGTGGACCGACTTCGCGGGCCGGGCGGGGTCGAAGTGGACGTCGATTTCGTCTTGGACACCGGGTTCACCGGGGTCGTGTTGCCTTCGACCGTATTCCGTGGTTCGGTTGGCTAGGAACCTTTTTGCACTGGCGATAGCGGGTTCTTTCGCATTCGGTCTATTCTATTACTCCAAGACTCCCAAGCGTCACCTACGACCCTCTCTTGCCCTTTTGTCCTCAGAACATCTAGTTCAGTGAGATTATTGCGTATCGATCGGAGACAATCTTCGCCGTCTGGCCCAATTGGGGCGACTTCGGCCTCAAGGCGATTGAATAGTTTTTGAAGCGAAGTGATTGCAACGTTCTGCTTGTTTAGCCTAGAGAAATCGCGAATGATGCGCTTCACGCGTTGACTTGTAGACGACTTGAGCGTTGCTGCCCGACTCTTATCCAGGCCTGCACGAATGAAATCACAAATGGCGATCAAGTTTTTGCGAACTTGAACGGCATCCTCATTCGGCACTTCGGAAGCGTGAGTGCTTGATAGCTCATTGACAATGAGTTGGAAAACACCCATTTTATCGTAATCGCCATCAAGCTGTGGCTGATACTTCCTGAAGAGGTTTTTGGTTGCTTCGACTAGTCCAGCACTGATGTCCCAAGATTGTTCCACGGAAGTAGTAATTTCACTAGCGAACTTTCCCCACGTCTCCGGTAACCATTTTTTGAAGTAGCCCAAAACTGCCTGAGCATAGAGAGCTACTGGAATAATGTCTTCGATCGTAATGATGACCTTGTTGCTACCGTAGGGTTTAACGATATCGCCTATGTGCCTGACAAAAGGTTCATCGATTAGTACCGCCTTCCCTTGCTCCTTGCCAGTGATCTTCCGAACAGTTTCCTGTGCGGCCTTATCGGAATCAACGACGATAACTGTAGGCGGAATCGGTTCGTCTGCCCAGCGAGACTGCTCCAGTACATTCTCGACGTTCCCGACGCCATCGGCCGAAACGATAACTGCACTATTGAGGTCAATAAAATCACCAACACTCGTTGGCTTTGAGTAGATCCTGACCAGTTCGGCGATCAGATACTGCTCCGTAGCTCCTTCAACGAGTACGTTGTCGGAGTTCAGGAACAAACTCGGCGCATTATCGATGCCCAAGGCTGTCCTTACCGGCTCATATCGCCGGGACCGAGCCTGTTCAATATATTGTGTGCCTTCTTCGGCATCTTCCTTCTTGACCACGCGTATACGGCGTGGGAAGTTTCTATTTATCAAGTATGGGGAGTGAGTGGTGTATATTAGCTGACACGTCTGCCCCGATGACTCCGGGCTTACGAGTGACTCGAATACTGACAGTAAGTTTCTTTGCCCCACAATCGAGAGAGCTGCATCAGGTTCATCCATCAATATGATAGAATTCCTGTTCCGATTGGTCATCTCCAGCGCGCGAGCCTGGATATAGTAACTCAAGAAGTATTTTAGTCCTGAACTGCGCTCGCGAAACGTGTAGATTGCCTGTGTC
>JAHBXO010000069.1 GCA_019636445.1 Gemmataceae bacterium | reverse complement strand
TATAACCCGCGATGCGTACCGCCGTGGAGCGAAGGCGAACTGCGGCACAAGGCGCAGAGCGCGGCCGATACGCCATCCAACCACCCACGCGGCTACTTGCTCAACGCGCCACGGTTGGACCGGATCACGGCACCGTCGGCCAGACGTTTGGCAACGGCTGCGACCGAGGCACCGACCGCCACGCCCATTGATGCCGTCGATGATCCGCACCGACTCGCCGGCGCGTACCTGACCGCCACGGCCGACGTACTCCGGCACTGGCGCGGCGAGTGGCACCGATGGCACGGCGGCGCGTATCGCACGGTCAGCGTCGGCGACATGAAGGCACGGATTACCTCGCATATCCGGGCGGAGTTTGTCCGCGCCGGCGAGACGGGACCTGTGGACGATGGCAAGGGGCCGCGCTCGACCCGCAAAGTATCGACCCGGCTCGTCGGCGATACCCTCAACGCTCTCGCGGGCATGGCCCACATTGGTGATGCCATCGACGCTCCGGCCTGGATCGACGGAGAGACGGGGCCGGACCCGGCGGGCCTCATCGTCACCCGATCCGGCATCCTCGACGTGGCGGCCTGGGCAGACGGTCGGCCAGACTACTTGCGTCCCCTGACTCCCGCACTCTGGACGCCGACGGCGCTCCCCTTCGCGTTTTCGGCCGACGCACCGAAGCCTGAGCGATGGTTGGCGTTCCTCTCCCAACTCTGGCCGGATGATCCGGCATCCATTGCGTGCCTGCAAGAGTGGATGGGCTACCTGCTCACGCCGGACACGCGGCAGCAAAAGATACTGTTTCTGCTTGGACCGAAGCGGGCGGGCAAGGGGACGATTGCCCGTATCATCCGCGAACTCGTGGGACCGCTCAACGTGGCGGGGCCGACGCTCGGCACGCTCGCGACGAACTTCGGTTTGTCGGGCCTACTGGGTAGGACCGTCGCCATCATCTCAGACGCGCGATTGTCGGGGCGGACCGATAGCGCCATCGTCGTAGAGCGGTTGCTCGCCATCTCGGGCGAAGATGCCATCGGTGTAGACCGCAAGTTCCTCGCCCCCATCGCGGTCAAGTTGCCGACGCGGTTCGTGATTATTTCCAACGAACTCCCGCGCCTGGGCGATGCGTCCGGGGCGCTCGCGGGGCGGCTCATCCTACTCCGGTTCACGCGGTCATTCTTCGGCGGCGAAGACACCGGGTTGACCGATGCGATACTCGCCGAACTACCCGGCATCCTGCTCTGGGCGTTACACGGATTGAAACGTCTCCGGCAACGTGGTCGGTTCGCGCAACCGGAAAGCGGCGCGGAAATGGTGACGGAGATGGAAGACTTGGGCAGCCCAGTCGGGGCGTTCGCTCGCGAGAAGTGCGTGATTGAATCCGGGGCATCGGTGCCCGCGCCCCAACTCTATGAGGCCTACCGCCAGTGGTGCGAATCGCACGGCCGGAAGGAAATCACCACGGTGGAAGGATTCGGGCGAGACCTTCGCGCGGCCGTGCCGGAACTCAAAAAGGTACGCAAGCGACAAGCGTCCGAACGGTGGCAAGAATACACGCCCATCCGATTGCGCCGATGGGACGAAGAAGAGCAACCGAGGCCATCGGGTCATAGAGGTCATAGTGACCATGCATTTAACGCGATGCGATTTGCTGAATCAGATAGCGCAGAAAAAGAAGAGGAAAGTCACCGTGACCTCTGTGACCTGACTGACCCAACCGCCCCGCCCCAACCCTCTGGCCCACCCCCGAAGACTGGCCGCCGATATGGGGCGGTCAACGGCCCCGGTCAGGCGAAGGGGGGCGCAGCGTGACCGCCCTCGACCTGCTCTCCACGCTGACCGATCGCGGCCACACCGTCACCGCCGACGGGCCGCACCTGGCGATCACGCCCGATCAGCCCGCCGACCTTGACCCGGTTATTGCCATCCTCTCGATGCCGTTGCTCGCCGTCGTGACGGGGCGACGGCTGTACGCCATCGACACACACGGGCGAGGCTGTGCCCGGCCCGATGGCATCGCGGACCCGTCGGCCCTGCTCCCCGACGCCGTGCGGCTCATGGCCGTGGGCGGCTTGTCCGAGTGGGACCGAGTTTCCCCGCACGCGGCGGAAGCGTATCCGTACCTGTTCGCGGCGCCGACGAAGGCGGGAAAGGGGGCGGCATGATGGACACGATCGCCCTCACGGCCGACGCGGCAACGCTCGCCAAACTTCTGAACGCCTCCGTCCGTTCGATCCGCACCTATGACCAATGCGGGATGATCCCCGCTCCGATCCGCATTGGTGGGCGTGTCCTCTGGCGTGTCGAGGAAATCCGCGAGTGGGTTAATGCTGGTTCGCCCGACCGCATGACGTGGAACGCAATACGGGACCGCCGATACCGATAGGCCGGCTCGTCTGGATCGCATCCCGTGGCCGATGGTATGACCGTTCGCCCGCCCCTCCCACGAGAGTCCGACACATGGGTACGCTACTCCGCCAGTCCTACACCGTGGCCCTACCGCCCGATGCCGGCATTATTGAGCGGAGCGGCCAGAAGTTCGCGCGGCTCGCCGTCGGCGGCAAGATACAGACGTTCCCGGTCACGGCCGACGGCAAGCGATACCGGCGGCAAAGCGATAAATGGTACGGGCAGTACACCGACGGGACCGGCACCGTCCAGCGAGTCCCGCTCTCGACGGACAAGGCGGCGGCTAAACAAATGCTTGCCAAGTTAGAGCGACGGGCTGAGCGGCAACGAACCGGCTTACTCGACCCGGCGGAAGATCACGCCCAACGACCGCTCACGGCCCACCTCGCCGACTACGTTTCCGTTCTAATCGCGAAGGGCGATTGCGATGCGCATATCACGCTCACCCGTGACCGCATCGCGGCGATCCTCGACGGTTGCGGCTTCACGTTCGCAAGGGACGCCGACGTATCCACCGTGGCTCAGTGGCTGACGGACCGCCGTACGGACGGGTCGCCGATCGAACTCCCCGCCGGTATCGAGTCGTTCACCCCCGGCGAGACGGCCCGACTCTTTGGGATTTCCGGGGCGGCGATCCGGGCGACGATCAAACGGTTGAGACTCGATGCCGGCGGCCACGGCAAGAGACGTGTCTATCCCCGCGCCACCGTGGAAGCCATCGCGGCGGCCCGTGTTCGCGGTTGCGGGCCGGAAACCGCCAACCACTACATCCGGGCGATCCGGGGATTTTTCCGATGGATGGTAAAGTCGAAGCGAATCGGATCGAACCCGCTGGATACGCTCTCACTGCTCCCCGTGGCCTGCGATGTTCGGCGGGCACGGCGAGAACTGACCGCCGACGAACTCCGCCGGTTACTCGATGCCACTCGCCAGAGTGGGCGTACCTTTCGCGGACTCACCGGCCCGGATCGGTACTATCTGTACCTGGCGGCGATGGGGACCGGATTCCGAGCGTCCGCCCTTTCACGTTTGACGCCGGTCGACTTCGACCTCGATGGCGAAACCGTCGCCCTCGCGGCGAGGAACGCGAAGAACAAGCGGGTTAAAGTCCAACCCCTATCTGCCGACGTGGCGGAAGAATTGCGGCCCTACCTCGCCACGCGGGAACCGGGGCGGCCTATCTGGGGCGGGACGTGGGCGAGTGATAGGCGAGGGGCGGAAATGCTCCGGGGCGACTTGGCAAAGGCGGGCATCCCCTACGTCGTCAAAACGTCCGACGGCCCGCTGTACGCCGACTTCCACGCGCTACGCCATTCGTTCCTGACGCTGGGCGGACGGTCCGGCATCGACCTACGGACACTACAGGAACTCGCCGGGCACTCTCGGCCGGACATCACGGCCATGTACACGCATCGCCGACTGGATGACCTCAAGGCCGAAATTGGCAAAATGCCCAACTTGATCCCCGGAGCGGCCAAGTCGCTTACACCGATTCTTACACTAGCTGGCTGCATCCCGTCGCAATCTACTGCACCGATTTGCACTACCGACCAAGATTTGCCCGAAATGACCGAGGCGGAGAAAACCTTGATTTTGCAGGGGAATTTCGCCGGTTTTCCGTCCGATTCCTTGCGATTCACTAGCGAGGGCGACGGGACTCGAACCCGCAACCACCGGATCGACAGTCCGGCGACGAATGACACGAAACGCCTGAAAATCAAGCGAATCGGCACTTCTGATACTACCGGGCGTACCACCGGGCGTACCAACGATACAAGCGAAGGGGGCATTCCCGACGCCGATCTGGCTGCGCTCGTGGCCGCGTGGCCGACGCTGCCGGGGCCGATCAAGGCCGCGATTCGTGCGCTGGTGGGGGTATCGACCGAATAATCGCTTAATGAAAGCAAAGCATGACGCGGGACTGACCCATCGGAAGCCGTTGGTCGGAACGATTCGAATCGCGTCAATCCTGATTCGCCCGTTCGATTGCCTCGTCAATCGCACCCTTGACCGCGCTCGTCTTGCCGACCATCGCAAAAGACCATCGGCCGTAGCTCCCTTCGGCGTTCACCGCGGAAACCCAGCGCTCGGCCGCGGCACGCTTCACGTCCTTCATTGGGTCATACCCCTTCGTTTCGAGTATCAACGTCGTCGGATTCTTCGACTTCAACCGGATCAGGAAGTCCGGCACGTACTCGTGCGATTGGCCGTTAGCGAAATACGGGATGGCGAAGCTAAGACCTGCGTTCTTCACGAATGCGATCACTCCCGGATGCGTATCGATCGCGAATCCGGCTTGCTGCTCCCATCCATCCGTATCCGCCACGAGGAACGGAACATGTGATCGGCGAATCGGTTGCAGGTTCCGACTCGTCCAGAAGTCGATTTCGGCGGTCGTGCCCGGTTCCCGGTTCCTTTCGTAGCGCGGTATCTCCGGCGTTTCGCCGTGGCTTGTGTCCGGTCGGATCGCCTGCAACAACCGTTCGACAAGCCAACCGTAGTACGGCGAGAGGAAGAGATCTTTCAGATCGGCCGGGTGCGGGGCTTCGACCTTTTCTTTCACGTACCGCGTCACGATGGCCAGCAATTGCGGAAAGAGAACGTGCGCTGGCAACTCGCATGCCGCATGGTTCTTGAAGTCCCGCGTCAGACTCGTGGCCAAATCGAAAGTCAGTTCCTGAATTCGATGCGATTCGCGAAAGGCCGCCAACGTCGCCAGACTCGCCTGGCCGGGGCCGCTCAACGAGAGCCGCCCAAGATTATTCACGCTCAGCGCCTTCACCTCGACCTCGGCCGGAATGTTGATCGGATCGAGAACCAGCGTCGGCACGTTTGGCCAGTCCACGGTCACGCGGTTGCGGATGGCCTGAGTGTAACCCTCGACTCGTGGGAACTTAATTTCGAACTCCGCACGAGAAGCCTGAGCTTTGACGTGCCTTCGTTCCGGTTTCGGTTGCGGGTTGGCCTGCTTGTTCGCCTTGAACGGAATGACCTCGAACGGCACGCCGAAGACCGTCGCCACTTCTTCCCGCAACAAACCGTTCGCCTCGACCTCGTAACTGCGCCGCCGCAAACCCCGACCGACCACTTGCTCGCAAAGCAACTGCGATTGGAACGGCCGCAACCCGACGACGTGCGTGACCGTGTTGCAGTCCCAGCCTTCCGTTAGCATCGCCACGCTGACGATACATCGGATGTCGCGACCCGGCGGATGCAAGGGCCGTTCGAGCTTCGTCGCCAGCGCCTCGAACCCTTCCGGGTAGATCGGCCGTTTCATCGCGTCCGTCGGCCACGTGATTCGACCGACGGTATCGAGCGTGTGCCTCAGCCACCGCTTTTCATCGTCTTTCGATTCCGGGGAATCGGTTTCCGACACAACCTTGGAATCGACGCGGATCGTCCGCACGACCTCCGGCCGGTTGCGGAACTCTTCGACTTTCGCGGCCGGGATGTTCGGAGGCGGGTTGTCGTCCGCCAGCCAGTCGTAAAAGACCTTCGCAATGCGCGTATTCTTGCAAACCAGAATGAAGACCGGCGGCCGCGGATCGTCGGGATAGTCGCGCTTCGACTTCTTGACTTCTTCCTCCCACAACCCCGTCAACATCCGAACCGGCGTGTCCGCGTACTTCAGAATCGCTTCTGGTTTCGGGTTGCCTTTCCTTGCCCCGGCCCCACGCTCGGCCGGTGTCAACTTCGGAATAATCCAATCCCATAATCTGAAGTATCCCGGAATGCTCGTGCCCGAATTATCACGAACCGCCAACTGGGGAACCTTGACCAGACCGGATTCGATGGCGTCCGTAAGGCCGAAATCGCTGACCACCCACGGGAACGGCCGGTTCGTCTCCTGCCCAATGCGGCCGAAGTAATAGGGCGTAGCCGACAGATCGACGCAAAAGTTGATGCCCCGCCGCGCCGCCACCCGGTCCAAACCGTCGATCCAGACGGTCGCTTCCTTGAAGAACTCTTCCTCGAATTCGGCTTCGTCCTCGTCGTCGAAGGTTGATTGATCGTCCTCTTCCTCGACTTTCGGACGGATGCGGTAGGCGTGGTGCGCCTCGTCGTTCAACACCAGAATGTTCTTCTTCCCATCCTTGCCGAGTACGCGGTTCACCAACGCGGTATCACTCTCCACGTACCGCACGGATTCCACCTTCGCCTTCGTCACCACGCCCTGCGCGTCCCGTTGTTCCTCGATGACCCGCAAAAGGCCGTGCAGCACCTGCCGCTCGTAATCCTCCAACGTGAGGTAACGGTTTCCGCGGGCCGTCGTCGTCTTGTCCTTGATCGTGATCGTCTCGATCGTGCGCACCTCGCGCCCGGCCTTCACGACCTTCGCGGTCGTGCCGCCCGTCGTCACCCCACGCGGGTCGAACACGTGCCAGTTCGTTGCGATCACCCGCCCTTGCGTCAACCGCTTCATCAAGTGCGCCGGCACCAAGTCGCGCGTCCGGTACAGGCTCGCATCGCCGAGGGCCGGGTCGAGTTCCTTCAACCGGTCGCGAATCGTCACGTTCGGGCAGACGATCAGCACCGTGTCCGAATACGTCGCGTTCCCCCGATCCGTCACCTTGTTCAAAATGCTCCACGCGGCCAGCATTCCCATCACGGTCGTCTTGCCCGTGCCCGTGGCCATCTTGCACGCCAACCGCTGAAACCCCTTGAACTGCTCCGCGGCCTGCCGCTCCTCGCTCGGGTCGTCGCGGGGGATCATGATGCCTTGCCGGAGATCCGACCTCGCTTCCTTCAGAAAAATGATCGTCGTCGCGGCTTCGAGCTGAGCGAAGAACAGCCGGTGGCGATCGTCGCGGCCTTCCCGCTGCCAGTGCCGCAGAAGATCCAACGACGTCGCCGATGCACCGGGATAGCCGGCCGCGGCCCATGCCTGCACCCGCTCCCGGATCAGGTTCACCAGCCGCATGTCGAAGGCGAAGGGGTGCTCCTTCGATTTCGCCAGCGTACCATCTGACAAATCCCACGCCACGCCGCCACGCCGCGGCTCGTCCCCCGGCGGATAGACCAAAGCCGGCCGCCGACCGGCCTTCCGCTCCGGCGGCGCGTCGTCCGTGATGTACCAATGCTCCGCCGGCTCGGCGTACGGGCTGTTCAGGATCGGCGTTTCGACTTCGAAGTTGTTCATGCGTTGGCCATCGGAAAGTAGCCGCTGTTGTTCATCGACGTATAGTTGAAGACGCACAAGTGGAAGGGCTCGGTCAACGGCTGCAATCGTTCATCTACGACGGCGCGGGGCATCGCTTCCGTGCCGGTGAAATACAACAACACGTTCCGCATCGAGAGCGGACCGTCCTGGAGCAGCAATAAGACTTGTTGGCAATTCCGCGCCAGCAGCGTTCCGTGATTCGCCAGCGTTCGACCGCCGAAATCCTGAATGAACTCCTGCCCCGCTCGATGAACGAACGGCGCCCAGTCCGGCCGGCCCTGCGCGCTCCATTTCTGCCGAATCCACTGGAAGATTCGGTGCCGGAGA
Organism: Gemmataceae bacterium; assembly: GCA_019636445.1. Taxonomy (GTDB): domain Bacteria; phylum Planctomycetota; class Planctomycetia; order Gemmatales; family Gemmataceae; genus Limnoglobus. The sequence continues at coordinate 5,344 of JAHBXO010000069.1, read as the reverse complement.
ATCTGCGTGTCGTTCACGACAACTTCGTTCCCGGCCGGCGCGGCCGAGTCCCATTTGCTCTCGATCAGATACGTGTGGTGCGCCGTCTGGAGGATCGCGTCGAATTCGCCGAACTGCGAACTCGTCGGGCCCCCGGCCCGCCCGAAACTCGGCCGATAGATCGCCTTGCACGCCTCCGGTTCCGTATCGTCGCCCAGGTTCGCCAACAGCTGCGCCCTCTGCGACGCCAGCGCCCAATAGGTCATCGAGTCTTCGCCATAACCGTAGATCGTCGCCATCGTTGTAGCCCTCACGTCACGGTAGATTCTTCACCACCAGCAACTCGTTCCCCCGGTCGTCGATCACCTTCACCGCGATTTCCTTGTGCTCCCCCGCCTCGAACGGCGCGCTCGTCGTCCCGGCCAGATGGTCCCACAACTCCGCCCGGTACTCCGCCTTCAGTTCCTTCTTCAGGTTGTCCCACGCCGACGTGCGGGGGAAGAACGCCTGACTGACGTGGAACACCCGGCCGTTGTAATCCGAGTCCAGGAACCATGCCGGCACGTCGTTCCCCTTGCGGCTTTCCGTCGCCATCGTCGTCGGGTTGAAGACGTCCAGCCCCAGCAGCGTGACCTGATACTGGTCCGGTTCCCCCTTCGCCTTCGCCTTGATCTTCTTCACCTCGATTTCCGGCAGTCCGCACACGCTGAAGATCTGGCTGCTCCGCATGTTCTTCAGCAGGTCGCCCATCAGCAGGTCCGGCGTGGCCTGCACGTAAGTCGCCGGAATGTTCCCCATCGCGGCGCTCGCGTCGATCAGTTGCCGCGCCTTCGCCTCGATCGCGAACCCGATCACGTACAGATGAGCGAGGCCGCGCATGTTCGCCTCCTGCAACGCCGCATAGACCCGCTTCTCGCTCACCGGACCGTTCTCCGGCCCGAACACAAACGCCACCGGCTTCTCCTCGCCGTTGACCTGCACCGCCTCGGCCGACAGCGACAGCGACTTCGCCGGCGGGCGGATGTTCTTGAACGTGATCGTCCGGTTCTGGTCCAGCCGCAGCACCGGCGACTTGCGAAGGGCTTCCAGCAGCCGGTCCGGGGAATCGGCTTCGGCCTCCGCAGGCGGCGCGTCCGCGGCGTTCAGGTCCATCGTCGTCGGGATCGTCGCCTCGACCGTGAACGGCCCCGTCACGCGCGTGATTTTCGGCTTCTCCTCCGGCCGGTCCACCAGCACTTCTTCCTTCGGCGGCTCGTTGTTGGCAATGCTCTTGAGCGTGACGTGCGGAACAATGCCGCCGACTTCCTCCCCCTTCCTGTTCTGCTTCCGCTTGTACACGAACCCGCCGGCCGGGCCGCGATCCACGTCTTTCAGGTCGTACCAGGGGAAGGTAGCCGTGAGGAGGCGCTGCCGGGCGAGCGCCAATGGAACACGGGAAACATCCGTTGTGATCCAGCGCCGGCCCCACTGCTCGGCGACGTAGGCCGTGGTGCCCGATCCGCAGGTCGGATCGAGAACGAGGTCGCCGGGGTCCGTGGTCATGAGCATGCAGCGCTGTATTACCTTGGTGGCAGTTTGTACAACATACATTTTTGATTCATTGAAGCCGCCTTGCTGAGTGTCATCCCAGATGTTGGCGATAGGTATTACCGGATAATCACTGAGATACATTTTATATCTTAGTGAGTTTTCTCCAGATTCAATGATCCGCTTAGCTTTGACCAATTGTTCGCGTCCATTTCTATTAGTTGCCCAATGGCGATTTGGGCTTGGCCAATATGTCTTACCCTTATATTCAAAATCCCCTGGATCGCTTGGGCTGTGCCCAGGGCTTTGAAGCGAAATAGTCTGAAACACTCTCGCGCCAAGGGGTATTCTTTCGGGCTGTATCGTTTCTTCTTTTGTAAGCCGTCGAATATTGCCATCAGAGAGCTCAATGTAGCCATATAGTTCCGTGCCGGTCATTCCCAACTCTCTCGGCTTATAAACTTGCCGGTATTTGATAGTCGATTTATCTTTGGCATACCATAATAGATAATCTCCAATTGGCGATAGTAGCTCAGGCGCAGCGCCCCCAGTCTTCTGAAATGTTATAACACATGCGAAGTTCTCCGCTCCAAACACCTCGTCCATCAATTCACGGACGTGGTGCAAATTCTCGTCGCTTATCTGCACGAAGATGCTGCCGCTGGGATGGAGCAGATCACGGGCAATGAGTAGTCGGTCCCGCATGTAGGTCAGGTACGAGTGAAGCCCGACTTCCCAGATATCCCGGTAGGCTTGCACCATCTCCGGTTCGCGGGTGAAATCGTCGTCGTCGTTGTGGCTCACGTCCCGCTTGCGGACGAACGGCTGGAAGTTGCTGCCGTACTTCACGCCGTACGGCGGGTCCATGTAGATCATCTGCACCTTCTCTCCCATCCCCTCGAAGTGCAGCAGCGAGTTCATCACCGCCAGCGAATCGCCGAGGATCATCCGGTTCGACCACTTCTCCGGATACTCGTAGGCGTTCAGCAACTGGTCGGCGATCGAGTGTTCGGCGTCGTTGAACAGGTCGAGCAGCGTCTTCTGCCGCTTGTGCCCCTTGAGCGATTCGATGATGGCGCGCGTGGACAGCCGCTCGTGGACGAACAGGGGCAGCGTCGGCACGTCGAACGACAGCCGTTCCGCCTTGCCGGCCCAGTTCAGGAACGGCTTGCCGAGCGCCTTGAGTTTCGCGGCCGCGGCCTTCGCCTCCTCCAGCGTGCCGGCGTCCAGGATCGCGCGGATGAGTGCCTCGGCCTGTTCGCGGGCCGGGTTCAGGCTGTCGAAATCGAGCGCCGGCGACAGGGACGAATCGTAGGCGTACTTCCGCGCCGGCTTCGTCTTCTTGAATTGCGGCTGCATGCCCACGTCCGGCCGAAGGGGGCTGGTGGCGGTCGGATGGTCGTAGTTGCCCGCCGATCCGGCCGCGGCGACGGGGAGCGACGGCGGGGCGGACCTGGGCGTGTACTTGCTCGCCATGCGCGGCCTCGGAAGCGGTGCGAACCTTGCGAATAGCCAAGACGATACGAGCCTGACCGTGACGCGCCAAGCAAATTACGCGGATGAGAGCGTGATTGCGCGTTCGGGCATCGGTACGAGCAGCATCGCGGGCCGACCTAAGAAAGCCTAAGGTGGAGGATCGAATTCCTTCACCGGTGCTGTCAAACATGGCCCCTTCGACCGAGGAAGATGGATCGGCCCGCGAAGCCCGCATCCGGCGGTTCGTGGACGAGTACGTGATCGACCACAACGGCGTCCGGGCGTACCTCGAAGCGTTCGGGCGCGAAACGGCGGCGGGGCGGCCGCGATCGTACAACGCCGCCTGCGTCGAAGCCTCGAAGCTGTTGAAGACTGCCGAAGTCCGGCAGGAAATCCGCGCGGCCGAGCATGCGATCCGTCGCAGGTGCTACCTCACTGCGGATAAGGTCATCAACGAGCTGGCCGCGATCGCGTTCTCGAGCATGGGCGACGTTTTTGACTTTGCCGTGGAAGGCGTCGTACCCCAGCCGAAGCCGGCGCGGGAGATCCCCTTCCTGGCCACGAAGGCGATTCAATCGGTGCGCCACCAAAAGCTCGAATCATCCAAACAGAAACGCGAAATCATCGAGTATCGGTTTCATCCCAAAGTACCGGCACTAGCTAAGATCTACGACCACCTTGGGATGGGAGAAGCGAACGCGCTCGATGCGATCCTATCCTTGTTGCCGGATGGTTTGCGGAGCCAGGTGCTCGACGCGCTGGCGAAAGCGCCCCCGCGTCGCAAGCATTCGCCGTCGGATGACATCGACCGACCGCTCGTCATTTCTGGCCGCGAAGAGTAAGGGATGGTGAGAGTATTCGCGTCTGGAATCACCTCTGATGCTTGATTTGTCCGGGGCGCGAAGGGTAGACTTTCGATATCGGGACGGTTCGCCGGGTTCGAAACCAGCGGGCCAAGCGGCCGGTCGTTGCGAGGGTTATTCGCCTTTCACTCGCGCGGCCCGGCCGGCCCGTTTCGAAAGGCGAAACCGATGCCGAATCGCGCTTCCCGAAAGGATCGGCTGAAAGCCGATTCTGTTCCACCGACCGACCCCGCGGACACTTCAACAACACAATCTGCGAATCGTCCACGAATTTTCCCGACCGCGCTCCGCGTCGAACCGATCTCGCCATTTTCTGAGCGATGGAATGCGAAATTGGCGGATCATCAGCTTTTCGTCAGTCTTTGGAGAGAGTTCGCATCACTATGTGAAGCGAATGGAATCCATCTCTTGCCGGATGAACTGCTGGTTGATTGGAGCGCGAGTTGGGGCAAGAATGCGATCGAAGGTTTTTTGCTTCCCAAACATCCGACATTGTCACGTGGGGATTTCGAGTCCGCAGTTTCCAGCATTGCATCGTTCTCAAATGCCTACCGCTACATTTTTCCAGAGCTAGCCTACCCGGATGCGAAGCGGATCTGGTTCTACGAATTGCCGCGCGATCACGGGCAAGGCATGATGCCCAAAGCCGAACACCTGTGGCGGCTGATGCCGGAACTCCGCTTGCATCCGGGCACACCGATCGATGCTTGGCCTCGTGGCCGACTTGATCAACGACGTTTTTTCGAACGGGCATCGATCTTCCTGAACAGTCCAACGCCTAAGGATTGGGATTGGCTTCGCAGTCTCGCCTGGGCGACCGACACAAACCAGCGGATCTCGGGCGACGGTGTACCGTATGATCGGTGGGCGCAACTGCTTCGGGTGTCAGTGCCGGTCATCTCCAACGCGCTCGCCACGGATTACGACCCGCGAATTGTTGACCCTTCAACTCATTTCGATGTGCTAATGGCACTGGTCGAGAATTGGTGTCGTGCTTGTGTTCTGGGCATGCGTACGCGAAATGGCGAAGCTGCAAGTGGCATGAACCCGTCGGCGAATACTCCGAATCTGCACGACAAAGAAACGAATCCTCCACCGCAAAATGGGATTCAGACCCCCGAAGGAGCAAAGCAGAAGAAAAAGAGCGATCCGAACCGGCCGTCGCAAGATCGGCAATCAGACATCCTCACCGTGATTCAAGAAAAGGGAATTCCATTGCAACGATTGGAGATTATTTCCGCTCTCAAACTCAAAACTGAAGGGAAGTTAGGGCATCACCTTGCCTGGATGACCGAGAACGGAATCCTCGTGAACATCTCCCAGAATGGCTACTGGCCGAAGGACAAAGCCGTTCCCGAATAGCCATGCGACCTCGTGAGACGGTCACATCATGGTCACATCTTGGTCATACGCGCCATTCGAAATCGAAAATATCGTGAGCACATCCAATCAAAGGAATGCTCCACGATGCCAACCTCAATTCCTGTTCCGCCGAATGG
>JAHBXO010000068.1 GCA_019636445.1 Gemmataceae bacterium | reverse complement strand
TATCCTTTGACTCGAACTGGAGGGCGTTCTTCCACTTCGCCTCCATCGTTGGATTCGAGTCGATTTTCTCCAAGGGCTTCGCGTCCGTCGCGGCGGCGGGCACCACGCCCTCGGCCGGCATAGAGCGTTCCAAGCGTTCGATTCGTGTTTTCAACTCGGCGATCTCGTCCGCGCGGTCCTGGGCGCACGCGGGCGCTGACGCGATGGCGAACGTCAGCCACGCCGCGAGGATCGGCCAAGCACGGCGAAGCGGCGTAGGCTGGAGCGATCGCGTCGCCGCCGAAATTACCCAGCTTCCGAATGCGGCTTCTCCAGTGCGCATAATCGAATCTATCGGCTACCCTTCCGCAAAATTCTCGGCGATTTCCTCAAGCTCCCACAACGGTCCGGCGCGGTCCAAGTCCATACCGTATCCCCATCCACGGGTCCGCGGCCGGAGTGCGATCATGATTCGAGCGTTGATTGCGGTACTGTTCCTCGCGCCGTTCGCCGCCGCTCAGGAGGCTTCGAAAGTCGTGGAACGGCTTTCGCCGTACGGGCTGGCTCGGCCCATACTCGTCACCGCGAGTGAACTGCCGGAGGATTTCCCCAACGATGCGAAGATCCCGGCTGTAATCGGAGGGAAGGACCCGCTGCCCGACGGCTTCCAGTGGCTGACGAAGCCGGACGCTCAACCCGACGCGGGCCACGTGGGCATCCACCTCGCGGGCGGGGCGATCCTGAAGATCGAAAAGCGGAAGATGACCAACGTCGGCGCCGGCACGGTGACGCTCGTGCTGGCGAAGTCGGCGAACCGTCCGGCGCGGACCGTGACGCTCCAGGGCAAGGAGATCGCCGATTACAACGAACTGCGCCGAGTCGCCGCCGAGCGCGCCGCCGGCAGCCCGTACCCGCCGAAGGAGCCGGGGCAGCCGATCGTGCCGAAGGGTACGCTCGTGATCGTCGGCGGTGGCGGAATGACGCCCGACATCGGCAAGCGGTTCATCGACGCCGGCGGTGGCGAGAAGGGCAAGTTCATCGCGCTGCCGATTTCGATGCCCGATCCGATCCGCACGCAGGCGGAGGAGACCTTCCTCAAACGGCTCGGCGCGAAGGACATCACCGTCGTCCCCTATCGTGAACAGAAGGACCTCGAAGACCCGAAGACGATCGAACTGTTCAAGAACGCGACGGGGATCTGGTTCGGCGGCGGCCGGCAGTGGAACTTCATGGACGCCTACGAAGGCACGAAGCTCCCGGCGTTGTTCCGCGAAGTCTTGAATCGTGGCGGCGTCATCGGCGGCAGCTCCGCGGGAGCGACGATCCAGGGCGACTATATGGTCCGTGGCGCCCCCGCCGGGCCGAACATCATGATGTGCGAAGGCTACGAGCGCGCGCTCGGATTCCTCCCTGGCGTCGGCATCGACCAGCACTTCTCCGCCCGCAACCGCTTCAAGGACCTCACCGCCTTTGTGAAGACCTACCCTCAGTTTCTCGGCATCGGCATCGACGAGGCCACCGCCATCGTCGTCACCGGTTCAACGGCCGAGATTCTCGGTCGAGGGAAGGTCCACTTCTACGACCGCCGCAAGCCCGTGAAGGACGGCGAACCGGATTACGAGGCCTTCCCCGCCGGCGTCAAATACGATCTCGTGAAGCGAGCGAAGATCGAGGAAGCCAAGAAATCCAACGAATGAGGTGTCGGGCAGTCGCTTTGATTCGGCGTGCCCGGTATTTCCCATAGGCGTTTGGTGGCACTCGCGGATCGAGTGCCCGACACTTGAAGACAATCCATCGCATCGCCGTTCTCGAAAGGGATTCCATGCGTCGCGTCCTCGCATCGTTGGTCGGCGTTCTCCTGCTCGTCGCGTCGGCTGCGGCGCAGGCGCCGACGATCACCACGCCGAAGCAGTTCCTCGGCTACGACATCGGCGACGACTATTTCCTCGCGAATTTCCAGCAGCTCAAGGGCTACTGGGAGAAACTCGCGACGCAATCGGACCGGATCAAGCTTGTCACGATCGGCACGACGGAGGAGGGCCGGCCGCAGATCGCCGCCATCGTCACGTCGCCGGAGAATCACAAGATTCTCGACGGTTTGAAGGACATCTCGCGGCGGCTCGCACGAGCCGAGGGTGTGACCGAAAATCAGGCTCGCGAGCTGGCGGCGCGCGGCAAGGCCGTCGTCTGGATCGACGGCGGCCTGCACGCCAGCGAAGTGCTCTGCGCCCAGGTACTGATCGAAACGGTCTACCGCTTCCTCGCCGCCAACGACGCCGAGACGAAACGCATCCTCGACGATGTCGTCATCTTGTTCGTCCACGCGAACCCCGACGGGCACGACCTCGTCGCCGACTGGTACATGAAGGAGAAGGACCCGGCCAAGCGCACGTCAACGGGGCTGCCGCGGCTCTACCAGAAGTACATCGGCCACGACAACAACCGCGACTTCTACGCGAACACTCAGGCCGAAACGAAGAACATGAACCGCTTCATGTATCGGGAGTGGTGCCCGCAGATCATGTACAACCACCACCAGACCGGCCCGGCCGGCACGGTGCTCTTCTGCCCGCCGTTCCGGGATCCCTTCAACTACTTCTGCGACCCGCTCGTCCTCAACGGCATCGACTCCGTCGGCGCCGCCATGATGCAACGGTTTCTCGTCGAAGGGAAGTTGGGCGCCACGGTCCGCTCCGGTGCGCCGTACTCCACTTGGTTCAACGGCGGCCTCCGCACGACAGCGTCGTTCCACAACATCATCGGCATCCTGACGGAAACCATCGGCAGCCCGACGCCCACGCAGATCCCGCTCGTGACCGACAAGCAGCTGCCAAAAGGCGACTACCTTGCGCCGATCCCGCCGCAGCGCTGGCGCTTCCGGCAGTCGGTCGAGTACAGCGTCACCGCGAACATGGCCGTGCTCGACTACGCATCCCGGCATCGGGAGCAACTCCTGTTCAACGTCTGGCGGATGGGGCAAAACGCCATCGAGAAGGGAAGCCGCGATAGCTGGACGATCACGCCGAAGATCGTCGAGGCCGCGAAGAAGGAGAAGGGGAACCGCGGCGCGGGCGGCGTGGAATTCGACCGCCTTTTCCGTAAGCCCGAACTGCGTGACGCCCGCGGGTACATCCTCCCCGCCGACCAGCCCGATTTCCCGACCGCCGTGAAGTTCGTGAATGCCCTACTCGGCACGGGCGTGCGCGTCCACCGGGCGAAGGAATCCTTCACCATCAATGGCAGGAACTACCCCGCCGGGTCGCTCGTGGTGAAATCGGTGCAGGCGTATCGCGCCCACGTCCTCGACATGTTCGAGCCGCAGGACCACCCGAACGATTTCGCGTACCCCGGCGGCCCGCCGATCAAGCCCTACGATTCAGCCGGTTATACCCTCGCGTACCAGATGGGCGTGAAGTTCGATCGCGTCCTGACCCATTTCGACGGACCGTTCGAAGAGATCCCGGACGAGCAACTGGCGCCGCCGCCGGCGAAAGTGGCGAATGCCGACGGTGCCGCGGGCTATTTGCTCGACCACCGGCTGAACGACGTGTTCCGCGCCGTCAACCGCCTGCACAAGGCGAAGGTCGAAGTCCGCCAAGTCCAGAAGGCCGCGATGCTCGACGGCGCGGCTGTTCCGCCCGGCACGTTCTTCATCCCGAAGAGCGCGGCGGCGGATGCGCTCGTGCCGAAACTCGCCGCGGAGTTGGGTGTGCCGTTCGTCGGAACGAAAACCGCCCCGGACGCCGTCCCGACCAAGCCCGCACGCGTCGCCCTCTGGGACCGCCACGGCGGCTCGATGCCCTCGGGCTGGACTCGCTGGCTGCTCGAACGCTTCGAGTTCCCCTTCGAGGTGGTCATGGCACCGGAATTCGAGCAGGGGAACCTCCGCGCGAAGTACGACGTGCTCTTGCTCGTGGACGGCGCGTACAGTGCCCGCGGCGGCGACCCTAAGCAAGAGGGCGAAAAGGAAGAGAAGATGCCGACGGCAAAGGAATCGAGCCGGCCCGGCCCGATCACCGCGAAGGCGCTGCCGCACCTGAAGGCGTTCCTCGACGCCGGCGGCACCATCCTTTCCATCGGCAGCGCTACCCGTCTCGGCCGGGACCTCGGCGTGCCCGTCGCCAACCACCTCGCCGACCTCGACGATCCGGCGAAGGAACGGACCGGCGGCGCGACCAAGTATTACATTCCGTCGTCCGTCCTTCGTGTCGCCGTCGATCCGTCCAGCCCGCTTGCGTGGGGGATGGAGGACAAAGCCGACGTGATGTTCTCGATGAGTCCGACGTTTCGTCTGACCGGCGGCATCGAACCCGTCGGCATCAAGAAGGTGGCCTGGTTCGACTCGAAGGCCCCGCTCCGCAGCGGCTGGGCGTGGGGGCAGGATTATCTCGAAGGGGGCGTCGCCATCGTCGACGCGAAGGTCGGTGCTGGCCGGCTTGCGCTCTTCGGTCCACAGGTCCTCTTCCGCGGTCAGTCGCACGGCACGTTCAAGCTCGTCTTCAACGGGATCGTGCAGTCCACGCTCAACCCGCCACCTCCGGCCGCGCCGCGACCAACGGCCCCCTCGCCGAAGCCGCTCTTGCCGTGATTGTGTTCCCTACGCCGTCGCCATCAACGCCTCCGGCGTCGGGTACCACGCGGCCTTTCGCGCTACGGCTTCGCTAATGCGGCGCAGGACTTCCTCGTCCGTCGGATACGGCGACTTCAACGGTGGACGCAGCGTCATCGGGATTTCGTCCATCCGGTACGCGGTGCCGGGGGCACTGATGCCGGTCGCGGCCGTCGTGATGTGTACCTTCGACAGGCGACTCGTGTGAGTCACTTTCGGGTCCAGTACGATCGTGTTCGTGCGGGCCAGGTGGTCGATCGCCGGCTGCGGCATCGTCGCGCCGGGGTCGGCCCCGATAATAATCGTCGCGTCGTTGTCGCCGCGCACCAGCACGTCCACCGTTGAGAACTCGCCGGGGTTGAAGCGTGGATAGCCGCGGCTGAGGTTCACGCCGAAGGGGTAGCCGGTGTGGTAGCGCACGACCACGTCCGCGCCGGTGACGTTCCCGTGGCCGCGCATCGGCATGGCCACGAACTTGGTGAACGCGTTCAACTCGGCAGCGAGGGTCATCGCGGCGGCGGAGTTCAGGTGCTTGCCGCGCGTCATCGACAGGCCCATGCCGAAGAAGATCACGCCGAACTTCGCCTTCTTCATCCGAGTGACCAAGTCGTTCAATTGTTCCATCGTCAGGCCGGTCTCGGCGACGGCGGACTCATCGACGCGCTTCCCCTTCACGATCGAGCGCAGGGCCGTGAGGGCCTCGAAGTCCTTCCCAGGCCGGATCTGCAGGAAGATATCCGCCGCCTTGGCGCTCGCGGTCTCGCGGATGTCCACGAGGACCATCGTGCGGTCCTTGCGGCCGTTGGGCGTGAACTTCCCCTTCGGCATCAGCGAATATTTCGTGAAGTGGCGCGGGTGGCACTCGGCCGGGTTGCCGCCCCAATAAATCATGAAGTCGGCCCGGTTGCGGATCTCGCCGAGCGTGCAGGATGGCTTACCGCCCAACTGGGCGGCGATCTCGGTGGGACCGTGTCAGAGGGAGGTATGGCTGTCGATGATGCCGCCGGTCATCTCGGCGAGCGTGACGGCTTGTCGCTGCGCCTCGCAGGTGGTGTTGCTGAGTCCGTAGACGAGCGGCAGGTCGGCCTTGTACAGGTGGTTCGCCGCCGCCTCGATGGCGTCGTCAAGCGTGGCTTCCTTCCCGTTTACCAGCGCGTCCGGGTAGTGGCGAATCACATCGTGGTTGAGGAACCACGACTTGCCGAGGATGCATGCCGCTTTCGTATCGACGACGCGAGTGCCGTCGGAGTGGAGTTCGATATCGTCGCAGACGCAGCCGCAGAAGGTGCAGGTGGCGTGTTTCGTGACGGTGAGTTCCATCGTAATAATCTCGGAGAGGCCGTCGAATCTCTTGTCTCTTCACTCACGACTCGGAACTCACAATTCTCTCGGAAAACCGTTTGTTACGAGTTGTGAGTTCCGAGTCGTGAGTGATGAGTCTAATCCGGGATCGCGTCGCGAATCCGTCGCAACACGAATTCATCGGAAGGTCGCGAAGATCGGATCGGAGGTCGTAATCCGATCGGAATCTTATCGTTCCGATACACGGTGCCACTCGCGGAAATCCCGGCGGGGGCCGTCGTGATGGATACGGTCGCGTTCGCGATCTCGCGGTCGATCACGATGGTCGGGATGCGATCCAGTTGCGTCCGGGCCGCGTCGGGCAATCGCTTCATCGCATTCGCGCCGACGATGAGGGCTGCGTCCACGTCCTGGCGTTCCAGCAGATCGGCGGCGGTGAACTCGCCGGGGTTGTAGCGCGGATAGCGGCGGCTGAAGTTTACGCCGAAGGGGTAGCCGGTGGCGTAGTCGAGCATCGCATCCGCGCCGCCGATGTTTCCGGGAGTCCGTAGCGGCATCACGAGGAAGCGCCCGGTCGCGTTCAACGCGATGCCGAGCGAGGTGGCCGCCGACGCGTTCATGTGCTTTCCCCGCGTCTGGAGCAGGCCCATGCCCACGAAGATGACTCCGTATCGCGCCCGCTTCAACCGCTCGGCGAGATCGCGGAGTTGGTCGAAGCTCAATCCCGTCTCGGCCAGATTCTCGCGGACGATCCGTTGCCCGCGCACGAGGCAGCGCAGGGCCGTGAGCGCCTCGAAATCCGTCTCCGGTCGAATCCTCAGAAAGACATCGGCTTCCTTCGCCGTCTCCGATTCGCGAACGTCGACGACGACGAACGTGCGATCCGATCGCGAGCGGAATTTGCCCGTTGAGTGAACCGAATAGCGTTCGAGGTGGCGTGGGTGCGTCTTCACCGGGTTCGCGCCCCAGTAGACGGCGAGGTCGGCGCGATTGCGGATCTCGCCGAGTGTGCCAGTGACTTTGCCGCCGAGCTGGGCCGCGAGTTCCATGGTGCCGTGAGTGAGGGAGGTCTCGGTGTCCAGCGTGGCGTCGAGTCGCTCCGCAAGGGCAACCGCTTCGCGCTGGGCCTCCGCCGTCGTCTCGCCGAGTCCGAACACGAGCGGTGAATCGGCTTCGTAGAGGATCATCGCCGCCCGATCAATCGCGTCGCCCAGACTGGCCGGCTTCCCGTTAATGGTCGCTTCAACCTTCGAAACCGGTCGTTCGAGAAACCAGCTTCGACCCAACTCGCAGGCGTTTTTCGCTTCGAAGATCCGCTCGTCATTGGCGCGCAGTTCGAGATCGTCGCAGACGCAGGCGCAGCCGGCACAGGTGGCGAATTTCGTGACGGCGAGCGGCATCGACGGTCCTTACTCCGGATTCTTCGCGGTGCCATCCAAACTGGACGGCTTCACGAACATTCACCCCAACTCCCGGCCGACGCAGCTACCCCGGATGCGCCGCGGCATGTACCGCCCGGCCGCGACCTCTTCCCACGGCTTCACGTCGTCGGGGATCAGTGCCGGCGTTGGTGATTGGTCGGGTCCGTCGATGTTTGGGTTCATGTTGGTAGCTCGCATTTTCGATATCGCCCACCGCGCTCGGCTCCGAAGACTCCGCCTTGCCGCTAAACGGCCCTGTCTTCACTCCGCATTCCGCACTTCTTCCATGTCGAATTCCCACCCCTTCGACGTCGGCATCCCCGTTCCGTCGGTGTCGCCTCCCATCAGCTTACAGGTCGGCGGGCCGTACGGGACGAACGCCATGCCGCGGGGCACCTTGCCCTCCGTGCAGACGAACTCGGCCTCGCCGTGGTCGGTGCGGACGATCACGCGGGCCCCGTTCGGGATGTTCCGCTCCTTCAGGTCGTCCGGATGGACGGTGAGCGTCGTCGTCATCGTCAGATAGTCGTCGTGGTCCTTGCCGATGTTCACCTGCTGCCCCTGCTTGCTGGTGCGGATCGGCATCAGGAGCAATCGGGGCAACGACATGAGATTTCCCGGCGGGTGGAAAGGCGGTTTATAAAATGTCGACACTTCCGACCACGAACTTCATGCCGGATATCCCGCCTTGCTCACCCTCAACGGCGTCACGATCGAAGATACCTTCGCCGAAGCCTTCCCCATCACCGGCACGCGCCTGATCGTGACGGCCGAGCGAATCGAATGGGCACGCACCGCCGGCACCGTCGCCACCGGCTACGCCGCGTCGGTCATCGGCTGTGATGTCGAGGCCGGCATCGAGAAGGAATTGTCGCCGGAGGAAACTCCCGACGGCCGCCCTGGCGTGTCGCTACTCTACTTCGCCTTCAGCCGCGATGCGCTCCAGAAGGCGCTCATCAACCGCGTCGCCCAGTGCATCCTGACGTGCCCCACGACCGCATGCTACAGCGGCCTCGTCGGCGATCCGGGCAAGAATATCAAGATCGGCGGCGCGCTCCGCTTCTTCGGCGACGGCTGGCAGATCAGCAAACGGTTGAACGGCCTGCGCTACTGGCGCATCCCCACGATGGACGGCGAGTTCCTCTGCCAGGACGTCTTCGGCACCGTGAAGGGCGTCGCCGGCGGGAACTTCCTCGTGATGGGCCGCACGCAGCTCGAAACGCTCGACGCGACGAAGGCGGCCGTGGACGCGATCCGTTTGCTGCCGAACGTGATCCTGCCGTTCCCGGGCGGGATTGTGCGTGCCGGCAGCAAGGTCGGCAGCCAGTACAAGGCCTTGAAGGCGAGCACGAACGATGCCTACTGCCCGACGCTACGGGGCCAGGTGGCCACGAAGTTGCCGGAGGGGGCAAACGCGGTGTACGAGGTCGTCATCGATGGTCTGGATTTGCCATCGGTGGAAAGGGCAATGGCCGTCGGCGTAAAGGCGGCGTGCCGCCCCGGCGTGATCGGCATCACGGCCGGCAACTATGGCGGCACGCTAGGCCCGTACCACCTGAAACTCCACGCCGGGATCGGGAACTGAACCGCGTCTATTGCCCGTTGTTCCGGAGGATGCTAAGATTCGCGTGACGGAGAGGTGGCTGAGTGGTCGAAAGCACCGCTTTGCTAAAGCGGCGTGCGGGTAAAACTGCACCGCGGGTTCGAATCCCGCCCTCTCCGCTTTACATTGGTTCACCATCTCGCGTTCAGTCGCAGGAATCGGCAAATTCACTTGCAATCCCAAACATAACGCCGACCTGTTCGATTCTCTGCGAATCCCAGCGAGCGCATGCTGTGCCACTTTTTGCGGAACCGGTGGCCGGGTCGAAAATCATCTTCGGTCGTCTGTTTGAACCGAAGGGGAGAACGGAATCGCACGTGTGGACCAGGCCACAGAACCGAACCCCGGGGATCACCGAATTCCCGGTGCAACCAAGCCCGCCGCATCGGATGACCATTTGGCAAGAATGCCGCATACCATGCGATCAGAGTTCGGGAAGGACCTATTCCTGACGATCCTCGGAAGGCAGTGCCATCACCTCAACCGCAAACGTCGATTTCGAAATTCAGAAGCGGTGGAACACATTTCGAGGGTTGTGTCTTCTCAAACCTCGGTAATTTCCGGGTGCGGGATGCGGTGCATCTCCACGGGATAATTCTCGAACGACATCGAATACTGCTGTTGGAAGAGCGGCTTCAAGTAGTCCTCGATCGCCGGGTCGTAGCTCGGCTTCGTGATGAAGCCGCGGCCCTCGACCGTCATGCGGATGTCGCCGTCCTCGACGACGATCTCGCCGGCCTTGATGACGTAACGCGGGTGGCTGAACATCTTCGCGATGTCCTTGTTCCGGTGGTAGATCGCTACATCCGCGTCGGCCCCGATTCCCAGGTGGCCTTTCTGCGGAAGCCCCAGCGTGCGCGCCGGGCCGGCGCTCGTGATGATCGCGATCTCGCGCAGCGTGTACTCGCGCGTCAGCTCCGCCAGGCACGTCCGCGACTTCGCCTTCTCCGGCAGCTTCGCGAACTCCTCTTTGCGGAAGGCCGCGTCCATCAGCAGTTGCAGGATTTCGGGATAACGCCAGAAGCTCGCGCCGTTCGGGTGGTCCGTCGTCAGGCTCACACGCCACGGATCGTCGATCAAAAGAAGCAGTTCCAATCCCGTCGCCCACTGCACGGCGTTGACGATGTTCTTCTCGCGATAGACGTACGGCACGACGCCGCAGCCGGTCTCGTTCTCGACGTCGATGTTCCCCCACTTCTTGCCGGTGAGTTGGTAGAGCAGGTACTGCCACGGTCCGTCGGCGGAGAGCGTGATCGTATTGCCGAAGAGTACCGCCCCGGCGTCGGTCGTCAGGTTCTTGTGGGCGTTGAAGTACTCCGCGATCACGGGGGCTTCCGAACGGATCGACTCCCAGTCGTTGCCGCCGTAGGCGTGGTATTGCAGGTGCGCCATGTGGGCGCGGTGGCTCTCAAGCGTCTTCATCGTCTCCATGGTGGTGGAGACATTGCCGGGGGCACCGAGGTTGTTGCAATGCAGGTGCATCGGGTGCGGGATCTTCAACTCGTCCACGATGCGGGCCATGCTCGAAACGATCTTCCCGGCCGTCAGCTTCTTGTACCCCTCGACGACATCGCTCAGTTGCTTCGCGTCCTTGCCCCACTTCCACGCGGCGATGCCGCCGGGGTTCACGCACTTGATGCCGTAGCCCTTCGCGGCCCAGAGGTACCAGGCGACGATCTGCTTCGCGCGCTCGAACTCGTCTTGTTCCAGCAGGTCGAGCACGACTTCGTTATTCCCCATCAGCACGCAGGTGGCCTTGTCGACGATCGGCGTGTCGTGCAGTTCCTCGTGGGTGTGCTTGGCGCTGATCACCGGAACGGCCGCTTCGTTGACGGTCGTCCAACCCATGCCGGCATAGAGGTAGCCGGTGGCGTAGGTGGTGGGCGTGGTGCCGCCGACGCCGGCACGCAGCGTCTTCGAGCGCAGGAACGGGAGCGCCCGGCGGTGCTCCTCCGGGATCATGGCGCGGGCGAAGTTGAGCGCGGCCCCGGCGACGTGCGTGTGGACGTCTACGCCGCCGGGCATCACGATCATCCCCGTGGCGTCGATGGTCCGGCCGCCGACGCCGTCCGCGACGACCTTGCCACCGTCGAGCACGATATCCTTCACGACGCCGTCGACGCCGTTCGCGGGGTCATAAACCGTTCCGCCCGTGATCCGCAGCATGTCCGTCCCCGGCCTGTTTCGCGATTCCCCAATTGCTATACAGAGTTCACGTCCCGGCTTCGATTCACCGCGTGCAAGGATGGCCCGCCATGCGTTTCCCGCTCAGCCTCACCGCCGATATGGCGGGGTACATGGTCAAAAAGAAACTCAAGCGGGAGAAGCGGTTCCCGCTGGTGATGATGCTCGAGCCGCTCCACGCCTGCAACCTCACCTGCACCGGCTGCGGCCGCATCCGCGAATACGAATCGACCATCAAGCAGAAGCTCTCCATCGAGGAATGTCTTGCATCCGTGGACGAAGCCGGCGCGCCCATCGTGAGCATCTGCGGCGGCGAACCGCTCATCTACCCGGGCATCGGTGATTTGGTGAAGGGCATCCTGCAACGTCGCAAGCATATCTACCTCTGCACCAATGGCGTCTTCCTCGAGAAGAAGCTCGACCTGTTCAAACCGACCAGCCGCTTGTTCTTCAACGTCCACCTCGACGGCATGCGTAAGACGCACGACATTGCCGTCGAACGGGAGGGCGTGTTCGATCAGGCCATCGAGGGAATCAAGGCCGCGAAGAAGGCGGGGTTCCTCGTCTGCACGAATACGACGGTCTACCGCGAGACCGACATGGCCGAGATCGACGAACTCTTCGCGTTCCTCACCAAGCTCGGCGTCGACGGCTTCATGCTCTCCCCCGCCTACGGCTACGCGGCCGTGTGCAGCTCGAACCCGGACGGCGCGGCCGAGATCTTCCTCACCCGCCAGCAGATCATGGAGAAGTTCAACAAGGCCGACGACCTCTTCCGCAAGTACAAGATGAACACGTCCCCGGTCTACAAGGAGTTCCTGCAAGGCAAGCGCGACCTCACCTGCGCCGCTTGGGCCAGCCCGACCCGCAACGTGAAGGGTTGGAAGGGGCCGTGCTACCTCATCACGGACGCGCACCACGAGTCGTTCGACGACCTGATGAACGACACCGACTGGAGCCAGTACGGCTACGGCAAGGACCCGCGCTGCGAGCACTGCATGATGCACAGCGGCTACGAAGTCGCCGCCGCCCTCGGCGTGAACCGAAAGATCAGCGACACGTGGAAGATGCTCAAGTGGCAACTGAGTTAGACTTCCGAAGTCCGGCTTCGACTTCGGAAGTCCACCGCACGCGTCAACTTCCGAAGTCGAAGCCGGACTTCGGAAGTTGTTCCGGTGGCTCTTCGTGATCGTCGTGATCTTTGCCCTCGACCGGGAGGCGGCTCCGTTTCGCAGGCTGGCGAAGCGGCACCGCCTCCCGGTTCGCATTCTGGTCAGCGGCGTCGGCATCGAGGCCGCGAAACGAGCAATGGAATCCATCAATGATGCGGCGCTCGTGGTCTCGGCCGGTTTCTGCGGATCGCTGAATCCGGCGCTTCGCATTGGCGATGTCGCGGTGTGCTCGTTTAGCGGCGAGGCGGAGTCTTCGGAGCCGAGCGCGCGGGTCGCAACTGCCAATGTTGAAACCCGAAACCGCCCCCATCAGGCCGCTCGTGCGGTTGCGGTCGCCGCGCTCGGCTCCGCGCACGGCTCCGAAGACTCCGCCTCGCCGCTAAACTTGGTGACGGTCGATCGACTCGTCGCGACGCCCGACGCCAAACGCCGCCTCCGCGAACAAACCGGTGCCGACATCGTCGACATGGAAGCGGAACCGATCCGTCGGCTCTGCAAGTCTCGCGGCATTCCGTTCCTCGCCGTGAAGGCGGTCAGCGACACCGCCGACACCTCGCTGTCGCCGGCGCTCGTGAACCTGCTCTCCGCCGGCCGGGTCTCCCCGATGCGGGCACTCACCGCCGCGCTCCGCCGTCCGGCGATCCTCTTCGAATTCCGCCGTCTGGCGCACGATACGTCCGTCGCGGCGCGGCGATTGGCGGAACATCTCGTCGTGATCGTGCAAAAGTCCTTGTCCCCCGTTTGACCCGTCGGGTACGATACCGTCGTTCACATCGTGGGAGCCTCGATGCCGCCGGGATTCAGTTGGGTCGATCAGCCACACCTCGCGGCCCTCGCCTTTCCGGACGGGGCCGACGACCTGCATTGGCTGCGCCGCAACGGGATCGAAGTGCTCGTCACGCTCACGGAGACGCCGGCGCCGCGGCACTGGGTGAACGAAGCCGGAATCATGGCCGTCCACGTGCCGGTCGAAGACATGGCCGCGCCGAGCGATCGCCAGTTCGAGGTGATTCTGGAGACGATCCGCAAGGCAAACCAGAGCGGGCTGGGCGCGGCGGTCCACTGCGCCGCCGGGCGCGGGCGCACGGGCACAGTGCTGGCGGCGTACTTCGTGGCGCAGGGGATGGGTGCCCGCGAGGCGATCGAGAAGGTGCGCGAACTGCGGCCCGGTTCGATCGAGACCACCGAACAGGCCCGCGCCGTCGAGGCTTATGAACGCAAGCGAAACGGCGGATAAACTCAATCGAAGCCGACGATCACCTGGCCGTCGTTGCGTGTCGTCAGCAGGTCGAGGATGTGGCCGGAGGTGCGATCGGTGACGGCTTGCACGCGGCCATCGGCGAAGCAGAAATTCACCACCTGCAGGTGACCGCTGCCGAACTTCCAACCCGTATCGTTCGGGTTCGTGGTCAGCGGAAACATCGTGCCCGCGGCGCGGGTGGAGCACTTCGTGTAGTCGCCGTTGTACGTTGAGCAATCCCACCAGCCTTCACCGTTTTTGTTCCGGGGGATGTGCTTTTCGCCCATCAGGATGGTGTTGGACATGCCATCGGAGAAGTCGGCGAAGCGCAGCCCCTCGTTCGCCTGGAAGGGGCCGGTGAGGTTCTGCACGGTCGAGGTCGGGCGGTCGACGCCGCGACGGTCGACGCATGCGGCGTAGTCGGAGAGAGCGCCGGGGAAGTGGTTGCTGGTGCTCAGCGCCAGCGGGCCGGCGCTGGGTACGTCGCCGGACAGGCTCAGTTGCGTCGCGCCGCCCATCACGCGCCGCGTGGGGCAGAAGAAATTCTTTCCGGGCGGCAGGTTCCGCGCGGTCTGCTCGTAGTAACACTTCCCCAAATCGAAGCGATGGTACAGGTTGTCCTGTTCCATGTACGGAAGCAGCAGCACGGTCCACGTGACCGAGCCGAGCGCGGCATGGTACTGGCACACGTTCGGGTCGTGCTGCCCGATGACGGTCGGCGGGAGCTTGCCGAGGTTGAACTCGTGGTGGTGCAGGGCAAGGCCGATCTGCTTGAGGTTGTTGGTGCAGCTCATGCGAGCGGCGGCTTCGCGCACCTTCTGCACGGCGGGCA
>JAHBXO010000067.1 GCA_019636445.1 Gemmataceae bacterium | reverse complement strand
GGCGGCGCGGGCATCGGCGGAGCGATCTACAACGTCATCGGCACGCTCACCCTCGTCAACAACACCATCACCGGCAACACCGCGACGAAGGGCCTCGGCGGACAGGGCGCGTTCGGCGGCATCGACGCCGGCGCCGACGGCAAGGGCCTCGGCGGCGGCATCTACAACTACGCCGGCCCCGACGGCGACGGCACGCTCATCATGCGGAACACCATCGTCGCCCTCAACACCGCCGACAACGGGTCGGACGTCCGCGGCGCGATCGCTACCAGCGGCAACAACCTGATTGGCAATACCGGTATGACGACCGGCCTCGTCGCGTCCGACAAGCAGGACGTGAACCCGATGTTCGACGCGCGCGGCCTGGACATCTACGGCGGCACGTCGAAGACGATCGCGCTGCAGACCGGCAGTCCCGCCATCAACGCCGGCAGCAACGCCGCCGCCGCCGGCCTGACGAACGAGGGACGCGGCGCCCCGTTCGTCCGCGTCAGCGGCACCGTCGACATCGGTGCCTACGAATCGCAAACGACGCCGATCGCGCTCGTCGTCAGCAACTCCGGCGACGCTGACGACGGCAACTTCGCCGCCGGCCAGCTCACGCTCCGCGAAGCGATCCGACTCTCCGGCAACCCGGGCGCGGACACGATCACCTTCGCCGCCGGTCTGACCGGCACCATCACGCTCGGCTCGGATTTGCGGGCGATCGTCGACAACACGACGATCACCGGCCCGGGTGCCGGCAAACTCGCCGTCAGCGGGAACGACGTTAACCGAGTATTCGTGGTCAACGATCAGACGGCCACGCTCATCGACGTTTCCATCTCGGGGCTAACGCTCACTCGCGGCCGAGCCAATTCGAGCACGGGCGGAGCGGCGGCAACGCTCGGCGGTGCGATCTTCTCGCAAGAAAACCTCACGCTCACGGACTGCGTCATCTCGAACAACTCGATGCACAGCGCGGTCTACCACACCACCGGAACCTTGACCATCACCCGCGGCACGATCACCGGGAACCAGGACGATATCCCCATTCTCAGCGATAACGCCATACTGGTCGTCGCGGACAGCACCTTCAGCAACAACACATCCAACGACACGGCCGGTATCTTCACGAACAAGACGGCGACGATCACCGGCAGCACGTTCTCGAACAACACGGGGACGAACGCGGGCATCGGCGGCGCGGCGATCCGCCACCGGAACGGCACGCTCAACATCTCCGGCAGTACGTTCACGAGCAACACGGCGGCCGGCAAGGGCGGTGCGATCAACACCCAGGAGGGCACGCTGACCATCACCGGCAGCACTTTCACCGCGAACAAGTCGAGCTCGCAAGGCGGAGCGCTCTTCAACACCGCCGAAGCGACGCTCACCGGCGTCACGGTTTCCGGCGGCACCGCCGCCAACGGCGCCGGTCTGTTCAACAGCGGCGCGACCGCCAAGCTGACCGTCGCGAACTCCACCATCTCCGGCAACTCCGGCTTCGCGCCCGGCATCCGCAACAACATGGGCATCGTGACGGTCTCGGGAAGCACGATCACAGGCAACACCGGTAACACGGACGGCGGACTCTCGAATTTCCAAGGAACGATGAATGTCGTCAATACGACGGTCTCGGGCAATTCGGTGACGGGGAACAACGCGGGCGTCGCCAATTCCGGAACGATGACGCTCGCGAATGTCACGATCGCGAACAACCGCTCCGACTCCGACGGCAGCGGCGAAACACAAGCGGGTGGATTGACCAATCTCGCCGCGGGCACGATCGTCTTGACCAACACCATCGTCGCTGGCAACTTTCGCGGCGCGGTCGGGGCCGACGTGGCGTCGGACATCACCGACCTGGGGACGACCGGCAAGATCGACGTCGCGAACAGCAAGAACAACCTGATCGGCGACGCCGGCACCGCGGGCGGGTTCACGAACGGCACGAACGGCAACCGCGTCGGCGTGGCCGCCGGCCTCCAGCCGCTCGCCAACAACGGCGGACCGACCCAGACGCACGCCCTGCTCGCCGGCAGCTCGGCCGTGAACGCCGGCGCCGCGAGCGGACAGACGACGGACCAGCGTGGCGCGGGCTTTGTTCGCTCCTCCGGCGGAGCCGTCGACATCGGCGCATTCGAACTCCAGTTCCCTGCCAATCTCGTCGTCGACAACGCCGGCGACGCGGATGATGGCAACGTCGCGGCGGGTCAACTGACGTTGCGCGAAGCGATCGCCCTCGCCAATGCCCGTTCCGGGGCCGATACGATCACGTTCGCGACAGGGTTGAACGGAAAGACGATCACCCTCGGCGGCACTGCACTGCCGAATGTTTCCGGCACGCTGACGATCGCCGGCCCCGGCGCGAACCAACTCACCATCAGCGCCAACAACCAATCCCGAATCTTGTTCATTAACAGCGGTGCGACGGCGACATTCTCCAGCCTCACGTTCAGTAATGGCAATTCGGGTGGTCCCCTCGTGGCCGGCGGCGCCATCAACAATCAAGGAACGCTGACGGTTGCCGACTCCGCCTTCACCAACAATTTCGCGACCGCCGGCGGCGGGGCCATCCAGACGAATGGCACGTTGACCGTCACCGGCTCGACCTTCAACGGCAACTCGGCGCGCGACGGCGCGGCTATTAGTTTCGCCGGAACAGCGACCGTCGCGAATTCGACGATCTCGGGAAACTCCACCACCGGACCCGGCGGCGGCATTTTCGCGTTTGGTCCACTAACCGTGACGCATTCGACCATTACCAACAACAAGGCCGACACCGCTAACACCGGCTCGCTCGGCGGCGGCATCGCGGTCGGCAAAGGCCCCGTCATTCTTCGAAACACGATCGTCGCGGGGAACATCCTGGCGAATCAATCCCATAGCGAAATCTCTGGCTTGCTTGACGCATCCAGCACGAACAACGTCATTGGCGACGCCGACAGCGCCGGCGGGCTAACCAATAACTTCGATTCCAACACGAACACCGGCAACATCATTGCTGTCGCCGTCGCGGACGTGCTCAACACGACGCTCGCCAATAACGGCGGGCCGACGCTCACGCACGCGATCAATCCGGACGGTCCCGCGCTCGGCGGCGGTTCCAAGGCGTTCATGACCGCCACCGACCAACGCGGCTTCCCCCGCCCCGCCGACCCGACCTTCTTCCCCGACATCGGTGCCGTCGAACCGCAACTCCTCAAACTCGCCCCGGCCACTCTGCCCAACGCCAACCTCGGACAACCCTATAATCAATCGCTCACGGCCAGCCTCGCCGGCCTACCCGCGGGCACGACCTTCACCTTTAGCCTTGCCGGCGGCGCACTGCCCGCCGGCCTTTCGCTCGCCGCCAACGGCAAGATCACCGGTACCGCGTCCACATCCGGTACCGCGAATTTCGCCGTCGCCGCCGTCGCCAGCACCGGCGATCTCGCGTTGCCCACGAATTATTCGATCGCGGTTGGCTCGGCCGCGCTGCTCGTCGGCTTCCCGCAGTTCGCATCCGGTTCCGACATCGGCGGCACCGGCGTCACGCTCTTCAACGCCGACGGTTCGCCCCGCTTCACACTCACCCCCTTCCCCGGCTTCACCGGCGGCATCCGCACGGCCGCGGCCGACTTCAACGCCGACGGCATCGCCGACATCATCGCCGGCACCGGCCCCGGCCGCGCCACCCGCGTCGTCGTCCTCGACGGCGTCTCGCAGAAGCAACTCTTCGCGGTCGATCCGTTCGAAGCCAGCTTCACCGGCGGCGTCTACGTCGCGGCCGGTGATGTCAACGGCGATGGCGTCCCCGACCTCGCCATTACGCCGGACGAAGGCGGCGGACCCCGCGTCGACATGTACAGCGGCAACGGCTTCGCCAAGATCGTCAGCTTCTTCGGTATCGATGACGTCAACTTCCGCGGGGGCGCCCGCGCGAGCGTGGCCGACATGACCGGCGACGGCGTCGGCGATCTCATCGTCGTCGCCGGTTTCGGCGGCGGACCGCGCGTCGCCGCCTTCGACGGCACGACCCTCTCCAAGACGCCCGAGAAGATCTTCGGCGACTTCTTCGCCTTCGAGCAGACGCTTCGCAACGGCATCTTCGTGACGGCCGGCGACCTGAACGGCGACGGCTTCGCAGACCTGATCGCCGGCGGCGGACCCGGCGGCGGGCCGCGCGTGCTGGTGTTCGACGGGAAGAGTTTGCTCAGCAATCAGTACGTGAACCTGGCGAACTTCTTCGGCGGCGATCCCAACAGCCGCGGCGGCATTCGCTTGGCCGTGAAGGACCTCGACGGCGACAACCGCGCCGATCTCGTAGTGGGTTCCGGTTCGAAGGCCGGTTCGCGGGTGACGGCGTATCTGGGCAAGAGCATCGCCCCCGCCGGCACCCCGCCCGCCGCGTTGGACTTCGACAGCTTCGCCGGCTTCACCGGCGGCGTCTTCGTGGGGTGAGCGTCACACTTCCAACTCCCGCCCCAGGTTGATCTTGTGAAGCCCGCCCGGCGGCAACCGCGGCTCGCCCCGCGCCGAATCGTACGCGATCTCGCGGGTGCGACCGTTCCAAATCACCCACATGCCGACGGGATGCTTGGCGTCGGCCTCGACGAGGAAGAGCGCCAGTGGACCGGACTCGCAGCGGCGGGTATGCAGGCGCGAAATCATCTTTTCAAGGCGGAGGTGGCGGTCCAGTACGCTGTTCACGTCGATGTTCTGCTCCTACTCGCAAATCGACTCATTTCTGTAAACACCCGTCCACCAATTACTGCCCGATTACGGACATCCCCTGTCTTGCTCCGGCTACGGTTTCGGCTGGAGATCGCAGCGCGAACGATTCAACAGAGAATTTTACCATGATGAGTTGGCCGAACGTAAAAACAGATGTAATGCGAAGCGATCGAAGTTGAAGTGGGACCCGATTCGGACTGTACTCATGAGAGATATGCGAGAAAGCTAACGGACGAGGGCGGCTCTGCCCGCGTCCGATTCATTTGCTAGGTCGAATACGTTTTCAGCAGCAGCAGCATACCGGGGTACCGCCGATCGTCAGGCAGCAGGTGCAGCCGGCCTTCATGCAGGCACTGATGCACTCGCAGCAGCCTTGGATCATGTCGCAGCAGGCCTTGTCGCCGCTGGTGCAGGTGACGCAGCAGCCGTCCTTGGTCATCTCGATCTTGCAGGCGCCCATCGTCAGGTTGCAGCAGCAGACCATCATGCCGTTCATCATGCAGGAGACGCTGCAGAGGCCGCCGGCCATCATCGTGCAGAGGTTCTGCATCATTGTACAGGCAGTCGGGTCGTCGCAGGCGCAGGTGATCTTCATACCGCCGGCGCACTTCTCGACCTTCATCGTGCAGCGCGGCACCATTACCATGTTCGGGGTCATCGCCGGCATGCCCGTGCCCATCGGCATCGTGCTACCCATGCTCGTCATCGCAGTGCGGTCCATCATCATGGTCGTGGTCATGTTCGTTCTCCCGAGGGGTGTCGAATTCAGGCACCGATCGAAGTTCCCTCGCATCCTGCGAACCGGTGGTGTTGATTCAGCGAACGCAAAACCGACAATTTCGATCAAATTCCTGTGGAATACCTTGCCTTCTGGACTCTAGGGTTTATAATTCCCACGGATAGACGATCAAAATGACGATGTTAGTAACGTATCGGCTGTCCATCACCGAGGATTCCGTCATGCCAACGCATCGCTTCCGGAACCAACTCCGTCAGCCTCAGTTCCAGCCCGCTCTTACGGGTTCGGTGGACGCCGCCTTCGTTCCGTGTCCAATGTTCGCTTCGATGCCGGCCAGCCAACAGGACTTCGTTCAAGACATCTACCGCCAAGCCGCGCAGATGACTCGCGAGCATATTCGACTCCAACGAGCTTGGCAGCGGGCTTGGCAACCGGCCTTCTCGCACAACTGAATCCCGCTTCCGGGTTCCTGGCGGCCGTAGGAATGAGGACATTCCTGCGGCCGTTTCGTTTTCGACACGGTGAGGATAACCGAACGAAGAATCGCCGCCTACCCGTCGAGGTCGGTTCGCGCGGATTGTGTGGCTTACTTCGTCAGCCTGACGAACATCATCGCGTAAGTGAAGTTAAAGGTGGAAAATCGACCGTCGGATCGCCGTTCGCGAGGAAGTGATACGCCGTAAAGACAAGCCCGATATGGTGATGCCAACCGTGCCAGGTCCTGCCTTCGAAGTGGTCGAGTCCCAATTCAGTCTTCAGCCATTCAATCCGACGGAGCACGATCGCGATCCAATCCTCGGCATCGTCCGCCACCGTCAAGCTGTGTGAAGCGAGGCCGTTCGCGAACTCTTCGGAGGCCGAATAGCCCGCTTCGGCCACGATCGGCTGCGGTTCTTCGCCGTCATCCAGCAGCTCCGCGATCAGGCTCAGCGCGATCTCGGCCTTGCCGATCGGCTTCCTCAATTCCTCGGGGATCGTCTTGTCCGCCTGTTCGCCGTTCTCCTTTAACCACGCCCCCGGCAGGTATAGCCGCGCGGCCAAGGGATAAAAGCCGTTTGGGCCGATCTGCGACACAAAAACGCCGACCTGGCAATTGAGCTTCCGGCCAATGGAGCGGGCGAACTGGCGATAAACCCCCACGGAATGCTGGCCCTTCTTGGGGAATGCGGCGTCGTGGATCGCCCAGACGGCTCCGTGATCCCGACGTCGCGCCGCCGACTGACGGCGGACCGCCGCGAGAAGCCGGCGGCTATCCCAGGGGCTTTGACTGACGAAGTGCTGCAAAGCCTGCGCGAGATCGGATTCGACCATCATCGACCGCGAGGCGGCCGCCGCGATCGACTCGACATTCTTGCGCTCGGCCGGCTCCAGCAGCCCACGCAGGTAGGCCCGGAACCGCAAAGCCTGATCGGCCCGGTGGAAAACCGGCCTCAATCCGGCGACGAAGGCCTCGAATTGCGCGAGGCGTTCGTCATCGAAGGCGGGAAGCAGCGATGGCCGATCGGGTTCGATTCTCGATTCCTTCGTGATAAATAATCATGTTGATAATGTAAGTAATGTACAGAGTATATCGACGGTTGGGCCGAGTGCAATCGAGAAGAAACGTGTCGAGCGATTGTTCCATGCCACTTCGTCAAGTCTTGGCCCGGACCGCCTTTTCGCTCCTGACGTGCCGCATTTCGACCGATACGCTATATTGATGACTGAATTGCTAAACTAATCGATCGCAACGGGGGAGCCTCTCCATGCTCGTCACCGCCCGCGCGGAGTATGCGTGTCTGGCCATGCTGGAACTGGCGTCGCGCTACGGCGATCCGAAGCCGATCCCGCTGGCCGAGGTGACGGACAAGCACGGCATCCCGCAGCGGTTCCTCGTGCAGATTCTCCTGCAAATGAAGGCCGCCGGCCTCGTGACCACGACTCGCGGATCCTCCGGCGGCTATCAGCTCGCGAAGTCGCCGGAAGTCATCACGGTTGCCGACATCATGGGAGTCCTCGATCGACTGGAAGAGCCGGACGAGCGCAGCATCGCCCCCTCGCCGATGGCCACAGCGTTGCAGAAGGTCTGGAAGGGCCTGGCGAAAGCTCGATCCGAATACCTTGATCGGTACACCCTGAGCGAGCTGCTGCCGGCGTCGGTTGAGTTGGACTATTCGATCTAAGGGTGAATTCGTTCGCTCCACTCTGTCACATCCACGAAGCCCATCGGGCTGAACAGCCCTGAGGCTAATAGATTTCGTAAATCATTTATTTATAGATATTTGCGCCCGATTTCCGAACGTCACCCCCGCGGTCAAGTTGACGGAGTGGCTAGCTTTCAATCCGCCAATTCGTGAACCGTTCTTGAAATAGATCATCTTGTTCATCATCATGGTGCGATAGACGACGTGGACGCACGCTCGTCTCGCTCGACTCGAAGTGACTCGATCGAATTCGAACTTCCCAAAGAGGATTCAAACATGACTCGTCAGCCCCGACGAAAAGGTTTTACACTGATCGAACTGCTGGTCGTGATTGCGATCATCGCGGTCCTGATCGGCCTACTGCTTCCGGCGGTCCAGAAGGTCCGAGACGCCGCCGCTCGCGCCTCGTGCGCCAACAATCTGAAACAGATCGGTCTCGCCAGCCATAATTACCACGACACGAACGGCTATATCGTGCCGTCGTGGCTCGGCGGCAATCAACTCGATCCCGACGGCTGGGCCACCTGGGGCGTGCTCCTCCTACCGCAGATCGAGCAGGACAACATCTATCGGCTTTGGAACCTGAACCACCCGGCTTCGGCGCAGGTGCCGGCCGCGTACCAGACTCAAGTCTCGACGTATCTCTGCCCCGGCCGTCCGGCTGCGGTCCTTAGTACCGGCGATTTTGTCCCGGCCGGCGGCGCACTGACCGACTATGCCGCGAGCTTCGGCACGGCCGCGAATGGTTCGAATTCGCTTGGAGCCGTCATTCCGACCGCGAACATGGGGGCCAGCGTCAACTTGACGACCACGCCGCCAACGTTGTTGCCGAATCGCAGCCGGGGCCAATTGAACATGCTGAGCATCACCGACGGTACCTCAAATACTTTCCTCTTCGGCGAGAAGCATATTCGACCGAACTCGCTTCGCGGAAAGAACGAGGACCGGAGCATCTTCGGCGGGCAAACGAATTCGGTTCGTCGCATGGCCGGCATCGAAAGCGCGGCGAACGTCCGACCGCTGATGCCACCAAACGCGCAATCGACAGCCCTTGCGAATACGGCCTTCGGTGGTCCGCATGCCGGGGTGACCCAGTTCGTCTTCGTCGATGGCAGCGTGAAGGCGGTGCGACTCACGACCGACCTGGACACCCTCGGCCGGCTGAGCGTGCGGAACGACGGATTGGTCATTAATGGCGACTATTGAACTTTCCTTTGACTCTACTGGAGCGAATCGTCATCATGGTTTCCAATTTACAAATAGTTCCTCGGATGTTCCTCGGAGCCATCTTGTCGCTGGCCGCGGCGGGGTGCGGTCCAGGCGGCCCGGCATTCCATCCCGTCCGCGTGACATTGGCCGTACCGGCTGGCGACGTCGCGGCACTGGCTGGCAGCACGGTCGACATCGCGGTGGATGGCGATCACTCGAAGCGGGCTTCCGGAACGATTGGTGCCGACGGCCGCGCCGAGTTGGAGACGCTCCACGCGGGTAGGATCCGCCGCGGCGTGCAGGAAGGCAAATACCGCGCTCGCATCGTGCTGTCGGATGACGACCGCGAGGCGCACCGCAAGGCCGCAAAGGCGGTGCCGGCGAAGTATCTGGATTTCAAGACTTCCGGTCTGACCGTGACGGTACCCGAGGCTGCCGAAATCACGCTGACTCTGACATCCAAGTAACCCCCGACCGGCGCGGCACGGCCATTCCCCGGCCTGTGGGGGCGTGGGGGAGAGAGGCGTCCCCATCGGACGGTCCCGCACGGAATGCGGGAGTCGCCAGCGCGGTGAGCCGTCGGCGATGGGATGGACCGACCGCGAAATACACACGACGGAAGAGGACACGAACGTGTACCGAGCATTGATCTTGACATTCTTGGCGTCGACCGCAGGCGCGGCGGAGCCGGACCCGGCGAAGCTCGAATATTTCGAGAAGAAGGTGCGGCCGATCCTGGTGGGTCACTGCTACGCCTGCCACTCGGCCGACACGAAACCGGCCGGTGGCCTGCGCGTGGACGACCGCAACGGCATCATCACCGGTGGAAATGGCGGCAAGGCGATCGTACCGGGCAAGTCGGCGGAGAGCCTGCTCCTGAAACGCGTCGCGAAGGACGCGAAAAAGCGCATGCCCGCCGAGGGCGAACATCTGACCGACGAACAGATCGCGATCCTGTCGAAATGGATCGACGAAGGCGCGGTGTGGCCGCCAGTGAAGCTGCCGTCGTCGTTCGGCAAGCAGAAGGAGAAGTACGAAGAGTTGAAGCGCGAACACTGGGCGTTCCAGCCAATGACGAATCCGAAAGCGCCGAAGGTGGCCGACGCGGGCTGGGCGATGGACGACATCGACCGCTTCGTCCTCGCGAAGCTCGAATCGGCGAAGCTGAAGCCGGTCGGCGACGCCGACAAGCTCACGCTGATTCGCCGGATCACGTTCGACCTGACTGGCCTGCCGCCGACGCCGGCCGAGATCGACGCCTTCGTCAATGATGACTCGAAGGACGCGTTCCCGAAGGTCGTGGATCGCTTGTTGGCATCCTCCGCCTTCGGCGAGCAGTGGGGCCGGCACTGGCTGGACGTCGCCCGCTACGGCGAATCGACCGGGCCGAGCCGGAACATTCCGTACCCGCATGCGTGGCGATACCGCGATTACGTCATCGATTCGATCAACGCCGATGTGCCGTTCAACCGTTTCATTCAGGAGCAGGTCGCCGGCGACCTGTTGCCGGCCGCGAGCGAGGACGAATCGAATCGCCTGAAAATCGCGACCGGCTTCCTGGCACTCGGTGTGAAGGACGTGAACCAGCGGTTCAAAGTCCGCTTCCTGATGGACAACGTCGACGAGCAGATCGACGCCGTGACGCGCTCGGTGCTCGGCCTGACGGTGAGCTGCGCCCGCTGCCACGACCACAAGTTCGACCCGGTGCCGCAGGCCGACTACTACGCGATGGCCGGCATCTTCACGAGCACCGACAACGCCGCCGGCGTGCGGAACCTGATGGGCGGCGGCGGCCTCGCCTACTACGCTCCCGAGATGCTGGTGAAGCTCGGCGGCGCGCTGCCCGCCGCTCCGACGGAGCAAGTGGAAAAGCTGAAGGCCGAGGTCGAGGAGGCCAAGAAGAAGTGGGACGCGATCCGCGGCACGCCGGAAGGATTGAAAAAGGCGGCCGACGGCTTCCCGACGCAACGGCCGTTCCGGCTCAAGTACGAGAAGCTGCAAGCGGACCTGAACGCCCTCAACGACCCGGCGGCGCGCGGTCTCGCGACTCATGGCGTCCGCGATGGCAAGCAAATCGGCGACACGGAGATCCGCGTTCGCGGCGAAGCCGAGAAGCTCGGCCCGACCGTGCCGCGCGGCTACCTGACGGCGTTCAGCGTTCCCGGCGCTCCGCCCATCAATCCGAAGCAGAGCGGCCGGCTCGAACTGGCCCAGTGGCTGACGAGCGCGCAGAACCCGCTGACCGCGCGCGTCGCCGTCAATCGCGTCTGGTCGCATCTCTTCGGGCGTGGTCTCGTCGCGACGGTCGATAATTTCGGCGTCACCGGCGATACGCCATCGCATCCGGAACTGCTCGATCACCTCGCGAATCGCTTCGTCTCCGACGGCTGGAGCGTGAAGAAGCTCGTCCGCGCCCTGGTGCTGTCGCGAACCTATCGACTCGCGTCCGATTCGAACGAATCGCTGAAGTCGCACGACCCGGCTAACAAGCTGCTCGCCCGGCATGCGCCGCGACGGCTGACGGCCGAGGAGTTCCGCGACGCGGCGCTCGCCGCCGCCGGCACGCTGGACGCGAAGCGGCCGGAGGGATCGCCGGCGAAGGCGATGCGAATGGTCGAGATGCGCGACAACGGCCCGGAGGCCAACGGCATCCACGAGGCCGCCGACAAGAGCCGCTCCCGCAGCGTCTACCTGCCGCTGCTTCGAGGCGTGACTCCGAAGGCGCTCGAGCCATTCGACCCCGTGGATCAGACACTCGTCTCCGGCAGCCGGGACACCACGACTGTCCCCGGCCAGGCGCTCTTCCTTTTGAACAGTTCGTTCGTCCGCCGTCAGTCGCTGGCGCTGGCCGAACGCGAGTTGAAAGACACGAAGGTGAGCGATGCCGATCGCATTCAACGAATCTATCGCCAGACGCTCGGCCGCACGCCGACGGAGAAGGAGCAGGCTCGCGCGGTCGCCTTCGTAGCCGAGTACGAATCGGCCGCCCGCGAGGAGTTCCGCACTGCGAAGCCGGTCGCGAAGAAGCCGGCCGCGGCGAAGCCGAAGAAGAAGGCCGAGGAACCGGAGGACCCGGACCAGATCGACCAGACCGGTGAGGCGGTGGCGGACGATGTCGTGCAACCGAAGGACGCGAAGACCGCCGCGTGGCTGGCCTTGGTGCAGGCGCTCTACGGCTCGGCGGAGTTCCGATACGTCCGATGATTGATTTTGAGTGAGTTTTGAGTTTTGAGTTTTGAGTTTTGAGTTGCGATAGATGATGTACCTTCTTCACCCCGAAGGGGTGGGAGTACTTAGCCCAGGGCAAGGAGCGAAGCGACGCCGCCCTGGGTTGAGTCGACAACACGGAAGCCCTGAAAGGGCGAAACAATACGATTCCGAATCACCAACGATCAGGTCCAACATGACTCCCTTCGTTTCCCGCCGCCAACTGCTCCAATCCGCCTCCGGCGGCTTCGGCATGCTCGCCCTCGCCGGCCTCATCGGCCAGCAGGCGAAAGCCGAGGTCGCGAAGCCGCTGGCCCCTAAATCGCCGCACTTCCCGGCGAAGGCCAAGAAGCTCATCTTCGTCCACATGAACGGCTCGATGTCGCACCACGACACCTTCGACTACAAGCCGCAACTCATCAAGGACCACGGCAAGCCCGGCCCCGGCGGCGGCACCCTCACGAAATCGAAGTTCGAATACAAGCAGCACGGCCAGACCGGGAGCTGGTTCACCGAGCTGCTGCCGAACCTCGCCAAGCACGCCGACAAGCTGACGTGGCTGCGCGGCCTGCACACCGACACGCCCGCGCACCCGCAGGCCGTCGTGCAGCTCCACACCGGCAGCGCCAACGCCGCCCTCACCCGGCCCAGCATGGGCGCGTGGCTCCTCTACGGCCTCGGCAGCGAGAACCAGGATCTCCCCGGCTACATCACCATCAACCCGCCGCCGAACTTCGGCGGCGCGGTCAACTTCGGCAGCGCCTTCCTGCCCGCCCATTTCCAGGGCACGCGCATCGACGACCGCGGCAACCTCCCGAACCTCAAGGCCGCCTCCGGGAGTTCGCTCCAGCGCAAGCAACTCGACCTGATCCAGGCGATGAACCGCGACCTCGCCGGCCCCGGCGCGCCGGACCAACTCGACGGCATCATCGAGAGCTACGAGCTCGGCTTCAAGATGCAGGGCAAGGTGCCGGAACTGCTGGACGTGTCGAGGGAGCCGCAGACGGTGAAGGACGCTTACGGCATCAAGGACGGCCCGGCCGGTTCGTTCGCCCGGCAGTGCGTGATGGCGCGCCGCCTCTGCGAGGCTGGAGTGCGCTTCGTCGAGATCTGCCAGCCCGGCTGGGACCACCACAACAACCTGCACAAGGGCCTCATCGACCGCTGCGGCTCGATCGACCAACCGGTCGCCGCGCTGCTGACCGATCTCGAATCTCGCGGCCTGTTGAAGGACACGCTCGTCCTCTTCGGCAGCGAGTTCGGCCGGCTGCCGACGTCGCAGGGCGTCGACGGCCGCGACCACAACATCACCGGCTATCCGATGTTTCTCGTCGGTGCCGGGGTGAAGCCGGGCTTCACCTACGGCAAGACGGACGAGTACGGCATCAAGGCCGTGGAGGGCCGGATGCACACCAACGACCTGCACGCGACGCTCTTGGCGCTGATGGGCCTCGACCACGAGAAGCTGACCTACCGCTACGCCGGCCGCGATTTTCGCCTCACCGACGTGAAAGGTGAAGTGGTGCGTGAAATAATGGCCTAGGACTACAGCCGTAGATGGTCAGTCCGGCGGTTCGGCCCCGCGTTTCCTATAATGGCATCCCCGCGCTCGGTGCTGATGCCGTTGCCGCCCGAGCGACCACGCCAGCACCTGCTCGGCGTCTGGGACGAACGCCCACACCAGTTTGAGCAGCAGTTTCCGCACCTCGCACTCGTCCAGCCCGCAGTCGCCCTTCGCCAGTTCGAACAGGTCCTCGATCGCCCAGCGAGCCCGGCGATGAGCACCAGTTGCCGAAGGGTGGTGTCCGGCCGGCCGCCGCAGGCGAAGTACGCCACCTCGGTGGGATCCGACACGCTCCGCCGGATCAACACCCACCGGGCGTACTCGTCCGACTCCGGGGAGTTCGTCCGGAGCGACGCCCAGTCGTACACCCGCGGCCCCTTTGCCCCGGCCCCGCAACTCAACCGATGCCAGGCGTCCCAGTCGGCCCGCGCGAGCAGGTGCTGCACGCCGTCGGGCGTCGCCTCGCCCAGGTGCTCGGCCAGTTGCCACCCGTTCTTCCGCTCAGCGTCGCTCAGCAGCCCGCGGATGTACCCGACCGACCGACCGACCGACCGACCGCCGCCACTCGCCTTCGACCGGGCCGTTGCTCCACTCGGTCGTCATCGCCGCCGACACCGCCGATTCGTCCGAGCGGATCGACTTCGCAAACGTGCGGATGAAAGAAGATGAAGAATGCTCCGCTTGCGTCAGCCACTCCGCCAGGCTCGACTTCGACGTTCCCCGAATCAACTCCAAGAACCCATCCACCATTTTCAACTCGTCGATCAATCCCACGATCGTCGCCCATTTCGAAATGTGTCGATGCTCCTCCTCGGTCCGCTACTCGGCTCGACGCACGTACGCGAACGAGAGTTGCCGAGCCGTGGGTCGTTTCGGTTTCGGCGGGCTGCGACTGTTCG
>JAHBXO010000066.1 GCA_019636445.1 Gemmataceae bacterium | reverse complement strand
GGGCGGGCGGGCGGGGGGGGGGGGGGGGGGGGGGGGGGGGGGGGGGGGGGGGGGGCGATTCCGGGAAAGAATGGATTGCGTTCGGGAACCCGAGTAAACTCGTCGTTCCAGCCCCGCCACATCGGAGTTCCCCGAATGCTCTCCCGCCGCGAAGCCCTCGCTCTGGCTGCCACGTCGATCCCGTTGCTTGGTCGAGCGGCCGAGCCGGAGTTGAAACTCGCCACGTTCGAGGTCGAGGTGACGCCGCCGATCGGCCATCCGTGCATGGGCGGCGGCATCGCGCCGGTGAAGGAGATCGTCGATCCGCTCTTCGCGCACGGGTTGATCTTCCTCGGCGCCGGGCAACCGCTGGCCATTGTCTGCGTCGACTGGTGCGAGATCCGCAACGGGGCGTACGATCTCTGGCGCGAGAGCATTGCCAAGGCGATCGGCACGACGCGGGAGCGAGTCCTGGTGAACGCAAACCACCAGCACGACGCGCCGATCGCGGACCTCGAAGGGCAGAAGTTGCTGGAAGAACACAAGACCGGCGCGGCCATCTGCGACCTGGCGTTCCTCGACAAGGCCGTGGCGCGCGTGGCGAAGACGGCGAAGGAGGCGCTCGCGAAGGCCCAGCCGCTCACGCATGTCGGCATCGGGCAGGCGAAGGTCGAGAAGGTCGCGTCCAACCGGCGCTACCTGAGCGAGGGGAAGCCGTTCTACAACCGGATGAGCGCGACGCGGGATGAGAAGATCCGCGCGGCCGAGGAAGGGACGATCGATCCGTACCTGAAGGCGCTCTCGTTCTGGAATGGCGACAAGGCGCTCGCGGTGCTGCATTCCTACTCGACGCATCCGATGAGCTATTACGGTCGCGGCGGCGCGACGGCGGACTTCGTCGGGATGGCTCGCCGACAACGGCAAGCGGCGCTGCCGGAAACGGTCATGCTCTACGCCTCCGGATGCAGCGGCAACACGACGGCCGGGAAGTACAACGACGGCGCGACCGAGAACCGCGCCGTTCTCGCCGGTCGGATGCACGAGGGGATGAAGGCGGCCTGGGAGGCGACGAAGAAGCATCCGATCCAACTGTCCTTCCGTTCGACTCCGATGACACTCGAGCCGCGGAAGTCGAAAGGCTTCTCGACCGATGAACTGATGGACCGCTTGAAGACCGGCCCGCGGCCGTTCGACAAATGCCTCGCGGCGCTCGGGCTGAGCTGGAAGCGGCGATGCGAGGCCGGGCAGCCGGTCGACGTGCCGCTGATCGACTTCGGCGTCGCCCAGTACCTCCTGATGCCGGCCGAGTCGTACGTCGAGTTCCAATTGGCTGCGCAGGAGTTGCGCCCCGATTCGTTCGTGATGGTCGCCGGCTACGGCGAGTGCGGCCCCGGCTACATCCCCATCGAGCGGGCCTGGAAGGAAAACGATGGCAACCTCAGTGACTGGTGCTGGGTGGCCGAGGGCAGCGAAGCCTGGATGCGCGCCGCCATGGCCAAGCTCCTGAAAACGTAGACCCGGTTCGGCGTGGTTCGCGCCCACCCGGCTACTCCGGCAGCGGTTTCCCCTTCGTCTCCGGCGAGATCACGATCAGGACCAGACCGAACAGGTAGACGCCGGCGACGATCGCGCAAGCCTTGCCGTAGTCGTTGTCGAATTGCGCGAGCAGGTTTCCCATCTGCAGGTTCCCGACCGCCGCGATGATCCGGCCGAAGTTGAAGCCGAATCCCTGCCCCGTTGCCCGCATCGCGGTCGGGAAGAGCTCCGGCAGATAAAGCGGCAGCCAGCCGTAGAACGACGCGGTGATGAGGCCCATGACGCCGGCGGACAGGATGTACGTCGTGTTGTAGGCGGTGTTCAGCTGGTAGAAGCCCACGATGGTGATGAGCGACGCGATGCAAAGGAAGGCGTACACCGGCCGGCGGCCGAACTTCTCGCACACGACGGCGCCGACGAGGCATCCGATCGCGGCACCGATCGAGGAGGCGATCTGCATGAGCGGGCGGGCTTCCGGCACCGTGCCGCCGGGCAGCTTGTCGACCCATTGATACATCCACATCACGCCGGACCAAGTCGCGAGCAGCGGCACGCCGGATAGCCCCGCCGCCAAGAGCATGTTCCGGCGCGTCGTCCGCTTCAGTTCCGGCGACAGGTTCGAGCGAGAGAGGTATCGGCTGGCCGGGAGAAGATATCCCCACGTGATGATGGCAAGTGCAAGGATGGAGCCGAGCACGCGCCAGACGAGATCGATTCCCTGTACGGCCCACAGTGCGATCAAGCCGCTCGCCGCGATCGCCCCGAGGAGTACGCCGAGCAGGTCTTTTTCGGACCAATTCGAGACCGATCCGGATTCCTGTTCGCGTTTCCATTTTTCGGATTCGGGGACGAAGAGTCGGATCAGGAGCGTGAGCAAGGCGGGGAAGGCGCCGATGAGCATGAGGAGGCGCCAGTTGCCGTTGGCGGTGAGAGCGGCGGCCCAATTCTCCGGCAAACCGAAGCCGACGAGCGTGGCGGGGAGTTGCGCGCCGTAGAGGATCAGTCCGTAGGCGATGGAGCCGACGAGCGTGTAGCCAAGGTTGCCGAAGGCGCCGATCCAGCCGGCGAGCCAGCCGCGCGAGGTGTTGGGCCAGACTTCCATGACGAGGGCGACGCCGAGGGCCCATTCGCCTCCCATGCCGAGCGCGCCGGCAAAGCGGAGGACGGCGAGGTGCCAGGCTTCCTGCGAGGCGGCGCTAAGCCCGCTACAGATGGAATACAAGAGCACGCTAACGGTCATGGCGCGGACGCGGCCGATCTTGTCGCCGAGCCAGCCGAAGAGGACGCCGCCCGTGGCCGCACCGACGAGGAAGCCGGCGATGATGACGCCATACCAAGTGGCGACGCGCCCCTCGCCGACGGCGGTGCCGAGCAGTTCGGCGAGCGCCGGCCGCGCGACAAGCGGAAAGAGGCCCATTTCCATTCCGTCGAACATCCACCCCAGTAGGGCGGCGACGAGGGCGAGGTTGCGGCCGCGTCGCGGCTAAACGGCTTCAATCACCACCGAACAATCGTCCGATCCCGCCCAAGACCGACCCTTCGCCGGTCGACGCACCGCCGACGGACGGGGCGTTCGCGATGATCCGGTCGCACAACCGCGAGAACGGCAGCGTCTGGATCCAGATGCGGCCCGGCCCCTCGCATGTCGCCAGAAACAGGCCTTCGCCACCGAAGAACATCGACTTCAAGCTGCCCGCACGTTCGATGTCGTATTCGACCGTCTCCTCCATCGCCACGAGACAGCCGGTATCGAGCTTGAGGATTTCGCCATCGCGGAGATCGCGCTCGATGATGGAGCCGCCGGCGTGGAGGAACGCCATGCCGTCGCCTTCGAGTTTCTGGAGGATGAAGCCTTCGCCGCCGAAGAGGCCGGCACCGAGCTTCTTTTGGAAGGCGATGCCGACTTCCGTGCCGAACGCGGCACAGAGAAACGCTCCCTTTTCGCACAGGATGTATTCGTCGTGTTCGCGCAGGTCGAGCGGAATGATCCGACCCGGATAAGGCGCGGCAAACGCAACCTTGCGCCGGCCCTTCGCCTCGTTCGTGAAGTGCGTCATGAACAACGATTCGCCGGTGAGCACCCGCTTGCCCACGGCGCCGAGTTTGCTGAAGAACCCCTGCTTCGGCTTCGAGCCATCACCCATCTTGGCTTCGAAGTGGATGCCGTCTTCCATGTAGTTCATCACGCCGGCCTCGGCGATCACCGTCTCGTCCGGGTCGAGCGTGATTTCGACGACTTGGATATCGTCGCCGAGCACTTCGTATTCGATTTCATCGCAGCGCATACGCCGACTCCGGATGAACGGGAACGATGGCGTGTATTGTGGTCGGGGGAGTGTCCGCGGTCAACGACGGATCCGACCCTTGCGGAAGGATGCGGTCTGGCCGTATCCTTGTAACAATCCCCCCCGCTGGCGGACTCTTCCCATGCGATGCGCAACCATTTTTCTTCTCTTTGCATTTCCGAACATCGCTTTCGCCCAGACATCGCCGGCCCAGGCCGAGAAGCAGATGAATTTGCCGCCAGGGTTCACCGCCCGGGTCGTGGCGCACGAACCGATGGTGCGGCAGCCGGTGAGCATGAGCTTCGACGAACGCGGCCGGATGTGGGTACTCCAGTACTTGCAATATCCGAATCCGAACGGCCTCAAGGCGCTGAAGCAGGACCAGTACCTGCGAACGATTTGGGACAAAGTGCCGGAACCTCCGCCGAAGGGGCCGAAAGGGCTGGACCGACTGACGATCTGCTACGACCCGGATGAGAAGGGGGTCTTTCGCAAATCGAAGGACTTCGTCGCAGGATTGAACCTTGCCAGCGGATTCTGCATTGGCGGAGGCGGCGTCTATGTTCTTCAGTCGCCGTACTTGCTCTTTTATCCGGACAAGGACCACGACGACGTGCCGGACGGCGATCCCGTCGTGGTCCTCTCCGGCTTCGGTTTCGACGACACGCACTCCGTCGCGAACAGCCTGCAATGGGGCCCCGACGGCTGGCTCTACGGCGCGGCCGGCAGCACGAGCACCTGCAAGATCCCGAACCCCGCGAAACCGGGCGAGATCGTCGAATTCCAGCAAGGCATCTGGCGCTACCATCCCAAGACGAAGGCGTTCGAACTCTTCAGCGAGGGCGGCGGCAATACCTTTGGCCTCGACTTCGACAAGCACGGTCAGGTGATCGCCGGCACCAACTGGGGCGGCTTCGCGATGCTGCACCAGATGCAGGGGGCCTATCACGTCAAGGGATTCAGCAAACACGGCCCGCTGCACAACCCGCACACCTATGGCTACTTCGAACACGTTCCGTATCAGGGCTTCAAAGGTGGCCACGTCACCTGCGGTGGCATCGTGTATCAGGGCGACACCTTCCCGACGGAGATCCGCGACCAGTACATCGCCGGCAATCTGCTCTCGAACGCGATCTACTGGCACAAGATCACGCCCAACGGATCGACGTTCCGGAACGCCCACGGCGGTGACCTGATGACGACGCCGGATATTTGGTTCCGCCCGATCGACCTGATGCTCGGGCCGGACGGCTCGGTGTACGTCGTGGACTGGTACGACAAGCGCGCCGCCCACCTCGACCCGATCGACAACTGGGACAAGACCAACGGCCGCATCTACAAGATCGAGTACACCGGGACGCCGGACTATCCGAAGTTCGATTTGCGGACGAAGACGACGGCGGAGTTGGTGGAGTTGCTGAAGTATCCGAACGCCTGGTGGCGCCGTGAGGCACGGCGGTTACTGGTGGAGCGCAATGACCCGGCGAGCGTGGCGCTGTTGAAGGCGATTCCAAAGGACAACGGCATCTCGTTCCTTGAAGCGATCTGGACGCTGGCTCAAACCGCCAATGGCCTGAAGAAGAGCGATTACGATCAGCTGCTCGCTCATGCGGACGAGCACGTGCGGTCGTGGGCCGTTCGGCTGATCGTGGACTGCGGCATCGAGGCCGATCTCAACAAACTCGCCGATCTTGCGAAGTCCGATCCATCGCCGACCGTGCGCGCCCAACTCGCCTGCTCGGCGAAGCGATTGCCGCCCGCGTCGAGTTGGCCGATCATCCAAAATACGATCGCCCGCGATGACAACGCGACCGATCCGTACATTCCTTTGCTCACGTGGTGGGCCATCGAACATCACATGGCGACGAGCGAGAAGGCTCCGCCCGTCAAATTGTTGACGGACCCCGAAACCCTCTCGCGACCGATGATGGATAAACATCTCACGGAGCGAATCGTCCAACGGTTGACGCATATGAACGGCGGATTCGAAGCGATTGGTGCGATGTTGCAACACGGACCGGAATCGGCACGGAGAAATATTGTTAAAGGTCTCAACGCCGGTATCGCCGGGAAGAAGTTCGATGCACCGCCAAAGGAACTGGCAGAACCGCTCGACGCGCTCCTGATGACTTCGCCCAAAGACGCCGAGATTCAAAAGCTCGCGATCCGGTTCGGGCACCGGCCGACGGCGGAAAAGCTGCTCGTCCAGTTCCAGAATGAGTCGGCGACCGGGCGTGCCGCCGCCTTGCAACTCCTCGCCGACGTGAAGCATCCCGACCTGCCGAAGGCGATGCTCGCCGTCATGGGCGTGACGAAGGACGTGAAACTTCGGCAATCGATACTCGCGTCGATGGCCGCTTATGCCGACAGCGGCGTTGATGAGTACCTCTTGAAGACGGCGGAGTTCCTCACGCCGTCGGATCGCGCCGCCGTCCGGCGCGTGCTCTTTACACGCCCGGCCACGGCAATGAGATACCTCGAACTCATCGACGGCAAGAAGCTGCCGGCGACCGAGGTGCCGCTGACGGAACTGCGGCCGCTGCTCGCGTTCAACGACAAGCCGCTCTCGGCGCTGATCGAGAAACACTACGGCAAGATCGGCCCCGCGACGCCCGGCGAGAAGCAGGCCCGCATCACCTGGGTTGGCGTTATCCTCGGCAAGGGCAAGGGCGACTCGAAGGCCGGGCAGCCGCTCTTCAAACAGCACTGCGCCACCTGTCACCAGTTCCACGGCGAGGGGAACAAGATCGGCCCCGACCTTACGACGGCCGACCGCAAGAACACGCCGTACATGGTGGCGAACATCGTCGATCCGAGTTCGTACATCCGCACCGAGTACGTTCAGCACGAGGCCAATCTCCTCGACGGCCGCAAGGTGATCGGGCTTGTGACGGAATCGACGGCCAAGACCGTGACGATCCTCGACGCGCAAAACAAGAAGACGACCATCTCGCGGGAGGATATGGAAGACCTGAAGCCGTCGGCTCTGTCCATGATGCCCGAAAAATTGCTGGACACGCTAACCGACCAGCAGTTGTGTGATCTCTTCGCCTTCCTCCGGAGCGACCCGCCGAAGAAATGAGATACGCGTTGCTGGGACTGTTTCTCGTTCCTTCACTCGCCGTCGCGCAGCCGCGGGACGTGGCTGCGTTGTTCCCGACGTCGACGGTGGCCTATGCGGAACTTCGTGATCCCGCCAGCATCGCCGATGGACTCGCGGCGATCGTGAAAGGCTCGCCGTTCGAAGATGGACTCAATCTTCTCCACAATCGCAAGGACGCCGCGAAGGAGCTTCGCCTGGTCGGTGGCTCGACCGCGCTCGCCGGCGCCGCGCTGTTGGCGTCGCCGGAGTTCCTCGGCGAATTTCGCAAAATTCGCGGTGCCGCCATCGGGTTCTTTGGACTGACGGCGGGCGGCGAACCGAAAATCGCCGCGTGTGTTCTCACCGGCGACAGCCTCGCCGCCGCACTTTATGCCCGCTCACACCTCGCGAACGAACCGACGCTCCGCCGCGTGGCCGTCGTCGACGGCGTACCGATCTTTCAGTCGCGTGCCCTCCCGGCTCAGGCCTTCGACCCGAATACGGGTAAACCGGTGCCGTTCGAGCCTAAGCCCGCAACCGAAGGACCCTGTGAGCCGACCTACGCGTACACCGCCCGCCTGTTCATCGTCGCGTCCAACAAGGAGGCCATCGCCGACGTCATCGCCCACAATCGGGGTACCGTAAAGGAGTCATTGGCGACATCAAATGATTTCGCGGCCCAGCGTACGGCCGGTATTCATGCTTTTGTGCGAACGGTCGAACTCGTCGCCTTCGCCGACGCGGCCCGGAAGGCGAATAAGGAGATCCTGCCGGCGGAACTGGTCGCCGCCCTGAAACTTGTGCTGAATCCGCGCTCGATACCAAAGGCGACCGCGCATGCGACGCTCGGCCCTGCCGGACTGCGCTGGACCATCGACCTCCACCGCGATCCGAAGCAACCCAGCCCGATGCTCGACCTCGTCGGGAGCGCCGTGCCGGCCGAAGCCCTGAGGACGAATCCGACCGGCGCGGCGGGCGGTTTCTCCATCGGGCTGCCCGCGAAGGACCGCCGCGTCGCGGCGATCCTTGCCTTCGTCGACGCTCTCTTGAAAACGGACGGCAACGTCGGCCGGACCGCGACGGAATGGGTCGAGGAGTGGGAAGCGCGATCGAAGCTGCCGTTGCGCGCGAAACTCTTGCCGGAGGTTCGCGGTCTCTCCCTGATTCTGATTCCCAAGCCGGATCTTCCACCGCGCGTGGAACCGTTGCCGCTGGTGGCGATTCAATTGGAGGCGGGCGCGTCGGACTGGGAATCGGCGATCCCAAAGTTCCTCGCCGCAGTCGATGGCCGTGACCCTTCCGCCAAACCGTCGAGCGAAACGATCGGGAACGTGAAGGTTTTGACGGCCTCCCTGGCCGGAATGCCGCAGCACTTCGCCCGTCGCGAGAACTCTTGGATCTTCGGCCTCGACCGCAAGCAGGTCGCCGCGTGTTGCTCGGGGGGCGGACCGATTCCCGCGTTGGCCGATCACGCCGTCGGAGCGATTCGCTGGCCCGGTCTCGTCCAATACGAAACGTCCCGCAAGCTCGCCGGACGTCTCGAACACCGGTCCCGCGGGTCGAATCCATTCGATGTCCCGTTTGGCGGTGGACTGTTACCTCTCGGCCTTCTCGATCCGCAAAATGGCGGCGAGATGACCGCCGAAGAGTTCCAATCGCTTTACGGGGCGTTCCCTCCGCTTACTTTGCGAGCGAATCACACGGCTAACCGGTTCTCGGTTGAACTCCGCTGGGACTTCGACCGAGATGGCGCGAACGGATTCCTCACGAAACTCGTCCCGATCCTTGAACGGATTGGAACGGCCCCATCGAACGAAGGCCTTCGATTCTCTCCTTTCGATCGCTGAACTCCTTGAAATCTTCACGGGTTGGCGTTGAACATCCACGAGGCCCATAGTAAAATGGGAGCAGAAACATGGCGACCCAATTGCTGCTTGCGGGCCTCCTTGAACTCCGAGCCTTCGGGGCCGGGAATTCGCATCGGTTGCCATAGAGCGAAACGATCGAGAATCCCACGGCCCCGGACCCGCGTCCGGGGCCGTTCGCGTTAGGGGCATTTTTCAGGAGACTGCGATGACGCCGCCGAGCGATCCGAATCGCGTGATCGTCTTCGACACCACACTGCGTGACGGGGAACAAAGCCCCGGCTGTAGCATGAACCTGAACGAGAAGCTCGAGATCGCGCTTGCCCTTCGGGATCTCGGTGTGGATGTGATCGAGGCCGGGTTCCCCATCGCGTCGCCCGGCGACTTCGAGAGCGTCTGCGAGATCGCGAAACAGGTGAACGGGCCGATCATCGCCGGCCTCGCGCGGTGCAATCCGGCAGACATCGACCGGGCCGCGGACGCCGTGAAACACGCGGCCCGGCCGCGCATCCACGTTTTCCTGGCCACTAGCGCCATCCACCGCGAGTTCAAATTGCGAATGAGTCGGGAGGAAATCCTCAAGCGAGCCGTCGAAGGTGTCAAACGCGCCCGGGACCGGATCGAAGACATCGAGTTCTCACCCGAAGACGCCTCGCGCACGGAGTTGGACTTTCTGGCGGAGGTCGTCGAGCGCGCCGTGGAGGCCGGGGCGACGACGCTGAACATCCCCGATACGGTGGGCTACGCCGTGCCGGAGCACTACGCCGCGATCATCCGGCACCTGAAGAAGCACGTTCGCGGCATCGAGAAGTGCGTGCTCAGCGTCCATTGCCATAACGACCTCGGCCTCGCGGTCGCCAACAGCCTCGCCGCGCTCAAGGAAGGCGCTCGGCAAGTCGAGTGTACGATCAACGGTATCGGCGAGCGTGCCGGTAATACGGCGCTCGAGGAAGTCGTCATGGCGATGCGCACGCGCCAGGACCACTACGGCCTGACCACCGGCATCAACACGCGGCTTCTGCTGCCCACCAGCCGCAAGCTCTCGCACGCCACCGGCATGCAGGTCCAGCGAAACAAGGCCATCGTTGGGCAGAACGCCTTCGCGCACGAAGCCGGCATCCACCAGGACGGCATGCTCAAGAACGCCAGCACTTACGAAATCATGCGGCCGGAGGATATCGGCCTGTCGCGCACCGAACTCGTCCTCGGCAAGCACAGCGGCCGCCACGCACTACGTCAGAAGATCGTCGATCTCGGCTACCACCTGTCCGACGAGCAACTGAACAAGGTTTTCGACGCCTTCAAGGTCCTCGCCGACCGCAAGAAGGACATTTACGACGCCGACATTGAAGCCCTCGCCGAGTCGCAACTGCAGGATACGGTCAAGAAGATTTGGACGCTCCAGGCCTTCACCTGCAACGCCGGCACCGGTACGCTCCCCTCCGCGTCCGTCGCGCTCTGGCGTGCCGACGGCCAGATCCTCCGCGACGCCTCGCTTGGCGACGGACCTATCGATTCCGTCTTCAAGGTCATCGACCGCATCACCGGCTTCAGCCTGAAGGTGGTGGACTACCGTGTGCGGGCCGTCACCTTTGGTGGCGATGCCCAAGGCGAAGCCTTCATCGAGGCCGAATACGACGGCAAGAAGCACACCGCGCGGGCCGTGTCCACCGACATCGTGGAAGCCAGCGCGATGGCCTATCTGGACTTGGTCAACCGGGTCGCGGCCCGTGTGGACCGCGACCGGTTGAAACCCACCGACCATGTGGCAACGGATACCGTGCCCGGACACGCCGACGCCGTGAAGAGCTAATCGAGAACTGGTAGCTTTTTGGTCCTATTTCGCCTATAATGCGAGTGTCGAATCCCCGAAACTCCCAACGGAAGGTGCGAATATGTCGACTGCC
Organism: Gemmataceae bacterium; assembly: GCA_019636445.1. Lineage (GTDB taxonomy): Bacteria > Planctomycetota > Planctomycetia > Gemmatales > Gemmataceae > Limnoglobus. The sequence continues at coordinate 7,648 of JAHBXO010000066.1, read as the reverse complement.
GTCGAAGAACCGGTGACCCTCGGCACCAAGGCGAACAAGGTTTGCCCCGTCAATCTCACCGAAAAAGCCGCCAGCGAAGTGAAGCGCATCGCCGCCGATCAGGCTGCTGCCACGCCGCTGTACCTCCGTGTCCGCGTCGTCGGCGGCGGGTGCTCCGGCTTCCAGCACAAACTCGACCTCGACGAAACCGTCAATGAAAAGCTGGATGAATTGTTCGAAGCCCACGGCGTCAACATCGTCGTGGACAAGCGCAGCCTTCTGTACCTCGAAGGCGTCACGGTCGACTTCCACGACGATCTCAACAAGCGTGGCTTTAGCGTTTCGAATCCGCACGCCAAAACCACCTGCGGCTGCGGCAGTTCGTTCTCGATGTAACCATGACCGATTATTTCGAGCGTCTCGGCTTGCCGAGACGCTTTTCCATTGATGCCGCCGAAGTCGAGCGACGCTATCTCGCCCTCTCGCGCGAGTGTCACCCGGACCTGCAAGGTGATGCATCCGAAGCGGAGCAATTCGCCGCGATCGAGCAGACCGCTTCCTTGAACCAGGCTTATACGACGCTCAAGGATCCGTTTCGTCGAGCCGAGTACCTTCTGCACCTGTCTGGTGGACCGACGGCGGGGCAGGAGAAGAGCCTCGATCAGTCGTTTCTCCTGGAGATGATGGAAACCCGCGAGCGGATGGACGAACTGCGAGACGCCGGAGGCGATTTGCGCGAACTCGAGACCGATCTCGAACGTCAATACAACGAAATCCTGGCGGATGTGGCTGGTCGGTTTGAGAATTCCACCGACGACCTGGTGATGATCCGCCGTCGGTTGAACGCGGCCAAGACCATCCAGAGCCTGTTGCGCGACCTGCGCGGCACGCCGGATCTGACCTGAACGGGCGTGTAACTCAGCGGTTAGAGTGCCTCCCTTACAAGGAGGAAGTCGGGGGTTCGAGTCCCTCCTCGCCCACTTCCCTTCGGTCCACACTTTTTTGCTTTCCGTCTGCAGTCGGCTCATTCGGCGGGGTGTGAAACGAACCGGTCGACCACGCCGATGGGCAGCGCGGGCAGAAACTTCGCACCAATCTCGTATTGGCCCGAAGGCGAACCCGCAACATAGACAATCTCGATCCGGACCGGCTCCGAGATGCCGCTCGCCGCGCATTGCAGCGTTGCGCTGAGTTGTGCGCCGGCCCCTGGCCTCAACGGTGCTCGCATTCGCAGGCCCGTCTGCGAGAGGTCGGCGATGTGGCCGCAGATCGGTTTGGCAATGTCTTCCTGGATGGGGATCGTGCAGAACGTCTCGTAGGCCAGTTCGAATCGAAGGCGATTCCGGCGGTCGGCGAGGGCGTCGTTCATGGCAGGCTCATGAGAAATGATGGGTAGGTTAGAGCGCCGCACCGCCCCGTGCAACGCGCGCGACACCCGATTTCAGAACCGCCGTTCTCCCGGCATCGCAATCTTTTGCGTTAGATCCAAGGTTGTTAACTGCGGGATTCAATGTTCCCTTCACCCTGAGCGTTCGCACAGCCGGGCCAGCCCGATGCGCATACCGCTCGTCGCTGTCATTTTGGGCTAGGCAAATCCCGCTTCGGCGGTTATGTCGCCGCCCTTCCGAATCCATCCGATCCCGTTTCGGCAGGGGAACGCCATGACGGTCCACGATCTGTTCCACCGCGCGTGGCTCGCGGCATTGCTGGCTGGTAGCGGCGCCATGACGGCGCAGGAACCCCTTCCCTTGCCTCCACTTCCCAGTGCGACACCGGTCGTACCGCCCAAGGCGGAATTGCCGCCATTGACCCCGGCGACGGGTACGGCACCAGTGGTCCCACCGCCGGCGGCCCCGGCGACGCTTCCACCGCTTGTTTCGGAAGCGCCCAAGGCCCCGGCCGTGCCGCCGCCCCAGGCGCCGATGGCGTCCCCGCCGATGGCACCGATGCCGAGCGCCGCACCGACATTGCCGCCAATGGCACTGCCCGGTGAAGTGAAGCCGACTGCTGCCGTCGTGAAATCGCCGCCGATGAGCCCGGTGAATCCGATGGCACCCGCCATGCCGCCGACGTTCGGCGCCGTCGTCGAAGCGAAGGTCGAGCCGAAGACGGTCGTTCCCGGCAACGCGAGCGTCAAGGTTGGCAAACCGGCGATCGACGGCTTGGCCGCGTACTCCCTGATGCTTTCCGAGGCCAAGATCGCCCTCGGGAAGATCAACGATTATTCCGGCCACGTCATCCACCAGGACCGCGTCCGCGGCAAGCTCACCGGTGACCAAACCGCCGAGATTCGTGTGAAGGCGAAGCCGGCGAGCGTGTCTCTCAAGTACGTTGCGCCGAACGCGCTGATGGGCCAGGAACTCGCGTTCGTCGCGGGTCGCAACGGCGGCAAGCTCCGGTTCAAGCCGGCCGGCAGCTTCGGCCCGGACGGGTTCGCCACGGTCGAACTCGCCGACACGCGCGCCACGGCGCATACGCGCCATGCCGCGTCCGAGTTCGGCATCGCTCCGATGGTCGAACTGCTCGAAAAGAACCTGACGATCGAGCAGCGATTGCGCAACGCCGTGCAGGTGACCGTGTCCGATTATGTCTACGCCAATCGACCCGTCACGCGATTCGAAGTGTTCACCGATCGCGCGCATGCCCTCCGCTTCGCCTACCGCACCGTGGTCTACGTCGACAAGGAAACCAAACTGCCGATCCGTATGGAAGCGTACGACCAGCCAACCATCGGTAGCTCGCCGACGGGCGAACTACTCGAGTGTTACAGCTACGTGAACCTGAAGTTCAATCAGGGCCTCGGCGACGCCGTCTTCGAAAAGTGAGTTCGTTTGATACGCGAGACGGCCGGGGGCGAACGCTCCCGACCGTGTTCGTTTACTCCACGTCCACGGCGAAGAACGTATCCGTCACTTCCGCACCGGACGCGTCGCGGGCGTGGACGGCGAAGACGTGCCGGCCCTTCGCGATCGTCTCCGGCAGCTTGAACTCCAGCGAATCCGTAAGCGTCTGATCCGGCACCACGCCGCGGCCGTCGAACGTCACGGCCAGCTTCTGGCCCGGTTCGACTCGCACCTTCGCTTTCACCGCTTGTCCCGGCTTCGCCTTCACCAGCACCGGTTCGACGCTGACGCGATGCGGGTTCCAGTCGAGGCGGTGGTTCTTCGAGAGGCAGAGCTTGTCGCATATCTCGCCCGCCTGCTCACCCCAGATAGTCCGCTGGACATAGTCCTTCCGGTTGAAGACGTACGGCCCGCCGTGCTCGGCGAGGATCCACTCCGGATTGATCTTCAACACTTTGTCCGCGCTCTTGGCGTAGACACTGGGGAAGCTGCGGTTCAGGCCCATCCAGCCGCCGCTGCCGCTGTACTGGCGGACGTGGAAGAAGTTGTCGGCCGTGAAGAGGCAGCGCTTGCCGTCGATGGTCGTCTCGATGGCGCAGGTGAACTCACTCTGGCCGGGGAAGTGGTGGAAACGGAACGTATACTCGCGCCACGTAATGCTGTCGCCGTCCTTGATTTCCTTGTCGAAGGCGATGGGACGTACGTCGAGGAACGGTGCCCGGTACTTGAACGGTTCCTTCAGCGGCTCCGCCACGCGGTCGAGCGTCCACACTTTGTAATCGCCCTTCACCGGCAACGTGTAGACGCCGTCGAAGTGGTCGTAGTGGGCGTGGCTGAAGGTGACCGCTTCGATTGGCCCGAGGTTCTCGTCCTTGCGGAGTTTCGCCACCTGATCGACCGCCCGCTGCCCCCACGGATCGACGACGAGGCAGGCGTTCGCCTCCTTCGAAGTCAGGACGTACGTATTGCCTGTGAGCCAGAGGTGCGGCGAGACGCGCGACCACGGCTTGTCCCCGCCGCTGCCGACCTGCTCCTTCGGCACGAGGAAGTCGTAGGTCTGGGTCTGATCGCCGACGAATCGCTCGAAGCTCTTGAGTCGCCCGGCTTCCGAAATTCGGCGTTCGCACTCGGCCAAGAACTCACCAGGCTTCGCCCAAAGCTCTCCACGACTCGGAAAGAGATGCGACGGCTTCAAGTCCGCGATCCTCTTCACGGAATCGGCCGTCGGCTTCAGCCCCGCGTCGGTCCAGTGGTCCCAGTCGGTCGTGAACGGCGTCCAGAGGTGGCAGATCGTCGAGACGGCGTCGCCGGTGAAAACGAGCGGCCCGGTCTTGCGACCGGCTTTGTTCAAAGAGAATGCAACGTGGTCCCGCGAATGGCCTGGCGTCGGAATGACGGTCAGCGTCCATTCGCCGAGTTTGATCTCGGCATCTTGCTTGAGCGAATACTCGATGCCGTCGACGCCGACCGGCACGACGAAATAGGATGCGCGCGAATCCCGGAGCGGGATCGTCTTTTCCCAGTGCTTGGCCACGAGGTCCGGCTTCAGCCACTCGGCGGATTCCTGCGCGGCCATCACGGGAATCTTCTTGTCGACGTAGGTCGACGCGGCCGCGACCGTATCCCGGTGGTGGTGCGTGAGGAGCACCTTGCCCGGCTTTGCCGGCAGCGCGCCCACCGGCATCGGCGCATCGATGAGCAGCGATTCGTCGCCGGCCTGGAGCAGGTACGACGCCGGCGAACTCGGCGAGCGGAGCACTTTCAGCCCGTCGGCGTCGAAGACGGTCTTCCAGGGCGATTCGGGCTTTGCGGTCTGAGACTGCCCGACCCATGCGGCGAGGCCGACGAGCGCGAGGCAGAGCGCGGGGAGAAGGACGCGCGAACGCATGGCGATGCTCCGAAGAGATTGCTCGACAGCCTACCGCAAGACTGGCACCTTGTCCGGCGGAATCAGTTGCTTCTCGATTCCGGGCGGAGGCTCGAATCGCTGGGCCAGGCTCGCGATCGATTCACCGAGTTGGGGAATCTTCTCTTCGACGATGTTCCCGAGCCGCTTGTGGTGCGCCAGCACGATCGTCGGGATGCGCTCGACGGGCAACTTCATCAGCCGGCAACAGGTCGCATCCACGGCGACGAGGTCCATGCCCATGATGATCGCGCCGAACGGCTTGGCGGTGCCGTTGAGCGGGCCATCGCCTTCCATGCCGATGACGCCGTCGACGATGGCGAGGTGCGGCGTGTTCGTGCAGGCGATGTCTACGATGCTGTTCGGAATGCCCCGCCAGTGGAGTTCGTTCTTGGGCCAGCCGTAGCATATGCCGGGGAGCGTGCCGAAGAGGTTCTTCAGCGAGAGCGTCGCCCCGGCCCAGTGGTGCGTCTTGAGCTTCGGCAGCGAAACGAAGATATCGGCTTCTGTGACGGTGCGGGCGATATAGAGGTATTCGAGACCGGTGGTGCGGCCGAAGTTCAGCATCTTCCGCGGCTCGTCGTGGTTGATGTCCACGAAGCGCACGCCGTGCTTGCGAAGCACGTCGCCGAGACCCGATTCGTTCACGAGGAACTGGACATTCCGCCAGTGTCCCGGTCCCTCCGCGACGATGATCTCGCTTGCGCCTTCGGCTTTGAACAGTTGGATAACCGCATCGACGAAGCGCGGGTCGGTGTTGATGACCTTGCCTTTGTGGTATTCGACGAGGTTCGGTTTCAGGACGATGCGCTTCCCGGAGATCGGCACGTGGTCGCGGAAGTGGTCGAACTGGGCCTTCAACAACTCGAGCATCTTCGCTTCGTCGTACTCGGCACATCGGCCGATGTGGACGCCGGAGGTGGCTGGCAGCGGGCGCGTATTCGCGATCATCTTCGCGGTGAAACTTTGGAAATACGCCTTCACGCGCTCGGCGATCGGCAGGCGTTCCTTGACCGGTACGGCTTTCTTCGTTCGTTCGAGAAAAGCCGGATCACCGGTCGAGAGGGCGGGAGGATCCGTCAGTCGGAACGGATTGCGATTGACGATATCGAGGGCGAGCGCCGCCAGCGCCAGCCGCAGCGGGCCGGCACCGAGGCCGTTGTCGGCGGCACATTCGACTTCCAGCGATTCCCGGATCTTCGCGTCGAGCTTCGGCAGGACGGCCCGCGTCGCGTCGTCGGTCGCATGGGTCGCAAGGGCGATCTTGATCCAGGCTAGGTGTTCGAGATCGGTCGTCTGCTCGCCATGGACCCGAAGATAGCCCTTCGCCGCGTCGATGCGAGGGTGGTCGACGCCCTGCATGGCAAGCAACAGCACGGCCGTCGGGCCGGGGATCGGCTCCGTCGATTTGCCCAGCACCGAACGGTTCCCGTAGTTCGCGCCACCGGTGTCGAAGGCGCGATCGAGCAGCAGGCGAAGCCCCTCCTTCACGCGCGGGTGATCGCCGCGCCCGGCCCGACGTAGTGCCAGGCACGCCCACGACGTTGGTTCCACCCACGAAAAGGTATCTTCGCCCCACGGCCAGCCCATCAACCGGGAGTCGATGTCCAGCATGTCCGCCACTTCCGGGTCGGTCTTGATGGTCCGCCCTTCGATCGCGAACAGTCCTTCGGCCAGGCTGGCCTGTTCCTTCTCGGTGCCCGCGCCGTTCTGCCAGGCGACGAGGGCGAGCGCCGTCGTCCAAACCGCCTGCGGCCGGCCGCGCTGGAGTCGGGCCGTCTGCCCGCGCCCGGTCGAAACGAATTGCGTCGCGACGAATCGCCTGGCCGACTCGAACGCCGCCTCGTTCGTGCTGCGCTTCGGGGCAAGCGCGATCAGCGCCAGGCAGGTCGGTTCGAGGTGCGCGGCTTGCCCGGTCCGGTAGCCCCAACCTCCGTCGGGTCGTGCAGTTTGCCAGAGTCGTTCAATGGGATCGATCATGCCGACAGTGTAGTCGACGAATCGCCGTCTTGCCTCCCGGTTCGCGATCAATGGGGACCGGGCCAGCGCCCGATCCGTCAGAACCCGTAAACTTTCGGAAAGGAGACCGTATCGTGCGTGTGGCCCATTTCGATTGTTTCAGCGGCATCAGCGGGGACATGGTTCTCGGCGCGGTCATCGACGCCGGCGTCGATCCCGAGGCGATCCGGTCCGTTTTCGCCTCCCTCGATCTGCCGATCATGCTGGACGTGGAAAAAGTCAAGCGATGCGGATTCGCCGCCACGAAGGCGACGGTCCGTGCCCAGGATCAGGAGGACTACCGCTTCCTGCCCGACATCGAGGCGATTCTCGCGAGAGCGGCTCTCTCCGCATCTCAGCGAGAACTCGCGACCACAATCTTCCGCAAGGTTGCCCTCGCCGAGTCAGTCGCCCACGGGATGCCCCTGGAACGCGTGCACTTCCACGAGGTCGGTGCGTTGGACAGCATCGCGGACATCGTCGGTTCGGCCGTGGCGCTTGACTTGCTGAACGTGGAACGATTCACGGCGTCGCCGGTGGCCGTCGGCAGCGGCACGGTCAAATGCGCGCATGGCATCATGCCGGTGCCAACACCGGGCACGGCCGAATTGCTCAAGGGCGTGCCGATCGCGAAGTGCCCGGTGAAGGGAGAACTCGCGACCCCGACCGGCGTGGCCATCCTGACCAGCGTCGTGAGGGAGTTCGTCGATACTCCGGAACTGACACTCGAGCGGATCGGCCACGGAGCTGGGACGAAAGACCCGATCGAACAACCGAACATGCTACGGCTACTGGTGGGCGAAGCGTCGGCCCGCGGAGGTGCAGGAGCGGGATTCGATGAAGTGATCGTGCTGGAAACGAACCTCGACGATTGCGCCGGGGAGGTCATCGGCTATACGATCGAACGGTTGTTCGCGGCCGG
>JAHBXO010000065.1 GCA_019636445.1 Gemmataceae bacterium | reverse complement strand
GCCGACGAAATTCACCCTGATCGATTTCGGGTCCGCGTGGCCGGTCGAGCGGACCACGCGGCGAAATTCCGGCGACGGGATTTCGGCCCCCTACGCCGCCCCCGAACAATTCCTGGAAAAGTGTCCGGTCGATTTCCGGGCGGATTATTTTTCCCTCGGCGTCCTCGGCTACGAACTGCTCACGCTGGAAATTCCCTTCGACGGGGTCGGCGGCCGGGCCGGCCTGCCGCACCTGCGGGAATCCTTCGCCGGGAAATACCGGCCGCCGTCGAACGTCATTCCCGACCGCGACCGAATTCCCTGGGCCGCCGTCGCCGCCCTCGACCGATTTTTCGCCCGCTGTCTCGCCCTCGACCCGAACGCCCGCTTCGACAACCGGACCGCGTGCCTGGCGGCCGTGGACGAACTCGCCCGGGAGTATCGACCGGGGTCTCGGCTCGGGTCGTTCGGACGGGTATTCTTAACCCTACTCGACCGCGTCCGCGGCCGACGCCCGCCGGGCTAGCGGTTGCAACCCGCGGTTCCCGGTCGGCGGCTTCTCGTCGGAGGACTGTCCATGTTCCGCCGTGACTTTTTGACCGGCCTGTTCGCCGGCCTATTCCCCGTCGTCGTCGGCTGCTCGAAATCGTCCCCGACACCCCCACCGGACGGGTCCACGTCGGACACGACGGAGACCGTCGAACAGAAATGCACTGCCTGCGCCGGCGGCGGCAAGGTACACGGTCGGTGCGCCGCGTGCAACGGTTCCGGCCGGTGCCCGGCGTGTGCCGGCAGCGGCGGTCAAAAGTGCAAGTCGTGCGACGGGAAGGGCCAGATCCCCGGCCGGCGGCTCAACCCCGACTGCTCCTACTGCAACGGCACCGGCCGAACGGCGTGTCCGAAGTGCGACGGCGGTCGGGCGTGCAGTAAGTGCGACGGCAAAGAGGTGCAGGAGACCTGCCCCGCCTGCCGCGGCACCGGAGCCGTCCGCGTGCCGAAGCCGTAAGCCGTCACGCCGACGGGACGAGTCGCTTCCGGACCGCGTCGTCGTGCGGCGGCGTCCAGGCGAACCGATCCCCGCACCCGCAGTGGTACGCCCGGCCGTCCGGCCCGGTGACGACGTGCAGCTTTCGTCCGAGCGCCTCCTCTTTCCGGTCCGCAGTGGTCACGACGCGGGGCCGTCCGAGCGGACAGCCGGAACAGACGTTCGGGTTGGTCGGGGGCGGCGTCGGGAGGCCCATCCGGTCCAGGTCGAGACCGCGTCGGAGTTCGTCCAGCTTGGCGGTCACCGCCGTCGCCGGAAGGACCGGCACCGCGACCCCGTCGTAGCTCCCGCCGAACAGCACCACGGCGTACGGCGTCTGGCCGCCCTCGCACGCGGCGAGCAACGCGGCGTAGGCCGCGAGCCGGACCCGGTGCTGCTCGTACACCCAGTACCGCCCCGCGTGGTAGTTGTCGGCCGGCAGGCGGATCACCGGAATCCGCAGCGACCCCTTCTTCAGCACCCGCCACGGCTTGCCGGCTAGGGCCAACTCTTCGTCGAACAGCGGTTCGAGATACGGGACCGACTCGAACCCGGCCTTGAGCAGTTCCCACCAGCGGACCGGCGTGTCGTCCGTCAGGCCCGCCGCCGGCTCCGTCGGTTTCGCCGCCAGCGCCTCCCGCCGCCGGTCGCCGAGCTTGATCACTGCCGAGAGGGCGTCCAACGACTTCCAGACGCAGAGCATCGCTGGCACGGCAATGGCGAGCGGTGCTGCGGGCGGCAGTTCGTTCCCCACGGCCACGACGACCAGGAACAGCCCGCCGGCCGCCCACGCGGCCCAGCGGGTGAGTCGCCGCAACTGGACAGCGAGCTGCTCCTCGATCAGCGTCAGGCTGTATTCGGGCAGGAAGTTCAGGTTCATCCGCTCGTCGGTCGGCTCGTCTTCTTCGTCCGCCGAGGCGTGCGAGAGCAGACCCGCCCGCGGGCAGAAGACGAACTCGCCGAGCGTCCTCACTCGTACTCTCGACACCGCCACGACAGCCCCTCCACGGACGGCGGAACCCGTCACCACTTCTTGAGCGCCTTGAGTAAGTCCGCGACCGACGCCGGGCGGTCGCTCTTCGGCAACGCGAGACAGGAGGCCAGAGCGACTCGCACGGCCACCGGCAGTGTCGAGTTGCGAACCGCGTCCACATCGGCTCCCCGTTCGGGGAGACGACCCGTCAAGCAGTGAACGAACACCCGGCCCCAACTGTACAGGTCGGCCCGCCCGTCCACCGTTCCCCGGCTGACGACCTCTTCGGCCAGGTACGGGTCGTCCGGCCACCCGCCTGTCGGGGATACGGTCGGAACCCCGTCGAGCAACTTCGCCATCTCGAAATCGGTCAGCACCGGCGTCCGGTCCTTCTTCCGCAGCAGCACGAACCGCGGGGACAGTTCCCGACGGACCACCTGCGCCCTGTGCAGTCCGTCCAGGCCGGCCGCGATGCCGGTCATCACCGTCTTGAGTGAGGTTCCTTCGAGCGGGCCTTCGACCAGCCGCTCTGCGAGCGTCGTGCCGTCCTCGAACCGATCCAGCACCCACCACAGCCCGCCGTTCTCGACGAACGTGGCGGTGACGTTCTCGGCCACGTTCGGGTGCCAGCCGACCCGCTCGCACACCTCCGCGTGCCGCCGCAACTGCCCGTCGAGCCGCTGCCGCTCGACCACGGCCAGGTGACGCAACTCGTAGCACTTGCCCCGCGCGAAGCGGGACGGCAGGAAGCGGTGCCGCAGCCGGGCGACGTGATACTGGAGGCCGTTCGCTGTCTTCTCCCACGCCGTCAGGCGGGCCTCGACCTGCCACTCCTGGACCGTCTCGCCCGAGGCCGTCACCGCCGGATCCACGCCCAACGCGACCAACTCGTCCGGGTGGAGCAGTTCCAGGTGGTCGGTGACGCCGAATACCTTCGCCGCGATCGACAGCGTGGTGAGTGTGACCGGCGTCCCCTTGAACAGCTTCCGGGCCGTCGCCTTGTCGAGGCCAGACTTGCCGCAGAACTGCTCCACGGTGAGGGCGAACTGCGCGCGGAGCCGCTTCAGCTTCAGTTCGTCCGCCCGGTACTCCCGCTTCTCGCGCTCCACCGCCCACCTCACAAACGAATTCGCCCCAGAACCGCCCCACGACCCGCTGGGGATGTGTTGCCCACACGGGTTCAATGTGACCAGTCGGTTCGACGGAGTCCGCCGCGGACGCATCACCGACGAACCGAACGGGGAGGGACGTCATGCCCGAGCAACCGAAACTCAGCTACGAGTGCCGCCAACAACTGGCCGAGTGGGTCCGATTCTACTGTCCGTGCGCCACCGAGGATTCCGAGTTCCTTCGGGGGCTGCTGGACATCGTCGAACGCGAACTGGCTGCCGCCTCTCGACGCCACCAGACGACCGACAACGTCGGAGGTACGGCGTGAACCCGGCCACCCCGACGCCGTCGTATTACTCCCGCGGCGGCCTCGCCATCTACCACGCCGACTGTCGAGTCGTGCTGCCGACCTTCGCCGACGAGTCGTTCGACTTCGTCCTCACCGACCCGCCCTACTTGGTGAACTACCAGGGGCGGTGGGACGGGGACCGCGAACCCATCGCCGGCGACAACACCGACGACTGGCTGCACCCGACCTACGCCGAACTCTGGCGGCTGCTCAAGCCCGACACCTTCTGCGTGTCATTCTACGGATGGCCCCAGTGCGACCGGTTCGTCGGCGTCTGGAAGCACCTCGGCTTCCGGCTCGTCAGCCACCTGGCGTTCGTCAAGAACGTCTGGGGCCTCGGCCGGTTCACCCGCGGCAAGCACGAGACCGCGTTCCTGCTCGCCAAGGGCCGCCCACCGCGACCGGCCAAAGGCATCGCCGACGTGATCGAGTGGGAGCGAGAACCCGACGCCTTCCACCCCAACCAGAAACCCGTCCACGCCCTCTACCCGCTGCTCGCCGCGTTCGCCCCGACGGGTGGCACCGTCCTCGACCCGTTCCTCGGCAGCGGCAGCACGCTCCGGGCGGCGAAGGACATGGGCCTCCGGGCCGTCGGCATCGAGATCGACGAACACTACTGCCGCCGGGCCGCCGCCCGGCTCGCCCAGGATGTCATGTTCCCGCTCCCCGCTGGCGAGACCTCTGAAGGAGAACGCCATGACGACCTCGAATGACGAACTCCTCACGCGGCTGACCAAGATCGAGACACTGCTGGCCAGCCTCGTCGAGCAACGGACCGTCAAGGAGTGGTACTCGACCGCCGAGGTGGCGACCCGGCTCGGCAAGGCCGAGTTCACCGTCCGCGAGTGGTGCCGTCTCGGCCGGGTACACGCGGAGAAGAAGAAGGCCGGCCGAGGCGTTGCCAGCGAGTGGATCGTTAGCCACGCCGAACTCACTCGCATCCGGAACGAGGGGCTGTTGCCCGATCCGAGCGCGGTTCGGAGTAGAGTCTAGCCCGGCACGCGATCACCGACTTCAGCCGAGGGGTAGAGCGGGCGGAACGGCTTCTGCCGTTAGCTTCTCGGGCAGTGCCGGGAAGAAACCGTACCGGCCCACACTGCGGTTCCGGGTGAACTCGAAGCACCGGACCCGGTCGAGGACGGAGGGGGGCGGTTCCTCATTCTCCATCACGATCACCTGATCACCACTCGTGTCGCCCGCGAGGTACTCGAAGAACGCGGTCTTGACAGCGTCCGACACCCGCTCTGCCGGGTTGGTCGGGGTCGGTCCCTTGTACGGGTTGACGGGCGTGTCGAGAACGACGATCCCGGGATGAGGGATCGATTTCTGACGGCAGTACTTCATCAGTCCGATGGCGAACGCCGCGTAGGTGATGGCCCGATACCCCTTGCCTTTATTCGCACGGTCCTGGCCGCCTATCACCAAGTCGCCCTTTTCGGTGTCGAAAGCCACTGCCCCGAGGTCGGGGTACTTCCACGCCCGCAGAATCTCCTCGACGACCTTGCAAAACTCGCTGGCCGAACTGGTCGATGTCCGGTTCTCGAACACCGGGCGGGCGACCCGTTGGGCCTGCGCGGCCCGCACCGTGTCCAGCCGCTGTTGCAACGCAACGACTGTGGTTTGCAAGGTGGCTGCCTGGGCGACTAGGGTGCGGGTCTTTAGCAGAGTCTGCAAGTCCGCTTGTGCGACCCTCGTGCCCGGCACGAGGACAGACCTCAGTTCGCTGTCAATCGTCCCAAGCGTCGTGTCCAGGGCTTCGATGCGATCTCGAACGGCCGATGTCTCCCGCTCGAAGTCATCGACTGCCGCGCCCAAGTCCCGCTGGAGGCGGGCAATTTTTTCGACCTCCCGCCGGCACGCGGCCTCGAACTCGATGTGCGACGACGCCCCGCCCGCCAGCGGTTGATTGCACAGGGGGCAGGTGCCTTCGGGCATGTCGTGGACGACGCGGGCGGCCTCGATTACCGCTTCGAGCCGTGAGCGGTCGGTTCGGTAATAGTCGCCCAACAGTCGCAGCCGCTTGAGTTGCTCGCCGAGGAACAGGACGCGGGACTGACGGGCCGTGTGCTCCTGCGACAACTCGTCACGCCGGCGTTCCAATTCGCCGATTTGGCCTTGCGTCGTCACCACGGCATCAGTCGCGTCCGCTATCGACGCTTCCAGCCGACTCGCTTGGTCGGCCAGGTTGCCGGAGTCAACCGAGATGGTGGCCAACTCTGCCGTACGCTCGGCCAGTAGCGCTACTAACAACTCCTCCTCGGTCGCCAACCGTGCCTTCCGCTGGCGGGAGTTCTCTTGCGGGATGATGGCGCTGTCGTCGTGGCCCGTCAGAAAGTAGGCGAAGACGTTTTCCTCGGCCGTGTGTTCGGTGTCGTGCGCCGTGAGCAGCGGCGATGCCTGCTGGATGATCCGCTCCTCGTCGATCAACGTCAGGTGGGCGACGTGCCGGAACGAAAGAGCCTTCTTCTCGCCCTGCACGTTCTTCCGCACCTGCCGGTTTCCGATGCCGACCAGATGGAGCAGGTATGCGGAGAGGGAACGATTCGGGTCGGGGCTGTGTACCGTACTCAGCGTCCGCGCGGCCGTCGCCGGCCTGTCCCTCCCGTCCGCGAACTCGGTCAACTCGAACTCGCCACCGGTCAGCGCCCGGCGGAGCGTGAACGGCACGCCCCCGCTCGCTTCGACAGAGAGCGACACCCGCTCGTAGCCGGCCGACTCGGGGATCGGGCGGAGGCCGTCCTTCGCACCCATCATGAAGTCGATGGTCTCGAACACGAACGTCTTGCCCGTGTCCGACGCCCCGACCACCAGGTTGAGGCCGGGCTGGAAGGTGAGTTCGGCCGGCGGCAGCGAGCCGTTCGTGACCGACAGTGTCCGCAGGCTGATCCGGCGACGGGTCATTCGTCGGTTCCCCCGAGCAGGGCTTCCCGGACGAACTCGGCCCCCCACTGCGACCACCGATCCTTCATGAACCGATCCAGTTCCTCATCCGGCATCTCCTGGAAGGTCTGGACCACCCAGGCCGCCCGCTCACGAAGTTGCCGGACGTACTCCGAGGTAAGCGCGTCGAGGAACATGACCGCGTACTCGCCGGCCACATACCCGATGCCGAGTCCGGTGTAGGTCCGTTCGATCACCTTGCGACGGGCCATGAATTCCAGGCCGGCCTCGACGAGCGACCGGCGGACCAGCAACTCGCCGGATCGATGCGGGGTCGGCGGGTGGATGCTCCGCGGACCGCCGTCCACGTCTCCCGAATGCACGACCAAGTAATCGTACTGCACCATCCGCTGCACGTCACACGGCCGTGGGTACGCGGCGAGCAGCAGTGCGGCTGACCTCAGACCGCATTCCAACGGGGTGTTAAACACGCGGTCCGCGGCCGGGCGTTGTGGGCCATCAGTCATGACTGCACCCAGGCCAGCTTGCCGTCGTTCGCCAAGTGGTGGCACATGCCCTTCTTGTCCGCCGGGCCAACGTACGGCGACAGGCCCGAACCCGGTAGCGGGAGACTTGCGGCTTGCCGGAGGGCCGCGAGCAAGCACTCGAACCCGTCGGGGTGGCTGGCAAGCGTGACATCCACGACCCCGTCGTGGACATGTTGCTTGACGCCGTCGAACCCGCCCGGGAAATGGTCGCGGGAAAACCGCGCCAGCGCATCGGCGATGAAAAAGGTTCCCCGGGACTGGGTGAAGTTCGACATGATCTTCGTAGGCAGCGAGGGCAAATCCGCCAGCGTCACCGGCTTACCGAGGTGGTGTGCGTAGGCGTCCAGCAGCCGCTCGACGTACGGAAACTCGTGGGTCTGCACGTCCGGCGGTGGTGGCGGCGGGTCGGGCCGCGGCGGCGGGTCGATCTTGAACCGTCGATGCCAGTATTGCGTGCGGCTGTGTTGGTTTACAATCTCGGCAGGCGTCAGGTACCAGACAACCGAGAGGTCGAATTGCTCGACGTACGCCCTCAGCGCCCCGACCAACGGGAACTCCTCGACCTCGCTGATCTTGCGGCGGCAGTGCGTGTCCCAGTTGGCGATCAACTCGGCCCGCAGCTTGTCCGTGGAGTTCAGCAGATTGTACAGCTTCGGGCCGACGTTCCGCGGCGGGGCGAACCGATAGCGGCGGGGGATCGGGTAGTGGCCGAGGTGGGTGTGGACGCACAGCTTGCCGAGTTCGCCCCACACGTCACCCGGCTGGAGCGGGTGGTCATAGTGCTTGCACTGGTAGATGTCGCACGGCCGCGGGCGTACCGTCGCCGGCTCGATATGCCCGATTACGTCGCGGCCCATGTCCCCCGCGCCGCCGATCCGGGCGACCTGGTCGTAGGCCGGGTCGAAGCCTTCCGCCCACTCCTCGACGAATGCCTCCCAGTCCTCGGCGGTGTACGTCTGAATCAGCTTAACCGGAGTGAGCGCGGGCTGGTCGGGCGGAAGGGTTTGCTGAGCGGGGTCGGGCATACGCAGGTGTCCTGCTCACGGTCAGGGGGCAAACCTTGTTGGCACCGGCCGCGTCCCTCTGGTGTTGCTGGACGCACGGCGGCCGGCATGAACTTGGCCTGCCATCGGGATTGACAGCCACTTTAGTTGTTGCAGCCAGCAAGGCCATTCTACTTCCTGTTCGACAGATACTTCCCGCGTACCGCACCCGCACCGTTGTCTCCACCAAAACGTCTTCGGTCGCGGACGAGACCGATCAGCAATGATCCCTGGGTGGCAAATAGGGGGCAGGCTTGGCCACGCGAGGCCATCGTGAGTACAATCCTAGTGCAGCCTAGTCAGTCGTGAATGACCGGGAATTGCAGTCGTTTCGATGCAACCGCGGGGTAGGTGCAACGAAGTCCCAACTCAACAAGGGTAGCTTCGAATCCCTCCCTCTCCGCTGTTTGATGCACGTCGAAGCGCTGCAAAAATCCCATTAAAAACTAGGCTTCCCGGGTTCACTCCGTGAAGCCGTTTTCATTCCCACTGCCCGGCTGGGTGGCAAATCGAGAGCGGCGCGGGCGCTGGTTGGGTTAAGTCGCTTGCCCCCGCCCAAAGAATCTTCAACGGACCCCTTGCAGTCACCGAGCAGGCGGAGACGGCAACCCGGACGGTCTCAGTGAGCGTCTTCGTGATGTTCGAGCGTTCTACTTGTCTAACTGCCGACACCTGCGGCGGACGGTGTTTGGTGATGGGTTCTGGAGCAACCCGTGGGCCTTCGTCGGCGTCACCGGGATGGTGCTGCTTCAACTCTTGTTCACCTACGCCCCCTTCATGAACGTCGCCTTCCACATCGCCCCGATTTCGTCCGGTGTCTGGGGGCGGGTACTGGCGGTCGCCGCATTAGTTTTCGTTCTGGTCGAGGTCGAGACTTGGTGGACGAACCGCGCCCGGCCAGGCTCCAGGGTCGATTCGACACAGTCGCTCGCGACGGCGGGCAACAACCGATAACAGCACCGAGCGTGGCCGACGCGTGGCCCCCGCTCCCCTCCGACCGGTCGAGCGGTGGCTGGCCCCGATGAGACGGTTCCATTTCGTCGAGGCGGCGTGCACACCGAACATACACACTGCATTGCATCGAAAGAGCCGATGTTCGCGATTTCTCGTGATCTCCGAGCTTGGTTCCGGTAAAAAATGTTCCTCGTGTAATACGCTTCGAGGTAGCCCTCAGACACCTTGGCCGATTAGAATATCTTGAGTTAGCCTGCCACGAAACTCCGAACGAACTGCCCGCTACCACCCGCCTACCGGTCCTTTTTGGACCATCGCGATTGTCAACTTCTCGAGGATGTTGCCACCGATGAGGTCTTTCCTCCAATCCTCGCTACCTCTCGTCGTCACCGCCTGGTGCGCACTTGCGGGATCTATCGTGGCCGCAGAACCGAAGCCGGAAGACCTGCGGTTCTTTGAGATGAAAATTCGTCCGTTGCTTGCGGAGAATTGTTTCAAATGCCACGGAGCAGAAAAGCAGAAGGGCGGTTTGAGGCTCGATCGAGCCGAGGGAATCGCGAATGGTGGCGTTTCGGGCGAACCGCTCGTTGATGCGAAGAAACCCGAATCGAGCGCGCTGATGCGGGCGGTTCGACATGCCGAGGGCGTCGCAAAGATGCCGCCGTCGGGCAAATTGACCGACGCGGAGATTGCCGACCTGGAATCGTGGGTCCGTCGCGGAGCACCCTTCCCCGCCGCGACAAAAGTCGAGCGCAGGCTCGAATCCCGACACTGGGCGTTCCAGCCGATTCGATCCGAAAACGATTCGGATCTCGACCGGTTTGTTCAAGCGAAACTCACGGCCGCCGGGCTGAAGCCCGCACCCTCCGCGGACAAGCGTACGCTGATCCGACGGGCCACGTTCGACCTCACGGGCCTGCCGCCGACCCCGGAAGAGATCGCCGATTTCCTCGCCGACGAATCCCGAACGGCGTTCGAAAACGTGATCGACCGCTTGCTGGCGTCTTCAGCGTATGGCGAGCGTTGGGGCCGTCACTGGCTCGACGTCGCCCGCTATGCCGACTCGAACGGCCTCGATGAAAACGTCGCCTTTGGCAACGCCTGGCGCTATCGCGATTATGTCGTGCGCTCGTTCAACGCCGACAAGCCCTACGACCGTTTCCTGATGGAACAGATCGCCGGCGACCTGCTACTAGATGCCGGAACCGATGGTGTAATCGCGACCGGGTTCCTGGCCCTCGGACCAAAGGTGCTCGCGGAAGTTGACGAGAAGAAGATGGAGTACGACATCGTTGACGAGCAGGTTGACACGCTCGGCCGGACGGTAATGGGTTTGACCCTTGGCTGCGCCCGCTGCCACGACCACAAATTCGATCCGATCAGCGCGGCCGACTATTACGGACTGGCCGGCGTCTTCGTCAGCACCAAAACCATGGAGCACTTCAAAAAGGTGGCCCGGTGGCACGAAGTCTCCCTTGCGACGCCGAGCGAACTCCAGCGTCAGGCGGATCACGACGCCGCCGTTGCGAAACTCAAGGACGCGATCAAAGCCCTGACCGGAAAATCCGACGACGATTCCAAGGCCAAGCTCAAGACACTGAAGGAGAAACTCGCCGCGCTCGAGAAGGCCGCTCCGGAGTTGCCGTCTGCCCTAGCCGTTGTTGAAGGGAAACCGACGGACGTGCCGGTGTTCAAGCGAGGGAATCATCTAACACCGGGCGAACTTGTCAAGCGCCGCTTTCCGATCGTTCTGGCCGGAGAATCGCAACCTGAACTGCCGAACGACCGCAGCGGCCGGCTTGAACTTGCCAAATGGCTTGTCGATCCGAAGCATCCGCTCACCGCACGCGTGATGGTCAATCGCGTCTGGCGCTGGCACTTCGGCAAAGGTCTGGTGCGCTCCGTTGACAACTTCGGGCTCCTCGGCGAACCTCCGACCTACCCGGAACTCCTCGACTGGCTTGCAAGCTCCTTCATCAAGGATGGCTGGTCGTTGAAGAAACTCCACAAACGGATCATGCTCTCGGCAACGTACCGGCAGAGTTCACGGTTCGACCCGGCAGCGGGGACTGCCGATCCCGACAATCGCTTGTTGTGGCGCGCCAATGTCCAACGACTGGAAGCCGAAGCGATCCGCGACACCTTGCTGGCCGTGAGCGGCGATCTTGACCGGACGAGCGGCGGCCCGTCGCTCGCTCACGTGAAGAACCGAGGCTATCTCTTCGACCACACGTCGAAGGATCTGACGAATTATGCGACTGCCCGTCGTTCGATCTACCTGCCCGTGGTGCGGAACAATCTGTACGACGTCTTCCAACTCTTCGACGCCCCGGATGCGACCGTGCCGAACGGCGACCGGGCGACGACGACGGTGCCGACGCAGTCGCTGTTCTTCCTGAACAGCGACTTGGCGAGCCACGCCGCCGATTCACTGGCGGGCCGAATCCTCGCGAAGCACGACCCTGAGGAACGCGTGCAATCGCTCTTCGAACTGGTTTATGGTCGGCCGCCGAGCGAGACGGAACGAAAGCAATTATTGTCGAACGTCGCCGAGTTCGAGTCGGCGTACGCGAACGAAACCGACGCGGCAAAGCGTACGCGCAAGGCGTGGGCCGCCGTCGCCCAGACCGTACTCGCATCCAACGAATTCATCTATGTGCGATAGGAAGTGACCATGAATCGGCCATTCGCACTATCCCGCCGCGAGGCCCTGCGTTCCACCGCGCTCGGGTTCGGTTCGCTCGCACTCGCAAATCTCCTTCACGCCGCCGACGGTGCCACGAAGGCCCCGCACTTCGCGCCGCGTGCCAAACGGGTCATCTTCCTCTTCATGAAGGGCGGCCCGTCGCACATCGATACGTTCGAGCCGAAGCCTCAGCTCGATCGCGACGACGGCAAGCCGTACCCTGGCACGCGCCCCCGCGTCGTCTTCGCCAAAACTGGCAATCTCCTCAAGTCGCCTTGGAAGTTCAAGCAGTACGGCCAGAGCGGTAGTCCCGTTAGCGAGTTATTCCCCCACGTCGCACAATGCGTCGACGACATCTGCTTCGTTCACTCGCTCCACGGCACGAATCCCGCCCACGGCGGCGCCGCCCTCAAACTGCACACCGGCAGCGACAGTTTCGTCCGCCCCAGCATGGGCGCGTGGATCGCCTACGGCCTCGGCACCGAGAACGCCGACCTGCCGGCGTTCCTCACCATCTGCCCCACGCTGGCGCACGGCGGCGTCAACAACTGGGGATCCGCCTTTCTCCCAGCCTCCACGCAGGGCGTGCCCATCGGCAACGCCAGCACGCCGGTCGAGCAAGCCAAAGTGAAGTACATCGCGAACACGAACCTCCCACGAGGCGTGCAGCGGAAGCAATTGGATTTGTTGAAGGAACTGAACCGATCGCACCTCGAAGCCGCAGGCCCCGAAGCCGCGCTGGAAGGACGCATCGGCGCGTTTGAACTCGCGTATCGGATGCAGACGACGATGCCCGAGGCCGAGGACATCACGAAGGAAACGAAGGAGACTCACAAACTTTACGGCCTCGACGATCCAATCACCGCACCGTTCGGGCGACAGTGCCTGCTTGCGCGGCGCTTCGCCGAACGCGGGGTGCGCTTCGTCCAGGTCACGCACAGCGACGGCCAAGTCCAGTGGGACCAGCACGGCGATCTTCGCAAAGGCCACTCGAAGAATGCCCGCGAAGTGGACCGGCCGATCGCAGGCTTGCTGAAGGATCTGAAATCGCGCGGACTACTGAAGGACACGCTCGTCCTCTGGGGCGGCGAATTCGGGCGCACGCCGACGGTCGAAGGCGGCGGCAACGACGGCCGCGACCACAACCCCGAAGGCTTCACCGTCTGGATGGCCGGCGGCGGCGTGAAACCTGGTTTCCGATACGGTGCCACCGACGACTACGGATGGTATGCCGCCGAGAACAAGGTGCATATTCACGATCTTCACGCCACACTGCTCGCGTTGCTCGGCCTCGATCACGAGAAGCTGACCTTCAAGCATGCGGGAAGAGACTTCCGACTCACCGACGTGGCCGGCCGGGTGGTGAACAAGTTGTTCGCGTGAGCCGATGCTGTCGCGTCGTTTCCACCTGTCCACACGAATGGAGCGTAGTCGGAGATTCGCCACGTTAATCAATACGCATGAAGACGGTGCCCCGATGGCGTTCGCGATCGTTTGCGAATGCCATCGGGACGCCGTCCATCTGGACCCGTCGCGAAATCTCAGCGATTCAGGAACGTGAACGGACCGGCGCAGTTATTGGCTGGCTGGCCGATTCCTGCGCCATATTTGGGCAGGTCGCAGCGCTGACGGTCGCGACCACAGGCGCTGATGGGCAGGTCGCTGCAACCCGTGCCGCAGGCACCGAAGAACGACCGCGAGCTGCCGAAGATGAACTTGGCATCGCAGCATGCGGCGCTGGACTTCACTTTGCTGAGAATCGACTTCTTTTCGCAAGGGCCGCAATCGGCCTTCTGGCCGACGCCGTGGACAACCGCCGGCGCGCAGTTGTTGCAACCGTCGGCTGCGCGAGTCGAGCCGGCGATCGCGACGATCATCGCGGCAGCCGCGAGGGTCCGAACCATCCATCCGTGACGCATCGGAGATTCCTTTCATTGGAGGGGCCGCATCCGGGATTCGCGGCTCTTCCAGCATCGGCGGGGCGCTTCGGCGTCCATCGGCCCGAGGTCGAAAAAGCGCATCCCGGCCACGGTTCAGGTTCGGAATCCACCTGGCGTACGGGGTGCGGCGATCGGCGGGACCGCGACGGCTGTGCCGTGCGAATCACTTGTTCCCCTCGCATCGACGGTAAACTCGGTACACCTCTTACAACCGGACTCTGTGTTCGTTGCAAACCCGTTCCGCGTTTGTAGGATGACCGCGATTTCTTCCAGGAACTTCAACATGCAGATTTCGACCGCGACTCCCGGCAAGACCCGTATCGGCTGGATCGGCACTGGCGTCATGGGGCGCTGGATGTGCGAACACGCCATGAAGAAGGGCTTCGCGGCCACGGTTTTCAATCGTAGCCGGGAGAAGGCACAGCCGTTGCTCGATCTCGGAGCGACCTTCGCGGAAACGCCGAAAGCCGTCGCGGCCAATAGCGACGTGGTCTTCGCGATCGTGGGCTTCCCCGCGGACGTGCGTGAAGTGTTTCTGGGAACCGACGGGGCATTGGCGGGTGCCAGGCCGGGCGCGGTGCTCGTGGACATGACGACGAGCGAGCCGAGTCTGGCCGTCGAGATCCATGCAGCGGCCAAGTCCAAGGGCGTCGCGGCCTTGGACGCTCCGGTCAGCGGGGGGGATGTCGGCGCGAAGAATGCCGCCCTGTCCATCATGATCGGCGGAGACAAGCCAGTCGTGGATGCCGTCGCGCCGATCTTTGAAGCGATGGGCAAGACCATCGTTCATCAGGGCGGACCCGGTGCCGGGCAGCACACCAAGATGGTCAACCAGATCCTGATCTCCTCGAACATGATCGCGGTCTGTGAGGGCCTGCTGTACGGTTACAAGGCGGGACTGGATCTGGAGACGGTCTTCAAGAGTGTTTCGGTCGGTGCCGCCGGCAGCAAGGCGCTCGAGGTCCTCGGACCGCGCATGATGGCCCGCAACTTTGAGCCTGGTTTCTACGTCGAACACTTCATTAAGGACATGGGGATCGCGCTCAAGGAAGCCGAACGCATGAACCTGAGCCTTCCGGGTCTTGCGCTTGCGAAGCAACTGTACGAGAGCGTCCGCGCCATCGGTTTCGGCCGCAAAGGCACGCACGCCCTACTCATGGCGCTGGAACGGATGAGCGGAATCACCCGTTAACAGGCGGACGCATCCGATGGTTCATGCCTAGTTCGGAAATATCCCGGCTCGCGCCAACTGAGCCGGGAAGCATCCGCCGTCCCGCGTAGATCGTCTAAGCCTTCCACTTTTCGAACAGGTTCTTCGTGATCCGCTGCACGCGGGCGTCCACGCCGTGCGGGCGGCCGTTGTGGACGTGCGGCAAAATGAAGCCCGGTGGCGAACTCAGCCCCATCGCCCAGAAGATCGTGCTGGCGTTGAAGACCGTGTTCCCCTTCGGCCCCGGATAGATCGTTGCCTCCCAGTGCGACTCGGCTTCGCCGCCGTTGATCGTCTTTCCAGCAGCGACGATTTCCAACCCTTTGATGTCGGCCGGGTCGCCATGGAATTCCCAGCCGACGAGGCCGGGGATGCGGTCGCCCTTCTTCATACCGGTGCCTTCGAAGATCCAGTGCTCCGGCTTGGTGCAAATCCAGTCACCGGAGCCATTGAAGGGTGAAACGGTCTGCGCGCCGATCAAGAGGTTCTCGTTCGGCGCCTTCACGGGCAGGTCCTCCATGTACTTCTCTTCGCCGGGCCGGATGCCGCCGTAGCGGCCGACACGCTCCAGTCGCCACGGATTTTCACGTTCAACGACGAAGCAGACGGAATTGCCGCTGAAGAAGCCGAAGTTCACGCCCTTCTTCACCGCATCGATGCACGTGTCATATTGCTTCCGCGTCCAGTACTCGTCGTGGCCGACGGAAAGGAACGTCTTCGCCCGGGTGATGAAGTCGACGCCGCGGTCGTCGATGTCATCGTTGGCGCAATAGGTGACGTCGTAGCCTTGCTGTTCGATCCAGTGGGCGAAGGGGAACTCCCAGAGCAGAAACTCGCCACTGCCCAGGGAGAGGGCATGATCGACGACCTGCGGATACTTCGCGTACGGCCTGCTGAAGCCCACTTGCACGCCACTGACGAGAGGCTTCTTCGAAGGGTGGTCGTTATCGTAAAGCGAGTGCGTCTCCGGCCACTTGTTGTAGGCTTGCCAGGTGTTTGTGCTGCACTGGAAGAGGAAGTCCGCCTTGCGATTGTCGCGAACGATGAAAATGACATAGCTCTGGTAACGGTGCTTCTCGGCGACGAGTTTGCCGAGGTACACACCACTCGGCCAGTCGCTCGGGATGGCGATGCCGACGCAGGGATCCCATTTGCACTCGCGCAGGCGCTTCGCGCCGACCGGCGGGGTCTCCTGCGGCTTCCCGGCGAACGGGCCGAACGTCTGAATGTGCCGGCCGCCGAGGCCCTGATAGTAGCCGAGGCGGTAGATCTCGATCTTGAACGGCGTGGCCGGCTGCGTGCTGACCTGGAACGAGAGAATGTCCCCGGCCGTGACGCTGGTACGGTTGCAATATCCTTCGATGAGCGACGAGCGGTACTTGGCCTTGGCGTCGAACTTGGCATAGGTGAGCTGCCATTCGGTCGTCCCCGGTTTGGCATTCTCCTCCTGGATGAGGTTCGGCTTAGCCGCCGAAGCGACGGACGGGAGCGAAGCCGCGGCAGCGGCGGCAAGGAGTTGTCGACGGTTGAAGGTGGGCATGGCGAGGCTCCGAAGATGGATCGATGATACGCGACTGACCAAGAGAATGGAAACGATTGAATCAATGAATAGGTAGTGGCAACTCTTGACTCGGAACTCAGAACTCACAACTCTTGACTCGATTTCAAAAATGAGTTGTGAGATCCGAGTTCTGAGTTCCGAGTCAGAATGGATTTCCCGCCTACAATTTCCCAGCTTTGAACCTGTCGAACGCGAAACCGCTCTCTCTTGCCGACCTGCCGGCCCTGCTCCGCTCGGCCGACGGCTGGGCGGGACTACGCGCGGCACTCCGGCAACTCGAAAGCGGCACGATTGATGGAGCTTGGGGATCGTCGGCGTCGCTCGCGATCGCCGCGCTGGCACAGGAGAAGCCCGCCGGCTTGCTGGTCGTCGTTCCCACGGTTGCCGAGGTAGGCTCGGTGACCGAAGATCTCGCAAGTTTCCTCGGCCGCAAGCCGTTTCCGTTCCCCGCGTGGGAAACCTGGCCCGCACCGACGCATCAGGGCCGGCTCGCGCCTGAGACGGCCGAACGCCTTCGCATCCTTCAGAAACTCGGCACGGAAGAAACGCCGCCGTTCATCATTACCTCGATGGCGGCCGTCGTGCAGCCCGTGCCCGTCCGGACCGACCTCGCCAGTCGTGGGCGCTCGCTCACGCCGGGCGAAGTCGCCGACGTCGGTGAACTGATCGAATGGCTCGTCGCCAACGGCTACAAACGCGTCGAAGCCGTCGAGTATCCCGGCGAGTTCGCCAAGCGAGGCGGCATCCTCGATCTGTTTCCACCCGATACGCCCGATCCCGTCCGGCTCGAATTCTTTGGCGACGAACTCGAATCGATCCGCCTTTTTGCAGCCGGCTCCCAACGCAGTCTGGAGAAGAAGAAATCGGTAACGATTTTGGGTGTCGAGACAGACAGTGCCCGCGGACGATCGTCCGCGGGCTTCCTGGCCGAATACCTTCCAGCCGATAGCTGGGTCGTGCTGCTTGAGCCGAACGACCTGAAGGAGCAGGGAAAATACTTCTTCGAACGCGTGGCCGACCCGACCGGGCTTTTTACCGTGGAAGGGGCATTCGCTCAGCTCCTAAAGTTCCCGACGGTGACGCTGACCGCGATGCCGCGCGCATCGGTCGAGGCCAGCGTCCACCTGCATGTGGAATCGGTTGAGCGGTTCAGTGGAAACGTCCAGCGCGTGCGGGACGAACTGGACGCCGTTGGTGCCGATGGCCGCGTACTGATTGCCTGTCAGTCGGACGCGGAGGTCCATCGCCTCACGGAAGTGCTCAAATCCGGCAACCTCGCCCAGTCGCATCGGCTCGCGCTGGTCACGGGTCATGTCCGCACCGGCTTCCGCCTCGTCGGGCCGAACGTCGTCGTTCTGGGCAGCCACGAACTCTTCCATAAGGACCTGCTGCCGCCGGGCGTGAAAGCGCCTACGGTGGCCAGTTCGCGGAAAGTCGAATCGCGGGCGATCGACACTTTTCTCGACTTGAACGAAGGCGACTATGTCGTCCATGTTGCCCACGGCATCGCCCGCTTTCGCGGGATGAAGATCCTGGAGAAGACTTCGGCGATCCTGCATGCTCCGGAGGCGTATGCCGACGAACAGGAGCATGCCCGCGACGCCGTCGAGGAGAATCTGATCCTCGAATTCAAGGACGGTGTCTTCCTTTACGTGCCCGCGTCGCGGATCGACCTGATCCAGAAATACCTCGGCGGTACTCAGGCAGAGCCACCGCTCTCGAAACTTGGCGGTGCGGCGTGGGGGAACCGCAAGAAGAAGATCTCGGACGCCTTGCGGGATGTGGCTGCGGAGATGATCCAGATCCAGGCGGTGCGCGCGGCGATGCCGGGCTACGCGTTCCCGAAGGATTCGGAGTGGCAGAAGGAATTCGAGGCCGCATTCCCCTATCAGGAGACGCCGGACCAGCAGGCCGCCATCGACGAGGCCAAGGGGGACATGGAGAAACCGAAGCCGATGGATCGCCTCATCTGTGGCGATGTCGGCTATGGCAAAACCGAGATCGCCATCCGGGCCGCATTCAAGGCGATCGACAACGGCAAACAGGTGGCGATCCTCGTCCCGACCACGATCCTTGCCGAGCAGCACTATCGCACCTTCAAGCAGCGGTTCGCCGAGTATCCGTTCGTCGTCGAGTGCTTGAGTCGCTTCCGTTCCGGGGCTCAGCAACGGGATATCGTGAAACGCATTTCGGCCGGCGAAGTCGATGTCGTCGTCGGCACGCATCGCGTTGTCGGCAACGACGTGAAGTTCCACGACCTCGGCCTCGTTGTCATCGACGAGGAACAGCGCTTCGGTGTCGAACACAAGGAGAAGCTGAAGCGTCTCCGGGCGATGGTGCATGTCCTGACGATGACGGCCACGCCGATCCCGCGGACACTGCACGCTTCGCTGCTGGGCATCCGGGAAATCTCGAACCTCGAAACCCCGCCGCCTGACCGGCAGCCGGTCGAGACGCGGATCATCCGCTGGGACGACC
>JAHBXO010000064.1 GCA_019636445.1 Gemmataceae bacterium | reverse complement strand
GGAGTCCATCAATGGACATGGTTCCAGACCACATTCACGGTAACTTCGAATGGGAAGTGCCTCCGAACTGCAAGTGTGGACTTTTGAAAAATACAATCGAAGAGAAATTCTTCATCGTTTCAAACCGCGTCAAATCAGATGGTACGAACGTAGTTTACTGTTTCTTCTCGAACGGAGATGACATGAGACTTCACCACGACGGCACGCCAATCCAATTTTGCCCGTGGTGCGGAGACAAGATAAGCGTTAAAAAGAAGAGCGCTGCCGTGTAATGACTTTTACAGTGAAAGAAAAGAGCGCAGCTCATTTCTTGTTCGGCTGGCCCACCAAACGCTGCGACTAAAGCAGCGACAGCCGTTTCTCCGTAAGCCGATGCGACGCCTCACCGAATGGATTACCGCGGACCACCTTCAATAAATGGAACTAAAATGGTGACGCAGCCAATCCTGCGCCGAACAGGATTGGCTGCGTCACCATTTTGCACTCGATGGTGTAGTAATCGCAAATTGTTACGCCCGCTTCATTACGGCCGCGACGAGCAGGAGCGGCGCAAGCAGGATGCCCGCCGTCACCACAAGGATAATCATGCACACCGCCACCGCGAGTTGACCGAGACTTCCCATTTGCGTTCCCCGTTGAGTTCGAGCTTTGGATTTCCGTTTGCGAATTTACTCGACTTCGGTTTCCTGTTCGCCGATCCCGGATTCCCGGTGGGCTTGGGTTGTCAGTGTGTTGACGGTGTCCTTGTATTCTTCCCGCAGCTTGCTCACGATCCACGTGAATTTTTGTGAATTCGGATCGGTTTCCGGCGGCGTTGGCACCTTGAAATACTTGGTTGGCTCGTAGTTCTCGCGGGCGAATAATAGAGCCTCCGCCAGTGATTTGAACACCTGGCTTGTGTCGTGATCCGCCTCGAACTTGGTTTGGGTTCGGAACGCGATATGCAGGACGTATTTCCCGCCGATCGTCTCCCACACCCGCATGTTCCACCACCGACGGTATCGGTTGTCCTTTTGCGATTTGCTCTCGCTGTCGTTGACGACCTCGGCCAGCAACTTCCCGCGTCCTGTGAGCGTGGTGTCCCCGGTACGCGGCGCACGGAATTCATTGAATTCTGAATCACGGATTGTTTCATTCTTCTCGGTGCTCATATCATCAATCCCCTCCGGGGTTCGGCCCGGCCCGTTGGTTGTTCGCTTCACTTCCTTCACCCTATACGGTCCGCTCGTTCGACACTTTCCTAGCGAAAGTTGGAAATTTCTCGTAATTCTCGTTGGTGGTATCAGCTCAGGCAAGAAAAGGGAACGAAGCTGCTCTGTCTCGACCCTCTGATACCTTTGAAATAATACGGTTTCGTAGGTCTTCGTTTGTCGTTAATACAACCAATAATTGAATGTAACTTGCGAGCGAACTATATACCGTAAGAGGGACGAGACAAGAAAGAACGCAGGTGATTT
Organism: Gemmataceae bacterium; assembly: GCA_019636445.1. Lineage (GTDB taxonomy): Bacteria > Planctomycetota > Planctomycetia > Gemmatales > Gemmataceae > Limnoglobus. Next base: position 18,403 of record JAHBXO010000064.1, on the reverse strand, counting down.
CCTCTTCGGCAGGCCCAAAGCTCGCTGGTTCGACTCCAGAGACAGCCGCTTCACGGTAAGTCGCTGCCACGGCTCGGCGCCGAATGGCGTCCCGCGAATCACAGTCAAGAAATGCCCTACGTCCACTCATTCGGCGCGTATGCCGATGGCGTCCGGGTCGGGCCTCGAAGACTCGGCCCGACCTACAAATCGGATGCGCCGCGCCGTCAGATCTTCGTCTTCGTCACGCGTTCGTAGAGGGCGGGGCCGGTCATGCGGAAGGCGGCTTCGTGGGGGCAGGCGGCCACGCAGAACGGGTCGGCGCCCTCGGGCACCAGGCCGTAGCACTTGTCGCAGTTGATCGCGCTGTCGGCGATGCTGATCTTCTGCTGCACTTCCTGCTTGTCCGGGATCTGGATCGCGCCGTAGGGGCAGTTGCGTTCGCAGAGGCCGCAACGGATGCAGTGGTCGTCGATCTTGATCTGCAGCTGCGTGCCGGTGCGGTGGATGGCGTCGACGGGGCAGCCGTCCATGCAATAGGGCTTGTAGCAGGAGCGGCACGAACCGCCGACGAGGTACTTGCCGAAGCGCATCCCCTCGCGGATGAGGCGGCTGTAGCCGTCGCCGTGGGAGTCGGCGCAGGCGCGGGTGCATTCGTCGCAGCGGGTGCAGGCGTGGAGGTCCAGCACGAAGAGGTTGCGGCCCTGGTAGAGGCCCTGGTTGAGGTAGTCGGAGAGGAAGTTGTTGACGACCGGCTTCGCGGTCATGCCGCGGCGCATGCGGAACGCGGCGGCCTGCTCGAACTTCTCCTTCATGGACGGGAATTGCCGGATCATCGCCTCGAAGAGCTTCTTCGGGATGCGCACGAGTTCGACGGTGTCGAGGGCGGTGATGGTGGCGGTGCGGCGGCCTTCCTCCATGAGGGCGATTTCGCCGAAGTATTCGTTCTCGGTCTGCTTGGCGACGATGACTTCGCGGTCCTCGGCGCGGATCGACACCTTCGTGGTGCCGTAGCGGATGATGTAGAAGTCCTGCGCCTTTTCCCCTTCGATGACGATCTTCTCGTCCTTGCGGCACTTGCGGAGGGTGGCGCGCAGGAGGTTGGCGTCCGGGTCGACCTTCGGGTAGACGATCTTGCGGTTGTCGTCGTCGGTCGGCTTGCGCTTGGAGGTGTCGGGCAGCTTGCGGGACTCGTCGCGGATCCCCTGCGTGAGCAGCGTGACGAGCTGGGCGCGTTCCTGGCCGGAGAGGCCTTCGAAGAGCGTGGGTTCCTCCGGGGTGCCCTTGCGTTCGAGGCAGGAGAAGAGGGCGTTGCGGGTGTAGACGAGGCCGAGAATTTCGCGGGCCGACTCGGCGCGCTGCGCCACGTCGAGCAGGTTGCGCGTGACTTCGAAGACTTCGGCGTTGTCGGTGACGGCGCGGACGGTGGCCTGGCGCGGCTGGTTGGAGAGCGGCGCGAGTTCGCCGATGATGGTGTGGGTGCGGTTGAGCTTGAAGGGGCTTTGGGTGCCAGGGTCGGTATCGCGGGCGTTCTTGCGTTTGCCTTCGCGCTTCCAGATGCCGAACTCGCCGGACTGGATGAAGAAGGCGGTGTTGGCGTACTCGTCCTGGGTGCAGATTTCCTCGCCGGCCTTGAGTTTCCGGTAGCGGATCGCGCCTTCGTTCCAGCGGAGGTAGGACAGCGGCACGTCGCGGAAGGGGCGGAACTTGAGCGGTTTGCCGCCGTCCTTCGGGATGTAGTCGAATTCGAGTTCCTGCATCTCCTCGGCGGAGAGGTAGCCGGTGGCGGTCTTGCCCGTGACGCGGGACTTGACGATCAGCCCGGCCTTCAGGGGCGTGCGCGGGTTCTTGAGGTCGAGCGGTTCGCCGGCGTCGGCCTCGCGCAGCTCGGCCTCGTCCTTGCCGACGCTCACGAAGATCGGGTCGTCGATGTCCTTCTCGCGGATGCCGAGTTCCTCGCGCAGGGCGATCGGCACGATGCGGCGGTTGAGTTGCAGCGCGCCGGTCGGGCAGGAGTTCATGCACTCGCCGCACTGCACGCACGACGAGTCGTTCATGTTCTCGTCGAGGTCGAAGCTGATGCGCGTGAGGTAGCCCTTGCCGGTGTGGCCGAGGACCTTGAACGGGCGCACGTCGTGGCAGGAGCGGACGCAGCGGTCGCAGACGATGCAGCGGTCGTGGTCGACGGCGACGGTGCGGGAGGAGTACGGCAGTTCCGGCCGCACGCCGCTCTCCGGCAGTTCCGTGAGTGTCATCCGGTGGTCGTACACGACGGGCAGCGGGATCGACGGCCGGGATTTCGGGTGCCGTTCGGCGTTGCGGCTCTTGCCCGATTTGATGCGGGAGGGCATGCCCATCCGGGGCCCTTCGACTTCCAGGCTGTCGGCGACCGCCTTCAACTCGTTGTTGTAGATCTTGCGCGTGCTGTCGGGCTTGTAGTGGTCCGCCACCAGGTATTCGGTGAGGACGCGGATGGACTGGAAGACTTCGGCGGTGAAGTCGCGGCCGGACTTGTCGGAGTTTGGCGGGTTGGGTCCGCCGCGCGTGGTGACGACCATACCGGGCTGGATCTCGAAGTGGCAGGCGGGCACGAGCTTGTCGCCCGGTTCGAGCTTGCCGCCCTTGCCGCGCTTCTTGCGGATGACGTGCACGGAGCACATGCGGCAGACGGCGACGGGGTCGAGGTGCTCGCGGTGGCAGAGCACGGGGATGCGGCGCTCGAGTTCCTCCTTGGTCCATTCGCCGCGGCGGACGAGTTCGCTGGCGGCGTCGTAGATGGTGGTCTTGCGGAGTTTGGGGTAGCCTTCGAGGTCGAACTGGACGACGCCCTGGGCGTCCTTGACGAAGGTGGCGAGCGGCATGTCGTTGACGACGATGCCGTCGATGACGATGTCGATTTTCTTTTCGAGGTCCTTGAGGGTGGCCTCGACGCGGCGGATGAGGTTGCCGTCCTCGTCGCGCGCGAAGGGGGTTTCGGAATCGCGGCCGCCGCCGCCGAGCGAATCCCACAGGTCGAGCGAAATGGCCATCGACGGTACCTCGATCCAAGCCGGTTCAGCCGGCGGTTTTGATTTCGTGGGGGAAGTACTGGAGCACGGTCATGAGCGGGTTGGGCGCGACCTGTCCGAGGCTGCAGATGGAGGTCATCACCATCGCGAGGGACATGTCGCTGATGAGGGACGCCTGTTGCAGCAGGCCGGCGCGTTCGCGGCCGTTGGCGTCGCGGCCGGTTTGTTTGAGGAGCGTGCCGTCCTGGCTGCGCTTGAGGAGGTCGGTGCCGATCTCGACGAGTTTCTGCGAGCCGAGGCGGCAGGGGACGCACTTGCCGCAGGATTCGTTGCGGAAGAACTCGGTGAAGTTGAGGGCGTGTTCGAGCATGTTGGGCGCTCCCTCGCGGGAGTAGACGACGATGCCTGCGCCGAGCATCATGCCGGCGGATTTGCCCATGGAGGCGCCGATCATCATGTCGGCGTCCTTGCCCATGCCGACGCCGAGGATCTTGCTGAGCGCCTTGAACTGGTTGAGATCGAGGGGGAGCTTGCGGATGTCGAAGAAGAATCGCTTGCCGGCGGCTTCGAGGGTCTTCTCGTGTTCGACGAGTTTCTCGAGGCAGGCGTAGACGTCGCTGGGCAGGTCCATGGCGGTGCGGGGCTGTTCCGGGTCGCGGAGGCCGTAGCGCACCATCTTGACGAGCAGGTCCTTGAGGTTGTCGCGGTCGAGTTCGTTGACGGCGGCGATGAGTCGGGAGGTGAAGTGGGCCGCGACGGTGACGAGGGCGGGGAGGATGCCGCCGGACGGGCCGGAGGTGGCCATCGCCTTGAGGGTGCCGGAGCAGTCGCCGGCGTACTGGATGACCTTTTGCAGGGTGTCGCTGACCTTGACCTCGTAGATGCCGGGTTTGACGAGGTCGCCGCTGATGGAGATGAGCCGTCGGCCGACGAAGTCGCCGTCGGCGGCGTTCTGGTACCACTCGCCCCCCTTGAGCATGATGGAGGGGGTCCAGGCGAGGGTTTCGACGTTGTTGACGACGGTGGGCTTGTCGCGCAGGCCGTTGGTCATCAGTTCGGGCGGGCGGTTACGGGGCTGGGCGCGGTGGTCCTCCATCGCCTCGATGAGCGCGGTCTGTTCGCCGCAGATGTAGCCGCCGGGGCTGACGAAGACGTCGACGTGGAAGCTGCGGTTGGTGCCGAAGATGTTGTCGCCGAGCGCGCCCATTTCGTAGGCGACGGCGATGGCGGCGCGGACGGCGCGGATCTGTTCGAGGTATTCGTGGCGGATGAAGATGAATCCGCGCGTGGCGTTCGTGACGAGGCCCGCGAGCGTGACGCCCTCGATGACGAGGTGGGGCTTGCGGAGCAGCAGCTCGCGGTCCTTGAAGGTGCCCGGTTCGCTTTCGTCGCCGTTGCAGACGATGTACTTCTCGTCGCGCTCCTCGCGCCAGACGGCGCCCCACTTGGCGCTCGCGCGCATGCCGGCGCCGCCCATGCCGAGCAGTTCGGAGACCTCCAACTTGTTGAGCCACGGCTGCCGGTCGGCGTAGAACTTCCGTTCCCAGGCCCCCTTCTTCTTCGCCTTGTCCGCTTCGCGGGCGTCGTAGGCGGCCTTGTCTTCGCCCGGAATCATCTTCGCGGGCAGCAGTTCCTGCGGCGCCCGCGCCTCGACGTACCGCACCGGGTTCGGCATGTCCGTCACCATCGCCTTGATCGCGCCGTAATGGTCCTCCGGCTTCTCGTACGGGTCGATCTGCCATTCGTTGCGGTGGAAGTTGTAGGTGTAATCCCAATCCGGGATCGGCACGGGCTGATCCGCGAGGGCGGTCTGGAGGACGTTCGCGTAGTCCTTGGGCGAGCGTCCCGCGTAGACCCACTCGTGGAACGTGCCGCGGCGGTCGCCTTCGGCGAAGGGGTTCTTGTGCTCCTTCACGACGTCGTCGTGGGACGGCCCGTGCGAATGGTCATGCCCGTGATCGTGATCGTGATCGTGCCCGTGGTCCGCATGCCGGCTCATGAACAGGCAGGGCGCGCGGTCGCACCGGCCCAGGCACGACACGCCCTCGACGCGCACATCCGGGTTGTCCTTCGCGATCTTGTTCAATTCCTGCAAGACCGCCGGCGCGCCCTTCAGGTGGCAGGTCATGTCCCGGCAGACGTACACCTCGACCTTCTTCGGCTTGTCCCATTCGGGGCGGAAGTGCGCGAAGAAGCTGATGACTTCCTGGATCTTCGGCAGCGGGATGCCGCTGTCCTTCGAGAGCGCGTGCAGCTCGGCGTCCGGCAGGTAGCCGAACCGATCCTGAATCTGGCGGAGTCGCTGCACGAGTATCATGGACCGTTCGCCCCGTCGGTGTATGTCGAATTTATTTGAGCTTCGCCTTCGGATCGCGGGCCGCGGCGCCCAGCCCCTGCAAGGGGAAATCGCCGTTGTGGTAGCGATGGCAATCGGTGCAGTTGTTGCGCACGCCATCGCGTTCGGAGCGGCTTCCGTCCGTCTTCTTCCCGTGCCCCTGCGGCGCGTGGCACTCCCGGCACGAATCGACCCCGAGGATGTTGATCTTCTGGTCCGGCCCGGTGTAGATGTTCTTGAAGTCGAACTCCTTGGGCGTGCCGGTGTTCGGGTGGCAGCTCAGGCAGTCGTACGCGCGGTGCGCGACGTGGTCGAACTTCGACCGCTCGAACCAGACCGTCGGGATATTCGGCACGACGATCTTCGAGTCTTCGAGTTTGCCGGCGCCGCCCTCCAGTTTGTGGCACTCCGTGCAGGTCCCGCCCGACATCGCGTTCGCCGCCTTCGGGTTCACGCTCGGCAGCAGCTTCAGCAGGCTCTTGCGCACCGCCTGATCCACCTGCGAGCCGACCTTCAATACGTCCTCGTCGGTCACGTTCTTGTTCAGCAGTTCGGGCTTCCCCTTCTCGCTGAGGATGTAGCCGCTGTACCGCGCCCGCAGCACTTCCTGCAGTTCGCCCGGCTGCTTGCGGTGCGGCAGGTAGAAGGAGGGGAACTTCTGACCGGCGTCGCTGGTCAGTTCCGGCGCCTTGAGCGGGTGGCACGCCTGGCAATGCGCCTCGAAGTTGATCGGCAGGAAGTACGCTCCCTGCGCCCGCGGCGGCTGGATCGACTCGCGGGGTTCGCCGGCGAGGTTCGCCCACGGCTTCGAGTGGTCGCGCGGGTCGCCCCGCTCGGCGTCCAACTGGTGGCAGTGCTTGCAATCGAGTTGCACGACCGCGTCGGGTCCGTCGGAGGCGGCAAAGTACTGGTCCACGACCTTCGGATCGTCGGGATTCAGATCCTTCAGGTTCTTCTTGGTCACCTTCAGTTTGCTGTCGCTCGAGTAACCAATGCCCGGCGACATGTGGTGCGAATGGCTGAAACGGATGTTCCGCGCCACCTGGCCGTTCGGCTCCTTTTTCTCGTTCTCGATCTTGCGGAATTCCGGGTGCCCGCCGGCGGGATCGTGGAAGTTCTCGACCTTGAGGGCGAAGGCGGGCGAGCCGGTCTTGTGCGACTTGGCGAGGTCGGAGTGGCACTTCAGGCAGTGGTCGTCCGACAGCCGGACGAGCGAGAAGTTCTTGCCGTTGTGGTCGTGGTGGCAGGCGGCGCACTCGGCGTCGTTGCTCAGCGGGTCACCGGTATTCTGCGCGGGCCAGTCCGACGGCCAGATCATGTCGCGGTGGTGCTCCGGTCCGCGGTGGCAGGTCTGGCATTCGAGCGCCATCCAGCGCGATTGCGGGTCGAACAGGCTGGACGAACCGCGCTGCGATGGCGGCTTGTGGCACGCCTCGCACTTCGCGTCGAAGGAGGCGTGCACCTCGGCCACCGGTCCGTGCGAATACGGCCGGTCGCTGCGCATGACCGTCCACAGGCCCAGCATCAACACCGACGCGATCACGGCCACGAGCGTGTAGAAGACCTTGCGGTCCTCAAAGGGATTGACGCGAAAGTACCGGCGCAGTCCGCCCCGGTACCGTTCGACCCGCTCGCGACTGGGGGAATGATTCGGGTTCATGGTCACCAGTACTTCATGGCCTTGATCGCGTGGAAAATCATGAAGATCGTCATGGCCACCGAAACCGGGGCGTGGAACAACAGCCAGCCGTGCAGGATCGCGTTCAGCCGGGCGTGCTCGTCCCACTGGCGGCGCAGGTCGGCCAGTGTTTCCAGCTTCGCGAGGCCGGCGTGCGCCGCCTGCGGCAGCTCGGCCCGCAACCGGTTGAACAATACCACCGAGTCGGTCCGCGACGCGAGCGGCGACTTGGACTTGCGGCCGAACGCCAGGTAGCTGTCGAGCGTGTTCTCGCGGAACTCCTTCAGGCGCAGCGCCGGCACGCCGGTCACGATCGGCGGCTTCCAGGTCGGCGACGGGTCGTTCGGATCGCGCGGCACCAGTTCGTCCACGATCAGGCGGGCTTCGGTGCGGTGCTTCTCGATCGCCTTGTCGATCGCGGCGACAACCGTCTCATCGGGAATGAGTTCGAGGATACGCTGCGGCAACCACTGTTGAAGCACCAGCCCGTAAACGCCGCTGGCGATCACGAGCAGGAAGAGGATCATGGTGAAGGCGCTGACCATGCCGCCCCACGAGAAGCCGCTATGGACGACGATGATGGGAAGCACGGCAAGGCCCAGCACGATGTGCCACCAGAGCCAGACCTTGGTCGGTCCCCAGCGCTGCTTGCGTTTGCGCTTCCGGATCCAGAGGGCGAGTTCGAAGAAGATGATGCCGGCGCCGACGAGGCCGGTCAGCACGCCGAACCACGAGCTGGCGCGAGGCCAGGCTACGAGGTTCATCTTGGCGAGCAGGTACCAGAGGATCGGCGGCAGGCAGGCGAGCGCGGTCCAGAGCAAGACGCGGGTAACGCGCTGGCGAATGGTGGCATCGCGTCCGAGCAGCACGGAGGCGCTCCCATCTGCGGGTGGATTCCGGTCGCCCGGACGAGATCGTGAGTGGACTGGGACGAAATTATCAGACCGGTCGCGCGCTTGCAACGGTCCATCGGACAAGATTGTCGAAGTTTTCCGAAACGGGCACGGTGCGCAGGCGAGCGGAGAAAAAAAACGCCAGACGAGCCGGTCGGCCCTTGCGTTCGACCGCGAGTCTTCGGATGATGCCACGAGGTTCGTTCGGCCGGGGGTTCCTTCATGTCATCGGTTTCACGGGCGGCGCTGGCGTCGACCCTGCTCGGCCTGTTCGCGATCGGAGCCGTTCTCTCGCAGAACCCCGATCCCGCGCCGCGTTCCGGCACGCCCGGCGATGAGCGACCGGCCGAAACGGTGGGCATGGCCGGCTGCGCCGCCACCGGCTGCCACGGACGAACCAACGTCCGCCACGGCACCCTCGACGCCGATACCTGGCACGAAAGTTTCGCCCTCTGGCTCGACCGCGACCCGCACACCCGCAGCTACGCCGTCCTCGAAGGCCAGCTCGCCAAGTCCATCATGAAGAACCTCCGGCACGGCGATCCGTCCCTGCCCGACGATGCCACCAAGGACCTCCGCTGCCTCGCGTGCCATACGAACCCCTCGCTCGCCAAGCCGATCGAGGACCCGAGCGGGCAACTCCTGCGCATCCGTGCCGAGGGGGTCAGTTGCGAAGCCTGCCATGGCAACGCCGAGAAATGGCAGATCGCCCATACGAACCCGATCGCGCCCGATTCGCGGAAGGCGACCTTCGCCGCGTGGCAGATGAACGACCTGAACGACTGGCACGTGCAAGCCACCACCTGCGCCGGCTGCCACATCGGCGCGCCCGAAGACAAGGTCCGCGGCATCCCCGTCCGCGATATGAACCACGACATGATCGCCGCCGGCCACCCCCGGCTCGAATTCGAGTTCGCCAGCTATCAGGCACGGCTCGCCAAACACTGGATGCCGCGGAACCGCATGACGGGCCAGCCTCAATCCGCCGACGCGCCGCTCCACGCCTGGGCGGTCGGACAACTGGCGGTCGAAGAAGCCTATTGCTCATTGAGCCTCGATCGGATGGCGCGCGGCAACACCGACCCGCGCAGCCCGTATCCCGAATTCGCCGATTGGAACTGCTCGCACTGCCACCATCAACTCGCCGGCGCGCCATGGCGGGAGCGGGCGGCGAAAGCGCAATCGCCCGCGCGCGGCCTCGGCCGCCCCGCCTGGATCGGCGCGTCCGCGTTCCTCCCGGCGACCCCGGCACCGACGTTCGGCGAGAAACGGGACGCCCAGAAAACCAAACTGGACCAGCGCCGGAAAACCATCACCGATCGATTAGGAGCTTGGGAGAAAACCCCGGCCGACGTTCGCCAGGCGATCGGCGACCTGCTTGCGACTCCGTCAACTTCCCCGGCCAACTGGGAGGAGGCGTCGCGCGATTATCTCGGCCTCCGGTCGCTCGAACTCGCGATCCGGTCCGCCGGCGGGGTTCCGTCGAACGAAACCCTCGGCCGTCTCGCCGACGCGCGCCAGGCGATCTGGGGTTCACCCGACGAACCGGCCCGCAAGGAACACGCCGCCAAGGACTACCACCGCAAGCCCGAGAGCCGCTGGCTCTGGGAACAGAAGCCCGACGCGCGCCCCGCGCCGGTCGACGCGACGCTACGGACGCTGCGGGAATCGCTGGCGAAGGACTTGCAAAAGTTACCGGCGGGAAATCCGAAACCCTAGCGGTTGGATCGACTGTCCGGGAATTCCTTCGGGAAGTCGCATCGGAGGTTGGCGGGGCGAGTTGCCCGAAGGCACGGAAGCGGGGAAGTTAGTAGAGTCCGGCATTCCCGCCCGATCCGTCCGATTTCAGGTGCTACCGTGGGCCACCGTACCGTCGCGCTCTACGTCGGACTGGTCGCCAGCGTGACCGTCGCCGCCTACGCGGCGCAGCCCGCAGCGACGACCGCCACGACGATCTCACCGCAGCCGTTCGGCGCGCAGATCCCCAAGGGCCAGTACTCCACGTCGCTATCCTGCGCCGCGGCGAGTTGCCACGGCGGGGGCCAGCCCGGCCACGTCGGCAGCGAGTTTTCCACGTGGGGCGACAGCGACCCGCACCGCCGCGCCTTTCGCGTGCTGTACAACGAGGACTCGATTCGCATCAGCAAGAACCTCGGCCGCAAGATGCCGGCGCACGAGGACGCGAGCTGCCTCAAGTGCCACGCGCTGGACGAACCGAAGCACTACACCGGCGAGTTGCTCGACCACCGCAGCCTGTCCGACGGCGTGAGCTGCGATAGCTGCCACGGCCCGTCCGGAAAGTGGAACAGCCTGCACTATCAATCGTGGTGGAAGGGCCTGTCGGATCGCGAAAAATACGACCAGTTCGGCTTCGTGCCGACGAAGGACCCGGTCGCCCGCATCCTGAACTGTGCCCAGTGCCACGTCGGCGGCCGGGATCGCGAAGTGAACCACGACCTCATCGCCGCCGGCCACCCGCGCCTCTCGTTCGAGTACACCCGCTACCATTTCAGCGAAGCGTACGCGAACAAGCACTGGGAGGAGAAGGTTCCGAACCCGGACTTCGAGGTGCGCACGTGGCTCGTCGGCCAGGTGGCCGGGTTGCGGGCCGCGACCGACTTGCTGGCGGCCCGCGCCGAGCGCTCGCAGAAGAACGAGGCCCCGTGGCCCGAGTTCGCCGAATCCAGCTGCTACGCCTGCCACCAGAACCTCGGCGCGGAACTTCGCAGTCATACCACGAATGCGCTCCATCCGCGGAAATCGGGTGTACTCGGCTGGCAGTTGTGGTACGCTTCCTTCGCGAAGTCGCTGCCGGCGGTGACCGGGATCGTCAGCCCCGGCTCGAAGGGGCCGGCGCTCGCGGCGCTCGATCCGCTCCGCGTGGAGATGGAGAAGCCGCTGCCGAACGCCGCGACCGTGGCGGGGCTGGCGAAACAGGCGACGGCACAACTGGACGCGTGGCTGATCGCCTTCCAGACGAACGGCTACGCCGCGAAGCTGACCCCCGAACAATGGAAGGCGCTGGCCTCGACGATCGCCGCGAGCGCATACGATAACGCCACCGGCAAGCTTCGGGATTACGACTGGGACGTGTTGGCACAGCACGGCCTGGCCTTGACGGCGCTCTACCACGCCGGCGGCGGGGCGGGCAACCCGGCGCTCGCGGCCTGGACCGCGCCGCTGACCGAGATCCGGACCAAGCTGGCGTTTCCGAAAACCGGCGGACGCGTGGACAGCCCGCGCGACTTCCAGCCGGACTCGGTGTACCCCGGCTTCAAGAAACTCTACGAACTGACACGCTGAACGAGGGTGGACGAATGGCGACGCGAACGATCCGGGGCGGATTCCCACTCCGGCTGGCGCTGGCGGCGGCGCTCGGCCTCGCCTTCGTTTCCGTTTCCAGCGCGCAGGTGCCGGGCACCATTGGGCGCAATACCAACTGCGTGAACTGCCACGAGCAGAAGGACTCTAAGGACAACGCATTCGCACGCAATTACCGATCGAATGACTTCGTGTTGCTTTCTGAAGGATTAACCTGGACGAACTCGGACCCGCACTCGAAGGCCTACGCCGTCATCGTCCCCGATCCGAAGACCAATCCTGTCGCGGCGAAGATGCAGGAACTTCTGGGCCGTGGCGATAAGGACTACGATCTTACGAAAGACACTCGCTGCCTGACCTGTCACGCCACCGACCTCAAGCCCACTTCGAAGGAACCGCGAAAAGTCGAAGAGTTCGTCCGCGAAACGAACTTGGGCGTGAGCTGCAACGCCTGCCACGGCGTGACTGCCAAGTGGCAGACCGAACACGTCGATGAATCGGTCACTGTCAAATACAAGATGACCGACGACGCGGGCAAAGAGATCGAATTCAGCCATTACAAATGGCGAACAGAAATGCCGGCCTACAAGGAAGCGGCCGGCATGAAGAACCTCCGCGACCCGCACACCAAGGCCGACCTCTGCGCCTCCTGCCACGTCGGCAACCCGGACGAAAACAAGGTCGTCACCCACGAGATCTATGCTGCCGGCCACCCGCCGCTCCCGCCGCTCGAACTCGTCACCTTCATGAACGGCGAGCCGCGCCACTGGGGCTACCCGTACGAACTCAAGTTCCTCCAGGACTTCGCCAAGAAGAACCCCGACAAGGCGTGGGAGATCTTCCGCTTCAAGCCGGCCGAGAAAGACAACTACCTCGCCCGGCACGTCGCGGCCGGTGCGATCGCCTCCCTCAAGGCCGAGATGAACCTTCTCGCGGCCGAAGCCAAGAACACCGAGGGTCTCGACTACGCCCGCTTCGACTGCTACTCGTGCCACCACGACCTCAAGTACCCGAGCGCCCGGCAGGTCCGCGGCTACGAGGGCCGCGTGCCGGGCCGCCCGCCGCTCAAGGCCTGGGTGGCGATGCTGCCGAGTACCGTCGTCGCGCACGCCGGCACGCTCGCCCCCGCCGTGAAGGTGGAGAGCGACAAGTTCCCCGCCGCCTGGGCGAACGTCAGCAAGGCCGCGACGAGTTCGCCCTTCGCCTACGGCAAGGGGGCCGAAGTCGCCGCCGCCGCCAAGGCGCTCGTCGCGTGGACGGCCGACTTCAACAAGGCCGTCGATGCCGCCAACTACTCCGACGCCGCGGCCGACACCCTCCTCGCCGACATCGGTAAGGCGCTCGCTTCCCCGGCCGCGCTCGGCGACACCGAAGCCGCCATGCACCTGTCGTGGGCCTATCGCTCGCTCGCCGTCGCCCGAAAGAAGGACCTGACCAAGTGGGACGGCGAGATCGGCAAACACCTGCCGCTGGAGATCCGCTCCAAGGCCGCGATCGACGCATCCAAGACGCCGCTGCCCGCCGGCAAGTTCCTCCCGGATCGTCTCAAGCAGTTCGCCAACTTCGACCCGAAAGCCTTCGCCGCCTCGATGGCGAAGCTGCAAGAATAACCCGAACGCCCGTTTCGTCTCGTGACGTTCGTAAATGTTCCGGCTCCGGTGAGAAATCGCCGGAGCCGCTCATTTTCCAAGTGATTATTGCATTTCGTACAATTTCAGTTCGATTTCGATCAAGCCGGTTGACGGCTCCACACATTCGCATAAGCTAGGATTGCTATTGAGATTCGTTCTCAATAAGAACCCACCGTAGAGCCTGCTCCGCCAACGACGGCATGCCTTCGTCAGCATGCTCGGCCCCTCGCAATGCGGCTCCCGATCCTCATTGAACAGGGGTCTTCCATGTGCTGCCGTGGACGCCGCGCCTTCACGCTCATTGAACTGCTGGTTGTGATCGCCATCATCGCCGTTCTGATCGGCCTGCTGTTGCCTGCCGTGCAAAAGGTGCGCGAGGCGGCTTCACGCATCAAATGCGCCAACAACCTCAAACAGCTTGGTCTCGCTCTTCACGGCTACATGGACGCGAACAACGGTCTGCCGCCCAACGGGAACTACGTCTGGAGCGGCTCCGCCGTCACCACCACCAACGCCTGGTCCGGCATGGCGCGCATCTTGCCCTTCATTGAACAAGAAAACCTCTTTCGCGGAATCGACTTCACAACGTCCTACAACGCGCAGCCGGGCATCAGCTCGAAGCGCGTGGGCACATTCATCTGTTCCAGCGAGATCAACGACCGCGGTTTCGGCACCGATCCCACCTTCGGCAACAAGCACTGGCCCATCAACTACGCCCTGAACATGGGCACCTGGCCGGTGCTCACCGCGAAGGCCGCCGGAATGCAGTCGGGCAACGGAGCGTTCATCCCGAACCGCGGCTTCAAGCCCGGTGACTTCACCGACGGGTTCAGCAACACGCTCGCGATGTCCGAAGTGAAAGCATTCACGAACCGCATGAGCGGTGCCAGCAACGCCACGGTCTACTCGCCGCCACCCCCCGTGCCCGCGACCGCCGCCGAAGTGCTGGCCCTTGGCACCGGAACCTTCAATCCCGCTTCCTTTTGCCATGTCGAATGGGTCGACGGCAAGGTTCACGAGACCGGCTTCACGTCCGTGCTAACGCCTAACACGGCCGTGATCCATACCGATTACGCCGGGACGAAGTACGACGTCAACGTCGTACTGGCGACCGAATCGAACCCCGGAGACACCTACGCGGCGGTCACGTCGCGGAGTTTCCACCCCGGCGGAGTCAATACTCTTCTGATGGATGGTTCGGTCCGTTTCATCAACAACACGATCACGCTCACGAGCTGGCGAGCGATGAGCACCCGGTCCGGCGGCGAAGTCGTGATAGACTGATTCAACCGAGTCCGGCCGGTCTACTGTTTCTCGATCGGCCGGTCCTTGTACGGCGGCGGGGGTTGCTGCCAGTCCCATTTCGATTCGTACTTCACGGCCTTCATGTACGGCGTCTCGATCGGCTTCCCGCCGGCCTTCTGCGAGAGCAGCGCCGCGTCGAGGATACCGCTCGATAGCAGCGTCCGCTCGACCGGCCAGGTCGGGCGGCCGGTCTGCACCATCTTCTCGATCCCCTTCAGCAGCACCGAGAAATGCGTGAACGGCCGGGCCTCCTGCGTATAGGTCGTGCAGGCTTCGATCTTGCCATCGTCGGTCTGCCACGCCGCCGCCCACTCGGCGATGACGTAATTCAGCGTGAACATGTTCACTCGCAGCCCGTCGGCGTAGTCGATTACGATCAGGTTCGGCTCCTTCACGAGTTCCTCGACGGTCTTCCCCTTCGGGATCGGCCGTTCCTTCAGGCTCGCGAGCGCCGCATCGAGCAGCTTGCGGTCGAATAGCCCGTCCTTCTCCGCCGCCCACACAGCCGGGCCGACGAGGCAGCGCACGCGCACGACGCCCGTCTCGCCGCCGGCGCGGCGCTCGGCGAGCGCCTGCAGGAATTCCAGGCCGTGGAACCCGTAGGCGTCCAACGTGTGGTACGACAGGCCGACGATCTGCTTGAGCTTCGCCCCGCGCTTCACATCGATCGGCGGATACCGCCACGTGCCGGGGATGGATGAGCCGGCCATCAGCGGGATCTTCTTCGCCTTCGCCGTGTCGTACATCCACTTGGCGTCGGCCCAGTTCTCGGCGAGGTGCTTGTCGTTGAACACCGGCACGACCTTCCCGGTGCGCTCGAACTCCTTCACGACTTCGCCGAACAATCGCTTCTTCGGGTACACCGTCGCCCCGGCGTCGGTCTTCGGGTAGTCGCCGTGCTCGGCCACGAGCAGCACGCCGTCGACGCCGACCGCGAGCGCCTCCTTCACGCTCGCCTTCAACGGCACGCCGTACTTTTGCGAGAACGTCTTGCTCGTGTCCCCCTTCGGCACCTGATCGACGAAGAGCGACGCGAGCTTCATCACCGGCTTCGGCCCCTTTTCGTCCAGTGAATCGGTCTGGATCATCCGGCTCAGGATCACGTCGGCATGCGAGTTGTGGCGGTAGACGGTCGTCAGGCCCGCCACCTTCGGGAAGCGGATCGCGTGGACTGTGAACGGGTAGAGCGTCGTGATGTAAACGGTGCCGTCGCTGCCGGCGCAGATGCCCATCACGACGTACCGCGGCAGCAGCGTGCCGTCCTTGAGCGGGTAGACGCCGTGGTGATACGGTAGGTCCTTGCCGTCCTTCCCCTTGAAGGTCGTGTAGTCCGGGTTGCCGATCGCCACCGGTCCCCGGTCGGTCGGCGCGGAGTCGCCGGGCTTCCAGCTCGAGACGTGGACGAACTGCCCGCGCGGGCCGAAGGTCGCCGTGATCCCCGCCCACACCGTGCCGTCCGGGGCCACGCACATCGCCCGGCAGTCGGTCGCCGTCGCGTCCGGGTTCAGCTTGCCGAGGGCTTTGCCCGGCAGCGTGTCGCCCGCCGCCGTCAGGTCGTAGGCGAAGAGTTGGTTCGTGCTCATCGCCACGGCGTAGAGCGTCTTCCGATCCGGCGACACCTCCCAGTTGATCGGATGGCTTTCCGGATGCGCGAGATTCGATTCCTTCGTCGGGGTCTTGCCGTCGATCGTCTGCTTGAGCCGTTCGAGCTTGTCCGTGCGCGGATCGTACCGCGCGATATCGCCGCCGAGGAGCGGGTGGTACGCGCGGCCGAGGTGGTCCACCACGATGAACGCGTACATGTGCCGGCTGTCGATCAGGTCGCGGTACTTCCCGGTCTTCAGGTCGAGGATCATGAAGTGGGCGCTCTCCGTCGGCCGTTCGTCGGAGCAGGTCGAGATGTAGGCGAGGCCGCGCGACTCGTCCGGCGTCACGCTGATGATCCCCTGGTGCGGAATCGGGATCGGATAGACCTTCGTCGTCCCCGTCGCGGGGTCGAAGACCATCGGGTAGCCGCCGGGGTAGTCGGTGCGCTTCTCGTTCTTGGTCGGGTAGCCTTGTTTGGTGCCGAGGTAGATCTTGCCGCTCGGGCCGACGTTGTTGCGGGTGTGGAACTTCGATTGGGAAGCGAAGCCCTTGAGGCTCGTGCCGATCTCCTTGTTGGCGTCGAGGACGACCTTCATCTTCGCGGTCGCCGGATCGAACTCGACGAGGTACGCGTTCTCCTGATACTTCGCGGTGCCGACGTAGATCTTCTTGTTGAGGCCTTCGACGATGGAGAAGTAGCCGCTCTGCTCGGAGGTCGTCTCGTACGGAATGGCGTGCGCCTTGGACCAGAGCCAGTGCCGCGAGAGGGCGGATTCCTGGGCGAAGGCGGCGGAGCAGAACCCGATCGCAACGAAGGCGATAAAGAATCGTGACATGGCGAATCCGGGAAGAGGGTTCAGGCGGGTAAGGTCTTGGTGGCACAGACAAAACTGTCAGTTCTGTCACAGGTAACGTAGTCGAAGTTTGTACTGCAAACGTCTCATGAGTTGATTGGACGTCTTTCGACTTCGCAGCCCTTCTTCAGGCCGAAGGCCTGGGAGTGCTTAGCCCAGGGCAACGCCCTGGGTTGCGTATCCGGGAACAACCAGTCCGAAGGACTGGGACAAGAGAGCTTTGCGGGTGAGCCGATGGCTCTTTTGTCGCAGTCCTTCGGACTGCCGGTTTGTGGGTTCGAATACCCAGGGCGTTGCCCTGGGCTAAGCACTCCCAGTCCTTCGGACTGAAGACTGAGATCGATAACACTTTGACCAATTTCCATCGCGCTTATCCATGTCCTTACCACAAAAGACGTCATCAACCTGCGGCGGGCTTGCGATTGAACATACTGACGGCGAGCGCCACCAGCACTGTCGTCCCCGCGCCGAGGGGGGCGTACCACGGGAAGGCGAGCGCCGTCTTCCGGTCGGCGGGGAAGATCGACGGCAGGTTCAGCTTCAGCCAGTCCTGGGCGAAGTCGAACGACGGGAGATAGGCAAGCCCGACGATCACCGCACCCGAGAGCAGCCCCGCGATCGCGGCGGCGCTCGGCACCGGCTTCTTCATCCGCCCCAGCAGGAACAGGCCGAGAATCAGCCCCGTCGTTAGCCCCGCCACGGCGAGCACGCGATCGACGACGCTCCGTTCGTTCCCGGCCGTGCGGTAGGCGATCACGGCCACGCCCATCTGCGCGAGGCCCCAGACGACCGTCATGATCCGCGAGAGCCGCACGTAGCTCTCCTCGCTGCGGTTCGGCACCATCGGCTTGTAGAAGTCCGTCACGAAGGCGTTCGCCGAGCTGTTCAAGGACGACGACAGCGTCGACATCGCCGCGGCAAGGATGGCGGCGACGAGCAGCCCGGCGAGGCCATAGTTCAGCTTCGTCACGATGAACAGGCCGAAGACCTCGTCCGGCGTCGCGGCCCCCGGCTCGAACACGCCGGCCTGCTTCGCCACGAACAAGCACACGCCGACGCCGAGGAAGAGCACGAACTGCGCGAGGATCGTGAACCCACTGAGCACGAGCGCCAGGCGGGCATGGCCGAGCGAACGGGCGCAGAGGTAGCGTTGCACCATGAGCTGATCGGCCCCGTGCGACGCCATGCTGAAGACCGCTCCGCCGAGCAGGCCGGTCCAGAACGAGTACGCCACCGTCATGTCGAAGACCGGATCGAGCCAGACGAACTTCGCGTTCGCACTGCCGATCTCGACGTACTGGCTCCAGCCGCCCGGCAGGCTCGCGAGCACCACGATTCCGGCGACGGCGGCGCCGGCGATCTTGATGATGAACTGGATCAGGTCGGTCCAGAGCACCGCCTTCATGCCGCCGAGGAAGGTGTAGACGATGGTGACGACGCCGACGAGCAGGATGGCCGGCTCGACGCCGATACCGACGTACTGGATGACGAGTGCCGTCAGGAACAGCCGCAGACCATCGGCGATGGTGCGCGTGACGAGGAACAGCCCCGAGGCAACTCGCTGCACGGACGGGCCGAACTTCTCGCGCAGCACCTGGTAGGCGCTGAAGAGTTCGCCTTTCATGTAGAGCGGCAGCAGGAGCCACGCGACGAGGCAGCGTCCGACGACGTAGCCGAACGAGAGTTGGATGAAGGTGAAGTTCCCGCCGGGCTTGTAGCCGACGCCGGGCACGCTGAGGAAGGTGACGGCGCTCGTCTCGGTGGCGACGATGGAGACGAGGACCATGAACCAGCCGACGTTCCGCCCGCCGA
>JAHBXO010000063.1 GCA_019636445.1 Gemmataceae bacterium | reverse complement strand
TGTGTGCTTGGGGAGCAGGGGTTCGATGAGGGCCCACAATCCGTCCGGCAGTAATGGCTTCGCCATGACCCGATCCTCCGTGAACAAGGACCGGAGAATACCCGAAAACGACGAAGGGCGCAAGTAAAGTTAGAGCTTCTAAGTCGGAAGTCGAATTCTTTGCTGGGCTGTATCCTCGGGCCGCCGGCGGCTACATTCAGGACATGGAAACGAAAGACCCCTACACCGCGATCCAGGTCGTGATGATGCCGAAGGACACGAACCCCTACGGCACCATCTTCGGCGGGGTCATCCTCAGCTACATCGATGTCGCCGGGTCGATCGCCGCGCGGCGCGAGATCGCCCTGCGCGGCGGGGCGCCCGACACGCAGTACGTCACCGTCGCCGTCAACCGGGTCGAGTTCAAGAAGCCAGTGCTCGTCGGCGACGTCGTGAAGTTCCGCACCACTTGCGTGCGCGTCGGCCGCACCTCCATCACGATGCACATCGACGTGTTGGCGGAGCGTGGCAGCGAAGTCATCCCGGTCACGGACGCCGAGGTGGTGTACGTCGGCGTGCGGCCGAATGGGCCGAATCGCGAACCGGTACCGCTCCTGCCGGCTGCGCCGTCGGCGACCGCGTGAATCGACGCGGTTCGGGCTTGGATTCGTCCGCCGAGTTCTATAATCGACCATCGGACCGCCAGTCCGCCCGCGTAACGGCTCCCGCCGAGGCCCGCATGGGTTATTCGTCCATACATCTGTTCTTTGACGATATCGAGATCGGCCAGGTCTGGGAATCCGGCGGTCGTACCGTCACGGAAGCGGATATCGCGAATTTCGCGGGTTTCAGTGGGGATTTCAACCCGATCCATGTGGATCACGCCTTCGCGGCTACCACGCCGTTCCGCCGGCCGATCGCCCACGGATTCGGTGTCTTCTCGATGGCCAGCGGTCTCGGTGTGCAATCGCCGCCGATGCGGACCATCGCCCTGCTTGGCGTCCGCGAGTGGAATTTCATCCTGCCGGTCTTCATCGGCGATACGATTCGCGTCCGCTCCGATGCGGTGGAAAAGACGCTGCGCGGCCGGGGCAAGCGGGGCGAAATCATCTGGCACCGCGCCATCGTGAATCAGGACGGCAAAGTGGTTCAGGAAGGTCGCATCGCCACACTGATCGAGTGTCGGCCACGGCCGAACCTCGAACCCGCCACGGCGCATCTGTCCGCCAATGGTACGGTCTGACCACCCCTCGATCTTTTCGGAACTTCCGATGACGATCCGCACGCGCTTCGCCCCGTCGCCGACGGGCTACCTTCACATTGGCGGCGTCCGCACGGCGCTCTTCTGCTGGCTCCTGGCGAAGCGTCACGGCGGCCAGTTCGTCCTTCGCATCGACGACACCGACGACGCTCGCAACCGCGCCGAGGCCGTGAAGCCGATCATCGACGGCTTCAAGTGGCTCGGTATGGACTGGGACGAAGGCCCGACGCCGGACGCCAGCGGCGACAGTTTCGGCCCCTACAAGCCGTACTACCAGGGGCAGCGGAACCACATTTACGAAGCCGCCGCGATGAAACTGCTGGCGGAGGGGAAGGCATACCCCGACTACACCACGCCCGCGCAGCAGGACGCCGCGCGCGAACAGGCGAAGCTCGCGCGCAAGCCGTATGTCCACCGCGGCACGAATCGGGACGTGCCCGCCGAGGAAAACGTCCGCCAGTACGGGGCGAAGAAGGCTCCGTTGCTGCTGAAGGTCGAACCGGGGCAGTGGGTGCGCTTTACCGATGCCGTCAAGGGCAGTCACGAGGTCAACACGGATACGATCCGCGATCCGATGCTGCTGCGCGGCCCTGACGACAAGGGACTGTGCCGGGCGGTCTACAATTTCGCCACGGTCGTGGACGACATCGACTTCGGCATCACGCACGTCGTCCGGGCGATCGAACACCTGGAGAACACGCCGACCCAAATCCTGATGTATCAGGCGCTCGGAGCGAATTTGCCGACGTTCGGCCACGTCCCGCAGGTCTATTACAACGGCGAAAAAATGAGCAAGCGGAAAACGCCGCCGCTCTCCGCCGACGAGATCACGAAGCTGAAAGCGTGCGGTTGGACCGACGACGAAATCAAGGGGCGCGACGACCTGAACATCATTGCGGTCGCCTACTACCAGGAAATCGGTTACCTGCCGGAAGCGCTGATCAATTACCTCTGCCGACTCGGCTGGAGCCTGGACGCAGAGACGGAGTTCATGACGCTGGACACCCTGAAATCGAAGTTCGACTTGGAGCGTGTCACCGACGCGCCGGGCAACTACGACGCGAAGAAGCTTTTCTGGCTTCAGGGCGAGCACATGAAGCTCATCCCGACCGCCGAGAAGGTCGAACGATGCATTCCATTCCTGCGGAAGGCGAAGCTGATCGGCGAAGTACTCGACGATGCGACGCGCGCCGTACTGACGAAGATCGTCGACGCGTCCGGCGATCGGATCAAGCTGTTCAGCGACGTGCTGGCGTTCGCCTCGCCGATTCTCAAGGACGCGATCGAAACCGATCCGAAAGCGGCCGAGAAGGCCTTCAAGGACCCGGCCGCGAAAGGACTGCTCGCCGAAATCGAATGCGTATTGCGGAACTGCGAACCATTCGATGCCGCCACGACCGACAGGGCGATACACGAGTTCGTCGCGGCGAAGGGAGTGAAGATCAACGCGATCCAACTTCCCTTGCGCGTGGCTGTCACCGGAAGTGGCGTCGGCTTCGGCTTGTTCGATACGCTCGCGATCCTTGGCAAGGATCGCGTCCTGACGCGGATCGCTGCGGCGCTCAGTTGAAATATTCGACTGCGTTCTTGAAGATCGCGAAGCCGTCGCCGGCGTCTTTCAGCCCTTTGCGTGTCCATCGCGGATGGTGCGTCGGCAGCACGTTGCGTTCGGGGTGCGGCATGAGGCCGAGGACGCGACCGGTCGAGTCCCCAAGTCCGGCGATGTCGCCCTGCGAACCGTTGGGATTGTGGGGATATTCGGGCGGTTCGCCGTTCGGGCCGACATAGTGCAGTACCGCCTGCCCGGCTTGGGCGAGGCCTTGCAGAATCCACTCTTTGCGGCAGACCAGCTTCCCCTCGCCATGCGCCACGGGCGCGTCCAACATCGACATTCCGCGCAGGAATACGGAACGTCCGGGAGTAGCCAGCAGACGCACCCAGCGATCTTCAAATCGGCCGGAGGTGTTGTGCGCGAGTGTGGCTAGGGGCCCGTCCTCGTCGGGCGGCAAAATCAGGCCGGATTTCAAGAGCGTCTGGAATCCGTTGCAAATGCCGAGGATCAATTTGTCTTGATCGCGGAATTCGCGAATGGAGTCGGCGAGGAAGTGTTCGAGTTGGACCGCGAGGATTTTACCCGCAGCAACGTCGTCGCCGTAGCTGAAGCCGCCGGGCAAGAGCAGGATCTGGTGTTGGTGGAGCAGTCGCGGAGTCTCGCGGATCCGGTTGATGTGATGTTTGGTTACGACGGCGCCGGCCTTTTCGAAGGCAAAGGCGGCTTCGTTATCGCAGTTGGTTCCCGGCCCGCGGAGGATCAAAACGCCCGGTGTGGCCATGGGGATATTTTCCGTGTGGGTGCGAGTTTGTGCTTGACCGATGGTTGCCGCCCGGTCATCATCTTATGAACGCGAAACTGCTCGTCTTTGCGACGAGTCGAACCGCCACCTCTGGTTGTTGGTGGCCTGTTTCAATCAGCGATTGAAGCGGGGCGGGGAGTTTTTCCCAAAAAATTTCTCCAAGGCGTTGACCATCCGGCGGCCGCGTGTAAAGTAGTTGCACAGCCGAAGCGATTCGGTTGCGAAAGAGTGAGGGGGCCGAAAGCAAGTTATCTTGCGGTTGGCCCAAGCCAGTTGATCTTTGACAAGTCGGTAGCGTTACGAGCCTTGCGAATGGGCGAGTTCATTGCCGTTGGACGGTGATGACTCGCTCGGCTGGGTGGCGGGGGCAATCCTGTTGTCCGGCCAATTTGAGTGAGATCAACACCGAGCAACGAGCCGATTCGATTCTCGAAAGTTTCCAGGGTGGCACCTTGGAACCAATAAACTTTTGAAGGGTTTGATTCTGGCTCAGAACGAACGTTGGCGGCATGGATTAGGCATGCAAGTTGTGCGAATCCCAGCAATGGGGGAAGCAGCGTAAGGGGCAGTAATGCGTGGGTATTTACCCTGGGGTCTGGCATAGCCCTTCGAAAGAAGGGGTAATTCCAGATGATGTCGAGAGACCAAAGGTCCGCCGCCCTGGGAGAGGCCCACGTGATATTACCTAGTTGGCGGGGTAACGGCCCACCAAGGGGAAGATGTCTAGCGGGTGTGAGAGCACGACCCGCGCCACTGGCACTGAGACACTGGCCAGACACCTACGGGTGGCTGCAGTCGAGGATCTTCGTCAATGGGGGCAACCCTGAACGAGCGATGCCGCGTGTGCGATGAAGGCCTTCGGGTTGTAAAGCACTGTCGAGGGGGAGAAAGGGAAACTTGATCTATCCCTGGAGGAAGCTCGGGCTAAGTTCGTGCCAGCAGCCGCGGTAAGACGAACCGAGCGAACGTTGTTCGGAATCACTGGGCTTAAAGGGCGCGTAGGCGGGCTGCCAAGTCTGTGGTGAAATCCTCCAGCTTAACTGGAGAACGGCCGTGGATACTGGCGGTCTCGAGGAAGGTAGGGGCAAGTGGAACTGTGCGTGGAGCGGTGAAATGCGTTGATATGCACAGGAACTCCGGTGGCGAAGGCGACTTGCTGGACCTTTTCTGACGCTGAGGCGCGAAAGCCAGGGGAGCGAACGGGATTAGATACCCCGGTAGTCCTGGCCCTAAACGTTGAGAACTAGGTAGTAGACTTGACTTGGGTTTACTGCCGAAGCAAAAGTGCTAAGTTCTCCGCCTGGGGAGTATGGCCGCAAGGCTGAAACTCAAAGAAATTGACGGGGGCTCACACAAGCGGTGGAGCATGTGGCTTAATTCGAGGCTACGCGAAGAACCTTATCCTAGGCTTGACATGTTCGAAAGAGATAGCAGGTAGAACCCGGAAACGGGAACGAACGGTATCCAATCCGGAAGCTATCACAGGTGCTGCATGGCTGTCGTCAGCTCGTGTCGTGAGATGTCGGGTTAAGTCCCTTAACGAGCGAAACCCTTACCATTAGTTGCCAGCGGGTCATGCCGGGGACTCTAGTGGGACTGCCGGTGTCAAACCGGAGGAAGGTGGGGATGACGTCAAGTCCTCATGGCCTTTATGCTTAGGGCTGCACACGTGCTACAATGGCGTGAACAAAGGGAAGCCAAGTTGCGAAACTGAGCCAATCCCAAAAAACACGCCCCAGTTCAGATCGAAGGCTGCAACTCGCCTTCGTGAAGTTGGAATCGCTAGTAATCGCGGGTCAGCAACACCGCGGTGAATGTGTTCCTGAGCCTTGTACACACCGCCCGTCAAGCCACGAAAGAGTAGAGCGCCCGAAGCCATCTTTGCCGATGTCGAAGGCGAAATACTTGATTGGGACTAAGTCGTAACAAGGTAACCGTAGGGGAACCTGCGGTTGGATCACCTCCTTTCTAAGGATGTATTTCCACGGTCGGACCTTCACGGGTTCGCACCGAATCAAGTCATCGCCCGTTCACACTCGTACGCTACCGATTTGCAGAGATATATTGAAGCCCCCGTCGGGTCACACCGACGGGGGTTTCTTCATTTCCCGATCGATGAGTTTGACCATGACCGACGAACTCCTCGCTACCCTCCGTTGTCCCATTGATCCCGATCGCCAGGCCATCATCGACCGCGACGGTACCGTTTTGCTTTGTCGCAACTGCGACGTTCGCTTCCCGATCAAGAACGGTATCCCGGTTCTCGTTCCCGACGCCGCCGAACTACCCGAACCGCTTCGGGAAACTTCCCAACTGCCCTGTCAACGTCGTGAAAACCGACGAATCAATCGCGGCAATTAGCCCAATCCGGGTGGCGAAGAACCGTCTCTCCTGCTATCCACCGGACCGGAGGATTCCGGTCCATGGCGCGTTTAGTCGCGATTGTCGCTTTTCTTCTTGTAACGATTTCGTCCCTTTCCGCGGCGAGCGGAGACGCTTTGCCAAAGTACGACCTGAATCTCACGCTCGACACGAATCTCCACCGGGCTGATTTCCAGCTCACCGTTGAATGGACGAACCGCTCCGAAAAGCCGACGAACGAAATTCATTTCAACTTTTACCCGCAATACCGCATCCCAGACGGCGACCACCTGCTGCTCGCCAAAACGCTCGAACTGTTGCGGTTGAATCCATCCGACGGCATCGACCGCGCCGGCCGGCATGGGCACCTTGATCGCGCCACGCTTGCCGGGGTCGGCGGCGGGAAGCCGCTCGCGTTCCACTACCGCCACGACAACCCGTCGGCGGTTGTTGTCGAATTGCCCGCTCCGGTCGCGCCCGGCGCGACCGTTTCGCTTTCGCTCGATGGTGCCGTGATCTTGCCGAACAAACAGGGGCGATGGGGCCACTGGCAGGGGATTCACAGCCTTGCGAACGCTCTGCCCGTCGTCGCATTCCACGACGACGCCGGCTGGCACGCCATGCCGTTCATCCCCTGGCACCAGCCGTTCTGGAACGATGCCGGCCGTTATACGGCAGTCATCCGCTTGCCCGCCGACCAGAAGGTCGCTTGCTCGGCGGTACAGAAGAGCGAGACCATCCTGCCGAACGGCTGGAAAGAAATTATCACCGAACCGTTTGTCGGGCGCGATTTCGCAATCCTGGCGAGCGCCGACTTTCGGGAGTTCTTATCCACGATCCAATTGCGATCGGGAAAGTCCGTTACGCTCAAGTGCTTGGCGTTCGCAAAGCACGAACACTACGCGAAGGAAATCCTGAAGATCGTTGGCGAGGCGATCCCGGTCTATTCCGAATGGTTCGGCGATTATCCCTACGATCAGTTCACGATCGCCGAGTCGTTCTTCGGTTGGAACGGCAACGAATGCTCCGGCCTCGTCATGATCGACGAGCGAGTCTTCGGCATGCCCCGTCTCGCGCGTGGCTACGTCGAGTACCTCGTCTCGCACGAGACCTGCCACCAGTGGTGGTACAACCTCGTTGGCACCAACGGCTACGCCGAGACGTTCATGGACGAAGGGGCGGCCACTTACTTCACGCACCGGCTTCTGGACCGCAAACATGGGAAGAACAACGAATTCCTGAAGTGGCCTGGCGGCATGCAGTGGATGCCGAACATCCGGCGCGAGAACTATCGCAACGGGAGCATGTACGGTGCGATCCGCCGCGACGAGATGCCCGCTGCCGCCGGCGAACTGCCCGGCTTCAACCACCTCGTCGGACTTTTCAGCGGTGCCTACGACCGCGGCTCGCGCATCTTCGGCATGATCGAGGCGAGATTGGGCGAGGAGGCGTTTCTCGACTTCATGCGCGGCGTCGTCGAGAAGTACGGCTGGCGCGTCCTCTCGGCCCAGCAGTTCCGCATGGAGTTGGAGGCCTACACCGGGCAGTGTTGGGACGAATTCTACGAACGTTGGGTCTATGGCAAGGGTCTAACCGACTGGCGGGTGGAATCGGTGGACATCGACGATTCCGAACTCGGCCGCGTACGGCAGAACATGTTGGTCATTCGTCGTGGGCCGCGCAAGGTGAAAGTCGTCTTGAATCAAGCGGGCGAGTTCACGGAACCGACCGTCCTGAATTTCAAACATCCCTCGGGTGGCGAGGACATTCGAGTTCCCGTGAGCGGGCAAATCGAGAAGATGGAATCGGTCGAAGATTTTGTCGTGACTCCGCTCTCGGATCGTCGGTTTCAGGTTGAAATCACGTTGCCTTGGACGCCCGAACAAGTGACGGTCGATCCCGATCGAATCTTGTTAGACGCGAACCCGGCGAACAACGTCTGGAAGCCGGAGCCGAGGGTTTCGGTGGTGCCGTTCCATTCGATGCTGAACGAGACCGACCTGACGACGGACTACGACAAATGGAATTTCGGGGGTGGGCCGTGGATCGGCGGATCGCTGTATCCCGATCCGTGGTACGCGCGGTCGTCGATGGTTGGCGTTCGCGCCGGAGTGCACCGGACGCAGATTTACAGCGGCGGCCTCTATGCGGCTTACCGGACGGAATACCGCGACCTCGTCGTCGGGGCGGACGGGATTTGGGACCACTGGCCACTGCCGAAGACGCAACTCGGATTCAGCGTCGAACAGCGGATTGATGGCCCCTACGGCGATCTTAGCGGGCGCGACACGGCCACGCGCGCCGCCGCGTTCGCCCGATACGTCCATCAATACGGATCCAGCCTCTACCTGCCTCCGCTTGCGTACACGGAACTGTTCACGTCCTACCAGGACAACTTCCTACCGTTCAGCCGATCGCGGGTGCCGGGCGCAGAGCGACCGGATTGGACGCAACTGACAGGCCTGCATACGCGCATCAACCTTTACACGCCCTATTGGGACCCGGAGCGAGGCTTCTGGATCGACGCAACGGTCGGCGGTGGCGTCGCCGGGCTGCGCCGCGATACGGGCCACGCGCAGTTCCGCCTCGAACTCGCTGCCGTACAGAAGGTGCTCGACAGCGAGTGCCTGGGTCGATTCAGCCATTCGCGCGTCGCGGCCCGCGTCGTGGTGATGGGGGCGACGCCCGACCGCGGCGAATTCTTCGCGCTCGGCGGGGGCACGCTGTTCCGCGGCTACGACTTGGGCGAACGACAAGGAAGTGCGCTTTGGGCGGCGAATCTGGAACTTCGACTTCCGTTGGTGCGGAACGTGGAGTGGGACGCTCTTGACCGGACTGTCGGTGCCCGCAATCTCTGGCTCGCGGCTTTCTACGATGTCGGGGCCGTCTACACAAATGGCCTTGTGCTTGGCGATGTTGCGCACGCGCTCGGCCTCGGCTTGCGCGTCGATACCGCCCTGTTCAGCTTTATCGAGCGTGTCACGTTCCGGTTCGATGTGGCCAAGACGCTCAACGACGACACGCCGGTCCAGTTCTGGTTCGGCGTCCAGCACGCGTTTTGAATCATGTGCTGCCGAAGGCGAGCTTTGGCGAGACGACGGTGTCTTCGGGCGGCACCTCGGCGGGCGCGGCGGTCGGTTCGGGTTGGGGAGACTTCCGCAAGAGCCGATTCACGTCGTCGCGGTCCAGCTCCTCCTGTTGCAGCAGCGCTGTGGCCAATTTGTCCAAGTCGTTTCGGTTGCGTTCAATCAATTCATAGGCCCGCGCTTCGGCTTCGCTCAGGATCCGTTGCACTTCCTCGTCGATGATGCGGGCGGTGCCCTCGCTGAAGTCGCGGGATTCCACGATCTCCTTGCCGAGGAAGACGTGGTCCTCGCCGACGCGATAGGAAACGGGACCCAATTTATCGCTCATTCCGAACTGGGTGACCATGAGTCGGGCAATCTTGGTGGCGTGCTTCAGGTCGCCGATGGCCCCGCTCAGGGGTTCGCCGAAGACGAGCCGGTCCGCGGCGCGGCCGCCGAGCGTGACGACAAGTTCGGCGAGTAATTCGGATTGGGAATGGTCGACGCGGTCCTCGTCGGGCCGGAAGAGGGTGAAGCCTCCGGCGCGGCCACGCGGCACGATCGAGACACGTTCGATCGGGTCGGCCTTGGGTTCCAGCCAGGCGCACAGAGCATGTCCCGCCTCATGGTACGCGGTCCGCTTCTTCTCCTCGTCGCCGAAGGCCTCTTCGCGCTTGGCACCGAGCCGGACGCGATCGGCGGCCTGGTCGAAGTCGGACTGTTCGAGCGTGTTCTTCCCCGCACGCGTCGCGACGAGGGCGGCCTCGTTGCACAGGTTCCGCAATTCCGCACCGCTCATACCGATCATGGCGCGAGCGATCTTTTCGAGGTCGACCGTGTCGGCGAGCGGCTTGTTGCGGGTGTGGACCTTGAGGATCGCGAGGCGGCCCTGCCAGGTTGGGCGGCTGACCGTGATGTGCCGGTCGAACCGGCCGGGGCGGAGCAGGGCGGAGTCGAGCACATCGGGGCGGTTCGTGGCGGCGAGGACGATGATGGTTTCGTTCGGTTGAAACCCGTCCATCTCGCTGAGGATCTGGTTGAGTGTTTGTTCGCGTTCATCCGATCCGCCGCCGACCCCGGCACCGCGCATGCGGCCGACGGCGTCGATCTCGTCGATGAAGATCACGCACGGGGCGTTTTCCTTTGCCGTCTTGAACAGATCGCGGACCCGGCTGGCGCCGACGCCGACGAACATCTGAATGAATTCGGATCCGTTGATGCTGTAGAACGGCACGTTCGCCTCGCCGGCGGTGGCCTTGGCCATGAGCGTCTTGCCGGTGCCGGGCGGTCCGACGAGAAGTACACCCTTGGGCACCTGCGCGCCCAGTCGGGTGAACTTGTCCGGGTTGCGGAGGAAGTCCACCACTTCCTGAAGCTCACGCTTGGCGGCGTCCATGCCGGCGACGTCCTCGAAGGTCGCGCGGGTCTTCCCCTTTTCGTAGCGGCGCGCGGGGCTACGGATGTAGCCGTTGATGAATCCGCCGCCGCCCGAATCACGTAGGCGGGGCAAAACGACGAAGACAGTGAAGGCGGCAAAGGCACCGAAGAGCAACATGAACCAGAGTGCCGGACCAATCGCCCCGAGCGGGTCCTCTTCGACGGTCACGACGACGGGTTCGGCGTCGTCTTTCTTCTCCGTGCGGACCTTGCGGTCGGCGTCGCGTACGGCATCGACGACGTCCCGGTAGAGATTGTCGCTATGGGGAAGTTGAAGCGTGAACTGACCACCGGTGAGATTGAGGGATTTGGCGAGTTCTCCTTTTGGATCGCGGAGTTCACCATACGCGCGATCGGTACCGACGAGTTTGAGGGTCTTGATTTCGCCGGCGTCGCGAATCTTCTCGAACGCGGTCAGCGAGACACGAGCAGGGCTTTGGAAGAGAAGCAGGAGGATGACGACGCCAAGTACGACGATCACGGCGGCCCAACCGCCCGGCAGGAGCGGTTGGGAACGGGGTGACTTGGCAGGCGTCGCGGGCGGAGCCGGTGCGGCCGGTGGTGTCTCGTCGGGAACGGTGGCCATTCGCTTCGGTCTCTCGGGAGGTCGAACCGTTCCATTCTAGGCGGATCGTGGGATGGGCGTCAGGCAAGCAGGGCCTTGACCGCCTTGCATTCCTCGACGCCCGTGAGCCGCTGATCCAAACCTTGGAACTTGACGCTGAACTTCCGATGGTCGATGCCGAGGCAGTGCAGGATCGTGGCGTTCAGTTCGTGCAGGTGAACCGGGTCTTTCGCGATGTTGTAACTGAAGTCGTCGGTCTCGCCGTGGACGACCCCGGGCTTGATCCCGCCTCCGGCCATCCACATCGTCCAGCAGCGAGGGTGGTGGTCCCGGCCGTAATTCGTCTTGGAAAGCCCACCTTGCGAGTAGACCGTCCGCCCGAATTCGCCGGTCCAGACGACGAGTGTATCCTTCAGTAGGCCGCGACGTTTCAGGTCGGTGATCAGTGCGTAGCAAGCCTGGTCCACGTCCTTGCACTGATTCGGCAGGTCGCCGGCGATGTTGCCATGCTGGTCCCAGCCACGGTGGAGGAGTTGAACGAAGCGCACGTCGCGCTCGACGAGCCGGCGAGCCAGCAGACAACTCGCGGCGAAGGTGCCGGGCTTGGTCACGTCCGGTCCATAGAGGTCGAGCGTCGCCTTGTCCTCCTTCGAGAGGTCGACGAGTTCCGGCACGCTCGACTGCATGCGGAAAGCCATTTCGTACTGGGCGATGCGGGTCTGCGTTTCGGGGTCGGCGACGGCGTCGAAGTGCTTGCGATTAAGTTCGCCGAGCGCATCGAGCATGGTGCGGCGGGTGGTACCGTCGACGCCATCCGGATTGGAGAGGAACAGGACCGGATCGCCTTGAGATCGCAGGGCCACGCCCTGGTGCTTGCTGGGGAGGAAGCCGGAGCCCCAAAGGCGGTTGTAAATCGCTTGGGCTTCTTTGCGGCCGGTCCAGGACGGCGTCATGACGACGAAGTCGGGGAGGTCCTTGTTCATGGTGCCGAGGCCGTAGCTGAGCCACGCGCCAAGGCTCGGCTTGCCGGGGACCTGATTGCCGCTGCACAGGTACGTGACGGCGGGGTCGTGGTTGATGGCTTCGGTATGCAGGGAGCGGACGAAGGCGAGTTCGCCGGCGATCTTGGCGGTATGCGGGAGGAGTTCGCTGATCCACATGCCGGCGGGGCCGTGCTGGGTGAACTTGTATTTCGATGGCGCGACGGGGAAGCGCGCCTGGCCGCTGGTCATGGTCGTCAATCGCTGGCCCATGCGGATCGACGCGGGCAGGTCCTTGTCGTATTGTTCGATGAGTTTCGGCTTGTAATCGAACAGGTCCAGTTGGGACGGTCCGCCGTTCATGAGCAGGTAGATGACGCGTTTGGCCTTGGGGGCGAAGTGCGGCACGCCGGGCATCGCCTCGGCGCGGGCGTGCCCGGGCAGCAGCGAGGCCAGTGCCGTGGCGCCGACACCGAGGGCACCGCGCGACAGGAACGCGCGGCGTGGCAGGATCGCTTGCGCTTCGAGTATGGGATGCATGGCGGACTTTCCGGTTACTTGGTCAGGACTTCGTCGAGGTTGAAGATCGTGTTCGCGACCAACGTCATGGCCGCGAGTTTCGCAGTGTCGAGCTTCGGGGTCGGTTTCGTTTCGCCGATCGCGATGAGCTTGGCGGCTCGGGCCGGTTCTTTTTGGAACGCGGCGAGGAACGTGTCGTGCGTTTTCTTCAGGATCGCCAACTCTTCGGCCGAGGCGGGTCGGCAAGCGGTGATCTTGAACAAAAGGCCGATCGGGTCGTCGCCGCCTTCCGCCAGCGCCCGCTCGGCGGCCGCGCGGCTCGCTTCCACGAATTGAGTCTCGTTCATGAGCAATAGCGCCTGCAACGGCGTGTTCGTCCGCTCCCGGCGGACCGTGCACGCCTCGCGACTGGGTGCGTCCAGCGCCGTCATCTGCGGCGGCGGCGACGTGCGCTTCCAGAACGTGTACAGGCTGCGGCGGTGGACCTTGTCGCCTTTGTCGGGCGCGAATCGGGCGGTGTTGCTGCTGGTGTAGCCGACGGCTTCCCAAAGGCCGGCGGGCTGTGGTGGCTTCACGCTTGGGCCGCCGAACGTCTCGACGAGCAGCCCGCCCGTCGCGAGTGCCTGATCACGCACCATCTCGGCATCGAGTCGGAACCGCGGCCCCCGTGCCAGCAATCGATTCTGCGGGTCCATCGCGAGTTTTTCCGGCGTGGCTTTTGCCGATTGCCGGTAGGTCGCCGAAAGGACAAACGACTTCATCAGCTTCTTCACATCCCAGCCGCCATCGCGGAAGTCGACGGCAAGCCAGTCCAGGAGTTCGGCATGGCTCGGCACCTCGCCCTGCGTGCCGAAATCGTCCGCAGTCTTCACCAACCCTGTCCCGAAGACCTGTTGCCAAAAGCGGTTGACGGCGACGCGGGCAGCGAGCGGGTGTTTCGGTCCGACGATCCAGTTCGCCATTTCGAGGCGGTCCTTCGGGATCGCCGACTGAAGCGATGCGAGGGCTTTCGGCGTCGCGCGCTGGACGGGTTCGCCGCGTTGGTCGTATTCACCGCGTTTGAGTATGAACGCCGGCCGCGGAGCCGCGCGTTCCTTGAAGACGTATGAGGTGGGGATTTCCCCATCGAGTTTGGCGATGGTGCCGGTCAGTTCGGCACGCTCCTTGTGGAGCGGTTCAAAGAGGTCGCGCGTTTTCGAATATCCGTACTCGACAAAGTAATCGCGCAGTTGATTCTTTTGGGTGTCGGTCCGTTTGGCGGTGTCGACATTGAGCAGGTCGCGAATCGCTTTTGGCACCGCGGTATCGGCCCCACTGGCGGCTGCCCACTCCGCGAGCGTGTCGAACCGGCGATCGCCCTGCGGCGCGGCCGTGGTGATCCCGGCTTTGTCCCAGTAGGCCGTGCCATCGAACTGCGTGAAGGCGATGCCGTTGATGATCGCACCGGGAGTGATGCCCACCTGAGCTACCGGAATTTCCAGCTTGATCCATTTTCCGGACTCCGGGAGTTGTCCGCGCGGTCGACGTTCCGTCGAACGATCCTTGCCCCAATCAATCCGGTTTTCTCCCCAGTAAACACGATGAAGCCAGTTATTGGTGTGCCACTGGATCATGATTTCCTTAGGCGGGTTCTTCGGATCGATCCAGACGTGTGCGAAGAGAGTATCCCCCTCGCCGACGCGTAGGCCCGGCTTGGCATCCGTCGCCACGACTTGCATGAGGCCCTTCGCCTCAAGCTTGAGACTGCGATCCCCCGCGGCCGGTTCGTGCTCCGACTTCGCGGCGAAGACCCATTTCCGGTTGAAACCGGCTTCCGGTGTTTCCACCGCGCCGGTGGGGATCGCATCGTCGACCCACACGATATCGCGGCGCGTCGGGCTTGCGGCGGCCTTGCCGGTGGCCGTGTCCTGGTAATCGGATTTCGCGATCGCATCGGCGATCCTGGCGTTCACAGTCGCAAGCCGGGCGCGGAGTTCGTCGAGCCGCTGGGTTTGCTCCGCCGTCGGTACGGGAATCACGGGGGCGTGCCGGGCCGCATTGCCGTCGAGCGCGGAACCGTCGATGCTGTTGAAGTAGGCGAAGAGCGAGTAGTAGTCCTTTTGCGAGAGCGGGTCGTACTTGTGGTCGTGGCAGCGGGCGCAGCCGATGGTCAGGCCGAGGACGACGGAGCCGTAGGTGTCGGTCACGTCGACGACGTTGCGGACGTAGCATTCCTCTTCGATGACCCCGCCTTCGCTGGTCGTGATGTTGCAACGAAGGAATCCCGTGGCGACCTTCTGATCGATCGTTGCATTCGGGATGAGGTCACCGGCGAGTTGTTCGACGAGGAAGCGGTCGTATCGTTTGTTCTCGTTGAAGGCGCGGATGACCCAATCGCGGTAGAGCCACATTTCGCGGTAATTGTCGAGGTGCAGGCCGTGGGTGTCGCCGTAGCGGGCGCTGTCGAGCCAGAAGCGGGCCATGTGTTCGCCGTAGCGAGGGGATGCGAGGAGGCGATCGACGGCAGTTTCATAGGCCTTTGGTGAAGTGTCGGCGAGGAAGGCGTCGATCTCCTTCGGGGTCGGCGGCAGGCCCGTGAGGTCGAAGGTGGCACGGCGCAACCAGGCGGTTTTCGGCGCTTCGGGGTTTGCGGTTAGGCCGACTTTCTTCAGCCGTTCGCGAATGAAGTGATCGATCGGGTTGACGCCACTGGGCACCGGTGCTTTCTTCGGAGCGACGAAGGCCCAGTGTTCGCTCCATGCAGCCCCGCCTTCGACCCAGAGTTTCAACTTCGCGATCTGGTCTGGTTTGAGTGGTTTGCCGAACTTCTTCGGCGGCATCACCTCGCCTTCCTCGGTGCTCATGATGCGAGCGAGCAGTTCGGCTTCCTTCGGCTGGCCCGGCGGCGCGGCCGCCGCCAGCCCCTCCTTCGTGTCCAGACGCAGGCCGGCCTTACGCGCCTTCGCATCCGGGCCGTGACACGCGTAACAGTGCTCCACAAGAATCGGCTGGATCTCGCGTGTGAAGTCCGGGGCGGCCTTCACCGGATCGGCGGCCAACAGTGCGGAGGGCACCAGGGCCGTCGAGAACCAAGCGATGGCGAATCGATACATGACGATACCCGGAGAGTCGGGCCAAGCGGCGGGATTGACAATGCTATCGTTATACCTGCCGGCGGAACGAATCGCCAGCGAAGGGATCCATGAAAGAACGCGGAGGAATTCCCATCGCGCGCTTGCTTTCGTCCCGCACCCGGCCTAACATCATGGCTCAGCGCGGGGTTGGATGCCACCGCCCACTCGCAAGCTCCGCGCTGCGACCGGCCGAAAAGGATTTTCCATGACCGCAAAAACCACCGACGACAAGTCCCCCATTACGCGCGATCGCGCCGTCCGCGTCTGCAAGATGCTGACCTTGCTCTCCGACGGACCTCAACGCCGCGAAACGCTCATCAAGAAACTCAAACTCAACGAGCGGGGCTTCTACCGCGAACTGGAATTCCTCCGTTCCCATGGCATCGCCGTCGATCCCGACGGCAATCGCTACCACTTGCTCTGCGACCTGGACAGCGCCCTTGCCAAACTGCCCGTCCCCGACCTGAAGTTGAACATCCGCGAGGCGCTCTTGCTTGCCAAAGGACCAACCTCGGCGCATCGGAAACTCCAGACACACCTGAATCAGCTATTGGGCACCAAACAGTCCGATTGACGCCGGCGTCGACGGCGCGGTACGAACTCCGCACTCCCGGAGTTCATACCGTGTCCACCGCCATCGTCATCCCTGCTCGTTTCGCGTCCGTCCGCCTGCCTGGCAAGCCGCTCCTGCGCGAGACGGGGAAATACCTGATCGAACATGTCCACGAGCGGGCGAAGGAAGTCCGCAACACCGACCGTGTGCTGATTGCGACCGACGATAATCGCATCTACGACGCGGTATGCTCGTTCGGTGGCGAAGCCATCATGACGCGAGCCGATCACGCCAGCGGCACCGACCGCATCGCGGAGGTCGCCGCCGGGCTGCCGACAACGGATCTCTTCGTGAACCTGCAAGGGGACGAACCGCAGTTCGATCCGCGCGCCATCGAACGGCTCATCGACCTCATGACCGACGGTGTGGCCAGCATGGCGACACTCGCCACGCCCATCCGCGACCGCGCCACCTACGAGAATCCGAACTGCGTGAAGGTCGTTGGCTCCGACGACGGGCGGGCGCTGTACTTCAGCCGTTCGCCGATTCCCTTCGTCCGCGATGGCGAACCCGACTTTGCCTCCGGTCGGTTCCTGCTGCATCTCGGCGTCTACGCCTATCGACGGGAAGCGCTGATCCGAATGGCGAACTCCCCGCCGCACCCGCTTGAACAATTCGAGAAGCTCGAACAACTTCGCATGCTGGCCGCCGGTGGTACGATCCGACTCGATACGGTACCAGAGGCACATCGGGGCGTCGATACGCCGGCCGACTATGCCGCCTTCGTGACCTCGTGGCGAGACCAGACACGGCGAGTCGCGGCATGAAACTCAGATCGGATCATCAAAAGTGAGCGGCGCGGCTTGCATTGCCAGCGCGACACCGACGGCCATCGCCACCAGCGCGGGAAGCAGCACGATCGCGAGTCGTCGTTTCGGGCACAGCCGATCGACGGCCGGCACATGGCCGATGAGCGCGAACAGCGGCGCGGCGGCCGGCAGTACGAACGCCGCAGTCGGAATCTCGGCGAATGTTTCGTGAAACGACGCGAACGCCGTGCCCGTCAACAGGATCGCCGTGCCGGGCAACACGCTGCCGGTTTCCAACCCACCGAAAGCCGCGACGACCGCGAACCCGAATAGGCACATCCCGCCTAGCGTGGCGGCGTCCAGCAGGCTCTTCGAGTGCGCGTGGATCGCGACGGTACCCGCGGACATCAACGCGCAGCCCATCAGGAATGGCACGGCGAAGCCTGGCCGCTTCGCGTCCAGTTTCATCAGACCGAACCCGACGGCGGCGGGCAATAATACGAACGCCGGCACCGCCCACGTCGGAGCGGTGTGGTACTCCTTTGCGAGTATTCGCACGACCGCCATCGCGGCCGCCGCGGCCCACAGCGCCGCGCCCGCGAGCACCCACCGCCGCGCCACCAGACCCGCCACGGCCCCGGCGATCGCCAGCCACGGCAGCCACGACGCCCGTGCGGTGGACGGCCACCAATCGGAATTGAATTGCGACGTGAGATTTCCAACCGCAAAAGCCGCGACGAACCCGACGAGCGCTGCGAACGGGATCGACGTCTTACCGAAAAGCAATCGCGAGGCAAAAAGAACGACGACGCCGACGGCGAACGGCGGCCCCACGGTCTCCCGCAGGGTCTCCAGCACCATCGGCGTCGGCGGCAGTGTCATCGCTTATTTCTTCGCCTTGACTTCGACCTTGATCGCGACTTCGTTGTCGACTTTGCCTTGACCGTACGTCATGCCGTAGTCGGTGCGGTCGATCTTGAATTCGGCCTTCAACTCGAATGTCTCGCCGGTCTTGATCTCGGCCGGGAAGCTGATCTCTTTCTCCTTGCCGAGCAATGTGAACTTGCCAGTCACGGTGAAGCCCTTGTCGCCCTTATCGATTTTCGTGGTGACGAACTTCGCCGTCGGGTGGTCCTTCACGCCGAAGAAATCACCGTTCTTGAGGTGGTTCGTCAGCATGGCGTTGTCGGAATGGAGCGAGGTCGTGTCGATGGTCACGTCGATCTTCCAGCCGCCGTCGTTCGTGACGGTGCCTTCGAGTTTCTTGAATCCGCCGGTGTGCTTGCCGTCCTTTTTGGTGCCGGTGAATTCGATGGTGGTATTCTCTCCGTCAAGTTTGTACTTGTCGGCTGCGACGGCGGGCGACATGGCGAGCAGGGCGGCGGCCACGGCGGACAGGAACCGATTCATTCGAGAACTCCTGGAATGGAACGACATGTTGGGGCAACCCCCATAGTGTACGCACGGCGACTGGTGTTGGCGTGCGACAGGTGGGGATACCGGTCGATTTCGCGGAGCTTTCACGAACGGTTATTTGCGGTTGAAAAGCCAGCGGAGGGCCGCGCCGGGGTGGCCGTCGTGGGCGCGCCAGGCGGAGAGCGTGGCGAGGGAATAGACGACCATCGCGAGCCACTGAATGGTCGAGAGAAGGAGATACCAGCGATGAAGGGAATAGAAGCCGTCGCGTTCGCGGAGGCGGTGTTCGTCGAAGTCGAGTCGTCCGGAGAGCTCGCCGTGCAACCAAAAGGTGAGCAATCCATTCACAATTGTCGCCAGAACCACGAGCCAGAAGCGAATTCGCCGTCGCGGCGCCGTGGCGAGCGCGTCCATCGCGCAGAACGCGAGCGCGAACCAGCCGATCCGGTTCAGCCAGAGCGTGACGCGCGCCGTGACAATTCCCTGCGCCGTCGCCGAACCGAGCAAATCGGTACCGACCGGCACGACGACGAGGGCGTAAAACAGGAACCCGCCCTGCCAGAGCAGGAGCGATTGCAGGACGAGGAAACGACGGAGAAGCATCCTCTCACTTCCCCGTCGCGTGGATCGTGAAGAACGTCGAGCCGACAACCGGCTTACCGTCGGCCGCGAGCAGGTTGTAGCCGAGTTGCACGCTCATCGCCGGCTTGGAGCCGCCCTTCAACTTGACGAAGACTGTCTTGCCATCGATCCGTTCGGCGCTCTCGACCGGTACGTCGTCCTGACCTTCGACCTTCGGGTCGGACACCTTCCACCGCTTCGAGCCGTACTCGCCGCTCCAACGATAGCCCCACCATGCGGCCCGGTAGTTGGCCGGATTCGCCACGGCTTTCGCGTCCAACTCGCGCGAGAAGGTGAGCTTCACGCCCTCCGGGACGACCTCCATCTTCACCGGCACGTCGAGCGGTTTGCCGGTGAGGCGCATGCGCTGGAGGCTGCCGTCGGCCTTCGCGGCGGTCTGCCAGCCGTTGAGGCCGACGACGTACAGGCTGCCGTCCTTCGGGTGGAACCGGCCGGTGCGCGAGCCACTCAGGAACCGTACCGGCAGTTCCGCGACGCCGCCTTGGACTATGTCCCCAATCTCTTGGCGAAGCAACACGTACGCTTTGCAGCGGCCGTAGCTGAAGTGCAGCGGCAGCCCGGCGAGCGCGCCCCAGCGTTCGTCGTTCGGTACCCAGACCTGGCAGCCGGCCGAGTTGTCCACCTCGCGCGGCAGCCAGCAGAGCGGCTCGTCGTACGTATTCGGCGGCGTCGCGCGGTGGTGGGCCCGCATGTCGCCGTAAAAGCCGCCCGACTTGTACTGGTCGATCCGCGTCGCGGGCATCCAGTTGCCTTCCTGGTCGGCCCCGGTGATGATCCCGGTCGGCGAGATGCCGAGGCCGATCGGGTGGCGGAAGCCGGTGCAAAACACTTCGGCCTTGCTGCCGTCCTTGAGGATTCGAATGAGGGTGCCGCCGGTCGGCGTGTCGGTGTCGCCGGTCTTGTGGAAGTAGAAGTTCCCCTGCGGGTCGGTTTCGAGGCTGGTGTCGTAGCTGTGTTCGCCGCCGGAGCAGTGCCAGTCGTTGTTGACGCACTCGTAGTAGTCGGCCTCGCCGTCGTCGTTGTTGTCGTGCAGACGCGTGAGCTGGCCGCGCTCCAGGACGAGAATCTTGCCGTCGATCACCTTGAGGCCGAGCGGCTGATAGAGGCCGGTGGCAAAGCGCTGCCAGTGGCATTCGTCCTTGGCCTCGTCGACGCGGACGAGCCAGACGTCGCCGTGGGCGGTGGACATCGCGATGCGGCCGTCCGCCAGGAAATCGACGGCCGTGCAGAAGAAGAGGGCCTTGAACGGGTTGTCGTAGGGAATGGTGAGCGTGTCGATGGCGAAGGGACCGTCGGCGCTGCCCCGCACGAGCTTCGTGACGAGTGGCTTGCCCCAGCGTGCGGGGCCGGGTTTGGTGTACCCGTCGAGGCTCGGAATAAACCGATTGACGATACGGTCATTCACGACCGCGATTCGTCGCGGCTGATCGCTCGGCGGGAGTGTCAGGGGCTTACCGGTTGTCTGGAGCGTCAGTGGTACTTTGGATGCGCCGACCTTCAGGCACCGAACGATTTGCTTTTCGCCGATTTCCGCCCAAGCCGTTTCGAGAATCTCCGTCTCGCCAACCGTGTACTTCAACAGAACGTGTTCGCCGTGGAGGTAAGTGCCGCGATACTTGGCCCAGGTAGCGGGAATCGGCGCAGTGAATCGTTGGAGGCCCGCATCCCATTTGCCGTTCGCATCGGCCCAGCCGGGACCGACGGGTACAGCAAATGCGATCTGTCCCTTTGGCGTCGGCGTGTTGAGGAGTCCGAAGCGGCGTTCGCTGATATTGACGAACCCGCCAGTCCAGGCCGCGACCATGCTCATCGTGTTGCGGTCAAAGGCGATTCCCGCCTCGCCTTTGGGGCCGAGCTTAAGAATGCTCGCCTTATAGGCCATGAATTGATTCTTGCCGACCGGGTAGCGGAAGCTGCAATTCAAGACGGGGCCGGTGTCCGTGAGCTGGAACCGCTTGTCGTCCCATTCGGGGTCCTTCATGCGCTCGTAGGGTTCGCCCTTGCCGATGGCCGGGCGCGGGGTCCAGTCGTCGATGTTGATCGGCGCGACGAGTGGCGGCGCGGGCTTCGGCGGATCGGCCGCGAAGGAGGCGAGGGGGAGTAGGAGGAACGAGAGCAGGGTCCGCATGGGAGAGTATTCCTTTGTGTGTTCATTCTCGTCGCGCACAGGAAGTATCGCCTGTGATTTGGCGAATCATAAAACTATTACAATAGCAATATTCGTGTATTTCATCGGTAACAACTACACGCCGATACTGGAAATTAAA
>JAHBXO010000062.1 GCA_019636445.1 Gemmataceae bacterium | reverse complement strand
CTCACGAACGCTGACGATAAAGGGGGCCATGCCAATGGCTGACATCCTCCCCCTTCGCATCTGCCCCGTTGAACCTCTCGCTGATCCCACCGGCGCTCCGCTCGTGGCCGATGCTCGCCGACTTGCTGTACTGCTCGACGTGGGGCTGCGCACCGTGAGGACGTGGGACGCCGCCGGCAAGCTGCCGGAACCGGTCCGCATCGGGGGCCGTGTTGTTTGGCGACTCGATGAACTCCGCGCATGGCTCGATGCCGGCGCACCGGACCGTAAAACCTGGGCCGCCATCCGTGCGGCTCGCAAGTGACCTTCACCCATGAAAAACGGCCGGCCCGTTGGCGCGGGACCGGCCGCAAACGAAAGGATCCTGCTATGGATTTTACACGCGCACTTGATTCGACCAATTCCAATTCCGCCGGAGGACTCGCCGGGTTTGACGCGGCCGAGGCCGCGCCGGAATACACGCCCATCCCGCCGGGCATCTATGCGGCCCGCGTCGTGCGGGGGGAATTCTGCTCCACAAAGGCCGGGGCCGACGCCTACCGGCTGCGCTTCGAAGTGACCGAGGGCGAACAGGCCGGCCGCACGATCGTGCGGACCTGGACGTTCGGCCCGAAGGCGCTGCCGTACACCAAGCGCGAACTGGCACCGTTCGGGCTGACCACCACCGCGAAGCTACTTTCCCCGTTCCCCGAACCCGGCCGGGAATACCTCGTGCAGCTCTTGGTCGTGCTCCAGCGCGGGAACGACGGGGTAGAGCGGAACGACGTGAAGCGGATCGACCTCGTTCGTGTGGTCGATTCGCCTGCCTCGGCGTTCCTGTTGCCTCCACGAAGCGAAGGGGGGCCGAAGTGAGCGAGACGCCGTTCGACGTGGGCGCGTACGTTTGCGGGCCGCCCACGTCGCCGCGGGCGCTCGTGCGCCATGCGGACCTCTTGACCGCCTACGCCGACGGGGACTTCCTCGAACGGGACGAATCCCGCGAAGCGTACCTCTCGCACTTCGTCTTCGGGCCGGAGCTGCAATCGCACTACGCCGCGAACCGGCAATCCGTGGCCGGGTTCGCGGGGCCGTGCGGATGCCGGTTCCTCGTGCTGGACATCGACCGGGCCGACCTTGACGAAGCGCTGGCGGACGTGCGCCGGCTCGTGCTGTTCCTGCACCGCCGCTATCCCGAACTGGAAGGCGACGCGCCGATTTACTTTTCCGGCGGGAAGGGGTTCCATGTCTTCCTCGAACTGGCTCACGCTCCGCCGCCGGCCGTCGGGTTCCATCGCGTTTGCCGGACGCTCGCCGAAGCGCTCGCCAGTGCGGCCGAAGTGCGGATCGACTCCGCCATTTTCGACCTGGCCCACATCATCCGTCTTCCCAACACGCGCCACCCGCGAACGGGATTGTTCAAGCGCCGCATCTCCGCCGAATGCCTGTTCGTTCGCGATCTGGCCGGCATCCTCGAAACCGCGAAGCATCCGGCCGGGGATGGCATCCCCGCGATGCGCGAACCCGCCGCCCAACTCGCCGCGGACTGGCGCGACGCGGAAGACGTGACCGCCCGCAAGGCGCACGACCGCGCCGCCGCCCGCCGCGACTTCGGCCCGGTCGATGCGCGGGCACCGCGATTCTTCGTCGATCTGCTCCGCTTCGGCGTGAACGAGGGCGAACGGCATCAAACGCTGTTCCGGGCCGCCGCCTGGCTGACGGAACAGGGCGCGCCGCCTTCGCTCGTGGCCGCGCTGCTCACGGAACCCGGGCGCGACGTGGGGCTGACGCCGAAGGACGTGGAACGGCAGATTGAATGCGGCATTCAACACGCTCTCAAGCAACGCGGGGGGCGAACCCCATGAACCCGACCTACACCACCGGGGCGGACCTGTTCGGCTCGTGGTTCGCGGACGTGGAACGCGGGGAACCGCCTGCCCGGTTCGCGCTGCCGTCCCCCTTCGCTTCGCTGGACGTGCGGCCGGGGCGCATGATCCTGTTCGGCGGAGCGC
Source organism: Gemmataceae bacterium (assembly GCA_019636445.1). Classification (GTDB taxonomy): domain Bacteria; phylum Planctomycetota; class Planctomycetia; order Gemmatales; family Gemmataceae; genus Limnoglobus. The sequence goes on along the minus strand of JAHBXO010000062.1, from coordinate 19,887 downwards.
CGGGGGGGCGGGAAGACCGCGGCCCTCGTGCAAATCGGCATCGACCTGCTTCGCCTCAACGAATCGGCCCGGCTTCTCATGGCCAACGTGGAAATGGCACCGGTGACGCTCGTGAATCGTATCGTGTCGCGTCTTTCGGCCGTTCCGCTCTCAGCGATTGCCGACCGGACCCTGACGCCTTCGGAACGGGATCGGGTTCGCGCCGCCGTGGCGTCCCTCGAACCGATCGGCGGCCGTCTGGCGTTCCTGAACGAGCCCTATTCCCTCGAACACGCCGCCGCCGCGGGCACCGCATTCGACGCGAATGTGTTGATCCTCGATTACGTTCAACGGTTCACCGTGGGCAACGGATCGAAAGAGAAGCGCGAAGAACTCGACACGGCCGTGACCATGCTTCGCAGCCGATTCTGCGACGTCGGCGCGGTTGTGCTTCTCGCCGCGGCCGTGGCGCGACAAAAGGGCGCGAGCGGTTCGACCTACAAGGGGCTGAACCTGGCATCGTTTCGCGGTTCGTCGGAACTCGAATTCGGCTGCGATGCCGCCTACGTCCTAGTCGGCGACGACGCGGGCGGAATCGTGTTCCAGTGCGAGAAGAACCGTTACGGGGCCGTGGCCGACATCCCGACCGCGTTCGATCCATGTCGGCAGACATTCGCACCCGCGTCGTCCGGCCTGGACGCCTTCGACGCCGCGAAGCCGGCCCGCACGAGGACCGAAAGAGCGAAGGGGGGCCGCCCGTGCGAAGGCTGACACTCCGCGAAGTGAACGAGGAGCACGGCGGGAAGTTGCCACCCGATGCAATGTTCCGCGCCGACGACGAACCCGACCGACCGATGCCGACCTCGAAGCCGAAGCGCCGAACCCGCTCCGAACGCTTCGCCGTGCTGAACACGTTCACCGACTTCGCCCTGGCGGGCCTGACAGGGGCAGAAGTGAAAGTCTGGTTGATTCTGTTTCGGGACACAAAGGCTACAGGCACCGCCCGCACCGGACAAGCGGACATCGCCCGCCGCGCTGGGCTGAAGCCGCGAATGGTTCGATATGCCCTGGCATCCCTCGAAGCGAAGGGGTTGGTACAAGTCGTGCGGCGCGGACGACTGAACTCGGGGCCTTCAACGTACCGTGTGCATCCGGCTGGCTCCGCTTGAGGCAATCTGTTGCCGATTGCATGAGGCAATCTGACTGCTGAAACTGAGGCAATGCATTGCCTCTATCCCAGAATGGGACCAGTGCGCCGTCGCCGCTGGCGCGCTCGGCGCACACAACGAATCGAAATCGACCGAACCGACATGGCGCGCCGTGCAGCCGTCGGGTATACTTCGTTCGCCTTTGATCGGCCCGGTTCGTCGTCGTGAGAAGCGACGGGCCGGGCGCGATCTTCTCACCGAGGCCGATCATGCCGAAGCCGTTCAAGCTGTTCAGTACCCGGCCGCTTCCGCCAAACAGTAACATCGTTGATCACGAGGGCCGGCCGCATGTTCGCCTGAAAGAGCGAGGCCGCGCCGTTCTGTATCCGCTCACGAAAGATGGCCGGAACTTTCTTCGGCCTTCGAAGTGCTGGTATTTCAAGTACCGCGACGGCAACGGCACGGTCCGCCGGATGAAGGGGTTCGCCGACTTGAAGGCGACGGAACAACTCGCCGCGGAGATGGAACGCAAGGCTTCGCGGGTTCGTTCCGGGTTCACCGATCCGGCCGAAGAACACGCCCGCCGGCCGCTGGCGGACCACCTGGCCGACTACGCCGCGCACCTCGAAGCGAAGGGGAACACGGCCGAACATACCGAACAGACTGCCGGCCGCATCAAGGCGCTTTTGTCCGGTTGCGGGTTCGTCTTCCCGCCTGACGCCGACGCGGGCCGTGCGGCCGAATGGTTGAACGCACTCCGTCGGGATGGTACGCCGATCATACTCCCTGCCGGGGACTCGTTCGCACCGGGCGACGTGGCGAAGTTGCTCGGCGTGAGTGGGACCGCTGTTCGCGCCAGTGTGAAGAGGTTGAACCTCTCCGCGATCGGGAACGGGAAAGCGCGGACCTATCCGCGTTCGACGGTCGAAGCGCTCGTGATGAACAAGTCGAAAGGCCGCGGGCCGGAGACGGTCAATCATTACATCCGGGCCGTTCGCGGTTTCTTCCGATGGCTCGTGAAAGCGAAGCGGGTCGGCTCGAACCCGCTCGAATCGCTGCCGCTGGCCAACACCTCGACGGACGTTCGCCGCGCTCGCCGGGAACTCACGGCCGAGGAACTCCGCCGGCTGTTCGTCGTTGCCCGCGATAGCGCCCGCCGCTTCCGCGGGCTCACCGGACCGGATCGGTACTTCCTCTACCTGCTGGCGGCTGGCACCGGTTTCCGGGCAAACGCGCTGGCGAACCTCACGCCGGCCGACTTCGACCTCGACGCGCCCACCGTGACGCTAGCGGCCCGGTTCGCCAAGAACCGCCGAACGAAGGTTCAACCGCTGCCCGTAGACGTGGCCGAAGCCCTTCGCCCGTACATCAACGGCAAGCCCGCCAATGCGCCAATCTGGGGCGGGACATGGGCACGGGACAAACGCGGGGCGGAAATGCTCCGCCGCGATCTGGAAACCGCCGGCATCCCCTACGCCGTCGAAGGGCCGGACGGGCCGGAATACGCCGACTTCCATTCGCTCCGGCATTCGTACCTGACGCTCGGCGGCCGTTCGGGTATCGACCTGCGAACGCTTCAGGAATTGGCCGGGCACTCCAAGCCGGAACTCACCGCCCGCTATTCGCACCGCAGGCTGTACGATCTGGCCGGGGCCGTGGACAAGCTGCCAAACCTCGTGCCGGCTGATCGGGCAGATGCCGAAGTACTCGAACTCCCGCTCCGTTTGACAGGCACGGATGGCATTGCGGGCGCTCTCGGCGTACCACCGGGCGTACCAACTGGGTACGCCGAACCGCATTCATCTGCACCGAAGTACACTTTTGGCATCTTCGGCGGAATGTTGGACGGTTCGCAGAAATGCCTTGAAATGCAAGGGGCCGGCGCTTCTCAGCACCGGCCCGCATCGAGTTGCACTAGCGAGGGCGACGGGACTCGAACCCGCAACCACCGGATCGACAGTCCGGTACTCTAACCAATTGAGCTACGCCCCCTCAGGACTCTTTTTGATACTTCCCAATCCCATCTTCGGCAAGACTCTTTTTCGCCGAACGAGGTTCGCGCGAACTCATTTTCCCTCAAATCGGTACAGCTTCGATTCCGTCCTGATAAACAAGGCACCGTCGACCGGGGCGAAGGTCGCGAACGTCTTTTCCTTCAACTCCGACTTGGCGATGAGTTTGAAGCCGGTTTTCGAGGCCTCCACGACGGAACAAACGCCGTCCTCGCTGGCGATGTAAAGAAGGCCGTTGGCAATGATCGGCGAGCAGGAGTAGCCTTTGCCCGCGAGGCGTTCGGACCAGTGGATCGTGCCGGCCTTTGCGTCGAAGCAGGTGAGGAAACCGGCGTCGGTGACGGTGTAGACCTCGTCGCCGGTGCCGATGGGCGAGGGGGTGTGCGGGGCACCCTTTTTGGAATCCCATGCGATCTTGTCGGAGATATCGCCGCTGCCGGACGGATCGAGGGCGAAGAGGTGGGCGGTATCGTAACCGGTCTGAACGATGAGTTTGCCGGCGACCACGACGGGGCGAGCGATCAGGGAGTAGCCGCCGGCGGGGTATTTGGCACGCCAGATTTCGGCACCGGAGGCGGGGTCGTAGGCAGCGACAAAATCGCTGGCGGTACTAACGATGACGTCGCGGCCGCTGGAGCGGATCACCTGTGGGGTTGTAAAGGAAAATCGTTTCGAGGCCTTCGACTGACGGTCGGACTTCCATTTCTCGTCGCCGGTCTTCTTATCGAGGGCACAGACGAATTGTTTGTCGGCACCGTCGACGCTGAAGACCAGGGTGTCGCCAACGAGAATGGGGGATCCGCCGGTGCCGTGGACGGGGGCGTATTTGTAGTCGGTGCGTTTCCAGACAAGATTGCCGGCGAAGTCGTAGCAGGCGGTGCCCATGTGGCCGAAGTGGACGAAGAGGCGTGCGCCGTCGCTGACGGGGGTGGCGCTGGCGTAGGTATTCTTGCCGTGCTGCCGTCCAGCGGTGGCGGCATCGACGGAGATGAACTCTTTGTTCCAGTCGATCGCTCCGGTTTTGGCATCGATGGCGAGAACGCGGAGGGATTGGCCGCCGTCGGTCGGCACGGCCGTCGTCAGGTAGATCTTTCCCTTCACGACGATGGGGGACGACCAGCCCTTACCAGGGATTGGCGTAGACCAGGCGAGATTTTTGGCGGGTCCGAATTCCGTGACGAGTTTCGGGCCGTCGTAGAGTCCGGTGCCGTTAGGGCCGCGGAACTCAGGCCAATCGGCAGCGGATGCGGTGGAGGCGAAGAGCAGGGCGAACAGGACGCGATGCATGGGCGGGAGCCCCTCGGCGGGTGGGGATTGAGAGGTACGAAAATAGATATTCGAATTCGCGGGAGAATCAGTCCCCCTGCGGGTGTGGCTTCGCCGTGACCGGCGGGTTCAGCAAGCTCTTCGCCAACACTTCTTTCGCCTTGTCGAACTCGGGCTGCCACTGGATTTCCGGCTGGCCGGTCTTCATGCAGTCGCGGATCTTCTCAAGCGTATTCAGCGCCATGTGCGGACACTTGTTGCAAGCGCAGGTGATGCCCGGCACCGGGAGGTATTTGTGCTGCTTGAAGCGGCTCTCGAGTTGCCACATCATGTTCGGCTCGGTTGCGACGATGAATTCGGTCGGTTCCTTGAAGCTGCCGACGTGCTTGATCATCGCCTCGGTGCCGCCGATGAACTCGGAGTGTTCGAGGATGTTCTTCGGGCACTCGGGGTGCGCGATCACCTGGGCACCGGGGTGGAGTTTCTTCATGCGGACGAGGTCGTGGACGCTGAAGATTTCGTGGACCATGCACGAGCCGTCCCAGAGGATCATTTGTCGGCCAGTCACTTCGGAGAGATAGCGGCCGAGGTGCTTGTCGGGCACGAAGAGGATCTCGTACTCGGCGGGGATCTTGCGGACGACTTCCTCGGCGTTACCGGAGGTGACGACCCAGTCGGAGAGCGCCTTCACGGCCGCGCTCGAGTTGATGTACGTGACGGTCTGGAACTTCCGGCCGTTCTCGCGAAGCATCTCCTGATAGCGGTGCAATTTGTCCGGCGGGCACGAATCGACGAGGCTGCACCCGGCCTTCAAGTCGGGCAGCAGCACCTTCTTCGTCGGGTTCAACATCTTGGCGGTCTCGGCCATGAAGAGCACGCCGCAGAAAACGATGACGGGCGTATCCACCTTCGTGGCCTCACGGGCGAGTTTGAGGCTGTCGCCGGTGATGTCGGCGAGTTCCTGGATCTCGCCTTCCTGGTAATAGTGGGCGAGGATCGTCGCGCCGATCTTCTTCTTGAGGTCGAGGATTTCGGTGGAGATGTCGTCGAGGACGGCCGGCATGGCGGACTCCCTTGTTTTTCGCGTGGCGGAGGGTGAACCCACGGTTCGGGTTGTTTAGGGATATGATACACGGCGACCGGGGGATGAAGTAGAATTTGCGGGACCGGTAAGCGGAGGAAATCTCGATGTCGACGGCGACGCAACCGATGACGATGACGGACCTGCTGGCGATGCCCGAAGACGGCAAACGACGGTGGATCATCAATGGCGAATTGCGGGAAGAAGACATGACGAAACGAAACCGATTCCATTCGGCCGCAATGGCGCATTTAACCGGTGAACTCTACATTTGGTGGCGACAGCAGAACCAATCACGAGGAGAAATCGTCTGTGGCGAGGCCGCTGTTCAACTTACCGAGGACGATTCGACCGGCTTTGGTGTCGATGCGGCTTATGTGCCACCCGAAGTCATGTTGAAGCAAAGCGACGAATTTACGATCATTCTCGGCCTGCCATCGCTCATCGTCGAAGTCCTTTCACCGAGTACTCGGGCCGACGATTTGGATGAAAAGATCGATAAGTACCTCGAATCCGGCGTGCCGCTTGTTTGGGTCATCGACCCGCATGACCGAACGGTGACGATCTATCAGCCCGGCGAAGAGCCGACGTTTGCGAATGCCCGCCAAGAACTGACCGGCGGCGACGTGCTGCCCGGCTTCTCCGTTCCCGTGTCCCGCCTGTTCGAATAACGCTCTCGGAGTCTCCCGATGCCGAATAGCCTGCCGCAAGCCGTCGTCGCGGGAATTTGCGTCGCCGTCTTCGCCGGGGTCGTGCTGCTGCGATCGCCTTCGACGGCTGCGCCGCAGGGCGAACCGAAGGCCGAAATCAAGCCGGTCGCGGCGGGGTTTGTCGTCGAGCCGTACTTGCAGTTCGCCACGCGCGATTCGATCGTCGTGATGGCCGAGACGGCGCAACCGGCGACTTGCGTCGTCGAGTACGACACGCTGACGCCGATGGCGAAGTCCGTGGTGACCGAAAAGCCAGACACGATGCACGAACTGAAACTCGATCAGCTCGAACCGGGCACGAAGTACTTCTACCGCGTCACCTGCACGACGGCGGATGGGGCGAAAATCGCGAGCGAGATTCTAACATTCCAGACGGCCGTCGGCGAGGACGACGCCTGGAGCTTTGCCGTCGTCGGCGACACGCAGCGGAACCCGGCCGTGACGGCGAAGATCGCCAAGCTGATGTGGGATCGCCGGCCGCACTTCGCCCTCCATTGCGGCGATGTCGTGGACGACGGTGCCAACAAGGCCCAGTGGGTCGGCGATCTCTTCGCGGCCGGGAACAAGCTCTTCTCCCGCGTGCCGCTCTACCCCTGCATCGGCAACCATGAGAAGAACCACGCCAACTACTACAAGTACTTCGCGCTGCCGAAGCCGGAGCACTATTACTCCTTCCGCTACGGCAACGCCGAGTTCTTCAGCCTCGACACCAATACTTTGCGATCGCTGAGCATCCAACCGGGCGGCGAACAATACGAATGGCTCGACAAGGCCCTCACCGCTTCGAAGGCGACCTGGAAGGTCGTCTTTCACCACCACCCGGTCTATTCGTCCGATTCCGACGACTACGGCAACACTTCCAAGGCCAAATCCACGAACGGCGATCTCCGATTGACCGCGCTGGGCCGGCTCTACGAGAAGCACAACGTCGACCTGGTCTTCAACGGCCATATCCACCTCTACGAGCGAAGCTGGCCCGTCCGCGGCGGCAAAGTGGACGCCGAGCGCGGCGTGACGCACATCACGAGCGGCGGCGGCGGCGGGCGGCTCGAAGACTTCGGCCCGACACCGACCTGGTTCAAGGCCGAGTGTCGCGTCGACTACCACTACTGCTATCTGACCGTGCAAGGCGGGACGTTGAATTTCAAGGCGTTCGATCAGGAGGGACGGCTGTTCGACCAGTACTCGAAGCGGAAACGCTAACGGGTGGCTCCGCAGAACGGGCCAATCGCCAAATCACGATGAGAACCGAAAAGTCCAGAATGAGGTGGAACGGAAAGACCCAGAGCGGATGGGGTGCTTCCCGCACGGAGTCGAGGGGCCCTGAAACGATGGCGGAACGATTCGACTCGACGAGCGCATGCCATTGCTTCAAGACCCAGCGCATCGACTCCAGGTTTGCATAAGCGAGGAACACGAAAAAGACCATCAATACGATTCTCGCCCGACGATCGGCGTGGACCGCAGGAACCCAGACCGCGGCCGCCAAGGCGACCACCACGATCGCCACGTAGAAGTTCCAGAGCCAGAGCAACTGATCGGAACGGGCAAAGATTTGATCGGTCAAATCGGCAAGAATCAAAGCATCTCCGCGTTTAGTAAACGCGATCCGATGAATCGAACGGACAGGGTGACTGACGGGACTTGAACCCGCGACTTCCAGATCCACAATCTGGCGCTCTAACCAACTGAGCTACAGCCACCGTATCTAGGGACAATCATAACGCGGATAGGTTCGGTGGCAAGCCGTTCTCCGGGAGGACTTGCTATCGTGTAGGCAAGGAGACAGTCATGACCAAACCCGCCATCTCCGTCGAGGCGGTCGTCCTCGAAGGCCACATCGTCGATTCGCTCCTGCTTCCGAAGGTGTTGGACGCCATCCTCGCACGCGGGGGGCGGTACCACATCGCGGAGTTGAAGCTCGGCGAGCGGCAAGATGATCCAAGCCGCGCGACGATCGAGATCCACGCCGATTCGGCCGAGGTACTTGAGGCGATTCTCGCGGAGATCCACGCGCACGGCGCGGTGCCGGCAAACGCAAAGGATTGCGAGACCGTACCCGCGGATGTGTCTGGCGCTTTCCCGGAAGGTTTTTACTGCTCCACAAACTTTCGCACTCAAGTGCGTTGCGGCGGCGAGTGGATCGAGGTCGAGGACCAAGAAATGGACTGCGGCGTCGTGCTGGATGCGGACGGTAGCAGCGCCCGATGCGTGCCGATGACGGAAGTCCGAGTTGGAGACCGGATCGTCGTCGGTCGTGACGGTACGCGGGTCATGCCGCCGGAGGGGGAAGCGAGGCGGCATGGTCTGTTCGAGTTCATGGCCAGCCCCGTCAGTAGCGAACGGCCCAAGGCGGTCGGCGTGCGCGAGATCGCCACGGCGATGAAAGCGGCACGTTCACGCGGCGAGAAGATTGTGGCCGTGCTCGGCCCGGCCGTCGTGCACACCGGTGCCGGGGAGCACGTCGTGCAATTGATCCGCCGGGGTTTTCTCCAAGTGCTGTTCGCGGGTAACGCGCTTGCCGTTCACGACATGGAGCAGGCGTTCTACGGCACGAGCCTCGGTGTTTCGCTCGATCGCGGCCTGCCGACCGACGAAGGCCACGAACACCACTTGCGCACGATCAACACGATCCGCCGACTCGGCGGCATCCGCCCTGCGGTCGAGCGTGGCGTGTTGAAATCGGGAATCATGTACGAGTGTGCGACGCGTGGCGTGTCAACGGTGCTTTGCGGTAGCATCCGTGACGATGGGCCGATACCGGACGTCATCACGGACATCCTTGTTGCGCAGACGGAAATGCGAAAGCATGTACCCGGGACTGGGTTCTGTCTGATGGTGGGCACGACGCTGCACAGCATCGCGGTCGGCAACCTGTTGCCGGCGTGGGTCAAGGTAGCCTGCGTCGACATCAATCCGGCGACCGTCACGAAACTGATGGACCGGGGGAGCACGCAAACGGTCGGCATCGTGTCGGATGCCGAGCCGTTCCTGCGATCGCTCGTTTCGGAGTTGGCGAAGTGATTGTCCGGACTCAGGCCTTCTTTTTCGCCGGGGACTTCTTTTTCTCGGCCTTGGGAGCGGCCGCAGCGGCATCCGCGGGTTTCAGGCTTGCTTCCGTCCAGAAAGGGCTGAGGCGCTTAATCTTGTAGACGATCTTCTCGCGCGCTTCGCCCGTCGACGTCTCCAGCTTCTTCTTCAGCTTGCGCATCTTGTCCTTGCGCTTGTATCGGCGGTCCAGTTCGATTCGTCGCTCGACCATCGCAGAACTCCCGTCGCACGTTTCGGAAACCGTAGACCGGTTACCATACGCCCCGGCCCCGTTTCGACAAGCACGATCGCCGTCCGCGTGCTAGGCTTTCCGTGGTTCTTCCGTCCCAATCCCACTGGGCCGCCATGACCTCGGAACTGATAGATCTCGTACCCGCCGAGAGTGGTGGAAGCCTCCAATCGGATTTCGACGATTGGGGCTGTGCGGTGCATTTCGGTTTAGATGTTCCGACGTTCCTGCAAGAACGTGCGCCGGACCGGATCGCGGACTGGCGCCGCGCGGCGCGAGACGGGTCTCCTCTTGGCCGTATTCTGTACGGTGAATGCATTGCCGAAGGCGTCGAGACCGATCGCAACGCCGCGGCGGCCTATGAACTGTTCCACGCCGTCGCCCGCGAAGACTACCTCGAAGGCATGTGGCTGACGGGCGAGTGCCTACTCGACGGCGCGGGCGCGCCGCGCGATCGCAAGGCGGCCCTGCACTGGTTCGAAAAAGCCGCCGGCGGCGAGTTCGCCCCGGCCGAGTATTCTCTCGGGCTGATACACCTCGACGGCACCGTCGTGCGGCCGGATGCTCTCGCCGCCGCCGAGTGGTTCCTCAAGTCCGCGAACCGCGGATACGTGCCGGCGCAGACCAAACTTGGCAAGATGCTCCTCCGCGGCGAAAAGCTCAAACAGGACGTCGCGTTCGGCCTCGAACTCCTCGAGCGTGCCGCCAAGCGGGGCTACGCCAAGGCGCAACTCGCACTCGGCGCGTGGTTCTACGAACCGCTCGTCGGCCCACCGAACCCGCGCGAATCGTTCCGTTGGTACCGCGAGGGCGCGAAGAACGGCTGTGCCGATTCCATGTTCCGCATCGGCCTCATGAACGAGAACGCAATCGGCATGATGCGGGACGAGCGCGAAGCGGCCGAGTGGTACGTGAAGGCCGCTGTCGCCGGGCACGTCGAGGCCGCCTATCGAGTGGGCAAGTTCTACTTTGGCGGCATCGTCCTGCCGTTCGATCCGCCCGAAGGTCTGCGCTGGCTGAAGTTTGCCACCTTGAAAGGCCATCCCGAGGCCGCTCGGGAATATGCACGCCGCACCGCGCCGAAGGACGACTGATTTCCGCAGGCCGATCTCTGGGACAGGTCCGACAATACCATCGCAATCCATCAACTCCTTTCGCGGATGGTCGCCATGCGTCGGTGTCTCGTGCTCGTCATGGTGTTCGTTCCGCTGGTCGCCGGTGCCGTTGAACCGCCTCCCGGCGTGACGATCGCACACTCGCCGGCAAAATCGAAGCAATACATCGGTTCGCCATCGATCGCGGTGCTGCCGAACGGCGAATACGTCGCATCCCACGATCTTTTCATGGCTGGGGACAACGGCGACCGCACCCACGTCTTTGCTTCCACCGACAAGGGGAAGTCCTGGAAGCATCGCTCCGAGATCGTCGGCCAGTGGTGGGGCACGCTCTTCGTCCACAAGGGCAACCTGTACCTGATGGGTGTCTCGAAGGCTCGTGGGTTCTGCATCCTCCGCAAGTCGACCGACGGCGGCAAATCCTGGACCGAGCCTAAGGACGCGAAATCCGGCCTCCTGCACGCCGACGGCATGTACCACTGTGCCCCGGTGCCCGTGTTCATTCACGGTGGCCGGCTTTGGCGTGCGATGGAGGAGGCCAACCCGACCAACGGCGGCAAAGGCTGGGATCGCAAGTTCCGCTCCATGATGATGTCCGCGTCCGTCGATGCCGACCTGCTGGACGCGGCGAGTTGGACGACGACGAACAAACTCGCGGCCGACTACGGCTGGTTCAACGGCAAGTTCGGCGGGTGGCTGGAAGGGAACGCCGTGGCGACGCCGGCGGGCGAAATCGTGAATATCCTCCGCGTGCAGCAGCCGAACTATCCCGAAAAGGCCGCGATGGTACGCATCTCGGCCGACGGAAAGACGGCAAGCTTCGACCACGCCAGGGACTTCCTCGACTTCCCCGGCGGCGGGAAGAAATTCACGATCCGCTATGACGCGTCCTCGAAAAAGTATTGGTCGCTGGCAAACTTCGTCCCGAAGGAGTTCGAAGGACCGAACGCCGCCAGCCGGCGGAATACACTCGCGCTGGTTTCCTCCAGCGACCTACGAACGTGGAACGTGAGACGGACTATCCTTCAACACCCGGATGTGAAGGCGCACGGCTACCAGTACTGCGATTGGCTCTACGATGGCGACGACCTCATCGCCGTCGTCCGCACCGCGTCCGACGAACCCGACGGCACGCCCGCGCACAACGCCCACGACGCGAACTTCCTGACATTCCACCGCGTGGCGGGGTTCCGAAAATGAAGTCTTCCATCCCGATCGACAATCGATGATAATGGCATGACCTGCCAGACATCGACCGCCCGCCCGCACATTCGACAGGTAAGGACCGATGATCGATATCGCCCTCGGCCTATCCCGACGGAACTTTCTCCGCGTCGGCGCGGTCGCCGGACTTTCGCTTGGCACTTTGCTCCGCACGGAAGCGGCGACGAAAAAGAAAGGTGCCCGCGCGAAGTCCGTCGTCCTCGTCTTCCTCGGAGGCGGCCTCTCGCACCACGACAGCTTCGACCTCAAGCCCGAAGCCCCCGAAGAGATTCGCGGAAAGTACAAGTCGATCGGCACCGTCGTGCCCGGCCTTCAGATCGGCGAACGGTTGCCGATGATGGCGCGGGCGATGGACAAGCTCGCCCTCGTCCGCTCGGGTTCGCACACCAACGACCACCACGAGACGGCCACGAACTGGGTCCTTTCCGGCCGCTTCGGCACGCCCTTCGGCGATTACCCCGCCATCGGCGCCGTCGCCGCGCACGACTTCGGATTCAGCGGAACCTTGCCGCCCTACGTCGCCGTGCCGCGCAATCCGTCCTTCACTTGGGAGCTCGGCAAAAGCGCGTTCCTCGGCGGCCGCTATGAATCATTCAAGGCCGGCGACCCGAACGCGGCGAACTACAAGGTCGAGGACGTCTCGCCACCAGCGTCGCTCACCAAGCGGCAGATCGAGCGCCGTGAGACGCTCCTGAAAGCAGTTGATGGCCTTGCCGCCAAGGTGCAAGGGAACGACCAGATCGCGACCTACGACGAGTTCCACCAGCGCGCCGCCGCGATGCTCCTCTCGCCGGAGGCGAAGAAGGCATTCGACATCGGCGCCGAGCCCGAAAAGCTCCGCGACCGCTACGGTCGCACGACGGCGGGGCAATCGCTGCTGCTCGCCCGCCGGCTCGTCGAGGCGGGCGTGCGCTTCGTCACCGTCAACTATGCCGGGTGGGATCACCACGGCAAGATCTTTGAAGGGCTGGACAAGAAGCTGCCCGAGTTCGACCGCGGCATCTCGGCCCTCGTCGAGGACAGCACCGCCCGCGGCACGACCGAGGACACGCTCTTCGTGGTGATGGGCGAGTTCGGCCGCACGCCGAAGATCAACAAGGACGCCGGCCGCGACCACTGGGGTCAGGCCGCGTCGATGCTCTGGTGGGGCGCGGGCGTGAAGCCTGGTCTTGTTCTCGGCAAGACCGACAAGCACGGTGCCTTCGCCACCCAACGCCCCGTCTCGCCGGCGGACGTGGCCTACACCATCCTCGACACCCTCGGCATCGACCCCCGCAAGCAACTCGTCGCCCCCGACGGCCGCCCCATCGAAGCCCTCGACAGCGGCGAAACCGTGAAGGAACTCTTCATTTGAAATCAGACCGGCCACAGATGAACAAAGAGAACTCAGATCAGAAACAATCAAGATTTCATTTCTTGGTTCTAATCTGTGTTCTCTGTGTTCATCTGTGGCTGAATTCTTCCTCCGCCCAAGACAAGAAGAAGGCCCCCGCTCCGAAGTTGGCAGTGGCAATGCCGCTGGTCGTCGAGCCGGGGAAGAAAACGAAGGTGGTCGTTCGCGGGGTCAACGTCGACGGCCTGACGGAGCTGCGAGTCCACGAACCGAAGTCGAAGGGTGCGATCACCGGGAAGCCGAAGAAGGTCGGTCTGCCCAACAACTATCCGCTCGACCGCGTCGGCGATTCCGAGATCGAAATCGAGCTGGACGTGGCGAAGGATTCGCCCGGCGGCACGCTCGCGTTCAGTGTCGTCGGCCCCGGCGGCGAGTCGAACGTGATCAAAGTGGCCCTCGCCGACGAGACGCCGCGCTCGGCCGAGAATGAGCCGAACGACGGCCTCGACAAGCCGCAAACGATCACTCTCCCCGCCGCCGTGGACGGGAAGATCGACCGCGAACGTGACGCGGATGTGTATTCCTTCGTCGGCAAGAAAGGCGAACGTGTTTCCATTGACGTGCTGGCCGCGCGGCTCGGTTCACCTGCCGACCTGCACCTGACCCTGTTCGACTCCGAAAAGAACATCCTCGACACCTGCGACGACGCGAACAGCTCCGCCGATCCATCCCTGACCGTGACACTGCCGAAGGATGGTACTTACTTCATTTCCCTCATTGAATCGAACGACCTCGGCGGCGCGATGTTCCCTTACCGGTTGATAGTGCGAAAACCCTGACTTCCGAAGTCCGGCTTCGACTTCGGAAGTCAAATCGCGCGAGGACTTCCGAAGTCGAAGCCGGGCTTCGGAAGTCGGCTGGTTGCAATTGATCGGCGGGCCTTTCACACGGTATGACTTTTGGTCATGCCGACCCTTGTCGCCACTTCTGCTCGTTCGCCCGCGATCATCGTCGTTCCACGAACGGAAACGTCGCGACTCGAACGCTGGACCGCGCGGCTACTGGCCGGACCGTTGACCGTCTGCCTGGCGATCTTCTGCGTCGTCGTCGTCGCATACTGGCTGCCGGGCCGTCTGACCTGGCCGCTCTGGACCGACCATGACGTCTTTGCCGTTCTCGCACAGGGGTGGGATGCCGGGGAGCGACCGTACCGCGACCGGCCAACGACGAACTTCCCCGGCCCGATCTATCAGGCGTGGGTCTACGGGAAGCTCTTCGGTTGGGGCGGCGCGAAGCCGATCTACATCTTCGACACGATCCTCATATTGGGAACCGGAATCGCCTGCGCCGTCTGGTCGCGAATGCGGCTCGGCTGGTGGCTGCCAGGCGTGTCGGCCGCGGCCATTCTCATCTCGTACCATGCCACGCTTGATTTCGCTCACGCCGCCCAGCGGGACGGTCAAGTGTCCGCCCTCGTATTGCTCGCCATGCTCGCGGTCGCCGGGCGCGAACGACCGCGATGGTCGCTGGTGCTCTCGGCCGTGCTGGTCGCTTTCGCGCTCGTCAGTCGGCCGCAAGTCGTGCTGCTGCTCCCGGCGTTCGCGCCGGCGCTCGGTTGGAACTGGCGAGTCGGACTGGCATGGGGATCCCTTGTCGCAGCGTTCGCTGCCCTGCTCTTCCTGCCGGTCATCGCGAATGGTTTGTTCTTCGATTTCATGGATCAGATACGCGCGATCGGCGACGGCGGTATCTACGCCCATGCGAAAAAAGATTCTCTCGCGATCCACTGGCGGCAACTCTCGACCGGCGGCACTGCGGTCGTCTTATTCGGCGCGCTTCTCGTACGTCCGAAACTCGTCTGGCCGTTCGTCCTGCTCGCCGGCGCATGGCTCTACCGCCCGCTCAGCCCCTTCCCGCACGACTATCTCGAGCAACCGCTCCGCACCACCGTTGCCATAGCGGCGATGGCCCTGCTCGGCACAATACTGAATGGGAGCTTAAAGAGCCGATGGAAACTCGTCGGCGTTCTCGCATTCCTCGCTTCGACGATCCACTTCGCTCCGCGCTGTTGCGAGTTCGACAACCAGCGCAAGGTCTGGCGCGCACTGGACGGGAACATCGAACGCTTCGTGCCGAAAGGCTATACCGACGCCTCGCTGCCTGGCCTGTGCATCTACCCGTACCACCATGATCGGCAACTCATCGAGTACCTCTCGAAGCAGACGTCACCCGAAACGAAGGTCGCGAACCTACTTCTCTCGCCCGCGGCCGTGAACGGCCCTGCCGGCCGACGGACTCCGCTGCACGCCGAGTCGATGATGTGGATCATCGTCGTCGGCCGCAAGGAGACTGATGCCTTTGCGCGGGAACTGGCGGACGCACCTTTCGACTCGCTCGCGGTCTGGCGACCGGCCGAGTGGGAACCGATCCCGGATTGGGCGATCATTCCCGATACTCTGCGACGGCACTACCGGCATCGAATCAGTTTCGGCGAGATCGAAGTCTGGGAGCGAAAGCCGCACGACGATTCGCCCGCCACGCGGTAGAATCACCGGCAGCCCTCCCCGCCGAGTTTCGCCCTCCCATGCTCGACTCGTCCCGACCGTCGCGCGGACTTGCGGACCTCAGCATTCGCAACCCCGTCTTCGCCGTCATGCTCGCGGCGGCCATGCTCGTCTTCGGCTACCTCGGCTATTCGAGCATGGGCGTCAGCCAGTTCCCCGAAGTCGATTTTCCCGTCGTCTCCGTCGTCATCGCGCTCGAAGGCGCCTCGCCGGACGTGATGGACGGCGACGTGACGGACGTCGTCGAAGACGCCGTGTCGGGCGTGGAAGGAGTCGACTACGTCGTCTCGCAGAGCTATCAGGGCGTCAGCCAGGTCAACATCTTCTTCCGACTAGACCGCGACATCGACGTGGCGATGCAGGACGTGCAGAACGTCGTGAGCGCCGCGCGGCGGAAGTTGCCACGCGAGATCGAACAGCCGGTCATCCTGAAATTGAATCCGAACAACCTGCCGGTGCTCTGGATCACGCTCTCGAGTTCCAGCGTCTCGCACGGGAAGATCTGCGACTTCGCCGAGAAGGAGTTCAAGCAGGCGATCGCGGGCATCCAGGATGTCGGTGGCGTGCAGTTCGCCGGCTTGCGTGCCCGGAACGTCCGCATCTGGCTCGACACGAAGAAGATGTGGTCGTACAACTTGACGGCTGCGGAGATCCGCACGGCGATCCAGAACCAGCATCAGGAGTTGCCGGCCGGTACGATCACCAGCCGGATGATCGAGGCGAACGTCCGCGCGATGGGCGAAGCCTATTCGATTGACGAGTTCAAGCGCATCCTGATCGCCCGGCGGAACGGGCAGGCGATCTACCTCGCGGACCTGACGTCGAGCATCGAGGACGGCACGGAAGACGAGCGCAGCGTCGCGCGGTACAACGGCCGGCCCGCCGTCGCCGTCGGGGTGCGCAAGGCCATCGGCGGCAACCTCGTCTCCGTCTGCGAGAATGTGAAGAAGGAACTACCGCGTTTGCGACGGATGGTACCCGCCGGCATCGAAATGGACGTGCCGATCGACTACTCCGTCTTCGTCCGCGAGAACGTGGAGGAGATGAAGCTCACGCTCGTGCTCGGCGTTCTGCTCACGGCGCTCGTCTGCTTCCTCTTCCTCGGCTCGCTCGGCACCACGATCAACGTCTGCCTGTCGATCCCCACGTCGCTCGTCGGTACGTTCTTCTTCGTGAACTACGGGATGAAGCTCTTCGGCCATCCGCCGTTCACGATCAACTTGATGACGCTGCTCGCGCTTTCGCTCTCCGTCGGCGTGGTGGTGGACGACGCGATTCTGGTACTCGAAAACATCCACCGTCGGCGGGAGGAGGGCCTCTCGCGCGTGCGGGCCGCACTCGTGGGAGCGCGCGAGATCAGTTTCGCCGCCGTCGCCGCCACGCTCTCGATCGTGGCGATCTTCCTGCCGGTCGCATTCCTCTCCGGCACGGTCGGCCGGTTCTTCTTCCAGTTCGGCGTCACCGTCGGCGTGGCGGTGCTGCTCTCGCTCGTGTCGGCGCTGACGCTCACGCCCATGCTCTGCTCGTTGTTCCTCGACGTGCGGCACGGGTTCAAAGTCCCGATCCCGCGCCGACGCAAGTGGACTCTCGGATTGGTTTGTGGAATCATTTTCGTCGGCATGCTGTATGCGATCCGCTTCACGCTCGAACAGATCCCGCTCTTGCGCAAGGAGCACGAGTTCCTCGAATCGGCTCGCGGCGTCCTGAACCTGTCCACGAGCCTGCCCGCGGCGTTCGTCCTCGGCTTCCTCCTCGCCACGCGCGGCCACCAACTGTATGCCCTTGTCGACAAGTTCTTCCTCACGCCGTTCTTCGTCTACCCCGTCGATCGCTTCATGCGGTTTCTCACGGCCGCTTACCTCGGCCTGCTGCGGTTCTCGCTCCGCGTGCCGGCGCTCGTGCTGCTTATCGGTGCCGGCATCGGCGGCGTCGCCGTCTGGATGCTCTACCACGACGTGCTCGGCCGCGAACTCATCCCCAGCGAAGACCAGAGCCGATTCGTCGTGCATGTCGTCTGCCCCGTCGATTCGAACATCGAGCAGGTGAAGGAACTGCTCCGCGAGTGCGAGGAGCGCCTGCTGGACCGCGAGGACGTGGCCGGCGTGCTGACCACGGCGGGTAGCGAGAACGGGCAGCTCATCTTCGAGGCCGACATCTTCGTGAACCTGGTTCCGAAGGAACGCCGGGCGAAGAATCAAAAGGCGATCATGAATGAGATCCGTGCCGAACTGCAGGCACTCGGCGACATCCGCGTCGTGATGCGCGACCTGTCGCAGGAAGGCTTCACGGCCCAGCGCGGCGATCCGATCGATTTCGCCATTCGCGGCGACTGGGGCGAATTACCGCACCTCGCGAACACGATGATGGAGGCGATGCGCGCGAGCAATCTGGTCGCCGACGTCGATTGCAATTACCGCCCCGGCAAGACGGAGCAGCGCGTGATCCCGAACCGTGTGAAACTCGGCCGGCTGAACGTGCCGGTCGGCCGCGTGGCGGAGTCGCTCTCGCTCATGGTCGGCGGGCAGAAGATCGCCAAATACACCGACAATGGCCGGCGGTACGACGTGCGAATCAAGCTGGCGGCCGGGCAGCGGGACGTGCCGGCGGACCTGGACAGCGTGCCGGTGCGCGTCGGCGCGGACAAGCTCGTGCCGCTGCGGGACGTGGTGGACCTGCAACCGCAGGCGACGCTGCCGGTGCTGAACCGCTTCCGCCACGGCCGCGCCATCGAGATCACGGCCACGCCGGCCGAGGGAGTGTCGCAAGGGGAAGCGGTGGCCGCTTGCCAGGCGATCGCGAAGCGCATTCTGCCGGGCGAGGATTACGAGACGGTGGAACTCGGCAACGCCTCGGCGATGCGCGAGACGATCGATGGCCTCGTCTTCGCGCTCGCTCTCGGCATCGTTGTCGTCTACGGCATCCTCGCGGTGCAATTCGCATCCTTCGTCCACCCGTTCACGGTGCTGCTGGCGCTGCCGTTCGCCGCGACGGGGGCGCTCGTCACGCTCTACCTGACGGGCGATACGTTGAACATGATGTCGCTGATCGGCATGATTCTCCTGACGGGCTTGGTGAAGAAGAATTCGATTATCCTCGTGGACGCGGCGAACCGGCACCGGCTGGCGGGGTTGGTGCCTGTCGATGCCGTGCTGAAAGCTGGTAAGGACCGCTTGAGGCCGATTCTGATGACGAGCCTGGCGTGCGTGGCCGGCGCGGTGCCGGCGGCGATCGGCTTCGGCCCCGGTGCCGAGACGCGTGCCCCGATGGCCCGCGGCATCATCGGCGGCATTGTGCTCAGCACGCTCGTGACACTTGTGATGGTGCCGGTGTTCTACGTGCTGGTCGAACGATTTCGCGGGTTGTTCAAGTGGGCAGACGCGGAACCGCCGGATCCCCATTTAGCCGCCGGCTTGCCGGCGGGTCTAGGCGATACGTTTCACATGAATGGAAAGCCCGCTTCGCCTGAAATTGAACTCGTCCCTGCTGTTAAGCCGGCGGTACAATAATTAACAACGCACGTCCCGAAACTTTCATTCGGGAAACCTCACGGCTAGACTTCAGCTTTGTATATAAGGCGATGGGACTGATGATGCAAGCCAAAGGTTAACAGCGACGTGGAACGATTTAGACGCTAAAGACGAGGCGAACTACGAACGAGAAAAGCATCGTTCTAGCACGAATAGAGTACGGAATCATGCCAATTAAAATCCGATGCAAAGGCTGTGGAGCAATATTGAGCATTGCCGAGCGAAAGAAGGGACAAATGATGAGTTGCTTGAATTGCAACTTGAAATTTATTGTCCCCGAATCACCATCATCTGCAACCGCAGAACCACGCACCAATACGAGAAAGAAGGCCAGAAAGAAGAAACGAAAATCTAAAGATCAAAAGGCCAAAGAGGATCGTGAGGCATTTGACCAAAAATACGCTGAGGCGCCAAGGTCGAATGTTCGATGTCATAATTGCGGAAACCTAATCGCTGAAGGATATATTTACAGGGCAAATATCAGAATTACCACTATAGAAGGGCCGCATGGCCTATCTGGACAATATGGCATGGTGTCTCTCTGCCCATACTGTTATCAGTCTCATGCAAGTAATTCATTAGGTTGTTTAATTATGTTTGGTTTGATCAATACATCGATCATTGGTATTTGCACGATGATTTAATTTC
>JAHBXO010000061.1 GCA_019636445.1 Gemmataceae bacterium | reverse complement strand
GAAGATTCCGGTCTATTTTCGTGGACGACCGATTGCCAACTATGAAGCGGACATTCTGGTTGAAGGATTGGTGATCCTGGAATTAAAAGCTACCAACGCGCTCGATCCGGCCCACGAAGCCCAACTCCTGATTTATTTACGGGCGACGGATATGGAATTGGGGCTGCTATTGAATTTCGGTTCAAAACCGGTTGTCCGCAGACGAATCTTCGACAACGAACGCAAACGGAGCCGGGGACAACCCGATTCCAATTGTTCTTAACACTGATTTTCTCTGATCTGTTTTCGTCCGTGAAAATCTGTGGCCAACATACCATGCCCCTATTCGATTCCGACTTTCTGAAGAAGCTCGAGTACCTCTCGCTCATCTCGAAGCGGGTGTTCCGTGGCTCGCTGCTCGCGCAGCGACGGACCATGCAACTCGGCACCGGGATCGAGTTCGCCGACCACCGCGAGTACACCCCCGGCGACGACTTCCGCTACCTCGACTGGAACCTCTTCGCCCGCCACAACGAACTCCTCCTCAAACGATTCCAGGAAGAAGAAGACCTGCACGTCTACTTCCTGCTCGACTGCTCGCGGAGCATGGCGTTCGGCGAGCCGTCGAAGTTCGATTTCGCCCGGCAGGTCGTGGCCGCGCTCGCCTACATCGCGCTCGCGGACCTCGACCGCATCGCCGTCACCGTCTTCGCCAACGACATCGTCGCCGATTTCCCGCTCACGCGCGGCAAGGGGCGCATCCTCGCGCTGCTGAAGTTCCTCGAAAATCTGGAGGCTCAGGGCGAGGACACGAACCTCGAACGCGTCGCCACCGGATTCATCCACCGCGACCAGCGCCGCGGGCTCGTCGTCGTCGCCAGCGACCTCTACGACCCCAACGGCTTCGAGCGCGGCATCGACCTCCTCCGCCACCGCCGCTACGAGCCGCACGTCGTCCAGATGTACGACAAGTACGAGAAGGAACCGCCCGACCTGCTCGGCGATGTCGAAATGTGGGACGTCGAATCCGGCAATGCCCGCAAGGTGACGGTCACGGAGAAGAACCTCAAACAATACAAGCAGCTCTTCGACGAGTTCCAGACCGGCGTGCAGAATTATTGCAATCGCTATCAACTGGGCTGCACCCGGACTTCGACGGAATTGAAGTTCGATGAATTGATCCTGAAGATGATGCGGCAAGCCGGTTCGGTTAGATAATTAGGAAGGGCCACAGATGAACACGGAGAACACAGATAAGAATAATTTGATGATTTTCTCCGATCTGTATTCTCCGTGTTCATCTGTGGCTAATTGATATGTTCTTAACGAATGTGACGGCCTTGTGGTGGGTGTTGCTGGCGGTGCCAGTCGTGATCTTCTACATCCTGAAGATCCGACTCAAGCGTGTGCCGGTCAGCACCGTCATCTTCTGGAGGCAGATCTTCGACGAGAAGAAGCCCCGCTCGCTCTGGCAGAAACTCCGGCACCTCGTCTCGCTCTTCGTGCAACTGCTCCTCCTCGCGCTCCTCGTGGCGGCGCTCGCCGAACCGTACTTCTCGTGGGAGGCGACGAGCAAGCGGCGGATCATCCTCGTACTGGACAACTCGGCCGGAATGAAGTCGACCGAGACGGCGCCGACGCGCTGGGACAAGGCGAAGGAGGAAGCGGCCGCCGTCGTGCAGGGCCTGCGCTTCCGGGACGAGATGGCGATCGTGGCCGCCGGGACGCAGCCGCGCGTGGTCTGCGGCCTCACCGGGCACCAGAAGACGTTGCGCGAGACGATCGCGGCGTTGCCGGCGACGGACGGGCCGGGGAAGCTGGCGGACGCGATCGCGGTCGCGCGGCGGCTGGTGAGCCGCGAGCAGGCCGAGGGGGAGAGCCGTATCGTTGTCGTCACCGACGCCGCCGGGCCGGACCTCGCGAAAGTGCTGGCCGAGGAGGAGAAGAAGCCGGAGGCCGAGCGGGCGAAACTCACGATCATCAAGGTCGGCGCGCCGGCGCCGAACGTCGGCATCACCCAGTTCCAGGTCCGCCGCAGCACCGTCGACCCGATCGGCTACGAAATCCTCGTCGAGATCGTGAACGCCTCCGACGCCGACAGCCCCGAGTTCCGCTTCGAGCTGACGCTCAACGACGACCGACCGATCGACGTGGTGCCGCTCAAGCTCAAGCCGGGCGAAACATGGACGAAGACGAACAACTACACGACGGCCGACGGCGGGCAACTGAAGGGCCGCTTGACAGTGAAGGGCGAGAAGGGGAGCGAACCGCTGGCAGACGCGCTCGCGGCGGATAATACGGCGCTCGCGCTGCTGCCGAGCCGCGAAAAGCTGCCGGTCCACCTGCACGCGCCGGGCGGGAACCACTTCCTCACGAAGGTGCTCGAAGCGAACTCGCTCGTGCTACTGACGCTATCGAAGAAGGAACTGCCGAAGGAGTTCCCCGCCGGTTCGATCAAGGTCTTCCACCGCGAGACGCCGGCGAAGCTGCCGCCGGGGAATGTGATCGTCGTCGATCCGCAGAACGACACCGACCTCTGGAAGCTCGGAAACAAGATTCCGCTGGCGATCGTGACGAAGCAGGAAAAGGATTCGCCGTTCCTCCTCCACGTGCGGCTGGACAACGTCATCCTGCCGGATGCGCGGCAGATCGCGTTCACCCCGGCCGCCGGGAAGCCGGCCCTCCTCGCGGCGTCGCTCCAGAACGAACCGTTGGTCTCACTCATCGAGCGGCCCGAAGGCAAGGTGCTCGTCCTCACCGTGGACCTCGATCGCAGCGAACTGCCGTTCCGCACGGCGTTCCCGATCCTGGTCATGAACGCGCTCGGCGTCTTCAGCGGCGCGTCCGGCGAGCTGCGCGAGGCGCTCGCCACCGGCGCCACCGCCGACGTCAACCTCCCGGCCGGCGAGTTCGTCCTCAAGGCGCCCGACGGTTCGACGCGAGCGCTGCCGAAGGGGCCGATCCAGACCACGGTCGGGCCGTTCGACGCGGTCGGCATCTGGTCCATCGTGGGTGATAAGCCGGTCGAGGAGTTCGCGGTGAACCTGATGAACAAGACCGAGAGCGACCTGCGGCCGGATGAATCCGTGCCGACGATCGCGAGCGCGCAGGACGCCGGCCTGGTCGGCGGCTTCGGCGGCCGGCCGGTCTGGTGGTACCTCACGATCGCCGCGTTCGCGTTGGCGGCGCTCGAATGGTACCTGTATCAACGCCGCTGGATCAGTTGAGAATTGGCCACAGATGAACACGGATGAAAACAGATAAGACCGTTTTGAAATGATGTTTTCTGATCTGTCTTAATCTCTGTTGATCTGTGGCCGTGATTCCGAGGTTATCCGATGCCGTTGGAACTGACGCAACCGTGGTATCTGCTCGGATTACTGGCGCTGCCGGTGGTCGCGTGGTACTACGTCCGCGGCCTCACCGACTTCGCCCGCTGGCAGCGCACGTTGTCCTTCGCCGTGCGCGGGCTGGTCGTGGCGCTCCTCGTGCTCGCGCTCTGCGGCCTCACGCTGCTCCGGCCGGGGAAGGACCAGTTCGTCGTCTTCGCCATCGACGAATCCACGAGTGTCGGCGAGCAGAACAAGTCTTCGATCGACGACTTCCTCGAAAAGGCCACGGCGAACGCCGGCCGGCACCGGTACGCGTTCGTCCGCTTCGGCGCGGAGCCGGGGGCGGTGACGCCGGACCGCTCGTTGTCCGCCGTCATCAATGCGAAGGGGACGAACATCGCCGCGGCGCTCGAGGTCGCGACGGCCGGGATTCCGCCGAGCCACGTGCCGAAGATCGTGCTGCTGAGCGACGGCAACCAGACCGCCGGCGACGCGATCCGCGCCGCCCTCCGCGGCGGCGTGCCGGTGAGCGCGGTGCCGCTCCAGACGCGATCCGAACCCGAAGTGCAGGTGTCGAACGTGAACGTCCCGGCGCAGGTCCGCGAGGGCGAGCCGTTCAAAATGGACATCCTCATCGACTCGAACCACGACGACGAGGGCGAACTCGAAGTGTACCGCGGCGCGCACAAGGTCTACTCGGAGAAGAAGAAGATCGTGAAGGGGGAGAACAAGATCACGATCGGCCCGCTGCAAATCACCGGCGAGCGGAACACCGAGTACACCGTCCGCATCAAGGGCTTCAACGACAAGCTGCTCGACAACAACACCGCCAAGGCGCTCGTCTACACGAACGGTAAGCCGCGCATTCTGCTCGTGGACACCGATACGAAGCAGGCGAAGGACCTGGCCTACGCGCTCGAACAGGAAGGAATCAAGGTCGACGTCCGCCCGACGCAGGGGATCCCGGACACACTCTCGGACTTGCAGAACTACGAACTCGTGGCACTATCGAACGTCCCGGCCACGCAGATGAGCACGCGGCAGATGAACCTCCTCCGCGCCTACGTGCAGGAACTCGGTGGCGGCCTGCTCATGATCGGCGGCGACCAGTCCTTCGGCCTCGGCGGCTACTACAAGACCACGGTCGAGGAGATTCTGCCGGTGCGCTCCGACTTCGAGAAGGAGAAGGAGAAGCCGAGCATCGCGATGGTGCTCGTCATCGACAAGTCCGGCTCGATGGGCGGGCAGAAGATCGAGATGGCGAAGGACGCGGCCAAGGCGGCCGTGGAGCTCCTCGGCCCGCGGGACAAGGTGTCCGTCATCGCGTTCGACGGCGATCCGTTCGTCGTCGTCGAGATGCAGCCGGCGTCGAACAAGGCGCAGATCCTCGACAAGATCGCGGGCATCGAGGCCGGCGGCGGCACGTCGATGGGCCAGCCGATGCGCGACGCCCACGAGACGCTCGTGCAGACGCAGGCCAAGCTCAAGCACGTCATCGTCCTCACCGACGGCATCTCCGAGCCGGACGACTTCGACGGCATCGCCCAGAACATGGCGCAGTCGAAGATGACGTGCAGCACCGTCGCCGTCGGCGACGACTGCGACTTCAAGACGCTCGAACAGATCGCGAAGGTCGGCAACGGGCGCTACTACCATGCCGAGGACCCCGCCAATATCCCGCAGATCTTCGCGAAGGAGACGGTGACGGCCAGCAAGTCCGCCATCAACGAGGTCCCCTTCACGCCGACGATCCTGCGGTCCTCCGCCGTGCTCACCGACCTGCGCATCGAGGAATCGCCGCCGCTGTTCGGCTACGTCACCACGCGGCCGAAGCCGACGAGCGAAGTCATCCTCATCACCGACAAAGGGGACCCGCTGCTCTCGTGGTGGCGGTACGGCCTGGGTTTCTCGGTCGCGTTCACGTCGGACGCCAAGGGGCGGTGGGCGGCGGAGTGGGTGTCGCAGCCGATCTTCGGCAAGTTCTGGGCGCAGGTGATCCGCCACGCGATGCGGAAGTCGGACGCGAAGGGCGTGTTCGTCCAGACGACCCAGAAGGACGGGCTGGCGACGGTGACTCTCGACGCCGTGACGCCGGACGGGAAATTCCTGAACGAGGCGACGACGACCGTGACGGTGCTGGAGCCACAGGGCGGCGAACGGAAGCTGATGATGGCGCAGACCGCGCCGGGCCGCTACGTCGGCACGTTCCCGACCGACAAGCCGGGAACGTATCACGTGCAGATGAACCAGACAGCCAAGGGCCAGCCGGCGACGCAGCAGTCGCGCGGCCTCGTCGTGAACTACGACGACGAGCTGCGCATCCGACCGACGGACGAGAAGCTGCTCGAGGCGATGGCGCAGGTGTCGGGCGGATCGTTCAAGCCGGATCCGGAGGCCGTGTTCGCGGAGGACGGTCGCACGGCCCGGCAGCCGTTGCCGCTGTGGCCGTACCTGCTGATCGCGGCGATGCTCGTCTTCCTGGCGGACGTGGCGCTGCGGCGGATCGATTTCGATCTTGTCCTCGGCCGGCAGAAGCCACCGATGAAGATGGTGATGGCGAAACGGTGAGGGTTGGATTTGTTTTACTCAGAACTCATGGCTCAGAACTCACAACTCAATTTGAAAATCGAGTCATGAGTGGTGAGTTCTGAGTTGTGAGTTTGAAGAATCAAGAACCGAGCGATCGGCCAGTTCCCGATTGCTCAAACGACGATTCAACGTTAAACTGGTTCGAGACCCGCAAGGGGGAGGACGGTCATGCGTGAGGCCCTGTTTCAATCGCTGCGGCCGGTTCGCGGTCGGCAGCAATCGGTGTTCGTCATCCGTTGCCTGTTCGGCGGATTGCTCGCTGCGGCCGCGATCGGCATCGGTCTCGGTATCGTGCGCCTCGCCGGCGTCGATCTCCCGTGGCCGCTCGTCGGTGCGCTCCTCGCGATAGGCCCCGTCGTCGGGTTGATCCTCGGCCTCGCGCTCCGCCGCACCTGGCACGACGCGGCCGAAGCCATCGACGCCCATTGCGGCCTCAAGGACCGCACCGTCACGGCGCTCGCCTTCGCGAACCAGCCAAGCCTCGGCGAACTGCACGAACTCCAGATGACCGACGCGATGGCGCACCTCGCCGGCGTGGAGCCGAAGAAGGTCGTGCCCGTGGTCGCGCCGAAGACGTTCCCGTACGCCCTCGCCGGGCTGGCCGCGAGCGCGGCGATGCTCCTCTGGCCGATGACGCCGCGCGAAGCCGAGGCCGGCCCGGCCCCCGCGCCGGACAGCGTGGTCGCCCTTGCCGACAAGCAAAAAGCCGAGAGCCTGCCGATCCTCAAGAAGCTCGAGGAGATGTTCCAGGACGCCGACGACGCGACCGAGGAGGAGAAGCAAGGCATCAAGGACCTGATCCAGAAGGCGAAGGAGAAGTTCGAGGAGATGGTGCAGGACGGCATGAGCGAGCAGGAAGCCCTCGCGAAGCTCTCCGAACTGTCCGCCGAGAAGCAGGCCCTGACGACGATGCTGAACCCGGCGGCGCTCGAAGGCGCGCTCGCCTCGCTCGGCACCGCCCTGGCTGCGTCCCAGCCGTTCGAAGGCGCCGGCAAGGCGCTCATGAAGGGCGACCTCGACAAGGCCGCGAAGGAGTTCGAAAAACTGGACGAAGTGAAGCTGACGCCGAAGGAAGCCAAGGACCTGGAACAGAAGCTCCGCGAGCAGCAGAAGAAGGCCGGCGACGCGGGCCAGGGTTCCCTCGGCGACGCGATCGGTGAACTGGCCGACTCCATCAACAAGGGCGGCGGCAAGTCGTCCGTCGGCAAAGCCGGGAAGAACCTCGCGAAACGCGTCAACTCCGCCATCCGCAAGCGCCGGGCCGCCAACCTGCTCGACGCCTTCGACGAGAACCTCCGCGACGGCAAGGCCGGCCTCGGCGAGAACGGCGGCCCGAAGGGCAAGATGCCCGAGAAGAGCAAAAGCCCGAGCAGCAACTGGGGCCGTGGCGTCAGCGGCAACACCGACGGCGAGAAGACCAAGCTCGGCGGCAAGCGAACCGAGCAGCAGATCACCGGCACGCCGAGTGACGAAGGCGAATCGGAGGTCGAAACGACGACCACGCCCGAAGCCCGCGAGAAGGCCCGCCGCGAGTACCAGGAGAAGTTCAAGAAGGGGACGAAGGAATCGCAGGCGATCCTCGAGAGCGAGCCAATCCCGCTCGGCCACCGTCAGACCGTGAAGAAGTACTTCGAGAGCATCCGCCCGTCGAACGCCGACGCATTCGAGACGAAAGAGGCCCCGAAGCCCGAAAAGAAATGACTACGATCGGATCCGCCAAACGAAGAACGCCGCCCGATCGGGCGGCGTTTTCGTTCAACTTCAAAGGTGCCGGTCAAGCAACCGAGGCGGCTTCCGGCTTGATATTGATCTTGGTGCTGTTGTTGCTGAAGTAGACGGTGCCGTCGCACATGGCGAAGAGGTTGTCGTTCTTCGCTCGCTTGACGTTGGCGCCGGGATGCCACTTCGTGCCGCACTGGACGATGAGGATGCTGCCGGTGGTCACGGTCTCGCCGGCGTATTTCTTGATGCCGCGGCGCTTGGCGGTCGAATCACGACCGTTGCGGACCGAACCCTGACCCTTTTTGTGTGCCATGACGGAGGACTCCGAACTCGTTTTGGCCGCGGATACGCGGAATGTGTAAATTAGCGATTCCCCGGCCGCGCGGAAAGCCCGCCGGCACGGTTTTTGCGCTAGAAAAGACTGAGCAACGGTTCCCCGCGGCTGGCGGCGAAGGGGCGGCCGAGCGGATCGACGTATTCAACATGGGGCGGGAACCCCAGGGCATGCAGGATCGTGGCGGTCAGGTCGTGCGGGGCGACGCGGCCCTCCTGCGGGTAGGCACCCTGCTTATCCGACGCGCCGTACACCTGCCCGCCGCGAATCCCTCCGCCGGCCATGGCGACGGAAAAGACATGGCCCCAGTGGTCGCGGCCCGCACGACCGTTGAGTTTGGGCGTGCGGCCGAACTCCGCCATGCACACCACGAGCGTGTCGTTCAGCAGCCCGCGTTCCGTCAGGTCTTCGACGAGCGCCGCGAACGCCGAGTCCGCCGTCGGCGCGAGCACGGTCTTGAGCCTTTCGCCCTCGCGGGCATGGCTGTCCCAGCAGGGGGCATCCGAAGGCTCGTCCGGCCCTCGATACCAGTTCACATGAACGAGCGACACGCCGGCCTCGACGAGTCGGCGGGCCAGCAAGCAGCTTTGGCCGAAATGCGTGCGGCCGTATCGGTCGCGCGTGGCCGGGGTCTCGCGGCCAAGGTCGAACGCGGCCCGCGCCTTCGCCGAGCCGAGCAGTTCGAACGCCTGATTCGTGTGCTTGTCGTACTTCTCGCCGACCGATTGCGACGGCTTCGCGAGGTACTGGTCGAAGGTCCGCAACAACTCTCGTCGATCGCTCAACCGATCGAGCGAGACATCCGTCGCCAGCGAGAACTCGGGGATCTGAAACTTCGCCGCGCCCGGCTCGCAGCGGAACAGCCAGGGGTCGCTCGCACGGCCGAGGAAGCCGGCGTCCTGACCGGGCCAGACGGAGCTATCGGTGTTGAAAATGTGCATCGGCAGCCGTACGGCGCCGGGCAGGCCGCCGGAGTCGCCGCGGAGCCGGCGGACGATCGCGCCGAGATTCGGCCAGTCGTTCGGCGGGCCGGGGTTCACGTTTTCGGCATTCTTCGGCGCGTGCGGCACGCCCGTCAGCATCGAATAACCGCTGGACGAGTGCGCGTTATCATCCGTCGAGACGGCGCGGAGGACGCAGAGTTTGTCGGCCTGTCGGGCAAGTTTCGGCAAGAGCGAGGCGAAGCGGATACCGGGTACGTTCGTGTCGATGGGGCCGAATTCGCCCCGGACCTCGGCCGGCGCGTTCGGCTTCGGGTCGAAGGTGGAGTGCTGCGGCGGCCCACCCATCAGGAACAGGACAATGCAATTCTTCGCCTTCCGTTCAGCGGCGATCGCTCGCGCGGCGGTCAGGGTCGGAAGAGACAAACCGAGCGCCGAGAGACCGCCGGCGCGGAGCATCTCGCGGCGGGAGACGCGGTCGATGAGACGGAACATGGGACATGCGTCCGGCGGTGGGAGGGCAGACTCCCATGATCGCCGCGCGGTGGGGCGAAGTCAACTCGATTCGATTCACGCCACCTGCACTTCGGCCGGCTGGAGAATAAACGGGTCCTGCCCGGCGGGCAACGGGGCCAGCTTCAGTTCGCGGACGCGCCAGCCGGCATGTTGCAATTCGCCTGAGTACGGCGGCTGACCCGTCACGTTCCCCAGCACGCGGATCGCCGAGGGGTCGAACCCGGCCTGGACCGACACGACATGGCCCTCGGCGCTCGCGATCACCGGTTCGAGTTCGAGATGCTGCTTCAGCGTCGCTTGCGCCTTCCGGTGAATGTCCCGCACGGCCTGGCCAACCTGGTCATCCTGATACGCCGAGATGTCCTCGAGAAGAAAATCGAGCAGGCGAGCCTCGCCTTGAAGCAACGTCAGCAGGCGCAGCGGTTCGCCGGAGGGCTTCGCCTTCGCGGTCGACGGCGCGGCCGCCGGCGCGTCGCCGGTCAGCGCGTCCACCTTGGCAGCGAAGGCCGGGTCCGCCTTGGCGCGGGCGGCGAGGTTCAACCCCCATGCCGCCCGCGATACGCCGCCGGCCCGTGCGGCGATCGTGAAGAAAAAGATTGTGGCGGCGATCAGCCCGCAGGCGAGTCCGAGCGCGATATCCATGTTGAAGGGTTCCCGTGAAGTACGAACTCGAACGCGATTCGCGAACCGATGGATCGGGACAATTCAAAATGTTAAATGAAAAATGCGAAATGGACAGGCGGGCCGCCGACTTGACCCAGGCGGCCCGCTGGTTTACCATCACACATACCTGCCACCCGCGGAACTGATTCCGCTCTTGCGCTTTCAATGTGCGTTCGACTTCGGAGTATCCTCCATGCGACGACCTCTCCTGGCGGTCGCGTTCCTGACCGTCGCGGTCGCGTTCGCCCAGCAGCCGGGGAACCTGTACCCGCAGCCGCGGATCGCCTCGATCTTCCCGGTCGGCGCGAAGGCGGGCACCACCGTTGACGTCACGGCGCTCGGCACCGACCTTGAAGACGCCACGGCGCTCGTCTTCACGCATCCCGGCATCAAGGGCGATCTGATTCCCCCGCCGCCGGAGCCGCCCGCCGACCCGAAGAAGAAGGATCCACCGAAAAAGAAAACGCCACCGCCGACCGAAGCGAAGTTCAAGGTCAGCGTCGCCGCCGACGTCCCGCCGGGGGCCTACGACGTGCGCGTCGTGAACAAATACGGTGTCAGTAATCCGCGACTGTTCGTCGTTGGCGACAAACTCGAAGTGAACGAGAAGGAACCGAACAACGACACGGCCGAGGCGCAGAAGGTCGAACTCGGCACCACGATCAACGGCATCATCAATAATCAAGTCGACGTCGACTATTCATCGTTCGCAGCCAAAGCAGGACAACGGATCCTGATCCACTGCGCCGCCAGTTCCATCGACAGCAAGCTCAAGCCGCTAGTCGAAGTCTTCGCCCCCGACGGCAAGCGGTTGGCCAATGCCCGCAACTATCAGGACGCCGACGCCCTCGCGGACGTCGCGATCCCGGCCGACGGCGAGTATCTCGTGCGTCTGACGGAGTTCGCCCACCAGGCCGGCAGCGCCGACCACTTCTATCGCCTCACGATCGCGGCGATGCCGTGGATCGACGCGGTCTACCCCCCGATCGTCGAGCCGGGAAAGCCGGCGAACGTGACGCTCTTCGGGCGGAACCTGCCGGGCGGCAAGCCGGTGCCGGGGATGACGATCGACGGCCGGCCGATCGACTCGCTCGCCGTGACGGTGACGCCGCCGGTGCAGCCGGGCCAGACACAGTTCCGCCGCCGCGTCGATCCGCCGACCGGCCTGCAGGACAGCTTCGAGCATCGGCTGCCCGGCTCAAACGCGATCCCGCTCTACGTCGCCGGCGGTCCGGTTACGCTGGAGAAGGATGCCGACAACAACAAGCCCGAAGCGGCCGAGGCGATCGCCGTGCCGTGCGAACTCGCCGGACGCATCGAGAAGCGCTACGACCGCGACTGGTACAGCTTCACCGCCAAGAAGGACGACAAGTTCACCATCGAACTGTTCGCCGACCGGATCGGCTCGAACATGGACGGCTACCTGACCATCCGCAACGCGGCCAACAAGCAGGACATCGCCAACGAAGGCACGCTGGACGACGACCAGGAGTCGTTGCACCCCCAAAGCTTCTTCAGCCGGAATACCGACCCCGTGCCATTCAAGTTCACCGCCCCGGCCGACGGGACGTACCAGATCATGGTCGGCAGCCGGGACGCGAACGTGAACTACGGCCCGCGTAGCTTCTACCGCTTGCGGATCAGCGCCGCAAAGCCGGACTTCCGCGCCGTCGTCATGCCGCGCAGCCGCGATATCCCGACGACGGTCGTCGCCCGGCCCGACGGCGAAGTCGCCTTCGACGTCTTCGTGCAACGCCTCGATGGTTTTACGGGCATCGTCACGCTCACGGCCGAGGGGCTCCCCGCCGGCGTGACCGCCGCGCCGGCGAGCATCGGCACGAACCAGAAGTGGGGCACGCTCGTGCTCTCCGCCGCCGGCACGCTGCCCGACGCCGTCGCCGCCATCAAGGTAAAGGCCACCGGAACGATCAATGGCCAACCCGTCGTCCGCGAGGCGCGCCCCGCATCCATCACCTGGGGCGTGCAGAGTAATCAGAACACGCCGACCGTTACTCGCCTCGATCAGTCGCTCGTCGTCGCCACCCGCGGCGACAAGGCGCACTTCCGCATCAAACCCGACCTCGCCGCCGCCACCATCAAGAAAGACGGCAAGGACGAAAAGCTGCCGATGCCCCTCGTCGTGAAGCCCGGCGACAAGATCACCGTGCCCGTGAAGGTGACCTGGCAGGACAAGGACGCGCGGCCGAACCCGATCAACGTCGTCCTCGAACCCTCTCAGCAGAACATGCAGCAGGCACCGGTGAACGTGAACAATGGCCAGCCGATGGCGATCGCCAAGGACAAGGCCGACGCGAACGTCGTCGTCGACATCCGCAACAACGCCGTCCCCGGCACCTACTGGATCCCGCTCCGCGGCGAGACGACCGTGAAATACGCCAAGGACCCGATGGACAAGAACAAGAAGGACATCACTGTCGTCGCCTACGCGCCGCCCTTCGAGGTGAAAGTGATCCCGACGAGCCTCGGCAAGCTCAGCGCCCAATCGCCGGGGAACCTCAAGCAGGGGATGACCGCCGAAGTGACGATCCGCGTTGAACGGCAGTACGAATTCGACGGGCCGTTCGCGCTCAAGATCGACTTGCCGAAAGAGGCTGCCGGCGTGACGGTGGATGCCAGTACGATCCCGCCGGGCGCGAGCGAAGTGAAGGTGAAGTTCACCGCCGCGAAGGACGCGAAGCTCGGCAACCTGAACAACATCGCCGTCACCGCCACCGCCAAGTGGGACGGCC
Organism: Gemmataceae bacterium; assembly: GCA_019636445.1. GTDB lineage: Bacteria > Planctomycetota > Planctomycetia > Gemmatales > Gemmataceae > Limnoglobus. The sequence goes on along the minus strand of JAHBXO010000061.1, from coordinate 9,640 downwards.
AGTATGACACGAAGCACGAAACGAAGTTCAATCTCAACGTGGTGAAGTAATACAGTCTTTAGCCGCAGATGAACGCGGATAAAAACAGGATCAGAGAATAGAAGAAATTCCTTTCTGAATTCTGATCCTGCCTTTTATCTGCGTGAATCAGCGGCAAAAAATCCGGGGTATTCCATGCGTTCTCTCGCCATCGTTTTGTTTCTCTCGGCGGCTGCTGCCGCCCAGGAGAAGAAGGAAGCCAAGCTCTCGCCGATCGAGCCGGCGAAGCTGACGCGGACCGAGCCGATCGACTACGCGAAGGATGTGCAGCCGATCTTCGCGGCCAAATGCACCGTCTGCCACTCCGGATCGGAGCAGAAGGGCAAGTTCGACATGGGTACGTTCGCGGCGCTCATGAAGGGTGGCCGGCGCGGTGTCGCCGTCGTCGCCGGCAAGCCGATGGACAGCCTGCTGTACACGTACAGCAGCCACAACAAGGCCCCGATCATGCCGCCGAAGAGCGAGGAAAACCCGCTCACGCCGAACGAGGTGGCCATCTTCAAGCTCTGGATCGAGCAGGGGGCGAAAGGCCCGACGGCGCCGGAGATCAAGACGCGGCCGAAAGTCGTGCTCAGCCTGCCGCCGGCGCTCGTGAAGCCGGTGCGCGCCGTCGCCGTCAGCCCGGAGAAAGTGGACAAGGCCGTCGTCGCGGCGGGTCGCGGGAATCAGATCCACCTGTTCGACGGCAAGACCGGCGCGTTCAAGACTACCTTCATCGACCCGACGCTCAAGACCGCCGACGGTAAGGAGGCGAAGTCCGCGCACATCTCGCTCGTCGAATCTCTGGCGTGGTCGCCCGACGGCAAGACGCTCGCCAGCGGCAGCTTCCGCGAGGTCACGCTCTGGGACGCCGAAAAGGGGGCCGTGAAGGCGCGCCTCACCGATTTCGCCGACCGCGTCGTCGCCCTCGCCTGGAGCGCCGACGGCAAACTGCTCGCCACTGGCGGCGGTGCCCCAACTGAAGATGGCGAGATCAAGGTCTTCAGCGCCGACGGCAAGCCCGCCTTCGAAGTCAAGAACGGCCACAGCGACACCGTCTTCGGCGTCAGCTTCAGCCCCGACGGCAAGCTGCTCGCCACGTCCGCGGCCGACAAGTTCGTCAAGGTCTTCGAAGTCCCGTCCGGTAAATTCGTGAAATCCTTCGAGGGTCACACGCACCACGTGCTGGATGTCGGTTGGACGGCCGACGGCAAGAAGCTCGTCTCCGCCGGTGCCGACAACGTCATCAAGGTGTGGGACTATGAGAAGGGTGAGAAGGCCCGCGACATCCAGGGCCACCAGAAGCAGGTCACGCGACTGGCGTTCATCTCCAAGACGCAGACGTTCCTGACCGCGAGCGGCGATGCCAGCGTGCGACTCTACAACGCCGACAACGGCGGCCAGGCTCGCACATTCGGCGACAACAAGGACTTCGTCTACGCGGTGGCGTCCAACCCCGACGGCGCGGTCGTCGCCGCCGGCGGCGAGGAGGGGATCGTGCGGCTCTACAACGGCACGAACGGCCAACTCGTGAAGGCGATGCTGCCCCCGGACGCGGAGCCGAAGAAAGAGGAGCCGAAGAAGGAAGAACCCAAGAAGAAGTAGAGTTCCCATCGGAGTGCGGCGGATTGCCGTCCCCGCACTCCAGATGAATATCCGTTGAACAATTCATGCTTGCGGAGCGAAGAACTCTTCCAATCATGTAGCCCGCGCGAAGGTCGCGCGAATAGCCGTACAAGCCCCTTCCGGTTCCCATTGCGTACTCATTAATCTTCCCCCGCGGGTCAGCGCTGGCTGGCCCGATTCGTTCCGTTTCGGGGGAATTCATCATGGTCCGCACCGCTCGACGCGGGTTCACGCTGATCGAACTGCTCGTCGTCATCGCCATCATCGCCATTCTCATCGGACTGCTGCTGCCGGCGGTCCAGAAGGTCCGAGAGGCCGCCGCCCGGACCCAGTGCCAGAACAACCTGAAGCAGATCGGCATCGCATTCCACGCCTACGAAAGCGCGTACCAGTACTTCCCGCAAGGCGGCCTCGACGGCGACCCGCGCGCGGTGGACACAAGCGGGAACCCGGCCCCCGGTGGCTACGACTACGACGAGGCGCCGACGCAATACGAAGGTTCGACCTGCTGCCGCGCCGCGACGGCGCGCGGCTGGAACCACTGGTACAAGATCCTGCCGTACATCGAGCAGGACAACGTCCACCGCCTGGGCAACGAGAACGCCCCGCCGCTCTGGCCGAACGTCACCAACAACGGCGGCGAGGACGACGTCGCCCGGCAGATGGTGAAGATCTACAATTGCCCCAGCCGCCGCGCCCCGACGGTGTACGGCTCGCAGTTCGCCCGCAGCGACTATGCCGGCAGCGCCGGCTTCTACCAGGGCGAAATCCACGAAGGCCATGGGGACATCCCGGCCCCGCCGCTCGGCATGAGCCCGCGCCGCAATGAGCGCACCTCAGAGAACTACGGCAACTACCCCGGCCGCGGCGGCTTCATCGTATGGCCCGGCCGCGGTGCCAAGCGAACCATCGCCTCCATCACCGACGGAACTTCGAACACCATCGCGGCCGCCGAGAAGGCCCTGCCCTCCACGCGCCACGGCACCGACGGCGGCGACAACGAGCGATGGAACAACTCCGGCTGGGACGAAGACAACATCCGCTACCATTTCCCGCCCAAGCACGACAACGACCCGACTCAAATCGTCACCGGTCGGCCCAGCCCCATCGACGGTTCTCCCGTGACCGGGAACGTGTGGCGCCGATACTTCGGTTCCGCCCACGTCGGCGGCATGAACGCCGTCTTCGCCGACGGTTCCGTCCGCTTCATCCGCTTCAATGTCGATCCGCTCACCTACATGCGAGCGGTCGTCACCGACGACGGGCAACCGTACGACGTCGGCGGTTTGTAATCCATCTTGGAGAAAGAACCCATGAAACGATGGCTCCTGATCCTCGCGCCGCTCGCCTTCGCCGGCTGCGGCGGGGGTTCGCCCGCGATGAACACCCGGGCGATGTCCAACGAAGAGATCCGCCAGATGAAAGAAGACGACAAGCGGATCGAAGACGAAGAACGCTCCGGTGCCGGCACGGCCGTCGCCAAGCCGAAGCGCAAGAAGTGATCCTCCGTACGGGGCGGAACACCGGTTCCGCCCTTCTCCGCTTTTCCAAGGTGTACCGTGCTCCGCCGACTTCCATTCCTGTTGTTGGTCGGTCTCGTCGGCTGCGGCGACGCGCCGAACGATGCCCCGCCGGTTCCGATCGCGATCGATCTCCCGAAGGGCGAGCGCGTCGAGAATCCGGCGTATGCGAACTGGGCCGCGTTCCCCGTCGGCACCGTGGTGGAACGCAAGTCGGTGACGGAGGAGATCGGCCGGCCGGATAAGACCACGACGACGAGCACGTTCACGCTCGTCGCCAAGACCGATACGAGCATCACGATCGAGCTGAAGACGCGGACCACTCGTTACGACGGTTTCGTGATGGACAACCCTTCGGACCGCTTCTCGACCGACCGTTATTTTTATCTCCCTCCGGGTCGGAAGCCCGCCGATCCCACCCCTCTCAAGGAAATCGACACACCGCTGATCGTCGCCGGGAAACCGTACCGCGTTCGTTTTGTGGAATCCCGCGACCGCAACGAGGGCGGCGAAGTGCTCGTGAAGACCTGGACCTCGGACGCGATGCCGGGCGGACTGGTGAAGTCGATCACGGAGACGCCGGGCGTCAAAAAGCGGACTACGATCATAGCGACGGCCGTGACTCTGCCGCGGTAGTCAACGATCCAGGACGAACGTGGGCACCATGGCGCCGCCGCCGGCGGTGACGTTGACGAGCGGAACGGACGACAGCCGCGAGAGACAGCCGAAGACCCCGTCGTCCGGACCGACGAACGGGCAGGTGTCCTCCCAGCGCGGTTCGAAGGCGAGCCGATCGTTGGCGAAGACCGGATAGCGTTCGCACGCCAGGTCGATCCGTTCCTGCACGATCGTGGGGATGCCCAACCCGGCGTGCACGGCCGATTCCCAGGTTGCGTCGTCCACCGTCCAGCCCAATACCACCGATCGACCGCCATAAGCGTCGTTCGGCTTCAAGACGAGCCGATCCTTGTTCCGGGCCACGAACGGTACGAGGTCGATGGACTGTCCGGCGATGACCGTGCGCCGTTCTTCGAGCAGTCGGGTCCAGGGGATGTTGTCGCGAATGGCGGCACGCTGAACGGGGGTGAAAAGTTCTGCGTTGGATTCGTCGGAGAGGACGGCGAAACTGGCTTTCTTGCCGGGCAGGCGGCAGGAGATGGGATTGACGATGCACGCCGCGCCGGCACGGGCCGCGTGGATCAGTGGGTGTTCCAGACCACATCGGCCGATCAGTTCCACCATGAGCACGCGGCGGTAGACGAGGGGTATCGGTTCGCCATCGGCGGCGAGGACGTGGCCATCGAATTCCAGGTCATCCGGGGACAGGACGCGAGTGGGGATGCCTTCGGCTTCGAAGCGTTCACGGAGGAGTTGAAAATCGAGATGGGTCGGCACGTCCGGCCAGTCGACGATCGCGATGCCAGGTGGATCGGCCGTGCCGCCAGACCAATCGCGCCAGGCGGCGCGAAGGGCGGCGAGGGTGCCATCGCGCGCGCGGTAGGACCGGATTGCGTGCTCGTCGCGCATCGCCTGCATGGCCGGCAAATCGGCGAACACTTCCGAGAGCGCATCGGTGAAACCGGCCCCGGCAGGGGACTGCGCGTTCATTTCGGTGAAGCGAAGGCGTCCATCGGCGGCGAAAAAACCGTCGAGCCGGCTCACCGGGCAGGGATGCTCGATCCGCGAGGGGATGGGGAACAGCGCATCTTCCCACGGGAGGAGGCGAAACTGCCGGAGGAGTTCGGCGTTTTGAGCAGCGGCGTCCTGCACGCGGCGCAACGCGGCGGCGATGATGCCGGCGCGATCGCACAGGAGTCGTTCGCGTTCGGGCGTGAGGAACCGTGGCCGGAGGACATCGCAAAGGCTGCGGGTGCCGAACGCGAGCCGGCGGGCGTCGATGGCTTCCGCGAGCCGGCGCGCGGTCTCTTCGGCGACCCCGTCCCGCGCGAGGAGTTCGTGATAGCGGTCGATGGCATCGTCCGGCGTCATCGCGCGTCCGTGGGTGCGGTGCCGTCAACCTACCTATTCAAACCGGGCGAGCAAGTCGCGATCGAGCGGGTGCACCGTCTTCGCGTCGAGTCCGCGGCGTCGGGCTTCCCGAAGCGTCGCGCGGCCGGCGTCCGGCGAGCGCTCGCGCTGGGCCAGCGCCAGATGGAAATACCGCAACGGGGTCCGTTCCTGTCGCAAGGCCTCCGCGGCGTCGCGCTCGGCCAGTTCGGGCTGGCGGGCGGCGATGCGAATGCGGGCCCGCGTGTCGAGCAGTTCGCCGGTCAGCCCGGTTTCCCGAGCGGCACGGTCGACCAGTTCGATCGCCCGGGCGGCGGCGTCGGCCCGCGGAGCGAGGATCCACGCGAGGTTGTTGAGCGCGGTCGCGTTGCGGTCGTCGGCGGCAAGGACCGCCACGTAGCCGCGCTCGGCCGCAACGAGATCGTCGGTGAGCAGGTGGAACTCGGCTTCGGCCAGCCGAAGGGAAATCGACGCCGGTTCGCGGGCGATCGCGGCGGCGAGCCAGTCGCGGACCGGTCGCACGCGGCCGGCTTCGAGTCGGCCCGCTCGCAGGGCCGCCAAACCCGCCAAGGCGCGATCGCGATCCGATACGACCTTGGCGTTGCGTTCGATCGCGTCGATGGCCTGCGGGGCGCGTCCGTCGGCGGCCAGGGCCGCCGCGATGTCCGCGAGGAGTTGGGGGCGGGCATGCAGGATCGCTTCGTACTTGGAGACGGCGGCATCGACGAGCCGTCGGGCCGCGGGGGTGCCGGCGACACCCGGCTCGCGCGCGAGGCGGTCGAGCATTTCGGCGGCGCGGGCGGTCTTGATCTCGGATTCGCCGGCGGCGAGGTCGGCCGTGCGCTCGTACGCCTCCGCCAGGGCCAGGGCGCGGGTGGCATCGCCACGCCGGCACGCAAGGCGGGCCACCGCCGCGACGGCGCGCGGATCGTTCGGCGCCGCGGCGAGCAGTCGCGCGGCGAACGGTTCGGCCGAATCGAGGCGATCAGCGACACTCAGGATGCCCAGCGCGGCGAGGAGATACTCCACGTTGTCGGGATCGGAGTTGAGCAACGCCTGAATAGCGCGTGCGGCCCGGTCGGTGTGGCCGGCCGATTGCAGTAATTTCGCATGGGCGAAGGCGTCCTGCCGCTGCTCGCGGGACGGCTCGGCGGCGAGGCCTTCGAGAATCGCCAGCGCGGCGGCGTGGGCGGCGGCGCGGTCGGCGCCGTCCAGGTGCCGGGCGAGCGCCGCCAGTACCGAGGCCGTGGCCCGGCGTTCCCCCGGCGATCCGCCGCGATCGCCTACCAGCAGTTCCAGGCCGCGCTTCCGGTCGGACGGCTCGCCGCGGACGGTGAGCACCATCGCCAGCTTGCGCCGTGCCCAGGCGGCATCCTCGCCGGGCGTGCGATCGTCGGCGAGCACCGCTTCGCATTCGCGAATGGCGGCGGCACGATCGAGCCGCGCGAGTTGGATCGCCAGTCTCGCTTCGGCGAAGGCGCGAATCTCGCGCGGCGCGCCGGCCGCGATGATCGCACCGGCGCCAACGCGTGACGCCGTGAACGCGGCGGCAAGGTCGGCATAGGCGGACGGCGGGAGCTTGGACTTCGCGGACTGGACGACGGCGGTACCGGCGTCGCGACCGGACGATTCCGCCGTTCGAAGGGCGAATCGAAGCCAATCGTCCGCCGTCGCGTTCGGGCGGTTCGCGGCACGTTGGCAGGTGGCGAGAGCCTCTTTTGTCTGACCGAGCGCGGCCTGGAGATCCGCCAGCCAGCCGAGGCCCTCCGGTTGACGCTCGACCATCGGCCCGACAGCTTTCAGGAGCGGTTGCGGTGTGCGGGACGTCGTGGCGGCGAGGCGGACGGCACGGCGGAACGGTTCGCCGGCCCAACGCGGGTCGGTGGCGAACGTCCTCAGCGTCCGATTCAGTTCCGTCTCGCTGCCGGGCCGGGAAAGGTCGGCCAGCAGCGCCACCGCCGCGTCGAAGTTCAATGGTTCCAGCCGGATCGCGCGGGCACGCAGTTCGCGAGCGCGGTCGGGGCGACCGTCGCGTTCCAGAATCCGGGCGAGAACGCGGCAGGCATCGGCGCGGTTCGGCGCTTCGCCGAAGACCGAACGCACGGTCACGTCGCCGCCCGTCGCCAGCTCGCGCCAGGCCACGCACAGCGCGTCCGCGCCGGCCGGCTTCGCGTCCAGCCCCTGGATGATCGCGGCCGCCTCGTTCGCGATCGTCGCATCCCCAGCGGCCCAGGCGCGCTCGCAGATCGCCAACCACGCTGCGGCGTCGCGCGGGCGTCGCGCCGCGATCTTGCGATACAGCCGCAAGACATTCGCGGAATCGCCGAGCCGATCGTGGGCATCCACCAGGCCATGCAACAGGCGGACTTGATCGTCCTCCGACCAACTATCGATCTGACTTTCCAGATTCGCCAGCGGGCGGAGCCGCGCCGGATCGCGGGCGTAGAGGTCGGCACGCGCGAGCCGGAGGGCGGCGCCGTCGCCGACGGCACCCTGCGCCTCATCGAGGATGCGCAGCGCGGCGGCCACGCCCTGCACGTCGGCCGCGAGTTCCGCGAGTTTCGTCCAGACCCGGACATCGTCGGAATGACGGGCGAGCGCTTTCTGGAGCACGTCGAGGCCACGGGCCGGCTGACCGGCCACGGCGGCGAAGTCGGCGAGCAACAGTCCGCCGTCCGCGCTTCGGGTCCCGAACCGATTCGCCAGCGCGACGGCGTGGCGTTCGAGGTCCTTCCAGGCGTCGTCGCCGGCGCCCTGCGCGACGAGCCGCAGCGCCCGAAGTTGCACGGCCATCCCGGCAATCGCGGGCGTCGCGGCCACATGGTTGGCGGCGGTATCGGATTCGCGGGCCGCTTCGGCGGCTTGCCCCGCATCCAGATACGCCGTCGCCAGCGCCACGCGCGCCGCGAGGTTCGCCGGTTCCTTGAGCGTCACCAGTTGCAGGCATTCGATCGCCCGCGCCGTCTCGCCCCGCCGGGCGTGGCAGGTCGCAAGCATCAGATTCGCCTGCGTTTCCAAGGCGGGCAGTTCGACGGCCGCGCCGCGCACCGCCGTCAGTTCCGCGATCGCGTCGTCCCACTTCGCGGCGTGCATGGCCAGTCGACCGCGCAGATAGCCCACCCGCAGCTTCGCATTCGGTCCGCGCCGCTTCTCGATCGCATCCACGGTCGCACGCGTGCGTTCGAGATCGCCCGATTGAATCAGGAGATCGGCGAGCGGCACCAGAAGTTCAAAACCATCCTTGGACCGCGCGACCGCCTCCTCGAGCACCCGGATCGCGCCCGGCGTATTGCCGCGGTTCGTTTCCAGCCACGCGAGGCTGCGCACCAGTCGTTCATCGTCCGGATTGTGTTTCAACCCCTCCAGGAAGACGGAACGGGCGCCCAGGAGATCCCGGTGCCGCTGCAACCGTTCGCCCAGCAGCACGGCCGCTTCGGCATTGGCCGGATCCAGTTCCAGTGCCTTGCGCCAGTCGACGAGGGCCGGGTCGTCGCTGGCCGGCGGCGGCGCCGCGCCCGGCGGACCGGATTGCGCCAGAAACTTCGCCCGTGCGTGGAAGGCTTCGCCGGATGCGGGCAGCGCCGTCACCATGCGGTCGAAGACCGCGCGGGCCTCGGCGGTTTGATCGCGGTCGAGCCAGAGGAATTCCGCGAGCTGCCGGTAGCCGATCGGCGAGCGCGGGTCGCGTTCGATCGCGGTCTCGAAGCTCTTCCGGGCCGCGTCGAACTGCCGCTGCCCGACCTGGGCACGGGCCAGGTAGCGCCACATGTCCGCGTCGTCCGGCGCATCCTTCAGGAACGCTTCGGCGTGGGCGGCGGCCGCACTGTACCGCCGCAGTTGCAGGCAAACGATGACGGCCTCGCGCCGAACGGATTGCCGGGCCGGATCGTTGAGAAGGATTTTGTCGTACAGGAACACGAGTTCCGCGCGGGGGGCGTCGCCGGCGCGCGCCTTCAACAGCCCCGCCAGCCGTTCCTGGACATCGGCGTCGCGCGGGCGGAACTCGAGGTACTGGCGCAGGAAGCGAATGGCGGCGTCGGGCTTCTCGGCCGCCTCGGCGCGGTCCGCCTGGTCGCGCAGCGCGTCCGGGATGCGCCCGGCCTGGATCGTGTGCAGGCCCGCGATCGCGCCGGCCACCAATGCCAGCACGAGCAAAAGCCGGAAGAGAAAACGCCTGTGGATCGTCGGCATCGGAGTGCGTCCTGCGGTTCGGGCAACCGGCGATGCTAAGGCGCGTGCCGCGCCGGGGTCAAGACCAAGACACCGCTTCACCCGGCCCGCTTCCATCCGGAAGGGAAACCCGCCCGACATTCACCGTCGCGTTCCGCGGCAACCCGGCCGCGGCGTTCGAGGATTGCCTCGCCCACGTGCTGGCGGAACGCCTCCGTCGCCATCGTTCGCGCGTCGTCCTCCGCGACGCCCTGCGAAACCAGCTTCGCCCGCAGCTCCTCGATCATCGGCGCGTACCG
>JAHBXO010000060.1 GCA_019636445.1 Gemmataceae bacterium | reverse complement strand
GTCTACAACATCGGCATCAAGCAGCCCGTGGACGCGATGATCTCCGAGTTCCAGAAGTCCGATGCCGACGCCATCGGCATGAGCGGCTTGCTGGTGAAGTCGACGGTCATCATGAAGGAGGACCTCGTCACTCTGAACGAACGCGGCCTGAACCCGCCCGTGATTCTTGGCGGCGCGGCGCTCAACCGGCGTTACGTCGAGAAGGACCTGCGCGACATCTATCGCGGCCCGCTCTTCTACGGCGAAGACGCCTTCGACGGCCTGCGCATCATGGACGACATCGTCGCCCGGAAGAAGATCGCGAGCGTCGGCAGCGTCGCGCTGAAGGGCGTATTGAAGTCGACTTCGAATAACGAAAAGACGTTTAGCGGCGACGCGAAGCGGAGCGCGGGGGAATCGCACGCGCCGAAGCTCGATCTCCCGCCCCGCGCCCCGAACCTGCCGCGATCGCCCGACATCCCCGCTCCGCCGTTCCTCGGTTCACGCCTCGTCGAAGGCGTGCCGATGTCGGCCGTATTTCCCTACCTGAATGAATTGACGCTCTTCAGCACGCAGTGGGGGTTTGTCAAGGGCGGCGTCGATCCGAAGGTCTACGCTCAACAGATCGATTCGACGGCCCGCCCGGCGCTCGAACGCCTCAAGGCGATGTGCCTCTCCGAGAACATCCTGCGGCCGAAGGCGACCTATGGTTTCTTCCGCGCCGCATCGGAAGGACAGGTGCTGCGCGTCTACGATGCCGAAGGTACGAAGGTCGTCCAGGAATTCACGTTCCCGCGACAGGAGTACGGCGATTTCCTCTGCCTCAGCGATTTCGTCGAACCGCTCAAGGACGGCACGCCGATCGACTTTGTCGGCTTCATGGCCGTCACGGTTGGACCGGAGGTAACGCGAGTTTGCAACGAACTCCGGGCGGCGAACAAGTATCAGGACTACCTCTTCCTGCACGGCCTCGGCGTCGAGGCGGCGGAGGCGTTCGCCGAGTTCTTCCACAAGCGGATGCGCGCCGAGTGGGGCATCGGCGGCCAGGACTCGCCGACGATCCAGAAGCTCTTCAAGGGCCACTACCGCGGCCGACGCTACGCCTTCGGCTATCCGGCCTGCCCGAACCTCGAAGACCAGACCGGCCTGTTCCACCTGATCGACCCGGCGCGCGTCGGCATCACGCTGACGGAGCAGTTCCTGTTGGAGCCGGAGCAGAGCACGACGGCGATCGTGTTCCACCACCCCAACGCGAAATACTTCAACGTGAAGCGCGGCGGCGAATTGGAGTTCGAATGATCGGGAAATGCAAAATGAGCCGGCCCATTTTGCATTTTTCATTTCGAATTTTGAATTGGTCCGACTTGGTTCTAAACTCGTCCGGAACTCCGAGCGCGAATCGCCTGACATGACCGACGCGGCCATCAGCATCCAGGGATTGCGCGTGTGCTACGGTCGGTTCACGGCCGTTGACGGGCTGGACCTGGACATCCGCAAGGGCGAACTCTTCGGCCTGCTCGGTCCGAACGGGGCGGGCAAGTCCACGACCATCCGGGTCTTGATCGGTCAGCGGCGTCCGACCGCGGGCCGCGTGGCCGTGCTCGGCAAGGACGTGGTGCGCGAGTGGGCCGCCATCAAGCCGCTGTTCGGCTACGTGCCGGACCGCGAGAACCACTTCGAGGAGTTCACCGGCCGGCGGAACCTCGAGTTCTTCGCCGATCTCTACGCCGTACCCCGGCTGCGTGTGAACGAGTGCCTGAAGATGGTGGAACTGGACGACGCCGGCGACACGGTCGTCCGCGGCTACTCCCTCGGCATGCGCCGCAAGCTCCTGCTCGCCCGCGCCCTGCTGCACGATCCGCGCGTGCTCTACCTGGACGAACCGACCGCGAACCTCGACATCCACTCCGCCGAAGTGGTTCACCGCATCCTCCGCGAGCGAGTGGAGGAAGGCGCGACCGTCGTGCTTACGACCCATGACATGGATGAAGTCGAGAAGATCTGCGATCGCGTCGGCATCGTCTGCAAGGGGAAGCTCGTCGCGCTCGACTCGCCCCTGAATCTCAAACGCCAGCACACCGAGCGAAAGACCGACGCGATACTGACGACGGGCGAGCGGATGACCTTCGACATGGACCGCGAGCCGGAACGGGAGTCGCTTGCCGAACTCGTGCGCTCCGGCACAACGGCCAGCCTGCGGACACGCGAGTTCGACTTCCACGCCACCTTCCTCAAGCTCACCGGGCAGGCCTTCGACTGATGCGATTGCACATCCTGCGGGCACTGGTGGGCAAGGAACTGCGGCGGCACATCGCAAACCGCGGAGGCATCGCGCTCGGCCTGCTCCTCGTCGTCGCCGCACTCCTGCTCTCGGTCTTCAATCCCGCCGGTCTCGGCGCCGGCGGCAGTTCCGCGGACGAAGGCGGCACCGGCCTCGTCGGCGGCGTCCACCATTGCTTCCTCTATTACACCAACGAAGACATCGATCTGATGTCGCCTCTGCTCGATCACCTCGAACGAACGCTGCCGCCCGAACTCGCGCCGCACGTCCGCATCCGCAGCCTCGCGCCCGACCGCATCCGCGATGGCATCGAATACTCGCCGGGCACTGCCAGCATCCGCATCACCGCGCCCGTCGTCGACGGATCGCGCCGCCTGCGCGTCGAGATCTTCCACCCGCCCGGCGCCGCCGCCGCGATGGCTCCGTACGAAGCCTGGCTTTGGCGCGAGCTGCGCGACGGCCTGCAATTGATCGCCGAACGGAAATTGCAATCGCTCGGCGTGAGGAAGCCCGACATTCGCACGACCGGGCCGGACGACGACGACCTCTGGGCCGTGCGCGATTCCTTCGCCCGATTGCAGCAGGATGTGGAGGAGGCGAAGCCGGGAGCAGACATCGTGCCGGCGGTGGAGATCGATCGCCACGGACTCGGCGGACAGGTGCTGGAGCTGCGCTCGGCCATCGCCACGGCGCTCGTAGTTTTCGCACTCTACTTCTCGTGCGTTTACCTGCTGCCGACGCTCAACTGCGAGGAGCGCGAACGCGGCGTCCTGCTTGCCCAGGCGCTCAGCCCGGCATCGCCCTTCGAAATCCTGCTCGCGAAGTTCCTCTTCTACCCCGTGATGGGCGGTGCGCTCGCCGCTGTCATCGCCGGCATCTACAAGCCGGCCGTCCTCTCCACGCTCTTCTTCTGGATGGGCCTCTTCACCGTCGCCGGCGGCTTCCTCGGCATCGGCATGACGATCGCCACGCTCGCCAAGACCCAGCGCGCCGCCTTCATGGGCGCGATGTGCTACCTGCTCTCCGTCTCGATGATCCTCATCATCGCCTCGACCAACGGCATCCCGGTCATCTCGAACTTCGCCCTCGAATACCACGTCCCGCGCGTGCTGCACGCCGCCCTCTCCGGTTCGGTGCAGAGCGACCACTGGTTGCACCTCCTCGCCGCGATGGGCCTCGCCGCCATCTGGCTCACCCTCGCCGGCTGGCTCTTCCGCAAGCGCGGCTGGCAGTAGGTGAGCCGTCCAGCCCTGAGCGCCAGCGAAGGGCGTGGGCCTGCACGAGAAACTGGACCACATATGTTCCCGCTGCCGGCTGGTGGTTATTTGCAGCTCAACTGTAGGTCGGGCCGAGTCTTCGAGGCCCGACACGAACGACGAACGCAAGCTTGCCGGCAGTGCGGGCGAGTCTTCGATGCCCGCAGTGGGCATTCGAAGTCGGCACCAGTTGCCAAGTCGCTCACGCTGCATCGCACGGCGCCCACGGGCGGTTTCTCGAAGACTCGAATCCGCCCTGCCGGCAAGTCGGCAGCTATATGATCCGATCGGATCGCATATCCTGTCGCCATGTCCTCCGACGAGTTCGCCTTGCTCCAAGCGATCCGCGCCGCGCCGGCCGACGACGTGCCGCGGTTGGTGTACGCCGACTACCTTGAAGAACGTGGCGACGAAGCGCGGGCCGAGTTCATCCGACTGCAATGTTCGGGCGCGAACCCCGATCAGGTCGATGCGCTGCTGGCCGAGCATCGCGAACGGTGGGATGACCAGCTCCGCCAACGACTCGTCGATCGATATCCGAAAATCCGTTTCAGTCACGATCTCCGCGGCTGGAGTTACCGGCGGGGTTTCGCATCCACGCTGGAAGTGGATGCGCATTCGATCAACGACTTGCCGGAACTGCCCACGCACGTCGGACCGATCGACCACCTCGTCGTCCACGTGGATGCCGATTTGCCGGCTCCAATCGATGTCAACTGGCGGAGCTGGGGCCTGAACCACCTGAAGATTCTGGACTATCGCACCGGTGTGTCGTCGGTCGGTGAACTCTTCGACAAGGTCCGGATCATCGGTCGTTCGTTTCGAACCTCCCACTCGGCCGTGCCGATTCTCCGACTCGCGACGGACGCGCCGATCTTCGAATTCCGAGAACTCGTGTCCAGCGCCGTCTACATCCTGGAAGGAGATTTGAACCCGGTCCTTCTCGTGGAAATCCAGCGACTACCCGGCAGCGCATCGCATTGCTGCATCGACCCGCTGGGGATGTGGCCGCTGGTGAAGGGCTGGGCTGAAACGATTCTGAAGGACGAGTGGCGCTTGGTGCCGATCTCGCTCGACGCGGGTCAACAGGCGCGCGTGCCGTCGGCGAAGCTCAAGCATCTGGTGCGCTACTATCAGCTCGCCGGGTTGCCGCCGCCGGCGGAACTCGGTGCACTCCCGTATCCTCAGGAAGAACGCGAGGCTCCACCGCGGCCGAACATCCTCACCCGCGCTGCCCGCTGGTTCCGCCGGAGACGTCCGTGAAATCCGAATCGCCCTCCTCCCTCCGCACGGTCGTCGCGGCCAGCTTCATCGGCACGGCCATCGAGTGGTACGACTTCTTCCTCTACGGCACCGCCGCCGCCCTCGTCTTCAACAAACTCTTCTTCCCGACCGTCGACCCGCTCACCGGCACGATGGCCGCGTTCGCCACCTACGCCGTCGGCTTCATCGCCCGACCGCTCGGCGGGATCGTCTTCGGACACTACGGCGACCGGATCGGCCGGAAGTCGATGCTCATCCTCACGCTCATGCTCGTCGGCCTCAGCACGTTCGCCATCGGATTGCTGCCCACGTACGAATCCATCGGCATCGCCGCACCTCTGTTGCTGGTACTGCTGCGGTTCGTGCAGGGCTTCGGAGTCGGCGGGGAATGGGCCGGCGCGGTGCTGATGGTGGTCGAACACGGCTCTGGCGGCAAACGCGGCTACTACGCAAGCTGGGTGCAGGCCGGATCGCCGGTCGGCCTCCTGCTGGCGACGATCGTCTTCCAGACTGTCTCACATTCGATGAATGAACAAGAATTCCTGACCTGGGGCTGGCGCGTCCCGTTCCTGTTTGGCATCGTCCTCACCGGCGTCGGCTACTTCATCCGGCTGAAGGTGATCGAAAGCCCACTGTTCCGCGAAGCGATGGCCAAGGCGCCAATGGAAAGCCCGCCGATCGTCGAAGTCTTCCGCGCCCATCCGAAGAACGTGCTGCTCGCGATGGGAGCACGGATGGCCGAGAACGCGTACTTCTACTTCATCTCCGTCTTTGGCCTGAGCTACGCGACGAAGCAACTTGGCATCCCGCAAGGCGTCATGCTGAACGCCATCATTTACGCAGCCGTCGTCCATACCTTCGCGACTCCGCTGTTCGGCGCGCTCTCGGACCGCATCGGCCGACGGCCGGTCTACCTCGGCGGCGCGCTCTTCATGGCGGCCTTCGCGTTCCCGTTCTTTGAACTGCTCGCGATGAAGACCACGCTCTTCGTCACGGTCGCGGTCGTCGTTGGCCTGATCGGCCACGCGGCGATGTACGGCCCGCAGGCGGCGTTCCTGTCCGAGCTTTTCGGCACGCGCGTCCGCTACACCGGGGCCTCGCTCGGCTACCAGTTGGCCGCGCCCTTCTCCGGCGGCCTTGCCCCGCTCGTGGCGACGGCGCTGCTGGCGTGGAGCGGCAACGAACCGTGGCCGGTGGCGGTTTACATGATCGTGCTGGCGACGATCACCATCGTGGCGGTGTACTTGGCGGCGGAGACGAATCGAGCGGAGCTAAGGGGGTAAAAAGAAGTGGGGCGAGAGATACGGCCGGGGACTCGCATACCCGGCTAGTCTCTCGCCCACTGGATTGAGGGGAGCGATTGGATTTCTCCAACCGTGGCGGGCGGGACTCGCATACCGCGTCGCCGGCGAAGATATCTGCACGCGGGATGCCAATCGGGAAGATCATCGGCGGCAAGGGTGGAGGATTTCGAATTAACACATTATCTATAAGCGACTTGCGTCGATCGAACATCTCCGTTTCTGGGATTCGGTCCTTCTCGTAAACCGATCCGTTTCGGGAAACTGAATCAGTCTGAAACAGGCGGTTGTGCGATTTTGCGGTTATCCGACAGGTCCTGAGATCGTCGGATCGCCATGAAATCGCCACAAGGCGTTGTCGGGCCAGAGTGGGTCCGGAAAAAAGTGTGGGTCCGCGGAGGGGTGGCGCAGGGGCGGCGGACCCACTCCCGAAGTTCCCGGATGCAGGGCGAACCGGTATCCTGACCGTATCTCCGACCGGATGCGAACCATGCCGACCATTACCGTGAACGCGGAACGCCGCTCCTTCGCCCAGCCGCTGACCGTTGCGAATCTGCTCGTCGAACTCGGCCGCGATCCGAAGAAGCTGGCGGTCGAGGTGAACCTGAACGTCGTGCCGCGGGCGGAGCATCCGACGACGGAGCTGCGCGACGGCGACGCCGTCGAGATCGTCACGCTTGTCGGCGGCGGCTCGCCGGCACTCGATCCGCCGATGGACAAGCCGCTCAAGGTCGGCAAGTTCACGTTCCGCTCGCGGCTCTTCACGGGGACGGGCAAGTATGCGAGCCACGAACTCATGCAACAGTGCATGGACGCGAGCGGCTGCGAGGTGACGACGGTGGCCGTGCGGCGTGAACGGCTCATCGATAAGGACGGCAAGAACCTGCTCGACTTCCTCGACCTGAAACGCCTGACGATCCTGCCGAACACAGCCGGCTGCTTCAGCGCCGACGACGCGATCCGCCACGCCCGGTTGGCGCGAGAGCTGTTGACGAACCTCGATAACCCCGGCGCGGACTGGGTGAAGCTCGAATGCCTCGCGGATAAGAAGACGCTGCTGCCGGACCCGGTGGACACGCTGAAGGCGACCGAGCAACTGGTGAAGGAAGGGTTCACGGTGCTGGTCTACACGAGCGACGACCCGGTGCTGGCGAAGCGGCTGAAGAACGCCGGGGCCGCAAGCGTGATGCCGGCCGGCAGCCCCATCGGCTCCGGCCAGGGGATCCTGAATCCGAACAACATCCGCATCTGCCTGGAGTACCTGAAGGAGGGCGACCCCGATTATCCCGTGATCGTCGACGCCGGCGTCGGCACGGCCAGCGACGTGTCCGTCGCGATGGAGCTCGGCTGCGACGGCGTGCTGCTGAATACCGCCATCGCGAGCGCCGCCGACCCGCTGCGCATGGCCTGGGCGATGCGCTACGCGACCGACGCCGGCCGCCTCGCGTACCTCGCGGGCCGCATTCCGAAGAAGCTCTACGCCAACGCGAGCAGCCCGACGGACGGATTGATTCGTGCCAAGTAATCGCGATGACCTGCTGAATTGTTCGTTGAATTAGCGATTGTACCACCCACGTACATCGACTCCTTGCATCCCCGCCCGCTTCGCCGCCTCCAACCCGATGTCCGTGTCCTCGAATACCACGCAGAGTTCCGGCCGCACCCACATTCGCCGTGCCGCTTCGAGGAACACGTCCGGCTCCGGCTTGTGACGGGCCGTGTCCTCGGCGCATACCACCGTGCGGAACCACTCGTCCGCGCCGATGAATTTCAACGTCCGCTCCACCACCTCGCGGTAGCCGCCGCTCGCAACGGCCATTGGCAGTACATGCCGGTGATCGCGGGCGATATCGTATACCACTTGCACCGGCTTCACGTCTTCGATCATCGTCAGGAACAACGCTTCCTTCTCGCGCACCATTGCGTCGAGATCGCCGAACGGAATGCCCTGCTCGGCAGACAGGATGCGGATGATCTGTTTCGTCGGCACACCGCCCAGTTCGTAGAAGCGTTTCTCCGGGAAGGCGAAGCCGTGCCGGCCGAGCATCGCGGTCCACGCTTTGAAGTGGACCGGCATGGTGTCGGCGAGGGTGCCGTCGCAGTCGAAGATGAGTGCGTGCGTGCCGGGCGGTGCGGTCCAAGGCGTCATTCGAACTCCGCGCGGACGGCGAGGAGTTCGCCTGCCGAAAATTCCAATGGGATCGCGCCTTCAAGCAGGGTAAGGTCCTGCAGCGGTTCTCCCATGAGATCGACGAGTTTGGCCGAGGCCGGGTCGCGTGCGAGGCGGAGTTCGGCGGAGCCGGCGAATCCCGCGGTCTCGATGAATCGGGCCTCGATCGATTTTGTATCGCCAACGGGCCGGAGCGAGGTGAGCAGTAGGCTGGGCAAGTCGATGTTGCCAAGCCAACCCGTCGCACCGATGTGCGGCGGCCCCTTGGTGGTCTCGACGATAGTCGGCGGGAGCGTCCAGCCGGTGGCGGTTTGCATCGGGTTTTCGCGGTCGAAGGCGAGGAGCAGGTCGAATCGCGTCGTCGTCTCACCTTCGGGGATCAGTACGACGTCCATCATGCGCTGGCCATGTCGTTGGACGAAGGGCAACCCGCCGGTGAACAGGAACGTGCGTTCCTTGCCGAGGCGGAATTCGAGGTAGTCGGGCGAGACGGGCCGGGCGTGTGTGGATTGGGAGTTTGAGCCGTTGACGCCGCGGAAAGTGGCGGCGCGGTCGTCGCGCCAGCCAAAACGACCGGCGAAATAAGCGTGCCACGGGTAGCCGGCCGGTTGGTGTTTCGGCGTGATCTCGATCGACAGTTCCAAGGCTGGGCGTCCGATCCACGCGCGGATGCGCTGGCGGAATTCGGCCAGGGTCTCGCCGTGCTCGTTCTCGATACGTCCGATGGCGGTGACTTCACCCAAGGCGGGACCGGCATTCGTCACCTGTACGCTCGTGGCGACCACCTTGCTGCCTGGGTTGTAGACGAGGTACTGCCCCAGGCGGTTGATGCGCGTCTTCATGTCGCGGAAGGCGCGCAGACCGCCGGTGGCCGGGTCGAGTTCGGCTTCGAAGAATTCGTTGCGGACGGTCGTGAGTTCGGCTGTTTTGATCTTGGTCTTGAACAGGGGTGTCGAGGCCGAACCACGAGGAAGCCACGCGAATCCAAGGCCGGGAACCTCGACGACCGCGCGGAGCGTACCGTCGGCATACTCGCAGGATTTCACGGGTCCTTCAACGGGGATCGGGCCGGGCTGGTTCGGCAGTTCGACGAGGACGCGGCGCGTGAATCCGCAGGAATTCAGGACCATGTGGCCGGGCCGGTTCTCGACGGCCCGCACTTGCAATCGCTCGGCGAGCGGTTGGGCAATGGCGGCTTCGAGAGCGACGAGTTTTTCGCTCGCTTGGTCCGGCAGTCCCTCCGTGCCGGGGTCCGGGCCGCGTGTTTCGATCTCCCGTTCCAGCTCCTGGAGTTGTACGAGACGGTCGAGTTCGCCCGGGGTCACCGGATTGAGCGAGCGGTGCAGGGCGGCGAGTGTCAAGGCCGCATCGACTCGGCGGCGCAGTCGGGCGTGCTTGGCGAAGCCGCCGACGGCGTCGGGCCGGTGGCGGTTCGTCACGCGGTCGTCGAGGTAGTCGGCGAAGAATTCGTCGGCGCTCGCCACGCCGGTGTAATCCCCCGCATGCGTCTCGGAGAAGTATCGGCTCATCGTCGCCGGTTCGCCAATGACGCTGGCGAGTTCCGACAGCGCAAGGAGATCGGAATAGCCCTCGCCCGGCTCGCGTTTGTGCAACAGCGTCAGCGTGGGCGTGGAATCGTGAGTGATCGCCTGGTGCAGGTGATATGCGAGGTTGAAGAACGTTTGTGGATCATGGGCGGGAAGGGGATCGCGCGTGAAGACGTCGATCGACTTGCCGTCGGGTCCCGGCCAGCCGACGACCGCGGAATAGCGCGTCGGCACGGTGGCACCGTCGAGGCTCGTGGCGATGCCATGGCGGTAGCCGGCGAGCGAGAGCCACGAAGGGAGTTGTGGCTGGAATACCGAGGTGCGGCGGGCGAAAACCGACGGTTCGATGCCGAGGAGTTTCCTGGCGGCCGCGCGGCCGGCACGGAGGTTCCAGAGTTGCGATTCGATCGGCAGTAACGCGTCTTCGCGTTCGCGTTCCGCGCTGACGCAAATTTCAAATGCCGCCGGAAGGTCGGTCGGAAGGCCAGCTTTCAGTTCCGCGAAGCGGTCCGGTTGTTCATCATTCAACCGCCGGAGAGTGGCGGCGTCGACGATCACCGTCGCTGGGCTTTTGGCCGCGATGCACGCCGGCCACGGTGCCCCGAGATTCGCCGGGTCGGGGAGAATCCACTCGAGCAGGAAGATCGAACCGCTGTGCGCGCCTTCGCGCGCCGTTCGCAGTTTCTCGGCCGCGTCCTTGAGCAAACGGCGACACTCGGCGGGCTCGTCGACCCGCGTGGCGGCCTCGGACACGCTCTTCCAGAACCCGACGGCATCCAGCAACTTCTCGTGGTTCATGGCTTCGAAAAGCGTATCAACCACGAGATAACCGAAACCCAATCCGGCGAAGAGACGAACGAGTTCGTCATCGATCTCACGCCAGCCTTCAACGCCGACCAGCGCGTCCTTCAGGTTTTCGTAAGTCCGGGAACGGCTTTCGGAGGAAGCGAATGCAATTGCATTCGCCGCTTTCACACGGTCGAGCCAGTCGTCGGCCTGATAGACGGTCGGCCCTTCGGGAACCACGAAGACGCAACCCTCGCCCGGTTGGTCGTGGTCGTAGACGGAGGCGGGAAGGGGTGGACCGACGAGGCGTGCGAGCACGGCGGGGTGCCAGAGCGCGACATAACCGTTAATCCACGCGGCGCACTCGTTGGCATTGAGAGTGACCGGGTACGATGTCGGCGGTCGATACGGGGAGAGCAAAAAAGCGCAGCGTTCGCTCATGAGCGGGTAAGGATCCCGTTGGATGGTCGGGGGTTCGTTTGCACTTATAGTACTGGCATACGAATCGGGAGGAATGCCGTGGCCCGCAAGCGACCGACTGCCGTGGTGCCGCGTATAACCGTTCAGTCGGTCGAAGCGGAACTCAAAAAGACCGAATATTCGAAAGCGCTGAGTCTTGCGGCCCGATTGGTCGAGTCTGAACCGTCCGATTCGCACTTGGCCTGTTATACCCGTACGCTCACACTTTGCGTCGATGGTTACTTGCGGCAAGGGAAAGTGAAATCGGCAACCGAAACGATCCGGCTCGCGGAGTTGTTCGCCCAATCGCACGCATCCCAACGACCAGCCGTTGCGGCGACGCTTGCGCGCTGTGGCGAGTTTGACAAGGCGCTCGGTCTCGCCGATGTTCCCGCGACGCGGATGCACATTGCGGACCTTTGCATGCGGCGGAACCGAGCAGACGGTGCGCCGACGGAGTTGAAGGCCGACTTCGCGATCGTGCAGGCCGCTTTCCGGGACTACGAAGCCGGTCGCGACGACATGGTGCGAGATGCGCTCGGCAAGCTCGGACTGACGTCCTCGTTCCTATCTTGGAAGCTTCTCCTGCGTGGCCTACAAGCCTATGCCGTAAACGACATCTCACGCGCCATTGAAAACTGGCAACGGCTGCCCGCCGACGGTCTTGCGGCGCAACTCGCGGCACCACTTCGTTGCCGGATCGATCCCGATTTCCGACGATCGTTGCCAGCAAATCGGGCTACAGAATTCGACCGAGCGACGGAAAACGTATTCAGCGGCGGTCTCGCCGGAGAACTTCGGGAAATCCAAACGCACACCGGACGGGATCAGGACCTCACGCCGATTTGGAAGCCCGTGGCAAGTCTGTTGCCCAAACTCCGCGCCGTTCAACCATCCTGTGTGCCGCGGCTCGCATCCGCGCTGTACCATCTCATCGTTCGACAAGGTCGCCCCGCGGACCTTGAATCGTACCGACGGCAATTCCCATCGCCCCACGACGATCCAAAATTCGATCGCCTGCGCGCGCTGGCCTGCGAGTCTACGGGTGAGGACGATTTCGCCGTCGAATACTGGATCGCGTACGAACAATGGCTCGCGACCACGCCGGCGGGCTGGCCTCCGGACCTGCTGGCGCGGGCCCGTGCGATCGTTCTGCAGCGGATCGGCCGACTGATCGAGGACCTGAATATCGCCGACCAAGCTCCGGCCGAACTCCGCCGCGCGATGGCGAAAATGCTCGGCGAACCACTCGAACCATCGAACTTCGGCAACCCGGACGACTATTACCGCAAGAGTTTGGTACTCGCGCCCGACAGGTCGGAGGCGGCTTGCCTCCTGTTTGATCGAATGATGCGATCGCAACGGTGGGCCGCCGCCGAACGCGTCGCAACCGACTTCCTCGCACAGCAACCGGATGAACTGGATCTGCTGGAACGATTGATGGATGCGCTCCGCGAACAAGGCCGGTCCGTCGAGCGGTTGGCGATTGCCAAGCGTGCGGCGGCCGTGAATCCGATGGATGCGGAAATCGAGCACGAGCTTATTCAAGCCTATTTGGCCACGGCGCGGTGGTACCTGTTCCAGGGGGATACCGATTCCTGCGAGCGAATCCTCGTGGAAGCGGGCCCGATGCGGGAGGTCCGCAATCCTGCCGCGTTCGGATCCCTGCGGGCAATCCTGGCGCGATGCCGGAAACAACCGGCCGAAGCGGAAGTTTTGGAATCGCAATTGCTCGAACGGCCCGGCCTCGGGCCAGCGGCCGCGCTGTACCTCTCCGTCTTAGGCCAGCTCGCCAGATTGAAGCCGGCTCAGCGAAAGCCCGCGGAACAACGACTCCGGAACACACTCGCGAACGCCCAGCCGACCGCGAGCGAAGCCCTGGGGCTATTGACCGCAATAGCCGAAATGGACTTTGAGCGGATGGACTTCCGCGGTCGTGCCACGCTGGATAAGAAGATTCTCGCGATGGTCGAGCGTTCGGTGAATTCGGATGCCAACGAAAGCGAGTTCGAATTCGTCTTGCGCACCTTGATGAATCGAAAGAATCACAAGACCGTTTCGACCATGGCAGCCCGACTGGCCACGCGGTTCCCAAAATCGCCGGTCTTTCCACTCTTCGAACTCCAGGCGAGCGTGCTGAAGTCGCCGGGTCGACGTCCCACGGGTACGATGTTGGGCAAGTTGTCCTTGGCTCGCCGGCTTGCCGAAGCCTGCGACCGACCCGACCGATCCGAAATCCTCGATGCGATCAAGAAAATCCAGGCGGCTCTGGATCCGTTCGGCGGCCGGTTCCTGTTCGGTGGTCCGTTTGGCCGTGACCCCTACGACGGAGACGACGACTGATGGCCAATCCTTACGCCGTACTGGGCCTGCCACCGGACGCCGACGACGCGGCCGTGCGCTCTCGCTACCTGCAACTCGCGCGCGAGTTCCCGCCCGAGCAGCACCCCGAAAAATTCGCGGCGGTGCGAGCCGCCTACGACAAACTGAAGGATCTCGACTCACGTGCCGAATACCGTCTCTTCGGTGGTGCGGACGACGAGACGATCGACGAGTTGATCGACTCCGTGATCCGCTCCGGACCGATCCGGCGAATCACATTGAATGAACTGTTCCGCATGGCGGGAGTGTCCGGCCGATGACCGACGAACGGATCGAAGAAATCCTGTCCGATTTCCGGATCTGGTTGCGGGCGATGCCGGAGGAACCCGTGTCGGCGGGTCCCGCCGAGGTCTTGTCCATGCAGGCGCTCGTGGCTCAGTTCACGGCACTGCGGCACGACGTGAACATGCAAACGAAAGCGGCCCGCGCCGCGGTCGAGCAAACGAATGCCATCCTCCAACAACTTGAATCGCAAGAACGAGAGACGGAAGAGCCAGAGCATGGGAAGCCGATCGTTAAGATGATTCTCGACGTCCACGATGCCCTGAGTATCGCCCACCGTGAGATGGAAAAATCAAAGCAGCCATCGGACGGGATCGAACCGCCTTCGGGCGGTTCGTCCAGTCCCGGATTCCTCGCCCGCTTCTTCGGAGCCAAACCGTTCGACGCGGCCGCCTGGCAGGCGTATCGAAAGGCGCTCGACGATGGGTACGCCAGACTCCGCGACCGGATTGCAGGCGCAGCCGACGGGTACGCGATGAGCCTCCGCCGAATCGAACGAGCCTTTCCCGAACTCGGCCTTCAACAGATTCCGTGCCACCATACTCCATTCGATCCTGAACTCATGGAAGTCGTCGACACTGTGAAGTCCGACGACCACCCGACCGGCACGGTCGTCGAAGTCCTTCGCCATGGCTACTACTGGAACGACCGGCTGTTTCGCTATGCCCAGGTCAAAGTCGCCAAATAGGTTGACTGACGGAACGAATCCCCCGTGAGATTCCCATGACGGATCCCATTATCGGAATCGACCTCGGCACCACGAACAGCGAGGTCGCCATCGTCGTCGACGGCCAGCCGATCGTCCTGCCGGACGACTCGGGTGATCCGATCCTTCCATCCGTTGTCGGCCTCGGCGAGGACGGCAAACTGCTCGTCGGCAAACCGGCGCGCAACCAATGGGTGCTCGCTCCGGAACGCACGATCAAATCGATCAAGCGAAAGATGGGTGGGGAAGAGAAGGTCGAGCTGGGAGACTCCCGGTATTCGCCGCAGGAAATCTCGGCGATGATTCTGCGATCGCTCAAGGAACGGGCGGAAAAGCATCTCGGCAGTGCGGTCTCCAAGGCGGTGGTGACGGTGCCGGCGTTTTTCAACGACGCCCAGCGGCAGGCCACGCGCGAGGCCGGGGCGCTCGCCGGGTTGGACGTGGTGCGCATTTTGAACGAACCGACGGCGGCGGCACTGGTTTATGATCCCAATCAGGAGCAACGCGAACGCTTTCTGGTGTACGACCTCGGCGGTGGCACCTTCGACGTCTCGATCGTCCAACTCGAAGCGGGCGTGTACGAAGTGCTCGCCAGCCACGGCGACACGCGACTCGGCGGCGACGACTTCGACGAGTTGCTCCTGGGCCGAGTCGCCGACGATTTCCGCGACGCGTTCGGCGTGGACCTGCGCGAGAGCCGCGTGGCCCGCGCCCGGCTCCTCCGCGCCGTCGAGGACGCCAAGAAGAAACTCTCCGACCATCCCTTTGCCCGGATCGAAGAGGAATTCATCGCCGACAAAGACGGCGTGCCGCTTCACCTGAGTGTGGAGATCGAGCGATCCGAGTTCGAAGAACTGATCGGACCGCTTCTGAACAAGACGATGGAATGCGTGCAGAATGCGCTCGACGACGCTCGGTTAACGGCGTCGCAGATCGGGCGCGTCGTCCTCGTCGGCGGCAGTACGCGGACGCCGCTCGTCGGCCAGTTGCTCGAAGACCGCTTCGGCCAGCCGCCGCACCGCGAGATCAATCCCGACCTTTGCGTGGCGCTGGGTGCCGCCGTCCAAGGGGCGATCCTGGGCGCGGAAAAGGTTGATTCCGTACTGGTGGACATCACGCCGCATTCCCTTGGAATCAAGACTCTCGAACGCCGAGTCGACTTCGCCTACGTGCCCAACGAGTTCCGTTTCGCGCCGATCGTGGAGCGGAATACGCCGCTGCCAGCGATCCGAAGCGAGGTGTTTTGTACCGTCGCGGACAACCAGCCGCGCGTGGACATCGAAGTGTACCAGGGCGAAAGCGCCGACGTGCGACGGAATCATCGCGTTGGCAAGTTCACGATCGAAGGGCTGGCACGCGTGCCGGCGGGCAACCAGATCGTCGTCGAGCTGAACCTGAACCTCGATGGCGTGCTGAAGGTGACGGCGCGCGAGAAATCGACCGGTCTTACAAAACAGATTACGATTGAGAACGCGATGGCTCGCTTTGCGGTCGAGGAACGCGGCGCGGCGAAGGAGCGGTTGGAACGACTTTGGGGGCCATCGGAATTCGTACCGGACTTTGAGCCGGTAGAAGAGGTCAATCGCGTCTTCGGGAACGCTCCGGCGCTCGACCCCGGCCCGCAGGAAGGCCAGCGGGAGTCGGTGCAAGCGCGGGCCTTGCTGGAGAAGGCCGAACGGATCATCGCGAAGGCGGCGGATTCGGATAAGGTGGAACTGGAGCGTCTGGCGAACGATGTGCGTGCGGCGCTAGCCGATCGCCGGTGGGGCGATCTTGCGACCGCCTCTGGCAACCTGAGCGACGTGCTGTTCTACCTCGAAGATGTCTAAACGAAGAAACCCGCAGGCAGGGCCCGCGGGTTCCTTTCGACTTCAACTACTCTCAGCAACCGCCACCGCAGCTTTTCTTCGCGAAGAGGCCGCGGATCAGGCCGCCGCGAGCCTTGCCGCAGCTGGTCGCGCATCCGCTCTCGCACGTCGAGCCGCAGGGAACCTGAATGGTTTCCTGGTAGGGCGTGCAGGTCGTATAGGTTTCGGTCTTCATTTCGGTGACGGTTTCGCAAAGGGCGACCTTGCGAACGCCTTCCTTCTTCACCGTCTTCCAAGTGCAAGTCGGCACAGTGATTTCCTGCTCTTCCGCCACGACCTTGCAGACCTTGCGGGTGGCCTTCACGGTTTCCTGAACGAGCTTCTGCACGTTCACCATGACCTGCTTCGGCTCATGCACGACCTTGCAGACCTTGCGGGTGCCGGTCTTGGTTTCCGGCTTGCAGGTCGTGACGTTGACCATCACGTCCTTCTTCTCTTCGACGACCTTGCAGACCTTGCGGGTGCCGGTCTTGGTCTCGGTCTTGCAGGTGACCACGTTGACAGTGATCTCCTTCTTCTCTTCGACGACCTTGCAGACCTTGCGGGTGCCGGTCTTGGTCTCGGTCGTCCAGGTGGTCACGGGAACCTTGACGGTTTCCTTCTTCTCGACCTTCTCGTAGACGGTCCGGGTGACGGTCTGCATTTCGGTGACGGTGTTGCAGGCCGGGGCGCATGCGGAGGAGGTGGCGCAACCGGAGGAGGAACCGCCGCCGCAGAGGCGGGCGAAGAGTCCGCCACGCGACTTGCCGCACGGGGAGCAGGACACCGCCGGGGCGCAGCCACCGCACGCCGTCGCGGTGCCGCAGGTGGACGCGGGGGCGCAGGCCAGGGCGCACGGAACGGTCTTGGTGACGGCCACTTGTTCCGTCACGGTCTTCGGCACGCATTCCCACCACGTGCGGACGACGTCCTTGGTCGAGTGCACCGGCACTTGAACGGTGTAGGTGTACGGCTCGTCGGTCCATACCTGCTTGCATTCCACGACGGTCCGCTTCTCTGGCGTCGTGACCGGAACCGTCACGGTGTAGCTGTACGGCTCATCGACCCACACGCGCTTGCATTCGGTCACGGTCCGCTTTTCCTGCGTAGTGTGCGGAACCATCACGGTGTAGGTGTAGGGTTCGTCGGACCAGACTTGCTTGCATTCGGTCACCGTGCGCGGCTCCTGAACCGTCACGCACTTGTTGACCTTGTATTCGTACGGCTCGTCGCTCCACACGTTCTTGTGGACAGTGACCTTCTTCTTTTCGGTCCCCATCTCGGCGACCTTTTCCTCCCAACTGTACTTCTCATCCTTCCAGGTCGTTTTCTGGACCTGGACGGGAACTTGACGCGTATGAGTTTCGGTCTTGTACTTGGTGACGACCTTGGTCGTCATGGCCGGGGCACAGGGTGCCGCCGGGGCACACGGGGCCGCAGGCGCAGCGCAAGGCGAAACCGTCGCACAGCCGCCGCACGGGGCAGGTGCCGCCGCACACGTGGTGGCTTCGCCACCACAACCGCTGCGGAATTTGCCACCGAACGCGAAACTCGTACCAGGTGCGGTCGCCAGCCACGCGGCGGCGCCGAGCACGGACGCCAGAAAAAGACGGGACTTCATCAGAGACTCCGAAGACTGAGGATGGTCGGACTGACCCGAATCCCCGACGCGGGGCTGGGCGACTGCAAGGAGTTCCGCCATCCCTGACGGTACCGGGAAAAATAATTACCCAATTTGTGCAGTATTACCAGTCGTCCCAAAAGATACAGGTTCGCCCGCCCACCGACAACAATCGTCCGATACAATCCGAACATTTTTTTCCAACCGCGGTCCGGTTCGGCCGACTTTGCGAATTGGTTCTGGCGACCCGAACCGTTCCGAATACGATTTCACCAGTTCGACTCAAGACTTGGCACCGTTTCCGTGCCGCCTACTCCCGGGAGTGACTCGATGTCAGCGATCCGTCTCGCCGCCCTGATCCTTCTTGCCGGACTGCTCGCCGCACCGGCGCAGGCTCAGGACAAGAAGGAGAGCAAAGCCGAAGAGGGCTGGGTGCAACTCTTCAATGGCAAGGATTTGTCCGGTTGGAAGATTCCGAATCCGCCCAGCGGCGAGTTTGAGTCGGTTTCGAAAAAAGAAGTCGATGGCAAGGTCGTTGCCTTCGTCGGCAAGACGAAAGCGAAGAAAGGCAAGGACGGCAAGGAGACGCCGAGCAAGGAAATCACCCTCTGGCAGGTGACCGACGGCGTGATCGTCGGTGGTGGCCCGGCTAGCCACATCTTCAGCGAGCGCGGCGATTACGAGAACTTCCACTTCCGCATCGAAGTGAAGATCAACGACAAGGGGAACAGCGGCCAGTATTTCCGCACCGAGTTTGGCCCCGGCTTCCCGAAGGGATACGAGTGCCAGATCAACGCCACGCACGGCGACGCCGTGAAGTCCGGCAGCCTGTACCCGGCCAATGGCATCGACCGCGACGAGAAGCATCTCGTCCGCAAGGCGAACCACAAGCCCGACGAGTGGTTCACGCAGGAAGTGATCGCGAACGGCCCGAAGATCACCATCATCACCAACGGCAAGACCGAAGTTGACTACACGATCCCGGGCGACAAGTGGTTCAAGAAGGGCCACTTCGCCCTGCAGGGCCACGACCCCGGCTCGATCATGATGTTCCGCAAGATCGAGGTGAAAGAAATCAAGTAGATCGGACGAAGCCCTGGGATGATGATCCCAGGGCTTCATCCAAATGCGGCGCTCAATCTCAGATGCGTTGCGATGTCCAGGGATTCCGCCCGCACGTTCCCGTCGATTTCCAACTCCTCCAGTTTCGCATCCACGATGCTTTTTTCGATCCGCCCCGTTGGAAATCCGGCGAGTGCTCCGCGCAGGTTTTTCCGCCGGTGAACGTACAGGTTCCGCGCAAAGTCTCGGAACCTCGCCACATCGCCAACGAGCTTGCGTTTCTCCGGATTCGACTTGATGAGCACGATGGCCGAGTCGACTTTCGGCGGCGGGAAAAAGTTCGACGGTCCAACCTTTCGCACCGTCTCGACATCGGCGATGGACTGCACGATCACCGAGAGGGCGTTGTAGTCCTTCGTGTTCGGCATTGCCTTCAGCCGCTCGGCGATCTCCCACTGCACCATGACCACCATCCGCTCGATGTCGGCCCGTGCCACCAGCAGGTTCACGATCAGCGGCGTCGCGATGACATACGGTAGGTTCGCCACGAGTTTCTTCGTACCCGGCACCGCGTCCCACGCCGCCATCATGTCCGGGTTCAACACGCTCTTCTTCGCAAGGCAGTCGCCGTGGAGGAACGCGACGTTCGGCCGCGGGCCGACGACTTCGCGGGCCACCGGCGCCATTGAGGAATCGATTTCGACCGTGACGACGTGCCCGGCCGAATCGGCGAGCTTGGCGGTCAGCGAGCCGGTCCCGGTGCCCACCTCGAGCACACTGTCGGCCTTCGTCAAATCGGCAGCGCGGACGAGCAAGTCGAGCAGGTTGATATCGATGAGAAAGTTCTGACCGAGCTTGCTCTTGGCTTCAAGCCCGTGGGCGGCGAAGAGTCGGCGCAGGTAGGAGAGAGTCTGGCGGGGATTCGGCGTATTCTCAGTTGTCATCCGGCAATTATAGAGTTTTTCCAGCCGGCCGCTTCCTCGCCGTCGAGCCGCAGCGTCAGACACTTGGCGCTGCCGCCGGCCTTCAGGAACTCGTCCAACTCCACTTCGATCGACCGGTAACCACGCGCCACCAATGATTCCGCCAGCTTCGGACAGCGACTGTTGTGGACCACGGTCTTCCCAACGACGACGGCGTTGCAGCCGAAGCGGTGGGCCTCGTCTTCAACGACGGGTATCAAAGTCGGCACATGTCCCTCCACCACGCGCCGGCCGTACGGGTCGAAGGCGTCCGGGAAGTAGATTGCTTCCGTCGGCGAGAGTGGGCAGAAGCAGGTGTCGAGGTGGTAGAAACGCGGGTTTACCAGTTCGAGCGGTAGGACACGCGAGCCGAAGCGTTGGCCGACCCACTGGTGGGCGTTCGCGTCCGACCGCTGGCGGTAGCCGGCGAAGAGGATGTCGCCGCAATAGAGTGCATCCCCGGCTCCTTCGTGGAAAAGGCCATTGGGGAGATGTTCAACGGTGAAATCGTGCGAGGCGAACCAGGCGTCGAAGATTGGTGACTCCTTCGCGCGTACTTCGTGTCGAAACGAACTGCTCAGGAACAGATTCCCGAAGACGAGGCCGGCGTTCGCGGTGAAGACGAGATCGGGCAACCCCGGTTGCGGTTCAAGAAGCTCGATGGTCGCGCCGAGTCCGGCGAGCGTGTCGCGGAGTGTTACCCACTGTTGAAATGCAAGCTGCCGGACCGCGCCGAGCGAGCGGTTCATCCACGGGTTGATTTCGTACTCGATCCCGAAGTGATCCGGCGGACACATTAGTATGCGGGGCATGGAAACACCACTTACGGGAAGCCCACGCACGATCGTGCGTGGGCAGACGACATTCACTTCCCGAACGCCTCCTTCAGCACCTTCTGCATCGAGTCCCACGACTTCTTGTCGGCTTCAGCGTTGTATTCCAGTCCCTTTACGGCCTTGTCGTCGATCCCCTTGACGGTGAAGCTGTGCTTCGCGCCGGGATAGCTCTCGAACGCGTAGTCCACCTTCGCCTCGTTGAAAGCGGATTTGAACTTCGCGATCGTCTCCTCCTTGATGAAACTGTCGTCCGCGCCGTGGCAGACCAACACCTTGCACTTGATCTTCTTCGCCTCCTCGACCGTCGGCGTCGGTAGTGCGCCGTGGAAACTGATGGCCGCTTTCACATCGGGGTGGCCGGTCATCGCGATCTGGAGCGAAGTCGAACCACCGAAGCAATAGCCCATGATGGCGATCTTGCTCTTCTCGACGTTTTCGTGCGACTGGAGCTTTTCGATGGCGGCCTTTGCCCGGCCGCGCCAGGTGTCGATGTTCTTGCGCACGGCAGTGGCCATCTCTCCGGCCTTGGAGGGGTGCTCTGTGAGCGCGCCGTCGCCGTACATGTCGGCACAGAGCGCGACGTAACCGAGGCCAGCGAGCATCTTGGCGCGGTTTTTCGCGTCCTCGTTGAGGCCCCACCATTCGTGTACGACCACAACGCCCGGCCGCTTTCCTTGAATCGCGTCATCCCAGGCAACGAAACCCTTGCAGGTGACACCGTCGGCGGTGTAATCGACTGCCTTCGTTTTGATTTCGGCGGTGGAGAATTGGGCGAGGAGCAGCAGACAGCCGAGTGAAGCGAGACTTTTCATGGGAACATCCTTGGTGTGAAGGGCGAACATGGGAATTGTATGTCACTTCGCATTCAGGACACGCACGAGCAGCGCGTACATGGCCTCCGCCGAATCCTCATCTTCCCGTAGCCGCAGATAGCAGCTCTTCTCATCGACCACTTTGAATCGTCCACCCGAAAGTTTCCCCAACTGCTCTGCCTTTGTCTTGTTCTTGTAGCCGAACACGAGGTCGCGATTGTCGCGGTTCACGCTGCCGATCTGCCAGCGAACGCAGAGCAGGCGGATCTCCGTTGTGCGGAGTAGCCAGTCGGTCTCTTCGGGAATCGGACCATAGCGATCGATCAGTTCCTGGCGGAAGTCGGCGAGTTGTTTCACCTCGCGCAGTCGTGCCAGGCGTCGATAGACCTCGATCCGCAACTTCTGCCCCGGCACATAGTCCCGCGGCAGGTAAGCTGGCCATGGGAGATCGACGTGGACTTCAACCGACACCTTTGGCGGCAGGTTCTTCAACTGCCGGACCGCATTCTCCAGCAGCGTGCAGTACATCTCGTAGCCGAGCGCGGCGATGTGCCCGCTTTGTTCGTTGCCGAGGATGTTCCCGGCTCCACGGATCTCCAGGTCGCGCATCGCGATCTTGAATCCGGAGCCGAGCTCGGTGAACTCCTCGATGGCTTTCAATCGCTTCTGTGCTGTCGGCGTGAGCATCTTGATCGGATTGACGATGAGATAGGCCGAGGCGCGGATCTTCGTGCGCCCGACGCGGCCACGGAGTTGGTGCAGGTCCGCGAGGCCGTACATATCGGCGTCGTCGATGAAGATCGTGTTCGCGTTCGGGATGTCCAAGCCGCTCTCGATGATGGTGGTTGACACGAGGATGTCGGCTTCCTTGTTCAGGAACGTGACCATCGCCTTTTCGAGCTGGTGCTCGTCCATCTGTCCGTGACCGTGG
>JAHBXO010000006.1 GCA_019636445.1 Gemmataceae bacterium | reverse complement strand
AAGGCAAATAATTACTGGGAAGCGTATAATTCGATTACGACGACAAGACCCGAATCGACCGCGCCCGGCGCGGTCGATTTTTTTATTGTCGGCGACTCGTTCCGCGAGTCACCCGTGGGGGGGTGGTTGTCCGTTGATCGGCCGGAATGCGAAAGGGCACTCGTGGAACGAGTGCCCGACACTTGCATGATCAGAACAATTGCGAGATCGCGATGCCGAGGCCGACGGCGCACGCGAGGCCGAGCAGGACGAGGAACGCGATCGACTTGGCGTCGAGGCGCTTGCGTTTGCGGACCGGTTCGGGAGCCGCGACGACGACCGGTGGCGTAGCCGGCGGCGCTACCTGGATTTGCGGGGCGGGCTTCGCGTCGCTGGAGGTGGCGTTCGCGGCGTCCCGCACGGTCGGCGTCTGCGATTGCGCCGTCGGGTTCGCCATCACGCGGCTCGGCAGCGACAGCTTCGCCGATTGGCCGTCCGCCATCGCCCACGGTTGGAGCGCGGCCGCCACGTCCGCCATCGATTTGAAACGGTCCTCCGGCTTCTTCGCCATCATCTTCGACAGGATGGCCGCGAACTCCTCCGGAGCTTCCGAACGGAAGTCCACGAGGTTCGGCACCTGGCCGAACTGGTGCTGCATGAGCTTCTGATTGGCCGGGACGCCGTCGTAGGGCGAGTGGCCGGTCAGCAGCATGAAGATCGTGGCCCCGAGGCTATAGATGTCGCTTTGCGCGCTGACGTCGTTTTGAATCGCCTGCTCCGGCGACAAGTAGTCGAGCGTGCCGAGGATCGTCTTCGTATTGAGGACGCCGGTGAGGTTGTCGGCGGCGTTCTTCACCGATTTCGTCAGCCCCATGTCCAGGATCTTGATCTGGCCGCCCTTGGTCACCATGAGGTTGTCGGGTTTGATGTCGCGATGCACGAAGCCGCGCTCGTGCGCGTGCTGGAGGCCGGCGGCGACCTGAATCGCGATCTTCGCCGCCTCGGCGAGGGTGAATGGCCCTTTACGATCCACCACCTGCTCGAGCGTCGCGCCTTCGACGAATTCCATCACGATGTAATGCGTTCCGCCGGACTGGCCGACGTGGTGAACCCGGACGATGTTCGGGTGCGACAGCGCCGACGCCGACCGTGCCTCCCGAAGGAACCGCTCGACGGCGACCTTGCTTTCCGCCATCTCGGGGGAAAGCACCTTCAGCGCCACACGCACCTTGTGCGCGGAGTGCTCACACATGTAGACCGTCCCCATCCCGCCCCGACCGATCTGATTCATCAGCCGGTACGGCCCCAGGACGAACCCGCGGTACTTGCCCACGAGCAGGTGCTTGGCCTGAAACCGGGTGAGCAAACCCTTCTGAATGAGCAACTCGGCGATTTCGCGCGGATTCTCGGGCAGCGATTCGTCGGCGCGCAGCGAATCCAGAGTTCCGGCTTCGAGGAGATGGCTCTCCGCGACCACGGAGAGAAATTCAGATCGCGAGGCGAGTGCGGGCATGAGCGTTCCCATCCGGAGACCGAGGGGTTTCCGTCATGGAAAAGCTAGTACACGCCCGGCGCGCGAAGGTATCGATTTTCCCGGGTTTACGGGCTTCTTTCGCATCCCCGAGCGCAGGATTCGCGCCGGAACAATCGGGCGCTCCCATCGCCATACAGGCTGTCGGGTTTTCAGTCGAGAAGCTTCCAGCGTGCGACCCCGGCGAACGGATCGCCCGGCGGCAACCATTTGGGATTCGCGGCGTCCGCAACGTCGTCGAAATGCACCTTCAGCTTCGAGGAAACCACAATGTGGCGGTCCAGTTGCCAGAGCGGAATGAACGGCATCGCCTCCACGAAGCGGCGCTGGAGATCGTGCGCCTGCGGCGACAGCTTCCCGGAGAAGTCCGAATGCCGCCGGATTTCCTCCAACTGCTGGCCGAGTTGCTTGTCCTCGCGGCTGAGCGACACGGTCTTGGGCGGGTAGCGCATGAAATTCCGGCCCCCCGGCTCGTGCGCCTCGGGGTCGAGCAGCGCCCCCAGCGCCTGCGGGTACCACTCGTCGGGGTACTCGAACGCCACGTAGGCCAGGTCGAAGTTGCGATCCTCGTAGACCCGCTTGTGGTACTCCAGCGGGGACAGACCCTCGAGGTTGACCGTCACCTTGACCAGCGCCGCGGCGGCGTCCTCCACCTGCTTGCGGATCGCCTCGCACGCCACGCGCGAGCGGGGGTCTTCCGTCGAGTAGATCAACGAGAGGACTTTCCCTCCAGCCTGCCCGGCGTACTCGGCCAGCTTGGCCTGCGCGAGGTTCGTATTGAACAACGGCGGCGGCACCGAGCCGGCCGTTCGCGGCACCGCCCACGACTCCGGCGGGAACGGCCCGACCAGCGCCTTGTGGAAGTTCTTGAATCCGGCCCGATACGTCTTGTCCAGGATCTCCTCGCGATCGATGGCGTGCGACACTCCCCGCCGCAGCGCCACGCTGTTCAACTCCGGCCGGTGATGGTTGATCGCCAGCAGGTGAATCTGCCGGTTCGTCGCGCTGGTCACGACCTCGGCGACGCCGGAGAGCTTCGCGTCGATCGCGGTATATTTCCCGAGGTCCGCGGTGGGCACGTCCGGCAGGAAGTGGAGCTGGCCCGAACGAAACAGCGCCGTGGGATCGGCCACCTTGTTCAGATCGATGAAGTGGATCTCCTTGATAAACGGTTGACCCACCCGTCCGGGGCGGCGGCCGAACGCCGGATTCGCGACGAACACGACTTCCGGCGGGCCGTCGCTGGGCTTCCCCGCGCCGAGGAGGCGGAACGGGCCGGTGCCGGCGGGGCGCACGGCGAAGGCGATGTCGTCGAGCGCCTTGTTCTGCGCGGTCAGCCAGCGGCTGGGCAGGATGCGCGTGGTCATGAGGGAGAGCGGGTACGGGTGGCCGCTGGCGAAGCCGATGCGCAGACTGGCCCGGTCTTCGACGCGCGCCTGTTCGGACAGCCAGCCGAGGTCGCGGCCGACCCAGGTGTGGCGGTAGCGTTCGCGAATGCCCCGGAGGGTACCCGCGACATCGGCCGCGTCAAAGTACTCGCGGTCGAGTCCGACCCACTCCGCCGTGCGGACGAGCTGGAAATCGCGGGCGGAGCCGACGGGCGCGGGCATCCCGGCCGCGAGGGCGGGGCGGTACTTCATCCCGTGCGGGTCGTCCGGCAGGGCTTCCAGGAGTGGTTCGAAGATCAAGCTGGCGGCCGCGTGCTCGCTGGGGAAGCGCGCGGTCAGCGGCGTCATCCGTTCCGGCAGCTGGCGGACCCCAACGTAGAGAATCGAATAGCCCCCGGTGAGCTGCCCTTGCAGGTCGCGCAGGCCCGCCATGCCCGGTTCGATCGTCTCGACGGTGCGGATGAGCAGTTGGGCACGTTTCTGGTCGTTCTGCTTGAGCGAGGTCGAGGCGAGTTCGAAGAGCCGCTTCGCTTTTTGTTTGAGCGCATCCCGGATCCGCTCGGCCGCGTCGGATTTGCTGCCCGGAAACTGGCTTTCGAACTCGATGAGGAGGTTCCGCGCCATTTCCAGATCGGCCGGCTGCTCCGACTCGGCCGCGGCGATCTCCGCCTCCGCCAGCCGCACCGTGAAGATCTGCTCCAACAGCTTTTTGTCATTCGGGTACAGGCCGACCATGCGTGAACCGAGACTGCGAACGAGCTTCCAGTCCTTCCGTTCCGCCGCGAGTTTGAGGCGTGCCAGCCGCGCCGCCGATAGCGTCTCGGCCAGTTTCGCCCGCACCTGCTCCCAGCCCAGCCCCTTGCGCTTGCTCTGGTCGCGCGCGCTATCGTGGAAGTAGAGCGCGCCGGCGAGAATCTGCTCGGCGGCGTCCACGCGGTCGCGCATCTCCACCCCGCGCGGCGTCGTCACCTTCGTATCCATCAGCTTTTCGGCTTCCTCGACGGCCAGCTCTTCGAAATGTTGAAATCGCCGGATACGAACCGATTCCACGCGCCGGTGCGCCAGCGGGTGGTTCTTGTCGTCGAGTTCGAAGACGCCGAAGATCGGCGGGATCTTCGCCAGCCGATAGACCGGAATCGGGGTGATGCGCGTGGGCTTCTCCTGCTGGTCGATCATCACGTCGAAGGCGACGACGAACTTGACGACGACGGCGCGGAGTTCCGGGGAGCGGGCGTCGGCGGTCGCGCGGGCCAGCTCCTCGATCCGCACGTAGTACGCCCCCTTGGGGACGTTCACGATCGGCGCCTCGTCGTCGATCGGGATGAAACTGCGGACCTTCTTGGGGTTCGGGTCTTCCGTTTCGGGCAAGGCCCCGGTGTTCCCCTTTTCGACGACGACCGCCTTCTCGTCTTTCTTCTTGTCGTCCTTCTTGGGGACGATGTTGCCCTGTCCGAGCGCGCCGATCGCAGCCGCGAGGAAGCCGAAGGCGAGCAGGCCGGCGCGACGGAGGCGGATCGATTGCGACATGACGGGATTTTCCGGTTTCTCGCGGAACGGTTCGGACCGCATGGGGTTCATCTTATCATGGTGGACGGTGCGGACGCGAGCGGGAGTTCATCATTGAATTCTCATCCGTTCGGCGTAACCAAAAAGTGGGAATTCTCCCGCTTCCACCGCTCTCGATCCTCTCCCGCCGAACGGGGTGTTTTGGCGGAACGGATCACACCCTGAGGGTTTGCACATGCGTAAGTTTGCTCTGGCGGCGTTCGCCCTGGTCTGCTCGTTCGGCCTCGTCATCGCCGGCGAAGTCGTCTTCGTCAAGTACGACGATGCCAAGAAGGAACTGACCGTGAAGGACGGCGACAAGGAAAAGACCATCAAGATCACCGACAAGACGACCTTCAAGCGCGGCGACAAGGACGTGCCCGCCGACAAGGCGATCCCCTCCTTCTCCAAGATGAAGGAAGGCAAGAGCAAGTTCGAAGTGACCGTGGACAAGGACACCGCCACGGAAATCAAGTTCGCCGGCAAGAAGAAGTAAGCTCCGTCGAACGTCGAACGGCCGGCGAGTTCCGCGGACTCGCCGGCCGTTTTCGTTTCCCGAGTTCGATTTCCCATGTTGGATTTCCGGCCCGGCACCCTTAGGATGCCTTGATAGCCCCGACCGGAACCCCGACATGGCCCGCAAGGCAACCAAAACCTCCAAATCGCAAATCGTTGCCTTCAAGGTGGAAGAGGAACTCGCCGAGTTCCTCGACAACCTTCCGAACAAAAGCGACTTCATCCGCAAGGCGATCCTCGCGCAGTTCGGCATGACCTGCCCCCTCTGCGCCGGCTCCGGCGTCGTCGCGCGCGGCGTGCACGACCACTACAAGCCCGCCATCGAAAAACACAATCACCGCCCCTGCGAGAAGTGCAAGACCGCCGTCGAGTTCCCGCTCTCCGCCGACGGCCTCAACGGTCTCGAAAAGAAGCGGATCGAACAGTTCCTCCACGGCGGCGCGCTATACTGCGCCAAATGCTACGTCTCCGTGCCCGCCTGCGACGACTGCGGCTGGCACGTGCCCATGGAAAAGGTGGCCGAGCACTTCAAGTCCCGCCACACCCACGCCCATTGAGCTGAAACACCCGCGCGGGACGAACGTCTTCGGACGGGAGGACCACCATGACACCCACGCTCTACCTGCTGGTCGCCGCGATGATGCCCGCCGCCGACCCCCTGCCCGCCACCGCCCGCGAGGCGCTCAAGCCGTTCAACCTCTTCGTCGGCAAATGGAAGGGCACCGGCGTGCCCGACGGCCCCGGAGGGTCCAAAGCCAAGGAGTTCTGGACCGAAACCGTCGAATGGACCTGGCAGTTCAAGGGCGACGACGCCTGGCTGACGGCGGCCTTCGACAAGAACCCGAAGTACAAATCCGCCGAACTGCGCTACCTGCGCGACAAGAAACTCTTCGCGATGGAATTCGTTCACGCCGACGGCAAGAAATCGCTCTACCGCGGCGACCTGACCGCGGGCAAAGGAAAGGAACAGATCCTCACCCTCGAGCGGACGGACGACGACACGAAGACCACCGAACGCTTCGTCTTCACCCTCCTGCACCACAACCGCTACCTGTACCGGCTGGACGCGAAGCCGTCGGGCACCGCGTCCTTCACGCGACAATATCAGGTTGGG
The DNA here is from genome assembly GCA_019636445.1 of Gemmataceae bacterium. GTDB lineage: Bacteria > Planctomycetota > Planctomycetia > Gemmatales > Gemmataceae > Limnoglobus. The sequence goes on along the minus strand of JAHBXO010000006.1, from coordinate 217,156 downwards.
GTCACGAAGGACGGCGAAAGCTTCGCCAACGTCCCCACAGGCCCGGAGTGCATCGTCAGCGGCGGGACCGGCACCTCGCGCGTCGTGCACAACGGCAAAACCTACTACGTCTGCTGCTCCGGCTGCCGCGACGCCTTCAAGGACGACCCGGAGAAGTTCATCAAGGAATTCGAGGCGAAGCAAAAGAAGGACGCGGACAAAAAGAAATAGCCGACCGCGGGCCGGCACGACTCCTGCTCATGGGAAGTCCGTCGGCTCCGATCCCGCGAGGTGAACCATGACCCGCTTGCGAACCCTCCTCCTCCTGGTCATTTCGTGTCCGGCACTGGCCGCTCAGGAACCACCCAAGGGCGAAGCGCTCCCGCCCGTGCCCAAGGTGGACGCGAAATCCGAACTCTTCGAATTGCAACCGGACAAATCGCTCTACCTCGAAAAGGCAGCGGACGGCCGGCGTCGCGTCCTCGCCACGGCCGAAGTCTGCCTGCGCGAGGGGCCGCTCGAAGTGTTCGTCACGAAGAAGGGCACCAAGGAGCACGAATCGATCCTGCGAGTCTCGCTGGACGCCCGCTTCATCCACGCCGCGCTGGAAGCCACCGGTGCGAAGGCCGGCAAGCCGGTGCAGTTCGTCAACCCCGTCACCATGGAGGACGACTACAAGCCCGCGTCCGGACCCAAGATCAAGGTGAGCGTCCACTACACCCGGGACGGCAAGACGCACACCCACGCCGCGCAGGAATGGATCGCGAACTCGAAGACGAAAAAGCTCATGGCCGACGACTGGGTCTTCGCCGGCAGCCGGTTCATCAAGAACCCCGACCGACCCGCCGACCCGCCGTTCTACTGCGCCAACAACGGCGTGGTGATCGGTCTCTCGAACGACTACGACGCCATGCTCGACCTACCCGTACAAGTCTCCAAAGATGACGCGTTTCTGATCTACAAGGCGAACACGGAGAAGATTCCGTCGATCAATTCCAAGGTCTGGTTGATCCTCGAGAAAGACGAAGAGAAGAAAAAATAGCGGGGCCTCGTATGATGTCCCCAAAAGGAGACAATCATGTCCGCTATTGACACGCTCCGGACCCGTGCCGTCGAGTATTTCCGTGGCCTGCAGGATCGTATCTGCGAGGGCTTGTCCGCCCTCGACGGACACCGATTTCGCGAAGACACCTGGGACCGCGAGGGCGGCGGCGGCGGCCGCTCCCGCGTGCTCGAGAACGGCGGCATCTTCGAGAAGGCCGGCGTCAACTTCTCCGAAGTCTTCGGCGAGATGGATCCTCAGTTCGCCAAGCAGATCCCCGGCGAGGGCACACGCTTCACCGCCGCCGGCGTCTCGCTCGTACTCCACCCTCGCAGCCCGCTCGTGCCGACCGTGCACGCCAACTTCCGCTTCCTGACGAAGGGCGAGGCCGCGTGGTTCGGCGGCGGCGGCGACCTGACGCCGTATTACCCGTTCCGAGAGGACGTGGTTCACTTCCACAAGACCTGGAAGGCCGTGTGCGACCGCCACGCCAGCGTCGCCGATCACGCGACCATGAAGAAGGATTGCGACGAGTACTTCCACCTCAAGCACCGGAACGAAGCCCGCGGCGTCGGCGGCATCTTCTTCGACTACCTCGGCACGAAGGGGCAGGACCTCGAAGCGATCTTCGCGTTCGTCCGGGACGCCGGTGACGCGTTCCTGCCGAGCTACGCGCCGATCGTGGAGCGCCGTCACGGCTTGAGTTGGACGCCAGAGCAGCGCGCCTTCCAGGAATACCGTCGCGGCCGCTACGTGGAGTTCAACCTCGTCTACGACCGCGGCACGATCTTCGGCTTGAAGACCAACGGCCGCACCGAGAGCATCCTGATGAGCCTGCCGCCGGTGGTGCGGTACGTGTACGATTATCATCCGCCGGCCGGCACGCCGGAGGCGGAGTTGACCGACTACTGGCTGAAGCCGCGGGATTGGGCGAGTGTCTAGGGGGTCGTAATCTTCCGGGTCCACCGCTAGGTCAGAGACGCCCACGGTGGTCCACGATGGTAGGACGAAGTCTCAGAATTCAATCTTGGCACTTTTGGCAAACCGGGCAATTCGTGTCGATCCTCCGGTTGTTCCGTCCGCGCAAAGATTGCCGAAGCGGACTCATGTTGCCGGTCCGGTTGTGCCGATGATTCCGCGTAGAGAAGCAGTCCGTTCGCGCGGGCGGTGGCCGGTGTTGGGGCCGCCGGTGCAAGACCACCCCGCCACGGGTGTGCAGATCAGGAGCGTGCCATGCGGAAACGTGTGCTGGGAACAATCGCGGCCTTGACGTTGGGAGCCGGGGCCGCGTTCGCCCAATCGCCGACGCCGTCGCCCGGTGCCGGCTTGTTGCCGGCCGGCGGTCCCGCCGTGGGCGAGATCGTGCCGCCACAGTTCGGCGGCGGTCCGGAGGCCGGCGGCATGCCCATGGGCGACCCCGGCATGATGGCGCCCGGCTACCCGATGGGTTATCACGGCCAGCCCGGCTGGCAGGATGCGTTCGCCCAGCCCGGCGCGCAGCCCCAGGCCACGCACTGGTACCTCGACAGCAAATTCCTCCTCTGGTTCGTGAAGGCGCAGCCCGCGAACGTGCCGTTCGTCAGCACCAGCGCCCCGCAGGACTCCGGCCTCGCCGGCCGGCCCACCACCACCCTCCTGCACAGCCGCTCGGACCTCGGCTACAACCTGTTCTCCGGCTTCCACATCAACGGCGGCTGGTACCGCGGCGCCGACCGGCGCTACGGCTTCGACTTCGGCGGCATGATGTTCGAACGCAAGTCGAACGTCTTCTTCGCCCAGTCCGACACCAACGGCATTCCGGTCATCGCCCGGCCGTTCGTCGACGCCAGCACCGGCGGACCCGCCGTGCTCACCGTCGCCCAGCAGGGCCTCGCCAGCGGGGCCGTGCTCGTCTCCAGCAGCAACGAGATGTTCGGCGCGGAAGCGAACCTCCTCGCCAACCTCTACCGCAGCTGCCCTGAAGACGCCTGCAAGTGGACCATCGACGGCCTGCTCGGCTTCCGCTACTTCGAAGTGCACGAAGACCTGCAGATCCGTTCGCAATCGACGATCCTCGGCGGCGGAACCCCGCGCTTCAACGGGGCCGCGATCTTCAACCCGGCCATCGTGTCCGTCACCGACGTGTTCGACGTGTACAACCGCTTCTACGGCGGCCAGATCGGGACCCGCGCCACCGTCGACTGCGGCGATTGGTCCTTCGGCTTCAGCTCGAAGCTCGCCTTCGGCGTGATGAACCAGGTGCTCGACGTGAGCGGCCGGTCGGATCTGCTGGACCTGTCGCGCGGCCTGTCGGCCTCGTCCGTCGGCGGCCTCTACGCCAACGCCCTGAACGTCGGCCGCTATCGTAACGACGAATTCGCGATCATCCCGGAATTCGGCATCAGCCTCGGCCGCAACTGGAGCTCCTGGCTCACCACGGCCATCGGCTACAACTACCTGTACATCAACCGCGTCTCGCGGCCCGGCAACGCGGTCACGAACGTGGTGAACCCGGCGATCATCCCGACCAGCCAGTCCTTCGGGGCCGGGGCGGTGGTGCCCGTGCCGAACCGGGTCCTCGCCCAGGACGAGTTCTGGGCCCAGGGCGTCACGTTCCACATGATCGTGAAGTATTGAGATCGATGGGATGAAACACGGAAGCCCCGCGACGAACATCGCGGGGCTTCTTTCGTTTGCGATGACTGAAAGCCCCGCGACGAACGTCGCGGGGCGCTTTCGTTACCCCACAAACACACCGCCCGCCGGCGACTCGAACGCGTCGAACTCTTCGAGCACCATCGGCGGATTCTGACCGGACTCCATGCTGGAATACAAGCGGACACGGGTGCCGGCGCCGCGCCCGTCGGCCGTCACGAGGCTGTCCTGCGCGTTCCCCGCGACGCTCTTCACCGCCACGCGGATGCCGGCGCGGCCGGCTTCGTCCCCGGAAAAGAAGTCCGCCAGCGGAACCTGCCCGTTCGACTCGGTCAGCTCGCGGCCGGAAAGCACGAGCACCCGCGGCCCGCCGCCGGCCCCCGCGCCGATCACGAGGTCGGCGAAGATATCGGAGTTCATGCGGCCGGCGCCGAGGAAGACCCCGTCGCGCAGGCCCGGGTCGAAGGCGAAGAAATCGGCGAACAGGCGCGTCGGGCCGTTCGCCAGGGATTTCCCGTCGTAGCCGGCGACGCGCGGCCCGCCGCCGACCCCGGCGGCGACGAGGAGGTCCGGCGTGCCGTCGCCGTTCACATCCCCGATCGCGGTGCGGGCTCCGCCGCGGAAGTTCTCGTCCGCGATGCCGAAGAAATCCGCGATCGTCGCGCCGGTCGTCGCGTTTACGATGCGCACGCGCGGTCCGCCGCCGACGTCGGCCGAGAGCACGAGTTCCGACTTCCCGTCCCCGTTCAGGTCGCCGACCGAAGCGAAGACGCCACCGGTGAAGGTTTCCTCAAAGGCGAGGAAGTCGAGCAGCGGCGCGAAGGTGACGCCATCGAAGACGCGGACGCGCGGCCCGCCACCCGGCCCCGCCGCCGCGATGATGTCCTCGACGCCGTCGCCGTTCACGTCCCCGGCCGCGACACGCACGCCGCCCGTGAAGAACGGCTCGAAGACCGGCATCGTGCGGATCAGTTCGTTCGTCGCCGTGTCGAACACCTTCACCGTGGGCGGGCCGTTCACGTCCGCGCCCACGACCGTCCGACGCTGGATCGGCGGAGGCGGGGGCGGCGGCGACACCGGCTTCGCGAATGCGACGAAGAAGCTTTCGGTGTAGGCGTTGCCCGCCAGGTCCACGATGCCGGACCCGGCGCCGCGGAGTTCGACCGTCAGCGCATTTCGCGCGATCACCTCGGCCGGGAACCGCATCTCGGCCGAACGGCCGTCCGGCGCCAGATCGAACGTCGACGCCTGGATCGAGACGGCCGCCTTCCCCTCCATCGCGAAGAAGTCGTCGCGGTTCAGCCCGACGATCGGCTCGCTGGCGACGACGCGCACCCCGACGAACGCGCCACCCTCGAAGATGCCCGACAGCGTCAGCACCGGTTTCGCCGCATCGTTCGTCCAGGCCACGGTCGTCGGTATCGGCTGGCGGCCCGGCTCGCCGGCCGGCGGCGGCGCGTTCAAGGTCAGTTCGTAATACCCGTCCATCGCCGTGAACAGTTCGAGGCCGATCAGCGACACCGTCGAACCGTTGCGCACGAGTGTCGTGCCCAGCAGCGTCACCGGCGCGCCGTTGCGGGTCAGCGTGAAGTGGCCCGCGTTTAGGCTGGGAAGCGGCTCGCTCAACTGGAAGCTGACGAGCGAGACGGGGGTGTTCCGCAGCGATGGCGAAACCGGTGTCGGCGTTACGACCACCGGTACCGTATCGCGACGCACGAGGAAGTCCACGCCGCGCGCCACCGGCTCCGAGGGCGTGAGCGCGATCGTTCGCGAAACCGGTTGCGCGCCGGACGGAGCGAAGCCGGGTTCGACGAGCACCGTCGGCGCGTACAGCCCGTTCGCCAGGCTGGGGAAGGCGTAGTTTCCAAACTCATCCGTGACGGCGAGGAACTCCCCCGCGCCGAGCAAGCCGTCGCGGTTTTCGTCGAGGAAGACGATGGCGCCGGCGAGACCGACGGCGTTGGCGAAGGTACCGTCGCCGGAATCGCGGAGGACTCGGCCGACGATGCCGTCGGTGCGGGAAAGGCCGATCGATACGGGCGCGGGATTCGGCATGGAGAGATCGACGGCGACCGCGCCGCCGTTGGCCGCACGGCGGTAGCCGGGCGCGGCGACGGCGTTCAGGAGCACCACACTACCCGTCGGCAGGCCGTTGAACGCGAAGAACCCGTTGGCGTCGGTGATCGCCGTCGGTTCGGTCGAGAAGCCGAGGGACGCCGAGTTCAAGAGGCCGGTCTGTCCCGTGACAAGATCGGCGACCTCGATCTGCCAGTTTCCATTCGCGAGTTTGCCGATGAAGCCCGCCAGCGGGTCGTGGGGCCGCAGGCGGTGCATCGTGATGGTGGGGAAGCTGTCGGTGTCCTCCACGATGCCGTCTTCGAAGGTGAGCAGGAAGGAGGTGCCCTGCCCCGGGTTGTCGAGCGCGCGGCGGTCGAAGAGGAGCACGCGCGAACCATCGGGTGCGACGAGCGAAATCTGCAAGTCGTTCAGGCGCGGGTGCGAGACGAAGACGGTGACGGAGAGGCCGCCGGCGACGGAACCGACGCCGACGACGGAGATCGGAGCCGAGACGCCGACGGGATCGGCGTCGGGGATGATGGCGGCGATGTTGGCGGTGAAGACGACACGGTCCAGCTGCCCGTTGCCGTTCATGTCGATGAAGACGGGGACACCGGCGAGCGGTGGGTCGCTGGGGTCGGAGAAGCCGTCGTCGCGGATGTCGTCGTAGACCCGGCCGCCGAGCTGATAGGCGACGCCGAAGTTGCGGACGAGGTTTCCGCCGGCGGTGCCGTTCCCGTCGCCGTCGACCGCGCCGCCGAAGGGATCGCGCAGCCCGCCGGACTTGGCCGTGAAGCGATACAGACCGCGCTCGAGCGACTGGTTCACCGCGAAGGTGAGATCGTTGGTGCCGATCTTGTAGTCGCGGCCATCGTTGATGGTGAAGGGAAGGAGTTCGTCGTCGGAGGTACCGAAGGTGTTATCGAGGCCGGCCCAGCGAAGCTCGAAATTCGAGGGAATGACGGTCGCGGCGTCGAGCGGGCTGTTCAGGCGCAGGTTGAAGGTGGTGAGCGAATCGGGGGCGTCGGCGCCCTCGGCGGGCAGCCCGGTGAGCTTGCCGAGCTTCGTGACGATCGGCAGGCCGGAGACGGCCTTCGCGGCGTTCAAGCGGCCCGCGCCGAGTTGATCCTCGAAACTTGGATTCTTGGCGAGGAGACTGTCGGCGTTCGCGAGGATCGCGGCGGCGACCTGGTCGCGCGTGTAGCCGGGGAAGGCGCTCCAGACGAGCGCGGCGACGCCGGCGACGAGGGGCGCGCCCATGCTGGTGCCGAACCCGGCCGCGTAGCCGCTGAGCGGGATGGTGGTGAGCAGACCGTCGTCGGAAGTGCCACCCGGCGCAGTGATGTCGATGCCGCTACCGTAGTTGCTGTACGCCGTCTTCACGTCGTTTCGGTCGCTGGCGGCGACGACGATCAGTTCTTCAAGTTTGACACGGGCGGGGTTGTTCGCATTGGAATTGCCGGCCGAATTGATGAGAAGGATGCCACGATCGTAGGCCAGCGAGACGGCGGCGGCGAAGGTGGGGTCGTCGACAAACGGATCGATGTTGATGCTGGTGTTGATGATCTTCGCGCCGTTGTTGACGGCGTAGCCGATGGCGCGGGCGAGCGCGAGCGACGTCGTCGTGCCGCCGGTGCCGACCACCTTCAGGGGCATGAACCGCGCCCCGCCGGCCACGCCCGTCACGCCGAGGGCGTTGTTGAACTGCGCCGCCAGCAGCCCCGCCACCTGCGTGCCGTGGCTGTCCGCAATGGCATCCGACGGGTTCACGTTGTTGGTGTTCGCGACGAAGTTCCAGCCGTTCACGTCGTCCCGGAAGCCGTTGCCGTCGTTGTCGATCCCGTCGCCGGCGATTTCGGCGGCGTTCGACCAGACGGTGTTCCGCAGGTCCGGGTGGTTGACGAAGACGCCGTCGTCGAGGATCGCCACGATCGTCGTCGCTTCGCCGATGGTCTTGTCCCAGGCGTCCGGCGTCTTGATGATCAGGTGGTGGTATTGCTGGTTGAACTGCGGGTCGTTGGGTGTGGCTTCGCGCAGGTCGCCGAGGCCGCTGGAATAGATGAAGTTCGGAGCGACGCTGGCGTAAAGGCCGGTATCCAGCAACTGCTGCCGGACGTTGCCGAGGATCGCGGTGTCCGTGAGGCCGATCTGCAACAGCGACGTGGTATTGGAACTCAGGACGAGATTCGTGCGGCTGAAGTCGACCGACGAACCGAGATTGAACGCACTGACGACGTTGAACAGGTCCTGGAGCGGCTGGCTGGAATTCGTGACGGCGAGCAGTTCGGTCCCCGTGGTGGTCGGCGTGAGGCGGTCTTCGAGCCGTTCGAAGCGCAACCCCTTCCGCGGCAAGGACTTCCCGCGCCCCGCCGAACGACCGAGCCACGAACGCAACTCGCGCAACACCTGCATCGGGCGTACTCGACTCTCGCGAACGGAGGGATGCGCCGACAATCCGCCTACGACTTGAGACGATTCCGGCGCGTTCGTCGATTTTCCACTTTACACGATTCCGGCCGGTTCGGTTGCGAAACCGGGATCGTTCGAAGCGGACCGCCGCGGCGCGGCGTTACAAATGGTACGCACGGGACCGACCGCGCGACCTTATCCCAAGGCCCTTTTTCGCCCCCCTTCGGGCCGCGGATTTTCCCGAAACCGCTTAGCCCGAAAATCGTTAAGTTAGGACCATGCCGGACGCCGCCGCCGTACCCGAACCGCTCCTCGCGACGGAGTTCCTCCGCCGGCTCGAAACACTCGAACTCGTCTCCAAGAAGATCCGCGCCGGCCGCATGAAGGGCGACCGCCTCAGCAAACGCAAGGGGCGAGGCTCTGAATTCGCCGACTTCCGACCCTACTCCATCGGGGACGACCTCCGCTTCCTCGACTGGAACCTCTACGGTCGCCTCGAAAAGCTCTTCCTCCGGCTCTTCCTCGAAGAAGAGGACCTGCACGTCCACCTGCTCGTCGACACGAGCGAATCGATGACCTTCGGCCGCCCGTCGAAGCTCCGCTATGCGAAACAACTCGCCGCGGCGCTCGGGTTCGTCGGTCTCGTGAACCTCGACCGCGTCGCCATCACCACGGTTGGCGGCGCCACACAGGTCGGCTCCCCGCAGTTCCGCGGCCGCCCCAGCCTCTGGCGCATGGTCCGCTTCCTCGATACCCTTCCCGACGGCGGCAGCGGCGACTTTTCGCAGTCCCTCCGCAAGTTCAGCCTCCGCGCCTCCGGTCGCGGCGTCGTGGTCGTGCTCAGCGATTTCCTCGACAAGGGGGGCTACGAGGAGGGGTTCCGCTACCTGCTCGCGCGGAACCTCGACATCTACGCCGTGCAGATTCTCGATTCCGAGGAGATCGAACCGACATTCGCCGGCGACCTGAAACTGACGGATGCGGAGGACGGCGACGAGGCCGAGGTGACGATCAGCGCCCCGCTGCTGAAGCGCTACAAGGAAACGCTGGACGCGTTCCGGGGCGGGCTGGCGACGTTCTGCAATCGTCGCGGGATGTCGTACCTGTTCACGAGTACGCAGGTGCCATTTGAGAAGCTGGTGCTGAACTACCTGCGCAGTCGGGGGCTACTGCGCTAATCAACAACGCTTTCCATCGCTACCGCGATCCGATCGAGCGATTCATCCGACGTGCACAGCGGCGGCATCGCGTAGACGACGTTCCCCAGTGGCCGGAGCAGGACGCCCAACTCGATCGCCTTCTTGCGGATCGCCGGACCAACTACGGCAAGATAGCCGCCCGCGACATCGATTTCGACCGCCGCGATCGTGCCCCGAATGCGCACGTCCTTCACCTTCGGCCGATCTAGCAGTTCCATCAATCGTGTCCGCCAGAACCGTTCGATCCGCTCCGATTCCGTTTTCCATTCTCCGGATCGAATGAGCTTCGCATTCGCGACGGCGACGGCGCATGCCAACGGGTTCGCGGTGAACGAATGGCCGTGGAAGAACGTCTTCGTCCGGTCCGGTGTTTCGAATTCCTTCACGATCGACGGCGACACGAGCGTGACCGAAAGAGGAAGGACGCCGCCGGTGAGCGTCTTGCCGGCACAGACAAGGTCGGGTGCGATGCCGGCCTGTTCGAACGCCCAGACGGTACCGGTGCGGTGCGCGGTCATCACTTCATCGGCGATGAAGAGCACCCCGTGCCGCCGGGCGACATCGAAGATCGCCTTCAGTTCCCCCGGGGAATGCATGAGCATCCCGCCGGCGCCCTGCACGAGCGGTTCGAGGATGACGCCCGCGACCTCGTGCGCGTGCGTCGTCAGGAATTCGTCGAGCCGTTCCGCCGAGACCGGCACGCGGGCGGCGCGAAAGAGGAACGGTTCGAAGCGGCCGAAGAAGACCGGATCGCGGCCGATCGCCATCGGGCCGAAGGTATCGCCGTGGTAGCCGCCGTCGAAGCCGACGAAGAGCGTGCGCGAGTTGTCGCCGCGATGACAGTGGAACTGGAACGCGAGCTTGAGCGCAACCTCGACGGCGGTGCTGCCGTTGTCGGAGTAAAAGACCTTGCCGCCCGCCCAGGGCATCGTGCTCAGGAGATGCTCGGCGAACTCGACCGCGGCCGGGTGCGTGACCCCGGCGAAGAGGACATGATCGAGTTCCCGCGTTCCATCCCGCAGCGCCTGCATGAGCGGCGGGTGCCGGTGGCCGTGGAGGATCGTCCACCAGGACGAGACGGCGTCGATGATCCGGCGGCCGTCGGCGAGGTGGAGAAACTCTCGCTCCGCCCCGACGACGGGCAGCGGATCGATCGGATCGCCAAGCGACGTGTACGGATGCCAGACGGCCGTGCGGTCGCTGGCGAGGAAATCACGAGGGATCGCGTCCGCGGAGACGGAATACAAAGGAAACAACCGTTCGAGAATCGGTCGCTGTTCCGTTGCGACCTTCCTCACACCTTCGATCGTCCACTCCGACGGTGCGCGCAACGAGACGACGTCGACCCCTGGCCAGTGTTTGCGGATCTGCTCTTCGGCGTAGGCGTCCGGCTCGCCGATCAGGATGACCGCATTCGCGTCGAGGCCATGCGATTGCAGGGCGGCTCGCGATTGCAGCATCCGGCCGATCGCGCCGACCTTCGACGAACCGACCAGCCAGATCGGGCGGTCGAGTCTCTTCAACAATTCGACTTGCAGTTCTTCGTCCGTGAACGGCGAGAGTGGACCGCCGAAGGTCTCGATGATCAACGGAAGCGAGGAATCGGGAACGCGTGCGGCCACGTCGCGCGGCGTCGGCATCGGTTGCCCGGCGAGCCGTGCGGCCAGCGGAGGGGCAACCGGTTCGACGAATCGCGCGAGCGGATCGAACACCGTGGCGGCCGGAATCAGCGAACGGATCTTTTGCGTATCCGAGTCACCCGTCTCCACCGGTTTCCAGTAGGCGAATCGATCCGGGAACGCCGCGAGCAGTAGCAAGGAGAATGTCGTCTTTCCCGCGTCGGTGTCGGTGCCGACGATCACGACATCGCGCATGACGCCACCGCCTCGGCGAGTTCGCGGACCAGTTCCGGCGGGTGGTCCGCATGGATCGAGACGCGCAACCGGGCCGTGCCCTGCGGCACGCTCGGCGGGCGGATGGCACGCACGTCGAAGCCGCGTTCTCCGAGCGCCCGCGAGACGCGCACGGCTTGCGGATCCTCGCCCAGCACGACGGGGACGATGTAGCTGTCGCCGAAGACGCGCAGGCCGCGTTCGGCGAGGATGGCGTGCATCGTTCGCGCGTTCGAGTGGAGCCGCGTGCGGGCCGCGTCGTCCGCCTGTACCTGGGGTAGCATGTCGAGCCACCAGGCGCCGATCGCGGGCGGCAGCGCCGTGGTGAAGATCAGGTGCCGGCACCTGTTGACGAGATAGTCCCGCAGCAGGGTCGAGCCACAGACGTACGCGCCGCAGACGCCGAGCGCCTTGCCGCCGGTGTGGACGGTGGCGAGCACGCGGCTGCGCAGGCCCAGCTCATCGACGATGCCGGAGCCGCGAGGGCCGTAGCAACCGGTGGAATGCGCTTCGTCGACGATCACCTGCGCGCCGTACCGTTCCGCCAGTTCGACGATATCGCGCAGTGGAGCACGGTCGCCGTCCATGCTGAAGAGCGATTCGGTGACGACAAACAGTTCGCGACCCGGCGGTCGCTTCGCCGCTTCGGCTTTGAGACCCTCTTCGAGATGGTTCAGGTCGTTGTGTCGGAAGACGAACTTCCGCGGCCGGCAGACGCGCAGGCCCTCGACGATGCAGGCGTGGTTCAGTTCGTCCGTCGCCACCCAGTCGCCGGGTTCGACGATGGTAGAGATAAGCCCTTCGTTCGCGGTAAAGCCCGAATTGAGCATGAGCACGGCTTCCGCGCCGTGCCACTCGGCGAGGGCCGTTTCGACTTCGTCCCAGACCGCGTGATGCCCGCGCAGCAGGCGAGAGGAGAGACCGGAATGCCCCAGTTCCCTCCCCCCTTGAGGGGGAGGGTTAGGGTGGGGGGCGGGGAGTAAGTTGAGCGGATTGCGATCCCCGTCACCCCCACCCCAACCCTCCCCCTTCAAGGGGGAGGGAGAAAGAGGGCACTCCCCCTTCAAAGGGGATGGGGATAGCGTTCCATACCCCAGGTAATCGTTCGACGTGAAGTCGTGGCCCGCGGGCAACCGCAAGGAACGGTAGCGCCCCTGCCCGCGCAGCTCGTCGAGCGCGATCCGCCAGCGGTCGGTCAGCGACATGACGGCTCGCACGCCATCGGCTCCGGCAGCCCCATCGCGCGGAAGAGGGCCGCATCGTCCTCCGTATCCGGGTTCGGCGCGGTCAGCAGCTTCTCGCCGAAGAAGATCGAGTCGGCCCCGGCGAGGAAGCAGAGGATCTGCAGCTCGCGCGTCATCTTGTCCCGCCCGGCGCTCAGGCGCACCCGGGAACGCGGGAACGCGATGCGCGCCGTCGCGATCAATCGCACGATCTCGATGGAGTCCACCTTCGGTGCCATCGCCAGCGGCGTGCCCCGGCTCGGCATCAGGCAGTTGATCGGCACGCTCTCCGGCGGCGTCTCCAGGTTCGCCAGTTCCACCAGCATCATCAGCCGGTCGTCTTCCGTTTCGCCCATGCCGAGGATTCCGCCGCTGCACACCGAGATGCCGGCGCGGCTCACCGCCCGCAGGGTTTCCAGGCGGTCGTCGTAGGTCCGCGTCTTCACGATCTCCGGATAGAAGCGGCGGGAGGAATCGAGGTTGTGGTTGTACGCCGTCAGCCCGGCGTCCTTCAGGCGCTCCGCCTGCGTGTCGGTGAGCATGCCGAGCGTGACGCAGGCTTCCATGTCGAGGCCGCGGACGACGCGCACCATGTCCAGCACGCGGTCGAACTCGGGGCCGTCCTTCGGTTGTCGCCACGCCGCGCCCATGCAGAAGCGCGTTGCCCCGGCCGCCTTCGCCGCCTCGGCCTTCTCCCGCACTTCCTCCACGGTCATCAGCGGCACGCGTTCGACCGGGCTGTCGTAGTGGGCGCTCTGGCTGCAATAGGTGCAGTCTTCCGGGCAGCCGCCCGTCTTGATGCTCAGCAGGGCACAGCGCTGCACATCCCGGTAATCCCGGTTCTCCCGGTGCACGAGGGCCGCGCGGAACATCAGTTCGGGCAGCGGGAGACGATAGATGGTCTTGAATTCGTCGAAGGACTTCATGCGATGAAGTGTATGACCCGACGGGCACGAGAACGAGGACCTTTACGATGACTGCCGAACCCGAACCGCGCATCCGCCTGTGGCCGGGCCTCGCGCTCGTCGGCGCGGCGGTCTTCTGCTATCTCACACTGCCGCTCGTCGAACCGCGATCGAAGATCCATTTCATCGGCGGTCTCGGCGGCCCCGTGATGTGCTCGCTGGGCATTCTCGGCTGGTGGCTCTTCGCCAGTCGCGTGACGGGAACCTACCGCTGGCTGCCGGTGCTGCTGTTCGTCGGCCCGGCCTTCGCAAACATCGCCCTCTTCTACCGCGAAGCGCCGCTCACCGTGATGCTCTTCGGCTTCCCCTTCGCCGCGCTGCTCTGGGTCCTCTGGCTCGCCGTCAGCCGGCCCGCCAGCCGGTTCATCCAGCTCGCCGGCCTGCTCGGCGTCATCGCCGGCGCCTGGACGCTCTTCAGCATGGTCCGCATCGGTGAGACGGACGCGAACATCCGGCCCGAACTGGCGTGGCGCTGGGAACCGACCAAGCTCGACACCTTCAAGGAGGAACGGGCGAAACAGGGCCTCGCGAAGGTCGATGGCGCCGCCGTCGCGGTTCAGCCCGGCGACTGGGCCGAGTTCCGCGGGCCGAAACGGGACAACATCGTCCGCGGAATTTCCATCGACACCGACTGGGAGAAGTCTCCGCCGAAGCTCCTGTGGAAGCACCGCGTCGGGCCGGGCTGGGGTTCCTTCGCCGTCGTCGGCGATCGGCTCTTCACTCAGGAGCAGGTGGACGAAAACCAGGAAGCGGTCGTGTGCTACCTCGCGAAGACCGGCGAGCGCGTCTGGGAGCACAAGTACACGGCTCGCTTCTATGAACAGATCGCCGGCGTCGGCCCGCGTGGCACGCCGACGGTCGTCGACGGCCGCGTCTACACCTTCGGCGGCAGCGGCATCCTGTGTTGCCTCGACGCCGTGACCGGCAAGCCGCACTGGACGCGGAACGTCCCGGCCGACACGGGTGCCGTGCCGCAGCAGTGGGGCTATTCGAGTTCGCCTCTGGTCCACAAGGGGCTTGTCGTCGTCTTCGCCAACGGCCCCGACGGCAAGGGCACCGCCGCCTATCGCGCCGACACCGGCGAACCGGCCTGGACTGCCGGCAAAGGCACCTTTGGCTATTCATCCGCGCAGGTCGCCACCTTCGACGGCGTCGAACAGATTCTGATCTTCAACGACATCGGCGTGGAATCCCACGATCCCGCCAGCGGCACGATCCTCTGGACCTTCGATTGGTTCACCAAAGGAGTCAACCGCGTCAGCCAGCCGGCGATCGTTTCGGATACCGATTTCGTCGTCGGCACGGGCGTGGGCGGCGACCAGGGCCTCCGACGCGTGCGCGTGACCCGGTCGGGGAAGGACTGGAAAACCGAGACGGTCTGGAAGACCAGAAACCTGAAGCCGTACTTCAACGACGGCGTCGTGCACGACGGGCACTATTACGGCTTCGACGACGCCGCGTTCGCCTGCATCGACCTGAAGGACGGCGCACGGAAATGGAAGACGGGCCAGCAGTACGGCCACGGTCAGGTGGTGCTGCTGGCCGATCAGGGCCTCCTGCTGGTTCAGGCCGTGGACGGTAAGGTCGTGCTGGTGCGGGCGACTCCCGACGAGCACGACGAGATCGCGAAATTCCCGGCGCTCGCCGGCAAGACGTGGAATCATCCCGTGGTGGCGCACGGACGGCTGTTCGTCCGCAATGGCATCGAAGCGGCGGCGTACGAACTTACGACGAGGTGACGCCGATCAGGCTTCGCTGGACGGCACCACGACCGGCAGGTTCCGCAACGCCCGGTGGACCGCGCCGAGCAGGTCTTTCGGTCGGTACGGTTTCGTGAGCATCCCGAGCGAACCCTCGACATCGGAGAGGTCCTCGGTGGAGTAGCCGCTGGAAAAGAGGACCCGGGCACCGGGCTTGCGCGTGACGATCTGCCCGAACGCATCGCGGCCCGACAAGCGGGGCATGGTCACATCCATGATCACGAGATCGATCTCATCCCCCTTGGCGGCGAAGGTTTCGACCGCCTCCTGGCCGTCGTGCGCCTCCAGCACGCGGTAGCCGTTGGTTTCGAGGATCGTGCGGCCGAGGACGCGGATCATTTCCTCGTCGTCGACGAGGAGGACGGTCGAGGATTCCGTCGAAAGGGGTGGGGGAGTGTTCACGTTGCAAGCCGCGGGTGCAATGAAACGGGAGGGAGCCGGGGCGGCCGGATCCTGTGCGAGTGGTACGAACATTTGAAATTCCGTTCCGCGTCCGAGTTCGGATTCGAACATGACCCATCCGCCATGCTGTTTGAGAATGCCGTGAACCATGGGAAGCCCCAATCCCGTTCCGCGTCCGACGCCCTTGGTGGTGAAGAACGGTTCGAAGAGCCGTTGTTTGACGGTTTCGTCCATGCCCGTGCCGGTGTCGGTCACGATGAACCGGACATAATCCCCCGGCCGCGCGTCCGGCGTCGGCGCGGTCTCCGGGCCGAGGGTGTAACGGTCGACCACGAGGGAGAGCCGGCCGCCGTGGGGCATGGCGTCGCGAGCGTTCAGGCACAGGTTGATGAGCGCCTGATTGACGAGCGTGGCATCCACCGCGACCGGTTCCTCGGTGCGGATGTCGGTGTGGATCTCGATGCGCGGATCGATGGTGCGCCGGAGGATATCGACGACTTCCCCGACGAGCGTTCCGGGCAGGGTGGGCGCGACGAGCAACTGGTTCCTCCGGGCGTAGCCGAGGAGCTTGCGCGTCAGGTCGGCGGCTCGACTGGCGGCGCGTTCGACGGTCTTGAGCATGGCGGCGGCGGGGTCGCCCTCGGGAAGTCTGACGAGGGCGAGGTTGCCGAGCACGGCCGTGAGCAGGTTGTTGAAATCGTGGGCGACGCCGCCGGCAAGCTGGCCCAACGCTTCCATCTTCTGCGACTGGCGCAGCTGATCTTCGAGGTTCATCCGTGCGCTGATGTCCACGGACACGCCGAGTCCGGAGAGGTATTCGCCAGCCGGGCCGCGGACCGCCGCGAGCGAGAGTTCGGTCCAGATCGCCGTCCCGTCGGGCCGGACGTACCGCTTGCGGAACTGGTAGGTGTCGATCCGGCCTTCCACCAGATCGCGCTGCAGGTCGCGCTGGGTGGCCCAGTCGTCGGGATGGGTGAACTCGTTGGGATACCGCCCGATGACGTCCTTCGGATCGAGGCCGAGCATGGCGGCAAAGGCCGGATTGCAGGACGTGAATCGGCCACTGGCATCGGTGATCGAGACGCCGGCGGACGCCGTCTCGAAGATGCCGCGGAACTTGGCCTCGCTGGCGAGCAGGGCCTCCTCGGCGTGCTTGCGGTCCGTGATGTCGTGCTGGATCATCACGAAATGCGTGCATTTACCGGCGGCGTCGAAGGCCGGCACGATGCTGAGGCTGACCCAGACCCCTTGCCCGTCGCGGCGATAGTTCAGCAATTCACAGTTGAAGGGCCGGCGATCGTCGAGGGCGGCGCGCATCTCGGCCAGCGTCGCCGGATCGGTCTTCTCGCCGCGCAGGAAGTGGAGCGACCGGCCCAGCACCTCGTCGGCGGCATAGCCCATGATGCGCGTGAAGGCGTCGTTCACGTAGAGCACGCCGCGGCCCCGTCCCGGCTGCGGGTCCGCCTCGAGCACGATGATCGCATCCTGCGCATTCACGACGGCCGATTCGAGCAAATGAAGCCGGTCCTGCTTCCGGGACAGTTCCTTGGCCAATCGCTCGAACTCATCGCGCTGCCGCTGGAGCTCGCCCGCCTGATCGGCGATCTCCAACGCCTGCAGCGACAGGCGCGAGTTGACCTCGCCCAACCGCTCGGCGTGCTTGCGCACCGCGGACATCAGCGTCTCGCGCTCCCGCTCGCGCACGGCGTAATCCTTGGCCACCGAAGCGATCAGCAGGTGGAAGAGAATGACCACGCCCATGCCCGCCAGCCACAGGCACTGGTCGGCGGCGGATAAATCGAGTGGGATGATGGGCGCGAAGGTTCCTCGCATAGCGGCCCCGATCACGAAGATCATGCCCAACGCCCAGACGAAACTCACCATACCACGGACATAAAACCGGAACGCGATCCAGTTGCCGACGCCAAGCATGACCGCCAGCATGGGAACAGGATGGTCCAACGGTTCTGGTTGCGTGCCGCCGAACCAGTACCAGGTCAGCCCAAGCAGGCCGACGGATAGGATGGCTGCTTCGTAGATGCGGTGGTGCAGGGACCAGTCGATCGCCGGACTGCGCAGCCACAACAGGATGAAAGGCCCCATCAGAAAGGCCGTGAACCATTCGATGGCCGTGCCGCCAAGCCCACTCGACACCGACGGCGCATCGACCAGCGGCGCACCGATCGCCAGGACGAGGCCACGAACGATCGCCCCGCTCGACACGAGGATTGCAAACAGAAGCACGTCACTGGGGCGCTCGAGGCCCGGGGAAAAAGCCACTCGAATCCGCAGCACGGCCGCGACGACCAATCCTTCCGCGATCGCCGACAGATGCGCCACCGCATCGGTCGCCAATCCACCCCGCAAACCCCAGACGACCGCACACCCCGTCGCGAACGCGGTCACCCCACTGAAACCTGCCAGGACCGCCGCAATGAACGACAAACCAAACGGGGCCGCGAGCAACCACTCCGGACCCAACGTGATGGGAAAGATCGGCTGGAAGAAGGCCAGCGCAACAGCACCGAGAGCCAGTCCGCCCAGCTCGGTCGTTCGGCGATCAACAGTGGCGGACAAGAACTTCATCGGCTTTCGAACGATCCCGGCGCGCGGTCGCAACGATCCAACGTGCGAACCCATTTCAAGAATAGAATGCGATTATCGCCGCGCAAAAACTGTCGGAGAAATGGGGCCGATTCCACCGAATACACCGTTTACTCTTCGGCCGAGATGCGAATTCGGTTGGCGGGCGCGAATCTCGACGGTTGGCTTTCCGGACTTGCCGCACACCGTCAACCGAGTGGAATTCATGGGACCGCGCAATCTTGCCGAAACTGTGGCAACACTGGAACGAAACCACCATCTCCTTCGTGTCGCCGCCGAAGTCGATCCGCACCTGGAAATCGCAGAAATCCAACGCCGTCTCTACCGGGCACGGGGTCCCGCCGTGCTCTTCGAGCGTGCGAAGGGCTGCGCCTTTCCGATTCTCGCAAACCTCTACGGCACCACCGACCGGATGCGACTGTTGTTCCGGTCCGAATTGGAAACGGTGCGGCGATTGGTGGAATTGAAAGCGGACCCGGACGCGCTGCGCCGCCGGCCGTGGCGCTATTGGAAGGTTCCCTTTTCGCTGTTGGCGGCGCGCCCGAAGTCCCGCCGATCCGGCCCAGTGCTGAAACATCGCACCACACTCGCCGGACTCCCGCCAATCCAGTGCTGGCCGAAGGACGGCGGCGCGTTCGTCACGCTGCCGGCCGTCTACACCGAACATCCCGACCGGCCCGGGTGGTCGAAATCGAATCTCGGCATGTACCGCGTTCAAATCAGCGGCAACGACTACGAACCGAACGAGTGCGGCCTGCACTACCAGATCCACCGGGGCATCGGCGCGCACCACGCCGCCGCCGTCCGGCGCGGCGAGCGGTTGCGCGTGAATGTGATCGTCGGCGGACCGCCGGCGCTGGCCGTCTCCGCCGTGATGCCCTTGCCGGAAGGAATGCCCGAACTCGCCTTCGCCGGCGTGCTCGGCGGCCGACGCATCGAACTCGTCCCGGCCGCCAACGGGTTGCCGATGCCCGCCGAAGCCGACTTCGTCATCAGCGGTTTCATCGATCCGGCGCGCACGAAACCCGAAGGCCCCTTCGGCGACCACCTCGGCTACTACAGCCTCGCACACGATTTCCCCGTCATGACCGTCGAGGCGGTGCACCATCGACCCGGCGCCATCTGGCCATTTACGGTCGTCGGCCGACCGCCACAAGAGGACACGAGTTTCGGCGAGTTCATTCATGAACTCACTGGCCCGGCGATCCCGGCGGTGCTGCCCGGCGTCCATGCCGTCCACGCCGTCGACGCCGCCGGCGTCCACCCGCTTCTGCTCGCCATAGGCAGCGAGCGATACGTCCCCTACGCCAGCGAACGCCGTCCGCAGGAACTCCTCACGATCGCGAACGCGATCCTCGGGCAGGGGCAACTCTCGCTCGCGAAGTACCTGTTCCTCGTCGCAAAGGAGGACGCACCCGACCTCGACATCCACGACATTCCCGCATTCCTCCGCCACCTGCTCGAACGGGTCGACTGGTCAAGCGACCTGCACTTCCAGACGCGTACGACCATCGACACGCTGGACTACTCCGCCGGGATGGGTTTGAATGCCGGCTCGAAGCTGGTGATCGCCGCCGCCGGGCCGAAGCGCCGCACGCTCGGCACAACCGTGCCCCCGTTGAACCTGCCCTCTGGTTTCGGCGATCCGAAGATCGTGCTGCCCGGCATCCTCGCCGTGAGCGGTCCGAAGCACGACGGCACGACGGAGGAATTCGAGCCGCGGTTCGTCGAACTGTGCGATCGCCTCGGCGAATGGCCGGAGTTCCCGCTCGTCGTGCTGGTGGATTCCAGTGAATTCACAGCCCAATCGCTCAACAACTTCCTGTGGGTGACGTTCACGCGATCCGATCCGGCGAACGACGTGCTCGGCGTCGGTCGTTTCTCGCGGCGCAAACACTTCGGCTGCCGCGGCCCGCTCGTCCTCGACGCGCGGCTCAAGCCCCACATGGCCCCGCCGCTGGAGGAAGACCCATCCGTCACGAAGCGCGTCGACGCGCTGGCCGCGCGCGGCGGACCGCTGCACGGGATCATTGACTGAGCACGTTTCATTTGGAATAATGTCCCCATCCATTTGAAAGGGGCCGTTTCCATGATCGCCACGAAGAAAGCACCGGGCTGGAGCCTGGGTCTGTCTTTGAAGGAAGCCGATTCCGCCCACCGCGCGGCGCTCGCGGGACTGAACGTCCAGCGGCTGGACCGGTTCGTCGCCACGAGCGGCTTCACGCTCGGCGACGTGATCGGCGCGATGAAGCTCGCCCCGGCCACACTCGCGCGCCGTCGGGCCAGCGGCAAGCTCCGCGCCGACGAGTCCGAACACCTGCTCCGGTTGGCGATATTGTTCGAGCAGGCCGCCGATCTCTTCGGCGGATCGGCGCAATCGGCTCGCGAATGGTTGCAGACACCGGCCCGCGGGCTCGGCGGCGAGATCCCCTGGTGCAGCGCCCGGACGACGTTTGGCGCTCGCATGGTTGAAGACCTGATCGGGCGGCTCCAATACGGAGTCTACACGTGATTCAAGCGTATCGACTCGCCTTCCTCAAATTCGCCGATCAGGCATTCTCCGGAGAGGGAGCGATGAGGTTCGGAGGCCGCTGGAACAGCCGGGGAACCGCCCTCGTCTACTCGTCGGCGACGCGTGCCTTGGCGACGCTCGAATTGCTCGTGCATGTGAAACCGTCTAGCATCATCGATCCGATCGTTCTGTTTTCGATCGAGTTCCCGGAAGAGCTTGTGGAAATCCCCAATCGATGTCCCAGTCGATGGAGTGCAAATCCGCCGTCCGCGCTGGCCCAGCAATTCGGCGACGATTGGGCGGCCGAGAACCGCTCCGCCGTCCTCCGAGTGCCGAGTGCGATCGTGCCGAACGAATTCAATTACCTGCTGAATCCCAATCACCCCGATTTTCACGAAATCTCAATAAGCCGGCCGGTGCGCTTTCGGATCGACCCCCGACTACTCTGAATGATTTCTCGACTCCATCCACACGGGCCGCGATGGCTGGTAAGCTAAACCCCATGTCCCCCACCGAACTCCTCCGCGAACTGGTCCGTCGGCCGTCGGTCAATCCGATGGGCCGCACGAACATCCCCGCCGACATCACCGGCGAACACCGCGTTACGGCGTACCTCGAAGAGCAACTGAAATCGCTCGGCGTCGAGTTCCGCCGGCAGTCCGTCGCGCCGAACCGCGACAACCTGATCGCGTTCTTCCGCTCGAATTCGCCGACGACGTACCTGTGGGAGGCCCACCAGGACACGGTGCCGATCGACGGCATGACCGTCGAACCCTTCGATGCGGCGATCCGGGACGGGAAGATGTACGGTCGCGGTTCGTGCGACGTGAAGGCCGGCATCGCCTGCATGCTCGCGGCTTTCGCCCGGCTCGTGCGCGAGAAGCCCGCCGGTGCGGCAAACGTCATCCTCGCCTTCACCGTCGACGAGGAGCACACCTTCCTCGGCGTGCAGGAGTTGATGAAGTCCGGCATCGTGGCCGACTTCGCCGTCGTCGCCGAGCCGACGTTGCTGAATATCGTCACGGCGCACAAGGGCGTCGCCCGCTGGCAACTCGAAACCACCGGGCGCGCGTGCCACAGTTCCCGACCCGACCAGGGCATCAGCGCCGTCTATCGCATGGCCAAGGTGTTGAACGCCCTCGAAGAGTACGCGGTTCAACTCCAGGCATCGAAATCCGATCCGCGGCTCGGGCCGCCGACCTTCTCCGTCGGCATGATCGCCGGCGGCGTCTCCCCGAACACCGTGCCCGATTCCTGCACGATCCAGATCGATCGCCGCCTGCTGCCCGGCGAGTCGGCGCCGGACGCCGTCGCCGACGTGACGCGCTTCCTCGACGCGAAGGCCTTCGGCTTCCCGATCCTCGCGAAGCCGAACCTGGCGTGCGGGGCGCTCGCGCCGATCGCCGCGGACAACCCGCACTTGAAACGCCTCGGTGACACCATCGGCCCGCACGAGAAGATCGCTGTGCCCTTCGGCACGGATGCCTCCACGATCGCGCCGACGATCCCGGCCGTCGTATTCGGCCCCGGCGACATCGC
Source organism: Gemmataceae bacterium (assembly GCA_019636445.1). Lineage (GTDB taxonomy): Bacteria > Planctomycetota > Planctomycetia > Gemmatales > Gemmataceae > Limnoglobus. The sequence continues at coordinate 194,938 of JAHBXO010000006.1, read as the reverse complement.
CCAGGCGCACACGAAGGACGAGTGGATCGAACTCGCCCAGGTGGATCGCGCGATGGACATCCTGTTCCGTTTCGCCCGCGGCCATTAGACTAACCGTATCACCCGTTTTTTCCGAGGTCGCTCCATGAGCATCGTTCGCATTGGCATGGCCGAGAACAAGAAGTACGCCGACGGCTATGCCGCCATCTTCGGCGCGAAGAAGAAGGCCGCGCCGGCCAAGAAGCCCGCCGCCGCGAAAAAGCCCGCCGCGAAGCCCGCCAAGAAAAAGTGAGCCGACGATGCGCGTGTGGCTGCGAAACGTCGGTCGGGCCGTGGGCACGCTCGCGAACGGCATGTTCGTGACGCTGTCCACGGCCATCCGGACGTACCGCCGCAAGCCGTTCACGAAATCGTTCGAGTACCCCGAACGCCCCGTCTCCGTGCGCCCGCGCTACCGAGGCTTCCACCGCTTCGACCTCACCGCCTGCATCGGCTGCGACAAGTGCGCCCGCGCCTGCCCCGTCGACTGCATCTACATCGACAAGGAAAAGGCCCCGCCGCCCGCCAAGGGCTTCGTCATCACCGGCTTCACGATCGACTACACCAAGTGCATGTTCTGCGCCCTGTGCGTCGACCCCTGCCCGGCCGACTGCCTCTACATGGGCTCGAACTACGACATCAGCTGCTACACGCGCGACGGCTGCATCGTCGACTACTCGAAGCTGCCGCTCGAAGTCGCCTGGGGCCAGGACGGCCTGACCCCCACGGCCATCCACGCGTCGAAGAAGGTCAGCCTGCCCGTCTGGACCAAGACATGACCGCGCTCGTCGTCACGCTGCTCGTCTTCATCACCATCGGTGCCACGGCGCTCGCGGCCAATCTGGTGGTCGGATGGTTTGTCCGGCCGGACAAGCCCACGAAGGAAAAGCACGAACCCTACGAGTGCGGCGAGGCACCGATCGGTCCGGCGTGGGTGCAATTCGACCTGCGGTTCTACGTCGTCGCCCTCCTCTTCATCGTCTTCGACGTGGAACTGGCGTTCTTCTTCCCCTGGGCCGTCGCCTTCGGCACCGCGAACAAACTCGCCGATCCCGCGATCGGCCTGGAGCAGCGGCTGGATCTCGCCCGCCAGATCACGCCCGGTGCCACGGCCGCGCCGCCAACCGATGCCGCCGCCGCGTTCGCCCAGTTCGCCTTCTTCGAAATGCTCGTCTTCTTCGCCATCCTCCTGCTCGGCTTCGCCTACCTCTGGAAGCGCGGCGACCTTGCGTGGGTCCGCGGCACGGCCGGGCAGACACCGTACAATCCGGAAACGATCCATGCCCCCGCTGCTCGGTAACCGCTTCGACGACGGTTTCGTCGTCACGAATCTCGACGCCGCCATCAACTGGGCGCGCGAGTCGTCGCTGTGGCCGATGACGTTCGGCCTCGCGTGCTGCGCCATCGAGATGATGGCCGTCGGCGGGCCGCGCTACGACATCGACCGCTTCGGCGCCGGGGCCTTCCGCGCCACGCCGCGCCAGGCGGACCTCATGATCGTCGCCGGCACCGTGAACCTGAAGATGGCCGAGCGCGTCCGCCGGCTCTACAACCAGATGCCCGAACCAAAATTCGTCATCGCGATGGGTGCCTGCACCTGCGGCGGCGGGCCATACTACAAGTACGGCTACAACGTGGTGAAGGGCGTGGACCTCGTGGTGCCGGTGGACGTGTATGTGCCGGGCTGCCCGCCGCGGCCGGAGGCGCTGCTCGAAGGCCTCATGCGCGTGCAGGACAAGATCCGCACGATGAAGACGCTGGCGAAGGAGAGCACGGTGGACGTCCCGATGATTCCCGTTCGAACGGGGAAGGTGCAACTGCCGGAGGAGTACGCGACACCGGAGAAGGTGAACGAATTCCAGAAGGCGACGAAGGAAGCCGCGAAGCCGGCGAAGGCGTGAGGGCAATGCCATGACCAACACCGACATCCACGCGCTCCTCCAAGGGCAATTCGGCCCCGCAATCTCGGCGGCGGAGCCGACGACGGTGACCGCCGATCGACTCGTCGACGTTTGCACGTTCCTGAAGAACGACCCGCGACTGCGGTTCGACTTCCTCAACAACATCTCCGGCGTGGACTATCTGGAGACCGACGCGAAGAAGGTGGCGAAGGCGGGGTTCGAGCCGCATCTGGAAGTGGTCTACCACCTGTCGAGCGTGGCATTCCCCGGCCGGCGGTTCACGCTGAAGGTGAGTCTGCCACGCTGGAAGGACGGCGTGGTTGGCGAGTTGCCCGAGGTCCCGACGGTGAACGCGATCTGGCGCACCGCCGACTGGCACGAACGCGAAGTGTACGATCTCGTCGGCGTCCGCTTCACGGGCCACCCGGACCTGCGGCGCATCCTCATGGCCGACGACTGGGTCGGCCACCCGCTCCGCAAGGACTTCGAGTACCCGCTGGAATACCACGACATCCGCTGTCGATAGTGTGGAGACCACGAATAACACGAATAACACGAATGAAATCAAAAACCAAATTGTTTTCTGATTTCATTCGTCTAATTCGTGTTATTCGTGGTCAACTGAATGCCTTTCGCAGCAATTCCAGGCTCTTCGGCACCGCCGTTTTCGCGTCGTCCTTGCCTTCGAATTCCAGCGAGACGTAGCCCTTGTAATTCGCCTTCCTCATGATCGCCGCGATGCGGTCGTAGTCGAGGTCCAGCGTGTACCACGTCCCGCCGCCGTAGTACGTCTTAGCCTGCAAGAGCACCGTCTTCGGCGCGAGCAGCGCGAGCTTGTCGTACGGGTCTTCGAGGAAGTTGCCAGTGTCGAGCGTCACCTGCAGCCACGGCGATTTGATCGCGTCGACGATCCGCAGCACCCCCTCCGGCGTGCGGCCGAGGCCCCAGTGGTTCTCGAGGCCGAGCGTCACGCCGCACTTCTCGGCCGTCTTCAGGCACGCCATCAGGCCGTCGATCACCCAGCCGAAGCCGTCTTCGTCGGTGAAGCCCTTCACCGGCGGTTCGATCCCCTTGTTCTTCATCAGCTCGTTGAAGTCCTTGCTCGTCCGCCAGGTGCCGGTGTTCACGCGCATGGTCGGGATGCCCATTGCGTAGGCCAGTTCGATCTGCTTCACCGTGAGGTCGACGTTCTTCTGGCGTTCCTCCTTGGAGGCGTAGAGGAAGCTCTGGTGCGTGGAGAAGCCGCAGAGCGCGAGGCCGTTCACGAACGCCCGGCGCTTGATCTTCTGGAGGGCCGCGTTCGACTCATCCGTCATCTGCCGGTGCAGGATTTCGACGGCGTCGAAGCCCATCGTGGCCGCGAGATCGATGCATTTCTCGACGTCGCGAAGCGCCTCGTTCTTGAACTGCCAGAACGAATAGGTCGAAACGCCGATCCGGTTGCGCAATGGCTTTGAAGTCTCGGCGGCGCGCAGGTTCGGCAGGGCGCACGCCGCGACACCGGCGGTGAGGAACATACGGCGGTTCATCGATTGATCCTTATTTGATGACCACGCTCAGCCCGGCGGCGTCAGCGGGGATTTCCGTCGATTCCTTTCGGCCGCCCACCGACCACAGGAACGTATCCGGCAGCGCGAGGCCCAGCGACGACTTCGCCGGCAGCGTCTTCAACTGCCCATCCACGGAGAGCGAGAGTTCGCGATCGGTGTAGTTGTAAAAGCTCACCGTCCGCTTCCCGGCCACGGCTTTCCCCTCCAGCGGAATCACGCGGAATGTCGGTTCCTCTCGCGGCGTGTACTTCGATTCGCTCACAATCGGCGGCAGCTTGATATCCGGGATCTTCTTTTCGTCCGTCTTGGGAACGGCGGGTGTCGGCACGGCCGGTTCCGGCACCGCCAGCGGCAGGTTCAACTTCGGTATCGCCGGCACGCCCAAATCCGGTTTCTCGTCCTTCTTCTTCTCGGGAGGCAGCACCAGTGGTGCCGGCTTCGGAACGTCCGGTGCCTTCTCGATCGGCTTCGGCGCGTCCGGCACGGCGACCATCGGAATGGCCGGTTCCAGCTTCGGCTTCTCGATCGCCGCCGCCGGCAACACATCTTTCGGTTTCGGCAACTCCACCTTCGGCGCCGGCTTCTCCATCGGCTTCGGCGCTTCCATCACCTTCGGCTTCGGCTTCGGTTGCGGCAGCGGTGCCGCCGGCGCGCATTCATACGCCGGCAGGTAGACCGGCGGGAGCGCGTACACCGGCGGGGCGTACCAGTACGCGACGGGCGGCGGAGCGTAGTAGCCTTGGTAGCCGTGGTAGCAGAACGGCCGGAAGAAGAACGCCTGCGCGGCCGAGGGAACCGCGAGCGACGCGAAGATCGCGAGGAACAGCGAGCGGCGAATCATGGCGGGAGTCCTTTCGCGGTGCGATCGATCGGATACGCTGATCGTTGTAGTTCGCGCGCCCCGGCGCACAAGATTCGTGGAGAAAATCATGCGTCGCGCCTTGGCCCTCGTGCTGCTCGCGGTCGCGCCGGCTTCGACATACGCCCAGGCGCAGCGGTACGAACTCGGCCGCCGATTGAAGCGATTCGAGGAGGCGTGGGAGAAGCAGCCCGATCCGGCGGCGCGCAAGCGGGCGGCCGCGATCCTGCCGGACATCACGCCGATGTTCTTCTCGCTGCGCTTCGGCGACGCCGGCAAGACGCTCGACCGCGCCCGCCACCTGCTCGCAGGCGCGGAGCCATCCCCCGAGACGCAATGGCTCGAATCGCTGTACGTGGTGCCGGAGAAGGTGCTCTACACGAACGAGAAAGAAGTGGTCGTGACGGTGAAGCCGTTCTACGCGATCAAGGGCGATCCGCCGCCGGGCGCGACGGCGATTCTCGAATGGCGAAAGGAAAAACCGGTCTCGGTCGCGCTTACCAAGTTCCCCGCGAGGATCGCGTTCCCGTTGGATTCAACCGATAAGAATCACCGTTTCGGGAAACTCCAATTCACGGTGACGCGCGACGACAAACTCGTCTCGCAAACGACGCAATACATCTCGTGGTCCGCCGATCTTTCCGAACGGATCGAAGCCTATCGGAACTTCGCGAAGCAATCGCCTCCTTCGATCGAATCCGCAACCGTAAAGGATCGCGCCGAATTGCTCGAAGAACTCGCCGAGGGGACGATCCCCGAGAACGACGTGCTGGCGGACTCGCTCATTTCGATGGCGGATCGGATCATCTCGACGCCGGCGTATTTTCGTCGGGGGAATCCGGGGCAGTTCCTGCTCTCGGTGCCCCTGGAGAAGAAGAAGACGCAACCTCTCCGACTGTTCGTGCCGAAAGGACTGGACGCGAAGAAGCCGGTGCCGATCGTGGTGGCGCTGCACGGCGCCGGCGGCAGCGAGAACTTGTTCTTCGAAGGCTACGGGGCCGGCCACATCGTCAAGGAATGCGAGAAGCGCGGCTGGCTGCTTGTCGCCCCGCACAGCCCGCTCGGCTTCGGCAGCGGGCCGCCGGTGAAAACGATTCTGGACGCGCTCGGCGAACGCTACCCGATCGATCGCTCCAAGGTCTTCCTCGTCGGCCACTCGATGGGCGCGGCCCAGACGGTGGCGCTCTGCCAGGAGAATCCGGGCCTCTTTGCCGCCGCTGCGGCGCTCGGCGGTGGGGGCGGGCGCGTCAAGCAGGCCGCCTTCGCGAAGCTGCCGTTCTTCATCGGCGTCGGCGACAAGGACTTCGCGCTCCCCGGCGCGAGGGCGCTCGCGAAGGCGCTGCCGGACGCGACATTCAAGGAGTATGCGGGCCTCGAGCACATGCTCATCGTGCGCGAGGCCCTGCCGGACGTGTTCGCCGGCTGGGACACGATCGCGAAGCCGTAAGGCTTAGCCGAGTTTGTAGAGAGCGACCTTGTTGTGCCCGGCCAGCACGATCGAGTCCCACTTGGGCGAAATCGAAATGTCGTGGACGTGCATCGGGGCCTTTTCCTGCTTGATCACTTTCTTACCGGCCACGTCGAGGAAGGCGACGAACCCTTCGCCCGCGCCGCCGGCGGCGAGGAGCCACGAACCGTCGGGAGCGTAGGCCAGCTTGTTCACGAGTCCCTGACTCTTGTCGGTCACGAGTTCGGCAATGCGCGTTTCCTTCTGCCAGTCGAAGACCTCGACGCGGCCCTTCGCCTCCAGGTGGTCGATGTTGCCGATCTTCCCCGTGCCGCCAACGGCGAGTTGCTGGCCGTCCGGCGAAAACGCCAGCGACCGGACCCCGCCGATCGAGTGCAGCCGCTGCACCACGTCCCACGTGTACATGATCGGCGCTTCGACCGACTTCAGCTTCGCGCCGGTGTTCGCGTCCCAGACGTTCACCTTGGCGGTCTTGTCGGCGGTCGCGAGATACTTGCCGTCGGCGGACCAGGCGACCGCATAGAGCATCGAGGAGAAGTTGTGCGGCGTCTTCTCGGCGTGGCCGCGCAGCTCGCGCACCATCTGCCCGTTCGCCGCGTTCCAGATCCGGCAGACCATGTCGTCGGCGACGCTGGCGACGAGCTTGCCGTCCGGCGACGCGGCCACCTGACGGATCCACTTGGCGTGGGCGGCGTGGCTGCGGATCTCCTTGTTGGCGGTGGTGTCCCACCAGACGAGCTTGCCGTCGTACCCACCCGACACGAGCGTCGTCCCGGCGAGCGTCAGCGAGGTGACGTAGCTGCCGTGGGCGTACAGTTCCTTGGGCTCGAACTTCTTGTCGGTGAGTTCGCCTTCGCTCACCTTGAAGTCGGACGAGCCGATGAAGGCGCGATCGGTGCCGGGGACGCGCGCGATGGTGAACGCGATGGCCGGCCGGCCGTGGTCCTTGAGAAGCTTGAGCGTTTCGGGATTCGGTGCGGTCATGGGATGGAAGTGGGTTGGGGTGGGGGTGGGAAGGAATCAGGCCATGAGCCAATCGACGGACACGCGCCAGCCGGGCACAGCCGGTTCGGCGTCGGCCTCGGCACCGGCCGCGAACTCGGCGAGCGTGCCATCGGCGCGATACGATCGCACGACACCGGCAAGCGGGTCGACGTCCCAGACGACGCGCGTGCCGGCCTCGAAGTAGTCGTCCCGCTTCGCGGCCATCTCCGCCTCGGCCGCCGGACCGTAATCGCCTTCGCTGCGCACTTCGACGGCGAAGTCGGGCGGGCCCGGAACGAACTTCATCCGGTTCGCGGGCAGCGGGCCGGTGTAATAGGAGGCATCCGGCGAAAACGATTCGCGACCGGACGAAAGCTCGGGCACGGCGAAGCCGACACCATCGGTGAATGCCAACCCGATTCCCGTACTCTCGGCAAGGTCGTCGAGCCGACGGAAGATCTTGGCCGCGACGCGGCCCGGTCGAACGCCGGATGCCATGTATGTGACCACCCTTCCACCGATCAGCTCGGCCTTGCCTTCGGTGCGCATCAGGTCGTCGAGCGTCGCGCGCGGCGGGGATAGGGTTCGGATCATTCCACGGCTCCCGGTAATCAGCCACCTCCATCGTAACAGGGACAATACCGCTTCGCCACCGCGAGTTCGTCCGCGCCCGTCGCTCGCGCTCCGGGTTTGAAGTTCACTCCTCGTCCGCCCGCAGCTTCGCCAGCACGCCGTAGTCCTCCAGCGTCGTCGTATCCTGCGCCCCTTCGCGGTTCGCGGCGATATCCCGCAGCAGGCGGCGCATGATCTTTCCGCTGCGCGTCTTCGGCAGCGTGTCCGTGAACTTGATCTCGTCCGGCCGCGCCAGCGCGCCGATCTCCTTCGCGACGTGCGCCTTCAGGTCCGCCTTCAGCGACTCGCTCGGCGCATTCCCCTGCTTGAGCGTGACGAAGCAACAGATCGCCTCGCCTTTCAGGTCGTCCGGCCGGCCGACGACCGCGGCCTCGGCGACCTTCGGGTGGTTCACCAGGGCGCTCTCGACTTCCATCGTGCTGAGCCGGTGACCGCTCACGTTCAGCACGTCGTCGACGCGGCCCATCACCCAGATGTAGCCGTCTTCGTCCTGCCGGGCGCCGTCGGCGGTGAAGTAGATGCCGGGGTAGTTGCTCCAGTAGGTATCCTTGAAGCGCTGGTCGTCGCCGTAGATGGTGCGCATCATGCTCGGCCAGGGTTTCTTGACGACGAGGAAGCCGCCGGCGTTCGCGGGCACGACCTTCCCTTCCTTGTCGACGACCTCGGCGAAGATGCCGGGGAGCGGCTTCGTGGCGCTACCGGGCTTCGACGGAACCGCGCCCGGCAGCGGGGCGATCATGATCGCGCCGGTCTCGGTCTGCCACCAAGTGTCGACGATCGGGCAGCGCCCGCCGCCGATGACCTCGTGGTACCACATCCAGGCTTCCGGGTTGATCGGCTCGCCGACGCTGCCCAGCAGGCGCAGCGACGAGAGATCATGTTTCTTCGGGTGTTCGTCGCCCCACTTGATGAACGCGCGGATGGCCGTCGGTGCCGTGTAGAGGATCGTGACGCGGTACTTTTCGACGATGTCCCAGAAGCGGTCTTCCTTCGGGTGGTTCGGAGCACCCTCGTACATGACGACCGTCGAACCGTTGGCGAGCGGGCCGTAGACGATGTAGCTGTGGCCCGTCACCCAGCCGACGTCGGCGGTGCACCAGTAGACGTCGTCGTCCTTGATGTCGAACACCCACTTGTGCGTGAGGCTCGCGCCGAGCATGTAGCCGCCGGTGGTGTGCAGCACGCCCTTCGGCTTCCCTGTGCTGCCCGAGGTGTAGAGGATGAAGAGCGGGTGTTCGCTGTCGAGGTGCTCGGCGGGGCAGTTGGCGCTCACGTCGGACATGAGGTCGTGCCACCAGATGTCGCGGCCGGGCTTCATGTGCACGCCGGTGTTGCGGGCGCGGTTGAAGACGATGACCTTCTCCACCGTCGGCGACTTCTCGAGGGCGGCGTCGACGTTCTGCTTCAGATGGATGGCGTTTCCGCGGCGCCAGCCGATGTCGGCGGTGATGACGAGCTTCGCCTTTGCATCGTTGTTCCGGTCGGCGACCGCTTCGGCCGAGAAGCCGCCGAAGATGACAGAATGCACCGCACCGATGCGGGCGCAGGCGAGCATCGCGATCGCGGCCTCGGGCGTCATCGGCATGTAGATGGTGACGCGGTCGCCCTTCTGGATGCCGAGTTGCTTGAGGCCGTTGGCGAACTTGCAGACCTGATAGTGCAGCTGCTGATACGTCAGCGTCTTGGTGTCGCCGGGTTCGCCTTCCCAGATGATGGCGGCCTTGTTCTTGCGCGCCGTGGTCAGGTGCCGGTCGAGGCAGTTGTAGCTGGCGTTGATCAGCCCGCCGGTGAACCACTTCGCGTGCGGTGCGTTGGACCAGTCGAGCACCTTGTCCCACTTGTAGAACCAGTGCAGGCTCTCCGCCTGCGCCGCCCAGAAGCCTTCGAAGTCGCTGGCGGCCCATTCGCAGAGCCGGTGCCGTTCGGCTTCGTTGACCAATGTGTGCCCGACGAACTCGTTCGACGGCGGGAAGACCCGCGATTCCTTCAGCACGCTGGTAATGTTGACGGACATGGGAGAGGTCCTTCGGTGGGTTCTGTGGTTGGGGTTCGATATAAGGATCGGCGCGGCGCGCAACCAGCACCGAGTCGGGGCTACGCGAAGACGCCCGCGCGGACCGCCTGCAGAAGCAATCGGATTTTTCGTCCCTTCGACACGGTCGGCCGCGTCGTCCACACGTCGTAGCCCACGGCTTCGATCGCGTCGAGCGTCGTCTCGCCGCCGCGGACGAATAACTCCACGTCGATCCGTGCGCGACGGGGCAGTTTCGGGATCAGGTGCCGGCCCCGTTCGAAGAATCCGCGCGCGCGTTCGACCTCGAAGCGCAGCAGTTCGCGGAACGCCGGTGTGAACCGGCGCGCGGCCAGGTCCTCGTCGCGATAGTCGAAGCGCCGCCGGTCTTCGTCCGGCAGATAGACGCGGCCGATGGCGTGGTCGCGGGCCACGTCCTGCCAGAAATTCGCGAGCTGCAACCCGGTGCAGACTTCATCGGAGAGTCGGCCGCGTACCTCGTCGAAGCACTCGAACAGATGCAGGACCAACCGGCCGACCGGGTTCGCCGAGTTCCGGCAGTAGGCGAGCAATTCGTCGAACGTCGCGTAAGTCTTCTTCCGTTGATCTTGTTCGAACGCGACGAGCAGGTCGAGGAAGAGCGTTCGCGGGATGTCGAACCGCCGGACGGTCTCGCGCAGGGCGACCAGGACGGGGTGCCGCGGTTCGCCGTCATAGGCGGCGTTCAATTCGCTCCGCCACCAGTCGAGGAGCGAAAGGGCTTCGGCGCCGCCGGCCGTCTCGTCCGCGAGGTCGTCCGCCCAGCGACAGTAGGCGTAGACGGCGTGGAAGTGCGGGACGAGCTTGCGGGGCAACAGGACCGAGGCGACGGTGAAATTCTCGTAATGAGAGCGCGTGACGCGGGCGCAGTAGGAACGCGCAAACGAAAGCCCACGAACGATCGTCCGTGGGCTTCGCGGCCCGAACTTCTCCAGTTCCCGCGCGAAGTTCCAGCCCACTACTTCTTCGCTTCCGCGATCGAGATCGGAGTGGAAAGGTTGAACTTCGTGCCGTCGATGTTGAAGGTGAATTCCAGGAAGCCGGCGGCGCAGCCCTTCTCTGGCACCGGCACATGCAGCGACGCCAGCGGCGGCGCGGGATTGTTCGGATCGCTCGCCAGCAGCACCTGCACGTCCTTCGCGTCCTTCTTCCAGACCGACTTGCGGAAGTCCCGCGTCTCGGAGGTCGTGTACCAGCTCTGCACCGAGACGGGCTTCGCGTCCAGCTTCGTCTGCGCCGTCACGGCGTTGTTGATCGTGCCGTTGGCCTTCCAGTCGATCTTCGGCAGCGTCTTGCCCGAAAGGATCAGCTTGCTGTACGCCCCCAGCGTGTCGACCGCCTTGAGCGGGAAGATGTCCTTCTTCGCCCCCGGCTGGTTCGGCTTGTCCTGCGGGCGCAGGTCGTGCCCGGCGTTCGGCACGTACAGCACCCACTTGTCCCCCTTCAGGTCGTCCCAGTACTGGTTCAGCGCGTCCTGCGTCCAGTACGGGTCGTTCGTGCCGTGCACGAGCAGCTTCGGCAGCGTCAGCCGGTCGCGGTAGACCCACGGATCGACCATCTGCCAGAGCTTGCGGGCTTCCGTCGTGTCCGGCAGCGGGATCAGCTTGCGTTCCTCGTAGTCGTGGATCATCTCGCTGAACTTGCCGAACGACTTCAACTGGTTCGGCATCTGCTTGTGGAAGTTCAGCGTGTCGATGACGAGCGGCGCGATCGCCTTGACGCGCTTGTCCCCCGACGCGGCGGTGAGCCAGCTCGTCCAGCCGCGCTTCGAGGCACCGGTGACGAGGAAGTGCTTCACTTCGGTATTCCAGTCCTTCTTGCCGATCTCCTGCAGGGCGTCCATCGCCTTGACGACGGACTTCGCCATCGGGAAGAGCAGCGGCCAGCTGCTGTCCTTCGTTTCGAGGTAGCGGACGAACGTCTCGGCGATGAGCGCGTCTTCCTTCTTGCCGTCATAGAGCGGCTGCTTGGGAATCTGGAACAGGACGGCGACAGGAAACTGGACGCGGCGGGCGATCTCGAGGCCGAGCGCCGTCGTGTTGCCGCCGGCGGCGCCGCCGGTGTTCAGGATCACCATCGACGACTTGTCGGTCGCTTCCTTCGGGATGAAGACCTGCAGGTCGTGCTCCCAGAGTTCGCCCTGCCACTTCTGCGACACGAGGCGATAGAGGTGCATCGATCCGGCGTCGGTCTCCTCTTTCTTCTCGAGCTTCCAGGAATAATCGGGTTCGGCTTTCTTGATGTAGTTTTCGAGATCCGGCGGAATGTCCGGCGACTGGCCGAAAGCCGGCGCGGCAAGGCACGACGCCAGGAGAAACGCGAGGAGGCGCATGGATGCAGGACTCCAGGAGAGGGAAACGGTGGAAATATCCTATGCTCGTCAGCCGCGATCGAAACGCCGATCGAGGCTTTCCCCGGCAAACAATCCAACGTGACGGGATTTCCGTTATCGGGTAGAATTGCACGCATCAAAGGGGGGCAGTCTGTATGGGAAAACTGACCGAATACCTGCGTGAGGAAAATGTCCGCTGGCAAGCGGAACGGCCCCTGCGCGAATCGACGGCGAACGAATGGCGATCCGCGCTCAATGAGTTGTTCGACGACATTACGAACTGGATTCAACAAGCGGACTCCGCCGGGTTGATTCAAATCGAACGCGACACGGTCCGACATTACGAACGTCGATTGGGCCATTGTGAATTGCCCCGGATGAAGGTGACTTACGAAGCATCGGAAGTCACCTTCCAACCCCGGAACCGCTTCGCGGTCGGCCTTCGGATTGTGGACGAAAACGGTCAATCCCGTTTCGCTGATGGTTACGTCTCCGTCCTGTGCCCCAATCCCAGCGGCCACCAGATCTTTCGATTGATCGAGGACGGGACCAGTCGTTGGTACATCCAGCCAGGGTTCGGGCATAAGCACAAAATCGAGTATTCCGAATTTACGCAGGAAGCGGCGGAATCATTGCTGGTCGGGCTACTGAAATGAAAACCCTTCAAGAGGCCCGCGAATGGTATCACGCGGTGCGTACTCGCCTTCTCGACATGAAGCAGTTGGCGAAAAAGCACTGGGATCATCTACCGTGGGGCGGCGATCTCGGGAAGGAAGAGCGATTCAAGAATCTCGAAGCTTCCGATCTAATGCAATCTGCGGACCTCGCGTTATCACCCATCGATGATTTGGCAATTCTCGTTTTCTTTTCCGTCTTTGAAGCCAGAGTTCGCGATGTGCTTGAAAAGCAGGTTTCGAGCGAGGTTGAAAGCCTTCGACACTCCTCGTTGAAGCGGGCCGGTCAAGACCTCTTGGATTGCATTCGAGAAGGGAGCTTCGACCTGGTCATGAAACCGTTCAAGGACCGGTGCCCCGATCTCGTGGAGCAAGTCAATCAGGTTCGCCAATATCGGAACTGGGTCGCACATGGCCGCCCGGAAAACCGGAAGCCGAAAGAGACGGTCGATCCCGAAAAGGCCTATCAACGTTTAACTGCATTTCTCGCGAAGGTAGAAGTTGTAATCGATTGACTCGATTATCGAGAATACCGACCCACAATCGCCGTGTTGCATCGGCCCGCCGGCCGCGTATGATGCCGTCGTCGCACTTCCCGGAGTCCACCCCCATGCGAACGCGTATCCTGCTCTCGGCCGCGCTGCTGGTCGGCCTCGCCCTCGGCGCCTCCGCCGCGCCGGCGCCCGTCATCAAATCCACCGGCGGACCGCCCGTCATTCTCCAGATCGCCCCGGGACAGAAACTGCTGGAGAACGTCAAAAGATCGTCGGCATCGTCGCCGGCGAAGGCTTCAGCGGACTCATCGACGGCCAGATCCAGGGCAAGCTCGGCGAGAAAGGCTTCGCCGGCCTCGACATGACCAAGCCAATCGTCGGCTACCTCTACTTGCCCAACAAGGCGCTCAAGGGGCCGGACGATTTCAAGGAAATCTACGGCTTCGTCGCCATCCCCGTCACGGGCGAGAACGAGTTCAAGGATTTCGTCTCGCGGCTCGGCCCGCCGGACGACCCGCTGAACTTCAAACCGATCGAGGGCAACAAAGGCCTCTACGCTCTCGAAACCAATGGCGGCGATCACGACGCAATCCCCGTCCGCGCCCGCTTCCACGACGGGTACCTGTACGTCGGCTTCAACGCCAAGGACGAACTGCTCGACGCCAAGAACCTGATCCCGGCCAAGAACCTGATCAAGCCCGGCGAGACCGGCCTCGTCCTCGCCCGCATCTTCACCGACCGCTTCCCCGAAGCGATCGCCCAGCAGCAGACGGAACAGTTCGAGGAGTTGGAACAGCAGATCCCGAACCTCGGCGCGTGGAGCGGGATCGCCGGGAACATCCTCAAGAGCTACTCCGCCCTCGCGAAGAAATCGTCGGCGCAGTTGAAGGACACGGAGGAGACGGGCTTCCGGCTGGCATTCGACGAGAAGGCCGCCGAGATCGCCATCGAGAGCTACGCGATGCCGAAGAAGGGGACCGACTACGCGAAGGAACTGGCGGCGATCAAGCCGACCGCGAACCGCTTCGCGTCGCTGATTTCCGACACGACCGCCGCCGGAGGCCTGCTCCAACTCCCGATCGCCACGCCGGAACTCAAGGACATCCTCGGCAAACTGGTCGAGGCGGGGCAGAAGGGGAAGGAGGACGCGCCGGAGCACATGCGGCCGGTGATCGACGAACTGCTCAAGGGCCTCGGCCGCACGATCAAGGGGGATTCGATCGACTACGCCCTCGCCGTGAACGGGCCCAACAAGGAGGGCAAGTTCACCATGGTCGCCGCGGTCAACTTCGACGATGCGAGCGGGCTGGAGAAGGCGCTCAAGGCCGCGGCGAAGCACGCCGACGCGCCGGAGAAGTTCAAGGACGAAGTCAAGTTCGACGTGGATGAAGTGGAGGGTCTGAAGGTCCATCGCGTGATCATGAAGGACGACGCGGAACCGGTGAAGGCGATCTTCGGTCCGAGCGGGTTGTCATTCGTGATGGGGCCGAAGAGCATCGTCGTGGCGATGGGACCGGACTGGAAGGATTCACTGAAGGCCGCGCTCGCGGCGAAGGCGGGACCGTCCAAGGTGCTGGATCTCGTGGCGAATCCGAAGCGGCTCGGCGAGCTCATCCAGGCGGGCAACGAGCAGGCCGGCGGCGTCGCGGCGCAGCTCCTCGGCAGCGAGGACAAGCGCGTCACCGTGCTCGGCCTCACCTACGAAGGCGGCGAGATGCTGAAGTCCCGGTTCTCGATCAGCCTCAAGATCATCCCGAAGGCGGCGATCGGTTTCTTCACTCTGCGGATGGGCGGTTGAGGCCGCCAAAGATCTGTGATTATTTTCGCATGAATGCTTGATTATGGAGCGTCGTTCTCGCAATCCGAGAACGACGCTCCCGCCACTTCCTACGGCCGGAATCGCCGTAAGTCGTTACCGGGCATAGGTGCTTCCGGAAATCGGGCGTCATTCCGCGGAAGGGTGGCGCGGCGGCGGCGGAAAGACGCGGCCAGCGTTCACCTACTCCGAACACCCTACCGAATGACTGCCCCTCAGAGCCGCGTGAAACAGTCCGGTTAATCCAGCGGCACGACCTGACCGTCGGACGGGTCGACCAACAGCCGGAGCGTGCGCTCGTCGATGGTCTTGCGGACGCGGCGGACGGAACCGTCGGCCATCAGGAGGATCGCGAACGGGCTGTCGGGGCCGCCGAGCGCGGGCATCGGCCCGAACGGTTGCACCTCCATGTCTTTCGGCTCACCCCACGGGCCGATCTCCGCACTCTCCGCCATGAGCGCCGTGTTGGACGTGCCGTCGGTGAACCCCATGAACCGCAGCGCGGGCTGGCCATGTTTGAATGGCGTATTCGGACCAGTAAAGACGCGGAACCGCGTTTGATTCGTCTTGTCGACGCCGTCGGAGAACGTCGGTACGTGCGTCGCGGTCACCATCTGGTTGCGCGGGCTGTTCCACGGCTGCATCGGATCGTACTGCCGGAAGAGGTTGTCCTGTTCGATGTAGGGGAGGATGGCCGTCCGCCAGGACGTCAGGCGTTGATCCATCGGCGCGGCGTTCTGGCCGAAGAAGGTACCGGGGCGGGTCGTGTAGGCCGGTACGAAGCGGTTGTTGACGTCGTGCGTATTGTGGAAGGCGATGCCGAGTTGCTTGGCGTTGTTGAAGGCGCGGTTTTCCGCGTCGCGACCGCCGCGCATGTTCCAGAAGTAATAGAGGCCGACGCAAGACAGGGCGGTGCAGACGACGGCGCTGCCGATGCCGGCGATCGCCATCCCCATGCCGGTGCCGGTGCGGCCGGAGTTCTTCAGCCCCATGATGCCGAAGATGACGGCGGGAATGCCCGTGATCACGTTGAGTACGATCGAGAGCAACCCGAGCGTGAGGCTGATGCCCGCGGCGGTATTCTCGCCGGACTGCCGACGACGCGAACGCCGGCGCGGCCGATCGTCGTCATCGTCCTCGTATTCGTCACGCCGACGACGCGACGGGCGCTCGTCGTATTCATCGTCCTCGTCGCGCCGCCGCCGGCGACTCGGACGGTCATCGTCATCGTCATCGTCGTCGTCGCGCTCCCGCCGACGCCGTCGGCTCGGGCGGTCGTCGTCTTCGTCGTCCTCGTAGCGCGGCATCGCATCGCCCTCACGGTTTCGCCGTCAGTCTACTCTTCGCCAGCTTCGCCGCCACCCGCACCGCCGAAACGAGGCTGCTGGCATCCGCCAGCCCCTTCCCCGCGATGTCGTACGCGGTGCCGTGCGCCACGCTCGTCCGCACGATCGGCAGCCCGGCCGCGATATTCACCGCCCGCCGCCCACCGAGCAGTTTCATCGCGATGTGCCCCTGGTCGTGGTACATCGCGACGACGCCGTCGAACTTCGCCCGGTTATGCGGCAGGAAGATCGCATCGGAAGCGATCGGCCCCTCGGCCACGATCCCCTCGGCCTTCGCGGCTTCGACGGCAGGGCGAATGATGGTCGACTCCTCATTCCCGAACAAACCACCGTCGCTGGCGTGCGGGTTCAGGGCCGCAACGCCGATGCGGGCCGGGCGATCGAGCAGTCGCGGGACGATCTCGTGCAGCAGGCGGATCTTCTCCAATACCGTCGCAGTCGTGACATGCTCAAAGATCGACCGCAGTGAGCGGTGCAGCGTGACGTGGGCGACGGCCAGCGGCAACTCGTCGTCGTAGAGGAGCATCGCGAACGCTGTCGTGCCGGTCCGGTCGGCGAGGATTTCCGTGTGGCCGGGGTAGTCGATCCCGGCGGCGTGCAGGCCTTCCTTGTGCAGCGGACAGGTGACGATGCCGTCGGCGCGGCCGGCGAGGCATTCGTCGATGGCGTAGCAGAGCCAGTCGTACGCCGCGCGCCCCGCGTCGGCCGTCACGATGCCGACGGGAACGCGCGAAAGGTCGGGGGCCGAAGGATTGGCACACGGGATGCCGGGCGGTAGCCGCGCCGGGTCGCCGACAACGGTCGCGTTCGCGTGGGCGGCGAGGTTCGGCCAGGCCTTCGCGATGATCTCGGGGCCGATGCCGGCGACATCGCCCATCGTGACGAGTAAACGGGGAAGACTCATGGAGGAGATGATACGCGGTTGTCGCGGAAGACGGCA
Source organism: Gemmataceae bacterium (assembly GCA_019636445.1). Classification (GTDB taxonomy): domain Bacteria; phylum Planctomycetota; class Planctomycetia; order Gemmatales; family Gemmataceae; genus Limnoglobus. The sequence continues at coordinate 177,873 of JAHBXO010000006.1, read as the reverse complement.
TGACACGCCGTGCAGGCGTTCGCCGTTCTTTGGATCACCGCCGCCGGATCGGCACCGGCACGCAAGTTCGCCTCGAGTTCCGTCGCCGCATCGAGCGCCTCGGCCAAATACGTCTGGAACCGCTCATCCCGTTCCGGCGTCGCCCGCTTCATCTCGCGATACTGTTCCAGGAGGACGATCGCGTTCGCCGCCATCGGTTGCTTCTTCAAGCGATCCCAAGTTTCGTCGATCTCGACCATCCGCGTCACGAGGTCGGCCACGGGTACGCGGGAAGGGAATTCGACCGTCGCGTCGTCCAGTGTCGCCGGCGCTCGCTGCACCGCCGCGAACAGGCCACGATACCGCTCATCGGTGCCCGCGAGTTTCAGATACGCCACGAGTGACGCGGCCGAATGATTCGGCTCGAGGCAGCGCAGCGCCGCCGCGGCCGCCGCCGGGCCCCGGTACTTGCCATGGTGGCAGTGGATATACACCGGTCCCGGCAGGTCCCGAATGGCCTTCGCGATCGCCTTCGCCCGATCCTCCGGCACGCCATCGTAGCCGATCGGCAGATGGACGTAGCGCAGGCCGAAGCTCTCGGCCCCATCCACGTCCGGCGGTGCGCCGTCCACGGATATGATCGTTTGGATTCGTAGCAATTGGAGCGATTCAAAGCTTCGCTCGTCCTCCGGCATGCTTCCGGTGAAGACGTTGTCCGAGAGTCGGAAGACGTTGTGTAAGCCCACAGCGTCGACCGGCTCCGGTTTAAGCGGCGCGCCGGCACGTGGCGCGGGGGCGCACCCCGCGAGCAACAATAGCATCGGCATCCAACGCAACATGGCATTCATCCGACGCCGCCCGGCCGAGGCCGTTTCAGCGTCATGCGGATCACCTGCGGGTTGCAGCGGAACCGGATCGGCTCCTTCCCGCTCAAGCCCCGGCCGACCACCATCGTCAGGTTTCCGTATCCGAAGACGCCCATGTCGTACCGACGACTGTACACGCTCGGCACGAAGATCGAGCCGATGATCGGCAACCGGATCTGCCCGCCGTGGACGTGGCCGCAGAGCATCAGGTCGATGTCGTTGCAAACTCCCCATGAGAAGTTGTCCGGCGTGTGGCTGACGCAGAGGCGAAACGTCTTCGCGTCAGGAGCGAGCAGCGGCCCCGGTGGGAACCAGGGACCTTCGTGGCCGATCAACTCGCAGGGCACGCCGCGGATCGCCACGGTCTCCATGGTGTTCGACAACACGCGATACCCGGCCTGTTTCAACTCGGTACGCACCCGCTCCGGTTCGTGGTGTTCATCGTGGTTGCCGAGGATGGCAATGCCGCATTCGGTCCACTTCAGCCGGCCCAGGAGCGGCACAATCCAGTCGCGGTGTGCATCCGAATCGACAAAGTCCCCGGCGAGGACGACGAGGTCAGGCGGCGGTTCCTTCGCGATCTTGTCGAAGATGCGCTCGAACCAAACGCGAGATGGCGTGCCATGGAAGTGGAAGTCGGAGAGAAGCAGTATCGTGAGGCCGTCCCACGCCTGCGGCAGGCGCGGCGGGGCAAGGACGAGGTCGGTGAAGTCGACGCGGAAGACGCCGTTGAATGGTAGCGTGGCGATGCGGCGATAGTACCCGTCGCCGACGGCGTGGTCTCCGAGTTCGGCGCGCAGATCAAGCGTGCGAGTGGCTTCCTTCAGCAGGGAAGCGGGCGGACGGCGACGAAGCCGGATGATGGTTACGATCGGGAAGACGACCGCTCCCAGGAGCATGCAGAGAGCAAAGTAGAAGGAGACGAGGCTCGACCACAATCCGACCGGAAATCCGTGTTGGGGATCGTACTCGAAGCTCCACCACAACAGCGGTAGCCCGGACGCGATGACCAATCCGGTCAGGAGTCGCCACGGTTTGAGGAACCGCTTGGTGAGTCGGCGGCCGTAGAGGTTGTTGAGCCAAAAGGTCCAGAAGCAGGCATGGCCGATCCAGAGGATCGCGAGGAGCAGGGCAGGAAGGAACACGGGTCAACTCGACGCCGAGACGGGCTGGGCCTTCGGCGCGGGGGGTTGCGGGGCGTTGACGGCACCGACGACTTGATCCGCCCGAAAGGGCTTGAAGATGACGTGCTGGAGGCCGTCCTGGCGGGCCTTCACGATGCTGTGCTGGGAGTCGTAGCCGAAGCCGGTGGTGAAGGCGACGCGACAGGTAGGCATGGCGACGCGGAGCTTGCGAAAGGTGTCGTAGCCGCCGAGATCGATGGGGCGGATTTCCTGGAGGACGGCGTCGTAGGCGATGTCGTTGGCGAGGGCGAGGCCTTCGGCGGCGGTGCCGACCGTCTCGACTTCCGCGCCGAGGCGGCCGAGCATGAGGTGCGCCTGGCGTCGCATCCGTTCGTCCTGTTCGATGACGAGGACGCGCTTGCCGACGAGGGGCACCGGGTCGCCGGTCGCACCGGTCTCGCCGACCATTTCGCGGCCGAGCTTGTGGACGCATTCCCGCATCTGGCGGGCGCTCTGCATGATCTTGCGGAGGTGATTGGCAGCGTCGGAATCGTTCCCGTGAAGCCGGGCGTAGAGCAGCGCCGCGCTCGCCAGCACCTCATCCACCGGCAGCGCCAGTTCCTTGTTCACGGCCTCCATCGACTGCGAGAGCGTGCAGGACTGCTGCGCGGTGAGCAGGTCGAGGGTGTTGAGCGCGGCGGCGATTTCCTTACTGAACAGTTCGGTGAATTGCAGGTCGTCGGGTCCGAAGCCGTTGGTGCGGGGGCTTTCGACATTGAGCGTGCCGACGACTTCCTCGGCGTATTTGAGCGGGATCGTCAGCGAACTCTTCGCGTCCTTGGCACCTTCGAGATAGTAAGGATCGCACGAGGTATCGGGACAGAGATAGCTTTGTCCTGTGTAGGCGACATGCCCGGTGACGCCATTGCCTTCAGGGCGGGCAAAGAGCCGGCGGCGGGCCGCTTCTTCCGTCATGCCGTCTTCGACAAGCGGTTTCAACTCGCCGGTGCGCTTGTCGAGGATGCGGATTTCGATCGTGTCGTAGCGGAGCAGATCGTGGACGTGCTTGCGAATGTTCTTCTTGAGCAGCTCGACGCGGGTCGGGACATTCATCTCGGCCAGCAGGCTCGGTTCAAGCGCCGCGAGTTCGCGGCCGGCCGTGTGCAATGCGTGGAGCTTCCGCTGCTGCTCCACTTCGGCCGTGACGTTCTGCAGGATCGCGATGAGCTGGATCACGGTCCCGTCGGCCGAAAAGACCGGTCGGATGCGGATATCCAGGTACGACTGTGCGGCTGGGTCCTGCCGGTGAAGGCGGAACGATACCGCCTGACCGCCGGCGGCGGTCATCACCGGATTTGCCTGATCGCTCGCGAGCAGGATGGAAGCGTTGGACGAATTGGCGAAGTCGAGGGCTTCGAGAAGCGTCTGGCCGACCGGGTTCCGTTCGCACCATCCGCGGAGGATCACGTTCGCCCAGATGACCCGGCCGTCCGCGTCGAGCGACGCGATCCCCTGGTCGATGTTGGCGAGGATGATCTCGTCGCGGCGGTAGCGGTCGATCAGTTCGCTGGTGAGCGCGGCGGTGGCGACGATGCCGTCGAAATGGCCTCCGCGCAACTGGTCGGCGGCGGCCGTCGGGCTGACCGCCGGCGTCACGTCGGCGTGCGCCGTGACGGCAGCGAGTGCCGGCGGTGCCGGGCCGATCAACAGCAATCGCGGGCGGGGATTCACAGGCCGCATCCCTCTTCGGTCATCGTCTGTCCTGTCATACGATTATATCCCCGGCGCGGCAGCATTCGGCAGTCTGATGGGCAAACATTCGCCGCGCACGGCCACGGTGCGATCACCCTTCCCCGCGCGGATCGCTCCGACTGCGGCAATCCGCCGGGGTTCGTTTCGGCACGGGACCTGTATGATGGCGGCACGCCATGACCGTACCACACCGGAGAAAACCGATGTCGATGAAGCCCCTGGCCCGCCGCGAGTTCCTGGCCGCCTCCGCGGCACTGCTGGCGATTCGCCCCATCGAGGCCGCCCCGGACGCGAAGTCGCTGGAGGCCGTACTCGACAAGGCACGCGATTACCTGAAAATGCACCAGAAGGCCGATGGCAGCTTCGCCCCGCCACAGGTCGGCGAGCCGGGCATCGCCGCCCTCACCGCCGCCGCCCTCATCCGTAGCGGTCGACACGTCGCCGATCCGACCGTCGCGAAAGCGCTCAAGTATCTGGAGACCTCGATCAAGCCCGATGGCGGCGTCTACAATCGCGGACTCGTAAACTATACCACGTCGCTGGCCGTCATGGCGTTTCACGAAGCGAACGCCGACCGGAAATACGACTCCGCCATCGCCGCCTCCGCGAAGTTCCTGCGCTCACTCCAGTACGGCGATGGCGGCGACGTGGACGAGAAAGATGCGAAATTCGGCGGCACGGGCTACGACAAGAAGGGAGCCCGCGGCGGACCGGACCTGTCCAACACGCACTTCTTCCTGGAAGCCCTCGCCGCGAGCGGTGCCAGCAAGGCCGACCCCGCGTTCCAGCGCGCCCTGTCGTTCCTGTCCCGCTCGCAGAACCTGCCGGGGGAGTTCAACGATCTCGACTACGCCAAGAAGGCCGGCGATGAGGACAAGGGCGGCTTCGTCTACAACGTGGCCGCCGCAAATGATCCCAAGAGTGACAAGCGCAGTGCGACGGGCGGGCTGCGGAGCGAGGGCGGCATGACTTATTCGGGTCTGAAAAGTTTCCTGTACGCCGGCGTGAGCAAGGACGACCCGCGCGTGAAGGCGGCCATCGGCTGGATCCGCCGGCACTACACGTTGAAGGAGAACCCCGGGCTGGGCCAGGCCGGCCTGTACTACTACTACCATGTTTTCGCGAAGGCGATGCACGCCCTCGGCGAGGACCCGTTCGTGGACGCCAAGGGCGTCAAGCACGATTGGCGCAAGGAGTTGTTCGAGACGCTCAAGGAAAAGCAGAAGGCCGACGGGAGTTGGGCCAATGACAACAAGGCGTTCGCGGAGAATCTGCCCGAATTGGCGACCGCCTTCGCCGTCCTCGCGCTGAGCTACTGCAAAGCATGATCGATCGATATCCCAATGCGACGGGGGCTTGATTCGGATCGAATCAAGCCCCCGTCGCGTTTTGGTCAACATCCGCCCGACGCGCGAGCGAGGGCATATGTGCTCTCGTTCGCTCGCGCGCCGGGCAAACCCGGATTCGCGTTGCCGGGTCGGAACTCGTGTTAGATGCTGTTGCCGCCGACGAAGACGCCTCCGAGGAAGTTCGACGGATAGGCGAGATAGTTGCTGAGTTCGCTGAGGGCGTTGCCGTCGAAGATCCGGACGCGCGGGAGGGATCCGGACGAGGCGCCGACAATGACGTCGGAAAGCCCGTCGCCGTTGCGGTCGGTGGCCGCGACGCGGATGCCACCGGTGCCGCCCACGGTGCCGATGGAGGTGACGAGCCCGCTGCCGCCGCCGAAGTTGACCGAACCAGCCGAACCGGAGCCGCCGGATCCGCCGATCCCCGGGACGATGGAGCCATCGGTCGGGGGCAGGGGGAGTTCGCGGAGGACGGCGCTGTTGCGGCCATCGAAGATGCGGAAGACCTCGGCGGCACCGGAGCCGGCGATGATGTCGGCCTTGCCGTCACCCCGGAACTGGCCCGTGGCGACGCTGACTCCGCCGCGAGCACTGGAGTCGAAGGCGAAGAACGCGCGGTTCGGCGCGGGTTCGGTGACGCCGATCGTCTTGCGCCCATCGAACACCTTGACGGCGGGGCCGCCGCCGGGGCCGGCGCCGGTGATCACGAAGTCGCGTTTGTCGGCACCGGTGATGCCATCGACATTGCCCGCCGCCACACGGACCCCGTTCCGGAAAGTCTGCTCGTAGGCGAAGAAGTCGGAGACGACGGTTTCCTGCAGCGTCTTGTTGGCGGTGACCGCGACGGAGTAGATCGTCACGCGGGGACCGCCGCCAAGGCCGGCACCCACGATCAGTTCATTCGTGCGATTCCCGTTCTTGTCGAGCGCGCCGTCGATGTCGCCGATGGCGATTTCGGCACCACCGCGGAAGTTGGGATCGAAGACGAAGAAGTTGGCGATCTGGACGCCGGTGGCACCATCGAAGACCTGGACGCGGGCGGAGCCGCCTTCGGCGGGCGAAGTGACGATGTCGTCGACGCCGTCCTGATTGAGGTCGCCCGTGGCGACGCGGACGCCGCCGGTGAAGGTTTGTTCGTACGGGAAGAAAGAGAACCGCTCGTTGCCGGTGGTCGATTCGTAGACGCGGACCTGCGGTCCGGCACCGGGGCCGGCACCGGTGGCGAAGAGTTTCGTCGAACGGGTCGGTGCGACGATGTTGATGGTGACCGTGGCCGGTCCGCTCTGTTGCGCTGTCGTCGTGTCGTTGGCGCGATAGCTGAAGACGATCGGGCCGAACTTGTTCTGATCGTAGTCGCTCGGGGCCACGAAGGTAAAGCTGCCGTTCGTGTTGAAGGTCAACGAACTGGCGGGCAACGCGGGCGCGGGCTGGATGGCGGACCTGGCCGGGGTCAGCTGGGTCGCCACCAGAATGGCCTGGAAGTTCGAGTCGCTGAAGTCGTTGGAAAGCACCCCCTGCTGCGCGTTCACTACGAGCACGCGACCGGCTTCCACCGAATAGGTGTCGTCAACCGTGATGACCGCCGGGGTCTCGCGGGTTTCGAGGGTTTCGAGCGCGAGGGGGGATTTCGTCTTGGCCCGGAGGGCGGACCGGTCCTTAGGCGAGGTGAAGCCGAACATTGGCGGTCTACTCCTGAAATCGCGTTCGGTGGGTGGCGGCCACTCCGGTCGGTCTCACCCGGTCGGTCCGACGCGGGGACGCGGCGGACGGCGCGACATCGCGCGGACGGACGGCCTAACCAGATATACCCGATTCGCGGACGGAAAGCCGGCACCGACGGAGGATATTTCGCCGACGACGGCATCGGAGCGATGGCCGATGGCGATTGCACGCGTCCGACCGACGATGGGCGGTTTAACTGTGAGACGGATGGGACCGCGAAAGGGTTTGCGAGGTGCCGATTTCCGACGGGAAACTTTCAAGTTCCCCGCCCGACCGATCGGGCGTTGCCGCCCTCACGCGACGCGAAGGGCATAATCGGGCCGGTCGAGACGATAATGCGGATTGTAGTGCGGGTCGCCCTTCCGAAGAAACTCGTTCCACTTGATCTGGAACAAGTCGATCTCGCGACGGAACCGACGCAGCTTTTCCGGCGTGTCCTCGTAGCCGCGCGTCTTCGATTCGAAGTGATACAACTCCGCGTGCGGCGTCCAGACGACCCTATAGCCGCGGGCGAGGATCTGCAGGCAGAGATCCACGTCGTTGAACGCGAGGACGAACCCTTCGTCGAATCCGCCGACCTCCCGGAACACCTTGGTCGGGCAGAGCAAGCATGCGCCCGTGACGGCGGAGACGTTCTGCGCGTAGCGCAGCCGCTGCATGTATCCGGGCGCTTCGCGCGGGAAGCTGCCGTGGCTGTGCCCGGCGATGCCGCCCATGCCGATCACGATGCCCGCGTGCTGGATCGTGTCGTCGGCGAAGTAGAGTTTCGCCCCGACCGCGCCGACGCCCGGTTGTACCCCGACCTTCACGAGCCGTTCGAGCCAGTCGGTGTTGATCGCCTCGATATCGTTGTTCAGGAAGAGGAGCAGTTCTCCCTTCGCTTCCAGGGCGGCGAAGTTGTTCACGGCCGCGTAGTTGAACGGCTTGGTCCACTCGAGGATGCGCACGTGCGGCTGCTTCTCCAGCTGCCGGTAGTACGCGAACGTCTCGGGCCGCGTGCTACCGTTTTCCACGATGATCAGTTCGTAGTTTGCATAACTGGAGTTCGCGAGGGAATCGACGCAGCGTGCCAGCATCTCGACCGCGTCCTTGTTCGGCACGATCACGCTGACCAGCGGTTGCGTCCGCAAGTGGTGGACGACATGGTACATCCCCGGCACGGCGCCGTCGTGAACCGTCGCGTCCACGCCGATCCGCCGCAGGTGGTCCTGCACGGCTCGCTTGCCGGCGTCGTGCGCATATCCCTTCGACCCCGCGTCCGCCGCCGTCGACTGCCGATGCATCCGCCAATGATAGAGAACCTGCGGAATATGCACGATCCGCTTGGCACGCTCGGTCGCACGGAGGATGAGGTCGTGGTCCTGCGCGCCGTCGTACCCGTTTCGAAAACCACCGATGTCCCGCAGCAGGTCCGTCCGGAACGTCGCCAGGTGGCAGATATAGTTCCGGCTCTGGAGCGTTTCGGGCGACCAGTCCGGTTTGAAATTCGGCTCGACGCGGTCGCCGGCGAAGTTCAGCTTGTCCTCGTCGGAATACAGCACTTCGGCGTCCGGCGCGGCGTCGAGCGCCTCGGCGATCGCGAACAGCGCGAACGGCGCGAGTGTGTCGTCGTGGTCCACGAGCGAGACATATTCGCCGCTCGCCAGTTCGAGGGCGGCGTTCGAATTGCCGACGATGCCGCCGTTGGATTCCAGGAATCGCACCTTGACGCGGCGGTCGGTGGCGGCCCTTTCCAGAATCGGCCGGACGTGCGGGGCCGTGCTGGCGTCCGCAACGCAGAGCTGCCAGTGCGGGTAGGTCTGATCGAAGATCGATTTTAGCATCGCTTCGAGGTATCCCGCCGGCGGGTTGAACACCGGCACGACGAGGCTGACGATCGGCGCCCGGCGGAAGACGTGCTGGCGCTGCTTCTGAAGTTCGATCTTTGTCGGCTCGTACGCCTTGATCCAACGGCGGTATTCGTCCGGCGGCGTGCACTCGGCGAGGTGGCGTTCCGACGGCGGCGGACCGTTCTTCGCCCGGCGATCCACGAGCCGTGCGAGCCGGCGTGCGATGGCCTTGGCGGCGGCGCGGCGTTTCGTGTGCACGGGCATCAGCCGGTCCGCGACCTTCTGCCCGAGATGCGCCAGTCGGTAGGCCTTCGACGATTTGATCGCCTGAATCTCGGCCTGGCGCTGTTCGAGAATCTCGGTGCGGCGTGCCAGCGCCGATTCGAGTTGCTCGATGCGCCGACGGGCGAGTTCGAGTTCGCGGTCGGGGTCGGCGGTCGGCTGCGCCATGGACGAATCCTTGGGAATGAAGCCCTTCCTTACCACAAGTCCGGCGGCAACTTCAAGTCGGGTCGATTTCGCCTCCCAGTTGGGCTAGGCAAGGCCGGCGCACTTGCGGTACTCTTCCACCCTCCAAAGGCTACGACACTGAAAAACAGGATCACGGATGATCCAGCATCTGAAAACGGTCTGGCAGTTCCGCTATTTCTGGGCGTCGCTGGTCCAGCTGGATTTGCGCAATCGCTACCGACGCTCGGTGCTGGGCATCGGCTGGTCGCTGCTGCATCCGCTCGCGCTCACCGTCGTCTTCTGCATCGCCTTCGGATCGATCCTCGCCAACCAGAACTGGCGGGAGTTCGCTCCGAAACTGCTCGCGTGCCTGGCCGTATGGGATTTTCTCAAGAGTTCGCTCATCTTCGGTTGCGACTCGTTCATCCGGAACGAAGCCTACATCCGGCAATCGCCGTTGCCGTATAGCATTTATCCGCTTCGCACCGTGCTCGGCACGCTGATCCACTTCGTCATTTCGTTGGCGCTGGTTGTTGTCGCGGTCTGCGTGCTCCAGGATGCGACCGACGTATTGAATCGGTTTCTGGCCATGATACCGGCGATCCTGATGCTGACGATCTTCTGCTGGAGCATCGCCACCATTGCCGCGTTCCTGAACGCCTACTTCCACGACACGAAGCACCTGATCGAAGTCGTCACGCAACTGATGTTCTTCCTGACGCCCATCATGTACGATCCGTCGGTCGCGATCGAAAAAATCGGGTATTGGATCGTGGAACTGAATCCGGCGGCGTATTTCCTGCTGACCATCAGCTACCCGCTGGCGAAAGGCACACCGATTCCGCAGGACCTGTACCTCACCGTCGCCGGTCTGACGGCCAGCGCGTTCGCGCTCGCGTGCCTCACCATGGCGTGGCTGCAAAAGCGATTGATCTTCCAGCTGTGACGCAAGGACACCGATGGCCAGCATCGAACTCTCGAACGCTTCGCTGACGTTCAACCTGCGCAAGGCCACGCGCCTGTCGCTCAAGGAATTCCTCATCAACGGAATGTTCCTCGCGAGTCGGAACCCGATCGTGCGCGTACCGGCGCTCGTGGACGTCACACTCTCGGCGAAGGACGGCGACCGGATCGGCGTCATCGGCCACAACGGCGCCGGCAAGAGTACGCTCCTCAAGCTGCTCGCCGGGGTCTACCCGACCACGTCCGGCACACGAACCGTCACGGGCAAGATCTGCTCGCTCTTCGACATCACTCTGGGCTTCGAACCGGACGCCACCGGCCGCGAGAACATCCGCTACCGCGCTTACCTGCAGGGCGAAACGCCGCGAACCCTCAAGGCGAAGCAGCAGGAGATCGAGGAGTTCAGCGAACTCGGCGACTTCCTCGACACCCCCGTGCGCTACTATTCCGCCGGCATGAACGTCCGCCTCGCATTCTCCATCGCCACCGCCACCGACCCGGAAGTGCTGCTCATCGACGAAGTCCTCAGCGTCGGCGACCTCGCGTTCCAGCTCAAGGCCGCGAAGCGGATGAAGCAACTCATGGCCACGGCGCGCCTCATGGTGATGGTCAGCCACGATCTGGATTCGATCGAGTCGATGTGCACCCGCGTCCTCTGGATGGAGCACGGCCGCGTGCGCATGGCCGGCCCGGCTCGGGACGTGGTGGCGGCGTACAAGGCCAGCGTGATGCCCGCACCGGGATTGGCGGCGGCCGCGTGACGCCCGCGAGCGTCCTGATCGTGAACTACAACGGCGGGGCGCACCTCGCCGCGTGCCTTGCCGCCCTCGAGACGCAGACCGTTCCGCGTACGCAATTCGAAGTCATCGTGCTGGACAACGCTTCGCACGACGGCTCCGCCGATATCGTCCCCGAACGGTTCCCCTGGGCGACGCTGTTGCGCTCCTCGACGAATCTCGGCTTCGCCGCGGGGAACAACGTCGCCGCGAACCAGGCCCGCCACGACACGCTCGTGCTCCTGAACAACGACACGATTCCCGACCCGTACTGGCTCGAAGAACTGCTGCTGACGGTGGCAGAATACCCCGGCTGTGCCGTCGCTTCGAAACTCGTCTTCGCCGACCGGCCGACCGTGATCAACAGCGCCGGCTTGTATCTCCTGCGTGACGGGCGCGGGGCGGATCGCGGCTTCGAGCAGCCCGACGACGGCCGATACGAAGCCGGCGGCCCGATCTTCGCCGGTTGCGGCGCGGCCGTCGCGCTGCCCCGCGACGAGTTCGGGAGGCTTTTCGACCCGCGCTTCTTCCTCTACTCCGAAGACCTCGATGCCGGCTGGCGCCTCCAACTCGCCGGTCTGCCCGCCGTGCTCGCGCCGCGCTCGCTAGTGCGGCACGTCCACGGCGCCGCCGGCGGTTCGGCCTCGCCGATCGTGCGTTTCCACGTCGAACGGAACCGCGCCCTCGCCAGCCTGCGAAACGGCGACTACTTCCTCGCACTCTGGTGCGCGTTCGTGTTGCTCGCGAAGGTGCCGCAGGCGTTCCTCCGCGCCGCCGCCGGCCGCCGGCCGCGGGCGCACGCCTTCGCCGTCGCCCGTGCGTTCACCTCGTACCTCCTGCTGCTGCCGGAAACGCTCGCCAAGCGCTACCGTACGCGCGTCGAACCGTTCGGGAGGATGCGATGCGCGTCGTGATGAACGGCCTCGCCGCCCTCAAGCCGAAGACCGGCGTCGGCCATTACGTCGCGCGCCTCCATGCCGCCCTCGGCGACTCCGTCGCTCTCTATCCCGGCGAACCCGCGAGTCGAATCGTCCATCGCATTCAAAATCGCCTGCCCGCCCCATCGAAGGGGAAGCCCGGCGACGACCGTCGCCGGGCGCTGGGCGAATTCAAAACGCTCGCCAAGCATCTCGGCAAAACCGCCGTCGGTATCCACTTCGCCCTGCACTGCCGCGCAGCCGGCTACGACCTCTACCACGAACCGAACTTCATCCCCTTCTCGGCGCCCTTGCCCACCGTTGTCACGGTCCACGATCTCTCCGTGCTGTTGCATCCGGAGTGGCACCCGGCCGACCGCGTCCACCACCACGAGCGCCACTTCCTACCGGCCGTCCGCCGTGCCCGGCATGTTATCGCCGTGTCGCATCAAGTCCGCCGCGAACTGATCGACGTCCTCGGCGTCGCGCCGTCCAAGGTGTCGGCAGTACCGAACGGCGTCGGCAACGAGTTCCGACCGGTTCCCGAAACGGAATTACTCGACGCGAAGCGCCGCCTCAAGCTCCCGACCCGCTACTTCCTGTGCGTCGGCACCGTCGAGCCGCGGAAAAACCTGCTCACGGTGCTCCGCGCGTTCGCCGACCTGCCGTCGAAGCTCCGCCGTCACTGTCCGCTGGTACTCGCCGGGCCGTGGGGCTGGAAGTCCGAACCGGAGCGCGAGTACCTCGCCGCAAATCCCGACGGCGTCCTTGCACTCGGCTACGCCGCCGCCGCCGACCTGCCCGCGATCTACGCCGGCGCGACCGCTCTGCTCTACCCTTCGCACTACGAAGGCTTTGGCTTGCCGCCCGTCGAGGCGCTCGCCTGCGGTACGCGCGTTCTGGCTTCCCGCTCCTGTGACGCCGTACGCGAAGTCTTGGGGCCGCACGGCACGTTTCTCGAAGCCACGGACGTATCCGCCTGGCGGGACACTCTGAAACACATCGCATCCGAAGCGGACGAACGGGCCGGGGAAAACGGTATCCGCCACGCACGGGCATTCACCTGGGAATCCGCGGCGGAACAAACCCGACGGGTCTATGAGCACGTTCTTGGACTCGCGGCACCGGACGTTTCAACCCGCCGCGCCGCGTAGCATCATCACGACGGAGATGGCGTTGAAAAGGCCATGCGCGACCACGGCGGCGAGTATGGTCCTGGTGCGCAGGACGAGCCAGCCCAGCCCCAATCCCAGCACGAAGAGCGGGATCGGCGTCGGCCAGACGCTGGAATGGATCGCGCCGAACAGCGCCGCCGTCGCCACGAGCGCCGCCGACGGGCGTGTGCTGCGCCGTGATCGGTATCGTGGAACGACCGTCAGCACGGCGAGCAGGCCCGCGGTCGCCAGCACGAACAGCGCCGGCCCCAGCTTCGCCTCCGGCTTCGAGAACGCCAAGGCCACCAGCCCCGCGAAGCCCATCACGATCCAGCTCCGCTCGAACCGTCTCGACGCCCAGGGCACGAGGATCCGCCGGTAACCCAGTTCCTCAAACGCCGGCGCCACGACACACGCTCCGGCGATCAGGAACGCCGCGTCCCGCACCGTCTTCACGGACATCGACTTGAGCGGATGGTCGTCCGGTTTCATGCCGAAGACGTCGAAGATCATGTTCACCACGAAATGAACCGCAAACGTGGCGGGCGCGAGGACGAAGAACGCACCGGCCCCGAGCGCCACGTCGCCGGCGATCCGCGACTGCCGGGCTTCGGCCCGCGCGTTCGCCTGCCAGAGCCGGAAGCCCCAGATCAACAAGGGCAGGCTGCACAAGCCGACGAGAGTGGACTGCTGATAGCGAAGCTGTTGCTTGCGGATCGTTTCTTCGACCGTTGGATCGGTCGGAATCCACGAGAACAGGCCGAGCGGCTCCAGCGATTGGGCGACCACATCACGGAACGCGAGGCAAAAGAAGGAGAGGATCGCGACGTCGATTCCCTTCCAGTCCGAGAACCGCTTGCGGTATTCGGGAAGGATCCCTTCGGCACGTTTTCGGGCGAACTGGGCCGCGACCAGCCCGACCGGAATCGCAACGGCCGCCACGGCGAGCGCCGACGTGACCACCTCCACGACTTCAGACGCATGCGACGGCAACGGCGGCCCCCGGAGAAATTCAAATCACTTCCGCTTCGGTCTCGCAAGTCTTGCAGCGGAAGACGCTCCCACGAGAGACGAGGTCCGCGATCACGGCACAGACGTAGATGGCGATGCCAAGAAACAGCGCGAAGAGAATGCCGACGAGTTCCCAGTCGGCCCCGCGGGCGAGGAACGGCCACGCCACCCCCGCACCGATCGCGAACGATACCACGCCGCCCAGACCCAGCACGGTATTGAAGCGTTCGTCATTGATGCGCGACGCCGTCACTTCCGTCCGGCACTCCGGGCACCACATCCGGTTCACGTCCTTGTTCGGATCGTACGGCCGGCGGCGCTTCGAGCGCGATTCCGACGGCTCGCGCCGCGGGCGCTCCACCGGGCTACCACAGCCGGGACACTCCGTTTCGGTTTCCTGCCCGGCCAGTTCCACCTCGCGGCCACACGCGGCGCAAACGACCATGCGCGCCTCCCGGGTCAGGCCAGTAACGCCTTCACCACCGTCCCGTGGACGTCCGTCAGGCGGAAGTCCCGGCCGCTGTAGCGATACGTCAGCTTCTCGTGGTCGATGCCCATCAGGTGCAGCATCGTGGCGTGCAGGTCGTGCACGTGGACCTTGTTCTCGACGGCCTTGAAGCCGAACTCGTCGGTGCTGCCGTAGGTCTGCCCGCCCTTGATGCCGCCGCCGGCGAGCCAGACGCTAAAGCCGTGGTGGTTGTGGTCCCTGCCGGTGCCGCCCTCGCTCGTCGGCGTGCGGCCGAACTCCCCGCCCCACAGCACGAGCGTCTCGTTCAAGAGGCCCGTGCGCTTCAGGTCGCGGAGCAGCGCGGCGATCGCCTTGTCGGAATCCTTCGCCTTGTTCCGGTGCCCCTTCTCGATGTCGCCGTGGTCGTCCCACGGTTGGCCGCTGCCGTAGAAGACCTGCACGGTCCGCACGCCGCGCTCGACGAGCCGGCGCGCCGTCAGGCAGGCGTCCGCGAAGTAGCCTTTGCCGTACTCCTCGCGCGTCTTCGTCGGCTCCTTGTTCACGTCGAAGGCGTCGGTCGCCTCCGTCTGCATGCGGAACGCCATCTCGAGCGATTGGATGCGGGCGTCGAGTTGGTCGTCGCCGTCGCTGCGGTCGAGGTGGAGTTTGTTCAGGCCGTTGAGCAGGTCGAGCTGTTCGCGCTGGGTCGCCGGCGTCAGGTTCCGATTTTGAATGTGGTCGATGACGCGCTTCGGATCGAGGTTCGCAATGTGGCAGCCCTGGTAGATGCCGGGGAGGAAGCTGTTGTTCCAGAGGGCGGGGCCGACGACCGGCTTACCGGGGCAGAGGACCACGAAGCCGGGGAGGTTCTGGTTTTCGGTACCAAGGCCGTAGAGAAGCCAGCTCCCATAGCTTGGGCGGATCGGCTGGGTGTTGCCGCAGGTCATCAGCAGGAGGCCCGGCTCGTGGTTCGGAATGTTCGTGTGCATCCCGCGGACGACGCAGATGTCGTCGATGCACGCGCCGACCTCGGGGTAGAGTTCGCTCACCTCGATGCCGGACTTCCCGCATTTCTTGAACGCGAACGGCGACTTCATCAGCGCGCCCGTGCGGCGTTCGGTCTTCAGGCCGGCGGAGGGCTGCTCGCCGTGGCGCTTCGTCAATTCCGGCTTCGGATCAAAGGTGTCGACCTGGCTCGGCCCGCCATTCATGAACAGGTGGATGATGTGCTTGGCCTTCGGGGCGAAGTGCGGCTTCCGCGCCGCGAGCGGATTCGCCGCCTCCGCGGGCTGGCCGAGCACGCCGGCGAGGCCGAGCAGACCCAGACCGGTGCCGGAACGGGCAAGGAGTTGACGACGGGACAAAGGCAGCATGGACAGGCTCCGCGAGTGGTCCGGAGGAATTTGCCGACGGCGGGAGGGTCAGACAGCATTCTAACTTCGATCCGCGCGGAAAGCGAGGGCGAGCCGGCGAATCCGACCCGGTCAGGTCCGGTCCAGCCGGCGCGACAGCTCGAGGTCGGCGGGAAAGGTCGAGTCCCAGTGATTCTCGACGGTCCAGCGATCGAGGTCCTGGTAGTTGCCCTCGTACTGCACGGCGCGCATGCCGGCGAGCTTTGCTCCGGCGACGTTCTCGGGCAGGTCGTCCACGAGGACGTGGTGCCACGGCGGCACGTGCGTCTGCCGGCAGATCGCATCGAAGAACTCCGTCGACGGCTTCCGCGACTGAAAGCGGAACGACAGGAAGTGCCGGTTCACCATACCTACCAGCTCCGGGTACTTCCGCTCGATCCACGCCCAGTGGCTCTCGTTGGTGTTCGAGCAGATGCCGACGGAAATCCCCTTCTCCTGCATCCGGCGAATGAACTTCCGGGCTTCGGGGTGTTCGCGGGCGAAGATGTCGTCCCAGATGACGCGGAACTGTTCGAAGGGGACCTCGCACTGGAAGGCGTCGCAGAATTCGCCGTGGAGCCATTCGAGGTCGTGCGTGCGGATCTCGAGTTCCTCGTTCCGGGAGATGCCCTTTTCGGGCCGACCGAAGAAGAACTCGTGGATGACCTCCGGGTTCGGCCAGTCGTGACTGGGCTGCGCGTCGCCGAGGTATTTCCACAACTTGGCGGAGACCTGCTTGTGATCGAAGCGGATGAGGACGTTACCGAGGTCCATGAGGATCCAACGACCGCGCCAGTGGTTCTCGAAGTGCTGGCGGGCGTGGCGGTAGGTCGGGCTGCCGGCCGGCGCGAGCGTGACGCGCGTATCGGCGCCGACGGCGGAATTCAGGTAGGGGTGGTGGAGCATCTCCTCCTGGTTGAAGAAGCAATAGCCGGGCATCTCGCACGCCATGCGGATGAAGAGATTCGGGCACGCGTCGCGGTTGGTACGCGCCTTGGCGACGCTGTTCCGGATCTCGTCGCGCGTCGCCACCTGGTCTTTGCGATCCGGCTGATTCTCGAATACCTCGCGGGCGAAGGCCGCCGGCGACTGCGGGTCGAGATAGAGCACGCGGATGGGCGTCGCGCCTCCGCGCAGCAACTCGCGCATCGGCTCGCCCAGCGCGTTACCGAAGAGGTCCCGGTGCGCGATCCCGGCAATGCACAGGAATCCGCCGGGCTGCTTCGACTTCTCGATGATCCGTTCGAGCGCCTTCTTGACCGGCTCCGCCGAGCGCGGACCGACGAGCTGTTCGACCGGTTCCGGCAATTGAACCGGTGGAAGGATTTCGTTTTTCCCCCGCAACCGGAACAGGTTTTCGGCAGGCCAGCCCTTCACCAGTTCGCGAACGCCCAGTGCGTCCGCGGCGTAGGGGGACGGCTCGCGATCGAGCAAGTTCTTGAAAACTTCGGTCATCCAGATTTCATTGGCGACGACGACGGGTTCGATCCGGGCGGCGACGGTGACGTTGGTCCCGAAGGCGTCGGGCTGGTGGGTGACCGGATTCACGCCGCGATAGACTCCCGCGGCGTGCAAGGCGATGCGGATGGCGAAATCGTCGGGGAACGGTCCGACGTTCCGTTCCCGCTCCCACTGGCGGCTCGTGAAATACTCGCGGAGGGCTTGGGCGGCGTCGGCCGCGACGCGGGCGCTGGTGTAGACGCCGTAGATCGCATCGCCCCAGGTATTGATGCACTCGTGGCAGTACGGCTGGATTCGTTCGGCGAGGCTGGGCAGCACGCGATCGTAGAACAGCTTCAATTGGTGGGCATTCAGCTTGCTGTAGCCCTTGATGTCGGAGAAGAGGAGCGCGGAGATAACCGGGTTGTCTTCACTGGGCGACTCGCGCTTCGGGGTTTTGGCCATGGAGGTGCCCGGTGGGAGGCGGTGGTGCGACCGGCCCCGGCATTCTAGCCGAACCCGCGCGGCGCCGCGACTGTCCGTTTCCCCGAACCGCATGAGTTCGTAGAATGCCAACGGGTGGCAATTGCTCTTGCAACGGCAGGGGCAAGGGCCTACGTTGGACTCTCCGGCGATCGACGCCAGCTTAGCTCAGCGGTAGAGCAACGGTTTTGTAAACCGTTGGTCGTGGGTTCAATTCCCACAGCTGGCTCTGGACCGACGACGGGCGGTGCGAAGATTCACGGGTAGGTGGCAGAGCGGTCAATTGCACCAGACTGTAAATCTGGCCTCTAACGAGTTCGGGGGTTCGAATCCCTCCCTACCCACTGGAAACAGTGCCGAGCGGGGAGCGCGGAGTGCGGAATGAAAACCAAAGACTCAACCCGGTTTTCACTCCGCATTCCGCGCTCCGCACTCCGCACTTTTGAGACTGCGGGCGTAGCTCAGCGGTAGAGCTCTTGCCTTCCAAGCAAGATGTCGTGGGTTCAAATCCCATCGCCCGCTCTGGCCAAATCGCTAAATCGCCCGTAAGACTCTCCGGGCCGATAAATTCGGCCGAGGGAGTCACTTTCCTCCTTTGCTGCTGTAGCTCAGCTGGTAGAGCACCTCCTTGGTAAGGAGGAGGTCATGGGTTCAAGTCCCATCAGCAGCTTTCGGCCGGGCGTGGTTTTCGAGTTCAATCAGACGGACGGCGGACCACACGGCGGGTGACGGTCGTTGCGTGGGGCAGCGGCCAATGACTATCCACGGCGCGACCCATCCACCACAGGTCGGCATTACCCGGAGATTTGCGATGGCGAAGGGTGTTTTCGAACGGACCAAGCCGCACGTCAACGTTGGCACGATCGGCCACATCGACCACGGCAAGACCACGACCACGGCCGCGATCCTCGCCCGCCAGGCGCACAAGAAGCTCGCCGCCGTGAAGAGCTACTCGGACATCGCCAAGGGTGGCACCGTCCGCGACGCGAACAAGACCGTGACCATCGCCGTCTCGCACGTCGAGTACGAGACCGCCGGCCGCCACTACGCCCACATCGACTGCCCCGGCCACGCCGACTTCATCAAGAACATGATCACCGGCGCCGCCCAGATGGACGGCGCCATCCTCGTCGTCGCCGCGAACGACGGCCCCATGCCCCAAACGCGCGAGCACGTCCTCCTCGCCCGCCAGGTCGGCGTGCCGAAGATCGTCGTGTACCTCAACAAGTGCGACACCGTCGACGACCCGGAACTGCTCGAGCTCGTCGAACTCGAAATCCGCGAACTGCTCAAGAAGTACGACTTCCCGGGCGACGAAACGCCGATCATCCGCGGCCAGTCGAAGGACGCCCTCGAAAACCCGGGCAACGACAGCGGCCCCGGTGCGAAGTCCATCGACCAGCTCATGGACGCGCTCGACAGCTACATCCCGATCCCGCAACGCGAAGAAGACAAGCCGTTCCTCATGGCCGTCGAAGACGTCTTCTCGATCAAGGGTCGGGGTACCGTGGCGACCGGTCGCGTCGAACGCGGCCGCGGCAAGGTCGGCGATGAAGTCGAAATCATCGGCCTCCGCAAGGACAACGTCAAGACGACCATCACCGGCGTCGAAATGTTCCAGAAGACCCTGGAATACGCGATGGCGGGCGACAACGTTGGCGTCCTCCTTCGCGGCATCGAACGCGACGGCATCGAACGCGGCCAGGTCATCGCCAAGCCGGGCAGCATCACCCCGCACACCAACTTCGAAGCGAACATCTACGTTCTCTCGAAGGAAGAAGGCGGCCGCCACACGCCGTTCTTCACCGGCTACAAGCCGCAGTTCTACTTCCGCACCACGGACGTGACCGGCTCGATCAGCCTGCCCGCCGGCGTCGAAATGTGCATGCCCGGCGACAACGTCAAGGTCACCGTCAACCTCATGGACGGCATGCCCGTCGCCATGGACGAAGGCCTCCGCTTCGCCATCCGCGAAGGCGGCCGCACCGTCGGCTCCGGCGTCGTGACCAAGATCCTCGCCGACACCCCGGTCGCCGGCAAGAAGTAGGTTGAGAAATGCGGAATGCGGAATGCGGAATGCGGAATGAATTAAAGACTCGACGAGATTTGGGTATCCGAGAGTCCAAGTTGGTAGTGGGTTTTGGTTTTCATTCCGAATTCCGCACTCCGAATTCCGCACTTGATACAGGTGCGTAGCTCAATTGGCAGAGCAGCGGTCTCCAAAACCGCAGGTTGAAGGTTCGATTCCTTCCGCACCTGCTCCCCCGACACCGCTCGACCCCGTGCCCGACCGGCGCGGGGTTTTTGACACAAATGCGGTCCGTTGCACGACGCGATCGACCGCCGCATTCTCCGGTTCCGAAGGACGGTCATGGCCACCGCAGCCTTGCAATCCCCACCGCCGCCGACCACGCCCGCCAGCGACAAGGCGAAGCTTCTCGCCGCCAGCGCCGTCGGTGCCGCGTTCATTCTCGCCGGCGTCGGACTCGCCGGTTACGGCGTCCCGATCCTCTTCCGCGGCGTAAACCTCGGCAACGGTTTCATCACCGCCTTCGTTCGAGTGATTCTCCAACTCGCCGCCATCGGCGGACTCGCCTTCCTCGGCGGCCAGATCGCCGGCGCCAACCCGCCCAAAGGTCTCCGCGGCGGCATCTTCCTGATCATCAGCGCCGTCGCCACCCTCTTCTTCCTCGTTCGCGCCGCCGCCTTCAACTTCGGCGATATCTTCGGTGCCGTGGTCGCCGCCGCCCTCGTCTTCGGACTGGTCCGGCTCATCACCGGGCGACGCGGCATCGCCTGGATGCACGCCCTCGAAGAGCAAGGCTGGTTCCACACCAACTCCTACAAGCGGTCTCAGGGCCGCAAGATGCGACAGTACACCCTCATGGGCATCGCCGGCATCGGCCTCAGCGGAACCTGGGCCCTCATGCACTCCGACCTGCTCGCCGGTGATCTGGTCTACCGCATGCCATTTGGACTGCCGAACCTCGCCGTCCTCACCGACGCCCAGTTCGCCGTCCCGCTCCTGCTCGCCCTGACCGTCCTCTGGGTCGCCTGGCGCGCCGTCAACATCCCGGCGTTCGCCGACTTCCTCATCGCCACCGAAGCCGAGATGAACAAGGTTTCGTGGTCGTCCCGTAAACGCCTGGTGCAGGATACCATCGTCGTCCTCGTCACGACGCTCCTGCTCACCCTGTTCCTCCTCGTCATCGACCTGTTCTGGGGCTGGTTCCTCGCCGACCTGCTCGGCGTTCTTCCCAAGGCCGATCCCAGCAAAGTCAAGCCTTCCGACGTGGCCGGCGAAACTCGACCGTGGTAACCCGCGGCCCCCAACGACTCCGGTAACGCATCATGACCACCGAAGACACGATTCCCGAACCCGTCCCCGCGCCCGAACCGGTTTCCGAGCCGGTGGCGGAACCCGCGCCGGTCGTCGAAGAGTCCGCCGCTAAGGCGGAAGCCGCGTCGATCCCGTCCGAGGAGACCGTGGTCGAGACGGCTGCGGAACCGGTGGCCGATGCGGTGCCGTCCGAAGTGGCGCCCGAACCGGCCCCGAAGCCCAAGCGAGCGAAGAAGGAAAAGCCGACCGAGGTCGAACCGGCCGCCGAAGTGGCCCCGGCCGCCGAGGCTGCGCCCGAAGCCGACAGCAAGAAGAAGTGGTACGTCGTGAAGGTCGCGAGCGGGCAGGAAGACTCCATCAAGGCGCGACTCGAACGCAAGATCAAGGTCGAATCGCTCGAACAGTATGTCGCCCAGATCGTGATTCCCGTCGAGCGCGTCACCGAGATCAAGAAGACCACCAAGAAGAACGAAGACGGCGAAAAGGTCACGAAGGAAAAGCGCGTCATCAAGGAACGCAAGAAGTACCCCGGCTACCTCATGGCCGAGGTCGAGTTCAACGATCAGGTGCTCTACCTTTTCCGCGAAACGCCCGGCGTCGGCGACTTCGTCGGTGGCGGACCCGGCAAGCCCCCCGCCCCGATGACCGACTACGAAGTCCAGCGCATGCTCGGCAACGAAGTCTCGATCAAGGACGGCGGCCCGCAGAAGACCAAGCCGAAGCTCAAGGTGAAGATCGACCTCGAACGCGGCGACAAGGTCCGCCTGCGCGACGGTGCCTTCGCCGGCACCGAGGGCGAAGTGCTCGAGATCGCCGAAGCCAAGGACGACGACACGCCGAAGATCACTGTAAAGGTCCAGTTCTGGGGCCGCGACGTGAAGATCGACAACCTGGAATTCTGGCAGGTCGACAAGGTCTAGTACCCGACCCGGACCGACGACTTCCG
This sequence comes from Gemmataceae bacterium, assembly GCA_019636445.1. Lineage (GTDB taxonomy): Bacteria > Planctomycetota > Planctomycetia > Gemmatales > Gemmataceae > Limnoglobus. Next base: position 155,933 of record JAHBXO010000006.1, on the reverse strand, counting down.
AAGTTCGACTTCGGAAGTCCATGGTACCCGGCTCGCGACTCCGCTTACTTCTTCTCCTCCTTCTTTTCCTCTTTCTTCTCGTCCGGCACGTGCGTCGCGCGGGTCGTCTTCTTCAGCCAGATCGTCAGCGATTTGTCGTCGCTCGCCACGAGCACGCGGCCTTCCCACTTCTCTTCCTGGTACTTTCCGGTCAGCCACTTCACTTCCTTCTTGGTCTTGTCGAACTCGTAGGTCCCTTCGCCGGCGAGTTTGCCGCCGGGCAGGTAGACCTTGTATTTGCCGTCCTTTTCAAGGACGAAGTGCCCGAGGAACAGCGGCGGCCGGTTGGACGCGCCGTAGGATCGCACGTTGTAGCGGCCGAGTTTCGGTTCCCCCGGCTCGTCGGCGGCGGACGCGAGGGCCGGAGCAAAGAGCACGACGGTCAGCAGCAGACAGCGGAGGGCGGGCATGGGCGGGCGCTCGGAGATAGGAGTGGTTAAAGTACTTCGATTTGGTAGGTCGTCATCCAGATGTCGAGTTGCTGGAAGCGGGCCTTCAGCCGTTCCTTGCACTCGATGAAATAGGTACGGTTCTCGGGAAGGTCAGGAACGTCCACAAACACGCGAATGAGATCGTCGCGGTAGCTTTCCCCGTCGGACCGCCACCGCCCGCGAATCGTTTGCGTCTCGCAGGAGACGGCTCCGAACCGTTCTTCCAGTTCGATCAACGTCTCGGCGATAGTTTCGTCGGGTACGGGGGTGCCGTCGTTAAGACGCAACGGCAGTAAGACCTCGAAACGCCGAACCGTTCTGCTCATAGGTGGCCGGCCCTTCGACGGAGAACGGGATTCCCTTGACCGCGAGGAACGGCAGGGCGTCCTCGGGAACGAGCATTTCGCCGGTCGCCCAACTCTTGAACGCGAAACGGCCTGCGAGACTGCCAAGGGCCGTCCGCTTCGATTCGGCGTTCGGAAAACGGATGAGGATCATGTTTGAATCGTAACTCCTCCGCACCTGGAAGGCAAGTCGCGAATGGGTCGCGGATTGACAGCGGGTTTGCGTCTTGAAAGTGTGGCGGAAACGCTTCTCATCGCAGTGTCATCAATCCGTAGGCCTGACTGTTTTCAGTCCCGGACAACGTCCGGATTCCGGTCTCGCGAAAAACAATGCAGCCTGAAAGGCTTCAACAAGAAATTCGATGGACCGCAGGTTGCCAAGTATTCACATCGATTATCGATACCCATCAATCCTGTCCAAGCCGAGAGCGATCACCTGCTCGTCAGGCAATGGGATCATTGTGCCTTTTGAGACATCGAACGCGGTTTCTCCGCGACCGAGGAACCACTTGTACCAACTGATGGACGTTGATTCGGCCTTGAACCAACCGACACGCCACACTCCGGTCGTGTCTCGTGTCAAGACACCATATCGTTCTCCCAATTCCCACCGGACAAATGCATCCCAATCGACTTTCGGGTGTTTCGTGTCCTGTTGAAAACTCCAGATGCAGTTCGCGGGATGCATGGTAAAGGGGATCGAGAGTTCGGAATTCGGCGACCACTCCATGTTGCGAAGTTTTCCGTCGGAATCCGAGACCATGCTCACGAAGTAAGTTCCCGTGGGGATATTCGTGATATGGATGCGTACTCGCCAAGGCGGGTTGAACGAACGATATACGCCAAAAATTGCGAGCAAAACGATCGTGATCACGACCGCACGAACGACGCCACGTTTCCGAATCGGATTTCTCAAATCTGGTGATTTACCCGGTGGCATGGTTTCGCTTCCCCGCGAAGTGCGACTGCCGCCGCGTTCGAATATTGTCATCCCCCAATCGTGATCCAATTGCTTCGATTCTATTCCCTGTTCGAAAATCCAATCGCACCACGGTTCGCTTTTTCTCTCTTGTCGCACCAGTAACGAGAACGTCCGTTTCACGCTCCTGGCTTCACCCGGACGGCGCGATCGAAGAGGTCCCGAAGCGACAGACGGAAGTCTGGCAGGAGTTCGCCGCCATCATGTCGCCGTTCGGCGGGATCGGCGTGCCGGCTTCGGCGGACGAATAGACGACGGCGGATCGCGTGGCGGAGTCGATCTCCCAAACGTGTCGGACGCCGGCCGAGAAGTAGTCCCGCGATTGTGCGCCATCTCGGCAGGCCGGTTGCTCTAGCTGAGGACCGTGACCGCGAGGAAGTGTGGATCCTCGCGATCGCGGGTACTCCTGGATCAATCGAACTCGTCGGCATAGTCGGATCGACACATCACGATCATCGCGTAGATGCCGTAGCCGAGCGTACTCAGTAGTCCGAACAGTAACATCAACACGGCGTCGAATGGCGGAGTGACCGGAAAGAAGAAAAAGACGCGCATAGTCACATACAAGAGATACAGTCCTCCCAGAATTCCAATCGACGAGCAGATGATGACCAGAATTCGGCCGACGCCCTTGCGCTGGAGGGCGAAGACGCCGCCAAGTATATGCAAGACGGACATCAGCACGGTTGGGATGCCGCAGCATAGCGTGGCGCCAAGAAGAATGTTCTCGGCTTGGGCGCGGCCGGGATTGAAGCCTCCGCGGGGCACCCCGCCCAGCACTCCCAACGCGGTCGTGAAGCCAAAGAAAATCATACCGGCCAATAATAGCCACATAACTCCGACGATGATCGTCATCACGCTCGCGGCCGTGACGGCGCCGCTGCGCTCGCCGCTGCCGCCGGAACGGCGGCGCGAGCGACGGCGGCGCGGGCGGTCGTCGTAGTCATCATCATCGTCGTCGTCCCGGCGCGAGCCGCGACGGCGTGACGGTCGATCGTCATCCTCGTCGTCGTCCCGACGCGAGACCGGCGTCTTGCCGCGACGAGAGGGCCGCTCGTCGTCGTCCTCGTCCCGGCGCGAGCCGCGGCGCTTGGACGGTCGTTCCTCTTCCTCCTCATCCTCGTCTCGTCGACGGCGGCGCGGGCGGTCGTCGTCGTCCACCTCGTCGCGGTCGCGGCGGGGCTTGGGCTTACCCTCGAAGTCGAGGTTGGCATTCGACTTCCGCCCCGAGGGCGCGGGCGGAGGCGCCGGCGGGCGGGTCCCGGCGCGGGCGGACGCGAAGACCGTCTTGCAGTACGGGCACTCGACGTCGTTGCCGAGATCCGATGCAGCCACCGAAAGTTTGGTTTGGCACTTCGGGCACGGGTCGATCTCGACCGGCGCGTTCGGATCGGCCGGCGGCGGGGACGGTTGCGGAACGGGGTCTGGCGGCGGAAGCGGGGGCGGCGGGGCGGGCAGCGGCGGCGGGGCGGCGGCTTCCGCTGCCGGGATGATGAACGCGGCCCCGCACTTCGGGCATTTCCCGGATTTGCCGGCTTTCGCGTCGTCGACGGAAAACGTGGACGAGCAGCCCGGACACGCGAATCGAATCATCGCCCCCTCGGGTTCGCGGCGGTTCGCCCATGCGGCGAAATGTCAGTGTGGGGCCGGCCGCGCGGTTGGTCAAGGTGCCCCGTTCGCCGGCGCGCCGAATCGCACCCACAACGACCGGCGCGATCCTAACCGGGCCGGCCGAACAACCGGTCGGCGTTCGCGGTGGTGATCGAACCGACCTCGCCTGCGGAAACGCCGCGGAGTTCGGCCAGCCGCGCCGCGGTGTGTGCCACGAATGCGGGCTCGTTCCGCTTCCCCCGCATCGGCACCGGGGCGAGGTACGGCGCGTCGGTCTCCACGAGCAGGCGATCCGCCGGTACGCTCGCGGCCACGGCGCGCACGTCGTCCGCGGTCTTGTAGGTCAGCATGCCGGCGAACGAGACATGCAGGCCCATCGCGAGGAACATGCCGGCATGTGCGGCGTCGCCGCAATACGAGTGCATGATGCCGTGGATCGGACCGTGGCGGTCGTAGTGCGTTCGCAGCATCCGCGCCACGTCGGCCTCGGCCTCGCGGCAGTGGATCGCCACCGGCTTGCCGAGTCGCCGCGCGAGTTCCAGGTGCCGGTCGAACCACTCCTCCTGCGTCGGGAACGGAGCGCGGTCCCAGTGCCGGTCCAGACCGGTCTCGCCGATGGCGACGACGCGCGGGTCGGCCGCCAGCGCCGCGATCGCGTCCCAGTCGCCGGGAGCGGCGGCCGCGGATTCGTTCGGGTGGACTCCGACGGCGGCGCGCAGCCACGGGCGGTCGGCCGCCTGACGGACAGTCGCGCGGCTCGTGTCGAGGTCGATGCCCAGCGACAGGATGCCGACGACCCCCGCCGCGGCGGCACGGTCCAACACGGCCGGGAGATCCGCCGCGAGGCGATCGTCGTAGAGGTGAGCGTGGGTATCGAAGAGCGTCAAACCGTGGCTCCAAAAAACGACGACGGGGGCCGATCGGCCCCCGTCGCCAGTCACAAGCGGTAGTTAGGGCGTGGCACCGCCGAAGTTGCCTTCGCTGCCCATCGGCGGACCGAGTTGGCCGGCGTTCTTGGTGTCCTCTTCCACCCGCTTGATCCACTCGTCCCACTTTTTGAGGCGCTCGACGCGATCGGCGTTCGCCATGTCGACGCCCGAATTGCGCACGGTCACCGAACCGTCGGGCCGCAGAATCAACATCTCCACGGCGCCTTCGTCCTCGACCGAACGATCGCCGAAGACGCGAGACTGCTTGCCACCTTCATAGTCGACGCACACGGTGCTCGTGGTGAAGTCGACCAGCACGCCTTTGGGCTGTTCCTTCTTGGGGGGCAGGCCGAAAACCTTGTACTTCGGCAGTTCCTGAAGGATGTACTTGACCTTCTGTGAGGACCAGAGCGGCAACGTGATCAGTTGCTTGCGCCCGATGAACTCGCCCCGGTTCACGGGCAGGTCGGCGACGATCCAGGTGCCGATCGGTTCTTCGGAGTTTTCGATCATGACCTTGTGCAGCCACTGTTGGACTTGCACGACGGGCAGGCGGCCGTTCTGGTTATCGAGCAGTTGCTGGACTTGCGGCTCCCGGAACTTGTCGCGGATCTTGCTGGCGTATTCCACCGGATCGACGAGGTAGGTATTGGAATCGGCCGGGACCGTGACGGAGAGGGGAACGCCGCGCTGATCCGCGATGGAAACCCACGGACCAAAGAGCACCGAATCGTTGGCGTCGGACTCCTTCGAGATGGCGGGCACCTTGAGGCCGTAGTTCGGATTCTTCATCTTCACCCGGATGCGGTACTCGTAGGTGTGGCCCTGGAACACGTGGACGTCCATGAAGCGGATGAGCATGTGTTCGAGTTCGACGGGCGCCTTGATCTCCTGCAGGACACCCGCGGCGGGACCGAAGCGGCCACCGGACGGATCGTAGGGGCTGCCGCTGCCCATGGGGGGCGGCGTGGGAGCGCCTTGCATGGTGGACCCGCGGCCGACGGACATGCCGCTGCCGGAGGTGCCGAGATAATTACCGACGTCGCCACCGATTCCGGCACCGCCCCCCGCGCCGCCGGTCGACGGGGCGATGAACGAGGGCGTGAACGGGGACGAACCTTTGCCGCTGAACCGCTTTTGCAATTCCGAGGGTGGGATCGGTTGCTTCTGGTTCTCGACCATCTTGTTGATGGTGCGGACGATGGACGGCAGCGTGACCGGGGGGTAGGTGGCCACGGCGTCGGCGACGGCGGGCAACGGGATGGCCATCTCCTGCTCGTATCGCAGGAAGTAGGGGAGGTAGCCTTCGTCGGGCTGGTCGCCGACCTTGCGGTTGTTGATGATCGTCAGATAAGCGGCGACATGGTCGTAGATATCCCAGTCGTACACGGTACCGTTCGGGGCCACGATGCGGCGCTGGACTTCAAACCCGGCGAAGGTCGGCCCTTCGAGCGTCTTGACTCCACCGGCAGTGGGGGTCGGGGTTCCGGTTCCGCCCATCGGGTTGTAGTCTTCGCCTCCGCCAACCGCGGCACCGACGGTCGCGCCCGAACCCATCGGGTTTCCCATCGGCGATCCGGCGGGCATGGAGGCCGCCGTCCGCATGCTGCCCGGCGCGGTTTCCCGGGCGGCGTCTTCGATGGTGCGAAGTCGCAGCGCGCGGCGAACGACTTCGAGTTGCTCCTTGAGCGGGAAGACCGCGTGCATGACGATGGTGCGCCGCGGATAGATGATGAACGCGGGCTGGTCCTTCGCCGGATCGAATTCATCCACCGGGATGTACTGGACGGTCTTTTCGAAGCGGTCCTTGTTTTCGTAGGAGGCCCCGCCGGAAACGCCGCCGTACATGCCGCCATCTTCGCTGCCGGGGGTACCGGTGGTGCCTCCGCCGGACATGCCCATGCCCGGGGGCGGCCCGCCCATCGACCCGCGGCCGCCGCCGCCGGATCCCATTGGTCCGCCCGGCGCGCCGGGCCCCGTTGATTTCGGCGGCGGCGGCGGTCGGCGGTTGGCGCGGCCCTTGATGTCGTTCTTCTTGAGAATATCGGCGAGGCCCTTGGCGCTCGCGGCCGAGGTCGTGATGTTGACGCCGCGAAGCACGCCGATGCGGAAGTTGCCCGGCTCGCCCTTGATGTCGTACGCCTTCATGTTGAGGCGCACGAGATCCAACTGCGCCTCGACGATACCGAGGACCTTGGGGTTCTCGCGGGCGCGGTTCGGCCGGTCAACCGGTTCGAAGAGATAGTGCTCGACGGGAAAGGCGTCCAAGCCGATCGGTTTCGCGTCCAGCACCGTCGGGTCGGTGTACATCGCCGGAAGTTCCGGTGCGACGCCCGAATCGTTGCGCATTTTGTTGTCGATCGCCTGCTTCGCGTTGCCGAACTTCTTCACGACTTCGTTCGGGCTTTTGGCGGAGACGAGATTCATGACGCCCCAGACGCCAAGCAAGCCGAGGCCGCCAGCCGCCAAGCCGAGCGCGACCTTCTCGCCTTTCGCCAGCAGGAACTGCTGGAGGTTGAATTTCGCCATGATCGTGATCCTTCGCCTTCGGTGGTGGACTCGAACTTATTGTTTGGCGGGTTCCTTCGCCGGTTCCTTGGGAGCTTCTTTTGGAGCATCCTTCATCGGATCCTTCGCTTCTTGCTTGACCGGTTCCTTGGGTGCGTCCTTGGCATCGTCCTTCGGCGGCGTCGTGCTGTCCGGGGCCTTCGGGGTTTCCGGTGCCGCGGGGGTCTCGCCCGGCATCGGCGCGGGGGCCTCCGCGCCCGGCTCGGTCGCGGGCGGATCAAAGCGCTCGTAGACCGTAACGATGCCGTAGATGGTCAGCTTCACGAGGCCCGCGTTGGCCTGGGCTTCCGACACGCTGGAGAGCGTATCGGTGCCGAGGCCGGGGATCCCGCCGGTCATGCCGGACATCATTGATCCATATCCGGGACCGGGACCAGGGCTGGGGCTGGGATCGGAGAATGAACCCGTGGTTCGGGTCGTCGGTCCCATCGGGAATCCGGACGTCGTCGAATTCAGACTGAAGCCGGCGAACCCGGTGGCCATCGCATACTCGCCCGAACCGGCTTCGGTCGATTCGCCGCTGCCGCCGGCGGGCGTCTTGTCGTCGAGCGATTCGGTGAAGCGGGACCAGTGGACCTGCGAGGTTTCGAATCGCAGGGCGGAGTTCGCGTAGGCGATCAGCACGTCGTTGACGTACATCTGGTCGACCACGACCGTGAAGGCAACAGGCACACGGCGGAGTTGATCGGTGACTTCGAGGTAGCGCTTGCGGCTGCCGTCGGCGGCGTCGATGAGCCGCATGGCACCGGAGCGACCGTTCGCGATTCCTGTGCTGGCGGTCTGCCCGCCCGCGCCACCCGCACCGCTGCCCAGTTCACCCATGCCCGTCGGCGCGCCCGAGCCCATCTCGGTCCCGGTGCTCGCGGCGGGCGCGGCGGCTCCGGCGGCCTCGACCCAGAAATTGCCCGCCTTGAGTTCCTTCCCGAAATCCTTGGAAGACAGGTAACCAATCGCGAGACGATCCATGCGGCGAATGGGCACGGTGCGCGGGTCCAGAACCGGTTCCACCTTGGCGATTTCGATCACTTCGAGGGACGGCGGAAGCACGTGGGAGGGGAGCGGCGGGATGTCGATCGTCTCGCCGCCGGGAACGCCCGCACCTTCGATGCGAAGCTCGAACGGCGGGAGGTGCAGGGCCTTCGGATCGAACCAGACATTGACGCGCATCGCGCTGCCGGTACCCAGGATCTGCAGCTGACCGGTGCGGTTCTTGAGCTTGCCCTTGATCACACGGCCACCAGCCATCCCGTCGCGTGGGGCGATTTCGAGGTCCAGTTCCCAGATACGGCTGACGAATTTCCGCTTCATCGGGCTGGTGATCGGCGCGACCGGCTTGAACTCGGTGATGGCCTGATTGACGGCGACGATCGGGCTGAGCAGGGCACGCTGCATCCAGATGTCTTCCATCACGATCCAGAGTTGCTGCGATTCCGGAAGGAGCGGGCCCCAGTCGCCGACCCAGCGCAGTACCGAGTTCCAGCCGCCCTTGAGCTTGGTCGGCGCGACGGATGCGCCGAGTTTGGCGTAGGCGTCGGCGTAGGCCGGCTTGAGCTTTTCGATCAGGCCGGGGTTTTCGATGAAGTCACGGTGCTTGGTGCCGAACTTCATGGAGTTGTACTTGTCGAAGATCTTTTCGGAGGTCTCCGGCCAGGTGAAGTAAGTGGCTTGTTTGTCCCAGTTGAGCTTCCAGAGCTGGCCGCGCACCTTGCCGAGCGTTTCCTTCTTCTTTTCAAGGTCGGCGAGCAATCCGGTGCCCGGTGCGTTGGCGGACGCCACGGTCTTCTCGTTGTCTTCGACTTCCTTGGTCTTCTTTTCGATGGCCCCGCTGACGCCGGTCATCAGGAAGACGGCGGCCAGCAGCACCAGGACCGGCGCGAGGCCGGCCAGGATCCAGAAGTGGTGCTTCTTGAGTGCGTCGTTATTGCCCTTCATCGCCGTCCTCGGAATGCGGTCGAAAGTCTTGGTTGAAACCGGTGTCGGGCTTATTTCGGCGCTTCGGTCGGGGTGCCCGCGGTATCGCGCCAGGCGAACATCAGCACGAACACGGTCCGCCGCTTCTGAGTCAGTTTGCTCGCGGCGCGGGCGCCATCCGCTGTGCCGCCGGTCGTGCCGGCGGCCCCGCCCGTCGGGTTGCCTTGCATCATGGGGGTGAAAGACGTCATGGGGGAACCGCTTCCCCCTCCGCTTCCGCCGTAGCCGGATTCATCATAGCCGTACATGCCGGACGAATAGCCCCCGGCATCGGCACCGCCTGCGCCGCCGGCACCGCCAGTCGCGGGTGCGGCTCCGGTCAGGGGTACCCATCCACCACCCGCGGGTGCGCCGCTCGCGGCACCCCCACCTCCGCTACCCTGCTCGCCACCACCACCACCCATCATCATGGTGGCCGCGTCGCCCATGCTTCCGCTCCCCGTGGGAACCGCGGCCGCCGCCGGCGCCATGTACCGTTCCATGTACGATTTGCCCGGCGCGATCAGGTCCAGCACGTTCTGCTTCGCCGAATCCTGCATCTTCGACATCGGCAGGCACACGTGGCTGATCCGCCCGACCAACGGGTCGATGCCGCCGGGAATGAACTCGCCGACCTTGCGATTGCCGATCGAATCGACGTGCAGCCCGGCGTTCTGAAAGTTCCGCACCACGCCCTGGACCATGAAGTCGAACCCGGACGAGTGGAACGTCCAGCCGCGGATTTCCACCACGTACCCGCCGCCTTCAGGACCTTTGGGCTTCCAGGCCTTCGTTTCGTTTTCGTCCTTCTCCCGCTCGCTTTCGAGCATGCGCTCGGCGATCGCCTTGCGGTCTTCCGCCCAGACCTTCTGGTCGGCGTTCTCGAAGAACGCTTTCAGGTTGTCGGTGTAACGCGTGCGGACTTCGGTGATGTTGACCTGCGCGAGGTACTCGGCGAGGTCGGCGTCGTTGACCTGGTCGATCGACAGACCCCGCTTGACGCGTTCGTTGTATTTCCGGATCGCGTCCAGCCCGCGCGCCTGGCTCCAGAGCGCCTGCTGTTCCGGCGTACCGACGAGGTTGCCGTTCTCGCCGGCCCGCGGCAGCGCGGTCGTCACAAGCTGATGCAGGCGCACCCAGTCGAGTTTCCGGTCGGCCCCGGCGACGATCGCCTTCACCTCGTCCTGCGCCTTCTGGAGTTCCCCCTCGGCGGCGGTCTTCTTGCTGTTCTGGCCGTCGGCCTGCTTCTTGGCGTTCAAGGCCGCTTCCATGGCCTTGCCGATGCTCGCGTCGTTGGCGGCCGAGTACTGCACGCCGAACCCGAACGCCGCGATCCCGCAACCGAGCAGCAGCGCCCCGGCCGCGGCGGCGGCATAGGGCTTCTTGGCGCGGATGATCCGCTCCGTGCGGATTTCGGTCGGCAGCAGGTTGGTGTTGATGCGGCCGTAGTCGGTGCGGTCGCCCAGCATGTTCAGGCCTTGCAGGGCCAAGCCATAGGCGATCGGGAACGTGAGGATGTTCTCGCCGAACACAGGGTCGTTCAGCACGGCGTCGCCGGCAAGGCGGTGGATCTTCGCCGGGCGGTCCACCTTGAGCGAGAGTTTCTCGGCCATGTACTTCTGGAGGCCGGGAAGCTTGAACGCGCTGCCGAGGCCGACCATGGTCGCGACGTGCGCGTCGCGGTGGGTGTTCGTGAAGTACCCGAGCGAGCGCTGCACTTCGCCAACGAAATCCGTGAGAACAGGTCTCAGCGATTTCAGAATCTGCGCGAGGTCCGGCGACTTGGCGGCGTTCCGCTTCAGGTGCTCCGCTTTCGCGAAGGTCAGTTTCATCTCCTTCGAGAGCGCCCGCGTGAAGTGGTTGCCGCCGATGGAGAGCGGCCGTTGCCAGATGATCTTGCCGGCGTCGGTGATGATGAGGTTCGTGTTGTCGGTGCCGACGTCGAGTACGACGATGCAGCGCTTCTTGCCGCGCGGGGCGTCGTCTTCGTTCGGCTCCTCCATCGGGGCGTCCGGGCCACCCTTCTTGAGCAGTTCGTAGGTCGCGTAGTTCGTCAGCGCCAGCGGCGCCATCTGCACGATGCTACACTCGATCCCGGCCCCGCCATATTGCGACAGGTGCCGCGCGATCATCTCGCGCTTCATCGCGAACAGGCCGACTTCCGTCTCCATCGCGAAGTTGTTGATCACCTCGCCGCCCGCGATCTTCTGGTAGTCCCAGACGACTTCGTCCAACGGGAACGGGATCTGCTGCTTGGCTTCGAACTTCACGATGTCGGGAATCTTCGATTCCTCGACCGGCGGCAGTTTCACGAACCGCGCGAGGCCCCCGCTCTGCCCGGCGACGCCGATGGCGACGATGTCGTTCTTGATCGGGTTGCGCGTGAGGAACTTCTCGAGCGCCTCGCGCGTGAGGGCTTCCGGATCGGCATCCGGTTGGGAAAGAATCTTCGGGTGTTCGATGTAGTCGAAGGCCGTGGCCGTGGGCTTGCCGTCAACGAGTTCCAGTTTGAGGGCCTTCAGGGCGCACTGGCCCATGTCGAGACCCCAAACGGCTGTCGGTTTCGCCATAGTGTTGCCACTCCGCTTTCGGTCGCCGGGCGCGGCGACGAATGCCGTCCAGAGAATGCTCTATCCGTCCAACGGTGTACGGCAGACACCGTTGGCCCAATCGACAAACATGTTACAGACGATACAACCGCCCCCGGCGAGTCGCGCGGGAACGGCATTCTGGTATCACGTTAACCGCACGCCAATGACCTGTCAATAAAGCCAACGCGGGAACGACCACTTTGTTGGCGCGGCTGGCGCGGTCGTAACCCGAAATCACCGCGATTCGGCGATCAGGTACCGCTTCACGAACGCCTCGTCGAGCGTCACGCCCAGTCCCGGCCGATCCGGCACGTCGATCCAGCCGTCGACCGACTGCACCTTCTCGTGCGTCAGCTCGTGGCGCAGCGGCGAATCCTCGACGCAATCTTCGAACACGAACGCATCCCGGCACGTGCTGAGCCAGTGCAGGCTCGCGGCCACCGTCAGCGGGCTGGTGTAGCAGTGGTTGCAGAGCCGGGCGCCGATCTCCTCAACCCGGGCACGGATGTATGCCGCATCGGTGAAGCCGCAGCGTGACAGGTCCACCTGGTACACATCGAGCGCCCGCTTGTCGATCAACTCGCGGAACGACTCGCGACCGCATTCGCCCTCGCCAGCCGCGATCGGGATTGGCGAGCGGTCCCGCAGCCAGCGATAACCATCCACGTCGTCCTCGCGCAGCGGTTCCTCGAACCACTCGGGTGAAAACTCCTTGAACGCCTCCGCCCGCCGCAACGCCGTCCGCGCATCGTAGACGCAGCCGGCGTCGATCAGGAGCGTGTTCTTCGGCCCCAGCCCCTCCCGTGCTCCGCGAACCAGATCGATATCGACGGCTTCGCTGGTGCCCATCGGTTCCCAGCCGAACTTCACGGCCGTGTAGCCGGCGGCCACCCACTTCCGTGCGATGTCGGCCGTCTCCTTGCCATCTCTTCCAAAGAGAATCGACGCATAACCGCGGATGCGCGAGTGGTGCTTCCCACCGAGCAACCTGTGGATCGGCTGGCCGAAGGCTTTGCCCTTCAGGTCCCAAAGGGCCATATCGACCGCTGCCATCGCCGTGATGCCGGCCCCCTTGCGGCCGAAGTACATCGTGCGGCGGTACATCTTCTGCCAGAGCCGTTCCTGTTCGAGCGGGTCTTCGCCGACCAGAATCTGTCGCAGGCCGCAGGCGATGTTGTGGCTGAACGGCGCGTCGATGATCGCCTTCACCACCTCCGGCGACGAATCGGCCTCACCCACGCCTTCCAACCCCGTATCCGTACGCACGCGCACGAGCACCGAATCCTGGCTGCTCGCCGTCTTCGCCTGCACGTTCGGGATGCGGATGATCTGGCAGACGACCTCGGTGATTTTCACGGAACGCACTCCGACTACAATCTGGGGAACTTCGCACTCGTTGTAGGTGTCCCCGTGGCTTCCGACAAAATTCCGATCCTCGGCGTCGGCCCCGACGGCCTCGCCGGCGTCACCGCCCGCTCCCGCGACTGGCTCACGCAGGCCGAACTCCTCTTCGGCTCCGACGCCGCCCTGCGGCTCCTCCCCGAACTGTCCGCCGAACGCGTCGTCATCGAAACCGACCTGCCCGCCATCGTCGAGAAGCTGAAGGCCGCCGTCGGCAAGAGACGCATCGCCATCGTCTCCGTCGGCGATCCGCTCTTCTACGGCACCGCCCGCTACCTCTGCGAAAAGATCGGCCCCGAACTCTTCGAGGTCGTCCCGCACATCAGCTCCATGCAGCTCGCCTTCGCCCGCGTGAAGGAGACGTGGGAGGACGCGTACCTCACGGATCTCTCCGCGAAGTCGCTCGACGACGTGCTGGATAAGATCCGCGGCGCGGAGACCGTCGGTCTGTTCACCAGCGACGCCTACCCGCCGGGCCGCATCGCCCGCGAGCTGATGGCGCGTGGCATCGACTACTTCCGCGCCACCGTCTGCGAAAACCTCGGCGGCCGCGACGAACGCGTCACCCAGGGCGAACTCGCCGACATCCAGTCGATGACCTTCGACCCGCTGAACATCCTGATCCTGAAGCGCAAGCCGAACCGGCCCGACGCGCCGCGAACCGTCGGCAAGCTCTCGCGCTTCGGCAACCCGGACGACGTCTTCGCGCAAAGCCGGCCGAAGTCCGGGCTCATCACGCAGGCCGAGGTGCGATCCCTCGCGCTGGCGCAGATGGACCTCCACCCCGGCGACGTCGCTTGGGACGTCGGCGCCGGTTCGGGTTCCGTCGGCATCGAGATGGCCAACCTCGTCGCCCCCGGTGTCGTCTACGCCATCGAGCAGGACGCCGCCGACTTCCACCTCATTGCCGCGAACCTGGAGACCTTTGGCATCAAGAACGTGAAGCCGGTCTTTGGTACCGCCCCGGCGATCTTCAACGGCCTGCCGGCGCCGGACGCGATCTTCATCGGCGGCAACGGAGGCGAGATCGCCCGCCTACTCGAAGCCGCCTTCGCCGCGCTCCGCCGCGGCGGCCGCCTGGTCGTGAACGTCGGCACCTTGGAAATGCTCTCGGCGACTTACGCCGCGATGAAGCGTCTGGCCCCGACGGTGGACGTGCAGCTCGTCAGCATCGCCCGCGGCGTGGAGCAGATGGAGAGTTTAAGGTTCGAGGCGGTGAACCCGACGTTCCTGTTGCGGGTGCGAAAGGCGTGAGGTCGATCTGATACGGTACTCAGGAATGATTTACCGCTTTGTTGTCCAGTCGATCGATTCGTGAATTCCAGACTCGGAGCTTATTCCTCAGAACTCGTAACTCGATTTTCAAAATTCGAGTCATGAGTTCTGAGGGATGAGTTCTGAGCCAAAAATGAGTCAGCGCCCTTTCTAAGGCGGAAGGGTTACGACGGGACAAGCCGGTCTTGGCGCGACGCCGCCGGTCGCGGGCTGGCTTCGTCCAGTCCCTGGAAGTCGCGGATCGCCGCCACAAGACCGGGCACGTCCAACCCGGCGTCGGCCAGCAGTTCGTTCCGCTCTCCGTGCTCCACGAATTGATCCGGCAAACCAAGCCGGACGATGTTCTTCCCGTCCAATCCGGCGGCGTTCGCCGCTTCCAGCACGGCGCTGCCGAACCCGCCAACGATTGTTCCCTCTTCCACCGTGACGACCACAGGCAGGAGATCGACCGCCTTCAGAATCGTCTCGGTGTCGAGCGGCTTGACGAAGCGAGCGTTGATGACGCCGATGTTCAGGCCATTCTCGTCCTTGAGTTTCTTCGCCGCCGCGAGGGCCGCCGCGACGCGCTCGCCGAAGACGAGGTAGCAGCCATCCTCACCCCATTCGACCACTTCGGCCTTGCCGAGTTCGATCGGGGCCGGGCGGCGGTCGATCCGTTCGAGGTTCGCTTTCGGGTAGCGGAGACTGATCGGCCCGTCGTGCGCCATGGCGAAGCGGAGCATCGGTTCAATGTCGGCCTCGTCGCCCGGCGCCATCGAGGTCATGTTCGGGAACAGGCGCAGGTAGGGGATGTCGAAGGCGCCGTGGTGGGTCGGGCCGTCGGGTCCGGCGACGCCGGCGCGGTCCAGGGCGAAGACGACCGGCAGGTTCTGGAGGCAGACCTCCTGGAAGATCTGGTCGAAGGATCGCTGAAGGAAGGTCGAGTAGATATCGACGATGGGCCGCGCGCCGGCCTTCGCCATCCCGGCGGCGAAGGCGACGGCGTGGCTCTCGCAGATGCCGGTGTCGAAGAACTGTTTCGGAAAAGCGTCGCGCACCTTTTCGAGCTTGTTCCCCTGGCACATCGCCGCCGTCAGCACGCACGCCTTCGGGTCGTCCTTGAGCACGTCAAAGATCGCGGCGGAGACGGCATCGGTATAAGCCCTCGCACCGCCCTTCTTCATTTTCACGATCGTCTTGCCGCCTTCGATCTCCTCGAACACCGGCGGAGCATGGTACGTGACGGGGTCTTCTTCCGCCTGCGGCACGCCTTGGCCCTTGGTCGTGAAGACATGCAGCAGGATCGGTCCCTTCTGGCCCTTGAGGTCGCGGAGGATCTTGCGTAGGCCATGCAAGTCGTGGCCGTCGAACGGGCCAAAGTAACGGAAGCCGAATTCTTCGAAGAGCATGCCGTCCTTGAAGCAGGCCTTGAGTCCGTCGCGGACGCTTTCCAAGGACGCGCGGGCGGCCTCGCCGACGACGGGAATCTGCTTGAGGAGTTCGCTGATGGTGCGCTTGCCGCCCTGGTACAAGCCGGTCATGCGGCACTGGTCGAGGTATTGCGCGAGGCCGCCGGTGCGCGGGCAGATGCCCATCTTGTTGTCGTTGAGGACGACGAGCACGTTCTGGTCGAGCCCGGCGATGTTGTTGAACGCCTCGAATACCATGCCGCTGGGCAGTGCCCCGTCGCCGATGACCGCGACGGCGTGGCGGTCCGTGTTGCCCAGCAGGTCGTCGCCCGCCTTCAACCCGGAGATCGTCGACACGCTCGCGCCGGCGTGGCCGGTCATGAACAGGTCGTACGGCGATTCCGAAGGGTTCGGGAAGCCCATCAGGCCCCCCTTCGTGCGGATCGTGTGGAAGCGCTCGTACCGGCCCGTGATCAGTTTGTGCGGATAGATCTGGTGGCCGGTATCCCAGATGAGACGATCCTTGGAAAAGTCGTAGGTGAGGTGCAGGGCGAGGCAGAGCTCGACGACGCCGAGGTTGCTGGCGAAGTGCGCCGAGCGCGCTGTCAGCACGCGGACGAGTTCGTCGCGGATTTCGTCCGCCAGGCGCAGGAGCTGGCTGTCCGAGAGCGCGAGCAGGTCCGCGGGCGTCTGGATCCGCGGCAGCAGTTCGACCTTGGACATCGGTCACTCCATTTAGGAGTGCGGAGTTCGGAGTGCGGAGTGCGGAGTGAAAACCAAAAACCGAATCGGTCTTCACTCCGCACTCCGCACTCCGCGCTCCGCACTGGCTTCAGCGATCCCTCTTCACCGCGGCCGCCGCGAGTCGCGCGAGCGGCGTACCGGCCGATCCGAACCGTTCCACGGCCGCCGTGGCCTCGTCGGCGAGGTCGCGCGCCTTCGCCCGGCTGGCCTCGATACCGAGCAGGCCGGGGTATGTCAGTTTACCGCGGGCGGCGTCTTTGCCGACTTTCTTTCCGGTTTTCGATTCGCTGCCTTCAACGTCGAGCAGGTCGTCCGTGATCTGGAATGCCAGGCCGAACGCGGCGGCGTAACGGTCGATGGCGGCGAGGGTCTCGTCCGGTGTGCCCGATTCGCCGAGGGCCGCATGGACTCCCAGGCGGAGCGCCGCGCGAAAGAGCGCCCCGGTTTTCCGCCGGTGGATGCCTTCCAGCCCCGCGAGGTCCGACACGCCGCCCGTTTCGGCTTCCAGGTCCAACACCTGCCCGCCGACCATCCCCACGGCACCGGACGCCCGCGCCAGCTCCGCGCAACTAACCGCCGCCGTACGGGGCGGATAACTCGTGGCGAGCGTTTCAAACGCCAGCGTTTGCAGGGCGTCGCCCGCGAGGATGGCCAACGCCTCGCCAAACTGCTTGTGGCTGGTGGGCCGACCGCGGCGCAGGTCGTCGTCGTCCATCGCGGGGAGGTCGTCGTGGATGAGCGAATAGGCGTGGATCATCTCGACGGCACAGCCGGCCGGGAGGCTCGCCTCGAACGCACCGCCGACGGCTTCGCAGGCGAAACCGGCAAGCATCGGTCGGAGGCGCTTGCCGGGAGCGAGCAGGCTGTACGCCATCGCTTCGGCGAGCCGGGGCGGGGCATCGGCGCAGGGGCCGGACAGGGCGGAACGGAGGGCGGCGTCGATCGCCGCCTGTCGAATTGTCCAGTCGTGCCGGGATTCGCCGGTCAACGCTTCGCCCATCCGTGCGGGAGTCCGGTCGTCCGTACCGCTATTCATAGCGTGGCGGCCGGCGGATGTCCGTCGGTGGTGCGATTTTCCGGGGAAATCGCCCCGTCATTCCGGTTCGACACTCGCCGACAACCCGGCCGCGCCGAACTGTTCAACGAACAGTTCGGCGCGCTCGAGGTGCGTGACGAGCACCAGCGTGCGACCGGTCTGGTAGGCGTCCCACATCCGATACGTGGCCTCGGCTTCGGCGAAGTGCGCCACGCGGCGCAACGTGCGAACCACCGACGGCAGGTCCCGTTCGGAGCGATGGAGAATCACCTTGTAACGCGGAATCGATCGGCCGCGGGGAGAGGAGGTGCGGCCGAAGAACCGGGCCAGCCGGTTCGGTGAGCGAGTGGACATGGGAGCCCTCGCATGTCGGGTGCCCGGGCCGGGGCACCGCTATTGGATTCTATCTCGCGCCGAGGGCCGCGGTCAAACGACAAAATCGAAATGCCCCGTCGATATGCGTAATCGGAACGGCGCGCACGCGCACGAAGGTCGCGTGGGCGGCGGCCTTCGTACCGGTATCGCGGTGATGCCTTATCGTTCCGTCGGGAAGGTCACCGATCGACCGTAGGTCGAGTTCAGCGGCATCCGGGGCTTGAAACTATTCGGATATTGCAACGACTGGAACGAACTGGCCGGCGGCAGGGCGCTGAAGCCCGCTTGCGACGAGGGTGGTGTCGCACGCCGGCCGAGCAAGTTGTTGAAGGTTCGCACGAAGCCGTTGTTCTCGATGGTGTTGGCGATCGTGCTGCCGATCGCGCGGATCGTGCCCGCAGTCGTCGTGCCGGTCGCGTTCGCCACGGCGTTCGTCGGCCGCACCACGAACTTGTCCGTGTCGATCGGCTTCGAGACGAACGGCGTCTGCGCCGCGGCCCCGCCGGCCGACGCGGCCAGCAACACCATCCCGGCCACCCAATTTCGCATGGTCGCCCCCTTTGGTCCGAGTACGGACTCCCCCAAATCCGGGGGGACAATAACGTACCCCGGCTGAGTGTCAAGAAAAATCCCCGCTCGATCGATGTCCCGTACGTTGGGTTGTTCGAGCCCGATCCCGGCCGGCACATCCGGCACATCGTGCCCGGATTGTTCCCCACTTTCATAATCTTCACTCTGGCAGTCGGATATCGACCCCTTAAAATCGGCATGACGGGCAACTCTTTCCTCCCCTGCCCGAACTTCGTCGTTTACCCGTTCATCCGAGGCATCCCCTGTGACCTACCACATCCGCCGGCACTGGCCCGTCGGTCTTTTGGCCGCCCTGATGTTCGCCGTGGTCGCCGCCCCGGCCCGATCCGACCAAAAGAGCGACATCGAAGCCATCGAAAAACAGATCGTCGAGCTGAAGAAGAAACTCGAAGACGCCAAGAAGAAGCCGGCGCCGACCCTCGTCAGCCCCGGCGGCGGCGTGCCGGAACCGGTCTTGAAGGCGATCACGTGGCGGAATGTCGGACCCGCCAACATGGGCGGCCGGATCACCGCGCTCGCCGTCTACGAGGCCGACCCGAACATCTACTACGCCGCCACCGCGTCCGGCGGCCTGCTCAAGACCACCAACAACGGCATCACCTTCGAACACCTCTTCGACAAGCAGTCCACCGTCTCCATCGGCGACGTTGCCGTCTGCCAGACGAACCCGAACCTCGTCTGGGTCGGCACCGGCGAAGGGAACCCCCGCAACTCCGTCAGCTACGGCGACGGCGTCTACAAGAGCACCGACGGCGGCGCCACCTGGATCAACATGGGTCTGAAGCGGTCCTTCTCCACCGGCAAGGTCCTCATCGATCCCAAGAAGCCCGACACCGTCTACGTCGGCACCCTTGGACGGCTCTACGGACCCGGCGGCGACCGCGGCGTCTTCAAGACCGAGGACGGCGGCAAGACCTGGAAGCAAAGCCTCTACATCGACGACAAGACCGGCATCATCGACATGGTCATGGATCCGACCGATCCGAACGTCATCCTCGCCGCCGCGTGGGAACGCAAGCGGGACGAGTTCGACGGCTTTTTCGGCGAGTCCCCGGTGCCCGATTCGTACGGGCCGATCGTCACGCACGGCGCCGGTGGCGGCCTCTACAAGACGACCGATGGCGGCAAGACCTGGAAGAAGATCAACGATCCAAAGGTGAACAACGGCAACGGCCTGCCGACCGTGAAGACCGGTCGCATGGGCCTCGACTACTCCCGCAAGACCAAGGGCCTCGTCTACGCGATCATCGATACGGAGAAGGTCGGCACGGGCGACGGACCGCGGCAGGTGTACATGGGGATCGTCGGCGAGAACGCGCCGGACAACGGCGGAGCGAAGCTGAACGAGATCACGCCCGACGCACCGGCGGCCAAGGCCGGGTTGAAGCCCGGCGACATCGTGGTGAAGGCCGACGACAAGAAGATCGAGAAGTACGACGATCTCGTCGAGGTCATCCAGACGAAAAAGGGCGGCGACAAGATGAAGCTCGTCGTGAAGCGCGACGGCAAGGAGATTCCGATCGAGGTGACGATGGCGGATCGTCCGCTGCAAGGCGGCGGTGGCCGTGGGCAGGGTGGCGGCGGCGGTCGCGGCCAGGGTGCCGCCCCGGCGGCGCGGCCGATCGCCGGCTTCCAACTCGCCGCCGGAACGACCGGCGTCAAGATCGGCCGGATCACCGAAGGCGGACCCGCCGAGAAGGCCGGCATCAAGGTCGACGACGAGATCGTCGCTGTCGACGGCAAGGCCGTGAAGACCCCCGACGAGTACATCGCCGCCGTCGGCAACGACCGCAAGGCCGGCGACAAGGTGAAGCTCACCATCCTGCGCGGCACCGAGAAGAAGGATTACGAAATCGTTCTCGCCGCCCCGCCCGGCGCGGCGCCCGCGCAAGCCCGCGGCATCCTCATGCCCGGCTTCGCCCCGGACTTCACCAACCGCGAGGCGCTCAAGGTCGGCACCGTCGCGAAGGACGGCCCGGCCGAGAAAGCCGGCATCAAGGTCGGCGATACGATCGTCGAAATCGACGGCAAAGCGGTCGCCAGTCGTCGCGATTTCACGGCGGCGCTTCGCACCGGAGCGAATGAAGACAGCCCGCGCAAGGCCGGCGACAAGGTGAAGGTCAAGGTCAAGCAGGGCGAGAAGGAGATCGTCGCCGAACTCGCGCTCGCGGAGATGCCAATCGCCGGGTTCGGCGGAGGCGGAGCCGGCGGCGGCGGCGGACCGCAGCGCGGCGCATCGGCCAGCAAGCCGAACCTCCTCGGCCTCGGCGGCCAACAACCGAACATCCAGGCTTCGCAGGGCAAGGACAGCTTCCAGACCGGCGGCGTCTTCAAGTCCACCGACAACGGCGAGACTTGGACGCGCGTCAACAGCCTGAACCCGCGCCCGATGTACTTCAGCGTCGTCCGCGTTGACCCGACCGACGACAAAACGATCTACGTCATCGGCGATGTGCCCGTCCTTTGGAAGAGCACGAACGGCGGCGATCGCTTCGCGCAGTTGAACGCCCCCGGCGTCCACGCCGACGGCCACGCCCTCTGGATCAATCCGAAGAACAACAAGCACCTGCTCATCGGCTGCGACGGCGGCTACTACGTCACCTACGACGCCGGCGCGAAGTGGGAGCACCTGAACCACCACGCCCTCGGTCAGTTCTACCACGTCGCGGTGGACAACCGTCGGCCGTACAAGATCTACGGCGGCCTGCAGGACAACGGCAGTTGGGGAGGACCCAGCCAGACGCTGCGATCCTACGGTCCGATCAACGAAGACTGGATCTACGTGAACGGCGGGGACGGTTTCGTTTGCCGCGTGGACCCGAACGACCCCGACCTCGTCTACGCCGAGAGCCAGGGTGGGGCGATCAGCCGGCGGAACTTCCGCACCGGCGAGCGCGGCTTCATCAGCCCGCCCCGGGGTCAGAACGAAGAGCCGCAACGCTTCAACTGGAACACGCCGTTCATCCTCAGCGCCCACAACTCCGGCATCTTCTACACGGCCAGCCAGTTCGTGTGGCGCTCCGTGAAGAAGGGGACGACGCTCAAGAAGATCTCGCCGGAGATCACGCGGCTGAAGGCCGGCAGCGCCACGGCGATCTCCGAATCGCCGCGCAATCAGGACGTGGTGTGGGCCGGCACCGACGACGGCTTCGTGTGGGTGACGCGCGACGGCGGCGCGAAGTGGACGAACGTGACCGAGAACATCCACAAGGCCGGCGTCCCCGGCTTCCGGTACGTCGCCACGCTCGAAGCGTCGCGCGACGCCGACGGCCGGTGCTACGTCTGCCTCGACGCCCACCGCTCCGACGACGACAAGCCGTACATCTTCGTCACCGAGGATTTCGGCGCCAACTGGAAGCCGCTGATGGCCGGACTGCCGCAGTTCGGCAGCACCCGCTGCCTCCGCGAGGACATCGTCAACAACAACGTGCTGTATTGCGGCACCGAGTTCGGCGCGTACGTCTCCATCGACAAGGGCAAGACCTGGGGCAAACTCGGCGGCAACCTGCCCACGGTGGCCGTGCACGAGTTCGCCCAGCCGACGACCGCCAGCGAAGTCGTCATCGGTACGCACGGCCGGTCCGTCTGGATCGCCGACGTGCAGAGCCTGCGGCAGTTGAACGAGAAGGTACTGGCGGCCAAGGCCACTCTCTTCGCCCCGGCCCCGGCCGTGCGCTGGCGGTCCGGCACCGGCGCGCAATCCCCGTACAGCGCCAGCGACAAGAAGTTCGTGGGTACGAACCCGATGACCGGCGGCCGGATCGAGTACCTGCTTACCAGCCCCGCCAAGTCGATGAGCCTGCGAGTCTATGACGTGACGGGCAAATCGGTCGCCAGCTTCCCGCAGGCGCCGCGCACCGCCGGGCTGCATACCGTCAACTGGACGCTCGCCGGGCAGACCGGCGCCGTTCGCCCCGGCAACTACCGCGTGACACTCGTGGTGGACGACGTCGAGCAATCGCAGCCGATCCAGGTCGAACTCGACCCGAACGCGCCCAAGGACGTGGCTGTGTTCGATGCCGAGGAGATCGAGCCGGAGAAGCCGGCGAACCCGCTGAAGCCGATCAAGGTCCCGGCCGTCGTGGACGATTGACCGGCGCGACGGCGCAGCCGCGGACCGGCACCGGAGAACCGGAACGAACGCCCCTCGCTTCGTTCCGGCTTCCCGGTGCCGGTCCGCGTTCCCAATCCGGTCTCAACCGGTCCCGCAGTATGAGAGACGATCCATGATTTGGGACGTCCACGCGCACCTGCCAGCCGAAGGACGGACGCCGGAGGAACAGATGACGATCCTGCTGCGGTTCATGGACCGCATGGGGATCGACCGCGTCTGCGTCATGATGGGCACGCCGTTCCTGACGGACCCGACGCCGGAGCAACTCCGCAAGCAGAACGACCAGGTGCTGGCCGCGATCAGCCACCACCACGACCGCGCGTTCGGCTTCGTCTACGTCAGCACGCACTATCCCGAGGCGAGCCTGCGAGAACTGGAACGCTGCGTGAAGGACGGCCCGATGGTCGGCGTGAAACTCTGGGTCGCGAAGCGCTGCTCGGCCGCCGAGATCGATCCGATCATCGCGAAGGCCACCGAGCTGAAGACGCCGATCCTCCAGCACAGTTGGTTCAAGGCGAACGGCAACCTGCCCGGCGAATCGACACCGCTCGATGTGGTGGATCTCGCGAAACGGCATCCGAAGGCTCCGCTCATCTGCGGCCACACCGGCGGCGACTGGGAGCTCGGCATTCGCGCCATTCGATCATCTTCGACTCTGGTGTGCGAGACCGGCGGCTTCGACCCGACGGCCGGCTGCGTCGAGATGGCCGTGCGCGAACTCGGCGCCGACCGCATCCTCTTCGGCAGCGACGTCCCCGGCCGCAGCTTCGCTTCGCAACTCGCGAAGGTGCAGGGTGCCGACATTCCCGCCGACGCGAAGAAAAAGATCCTCGGCGAGAACCTGAAGCGGATGCTCGACCCGATCCTCAAGGCGAAAGGAATGAAGCCGTGACGATCGACGTGAACGTCTCGCTCGGCGCCTGGCCGTTCCGCCACCTTACGCAGGGCGAGCCGGCCCGCCTCGTCGAGAAGCTGAAGGCGAACGGAATCACGCGCGCCTGGACCGGGCACTTCGATGGCTTGCTCCACAAGGATCTCGCGGCCGTGAACGCCCGGCTCGCCGAAGCGTGTCAAGCGTCGGCTGGGTTCCTGATTCCGTTCGGCAGCGTGAACCCGAACCTTCCCGTCTGGGAGGACGACCTGCATCGCTGCGTTGACGTTCACAAGATGCCCGGCATTCGCTTGCATCCGAACTACCACGGCTACACCCTCGACAATCCGGAATTCGCCAAGCTCCTGACGCTCGCACGCGAGAAATCGCTCGTCGTGCAGTTGGCCGTGAAGATGGAGGACGAGCGCACGCAGCATCCGCTCGTGATGGTGAAGCCGGTGGACCTGCGGCCACTGATCGAACTCGCGGCCCGGCTGCCGAAGCTCCCGATCGTCATCCTGAACATGCCGCCGGACCCGAAGGGGGACGTGCAGATTCCACTGGCGCGGTCCGGTTCGGTCTTCTTCGACATCGCGATGATGGAAGGCGTCGGCGGCGTGGCGAAGCTCGCGGGCCGAGTCGGCGCGAACCGCGTGCTGTTCGGCTCACACGCGCCGCTCTTCGCCGTGGAATCGGCTGTGCTGAAGGTGAAGGAAGCCGCCCTCGGCGCGGACGACACCCGGCTCGTGCAGACCGGAAACCCCGACGGACTGGTTCCGCGAAAATCGTAGGTCGGGCCGAGGCTTTGCGAGGCCCGACACACGCCACGGAAAGTCGAAACTGTCGGGCCTCGAAGACTCGGCCCGACCTACAAGACTAGGAACGCCGACGGGTTGGTTCCGCAGAAATAACCGGAGGGTCGAGATGGTCCGTTATCTGATTCCCGCAATGATCGCCGGACTGGCGATCGGCTGCGTCGAGACCGAGAAGCCGAAGCAGGATGCCGGCTGCAACCACAACATCGCCGACGAGGCGACGGCCGTGCGGCCGAAGGTGCCGGGAAAGCTGAAGCTCGCCATGCGCGATCGGCCGTCGCCCAAGGGCGAGAAGCCGGTGCCGCCGAAGGAACGCGTCGTCGAGTGGCAAGCGGCCGAGACGGCGATCATCATCTGCGACATGTGGGACGACCACTACTGCAAGAGCGCGGCCCAGCGCGTCGGCGTGATGGTGCCGCGGATGAACGAGACGATCACGCACGCCCGATCGAACGGCGTGCAGATCATCCACTCGCCGAGCGGCACGCTCGACCTGTACACCGACACGCCGCACCGCAAGCGCGTCGCGAACGCGAAGGCCGCGAAGCCGCCGATTCCGCTCGCGGCCTGGTGCCACTGCGACGAGACGCGCGAGCCGGAGCTGCCCGTCGAGACGGCGAAGTGCGCCTGCGATGATCCGGTCGTCGGCGCGTACGTCCGCAAGTACACGCGCCAGCACGCCGGCCTCGACATCATCGGCTACGACGGCATCGGCGAGAACGGGCAGGAGATCTTCAACTTCCTGACGCAGGAAGGAATCAAGAACGTGGCCCTCATGGGCGTCCACACGAACATGTGCGTCCTCGGCCGGCCGTTCGGCATCCGCCAGCTCGTGAAACTCGGCTTAAACGTCGTGCTGGTCCGCGACCTGACGGATGCGATGTACGACCCGCGCCAGCCGCCGTTCGTCAGCCACGCCCGGGGAACGGAACTGGTGATCGAGCACATCGAGCGCTACTGGTGCCCGACGATCCTCGCCGCCGACCTGATGCGGGCGGTGCCGTAAAGCAACGACAACGGGAACCGCGCGAAGCGTCGCCGATCAGGGTTTGTTCCGGGCCAGCGCTTCGATCTCCGCATCGCCGAGCGCGCGGCGATAGACGCGGACATCGGCGAGCGATCCGTTCAGAGGGCCGTTGGTGCCGCTGCCGAGGCGCAACGGCTGGTCCGCGTCCACGCGATAGCCGGCCGCGTCGAACGGCGGAGTCTGCGCGACGCGTTTTCCATCCACATAAAGTGTCAGCCGATTCGCCGATTTCACGGCCACGACATGGTGCCAGCCGGCCGGCAACGGTTGCCCCCACATCGCCTGTTGCCCGGCCGAGTACGCGAAGATCTTTCCGGATGGCAGCGTGCTGGCGAACAACCGGCCGTCGTGCTCCGCCATCGTCCACACGCGGCGGTACTTCACGTCCGGAGTGAGGTCGAGCCGGGCGAGCTTCTTCCAGGTGGTATCGCCCTCGTAGGAGTACACCTCGCCGAGCGGTAGGGTGCCGGCGATGAGTCGGCCGTTGTGTACGGCCATCCCCATCACTTCCAACTCGTCGCCGAGGCGGCCGGTATCGGTCCACTTGTCGACGCCGTCGAAGCGGTAGACTCGCCCGCTCGGCCAGGTGCCGACGTACAACCGCCCGTGGTACTGCGCGAAGGAATAGGTCTGCGTGTTGTCGCCGAGTTGTCCGCAATCGGTCCAACTCCGGCCATCGAAGCGGTAGACTCGGCCGCCGTCGTAGCTGCCGGCGTAGATGTGCCCGTCGTGGACCGTCAGCGGTACGACGCGCCGTGTGCCCGTCTCACGGGTCTTCGGGTCGAGGACTTCCGGCACGGCAAGCGCCGTCCATTTCGAATTCCCTTCATAGCGGAAGAACCCCGCCGGCTTGTACAGCGACGACGCGTAGAGTTGGCCGCGGAACACGACGAACCCGCCGACCGCCTCGGTTTGCGGCAACGTGCCGCAATCCGTCCAGCGCGTTCCGCCCTCGTAGCGGAAGACCTTCCCGCCGAGCGTGAGATTCTCCGACTCCTTCAGGCTCGATCCGGCCACGCGGTACTTTCCGGTGCCTGCGAAAAGCGTACCGTCGAAGACCGCCATCGCGGTCACGGCGTTCGACCGGTCCGGCGCACCGCAGTCGATCCACTTCGAGTCGCCCATGTAGCGGTAGACGCGCCCGGTCTCGTCCTTGCCCGGCTCGCAGGTGCCCGCGTACAAGGCACCGTCGTGGACCGCCATCGAGAACGCGAAGAGCGCATTGCCGGGTCGGCCGCAGTCTCGCCATTCGCTGGACCGGTTGTCGTCGATGCCAAATTGGAGGTGCCGATCGTTCGGCTGATTCGAGGTCACACCCGGGCTGCTCTTGAGCGTGAGGTGATACCCGCGGCGCGTCTTCGGGTCGTAGCGGCTGAGCAGATCGCCGGTCGGGCGATCGAGTTTGTCGTCCACCTTCACCCACGTGGCGATCGAGAAGTCGCCCTGGCCCAGCGCCGGCACGTCCTTGGCGGGCACCTCGCGCGGCTCGGTCACCGCGGGCCAATGCGCGGCGAGATCGCGCGTCGGATCGACCTTGCCGGGCGGGTCGGCGGCGGCACTCCGGCCAATCGCAAGGACGACGACCGCAACGGGGATCCAGCGGACGCAATTCATGGATGCACGCTCGTTCTGAAACGGTGCGCCGTGGCACAGACGACACGGCGGCTTTGCGAGGGTCAGAACAGTTCGGTGAGCGCGCGGCCGTCTTCCATGAGGTGGAACGGTCGGCCCTCGCGGTCGACGGCGTGCAGGTCGTCGATGCCCATCGCGTGGAACACCGTGCGGGCGATATGCTCCGGCGCGACGGGGTTCTGGTCCGGGTATTCGGCCCGCTTGTCGGTGGTGCCGAACACCTGCCCGCCCCGAATACCGCCGCCCGCGAGCAGCACCGACTGGCACGCCGTCCAGTGGTCCCGCCCTGCCCCGCTCACCCCGCCGGATCGCGGGTCGCCGATCTTCGGTTTCCGCCCCATCTCGCTGGACACGATCACCAGCGTCGATTCAAGCAGCCCCCTCTGGTGCAGGTCGTCCAGCAGCGCCGCGAACGGCCGGTCGAACTCGGGCAACAGGCGATCTTTCAGGCAGGTGAAGTTGTTCCCGTGCGTGTCCCACCCGCCGCCGCTCTTGCACAGCTTGTCGAGTTCCTTGTCGCCCTTCCAGAAGACGGTGACGAAGTGGACGCCGGCCTCGACCAACCGGCGGGCGAGCAGCATGGACATCGAGTTGATGCCGGGGCCGTACCGCTCCCGCACGGCCGCCGGTTCCGCGCGCAGGTCGAAGGCGTTGCGGGTCCCGGCCGATGCCAACAGGGTGAACGCCTTGCGCTGGGGGATGCTGAACTCGCGGTTCGCCGCCGATTGCTCCGCCAACCCCCGCGCGCGATCCAACTCGCCGAGCAAGGAGCGGCGGTCCTGCAGTCGGGCGACGGTGGTATCCCCGGACAGCGAGAGCGCGGGCACCTGGAAATCGAGCGGCTTCTCGCGGCTGCCGTCGACGAAGACCGGGTCGTACTCGAGGCCGAGCCGGGCCGCGAATTGCCCCGGCCGCGTGTATTGCGGGGCGTCTTCCTTCTGTGGCAGGGTGATCGCGGAGGGGAGGTTCGGCAGCGGCGGCCGCTTTGATGCGACGACCGACGCCATCGACGGCCAGTCGGTCGGGTACGGCGTGCGGGCGTTCAACAGTTGGTGGAAGGTGCGGTCCGGCGCGTGGCCGGTGAGGTTGTAGTAGTAGCCGGCGTGGTGGTCGCCGGTGCCCCGGCGGTGATCGCCCAGCGAGCGGACGATGGCGAGGTGGTGCGCCTGCCTGGCGAGGTGCGGCAGGTGTTCGCACAACTGGATGGCCGGGGCGGAGGTCGGGACCGGCTTGAAGATGCCGCGAAATTCGACCGGCGCGTCCGGCTTCATGTCCCAGGTGTCGATGTGCGAGGCACCGCCGCTTAGCCAAATGAGGATCGCCGACTTCGCGGCCTTCCGCGGACCGGTCGGCGTGGGGGCGGCGAGCGCGCGGCCGGCGAGGTTCATGCCAAAGAACGGCAGCCCGCCGGCCAGGAGGAACGTCCGTCGGGAGTGTTGCGAACCGTGGATCATGTTGCGTCTCCCGCGGAAGGGCAATCGCGCGTTCGACCGCACGGGTGGGGATTCTTTTTTACTCGATCCGACGCTCCGTCTCAACAGTTCTTCCCGGACATTCTCCGGGAGAGCGAGCGACTTGGCTCAGTACTCATCCCTCAGAACTCACATCTCGAATTGGAATATCGAGATCTGAGTTCAGAGTCTGGAGTTCTTGAATCGATCGACTGGAAATCAAACCGGCAAATCATTCCTGGGAACCACCGGCGACGCCGACTCCGGAACGGCCGTTCCTGGAAATCGGTTGTTCCCGGCGTCGAGTTCGTCAACAATTCATGGACGGCGGTTCGGCGGAGTTTCCATCGAATCCGACCTTGAACCATCCCGTTCGGTTGCTCGGCACCGGGGCGTCGCGTGACAAGACTCTTCCCGCTGGCGCTCGTCGTGTTTTCGTTCGCGAGC
Organism: Gemmataceae bacterium; assembly: GCA_019636445.1. Classification (GTDB taxonomy): domain Bacteria; phylum Planctomycetota; class Planctomycetia; order Gemmatales; family Gemmataceae; genus Limnoglobus. Next base: position 127,324 of record JAHBXO010000006.1, on the reverse strand, counting down.
CTGGGCTTGCACGGCGAGCCGCCGCGCGCGGCCAAGGGCGAAAGCGCGAAACCCGTCATCTACGAGAAGCAGATTCTCCCGTTCCTGAAGAGCCATTGCACGGGCTGCCACGGCGGCGGCAAACCGAAAGCCGACCTGTCGTTCGCGAAGTACATGGACGACGCTTCGCTGGTCGCCGACCGCAAAATCTGGGAGACCGTCCGGCAGATGGTGAAGTCGCGCGAGATGCCGCCTCCGGAGAAGCCCCGGCCGAAAGCCGAGGAAATCGACGCGGTGGTCGCCGCGATTCAGACGGTGTTCGACCGGGCCGACGCGGCGGCAAAGCCGAACCCCGGGCGCGTGACCATGCGGCGGCTCAACCGCGTGGAATACGAGAATACGATCCGCGACCTCGTGGGCGTCCATTTCCAGGCGACCGAGGATTTCCCCGCCGACGACGTGGGTTACGGGTTTGACAACATCGGCGACGTCCTCTCGGTGTCGCCCCTGCTGCTGGAAAAGTATCTGTCGGCGGCCGAGGCGATCCTCGACGAGGCGATCGTGATCGCCGATCCGCCGAAGCGCGAAAAGTGGAACTTCGACACGATTCGCACCGGTTCCATCGACGTCGCCGGCGAGCTGGGGAAGACGATCTCGCTCGAGGCCGGCACCTATCGCGTGCGGTGTACCGTCGGCGGGGCGCAGGGCGACGGCGAACCGATCCGCGTGATGATGCGGGTGATGGGCGAGGACGTGAAGGAGTACGAAGTCCGGGCGAGCGCCAGCAAACCCGAGACCATCGAAGCGCGCGTGGTGGTGAAAGCCGGCACGGGCCGCGTCGGCGTGAAGTTCCTCAACCCCGACGCCGATCGGAAGCGGATCCTTCACCTCAAAGGCATCGAGGTGGAGGGGCCGTTCGACCCTCCGCCGCTCGCGTACCCGGCGGCCCATACGCGGCTGATGGCCCATAAGCCCGGTCAAACCCCGCGCGAGGCGGCCCGCGAGATCGTCGCCCGCTTCGCCAACCGCGCGTTCCGCCGACCCGTCACCGACGCCGAAGTGGAGAAGTGCCTCGCCCTCTACGACGCCGCCGAGAAGCGAGGCCAACGGTTCGAACTGCGCGTCCGCACCGCGCTCTATCGCGTGCTGGTCTCCCCGCATTTCCTCTTCCGCGTCGAACTCGACCCGTCCGGTAGCGCCCCGGGTTCCACGTACCCGATCGGCGAGTACGAACTCGCCAGCCGGCTCTCGTACTTCCTCTGGAACAGCATGCCGGACGACGAGTTGTTCGCGCTCGCGAGCCGGGGGAAGCTACGGCAAAACCTGGAGGCGCAGGTCCGCCGCATGGTGAAAGATCCCAAATCGACGTCCTTCCTCCACGGCTTCGCCGAACAGTGGCTGACGCTTCGCAAGCTCGACCTCGCCTCGCCCGATCCGGTCCTGTTCCCGACCTTCACCCCCACGCTGCGCCAGGCGATGCTGCGGGAAAGCCTGCTGTTCTTCGAAGCGATGGTTCGCGAGGACCGGAGCGTGCCGGACCTCCTCGATGCCGACTTCACGTTCGTGAACGCGGAGTTGGCGAAGCACTATGGCATCGTGGGCGTGACCGGCCGCGAGTTCGTGCGAGTCCCGGCTCCGCCCCACCGCGGCGGAATGCTCACCCACGCCAGCCTGCTCGCGCTCGCGTCCAACGCCACGCGCACCTCCCCGGTGAAGCGGGGCAAGTTCGTCCTCGACCAGTTGCTCAACACGCCCCCGCCGCCCCCGCCGCCGGAACTGGACATCCCCGAACTCGAGGACCAGAAGCAACTGAAAGGGACCCTTCGCCAGCAGATGGAGCAGCACCGGGCGAACGCCGTGTGCGCCTCCTGCCACCGCCGGATGGATCCGATCGGGTTCGCGTTCGAGCAGTTCGACGCCATCGGGGCGTGGCGGGAGAAGGACGCCGGCGTCGCCATCGATGTTTCCGGCGAACTGCCCGACGGACGCAAGTTCGATGGGCCGGACGGGCTACGAAAGCTGCTGCGGGCGGACAAGGCCGCGTTCGTTCGGTGCCTCGCCGAGAAGATGCTGACTTACGCGCTCGGGCGCGGGCTGGAGGACTATGATCGCCGGGCGGTGAATGGTATCATGGAGGCCGCCGGCCGGGCGGACGACCGGTTCTCCACCCTGATCCTCGCGATCGTCCAGAGCGACCCCTTCCAGAAGCGAACCACTCCGGAGAAGTGACATGGCGATTCGATTGCTGTCCCGGCGGACGGTGCTGCGCGGGGCGGGCACGGCGATGGCGCTGCCGCTGCTGGACGCGATGCTGCCGAAAGGAGTCGCGGCGGAGATAACGACGGCGCCGCGGCGGATGGCGTTCATCTATTCGCCAAACGGGGCGATCATGCCCCACTGGACCCCGAAGGCGGAAGGCGCGGACTACGATCTGCCGACATGTCTGAAACCGATGGCGGAGCACCGCAAGGACATGATCGTCTTCAGTGGTTTGACGTGCGACAAGGCGCGCGCCAACGGCGACGGTGCCGGCGACCATGCGCGGGCGAGCGGTGCCTTCCTCACCGGTACCCAACCGAAGAAGACCGCCGGCGCGAACTTCCAGGCGGGCCTGTCGGCCGATCAACTCGCCGCCCGCCGACTCGGCGACCGTACGCGGTTGCCCTCGCTCGAACTGGCCATCGAAAAGTTCCGCGGGGCCGGGAACTGCGATAGCGGATACTCCTGCGTCTACGAACACACGCTCTCGTGGCGGGACGCCACCACGCCCGTGCCGCCGGAAGTGAACCCTCGCCTGGTCTTTGACCGCCTCTTCGCCGACAAACCCAACGATCCCGAAACGCGCGCCCGAAACGAACTACGGGCGAGCGTCCTCGACGCCGTCCTCGACGACGCCAAAGACTTGGAACGGAAGCTCGGCGGTGGCGACCGGCGCAAGCTCGACCAGTACCTGTCCAGCGTGCGCGAACTGGAAAAGCGGCTGACCCGCGTCGAACCGCTCTCCCCGGCCGTCCTGCCCGACGACGTGTCGCGCCCCGCCGGCGTCCCCGCCGACCTCACCGAGCACATCCGACTGCAACTGGACCTGTTGGTGCTCGCCTTCCAGACCGACACGACTCGCATCGGCACCTTCATGCTCGGCCGCGAGGGAAGCGAACAGAAGTATCGCATGATCGGCGTGAACGAAGGGCACCACACTCTCTCGCACCATATGAACAAGCCGGACAACCTCGACAAGTTGAAGATCATCAACACCTATCTCGTCACGCAGCTCGCCTATCTCACGGAGAAACTGAAGGCCGTGAAAGAGGGACACGGCACCCTTCTCGATAACTGCATGATCGCGTTCGGCGGCGCCATTGCCGATCCGAACCGGCACCATCACCACGATCTGCCGTTGCTCCTGGTCGGTCGCGGCGGCGGCACGATCAAGACCGGCCGCCACATCCGCTACCAAACCGATACCCCGTTGAACAACCTCTGGCTGGCGATGCTCGACCGCTTCGGCGCGCCGACCCGGCAACTCGGCGACAGCACGGGTATCCTCGAGGGGCTGGGGTAAACATGCGATTCCGGCCGGTCTGCGTGTTCGTGGCGTGGGTAATTCTCTTCGCGGCATCGCCCGCGCCGGCGCAATCCCCGCCCACTGCGGTGCTCGAGCTGCTCCTCCCGGTCGGGGCGACGGCCACGGTGAACGGTCAAGCGGTCCCCGATCCCCGAACGGTCGTGGCCAAGGATTTTCAGCCGAACGAAATCCGCCGGCTCAAGGTCGTCGCGACCTTCGCCGACGGCGCGACCGACGATCGACTGATCGACATCGCCGCCGGGCAACGGCTGCGTGTGGCCATCCCGCGACCGGGTCCGGAAATCGCCTCCGTCATCGGCACGCAGCCGCTCACGCCCATCAACTCTACCGCCGTCAGCCGCGACGGCCGTACCATCGCCGTGGGCCTGGAGGACCGGTCCGTCGTGCTGTGGGACACAACCGCCGGCCGACCCGTTCGCACGCTGACCGGCCACGAAAAGCCCGTTCAGGCGGTCGCCTTCGCCCCCGACGGCAAACATCTCGTCTCCGGTTCGGTCGATACCACCGCCATCATCTGGAACATCGAGACCGGCGCGCGGCTGCGCACCTTCAAGGGCCACGCCGGACCGGTCGTGTCCGTTGCCGTCGCGCCCGACGGCACGAAGATCCTGACCGGCTCGCCGGACGGGGCCGCGATCCTGTGGGACGCGCACACCGGCGAGCGCGTCCACACGTTGAAGTCGAAGGAAGTGCTGGGCGTGGCGATCAGCCCGGACGGCTCCACACTGGCGACGGCCTCCGGGGACGCGACCGCGACGCTCTGGGACGCCGTCTCCGGTCGGTCGAAGACCGTACTCCGTGGCCACAGCGAAGGGGTCATCTGCGTGACGTTCAGCGCGGACGGCGGCCGCGTCCTCACCGGATCGTCCGAGAACAGGGGCCTCGTCTGGGACGCGGCCACGGGCAAGCGGATCGTCCCCACCGGCCGGCACGATACCGACGTCTACGCGGTTGCGTTCACTCCCGACGGCCGGCGGATGCTGACCGGCGAACGCGAAGACCACATCAAGCTTTGGGAGGCCGGCACCGGCGCGTTCGTCCGGACATTCGCGGGCCAGACGGCGGACATCGTTTCGATTGTTCCCAACGCCGACGGGCGTACGTTCCTGAGCGGTTCGCGGGACGGCACGGCCCGGCTCTGGGACCTCGCCACCGGTCGCGAACTGCTCGCGCTCGCAACCGACAGTTCCCGAAAATCGTGGGCGGTCGTCAGCCCCGACGGGCTGTTCGATGGCTCCGACGCCGGCCGGCGCGCCATCGGCTACCGATTCCCCAAGGGGGGGCTTGGCGAGATCGACCTGTTCTTCGCCGAAGGTTTCCATCCCGGCCTGCTCGCGCAGGTCTGGCGCGGCGAACGGCCGGTGCCGACCAGGCCACTGGGTCGGAAAAAGCCTCCCGTCGTGAAGCTGACCGCCCCGAAGGATCGCGTGGCGACTGATGCCTCGGCGACCCTGAACGCCGAGGTCGCGGACGGTGGCAACGGCATCTCCGGCATCGTCGTCGAGAATAACGGCGTGCGCCTCGCCGTACCGCTCAAGCAAGAACCGCTGCTGGGCGGGAAGTCGACGCGCATCACCTTCACCGTGCCGCTCGTTCCGGGAACGAACCGGATCGGCGTGCGGGCGGCCGATGACGAGAGATCACGCGAATCGGCCGCCGCGGAGGTCGAACTAACCCATCCGCGCGGGGCGAACCGGCGCGGGCGACTCTATGTCGTCGCCATCGGAATCGGTGACCGCGATTCGCGATCGCCAAAGACGGACGCCGAGTCGATCGCCCGACTGCTGCGCGATCGCGGCGATCGGATATTCGACCGGGTCGACGTGGTGCCGGTGTTCGACAAGGAGGCCACTCGTTCGACGATCCTGGACACGGTCCGGGACGTGGCCGAGTTGAGCCAGCCGCAGGATACGGTCGCCGTGCTGCTGTTCGGGCGCGGGGGAATGAGCGGCGATCGGGTGCAGATCGAGCCGGCCGACTTCCGATCCGGCGACGAGCGGTCGCGTGTCGTGCCGATCGACGATGTCGCGTCGGCGCTGGGGACCGCTGCGGCGCTGAACCGCGTGCTGGTGGCTGGCATGGTCGAACGGCCCGGCGTACGCCCCGCGCGCGATGGGCCGACGATGGAACTCCGCCTGCGCGGCGCGGTCGAGCGTTGGGAGCGGGCCAACGGACTCCACGCCCTTGTCGCCATCGAGGCTTCGGAGCCGAGCCGCGGGCTGGCCCAATCGTTGCGGGACGCCGCCCGCGACGAGGCGATGGACGTGGCGGAGTGGCTGCGCTCCGCGGCGGACCGCATCGCCGCGACACCGGCGAACCGCGACGCCCCGCGCACGATCGGCACGGCGGGAACGCGGGCGAAGACGTTTCCTTTGATTTCCCGTGCCAAATAGAGCGGTTCGCGAATCGGTGTAGTGAATTCTGGTTAGCCCGACGCGCCAGCGAGGGAGATCTTACGCAGCGTGGACTCGCCAGGTCTGTGTTAGCCCGACGCGCCAGCGAGGGTGAGCTGTCTTGTTAGCCCGACGCGCCAGCGAGGGTGAGCTGTCTTGTTAGCCCGACGCGCCAGCGAGGGTGATCTATCTTGTTAGCCCGACGCGCCAGCGAGGGTGATCTATCTTGTTAGCCCGACGCGCCAGCGAGGGTGAGCTGTCTTGTTAGCCCGACGCGCCAGCGAGGGTGATCTGTCTTGTTAGCCCGACGCGCCAGCGAGGGTGAGCTGTCTTGTTAGCCCGACGCGCCAGCGAGGGTGAGTTATCCGTAAGAGTTATCCGTAAGCTCTCCCTCGCTGGCGCGTCGGGCTAACTCGCTGGCGCGTCGGGCTAACTCGCTGGCGCGTCGGGCTAACTCGCTGGCGCGTCGGGCTAACTCGCTGGCGCGTCGGGCTAACCCGCTGACGCGTCGGGCTAACCAGAATTTGCCACACCCGCACGGGAACCGCCCGAATGTGAGGGTGCGGGAAACGAATCGGCCGCCGGGGAGAGCCGGCGGCCGATCGCGCAACCGGGGAGAGATCCGGTTTATTTCTTCGGGGCCGCAGCCTTTTTGTCGTCTTTGAGATCGAGGACGACGGGACCGTCGTGGGGCACGGTCACCTTGAAGGGCGTCGTCGTGTTCAAGGAGTAGACCGAAGGCAGTTCGGACTTGATGGTCGCTGCTCCGCTCGGACCAGCACCGCCCATCGGCATCATCATCATGCCTTTTCCCTGCGGGGCCATATTCATGGCCTTGGTACCGGTTTTGGGTTGGTCTTTCTTCGAGGCCGCCATCATGTCCTTCATGTATTCGGGATCGCCCGGCTTGGTACTGGCCGTGGATGACCCGAACGCGGGAGCCTTGATCACGGTGACTTTGTAATTGCCCGCAGGCACACCTTTGTGCGGTCCCGAGGTGATTTCAAAGTCTCCAGCTTCGTTAGTGCCGCCCGAGAACGCCTTATCGCCGGATTCCGTCACAAAGGTCACCTGCGCGCCGGCCACCGGTGCGCCGTCGAGTGTCACCTTGCCGCTCACCGGGACAAATCCGCTACCGCAACCACCGGTGACGAGAAGCAAAAAAAAGAGACCACAAAGCGTAGCAGCGCGTTTCATGGTGTGGAAACTCCTGGAAAGCGAAAGACACCTTCGGAATAAAGCGGAATCGGAGAAAGGTGACGAAAGAATGCATCGACAGGAAATGGCGAACCCGCACGGAAGACCGTGCGGATTCCCAAGACAAACCATTCCACGGAATCAGTTCGCGCCGGTGGCCTGACCATCGTTCCGGCAACCGAGCAACTGATAGGTTCGGTGATCGATCGTCTGCGGAATGAAGCGGACGGTACCGTCACCCATCAGGAAGTTCGCACCACCGGAGTGCTTGGACTTGAAGCCCCATGAGACGTTCCAGTTCCGAGCAGAGCTCGGGATGGAGGTCACACAGCCGTAGGTGTCCGGGTGGTCCGAACGCTGATTGATCGGCACGATCGTGCTGGCGTGGGAGTTGCCTGCATTAAAGTGCCACCAAGCCTGCGAGAGAAGGTGGTCGTTGGAACCGATCAGGTTTTCGCCGATGAAGATCGTGTTCGACAGACCATCAGTGATCATCGCGAAGGAGATCTTGGCACCGGTGCGGGCGAACGTACCACGGATCCCTTGGGCGTTCAAGTCGTTGCCGTGGTCGGGGCTGGCGCGATAACCCATCAGGTTGTAACCGGGCACGCCGTTGATGACGGCGTTGTTGGGGTCCGGCGCGCACCATTGTTGATTGGGGTCAAACCCGCAACCGCCGCCGACGCATTGCGGCCCGAGGCTGCCAACGTAGTTGGATGCGGTGGAATCCGGGTTGTAATCGTCACTGGGACAGCGACCGTAAGGCAGCTTGATTGCCCGATTGGTCGGGTTGGCGTTGAAGAACGCACCGACCGTGTTGGGCACCGTGTCTCGGTAGTTAATTTGAGCGAAAAGAGGACCCTGCTCCATGTAGGGCAATGTGTGGACCAACCATGTGCCCTGGTCGCTGCCCCAGTCCTGGCCACCACCTTCGCTGGACAGCCGATATCCGTTCGCCGTGCTGTTGTAGCAGTACAGACCGCCCGGCGGCAGAATCGTGCGATTCACGTCGGCATAGCTGTGGATAGCCAAGCCGAATTGTTTGAGGTGATTTTGGCAGCGAGCGCGGGCCGCGGCTTCGCGGACCTTTTGCACGGCGGGTAACAACAAACCAATGAGGATGGCAATGATGGCGATGACGACGAGCAACTCGATCAGGGTGAAGCCCCTGGCGAGACGCCGTGGCCACTGCGCCATTCGCAGTACGGAGAGAGACATAAATGACCCCGCAGAAAGAGATGAAGGGAACGAGAAGAGAACGTTCCTTCCCAGAGTATGGCGGCGACGAAAATGCCGGTCAAGCGCAAAGTGAACAATTTTGTCGGGAATCGGAATGGCCGGCCGGACGGCTCAGGCGATGGGCATTGTTTCCGCGGCAAGGCGGCGAACGACGGCGCGATTGCGGCCGTTGCGTTTGGCGTCGGCGAGGGCGGCGGCGGCGGCCGCGCGGAGTTCGTCGAAGCTGGCCGGCTCTCCCGCCTCCGCGACCGCGAAGCCGAGGCTGATCGTCACGCCGATGGCCGCGCCGCGGAAGGTCGTGCGCTCGCGTTCGACCGTCGCGCGGAGCCGTTCCGCCAGTCCTTCGGCGCCGGCGAGGTCGGTCGCGGGGGCGACGATCATGAACTCCTCGCCACCGATCCGGCCGATGGCGTCGGTGCCGCGCAGGGCGTTCTGCAAGGTCTGGCCGAGCCACGTCAGCACGTGGTCGCCACCCACCAGCAGGTAGGCGGAATTGATGTCCTTGAAGTGGTCGGCGTCGATCAGGCCGAGGGCGAGCGGTTCGTCGACGCGGGCGCGGCGGAGCAGTTCCTTTCGCGCGATCAGTTCCACCGCGCGGCGATTGGGCACACCGGTCAGCGCGTCGGTCAACGCCATCTTCTCGAGGAGCTGGTTCTTGAGTTCCAGTTCGCGCGTGCGCTCGGCGACACGGCTTTCGAGGTCGCGCATCAGCGCGCGGTATTCCTCGATCAGCTTCTCGTGGCTGCGTTCGAGTTGCAGGGAACGGCCGATGGCGCGCATCGAGGTGAGCAGGTCGTCGACGCGCCAGGGTTTCAGGACCAGTCGGTGGATCTGGCAGCGATTGATGGCGTCGACGGCGTCGCTGAGGCGCGCGGTGCCGGTGAGCAGGACGCGGGCGATGCGGGGATGCGTGATCCGGAGGCCTTCAAGGAGGGCGAGGCCGCTGCCGTCGGCGAGGTTGAGGTCGGTGATGAGGATGTCGACGGGGCGGGCTGCGATGACGGCGCGGGCCTGCGCGGCGGACCCGGCGGCGAGGACGTCGAACTCCTCGCCCAGTTGCCGGGTGAGCAGCGCGAGAATCATCGGTTCGTCGTCGACGATGAGGACGGTGCTGCGGGCGCGGCCGGCCGGCAGCGGAATGCTGGCCGAAAGGCCCGCCGCGGGGTCGACGGATCGCGGATCGGAGGCAGGGTCTCGCAAGGGGGATCCCATCGGGGCGTGGCGAACGGCTACAATCGTCACGGTTCCACAACTCTAGTGCGCGTTTGGGCACCGCGACGTCGTTTTCCTCTCGGATCGGAATCGAAACGCCGAGATAATAGGGTTGCGATCCCCGACCGGCAGTGGCGGCGGCCCGCGGCGCGAAGATTGGGAAACTGTATCGTTCGCACCGGAAACCGGGCTTGACACGGCTGGGAAAGAAATTCCGCTTTTCCCGGATAAAGTCTTGCTTGTAGGCGGGTCGCTGTTAGAATCAAGGGGCTTGACGGAGAAATTGGACTCGGGCTTCAAACCTGCGTTGATTGGCCGTGCGCCCGCGGCGACCCCGATGGATGATTCGGTTGGTGAGTTCGGAAGCATTCACCACCTGACGATCCTCGGCCGGTTCGCCGCATTGTCGTTTCCCCTCCGCGGGATCGACGCGCAATACCCCGGCCCGCGCGAATGCCGCCTTCGAGCGGTCGAAGACCCCCGATCCGTTTGTCACCGTCCGCCATTCGGATATCACCGGATCGTTACCCGATCGGACCTCTCGGAGGCATCATGAAGACTGCGCGGCGCAAACAGCGAGTTCCCTCGACGAGCGAAGACCCTTCCCTTACCACCTTCTCGTCGGATCTCCTGACGCCCGAGGAAGAACGGGAGCTCCTGACGAGCTTCTGGGACTGCAAGAGTGAACTGGTGCGCGTCCTCACCCGGCATCACCCGGACCTGCGCGCCTGCAAGCCCGCCCTCGAACCCTGGCCGATGGCGCAGTTCATCCGCGAACACTGCACCGAAGACCGCTGCGAATCCATCGCCGTCCGCCGCCTGCGCGACCGTTACGTCCACTTCAAGCACCGGCTCGCCAGCGCCAACATCCGACTCGCCGCCCACGTCGCCAAGCGGTTCCGCCACCACAGCCTCAGCTACACCGACCTGCTTCAGGAAGCCGTTTGCGGCCTCATGCAGGCCATCGACCGCTTCGACGTGTCCCACGGCACCCGACTCGCCACCTATGCCACCTGGTGGATCCGTCAAACCCTCCAGATCGCCGTCGCCCGCCAGAGCCACCTCGTCAGCCTCTCGCCGCACCACCTCCAGGAACTCGGCCTCCTCCAGCAGGAATCCGAAGCCCTGGCGCACGGCGGCAAGCACCTGCCCAGCCCGCAAGAGCTGGCACAGCGCACCGGCAGCAGCCTCGAGCACCTCAACCACCTGCAGACGGCCACCCGGACGCCGGTGAGCCTGAACGCCGTGCTCGACGACGACAGCGATTTCAAGCTGACCGAAGCGATGCCCGACACGCAGACGCTGACCCTCCACGAGAACAACGAACGCCAGGAGGCGCTCAAGTTCCTCATGGACAACCTGCGCCCGCGCGAGCGGAAGGTGCTGGACCTCCGCTTCGGCCTGACCGGCAGCGGCACCCACAGCCTCCGCCAGATCGGCCACCTGCTCCGCATCAGCAAGGAGCGCGTCCGTCAGATCCAGAACCGCGCCCTCGAAAAGCTCCGCGCCAGCGCCGAACGCGTCGGCTGGGAGCCGACTCTGCTGCTCGAGTAGAAACGAGCGGAGTCGAAACAAAACCCCGCGCCGGACGGCGCGGGGTTTTTTGTTGCATCGGCCTCGGAAACCCGGCAGATCAGGATTCCAGTTCCAACAGATCCCCCGGGCGGCGCAGCAGGTGCGTCGGCGCCGCGGCCGCGAGCAGCGCCTCGGCGTGGAAGCCCCACGTCACCGCGGCGGACGCCACCTTCGCCTTCGCGGCCGCCTCCACGTCCCGCGCCTCGTCGCCGACATACAGTAGGGCGTCCCGGTCGATCCGGTGCACCTTACGGATGCGGCGCAGCGCCTTCGCTTTCCCGAACAGCTTCGGATACCCCACCACGAACGCAAAGAGGTTCTCGACGCCGTGGGCGCGCAGGCAGGCGCGGATCGCGTCCTCGCGGTTGGACGACAGAATGCCGAGCCGCACGCCACGCTCCGCGAGGCCGGCGAGCAACTCCGCCATGCCCGGCACGAGTGCGAGACCCGGCGCGTCCTTCGCCGCCTCCTCCTGGAAGGCGCGGATGATGCGCGGCAGATTCCAGAAGCGCACGCCCATGCGTGCGAACAGCTCGCGCGTCGGCAGGGTGCGCGCCGTCGCGAGGTCGAGGTCCAGCTTCAAGTGGAAGCGCGGCGCGATGCGCTGGAACGCCGCGATCGAATGCTCGAGGGAGTCGACGAGCGTGCCGTCGAAATCGAAGACGACGTGGGCATAGCGAAAGGGTGTCCGTTCCATCCTTCCAGCGTAGCCGGGAATCCGCCGCGATCCCACGCCAATCGCCCGCGGCCGCTAGAATGTCCGGGTCGTTTCCTTCCCGGAGTCTCTCCATGCTTTCGCGTCGTACCTTCCTCCACGCCGCCGGTGCCGCCGCGCTGGGCTCGCTCGCCGCGCCCCGGTTCGCACTCGCCGATTCCAAGACGGATCCCTTCCGCATCTCCCTGGCGCAGTGGTCGCTCCACAAGGCGTACTTCGGCAAGAAGCTCGACGCCTTGAAGTTCGCCGAGACGACCAAGAAGGAATACGGCATCGACGGAGTCGAGTACGTCAACCAGTTCTACAAGGACAAGAAGAAGGACGACGGCTACCTGAAGGATCTCAAGAAGGTCGCCGACGACAACGGTGTCAGCAGCGTGCTGATCATGTGCGACGGCGAGGGCAACCTCGGCGACCCGGACGACAAGAAGCGCGCGACGGCCGTGAGCAACCACCTCCGCTGGCTCGAATGGGCGAAGTTCCTCGGTTGCCACAGCATCCGCGTCAACGCCGCCAGCGACTGGAAGAAGGGCTTCGAGGAAACTCAGAAGCTCGCCGCCGACGGCCTGCGCAAACTCAGCGAGGAAGGCGACAAGTTCGGCCTCAATGTCATCGTCGAGAACCACGGCGGACTCTCCAGCCACGGCGGCTGGCTGGCCGCCGTCATGAAACGCGTCGACCACAAGCGCTGTGGCACGCTCCCCGACTTCGGCAACTTCAACATCGGCAAGATCGAAGGCCAGCCCGGCGCCTACGACCGCTACAAGGGCGTCGACGAACTGATGCCGTTCGCCAAAGGCGTCAGCGCCAAGTCCCACGACTTCGACGACAAGGGGAACGAGACGAAGACCGACTACCGCAAGATGCTCGAGATCGTGTTGAAGAAGCACAAGTACACCGGCTTCATCGGCATCGAGTACGAAGGCAGCAAGCTCGGCGAACCGGAAGGCATCCTGGCGACCAAGAAGCTGCTCGAGAAGGTCCGCGCCGAGATGAAGTAAGGCACTCGACCTGCTTTTCGTTCCCGAATGCCCGGCGTACCGAAGACGGATCGTCCTCGGTACGCCCCGACTTCGGCCTCGACACGGTCGATGCGATATTCCGGGATCCGATCGTACGGATATACTGTCGGTGGAGGAGGTGAAGAATGGAAGCCGTGGTTGCCGAACCGAAGCTGACGATCCGCGTAGCCGAAGCGATCGAGAAGAATCATTCTCTCTCGGACGCGGTCAAACGGGCCAGTGATTTCTTGTCGACTGAGTTTTCCACGATCCCACTGACTGACGAAACGCGCGAGGCGACATTGAAGTGGGAATTGCAGAACCTGAACGGCGCTGTCATCGTACCTCAATTGGACGAGATCGACAATGACGGACGATCGCGTTCGTGGCGACAATTCATCCCCATCAATCAAGCCCTCGATTCGAGTTCGATGGAAACTTGGATGTTGCGATTGTTGCGAGATGTCAACGGTGGGCGGCTGGCCAAAGTCATGACTCGGTGGAACAAGATGATCGAAGAATCCGAGGAGGCGGAACAGAATGGAGCGTGAATCACCGACTCGAATTGCCCGCGAAGCGCAAAGCGCAGTCGACCTGCTTCAAAAGGATGTGGAGTTTCTCGAGAAAGAATTGACGAAGGCGGAAATACCGAACCTGAAAGATCGAATCATCGTACTCGAAACGACCGTCGCCGAACTGAAGCGCCACAAAGAGGAATCCGAAAAGCGCAATTGGCAATTCATCTTCATCGCGGTCGGCGCCGGATGCGCGATTGCCGGCGGCATCGTTGTGCAGCTAGTGGCTTCGTTCCTCCGCAAATGAACCTCCCTGCCTCCCTTCACCGTCATCGATCCCGTGATCGGGCATACGCAGTATGATAGCGCGAGATTCGTGGCGGTACGAATCGCAGACGTCATGGATAACGGAAACAATTCGAACGAATGCCGGCGCGCGCAATCAATGTCTCACTCGATCACGATCCGGCACGGTGGCTGAAGAACGGCGATATCGACGCGCGAATGGAGCTGCGTCCCCGTTCCGACTGTCCGCGATCGGTCGAGGTGCCCGATGTCGATAAAGGTTCACCAACTGACGGTCGACGACGCGCTGCGCAGCTTTCAGAGCACCGTCGATGGATTGACGGCTCACGACGCGACCCGACGATTGGCCGAGTTCGGGCCGAACCGTGTGGAACGGGTCGCGGAGACCCCGCTGGTGTTGCGGTTCCTCCGCACGTTAACCCACTTCTTCGCCCTGATCTTGTGGATTGCCGCCGGGTTGGCCTTCCTCGCCGCCGCACTCGATCCCGCCGGCGGCATGGCGCCCCTGGGGTTCGCCATCGTCGGAGTCATCATCCTCAACGGCGCATTTTCCTTCTGGCAGGAGTATCGGGCCGAACGCGCACTCGCGGCCCTCCGACAGTTCTTGCCACACCAATCCAAAGTGATGCGAGATGGCGATATCCACCTCCTCCTCGCCGAGCAGATTGTTCCGGGGGATGTCGTCGCCCTCGAATCGGGCGACGAGGTTCCGGCCGATTGCCGGGTGATCCAGGCGTTCGGGTTGCAAGTGAACACCTCCACGGTGACCGGCGAGTCGGTCCCGGAAGCGAAAAACGAACGACCGGACCATCGGGAGAATATCCTGGGCGCCGGCAACATCCTGCTGGCGGGGACCAGCGTCGTGGCCGGCCGCGCACGCGCGTTGGTCTTCGCGACGGGCATGCGAACCGAACTCGGCCGGATCGCCCGTCTCTCGCAGGCCACCCGGGACCGCCCCTCGCCACTCAAACAAGAGATCACCCGCCTGAGCCGCATCGTGGCCGCGTTCTCGATCGTGCTTGGGATCGTCTTTTTCCTGCTCGGGCAGGCAATGGGTTTGCCGTTCTGGGTGAACTTCCTGTTCGCGATCGGCGTGATCGTGGCCAATGTCCCAGAGGGCCTTCTGCCGACCGTGTCGTTGGCGCTGGCCATCGGTTCGCAGCGCATGGCGCGACGGAACGCGCTGGTCCGCCATCTCCCGGCCGTCGAGACCCTGGGCGCGGCCAGCGTGATCTGCACGGACAAGACCGGCACGTTGACCGAAAACCGGATGACCGTTCGACGGCTTTATCTGAATGACACGCTCATCGACACCCCGGACGGATTCGCGGGGCCGGAACTCGGAGTCCAACATCCGGCGTTCTTCGAGGTCGCCGGGACCTGTCACTCGCTGGAAGCCGATCACGAAACGCCGGGCGAATGGGTCGGCGATCCCATGGAGATCGCCCTCGTCCGCACCGCCCGGACCGCCCGTCCGGACTTGCCTAGCTGGCCCGTGGTCGACGAGATTCCCTTCGACTTCGACCGCAAACGACTCTCGATCGTTCACCAGTTGCCCGATGGTTTGCGATTGCACTGCAAGGGGGCGCTCGAAACGGTGCTGCCGCTGTGTACGCACGTCCAGACGGTTTCCGGGGTTGAGCCGTTGAACGACGCCGCGCGCGAGCGAATTCGCCGAACGGAGCAGAACCTGGCCGGCGCCGGATTGCGCGTGCTCGCGTTCGCCATCCGATCGGTGCCTGCCGAATACGAACGGGATCACCTGGACGTCGGGCTGACTTTGCTCGGGCTGGCGGGGTTGGAAGATCCACCGCGACCGGAGGTGCCAGCGGCGGTCCGAACGTGTCGGGAGGCCGGAATCCGCGTGGTCATGGTGACCGGCGACCACCCGGGCACGGCGGTTGCCATTGCCCGGGGTGTCGGGCTGGTCGATGGCGATCCGGTCGTAATCACGGGTGAACAGCTCAGTCGGATGTCGGATGTCCAGTTGCAGTTCGCGCTCAACGCGCCGGAGGTGGTCTTCGCGCGAATCGGGGCCGATCAGAAAATGCGGGTGGTCGTGGCGTTCCAGGCCAAGGGGCATGTCGTGGCGGTCACGGGGGACGGGGTGAACGACGCCCCCGCGCTGCGGGCGGCCGACATCGGCGTCGCGATGGGCCTCTCCGGCACCGACGTCGCCCGCGCGGCCGCCGACATGGTTCTGCTCGACGACAACTTCGCCAGTATCGTCGCCGCCATCGAGGAAGGGCGGGCCGTCTACGCGAACGTCCGCAAGTTTCTGACTTACATTCTCAGCTCGAACGTTCCGGAACTCGTTCCGTATCTGGCGTTCGTGCTCTTCAAGGTGCCCCTCGCCCTGACCGTCATCCAGATACTGGCGGTGGATCTCGGAACGGACATGCTCCCCGCCCTGGCCCTGGGCGCGGAAAAACCGGAGCCGGAAACGATGAAGCGGCCGCCCCGGCCGCCGACCGAACGGTTGCTCACGGCGCGGGTCCTGTTCCGGTCGTACCTCTTTCTCGGAGTCCTGGAGGCGACGGCCGCCATGGCCGCGTTCTTCTTCGTGTTATTTGCGGCGGGCTGGACCTACGGTCAAGTTCTCCCGCCGAACGACCCGCTCTACAAGCAGGCGACCGCCGCCTGTCTCACGGCGATCGTGATCATGCAGGTGGCCAACCTGTTGATCTGCCGGAGCGACCGACTGTCGGTGTTCCGGTTCGGGTTGCTTCAGAACCGACTGATTCCGATCGGAATCGCGATCGAATTGCTGGCCGTGATCCTGATCGTCTACACCGCCGGGGGCCATTTGCTCTTCGGGACCGGTCCGGTCCCCTTCATCGTTTGGATGTTCGTGATCCCGTTTGCGTTGGGGATGGTGCTTCTGGAGGAAATTCGCAAGTGGATCGTTCGAAGAAGGTGATTTTCCTCGATGAATGCGGTGCCCGAATCGACGTAAGTCCTTGTGGGGCTACGGCGCTTCCGGAATTCGGGCGTCTTTCCGCCGAAGGGTGGCGCGGGGACGGCGGAAAGACGGAGGGGCGTCCGCGAGGCACCACGCGGAGCCGGTTCCGGTTTCCGTCGAAGGAGCACGGCGCGTCGTCAGTGCCCCGCGATCTGCTGGTCGTATTGGTCCTTTGTCAGCAGGTGGTCGAGTGTCGCGCCGGGGGCGAGCTGGACCTGGAACATCCAGCCGGCGCCGTGGGGGTCGTCGTTGACGAGCGCGAGGTTGCCACGGCGCTTCGTCGCGGGGTCATCCACCAGCGAGGTGTTGATGGCGACGACGACGCCGGCGACCGGTGAGTTGATGCCGGAGGTCGACTTCACCGATTCGATCACGCCGACCTCCTGGCCGGGCTTCACCGTCTGGCCGACTTTCGGCAGATCGAGAAATGTCGGTTCGGTAAGCTGTTCGACGGCGAACTTCGTGATGCCGACGGTCACAAGGTCGGCGTCGAGTTTCGCCCATTCGTGGCTCGCAGCGTACCGCAGGGCGTTCAAATCCATGGTGGTCCTCACTTGGCGCGTTTGTAGAAGGGGAGCGGCACGACGGTGGCGGGGACGGCCGTGCCGCGGATGTCGACGAGGAGTTTCGTTCCAGGGGCCGTGTAGTTCGGGCCGACCATCCCCATCGCGATCGATTTCTCCAGCCAGGGGGCGTAGCTGCCGCTGGTGACGACGCCGACCGGGGTGGATTCGTCGGCGAGAAGCGTGCAGCCCTCGCGGGCGGCGCGCGTACCCTCCAGCTCGAGACCGATGCGCTTCGGCCGGTGCGCCGCGGCCTCGTTCGCGCTCGCGAGCGAGTCCCGGCCGATGAACGGCTTGCTCAGCTTCACCGCCCAATCCAATCCCGCTTGCAGCGGATCGATTTTTTCCGTCAGTTCGTGGCCGTAGAGCGGCATGGCCGCTTCGAGGCGGAGCGTATCGCGCGCCCCGAGGCCGCACGGGACGACGCCCTTCGCGAGCAGGTCGTTCCAGAGCGTCGGGCCGAGGACGTTGCCGAGCATGATCTCGAAGCCGTCCTCGCCGGTGTACCCGCAGCGGCCGACGACGCAATCCTGGCCGCGGTAGCGCGTCGGCTGGGCGAAGAAGTACTTCAGCTTCGTCACGTCGTGTTCGAACAGGCCCGTCACGGCTTCGGTGGACTTTGGGCCTTGCACGGCGATCATCGTCGTCGCGAGTGTCTGGTCCTGGATCTGGACATCCGAGCCAGCGTGCTTCGTGAGCCAATCAAAGATCTTGATCCGGTTCGAGCCGTTCGCCACCATCGCGTAGCCGTAGGGCCAACGATAGATGAGCACGTCGTCGAGGGTGCCTCCGTCTTCGTTGCAGACGAGGCCGTATCGGACCTGGAAGTCCTTCATCGTGCCGACGGCGTTCGTGAAGACCTTTTCCAAAAGCTCTTCGGCACCCTCGCCGGCGAAGGAGAAGCGGGCCATGTGCGAGACGTCGAACATACCAACGGCAGAGCGCACGGCTTTGTGTTCGTCGATGATCCCGGCGTACTGCACCGGCATGTCCCACCCGGCAAAGGGGACCATGCGGGCGTTGCGCGTGCGGTGGGCGTCGTAGAGGGCCGTGCGAAGATTGGACATGGTTGGGACATTTTCGGGAATCCGGCGGGAACCGCCAGTCGGAAAACGGCGGCGCGCGAATCGGCGCCGGGCTTGTAAACGCGCGGGATTTTCGGGGTATAATCACTGCGATCCCCGAATCATGGACACTGCCAAGGAATCCGCCATGCGTACCGCGAACCCTGCACTCAACGAAAAGACCTATTACGAAGAGGCTTACGCATCCGGCCGCACTGGCGAGCACGCCATGACCATCAACGGTGCGGTCGCCAAGACCGGTTTCCTCACGGCGATCCTGCTGGCGTCCGCCGGCGTCGCCTGGATGGCGTGCTTCCCGAACGGCGTGGGGAAGGGGATGTCCGTTCGTAGCGATTACGCCATCGGGTTCGTCTTCGGCGGCCTTATCGGCGGCCTTATCGCCGGCCTCGTCATGATGTTCCGCCCGAAGTCCGCCCCGATCGCCGCACCGTTCTATGCCGTCTGCGAAGGCCTCTTCCTCGGCGCGCTCTCTGGCCTCATCTCCGGCCGCTTCCAAGGGATCGTCCTGCAGGCCGCCCTGCTCACCGTCGGCGTCCTCGCCGTCATGCTCCTCGCATACGGGTCCGGGTTGGTGCGTGCCACCGAGAAGTTCAAGATGGGCGTCGTCGCCGCCACCGGCGCCGTCTGCATGGTCTACCTCGCGACGTGGATTCTTGGCATGTTCGGCATCGGCGTGCCGTACATCCACGCCGCCGGCCCGATCGGCATCGGCTTCTCGCTCGTCGTCATTGTCATCGCCGCGCTCAACCTCGTGCTCGACTTCGACATGATCGAGACCGGTGCTCGCGTCGGTGCCCCGAAATATATGGAGTGGTACACCGCGTACGGATTGCTCGTCACGCTCGTCTGGCTCTACATCGAGTTCGTCCGCCTCCTCATCAAGATCCGGGCGATGATGGACGAGTAATTGCACCCTGACAATCGACCGCATTTTTCATTTTGCATTGGTCCGATACGATCGAACGAATGCAAAATGAAAAATGCGGTTTCGTTTCCGATTCGAGTCTAGCCCATGCCTCCCCATCCTCTGCTTGACCGTCGGCACTTCCTCGGACAAGCCTCCACCGGCCTGAGCGCCATCGCCCTCGTCTCGTTGCTCGCGGAACAAAAGCTCCTCGCGGAAGTCACACCGCTGCGGCCGACCATCTACCCGAACGCGCCGCTCGCGCCGCGCAAGCCGCACTTCGCACCAAAAGCCAAGCGAGTCCTCACGATCTTCTGTTCCGGCGCCGTCAGCCACCTCGACACGTTCGACTACAAGCCGGAACTGGTAAAGCGCGACGGGCAGCCGCTGCCGGGGAAGGAAAAGCTCGTCACCTTCCAGGGCGAGAACGGCAACCTCACGAAGCCGATCTGGCCGTTCAAGCCCCGCGGCCAGTCGGGCAAGATGGTCTCCGATCTCTTCCCGAAGCTGGCGGAACTCGCCGACGAGATGTGCTTCATCCACTCGATGACGGCCAAGAGCAACACGCACGGCCCGGCCGAGAACCAGATGAGCACCGGCTTCACGCTCGACGGCTTCCCGAGCGCCGGCGCGTGGGTGAGCTACGCCCTCGGCAGCGAGTGCCGCGACCTGCCGGCGTTCGTCGCGATCCCGGACCCGCGTGGCGTGCCGCAGGTGGGGCCGAACAACTGGGGCAGCGCCTTCCTCCCGGCCGTGTTCCAGGGGACGCCGTTCACCGCCGACAAGCCGATCCCGAATCTGAACCGGCCGAAGGGAATCGGCGAGAAGGAGGACGCGGCGACGCGGGAGTTCCTCAAGCTGCTCAATGAGGAACACCTTAAGGCACGGCCCGGCGAGAGCGACCTTGCCGCCCGGATCGCCAGCCATGAGCTGGCCGCGAAGATGCAGATCCGCGCCAGCGAAGCGGCCGATTTGAGTAAGGAATCGAAGGCGATCCACGCCGAGTACGGCACCGACGACAAGGACGCGACCAAGGCCGGCTTCGCCCGCAACTGCCTCCTCGCCCGCCGGCTCCTCCAGCGCGACGTGCGCTTCGTCCAGCTCTTCAACGGCTCGTACGCGATGGGCGAAGGCGTCGGCAACTGGGACGGCCACAAGACGCTGAAGAGCCAGTATTCGATCCACGCGAACGTCTTCGACAAGCCCTGCGCCGCGCTGCTCACCGACCTGAAGCGCACGGGACTGCTGAAGGACACACTTGTCGTCTGGGTGACGGAGTTCGGCCGTATGCCGACGTTCCAGAAGGGTGCCTCCGGCCGGGACCACAATCCGAAGGGCTTCACCGTCTGGCTCGCCGGCGCCGGCGTAAAGCGGGCCTACAGCTACGGTGCGACCGACGAGTTCGGCCATCAGGCCGTGGAGAAGGTCGCGACGATCTACGACCTGCACGCGACGATGCTGCACCTCTTGGGCTTGGACCACGAACGGCTGAGTTTCTACCACAACGGGATCGAACGCCGTCTGACGGACGTTCACGGGCACGTCATCAAAGATGTGTTGGCATAACCCTCACGCCGCGGTCGCGGGTTCGGCGGGGACGTCGGCGAGCAGCCAGATTTCGCCGAACGGCTCCGCCTGGTCGAGTGCAATCTCGCGGCGTTTGATGAGTTCGAGCACCGCCAGGAACAGGCCGATGAGCTTCGACCGCGTCCACGGCGGCGCGAACACGTCCCGGAAGTTCACGCGCCGGTCGGCCTTCACGCGTTCCGCCACGAGGCGTTCGTACACCTCCTGCGGCGTGTCGTCGATCGTGATGGTTTTCGGTTGCAGCCCTTGCGTCTCGCGCATGAGTCGGGCGAAGGCGCTAACCAGGTCCCAGAGCTCGACGGGGCGTACAGGTTGCACGCCAGGGGCGGCGGGTTCGAGCGGGGCCACGCGCGGCAAACGCGTCGCGTGCGCCTCGGCTTTCTCCTCGAGGGCCGCCGCTGCATCCTTGAACCGCCGGTACTCCAGCAACTGCTTGACGAGCTGCCGGCGCGGATCCGGCCCCTCGTCGCGGTCCTCTTCGGCCTCACTCGGAATCAAGCCGCGAACCTTGATCTCCATCAGGGTCGCGGCCATGACGAGAAAGTCGCCGACCAGTTCGATATCCAGCAGGTCGAGCGTCTTCAGGTGTTCGAGGAATTGCCCGGCGACAAGCGATATGGGAATGTCGTGGATGTCCACCTCGTTGCGGCGGACGAGGTAGAGCAGCAGGTCCAGCGGACCGTGGAACGATTGCAGGCTGACCTGATAGTTCATGCGGTCGCCGGTTTACTCGGGCTTGGGCATGACGTTGAAGTAGCTGACGACGGCCATGGCCACGCCGACGATGGCGAGCACGAGGCCGCAGTACACGATCGCCCGCATGGTGGCGTACATGTTGTGCAGGTTCTTGAGCGCTTTCATCAGGTGCCAGAGGTCTTCGTTCTTCGTCTCGACGATCTTGCGGAAGGACGCGGCCGCGCCGGAGGTCCAAAAGCCGAACGAGAGGCACAACAGCATCGACGCCCCGAGACCGATGGCGGGGAAGAAGTTCTCACGGTTCTTGAGGGTGTGCAGTAACTGGAAGGCGAAGAAGATGGCGAACGCCAGGCCGAGCAACTGCATCAACGAGGCGACGACGCGCATGGAATCGGCGAGGCCGCCGATCACGCGGTTGTGTTCTTCGGTAAACTCGTACTGGCCGGACTTGTAGTCCACCGGTGCGGACGGGGTCGATTCGGGAGTGCTCATGGCGGCCTCGCGGGATGAGGAACCTCGGAATAGCGATTGTACGGCGCGGGCGCCGCGCGCGACTTGGGCGATGCTCTCGGATGCCGAACGGCTCGGGCAGTGCGACGTAGACACCTACCGCGCCAGCGGCCCCGGCGGCCAGAAACGGAACAAGACCTCGTCGGCGGTGCGCCTGCGGCACCGGCCGACGGGCCTGATCGTCATCGCCGAAGAAAGCCGTTCGCAGCACGAAAACAAGGCGAAGGCGTTGGGGCGATTGTATCGCGCCCTCTTCCTCGAACTCCGCGATCCGATTGCGCCGACGGCGGATGCGGTGCGCGCGCATCCCAATTGGATCGCGTTCGCCGACGGCAAACTGAACCTCGCCGCGAAGAATCCCCTTTTCTGGCCGACAGCCGGTCTCGCGCTCGACGTGCTGGCCGCGACCCAGGCGCAAGTGAGCACGGCCGCGGAACTGCTTGGCATTTCCACCGCCAACCTCGTCGAGTTCCTGCACACCGATCCGAAGCTCTGGCAAGCCGCGAACCGCCTCCGCGCTGCGTTTGGTCACAAGCTGCTGAGCGGCTGACGGAATCGCGTCATCCCAGCTTGTCTAGCACATTGCGGGTGATCCGTTCCACGACTTTGTCCTTGCCACGCAGGCCGTGCGCCCAGTCGGTGCTGCCGACGGTCACGACAGTGCCGCCGCGCATGTAGCTGCCGAGCACGGCGTTGCCGACGCGGCCCTTCTCCCACTTTTCGTACCATTCGCAGTCGTCGGGATGCCAGCGCGTGGGGCAGGTGGCGAGGACTTCGAAATTGGCCGGTGTACCGTCTTTCCCCGTGGGTGATGGCAAGCCATCCTTCCAAACGAGTTCGCAGCCGTCGCATTCGTAGCCGACGATCGTGTCCTTGTCACCGAAGACATTGCCGCGCTTCAGGTTCGTTCCAGCGAAGAGCCAGTGGTCGGGGCGATGGACGGTATACTCGGCCGGGTCGGTCATGTATTGTCCGTGGCTCTTGCGGTAGCCGCCCCACAGGAAGCCGACACCAGTGAGCGAGTTCTCCGGGCGGCCAACGAGGTAATGGCTCCAGAGCGTCGAGAGCAGTTTGTGGTTCCCTGAAGCGTAGTACGGATCGTCGCCGAAGTTCTGCTTCCAGCAGGCGAGCGCCCGACCGCTCTCCTCCGAGCGCACCTGCCAGCAGCAGGTGTTGCCGCTGAAGAAGGCGACGTTCCCGCCGCCGCCGATGTAGCGTTCGAGGTGGTCGCGCATCGGAGACGACCAGTACTCGTCGTGCCCGACGCTGAGGACGAGTTTGTAATGTTCGAGCAACTCGGGATGGAATTCGAGATCCGAGTTCGCGCAGTAGTCGAGGGCGTAGCCGTTGGACTCGGCCCAGGCGACAAACGGCTGTTCCCACGTAGGGAACTGCGAATACTGCGGCCGGTCGAACGAGACGCGCCGACCCTGGGCCTTGTGCCTGGCATGGTACGCGTAGAGGCTGTAGCCGTTCCAGTTCGTGTAGGCGTTGTAGGTGTTGGTCGAGAGTTGGATCAGGATCTTCGAAGCGGGCACCTTGGGGCGGACGATGAAGTACGCGTCGCGGTTCTTCTCGCCGAGTTTGACGGTGTAGTAGCCGGATCGCCAGTTTTCCGGCACGGGGATGGTGAGCGTCGCAGGCCAGCGGCAGCCGTGCGACGACGCGTTCGCCGGAATCGGGTGGACCTTGCCCGGGACACCCTTCTTCGACCAGACGACTTCTCGCTTCGCGCCGAGCCGGGCGATCTCGACGTCGTACCTCTCCGCCGCACTCGAGACGTGCAGCTTCAATTCCTCGCCCGGTGCGTAGCTGACCTGGTTCGTGTAACCTTCGACGAGCGGCGGCTTCGCGTCTTTGGGCTGGGCGGCGAGGCGTGTCGCGGCAAGCAGGCCGGCACCGGCGGCGAGGGCCGTACGCCGATCCGGATGTTGGCGAAAGGTGGGCATGGCGAGGTCCGTCGTAAGATGGAGGCGGGAGATAAGTGTACTCTGGCGGGCGAGCGATGGGCAAAACGATTCTCTTCTTCTACGGCTCGCTGCGGCGCGGCGGGACGAACCACTTCCGCGTCGCCGACCAGACGTTCGTCGGCGAGGCCGTCACGGTGCCAAAGTATCGGCTACTCGACCTGGGACGGTATCAGGGGATGATTCGCGACGACGCGAACGGCGTGGCGATCCCCGGCGAATTGTGGGAAGTAGACGATTTCACGCTCGGGGAGCTCGATTCCTTTGAAGGCCCCGACTACCCGCGTCGGCCGATCGAGATCGTCGGCCGCGCGGACGTGCAGGGGTATTTGTGGAAGGAATCGCCGTAAATTACAGCCCCAACACGTCGGCCATGGAATACTGGCCGGCCGGCTTGCCGGCGAGGAACTTCGCGGCCGCAAGCGCCCCGCGGGCGTAGCTGTCGCGGCTGTAGCCTTTGTGGACGAGTTCCATCGTCTCACCGAGCGTGCTGAAAACGATCGTGTGCTCGCCGACGTTGTCGCCGCCTCGGACGGCGTGCATGCCGATCTCGCTATGCGGCCGCTCGCCGACGATCCCTTCGCGTCCGTGCATGATCTTATCCTGCTTCATGGCATCCTGCACGATCTTCGCGAACATCGCCGCCGTGCCGCTCGGCGAGTCCTTCTTGAAGCGGTGGTGGCGCTCGATGATCTCGACGTCGAAGTCCTGCTTCGCGAGAGCCTCGGCAGTCAGCTTCGTGAGCTTGAACAGAAGATTCACAACGAGGCTCATGCTCGGCGAGAGCAGCACGGCCGTCTCGTGCGCGGCCTCGGCGATCTCCTTCTTGTGCTCGGCTTCGAGGCCCGTTGTTGCGATGACGAGCGGCAGCTTGCGATCGACGCAGACTTTGAGGATGCTCATCGTGCCGACGGGCGCGGAGAAGTCGATGACGCAATCGACGCGCGTCGACAGCGGGATTTCGCCGGTGATCGGCACGCCGAATTTGGCGATGCCCGCGACCTCGCCGGCATCGTGCCCGATGCGGGGATGCTTCGCGTAATCGACGGCCGCGACGACCTGGAGGGCTGGGTCTTCGGCCGCGAGCGCGACGAGCCGCTGGCCCATGCGACCGCAGGCCCCGTGGATGGCGATATGGGTTTTCATGGGAGATTTACCAGATGACGGTTACGGGATACTTTGCGATGTTCGGATCACAGGAGATCAGGACAGAGCTTTCGAGGATCGCCTGCGCGACGAGCATTCGGTCGAACGGATCGCGGTGGATCGGTGGCAGCGATTGAACGGTCAATGCGTGGTCCGCCGTGACGGGCAATATCTCGATACCATTCCGGGAAACCTGATCGCGAACGACAGTTGACAAGTCTCCAATGAGTTGCAAGCGTCCGTTGCCTACTTTAATCGACATTTCCCAGATGCTCGCGGCACTTAGCAACTTTCGATTCTTCGTATCTGCGATCAATTGCTTTGCGCTGGCGGAAAGTCGCGTCGATTGCACGTCGAACCAGATGAACGTGTGCGTGTCCAGCAGGAGCGTCTGGCTCATCAATAGTCCCCGCGAAGAAACGCTTCTTCGTCGATGGGGTCGTCGAAATCCTCTCGCATGACCATCGAGCCAGGATGCATATCGAAGATGATTTCGCCCGGCCGCTGCACGACCGGCACGAGTTTGACGGCGTGCCCGCCTTCCCCACTTACGATGACTTCCGTACCACCCTGAACGAGCGAAATCAACTCGTCCCATCGCGTATGGACGTCAAACTTGCTCACCGTGATCGTCATAGCCTTACCCTCCCGTGCCGCATTTTATCACGCGTACAGCTCGATCGCTTTCACGATCTCGCTCAGGTCGTTCGGCACCTGCACGGCGCGGTTGGCGAAGCTCGCGCGGCGGACGCCGCGCTTGCCCAGCTTCGCCTCGAACGTCGCCGGGTCGGCCGTGTGGTAAGCCACCGTCGCGTCGGGGTCCTTGAGCACGTGGCCGGTGAGCACGCAGGCGACGCGCTCGTCGGGCGATATCACGCCCTCCTTCACGAGCTTCAGCAGTCCCGCCACGCTCGCGGCGCTCGCCGGTTCGCAGCCGAAGCCGCCAGCGCCGATCTTCGCCTTCGCGTCGAGGATCTCCTGATCGGTCGTCTCGCGGACGACACCGCCGCAGCGCTCCATCGCCCGCAATGCTTTCGGCAGATTCACGGGGCGGTTGATCTCGATGGCGCTCGCCAGCGTGTCGGCCCGGCGATCGGCGTCGTCCAGATACTTCATGTACGCGTTGATCTTCGGTTGGTCCGGTTTGCCGCCGTGCCAGCGGACGCCGCTCTTCTCATAGAGCTGGTAGAAGGTGTCCGCCCCGGCCGCGTTGATGAGCGCGAGCCGCGGCATCCGGTCGATGAGTCCCAGTTCCTTCAGCTCGAAGAACGCCTTGCCGAACGCGGAGACGTTGCCGAGGTTGCCGCCCGGCACAACGATCCAGTCCGGCACCTCCCAGCGAAGGGCTTCGAGAATGCGGAACATCACCGACTTCTGCCCCTCGAGACGGAACGGGTTGATGCTGTTCACGAGGTAAATGCCGAGTTGCTTGGAGACTTCCTGCACGCGGCGGAGGGCGTCGTCGAAGTCGCCGGCAATCTGCACGGTGAGCGCGCCGTAGTCGAGCGCCTGCGAGAGCTTGCCGTAGCTGATCTTGCCGCTGCCGATGAAGATGACGGCGCGCATGAGGTTCGTCGCGGCGCAATAGATGGCGAGGCTGGCGCTGGTGTTGCCGGTGCTGGCGCAGGCGGCGCGGCGGGCGCCGACCATTTGGGCATGCGTGAACGCCGCCGTCATGCCGTTGTCCTTGAAGCTGCCGCTGGGGTTCATCCCTTCGTATTGCAGGAAGACGGTGCCGGGCTTCATGCCGGCGTACTTCGCGACCTGATCGGCCCGTTGTAGCAGCGTCTGGCCTTCGCCAATGGTCATGATCCGGTCGGGCGGCGCGAACGGGAACAGGTCGCGGAAGCGCCAGACGCCGGAGAAATCGAGCGGGTCGGTGCGGTTGGCCCACTTCGCCTCGAAATGCTTGAACGAGGTCGGCGCCGGCAGCCGGTTCCAGTCGTAGGCGACGTCGTACAGGCCGCCGCACTTCGCGCACTGGAAGCTCGTGTCCGCGAGGTCGGTGGTGTGGCCGCAGTGCGGATGGATGCAGCGTTGAAAGACGGCGTCGGTCATCGCGTCCTGCCGGGGGGAGGTCGGAACGGCTAATTTAGCGGAACGCGAAGGATCGTGCGAGGGGAAGCCGGACGGACGGTGGCATGGTACAATCCCTTCCCACCCGAAGGGCCTCTCCCATGCGAACCTTAGCCCTCCTCGTTCTCCTCGCCGGTCCCGCGTTCGCCCAGCCGCTCGTCGCGCCGACGGATGCTAAGACGCCCGAAGAGGAACGCCAATCCTTCAAGCTCCCGCCGGGCTTCACGGCCCAACTCGTCGCCTCCGAGCCGGACATCCAGAAGCCGATGCAGCTCGCGTTCGACGCCAAGGGACGCATCTGGGTCACCACCAGCTATCATTACCCGTTCGCCGCCGAGAAGGGCAAAGCCTCCGACAAGCTCTTCGTCCTCTCCGATTTCGACGCGAACGGCAAAGCCCGGAAGGTCGAGACCTTCGACGACAAACTGAACATCCCCATCGGCATCCTGCCACTGCCCGACTGCAAGAGCTGCATCGTCTCGAGCGTCGGCGAGATCCTCAAGCTCACCGACACCGACGGCGACGGCAAGGCCGACCAGCGTGAAGTCCTCTTCACCGGCTTCGGCAGCCGCGATACCCACGGCATGTACAACTCGTTCACGTATATGCATGACGGCTGGGTCTACGCCTGCCATGGCTTCGCCAACGACTCGAAGGTGAAGGGCAAGGACGGCCACGAAATCCAGATGAACTCCGGCCATACTTTCCGCTTCCGGCCCGATGGCAGCCGCATCGAAGTCTACACTCGCGGCCAGGTGAACCCGTTCGGCATGACGGTCGATCCGTGGTTCAACTTCTACACCGCCGACTGCCATTCGAAGCCGATCACGCAGCTCATCAAAGGCGCGTACTACGACAGCTTCGGCAAGCCGCACGACGGCCTCGGCTATGCGCCCCACGTCACGCAGCACCAGCACGGCTCCACCGGCCTCTGCGGCCTCGCGTGGCACGATGCCGACCACTTCCCGAAGGAGTGGAACGGAGTCATGTTCCTCGGCAACGTGGTGACGAGCCGGATCAATTGCGACCGGATCGAGTGGAAAGGGAGCACGCCGGTGGCGAAGGAGTTGCCGGACTTCCTGGTGAGCGACGACCCGTGGTTCCGGCCGGTAGACATCAAGCTCGGCCCGGATGGGGCGCTGTACGTGAACGACTTTTACAACAAGATCATCGGCCACTACGAAGTGGACCTGAAGCACCCCGGCCGCGACAAGGGCCGCGGGCGCATGTGGCGGATCGTCTACGAAGGGCGACCGTTGAGCCGCGAGGCGAAGCCGCGAGCGGCGGGGCCGAAAACCTTCGCTGACAACAAGGCCGCGCTGACGGCTCTCAATGACGCGGACCCACATACCGTCCGCGCGGCGGTCGGGCACCTCGCAGACCACCCGCACCCTGATCTTATCCTGCCGCTGGCAAAATTTATCCCGTCGATCGGGACGGAGGACACGCATCTGCGTCATGCGGCGCGGATTGCGTTGCGGAATTCGTTAACGAGTGTTTCTTCGCGAGAGTTGATGTTGTTATTACTCAAATCCGAATTTGATTCCAGGGATACACAAGCCAAAGTATTTGATGATGTGTTTTCCGGTGTGAATCATCCCTATTCGGGATGGTGGTACTCTTCGAGAATCGAAAAACGTACGATCGATACATCATTGATGGCGCATGCGGCCGAACGTGTGGGACGGTTTGGCACCGACGAAGAACGCGAGGCCGTGTGGAAATCGGTGACAACGGCTGAAACGATCAAAAGTCAAATCACAATCCTGGCGGCACTCAACCGGGGTCTCGATGCCGCGGGTGCGAAGAATCGGCCGACCTTCTCATCACAACAACGCAACGAATGGATCAAAGCCTTGGTATTGAAGATCAATACTAACAATCCCGTTGAGATCGAAGACGCCCTGGATTATGCGAATCTCATGCAGTTCGATCTGAGTTTCGCTCCGACGTATATCGCGAAGGATAGCAAAAATTCGGAAGCCATCCGGTTGAAGGCACTCACCGCATTGGAACGGAGTCCATACGAAGCGCAAAAATCGACGATCCTCGATCTTCTGCACCAGGCGACAATTCCCTCCGGCCTCTACGAACGTGCAATCACGATGGCCTACCGAGATACTCGTTTGTGGGAAATGATTTCACCCAAAGATCTGCTCAAAACGGCATCGTATCGCAACAGTGTCACCATCGCCAAAGGCCTCGTCGGAAGCAAACCGGGCGCGGACCAACTCTTTGCAGCCATCAAGCTCGGCCATGCCTCGCCCCGCCTCCTACAAGAAAAAACGGTCATCGAACGCCTCAAGACCACCAACCCGCCGGGTTGGGAAGCCACCGTCAAGGAACTCACCGCCGGCATTCCGTCGGCCGACGCCCGGCTCGCGGCGCTCATCAAGGAACGCGGCGACGGCTACCGCAAAGCCAAGACCGACATCGAGGCCGGCAAGAAGGTCTTCACCACCACCTGCGCCAACTGCCATCAGGTCGGCGGGCAGGGGGCGAAGATCGGCCCGCAACTCGACGGCATCGGCAACCGCGGCGTCGAACGCCTCCTCGAAGACACCCTCGACCCGAACCGCAACGTCGACCACGCCTTCCACACCACCATCCTCGACCTCAAGGACGGCGGTCAACTGACCGGCCTGTTGCGTGTCGAGGGTAAGACGCTCATCATGGTGGACACGCAAGCGAAAGAGACGCGCGTGAACATCGACGACGTGGAGAAGAAGCGGACGACGCCGGTGTCGCCGATGCCAAGTGACATCGCCGAGAAGCTAAAGCCGCAGGACTTCTACAACCTGATCGCCTACCTCGCCGATCTGCGGGCGAAGTAATCTCAGAGCTTCGCGAGGAATGCATCCGCGACACGGCGATGGGTCTTCAGCCTATCGCCGAGCTTATCGCGGAGCTTCGCGATCATCGCCGTGCGAGGATTCCCTGCGAAGAATTCCACGTGTCTGTCCACAAAGCGCCAATAGAGCGCATCCCAGATTTCGCACCACGGGCCTTTCTTGAAATCGCTCATCTTGAGCACGTAGCTCGAGCCGCTGATGTACGGCTTCGTCGTCATCAGCCCGCCGTCGGCGTGCTGGCTCATGCCGTGGACGTTCGGCACCATCACCCAGTCGTAGGCGTCCACGAACAACTCCATGAACCACCGGCACACCGCGACGGGGTGCATTTCGCAGAGCATGAAGAAGTTCCCGAGGATCATGAGCCGTTCGATGTGATGGCAGTACCCGGTACGCAGAACCTGCCGGATGACATGGTCAACCGGCGCGATGCCGGTGGTGCCGTCGTAAAAGCTGTTCGGGATCGGCCGCGTGTGGTTCCAGTGGTTGGCGATACGCTGATTCCGCCCGAACCGGAGATAGACGAGCCGGACGAATTCCCGCCAGCCGCAAACCTGCCGGATGAACCCTTCGAGGGAGTTCAGGGGCACTTCGTTCACCCGCTTCAGGGCCGCGTCGAGGACCTTGCGGGGCGAGAGTAGGCCGATGTTGAGCATCGGCGTCAGGGCGGAGTGGAAAAGCACGTCGTGCCGGGAACTGATGGCGTCCTCGTAATCGCCGAATCGATCGAGCCGTTCGGCGATGAAGCGGTCGAGCCACTGGGCCGCGCCGGCGTGGTCGATCGGCCAGCCGAACGGTTCATCCGATCCGATCGCGTCCGGGAAATTCCGGCGGATGTAGTCGCGGGCCTCGCGGACGAAGTCGTTCTCGGGTGGTCTTGCAGTATCCGGAATCGCGATTCCTTTTGGCAGCTTGCGGCGGTTCTCGGGGTCGAAGCTCCACTGCCCGCCGTTAGGCTTGCCGTTCTCGATTAGGATGTTCAAACGCTTTCGCTGGGCGATGTAGAACTCGGTGAAGAAGAGCCGGGACTTCCCGCCGACGAAGCGGTCGACCTCGGCCGGGGGTGTGAGGAAGTGCGGATCGTCGAGGCGTTCGAGCGCGATGCCTTGGGTTTTCAACGACGCCGATAATCGTCGATCCAGCCAATCGTCGCACGGGTCCACGACGCGGACGGCGGTGAATTTCCCCTTCGCCAGATGCTCGGCGACGGCCTGCGTGGTCGGCACCCGCGCGCTATCGAGATAACGAACCGTGTGGCCCCGGCTGCGGAGTTTCGCCGCATAGGCCTGCAGGCTCGCCCGGTGCAGGATGAGCTTTTGCCGGTGAAACCGGTACTGGCGAAAGATGAGCGGGTCTTCGACAAGCACGACTTCGGCCGCGCCGACGAGGGCCGGATGCGGATCGAAAAGCTGGTGAGGGTAGACGAGGGCGGCGGTGCGCGGCACGAATGTCTCCAACCATGGGAATCCCATGATAGTCGCGGTTGTCGGCCGGTCGCCGGCGCGATTAGAATGATGTTCCGCCCCGTCTCGCACTCTTTCGGACCGCCGCGAATGCCTTCCGACTCCGTGGAATCGTTTTTGGACCTGGCCCGGGAGAACCGACTGTTGCCGTCGGACCAGGTGCAGGATCTGGTGCGCCGTTCCGAGGTGCCGCAGGCGAACGTGCCGGCGTTGTGCGAGGCGCTGGTCGCGCGCGGACTGCTGACGCCGTTCCAGGCGCACCGGATTCGCGAGGGCCGCGGGCGCGAACTCGCCTTTGCCGGTTATCCGATCCTCGACGATCGCGGTGCGTGCCCCGGCGGCTACGCCTTCACGGCCCGGCACCCCAGCCTTCGCACGCCGATCGTCCTCCGCCGCATCGCCACCGACTGGCTCGCGCCGGCGGACAACCTCTCCGCGTACATCCAGCGCGCGCAGGCCGCCAGCACGGTCGTTCATCCGCACCTGGCCACGCTACTTGAGGCGGGGGCCTACGAGGATCAACTGTTCGCGGTCTTGGAACCGGCGGATGGCGCACCGCTGGACGAACTCGTGCGCGAGATCGGCCCCATGCCGGCGTTCCTGGCGTGCGCGTATGTCCGTCAGGCGGCTCAGGGCCTGGAGGCGGCACACCGCGTCGGGCACGTCCACGGCGACATCCGGCCGGGCGTGCTCTATGCCCATCCGCTCGTACCTTCGAGTCGGCCGAAGCCCGATGGCACGCCTTCGCTGCGGCCCGCGCCCAACGCCGCGGTCAAGCTCGCCGAACTCGGACTGGTACCGCACCGGCCGGCACTGCCCAACTGGCTCGCGCAGCGATCCGTAACGCTGGAGGAATGGCTCTACCTGCCCCCGGAGCGGATCTCGATCGGCGCTCCAACACCCGCCGGTGACGTCTACGGTCTTGGCCAGACGCTTGCGTTCCTGCTCACCGGCCGGCCGCCGTTCCCGGCCCGGACTCCCGACGAACTCCTCGCCATGCTGCGCGATTCGGAACCGTTACCTCTCGCCGTACTTCGACCGGATCTGCCGCCGGCTCTCATCGAACTGGTGCGCTATCTGACGGCGCGCGATCCGGCCCAGCGACCTTCGCTCGCCACGACGATCGAACGACTGGGAGCCTTCCTCACGCCCGGTACGCCCGCCCCGATGCCCGTGCCGATGGCACGACCCGCCGATTCGAGCATCATGGGCGGCGGCGAACCCGTGGACCTGAAACCGGCACCGCCCGTCACGGTCAATCCGCCGATCCCGGTGGATCTCGTTGCGCGACCGATCGAATTGACCCCCGTGGCCGTCCAGGCCGAATGGACCGTGCAGCCCTTCGAGGGATCGACCGGCGACGGCGAGCACATGTATGCCCCGGCCGCGGCCGCCAATCCTCCATCCCACGACGGCGCGCTCGGCTTCGGTACCGCCTCGACCGCCCCAGTCGCCCGTCGCCGCGAGATGACCTCCGAACAGGCGCGCCAGCAAAAGAAGCAGTGGACCCTGATCGCCGGCGGACTCTGGCTCCTCTCGATTCCCCTCTGGATCATCCTCCTGAACACCTACGGTTGCTTCGATTCGAAAAAGGAAGCGCCATCCCGACCGATCAAGACGAAACGCTGAAAAGGTTCGCCACTTCGCTGGCAATCCGTTCCGCCTGTTCCGTGCAGTCGTTCATGGCGATGCCGCGATAGGCGTTGCCGCCGAGGAACAGACCGCGGTGCTTCATCGTGTGCGCTTCGATCCGCGCGACACGGTCCCGGTGGCCGACGACATACTGCGGGATCGCATTCGGCCAGCGGACGATGCGGTGGAAGACCGGCTGGCCCTGCACGTTCATAGTGATCGTCATTTCTTCGTGGACTTTGCGCAGTAGCGTTTCGTCGTCCCAGCCCATGACATCCGGCCGGCCGACTCCGCCGCAGAGGACGCGCCAGGCGACGCACCCGTCGGGCGCTCGGTCGGGGAAGATGGACGAGCACCACTGCACGCCGAGGGCGTCGCGACGGGTGCGCTGCGGGGCGATGTAGCCGAAGCCGTCGAGGTCGTGCGGCACGTCGGCGCGGCGGTAGCCCAGCACGGCGACGGCGATCGGCGCGTAGCCAATGCCGGCGATCTCGTTCGCGAGCGCGGGGTCGAGATCAGCGAGCAGTTCGGCCTGGCGAGGCGCCGGTGCGGTGACGACGACAGCGTCGGCCGGCCACGCGTCCGTTCCGTCGCCACAGACGCGCCAGCCGGATTCGGTCTTTTCGATTCGGCGAACGCCGACGCTCGTCTGGACGGGAACCGTCGCAGCCAGGGTTTCGATCATCACGCGGAGTCCGCCCGCGAACGACCACATGCGCGGCGGTCCCGGTTTGGGTTGTCCGGCCGCCGCGGCCGCGCGCCGCTTTTCCTTGGAGGCCCGCAGGAACCCGCGAATGACGCTCCCCGCTTCGCGCTCGAATATCGGCAGGCGCGGGAAGGCGGCCGCCACGCTGAGTTTCGCGGGATCGCCGCCGTGGATGCCGGTGACGAGCGCGTCGATGAACGTGTCCGCGACCTCGCGGCCGAACCGGCGCGTGGCGAATTCGGCAATCGTTTCGTCCGGTGGCAGGTCGCGCGGTCGGCGGCGGAACGGCTCGCTGAGGAGTTTCAGCTTGGCGCCGAACGAAAGCAGCGGTGTACGCAGCAGACCGGGAATCGAACCGGGCAGCTTGTGCAGCCGGCCGTCGAGGTAAAGAAACCGATTCTTACGCGAACCTTCGCTGGCGGCCACGAGTTGGGAGTCGATGCCCAGCGACCGGCAGAGATCCCCGGTGGACGGCTTGGAATCGAGGAAGCCGTTCGGGCCGAGTTCCACGGTGTAGCCGCGGTCGCGCTCGGTCCAGACATTGCCGCCGGGCCGGGCGGCCGATTCCAGAACGACGATTTCGCCGGCCGGGAGCCGTTGACGAATGCGATACGCGGCGGCAAGCCCGCTCAGCCCGCCGCCGACGATGACGATCCGGGGCACGGTCACGCGCCTTTGCCGGAGATACAGTAGAGCTTCTTCGCGCCGCGGATGTAGAGCTTGCCATCCGCCACGGCGGGCGACGCGAACACCGCTTCGCCGATGTCGCCTTCACCGAGCTTTTCGAATTCCTTCGGCTGCGCCTTGAAGACGATCGACGCGCCGCGTTCGTCGACGACGATGAACTTGTCGCCGCCGACCAGCACCGGAGACGCCGACACCGCGTTGTTCGTCGCCCGCTCGCTCCAGAGGATCTTGCCGGATTTCAATTCGACGCACTCGGCGATCCCCTGATCGGTGATCCAGTAGATGTGGTCGTCCTTCACGATCGGGCACGGCACGTACGGCGCGAGTTTGCTGGATCGCTTTTCCCAGTTCACGGTCGCCTTGGTACCCGCGATGGTGACGGACGCACTGTAGCGGCTGCCGGACCCGTCGCCGTTCAGGCAGACGAGCGTGTCCTTGGCGAGCAACGGCGACGCCACGGACCGCAGGGCCATTTCGCCCGGCTCCCACGGCGTCACCCACGACCAGTTCATCGCGCCGGTCTTCGGATCGTATCCCGCCGCGCCGGCCGTGCTGTAAACCACGATCTCCGTCTTCGTGTCCGGCAGGACGCGGATCGTCGGCGTCGAATAACAGGCCCGATACGCCTTGCGGGACGCGCTCCAGACCTTGTCGCCGGTCTTCGCGTCGATCGCCAGCAGTTCGGCCGCGCCGTCCTGATCGAAGTTGATGAAGACTTTGCCGTCGTGCACGACGGGCGACAGCCCCGCGCCGTGCTGGCTCACGAACTTGCCGAGCTTGTAGTCCCACTTCGGTTTGCCGTCGTGATCGAAAGCATGCACGGCCATCATCTGCCCGTCCCACACCGCGCAGTAGACATTCGATTCGTCCGTCGCCGGGGTGCACGATGCCAGCGAGGACTTCGCGTGGACCTTCACCTTCTGCCCGCCGAAGTTCCGCTCCCAGTTCGGCTTGCCGGTCTTCGCGTCGAGGCAGACGAGGGCGCGCTTCGAACCATCCGCGCTCGCGGTCATCAGGTAGAGCTTGCCCTTGGCGATGATCGGCGACGAATTGCCCGGCTCGACCGGCACCGACCAGACGACGTTTTTCTTCGTCGACCAGTTCAGCGGGATCTCGTCGGCCGCGACCCCGTCGCCGTTCGGGCCGCGGAAGCGCGTCCAGTCGGCGGCGGTCAGCGTCGCGCCGCAGAGCAGCAGAAGGGCGAGGGAGATTCGGCGCATGGTCAGTTCCCGAAACGTGTGGTGAGGCGGGTTCCTGCGATTATCGCAGATCGCGGGGCGGGGGCAACGGGGAAGGGGAAAACGGATCAACCTGTACCGGACGCCGCCAGCGCCTCGGCGAGCGAATCGTGGATCGGTAGCTGGATGATCCGGAAATATCTGGTCAGCCGCTCGTCCACCGTGCCCGGCGGATAGCAGAGCCGGAGTTCCCGGTCCCGCGCCTGGGCGGTTTGAATGATCGTCTGCGCCCACTCGATCAGATCCTGCGCGGAGCAACTCACGAAGCCCGTCAGGTCGAGGATCACGTTCGAACTGTCGTCGCACCAGTGAAGTCCGTCCGACTCCTGCGGGAACGGCTCGCCGTCCGGGTGTGGCCCGGCGGCGAGGATGGCGATATCCCCCTCCCAACGCAGGTGCATCTCCCCGATCGTGTCGCGCACCCCGTCCGGCATGTCGTCGGGTTTGAGGTCAGGCGGCCTCTCCGGGTCATCCGACTCGAGTCCATACTCGCCGAGCGCGTCCGCCAACACTTCGAGCAGCGGCCGGCAGAGATCGCGATCCTCCTCCCGATCGTATTCGATTTCGATGCTGGTTGGGCGTTCGGTGAGGAAGAAATGGAACCGCGGACCGGCGGCATCTTCGCGGATGGTCACGTACGCGACGTGGCCCTCCATCGCTTTCCAATCCTCGAGGACGACGGTATGGGCATCCAACCGGATCAACTCGGCGAGGTGGTCCCGCACCATCCGATCGCCCCGCTCGCGGTCGACGATGGCGAGCGGGAACCGGGCGGTCACTCGCCGCAGCACCTCGTCCATCGGCATCCAGCTTTCGACGTACTTATTCGGACCGCGGTGAGAGAGGAAATCGAAGAGCGCCATGGGAAAGCCCCGACTTCCGAAGTCCGGCTTCGACTTCGGAAGTCGATCGCGCCGTGGACTTCCGAAGTCGAAGCCGGACTTCGGAAGTCACAGTTCCTCCACCACGCGCCGCACCAGCACGCGCAGCTTCTTCTCGGCCTCGTTCGCCACGTGGATGATCTCCGGCAGGCTCACCGGCTGCAGGGCGTCCGCCAGGCACATGTCCGTGATGACGGAGATGCCCATGCAGCGCATCTTCCCGTGCACGCCGACGATCACCTCCGGCACCGTGGACATACCCACGACGTCCGCCCCGATCGTCCTCAGGAAGCGGTACTCCGCCCGCGTTTCGAGATTCGGCCCCGAGACGGCGACGTAGACCCCCTGGTGGCACGCGATCTTCTCCTCCATCGCGA
Source organism: Gemmataceae bacterium (assembly GCA_019636445.1). Taxonomy (GTDB): domain Bacteria; phylum Planctomycetota; class Planctomycetia; order Gemmatales; family Gemmataceae; genus Limnoglobus. The sequence goes on along the minus strand of JAHBXO010000006.1, from coordinate 90,274 downwards.
TCCGTCGGCCGAGCTTCAGTAGTTCGCGGTCGTAGGCGTTGCACATATCGGGGAAGCGTTCGCCGAGCCGTTCGTCGTTGGGGCCGATCAGCGGGTTGTCGCCGATGAGGTTGATGTGGTCTTCGATCAACATCAGGTCGCCCTTGTCGTACTGCGGGTTCATGCCGCCGCAGGCGTTCGAGGCGATCAACACGTTGCAGCCGAGCGCCTTCATCACGCGCACGGGATACGCGATCTGGCTGAGGCGATAGCCTTCGTAGAAGTGGAAGCGGCCTTCCATCGCCATCACGGCCTTGCCGCCGAGCTGGCCGCAGACGAGTTGGCCCTTGTGGGACGGCGCGGTCGAGCGCGGGAAGTGCGGGATGTCGGCGTAGGGAATGACGACCTCGGCCTGGATGTCCTCGACGAGCTTGCCAAGGCCGGTGCCGAGGATGATACCGACGGACGGCGCGCCGGGCCATTTCGAGCGGACGAACGCGGCCGATTCCTGGATCTGGTCGAAGAGCGCGGTCATGGATGGCGTCTCGTGGGTCGGAGCAATCTCCACTCTACCGCCGGAGCCGCCGGACGGCGACCGATTGGTATTCCGTCCGGGAAACGAATCGTCGTATGCTGTCGCCGATTCGCACCACCACGGAAGGTCCGCGATGCTCCGAGGACGTCTCCGCCGCTGGCGCGGCCCGCTCCGCGTGCTGCTGGCGTTCGTGCTGCTCGACTTGGCCGCGCTGGCGACGGCGGGCGTGTGGGAGCGCCATTCGCCGGACGATTACGCCGCGCGCGTCGTGGGCTGCGCGAAGGAACGGCGGGATATCGTGTTCGTCGGCGGTTCGACCGTGAGCGAAGGGATCGTTCCGAAGGAGATCGTCGGTGCGAATTGGAACGGCGATCCCTTGATGAACGTCTATGCCGTCGGCCTGCCCGGCGGAACGACGTCCGAGTTCTATCACGCGCTGAAGCGTGCGTGCCCGGAGCCGCCGAAGCTGTTGGTCTACGGCATCACCGCGAGCGACCTGAACGACAGCCGTCACGAGCCGCATGGCCCGGCCTCGCTCATGAGCTTCGGCGATACGTTCGACTGGGCCGTGAGCCGGCCCGATTCCCGCGAGTGGGTGGTGCGGCAGTACCTCTCGGCCCGCGTCTCGCGCGCATCCGCGCTCTGGCGATACCGCCACGGCATTCGCATGGCCGCGGCGTTCCGGTTCGAGGAACTCTTCCCCGGCGCGTGCCCCGCGTCGGCGAAGGAAGCCCGCGAGTTGCGGAACTACGCCGACGCGCTGAAGAACGGCGACGGCTACGCCCCGGCGGCGGCGTCCGTCGAGCAGCGCTACGACCACGTGAAGCAAGTCAACGGCGAGCTGCCCCCGTTCAAGTTCCTCGATAACTACAAGACCGGCTCGCACCGCCAGTACCTGCATCGGCTCATTCGATGGACGACTGACAATCGCGTGTCACTGGTGCTCGTGGACATGCCGGTGACGGCGGACCTGGAGGCGAAGCACGCGGCCGCCTTCGCCGAGTATCGCCAGCTCTTGGCCGAAGAGGAAACGATGCGCGGCCTGACGGTGATCCGCGCCCACCGCGATCTCGTCGGCATCACCGACGCCGGCTTTGCCGACACGATTCACCTGAACGGAGTCGGCGCGACGGTGTTGTCCCGCTGGCTCAAGGGAAAGCTGGACGAGCTGGGCCGAGAGGGCACGACGGACATGCCCGTCGTCCGCGCCCAGGCGGGGGACGGGAAACCATAGCCCAGACTTCCGAAGTCCGGCTTCGACTTCGGAAGTCGAGTTGGTCGCGGTTGGGAGACCGCATCTCGATTCGAGCTTGTTGGGGGCGCTGGACTTCCGAAGTCGAAACCGGACTTCGGAAGACGAGGTGGTTGGGGGGATGCCAGCTGTGTTGATCGGACAGAAATCGTTCTTCATCTTCCTCGTCGTCGTCCTGCTCGGCTATCACCTGCTGCGCGGTCGCACGGCCAAGTACGCGTTCCTCCTCGCCGCGAGCTGGGTCTTCTACGCCGCCATCAGTCCGTACTACCTCTGGGTCATCTGGCTGCTCACCGGCATCGACTACCACGTCGGGCGCAAGATCGAAGCCGAGACCGACGAACGAAAGCGCAAACGCTGGCTCGTCGTCAGCGTCGTCTCGAACCTCGGGCTGCTCGTCGCGTTCAAATACACGGTCTTCTTCTGGGACACCGGCGTCGCCGTCGCGAATCTCTTTGCCGACGTGCCGCCGCGGGCGTGGGACATCCTGCTGCCGCTCGGCATCAGCTTCCACACGTTCCAGGGGATCAGCTACACGGTGGACATCTACCGCCGGCAGATCAAGGCGGTGGACAGCAAACTCGACTATGCGCTCTTCGTCTCGTTCTTTCCACAAATGGCAGCCGGGCCGATCGTTCGCGCCGTCGAGTTCCTGCCCCAGATGGCGATGCCGCCGACACCGACGGCGCAACAGATTCAGGACGGCACGTTTCTGTTCGCACGCGGCCTCTTCAAGAAGCTCGTCATCGCCGATCAACTGGACATGCTGTTCGTCTCGGCCGTGTTCAACGATCCGTCGGCGTATTCGGCCGTCGCCTGCCGCTGGGCCGTGCTGGCGTGGGCCGTACAGATCTACTGCGATTTCTCCGGCTACTCGGACATCGCGGTCGGCGTGGCGAAGTGGTTCGGCTTCGAACTACCCTTGAACTTCCACCTGCCGTACCTCGCCAGTAGCATCGCCGATTTCTGGCGGCGCTGGCACCTGTCGCTGTCGTCGTGGCTGCGGGACTACCTCTACTTCCCGCTCGGCGGCAGCCGGGGGAGCACGTTTCGCATCTACTTCAACCTGATGCTCGTGTTCGTCCTCTGCGGCCTCTGGCACGGGGCGACCTGGGCGTGGCTCGCCTACGGCGTCTACAACGGCGCGCTCATGAGCCTGCACCGCGTCTTTGATCAGTCGCTGAAGCGTCGAGCGTGGGCCGTGCGATTGCGCGCCTCGCAGCCGTGGGCGGTGTTCGCGTGGCTGGCGACCTTCGGTCAACTGCTGCTCGGGTTGATCCTCGTGCGCATGACGGGCTGGTCGAACGGCGCGGCGATGCTCGAAGGCGTACTCGGCCTCGGCGAAGGGGCGAAGCTCGTACCCGCGACGGTGCCGTTGCTCGTGCTGCTCGGCCTCGCGGGGCACGGGTGGGAACTGGTGCGCGAGCGGCTGCCGCGCTTCGCGTGGAGTTGGGACCCGCTGCGGGCCGTGAACGCCGCCGCCTGCCTCGCCGCCGTGGCGATCTTCAGCCCCGGCGTATCGAAGACGTTCATCTACATCCAGTTCTGAAGCCCGCGCTCGGCGCTGCCGGCCCCCGCGCGAATCTCATAGAATCTAGAAAAAGAATCGTACCGGAGCGCGGATGTCGAGCAGTTACAAGCTGACCCACCTGAAGGCCCTCGAAGCCGAGAGCATCCACATCATCCGCGAGGTCGCCGCCGAGTTCGAACGGCCCGTGATGCTCTACTCGATCGGCAAGGACTCGGCCGTGATGCTGCGCCTGGCGCAGAAGGCGTTCCACCCCGGCCGATTGCCGTTCCCGTTGCTGCACGTCGATACGACCTGGAAATTCCGGGCGATGATCGAGTTCCGCGATCGGTACTGCAAGGAGCAGAACCTCGACCTGAAAGTCTGGACCAATCAGGAGGGGTTGAAGCTGGGGATCAACCCGTTCGATAGCGGCTCGAAAGTCCATACCGACGTGATGAAGACCGTGGCACTGAAGCAGGCGCTCAATCACTATCAGTACGATGCCGCGTTCGGCGGTGCCCGGCGGGACGAGGAAAAGAGCCGCGCGAAGGAACGCGTCTACAGCTTCCGCGACCAGAAGCATCAGTGGGACCCGAAGAACCAGCGGCCGGAACTGTGGAACCTCTACAACGGCAAGATCAACAAGGGCGAATCGATCCGCGTCTTCCCGCTCAGCAACTGGACCGAACTGGACGTCTGGCAGTACGTGCACCTGGAGAACATCCCGATCGTGCCGCTTTACTTCGCGGACGTGCGGCCGGTGGTCGAGCGCGACGGCACGCTGATCATGGTGGACGACGACCGCATGCGGCTGCGCCCCGGCGAGACGCCGATGATGAAGCGCGTGCGCTTCCGCACGCTCGGCTGCTACCCGCTGACCGGAGCCGTGGAGAGCGCCGCGACGACGCTGCCGGAGATCATCGAGGAGATGATCCTGGCGAAGAACAGCGAGCGCCAGGGCCGCGTAATCGACCACGACGAGACGGGGTCGATGGAGCAGAAGAAACGCGAGGGATACTTCTAAGAAGTTGTACGCGACCAGCTGTCAAATGGGCGTCGCAGAGGTTGCCGGTGGAATTGTGGCCAAAGAATGACGGCGAGCGACGGCAGTGGTGTGTGTCCCAAGGCGTATGCCCCGAACACCATTGCTGTCTCGACATCGCCTTTGCCATCTCTCGGCCGTTGCTTACACCCCATCAAGGGCCAAATCGGGTCGTGGACTGGATTTCATGTTGGAATGAATACCGCATCCCAATTCCATATGACGGCTATTCTTCCACCGTGATCCGGTACTGCCCGTGGTGCGGCTCGCGGCTAACGGCATCCCGCAAAGATGAGTGGTATCGGGTGCTGCGGGACATGGGGTACTCGGACCCCGGCGGTGACGATGAGATTCCTACCGAGTTCGAATCGGATCAGTGGTGGCGCGGTCACGCCGAACCAAGCGATGCACCACAAGACCAGAACTGAGAATTACTGCTATGCAAGCCGTTGATCTGAGTCACGAAGACATCCACGCCTACCTCGCCCGGCATCAGCGGAAGGAACTGCTTCGCTTCCTCACGTGCGGAAGCGTCGACGACGGCAAAAGCACACTCATCGGCAGGCTCCTGCACGACACGAAGATGATCTACGAGGACCAACTCGCCGCCGTGAAGCGCGATAGCGAGAAGGTCGGCACCACCGGCGCCGGCGAGATCGACCTCGCGCTCCTGACGGACGGCCTCAAGGCCGAGCGCGAGCAAGGCATCACCATCGACGTCGCGTACCGGTACTTCAGCACCGACCGCCGCAAGTTCATCATCGCCGACACGCCCGGCCACGAGCAGTACACGCGCAACATGGCCACCGGCGCCAGCACCTGCCAGGTCGCCATCATCCTCATCGACGCCCGCCACGGCGTGCAGACCCAGACCCGCCGCCACTCGTACATCGTCTCGCTCCTCGGCATCAAGCACGTCGTCGTCGCCATCAACAAGATGGACCTCGTCGGCTATTCGCAGGAGCGGTTCGACGCCATCAAGGACGACTACACCGGCTTCGTCGCCAAGCTCGGCCTGCCGGACATCGCCTTCATCCCCATGTCCGCCCTCAAGGGGGACAACGTCGCCACCAAGAGCGACGCGATGCCCTGGTACCACGGCCCGGCGCTGCTCGATCACCTGGAAACGGTCCACATCGCCAGCGACCGCAACCTCGCCGACCTGCGGTTTCCCGTGCAATACGTCCTGCGCCCGAACCTCAACTTCCGCGGCTTCGCGGGCACCGTCGCGTCCGGCATCCTCCGCAAAGGGGATGAAGTGATGGTGCTGCCATCGGGCAAACGAAGCCACGTAAAGTCGATCGTGACGTACGACGGCGAACTGGATGAAGCGTTCGCCCCGCAGGCGGTGACGGTCACGCTGACGGACGAGGTGGACGTCAGCCGCGGGGACATGCTCGTCCACGTCGACAGTCCTCCGCACGTGTCCAGCCAGATCGACGCGATGGTGGTCTGGATGGCGGAGCAGCCGTTCGTGCCGGGGAAATCGTACCTGCTGAAGCAGACGACGCGGCAGGTGACCGCGGAGGTGGCCGCGTTCCGCTACGGAGTGGACGTGAACACGCTCGAGCACCGGGCCGTCGCGCGGCTGGGGCTGAACGAAGTCGGGCACGTCCAGCTTTCGCTCACCCGGCCGCTGGCGTGCGACCCCTACAAGTCCAACCCCGCGACGGGTGCATTCATCCTGATCGATCGGCTGACGAACAACACGGTCGGTGCCGGGATGATTCTGGAAGCGGGCACGCCGCGGCAGGCGGAGGCGGTGGTGACGGCGAAGGCAAGGGAGAGCCTGATCGCGCCGGCGGAACGCGAGCAGCGCTTCGGCCAGAAGCCGGCGACGGTGCTGCTGGTCGGGCTGACGGGCAGCGGCAAGAGCCGGATCGCCTATGCCCTCGAGCGCCGCCTGTGGGACGAAGGCCGGGCCGTGACGGTGCTTTACGGTCAGAACATGCGGCAGGGGTTGAACCGCGACCTCGGCTTCACCGCCGACGACCGGTCGGAAAACCTGCGTCGCTCGGCCGAGGTGGCGAAGCTGATCAACGACGCCGGCATCATCACGATCGGTGCGTTCGTCGCCCCGCACGAAGCCGTGCGCGAACGCGTGAAGGACGTCATCGGCCGGGAGCGCGTGTTGGAGGTGTACTGCACCGCGCCGATGGACGTGCTGCGCTCGCGGGATCATAGCGGTGCGTACAAGCTCGCCGACGAGGGGAAGATCGTGCAGATGCCGGGCGTGACGGCGGCGTTCGAGGAACCGAAGGCGCCGGACCTCGTGCTGCCGACGGACTCACTCGGCGTGGACGAGTGCGTCGACCGCATCGTCGCCCAGATGAAGGCGCGCGGTTACCTGTCGTGATATGGTCGCAAGGAATGATTGACTGGTTTGTTGTCCAGTCGATCGATTCGTGAAATAATCCAGACTCAGAACTCATTCCTCAGAACTCGTAACTCGATTTTCAAAATTCGAGTCGTGAGTTCTGAGCCAAGAGAATCGACGCGAGCAGCAGATATTACGTAGGGAACCGTTTAATTCCCGAAGAACGATTTCCGTAGCAGGCTTGGCTCCAGCGTCCCGAACCGGAACGCGCGGCCGGTCGCGAGGTTCACGAACGTCACTTCCGCCGGCGAGAAGAGCATCGGGTCGATGTCGTAGAAGTTCCCGTAGCGGGCAAACAATTCGGCGAACGGCGCGCCGTGGTCCTTCGACGCGCTCGAGGGCACGCGCGGGCCGATCGACTCCAAAATCGCATCGTCGCAGTCGACCCAGAGCGTGACGCGGGCGCCATAGAGGATCGCGTCGTTCGGCCGGCCGATCGCTTGCAGGTCGTCCTTCGCGACCGGCGGCAGCGGGGCGACGCCGTAGCCGCCCTTCACGCGGTTCACGTCGAACTTCAGTTCGTGGAGCTTGTGCAGCGCCGTTTCGACGGAGCGCGCCACCACCTGCACGGCGCCGGCGAGGCTCGCCGCTGGCGCCGTGAGCAGCGTCAACCGTTCGACGCAGGTCGGCAGCTTCTCCACGATCGCGGCGATCGCCTCGGGGGTCGGGGCCTTGTTCGTCTCCAGCACGCCGACGGCGCAGGGCGGCGATTCCTGACAGCCGATATCGTGATAGATCGCCTCGCGGGCCGACGCGGCGCGCATCGGGCCGGACCCCATCGCGAAGTATTTGTCCGCCTTCACCTGCCAGCCGGCGTACTGGGACGCGAGGCACGCGCGCACGGCGTGGTCGGTGCTCACCTGGATGGCGGGGCCGGGCAGATCCGGGAACGGCGACGGCACCAGCGATACGGTCGCGAGGTCGGCGAGGCAGACGCGTGCGAGCGCCAGCCCGGCGTCGAGGCCGCCGGACGCGCAGTCCAGCACGTGCGTGCCGGCAACGGTCGACACACCGATCCGCAACCGTTCGGCGTTCGCCGCCATCGCGTCGGCGACGGCCCAGGCCTGTTCGTTGAGCGTGCGCATCGGCGTCTCCCTTCGTTTCGATTGGTTTATCAATTCAAAATGCGAAATGAAAAATGCAAAACGGGAACCGGTTCCCTATAACGACAGTTGGATTTTCGTCCCTTCAACCAGAAACCGATGCCGACCACCAAAAGCCTGCCGCTTGCGTCCGACGCCCCCGCTACGCCGAAGGGGAGCTATGCCTTCATCAGCCTCGGCTGCCCCAAGAACACCGTCGATAGCGAACGGATGCTCGGCAAGCTCGCGCAGGACGGCTACGCGCTCCAGCCCGATGCCGACGGCGCCGACGTCGTCGTGGTGAACACCTGTGGGTTCATCGAGCCGGCGCGCCAAGAATCGCTCGGCGTCATCCGCGAAATGCTCGCGCTCAAGAAGCAGGGCCGCGTCGGCTCCGTCGTCGTCGCCGGCTGCCTCGCCGAACGCCACAAGGACCTGCTGCTCCAGACCGTGCCGGAAGTCGACCAGATCGTCGGCGTCTTCGGCCGCGAGGAAATCGCCGAAGTCGTTGATCGGGCCGTCCAACACCGCGAGGAGCAACGCTCGCTGTTCCGCCCCGCCCCGGTGCGGGCGCTGGAAGACACGGCCCGCCTGCGCATCACCCCCCGGCACTACGCTTACCTCAAGATCAGCGAGGGCTGCGACCGCCTTTGCACCTATTGCGCCATCCCCAAGATGCGCGGCAAGCACGTGACGAAGCCGATGGAGGAAGTGATTCGCGAGGCGAAGGAACTCGCCGCCGACGGCGTGCGCGAACTCATCATCGTCGCCCAGGATTCGACCTACTACGGCCTCGACCTCTACGGAAAGACGCGACTCGCCGAACTCCTGACGCAACTCGATGCCGTTGAAGGCATCGAATGGGTCCGCCTCCTGTACGCCTACCCGGAATACATGGACGACGACCTGCTGCGCACGCTCGCCGACACGCCGAAGGTAATCCCGTACATCGACATGCCGCTCCAGCACATCAACGACCGTGTTCTGAAGCGCATGATCCGCCGCGTCGACCGCGCGGCCACCGAGGATATCCTCGATCGGATGCGCCGCACGATCCCGAACCTCGCGATTCGCACGACGTTCATCGTCGGCTTCCCCGGCGAGACCGACGCGGAGTACGAAGAACTCAAGTCGTTCGTGGCGGAGCGGAAATTCGAGCGTCTTGGCGTCTTCCCGTATTCGCTCGAACCGGGCACGCCCGCGGAGAAGCTCGACGGGCATATTCCCGAAGACGTGAAGCAGGCGCGTGTCGCGGGGATCATGGAACTCCAGCAGGGCATCGCGTTCGACTACGCCGCGCGGCAGGTGGGGCGGGAGATGGACGTGATCGTCGATGGCCCCGATCCGGAGTTCGCGAACCATTATCGGGGCCGCACGACGGCGGACAGCCCGGAGATCGATTGCGAAGTGCGCATCAAGGCGAAGAATTTGCGTCCGGGAGACTTCGTTTCCGTGAAGGTGACGGGGGCCGACGGCTATGATCTCGCCGCGAGGGCACTCCGCGCGGCGCACTGAGCGCCTGAATAGTTCACCGGTCAAGTGATGAAAAATTCGCGTTTTCTACTTGTCCCGCTTCCTCATCCTCGTTTAAGATATCGTTCGACTCGCGCGATACGATTCTGACATCCGACCAAATACTCGCATGGCTGCCCCCGGCAGCCTACCCGGTCGGGCGTCGACTTTCTTCTTCCTCCCCATTCGCGCACAGTCACGGTCCGGTACCCCGGCCCGTGGGCCGTTCCATTCATTCGTTCGAGGTACTCGCCATGATCTCACGTCTTGCGCGTGGATCCCGCGTTCGCTCGGCATTTACGCTGATCGAACTGCTCGTTGTTATCGCGATCATCGCGATTCTCATCGGTCTACTACTTCCGGCCGTGCAAAAGGTTCGCGAAGCGGCCGCCCGTTCGCAGTGCACGAACAACCAGAAGCAGCTTGCTCTTGCCGTCCACAACTTCGAAAGTACGAACGGCGGCGTGCCCGCCGGCAACGACGTCCGCTTCAACGGCGTCTTACCGCGGCTCCTGTCCTACATCGAACAGGACAACATCTTCCGAACCTACAACCTGAACGGTGATCTCTATCCGGGCAGCAGTTGGTATGCATCGGGGCTGGCCAACAACATCCCCAATTCGACAACTCCCCCGGCGCTCGGTCGATTCGGACTCGAAAAGCCGACCGTGAAGACCTTCACGTGCCCGGCGAACTACAACATGGATTCAATCACCCACATGGTTCAAGTGACGGCAGGCGGCTATCCCTCCATCGATTTTCGAGACTTATTTGGATACGGCACTGTTACGTCAGCCGTGTTTGATTATTATATTTACAATAACATCGCCTCAACTCCGAACCAGATCCAGCGATCCGGTCAAACCCACTATCTGTTCAACCGCGGCCTTCTGTCGGCACCCGCCCAGCGCGGTCCATTCACCTATCGTCGCGAGGCATCCGCCGCGACGAGTACCAATCCGGCCGGCGTTCCCAAAGGTGTTGATAACGCCATCGTAAATATCATCGACGGCAGCAGCAACACCATCTTCTTCATGGAAACCAACCAAGGTTACATCGATTTCGCAACGCAAGGCTGGCTCGGGATGAACTGGGGCCATTCGCCCTTCTACGCCGATCTGGGACTTTGCCCAGACCGCACCAACGGCAACTGCGATTTCACCTCGCAAGGCAAAGGTTTCGGCTGGGGCATCCCCAGTTCCCAGCATGCGACCAACCGGATCGTCACCGCATTCGGCGACGGCTCCGTCCGCATGATCTCGCCGACCATTAATTACGGCACCTTCGTGGCGCTCTGCGGAACGAACGACGGCACCGTTGTGAACTTCGAATAATCCATTCCCACGAAAGGCCAACATGAACGTCGTCAAATCACTGTCCCGGATCGGAGTCCTCACAATCGCGCTCGCGTTGCTGGCCGGGTGCGGCAGCGACAAGCCGGCGGGCGGCGATCCGAAAATCCAGGGTGACAGCAAATTTAAGGATATGAAGCCGGTCAGTCGGTCGGCAGGCGGTGCCCCGGGTGGCGCACCGGCTGCGGGCGGAGGCGGTTCGAAAGCCGCAGGTGCTTTGGATAAGAACTGATTTCCATGGATTTCAGCAGAAACGGCGGCGACTCCGGTCGCCGCCGTCTTCGTTTCCCGGGTTCACGCCGCGCGGATGAACCGTTCCCCCGGCGGCGGCGTATCCCTAGAACACCGGCGATATCCGCACGCGAGGTTACGAGCCGATGGCCGATGCCGCTCCCCGTTTGTCCCCCAGTGGCGACCCCGTCGGTTACGCGCCCTATTCCGTGACGGCGATTCTGGCCGCTGTGCTCGCCGGCCTGTTCCTCGCCGCGCTGGTTCTCCTCGGCGGGGCCGCCCTCATCGGCGGCACGCAACTCGTGGAACCGCTGTTCCTCATTCTGCCCGCCGCGATTCTCGTCCTCGCCTTCGCCGCCCGCCGCCAGATCGCCAACTCCGAAGGCACGCGGGTCGGCGTCAGCCTCTGCAATTTCGCCTGGTGGGTCGCAGTTCTCGGCGGCAGCGGCTACGGGGCGTACCTCGTCGGCCGCATGGTCGGCGTGCAACAGGACACCAAGGAAGCGCTGGTCGAGTGGATGGCGGTCCTCCAGAAGGCCGACCCGATCGACCCGCGCACGCTGGACTTCCACAAAGCCTTCCAGAAGACGATCGACATCGGCCGACAGAAATCGCTGGAGGCGAAGACGCCCGCCGAGATTGAAGCCGCCCAGCGCGGCTTCGCCGACGACACCGGCAGCACCATCGGCATCACGCGATTCCGCCAGCTCGACCTGCTCCGCATCCTGCACCGCAACCGAAACTTCGCGCCGCAGTTCACCTTCGACGGCCTGCAATCCTGGCAGCAAGACCAGTCCGGCCTGCGCTGCAAATCCGCCGGCACCCTGCGCTGCCCGGAAGGCGAGTTCCGCCTGAACTTCGACATGATGCGCCAGCCCGTGCCCGGCGACCGGCCCGCGTGGCGCGTGGTCGCGCCCGCCAACGGATTCGTCGGCAGCGGCAAGCTCACACGCTATGGTCGGGAACTGGAAAAGATGGAACGCTATGGCCGCGTTCTCGTGACCACGTCGTTGCTGACGACGTTCGGCGCTCTGCCCCAGTTCCGTCCGCAACTGGTCGCCGATTTCGAGAAGCCCAACGAATTCGCCGTCGCGATTCGATACTTCTCGGCCCGCACCGCGGAATGCGCCGCGGTGGGTGTGGCCGCGACCGTGCGCCCCGAACCGCCCGGATACGAGACGCTGATCAAGTCCCAGTTTTTCGCCCCGATTGCCCGCTCCGATGCCGCGAAGGACGGCGACCCGCGCGAGCGGTTCTTCGCCGCCTGGCGCGACGGGCGGATCGTGCCCGCCGGACTGATCCTGGCGGAAACGCCCGACCAGTATCCGCTCATCACGGTCACCGAGAAGATGGTGGAGATGCGCGTTCCCATCGAGATCCAGTCGCCGCGGTTGGAGAGCAGCCAGTCCGCGGCGCGCGGTGCCGTCGTGCTGGTCTGCGACGATGCCGAGTATATTGGAAAGCTCAACGAACTGCGCCGCGCCGCCGCCACGGAAGCCCCTGCCGAGTCTTGGCCGACCGAGGTCTTCGAGCAATCCATTCCGTGGAAGATCGTGCGGATCGTGTCGGACATGAAGCACGTCACGATGCCCAAGCCTCAGCAGCCGCAGGACAACTCCATGGGGGGCGGATTCTAATACCCGCCCTGCCCCATCGATACCCGTCGCTCCCATCCGATGCGGGACGATCCCCGGTCCGCGCCGTATCGTAACCCGCATTCGGGCGACTCCACGGTCGCGCGGACAGGCCTATTCAACGGGAGTATCACTGCGATGGCGGTCAAAGTCGGCATCAACGGATTCGGGCGGATTGGGCGGCTGGTGTTCCGGGCGCTCGTCGAACAAGGGCTTCTGGGCAAGGAACTCGACGTCGTCGCCGTCAACGACCTCGTCCCGGCCGACAACCTCGCGTACCTCCTCAAGTACGACTCCACGCAAGGCAAGTTCTCGGGCACGGTCGAAAGCGCCAAATCCGCGCCGACGGTCGCCGAGGACGACCTGCTCATCGTGAACGGCCACACCATCAAATGCCTGGCCGTGAAGGAAGGCCCCGCCGCCCTGCCGTGGAAGGCGCTCGGCGTCGACTACGTCATCGAATCGACCGGCCTCTACACGGAAGCGGAGAAGGCCAAAGGCCACATCACGGCCGGCGCGAAGAAGGTGATCATTTCCGCCCCGGCGAAGGGCGAGGACATCACTGTCGTGATGGGCGTCAACCACGAGAAATATGACGCCGCCAAGCACAACATCGTCAGCAACGCGAGCTGCACCACGAACTGCCTCGCGCCGCTCGTCCACGTGCTGCTGAAGGAGGGCTTCGGCGTCGAGGAAGGCCTGATGACGACCGTGCACAGCTACACGGCCACGCAGAAGACCAACGACGGCCCGAGCAAGAAGGACTGGAAGGGCGGCCGCGCCGCCGCGGTGAACATCATCCCGAGCGGCACCGGTGCCGCCAAGGCCGTCGGCCTCGTATGCCCCGAGGTCGCGGGCAAGCTCACCGGCATGTCGTTCCGCGTGCCGACGCCGACCGTCAGCGTCGTCGACCTCAACGTGCGCACCAAGAAGGAGACGACCCTCAAGGAGATCTGCGCCGCCATGAAGAAGGCGAGTGAGACCTACCTCAAGGGCGTGCTGGTCTACACCGAAGACGAAGTGGTGAGCAGCGACTTCATCCACGATCCGGCGTCGAGCATCTTCGACGCCGACGCGACGCTCAAGAACCCCGAAATCAGCAAGACCTTCTTCAAGCTGGTGAGCTGGTACGACAACGAATGGGGCTACAGCAATCGCTGCGTGGACCTGCTGAAGTACATGATCGCGAAGGGCTGAGATCGTATCGGCCACAGAGAAACACGGATAAAACAGATCAGAAAAGATCTTTCAAAGACTCGGTCGATTCAGATCTTTGAAATGATTCTTGGCTTTCTCTGAACTGTTTTCATCCGTGTTGATCTGTGGCCCAACTATTTGAGGAAACATCCGTGGCCAAGAAGACGATTTCCGACCTCGGCGACCTGACCGGCAAGAAGGTCCTCATCCGCGTCGACTTCAATGTCCCGCTCGACAAGATCAGCGGCGAGATCAAGAACGACCGGCGCATCCGCGGTGCGATCCCGACGCTGAAGGCGCTGTTGAAGGCGGGCGCGTCCATCATCGCGATGAGCCACCTCGGCCGGCCGAGCGGCGACGCGGCGAAGGACAAGCTGCTGACGATGGACAAGGTCGTCGAACGGCTCGCGGACCTACTCGACCGCCCCGTGACGAAGGCGGGCGGCACGGTCGTCGGGCCGGAGGTGTCGGCCGCCGTCGCGGCGATGAAGCCGGGCGATGTCGTCATGCTCGAGAACGTCCGCTTCGACCCGCGCGAGCAGAAGAACGATCCGGAGTTCGCGAAGGCCATCGCCGCGCTTGGCGATGCTTACGTGAACGACGCCTTCGGAACGTGCCACAACGACAAGGACGCGAGCATGGTGGCCGTGCCCGCCGCCCTGAAGGCGGCCGGGAAACCGCGCGCCGTCGGCCTGCTCGTCGCGAAGGAACTCGACATCATCGAGGGCCTGATGGGCGCCCCGAAGCGGCCGGTGCTGGCCGTCATGGGCGGGGCGAAGGTGTCCGACAAGATCGCCTTCATCAACGCCCTCCTTCAGAAGGTCGATCACCTCTTGATCGGCGGCAAGATGGCGTACACGTTCCTGAAGGCGAAGGGCGTGGACGTCGGCAGCACGCAGGTCGCGGCCGAAGAATTGACCGCGGCCCAACCCTTGCTGCAATACGTCGGCACAAAGATCACGCTCCCCGTCGATGCTCTCGCGGCCAAGTCGGACGACCTGAACGCGACGCAGGTCTTCGAGGGCGCCATCGCCGCCGGCTACGAAGGCGTGGACATCGGCCCGAAGACGCTCGCGCTTTACTCCGAGAAGATCAAGGCCTCGGCGACCGTCATCTGGAACGGCCCGGTCGGCTGGTTCGAGAAGAGCGCCTTCAGCAAGGGCACGAAGGGAATCGCCGAAGCGATGGCCGGCAGCGGCGCGGTCACGGTCGTCGGCGGCGGCGAGACGGCCGAAGCCGTCGAGCAGTTCGGCTACGACGCCAAAATGACGCACGTCAGCACCGGCGGCGGCGCGTTCCTCGCCTACGTCGAGGGGAAGAAGTTCCAGTCGCTGGCGCAGATCGACGAGAAGTGATAGTCGGTCACTTCTTCGCTTCGACGGCCACGCCGTCGGCGAGGGCGCCGAGGTTGCCGACGACGATCGACTCGGTGCCGGCGAACGGCTTCCACTCGGCGGCGGGGTTGCCAGCGGGTTTCCAGTTCAGGATCTCCAGATTCCCGCCGTCGGACTTGCCGACCTGCACGCGGAGCTTGGCGGCCTTGCCGTCGTCCACACGGTAGCAGTAGGCCGTTTCGTCCGCGAAGAGGATGGCGCCGGCAGGCACGACGAGCGCGTTCGCCGTGCTGGCGCTCAGTTTCGCCGTGGCGTACAGCCCCGGCTTGATCGCGCCGTCGGCGTTCGCCAGGTCGATCTCGATGCGGAGCGTGCGCGTCTCCGGGCTGATCGTCCGCGCCGTGCGGGTGATCGTGGCCGAATATTCCCGATTCGAGAGTGCGGGAAATCGCACGACCGCCTTCGCGCCAACCACGGCCTTTTCGCTCGCCGACTCCGGCACGTCCACAAACACACGCATCACGTCCTGCCGGCTGACGACGAACAGCGGATCGAGCTTCGCGCTCGAGTTTGGTTGGAGGAAATGCCCGGTGTGGATGCCACGGAAGGTGATGACGCCCGCGAACGGCGCCTTCACTCGCGTGTAGTCCAGCATCGCCGCGATGCGGTTCGCCTCGGCGATCGCGACGGACTTCTTGGCCTCGGCGACGGTCACTTCGGCGGCGGCGCGGCCGGCCATCGCTTCGGCCTCCTTCGCCTGCTGCTCCGCCACGGTCACGCGGGCGATCGCCTCCTTCCGCATTGCGTCGGCGGCCTCGTACTGCCGCGTCGTCTCCGCGAGCGTCTGCGATTCCACAACCTTCTGCGCCACCAGATCCGCGACGCGCTGCCGTTCCGAGTCCCATCGCTTGGCATCCGCGTCCGCCTTGGCGATGCCGGCCTTCGCCTGATCGATCATCGCCGCCGCCGACACCGTCTTCGCTTTCGCCACGTCGATCCCCTTCTTGGCGAACACCAAGTCCGCTTCCGCAGCCAGCACGAGGGCCTTCTTCTGCTCCGCTTCCAGATCGAGTTCCGGGATCGACAACTCCGCGAGCAGTTGGCCCTCCTTAACCGTGTCGCCGATGTCGACGTGCACCTTGCGGACGTAGGCGGGCAGTTTGGCGACGAGCGGCGTCGTCTCGAACGCCTGCACGGTCGCGGGCTGATCGACGGACCAGTTGAGCGTGACGGCCTTCGGTTGAACGAGCGTGACGGAAGTGGGGGCACCGGCTGGCGCGGCCGCGGCAGGTGGCGACGGCGCGGCGGCGGGCTTGGAACAGCCCGCGATCAACAGGGGCACCAGCAGGAACAAGAGCGATCGGGGTAACGACATAGTGGTCTCGAAATCGGGATTCGTTCATCTTAGCAGGGTTCATCCCCCGCCGCACCCGCCGCAGCCTCCGCCCCCGCCACATCCTCCGCCCCCGGCATCCCCTCCACCACAGCCGCCCATCGCAGAGGTGCCGCAGCCGCCGCTGCTGTCGGTGCTTCGTCGAGGATACCAGGTGGCGAGGTCCGCGAAGGCACCGGTCGTCAGCGCGGCCGTGCCGAACAGCGCGACCGCCAGACCGGCGTCGGCGCCTTCGCCGGACAGGCCACCTTTCTTCATCGCCAGGTGCTCCGCCTTCATCCGCTTCAGGATTTGATCCCCCTTACGGGTGCGCTTCGGGACGAGCGCCATCAGGATGAAGAGGAAGATGAAGGCGAAGAAGAGCGTCATCGCGAGGAAGAAGAACGGTTTGCCGGCGACGATGCCGATGATGAGCCGTTGCACGCCGAAGTAGACGTACACGATGAGCATCGGCAGCACGATGCCGGCGGTGGCGAGGACGCGCCGCCAGCCGGCGAGGACGAGGCCGTCTTCGGCGAGTTGCTCCTTTTCCGGCCGGTACAGACGATCCACTTGCGACGTGAGGATCGGCAGGTGCTCGGCGCTCGCGTTGTCGATCGGCAGTTGCTTGTACACGAAGCGCTCGATTTCGGACGCATCCGGCGGAAGCACGCCGGCGATCTCCAGGTTTCGCTTGTCGGAGGCCACGCGCGCCAGGCCGCGCTGGGTCAGTCGCGCGAGGGTCGCAGAGAGCAGCCCCGCCGCGCCGCCGTTGAGATATGCGATCTGGTCCCAGCGCAGAGTCGGCCAGTCTTCGTCGGTCGCGTAACGCGGCCCCTTCGCCTGCCGACGCAGCAGCAGTCCAAGGACGAACGTGACGGCGAGCGCGGGAATCAGGAATTCGAGATAGTCAGAGCCGACGAGGCCGAACGGGTCGAACGCACCACCGTTGGCGCCGAGGCAGCCCGTGGCGAGCACGACGGCGAGCAACGCCAGGGACAAACCCCGAACCCAACGGATCACCGGGACCTTTGGCACGATCCAGTTCCGCGCCCTATTGACCGTGACGAACCGTTGATCGTCGCCGAAGCGCGTCGCCGCCGCGGGCCACAGGTCGGCGGGCGGTTCCTCGCCAAAGAGCCGCCGGTAACTGTCAAGCGTCTTCGCGTACCAGTCGTGGAACTTCTCCCCCTCCGCCATGCCGCCGCGTGTCGGCTCGTGGTGCAACGGCTGGCCGAGCGTCTCGGCGCAGAGGCGTTGCCAGTACGAGCGCGTGTACGTCAGGTGCAGGTGCCACGCGGCGTCCACCTGCACCGACGGCGTGACCGGGTGCCCCGCCGCCACCGCGAGGTACACGAAGCGCTTGTACTCGCGCACGGCGCGCTCGGCGAACGGGCGTGTCCAGCCGTTCTCGCGCGCCAACCGCGCCGCGAACGGCAGGTCCGGAACGGGGTCGCCGTCGATGTCGAACGTTTCGATCCGCACACGCAGGTCGGGGGACATGGCGATGTCCTCGAAAGAAGCTCTACCCGGTGATTCGCTTCAGTTTGACCGCTATCCATGAAGAAGGGAAGAAGTCTTCCTTCCATTTCCCGAGGCGCAGTCATGCCCACCTTCGATGCGATCGTGATCGGCTGCGGCGGCATGGGGTCCGCGGCGCTCTTTGAACTCGCCCGGCGCGGGCGGCGCGTGCTCGGCCTCGAACAGTTCCCCGCCGTCCACGATCGCGGCAGCTCCCACGGCCACACGCGCGTCATCCGCACCGCCTACTACGAGCACCCCGACTACGTCCCGATCCTCCGCCGCGCCTGGGAGCGCTGGTACGAACTGGAGCAACTCGCGGGGAAGCCCCTGTTGGTAGAAACCGGCTGTCTCTCGATCGGACCGGCGGGCGGGGAACTCGTGACGGGTGTGCGGGAGTCGGCACGCTTGCACGGCCTCGCACTCGAAGATCGCGACCCCGCGCCCTTTCGGGTCCCGGACGGATTCGATTGTGTGTTCGAGGCCAAGGCCGGCTACCTGATGGTGGAAGAGTGTGTTCGGTCCCATCTGGAGCGTGCGGTGGCGGCCGGGGCCGAACTGCGGACGGAAGAACCGGTGCGCGAGTGGCGCGCCGAGGGCGATGGCCTTGTCGTGCGCACCGATGCCGAAACGTACCACTGCGCGAAGCTGGTCATCACGGCCGGGGCGTGGGCGACGCGCCTGCTCGCGGACCTCGGCGTTCCCCTCACCGTCATGCGGCAGACGATGCTCTGGTTCGAGCCGAAGGAACCGGATCACTTCCGGCGCGACCGGTTCCCGGTCTTCCTGTACGAAAGCCCCCGCGGGGCGTTCTATGGGATGCCGATGATCGACGCCCGCGGCGTGAAGGTCGCCCGGCACTATGGCGCGCCGGAGTTGCCCTCGCCCGACGGCGTGGACTGGACGACGAGCGACGCCGACGAATCGCCGGTGCGGGAGTTCCTGAAGGAATCCATCGACTCGCCCATTGGACGTAGCACCGCCCGGCAGGTCTGCCAATACACGCTCACGCCGGACCGGCATTTCGTGATCGACCGCCATCCGGCGAACGCCAACGTCGTCGTCGCGGCCGGATTCAGCGGCCACGGGTTCAAGTTCGCCCCGGTCGTGGGCGAGATCCTCGCCGATCTCGCCGAGACGGGCGCGACGCGCTGGCCGATCGGCTTCCTGCGCGCGGACCGGTTCGCGTGAAGATCGGATTTCGCCATTGGCGAAACCCGCCGTGTCTGATGAAATAACTATTCCATGAAACTCCTCGACGCCGTCCGGATTCGCGCCCACCGCCTCGTGCCCTCGGCCGAGCGCGGCACGGCGATCGGCGTCGTCGCGCTGCTCGTCGGCCTCGAAGTCGTTGGCCGCACCACCCCCTCCGACTGGTACGATCTCCTCGCTGGCGTCGCCCTCCTCCTCGGCGGGCTTCTCGTCGCCGCCTGGCACCGCACGGAACCGGTCCCGTGGGTTTCGAAACTGACGCACTATGCCACCCGTCAGGCCAACCGGTTCGATCAGTTGAAGTATGACGTCGGGATCGATTTCCGCGGCTCTCCACCGATACCCCGACGGATTCCCCGTTCGGTTTACTTCGCCTTCGTCGCGCTCGTCGCCCTCGACATACTCGCCGTCGCCGCCTGGTTGGCCTTCCCGGATGGTTGGCGCGAGTTCGGCCAGCGCACCTCCTACGTTCTCTATCTCGTCGCGCTCGTGTCGCTCTGGTCGATGTTGCTCCTGACCGTCTTCATCAGCGTTTATCTGCCGGTCTATGTCTTCGACAACCGGATGCGCCGGCTGGCACTCGAAGCGAATCCGAACCGATCCGTGCTCGATTCGGACCCCGTTCCGCAATCGCCGGACGCGGCGGTGCTTCTTGGCTACGCGGTGCTCGCGCTGCTCGTCACACTCGTGACGCCACCGATGTACGGCTTGGGGTTGTGCGGGCTAGTCGCACTCGTCGGCTTCCTCGGCTGCCTGCTACCAACCGACGGCGACGCGAACATCCTTTGGCGCTCCGGCGGCCCCGCGCGCCGCACCGCCATCTCCAGCGTGCCGATGCGCCGCATCCTCGCGCTCGGCGTCGCCTTTGCCGCCACTTTCGTCGGATCGTTGATCTTGTGGGCTTGCGGCGGCCGGTTGAATGCTCCGCCCTCGTTTGATTCGCCAATGGTCGTTACCGGATTCCTCGGCGCGCTGGCCGCCTGGCTCGTCCCCGGTCTCGTCCTGCTCGGGATGTATCAGTTCGGCCGTTTCCGCCAGGTGGACCCGACGCGCCGCGACCCGCACGCCGTGCGCATCGACACCGCCGCCCCCCGCGACGTCCGCGTGCGCGCCGCCAAACTCGTCCGCCGCTGGGGAGTCCGCACCGTCTTTGCTCCGATCCCCGAGTCCGTCGACCGCCCCGTGGCACTACGGCTCGTGCCCCCGGAACAATCCGAAGCCACGGAATTCGATCCGCGCTGGCCTCTGAAGGTCTCCCTCGACGACCTCGCGGGCACGGTCGTGAAGGAACGGGTCGCCCGACGGGATGAAATCCAACTCCGTCGCCGCTTCCACAAGTGCCTCGCCAAACTGCTCAAACAGTCCGCCCTCGTCGTGCCCGAAGCCGGCGGCGGGTTCTGGATCGCCCCGCACTGGTGGTTCGTGGAAACGCTGCTCTGGGAAGCGCCGCCCAAGGGCAAGTCCGCCGATCACGGTGCCGTTCTACGCCCCGTCGGCCCCAGCTACGAAAAGCTGTTCGGCCCGCGCGTCCGCCAGCACCTGCACGCCATCCTCCGCGCGGGGCAGATCGACCTCATTTATGTCGAACACGGAGTCTCGCCTCGCAATCTCGAAAAAGTCCTCCGAGCGCTGTTTGAACTGCACGATGTCCACGGCGGCCGCCTACGCGCCGAGGACCGGCATTTCCAGGGCGTCCCCAAGGTGCGCGTGATGTTCCACGACTACGCGCCCGGGAACGAATTCCGCTCCGAGACGTACCCCGAACCGAAGTTCGACGACGTCAGCCGGTTCCGCGTCATGCACGTCTTCCGCGACCGCGAGGAGAGCGAGGAGACGACCGACGTTCCGTTCGACTTCTCGTGGGAACCCTCTCCGTTGGCGATTCACTAGAACGATTCCGACCGCCCTGCGAAGTTCCATTCTTGTTTCCGTGGCGCGAGGTGAGCGATGGCCAAGCGACGCCGCGACGACGACGAGTACGAAGTCGACGAGGAACGACCGCGGCGCCGATCGAGCCGCCGGACCTCCGACGAAGACGACACGCGCCCGAACCGCCTCGCGCGGACCACCGCCGAGGAAGGCTTCGAGGTGGTGGACGACGAACCGCCGCGCAAATCGAAGCGCCGCCCCATCGAGGACGACGAGGACGACGACCGGCCGCGTTCGAAATCGAAGCGCCGCCCCATCGAGGACGACGAGGACGACGACCGGCCCCGGAAGAAGAAATCGCGGCTGACGAAAAAGGACCGCGCACGGCTGCGCCAGGAGGAACTCGACGCCCGCGACGAGGCGCAGGCCAACGCGATGATGGAATGGGGAACGCCGATCTTTCTGACGTTCCTCGGTGCCGTCCTAATGATCGCCTCCGGCGTCATCCTCGCCAACCGGTCCGACGGACTCATCAACCCCGCCCTGCTGCTTGGCGTCGCCTTCGGTTTCACCCTCGTGACGATCCCGGTCATCATCGTTGCCCTCATGGTCATCGGCGGCGTCTGCGGCATCGAATACGGCACCCTCACGAACGCCGTCCGCTCCCTCATCGCGATCTCCATGATCTCCTGGGGGATCTTTTTCTTCACCCGTCTGTTCTTCATCGGGTGGATGCTCGGGCCGCTCATCAGCTTCATCGTCACGTTCGGCCTGTTCATGGTCTTCTTCAACCTCGATTCGCAGGAGGCCATGACCACGCTCGGCGCGCTGAACCTGCTCATGTGGCTCGCCGACAAACTGTTCTGGCTTGTCATCATCATCGCGGTGACACGTGGCGGGAACCGCGACCGCGACTTTGACCGGGACGAGGGCCCGCGCATCGGCAACAAGGCCAACCAGTTCGGCGGGGGCGGCGGAAACAACCGCTTCGACCCGGACGACTTCGACGACAACTAAGAATTGACCGTGACACGCGAACGGAAATCGGGGTAGTCTGGCGGGGCTTCGGAACGGAGTCCCGCGATGGCTGCAAAGCGGCGCTCGCCCGCCCTCGATTTCCTGGTCTACCTGGCCGTGCGCGCCCTGGTGTGCGTGGTGCAGGCGCTGCCGCTGCGGCTGGCGCTCGGCCTCGCCGGTCCGCTCGCCGCGCTCGCCTATCGCGTCGACCGCCGCCACCGCGAGGTCGCCGCCGAGAACCTCCGCTTCGCCTTCCCCGAAAAGTCCTCGGCCGAGATCGACCGCCTCGTCCGCGGCTGTTACCGCCATTTCTGCCGCCTCCTCATCGAGATCATCCTGCTGCCGCGGAAGTTCCGCATGGGGAACTGGCGGAACCACGGCGAACTCGTGAACGCGGAACCGGTGACGCGCGCCCTGCTCGACGTCCACCGGCCCTGCCTGATCGTGACGGCGCACCTCGGCAACTGGGAGCTGGCCGGCTACGCGCTCGGCGCGCTCGGCCACCGCACCTACGCCATCGCCCGCGTCCTCGACAACCCGTATCTGGAGCGGTTTCTGCTCAAGTTTCGCGAAGCCACCGGGCAGACGATCATCGCGAAAAAGGACGACTTCGACCGGTTGGACGGCGCGTTGAAGGCCGGGGGCAAGGTGGCGACGCTCGCGGACCAGGACGCGGGCCCGCGCGGAGTGTTCGTGGACTTCTTCGGCCGGCCCGCGAGCGCCCACAAGGCCGTCGCGCTCATGGCGCTTGAATTCCGCGCCGTCATGGTTGTCGTCGGCACCGTCCGCCGCGCCGGCGCCCCGGACGACCGCATCGGACCCTACGACATCGTCTGCGAGGACGCGATCGACCCCGACGACTACCGCGACGACCCCGACGCCGTGCGGTCCATCACCCAGCGCTACCACACGGCGCTGGAACGGCTCGTGCGCCGCCATCCGGAGCAATATTTCTGGTTGCACCGGCGCTGGAAATCGCAGCCGGCCAAAAAAGGCACCAAGAAGGCCGCATAACCCCCCGCGCGGGGCTTGAAAATCTTCGGACCGGTCGGATAATTCTCTACCATGCCGAGGTGGCGGAATTGGCAGACGCACTAGCTTGAGGTGCTAGCGGGGGCAACCCCATGCAGGTTCAAGTCCTGTCCTCGGCACTACTTGCAGGGCAAGGAGTTACGCGAATGCGGGCTCCTTGCCCTGTTGTTTTTCGCGATAGGGATTTTCATTTCTTGTACGGACCCGGTGCCGGACAGTATTCCTTCGAGAACAGGCTCGCAACTCGAACGAGACGAGAGCGGCCGCGGCGGGTCGGGGCGCACCAGCAAGTGGTGAATCGTCGACGTTGTCCCCGTTGCCAGATACCGCCTTGCCGATCCCCGAGCTTCGGTTCGACGGATTGCGGGTGGCTGGAATCTCCACTTGGTGCGGAGTGTCCCGACACGTCCGCGCGGCGCAAATTGGCCAATCCATAAACTAAGGTCATGCTCGACGTCCCGCTCGCCCTCGCCACCGTCCTCCGGCACGCTCACCCGCGCGAACCGGTCCGCGCGGCTCCGGCCGTCGGCCGCGTCCTTGCCGAAGATGTCGCGTCCGACGTCGATTCTCCGCCCTTCGACAAGGCGCTCATGGACGGCTACGCGGTCCGCACCGTCGACGCGCGCCCCGGTGCGGAACTCCGCGTCGTCGAGGAGATCGCCGCCGGTGCGATGCCATCGAAGACGTTGACCACGAACGAAGCCGCGCGCATCTTCACCGGCGCGCCGATCCCCGGCGGTGCCGACGCCGTCGTCATGCGCGAGAAAACCTCCTCGCCGGCAAGCGATCGCGTCATCGTGAACGACGTGCCAACTGCCGGCCAGTTCATCCTGCGCCGCGCCGCCGAGATGCAAGTCGGGGAGATCGTCCTGCCAGCGGGGACTGTTCTCACGCCGCAGGCGATCGGCGTGCTCGCGACCGTCGGCCGCGCCGTCGTAATGCAGTATCCCGCGCCGACGGTCGCGGTCATCGCGACCGGGGATGAACTGGTCGAACCCGACTCGATCCCCGGCCCCGGACAGATCCGCAACTCGAACGGTCCGATGCTGCTCGCGCAGGCAACCGCCGCCGGTGCCGCCACACGGTACCTCGGCATCGCCCGCGATACCGAAGCCGACCTCGCCGCCCGGATCGCCGACGGGCTGACCGCCGACATCCTGATCCTCGCCGGCGGTGTCTCGGCCGGCGACTTCGACCTCGTACCGAAAGTCTTGAAAGACCTCGGCGTGACGCCGCACTTCCACCATGTGAAGATGAAGCCCGGCAAGCCGCTCTTCTTCGGCACGAAGGGGCACACGCTCGTGTTCGGCCTTCCGGGGAATCCGGTGAGTTCGTTCGTCGGCTTCGAACTGTTCGTAAGGTCCGCCATCCGCTCGATGGCCGGGAATGCCATGACCGGAGACGGGATCGAGAAGATGCCGCTCGCCGAGTCGTTTCTTGGCAACAACAACCGCCCGACGTATCACCCCGCCCGAATCGAATCCAACGGCGTTCGCGGCCTGCCGTGGTTCGGTTCGGCGGACTTGCGGGCGCTCCTCGACGCGAACGCGTTCCTCGTGTTGCCCCCGGGCGAAGTGAACTACGATGCGGGTTCGACGGTTGATGTGTTGCCGATCATCTGACTCCGAAGGATACCCCGTGCCCGCACCCCGTGTCTTCACGCCCGCGATCCTTTCCGGCCTTCTGCTCTGGCTCGCGTTCTACCCGTGCAACCTCGGCCTCGTCGCGTTCGGCGCGCTCGTGCCGTTCCTCGCGCTGGCACGCATCGAAGGGATCTCGCCGCGCCGACGCTACCTGGCCGCGTATTGCGGCGGCCTCGCGTTCTTCCTCCCGGCCCTCCAGTGGATCCGCCTGGCGCATCCCATGATGTACCTTTCCTGGGTCGGCCTCGCGCTCACCCAGGCCGCGTACTTCCCGCTCGCCCTCGCCCTCATCCGCCGGCTCGACCGGCTGAAGTGGTTCCCCTTCCCGCTCGCGGTCGCCGTCGCGTGGGTCGGGCTCGAATATGTCCGCGCCCATTTCCCCACTGGCTTCCCGTTCCTGAAGCCCCTTGGCCTGCACCAACTCGTCGGCTTCGCTTGGTACTACCTCGGCCACGCCCTGCACGACTTCCCCGCCCTCATTCAGGTCGCGGACCTCGGCGGCGTCTGGCTCATCTCGTTCATGCTCGCCGCCTTCAACGCCATGCTCGCCGAATGGTTATTCCGATCCCCCGCGCTCCACCGCGCGCTGCGCTGGCCCCTCGAACGCCGCATCGGCTTCAACCGCGAGATGTGGTCCGCCTCCCTCGCCATGGCTCTGTTCCTGCTCACCTACGGCTACGGCATGTTCCGCCTCAAGCATGAGGACTTCGAGAAAGGCCCCCGCGTCGTCGCCATCCAGGCCGATTTCGCCCAGGATGTGAAGATGGGCGATCCGATCGGCCTGTTCCGCGAGTACAACCGCCTCTGCGAGACCGCCGCCATCCGTCGCCCCGATCTCATCATCTGGCCGGAGACCTGCTACTCGCCGGAGTACACGGCCAGCACCGCGAAGCCGGGATCGGATTTGCCGGAGGCGATCAAAAACGGTTTGAAGGACAACGCCGACCTCGAACGCCACGCCTTCGAAAACTGGCGCACGAACGTGCTGCTCGGCAGCGGACTCGACGAATGGGACGGCGAGCGCACCTGGAAATACAACTCGGCGATCCTGCTGAACCCCGACGGCACCTTCAACGACCGCTACGACAAGATGCACCTCGTGCCGTTTGGCGAATACGTGCCATTCAAGGAAACCTTCCCCTGGCTGCGCTACTTCACACCGTACCGCCACGACTACTCCTGTCGGCCCGGCGAGAAGCGGACGCGCTTCGCGATCATGAGCGGCGACACGCAATACACCTTCGGCGTGCTGATCTGCTACGAGGACAGCGAGCCGTACCTGGCGCGCCAGTACAACCTCCCGGACGGCGCCGACCGGCCCGTCGACTTCCTCGTGAACATCTCGAACGACGGCTGGTTCCGCGGCAGCGAGGAGCACGAGCAGCACCTGGCGATTTGCAAGTTCCGCGCGGTGGAGGCGCGGCGGAGCGTCGTGCGCGCCGTCAACATGGGCGTGTCGGCGATCATCGATTCCGACGGCAAGATCCAGGCACTGCCGCACAATAGCGTGCCGGAGAGCGTGCACCACGTCGGCCCGGTGACAGACCGGATACGGATCGACACGCGCGAGAGTTTCTACGCAAAGGTCGGCGACTGGCCCGCGGCGGCGTGCTGGTCGCTGATCGCATTGGGATTCGTTCTGACGCGACGGCGGTCCTGACTTCCGAAGTCCGGCCTCGACTTCGGAAGTCCATCGCGCACATTCGACTTCCGAAGTCGAAGCCGGACTTCGGAAGTCGATGATTCCACTGGCATTTCCCGCAGCCCACGCTATCGTTCCGCCCCGGGGGAACCGGGGATGCGTGCGAATCTGGATAACCTCCAGGCGCTGCGGGGGGTCGCGTGCCTGGCGGTCGTGCTCTATCACTTGGGCCAGTGGGAGTCGGGCTACGGCCTGAAACACCCGCTGTTCGGGGTATTCCGCTGGTTCGGCTACGCCGGCGTCGATCTGTTCTTCGTCATCTCCGGCTTCATCATCGCCCACTCGAACAAGAACCGCCTCGGCCAGTCGCGCGCCCTGCCCACGTACCTGTTCCGCAGATTCTGGCGACTCTACCCGCTCTACTGGATCGCCTTCGCGCTCGGCACCGCGCTCATGGCCTACCCCTGCGGCATGGACGTGCGCGCCCTCGAATGGCGCGGGAACGCCATCACGTGGTTCGGCCTCTGGCCCGGCGTCCACACCATCATGCCCCACGCCTGGACGCTCGCGTTCGAATTGCTCTTCTACCTCGCCTTCGCCGCGCTCTTCCTGCTTCCCATTCGCGCCGGTGTCGGATTGCTCGCGCTCTGGGGGGTTGCGGTGCTGGCCGTGTCGATCAGCGGCTATCAGAGTCCGAACCGTTTCGTACACACCGCAACCTTGCCCTACGTGCTCGAGTTCCTCGCCGGGGCGGCACTCGCGTGGGCCTACCACCGGAATCGGACGGATCATTACCGCCCGGCGCTCGCCTTGGCATTCGCGTGGGCCGTCGTCGCCGGACTCCTCGTCAACAAGGCCGACTCCCACTGGCTGGTCATTACGCCGGGGCCGCGCATTCTCGTCTTCGGATTGCCCGCGATGCTCGTCGTCTATGCCCTTGTCGCGGCCGAAGCCCACGGTCGCTGGCGGATGCCGGGCTGGACGAAGGCGCTCGGCAACGCGTCGTATTCGATCTACCTGATGCACATGCCGGTCGGTGCCGCGATGCTCACGCTCACGGGCGGCTGGTCGCACCGGAAGTGGAACCACGTCGGATGGTCGGGCCTGTTGCTGTTCGCCTGCGTCGGCAGCGGGTTGTTGCTCTACCGACTGGCCGAGAAACCGCTGATGGACCTCGTGAAACCGAAGTCCGCGCCGAGCCGCCGTCCATCGCTCTGGCCGAGGCTCTTCCGTTCCTTCGCAACTCGATAGCACATGGGGTCAGTGACGGCGGCTCGCTCGGGAACTGCCGGGGCTAGGGCAGCCGCAGGATCTCCATCTTGCGGATGTTCACCGGACGGGCGACCGTGCCGCCCGCGGCGTTGCCGGGCATGAAGAGCGCGAGACCGCCGAAGACCGTCCGGTCGCCGGCGGGTTCCTCGTATTTGAGCAGTTCGATGCGGTCGAGGAGAACGCGGATCTCGCGGTCGCGGGCGATGATCTCCCACGTGTACCAGTCGCCCTGCTTCAACACGAGGGACTCGGGGACGACATATGGCATCGCCTTCTTGGTCGCGAGGTCGAGCAGCCGTGCGTTCGGGCCGAGGTACGCGGCATATCCGGTGTCGCGCTCGGTGCCGGCGTTCGTGCGGAACAGTACCTGCACGAGGCTGCCCGTGTAGCGCCATTCGCAGCGCAGGTGGAAGTCCCGGAGATCCCTCGCATCGTTCACCAGAGTGCCCGGCTGCCCGCCGACGGTCATTCGCAGGTTGCCGTTCTCGATCTTCCAGTCGCCCGCCGCCGGCCCGGTGTTCCATCCGGCGAGGTCCTTGCCGTTCAGGAGTGGTTCAAACTCGGCGGGTCGCGGCGGCGTGTCCGGCAGCGAGCGGACTTCGATCCTACGGAACCGGACCGCCGTGTTCGTGCCGTAGCTCTCCAGTGCGAAGCCGCCGCGCTCGGCGTTCGGCAGGAACATCCGCGCCTTCTGAATCTCCTGTCCGTTCACCGAAATGCCGACGATCCCGCCGACGGCGAAGAGTTCGTACTTCACCCATTGGCCTTTGAGATCGCCCGGCAATTGGAGGCTTGGGAAAAATCGGGTGACGCCCCCGAAGTATCCGGCGAGCGTGCCGATGCGCATGGCGGGGTGCGCGTCGGGCGAAATCTGAGCCTGGTAGTATCCGAACGCGGGATCGCCGGGCAGGCCGGGCGCACGGCGGTAGCGGAACATCAGGCCCGAATCCCCTTCGTCGATCTTCGCCTCCCAGCGCAATTGGAAATCCCGGAAGTCGCTGCGGTCGGCGACAAGGTGGCCGAATCCGCCGCGCACGACAATCTCGCCGTTTTCGACGGTCCACTTCGCCGGCGGTGAATTGGCGAAGGTCTCCGGCGTCCAGCCGGCGAGATCGCGGCCGTTGAAGAGCGGGAGGAAACCTTCGGCGTCGCCGCGAACTGATGGAGGTTCAGCGGGTTTCTCGACGACCGGCTTCTCGGCGGTGGGCTGGGCGCGGCGCGATTTCCCCAAAGCGACCGCCAGCCCGACGACAAGCACTGCCGCGATCCCGCCGAGGACGGCATAACGATGCCAGTCGGGGCGACGCCGGCGTGTTGCCTTCCGGGACTTTTTCCGCTCGCGCGGTGCGTCGACCGGCGGGTCCGGGAAATCGACGGTCTCGACATTTCGATCATCGACGACCGGTTTCGCCCGCGCGGGGAGATCCAGCCGTTCGGGCAGACGCGTCGCGTAGCGCATCGCGGATTCGAGGCTGCCGGCGATGGACGAGGTCGGTGCGGTGGGCGGCGACGACGGAGTTTCGTCCTCGAATTCCGACGGGTCGACCAGTTCGGCGTCGAAGACGACCGGCTCGCGGCAGAAGGGCGTCAGCGCGTCGGCGACCAGTTTGGGCGTCTGAGGTCGGTCGACCTTGTCGATGGCCATCATCCGCATGATCAGGTCCGCAAGGGTCTCCGGCACATCGGGGCGGATCGCCGTGATGCGGGGTCGCGGGTCGGAGCAGTGCATTTGCACCACGTCGAGGATCGAATCGGCCTGGAAGGGAGTTCGGCCGGCGAGCAGGTGGAACATCGTGCAGCCGAGGCTGTAGATGTCGGCGCGGATGTCGGCGTCGCGGGCGTTCGTGGCCTGTTCGGGGGCGAGGAACGCCGGGGTGCCGAGCATCTGCGCGAGACCGGTCGCCGAGAAGGACATGCTCGCGCTCTGCTGTTCGCGGGCGACCTTCGCGAGACCGAAGTCGCACAGCTTGATCTGCCCCGTCCGGGACAGCATGATGTTGCCCGGTTTCACGTCGCGGTGGACGGTGCCCTTCTCGAAGGCGTGCTGGAGGCCCAGCGCCGCCGCGCGCATGTACGCGCAGGCGTGCAGCAGCGGCAGGGGGCCTTTCTTGCGCAGCACCACCTGAAGGCTGGCGCCGGAGACGTACTCCATCACGAACAGCAGCGCTCCGTCGAGTTCCTCGGCATCGTAGGCCCGCACGATGTTGGGGTGGTCCAGCTTCGCCGCGATCTTCATTTCGGCGCGGAAGCGCGCGACGGCGTCGGGATTGTTGAGCAGGTGCGTGCGGATGACCTTGATCGCCACGCGGCGATCCATGAGCGCGTGCTCGGCGAGGTAGACGTGCCCCATCGCGCCGTTGCCGAGGTGCTTGAGCACGCGGTACCGGGGATGGTTCTCGAGGCCGGTGAGCGGCGCCGAATCGAAGGTCTTGGAGGGAACGTAGGCGACGGTGCCTGCGTAGGCGGCCGTGTCCGTGGGGGGCGGCGCGGCGATGGTCTGGCATTGCGGGCAACGGGCGACGTGCACCTGGATCGCGTCGCGATCGGCCGCGGCGAGCCGGCCATCGCGGTAGTCCGCCAGTTCCTGTTCCGTCGGATGCGTCGAAGGATGCGCCACGACCACCTCGAAAACGTGCCGGTCGCATCACTGTACGCGGGAATCGCGGTCGTGTCCGGTGCCGGCGATCTCCGGCGGCAGGGGCCGGCGGTCCGGTTCGGCCCAGCCGTCGATGGCGGCGCGCGAGGCGAGGAGTTCGGGCGAGTAGAGTTCGCGGACCCAGGCCATGGGGTGGGTACGGGTAAGTTCGTCGACGATGGAGACGAGCGGTTCACCGGCGGCGCGGGCGAGGCGGGCACGCAGGAGCTTCATGTAGAGCTGCGTGATCGTCTCGCTGTAGCCGTCGCCAGTGCCGCAGGCGCGGTTGTAGCGCTGGATGCCGTCGCGGATGTTGGCGAGGGCGGTTTCGTAGGGGAATCGTGCAAGGTAGCACGCGGCGGCGGCGAGGTGGCAGCGGTGCGTCCAGCGTACGTGCGGCCAGCGGCATGCCTCGAATTCGACGACCATCGCCGCGATGGCGGCATCGTCGGCGAACGGTTCGTCCCGGCGTACGTCGAACGGGCCTTGCTGACACATGAGTCTGACTCCGCGGAGGAACGTCCACGGACACGGCCGAGGGCCGCCGGGTTCGCACTCACTTCTTCGGCGAAACTTCCAAGCCGAGGATCATGCCGGAGGTCACTCCGTTGGCGAACGTGATCTGGCTCTTCACGCCGCTGCCCGGCACCTCCCAGTGGGCATGATAGATGTAGAGTTTCTCGCCCTTGCGAATCCCGTCGAAATAAAGCTCCGTGCGCGTCGGCTTGCCCATGATCGCGAAGACTTCGTCTTCGGTGATTCGGACTTCATTCCCTTTTTGTTTCAAGTATTCGGTGAGTTTGGCCTCGGAGACACGAGGCTCGTAGACGACGCTGTTACCAGCCGGTGCGGGTGGTGCCGGTGATGCCGGCGCGGCGGGAGAGTTAGGCGTGTTCGGTGCCAGCGGAGTTGCGGGCGCGCCGGTGTTCGCCGCCGGCGCGGCGGCCTTCGCCTCCGCAGGCTTCGAACCACCCGTGATGCGCTGCACGAGCCAGAACGCGACGGCGAAACAGACGACGAACGCGACGCCGGCGACGACGTACATCGCGGGGCCAGGTCCACCGGACCTCCGTTTCTTTTTCGACGACTTCCGAGGGCGATCGTAAAAGTCGTCATCTTCGTCGCGGCGGCGTGGCATGGGAGAAGCCCCGGAAATTGAACGTGATTATATCGCCTCGGGGCCACGCTCGCCGGTGCGGATGCGGATCGCGTCCTCCAGCGGGAGGATGAAGATCTTGCCGTCGCCGATGCGCCCGTCCTGGCCGGTTCGCGCCGCTTCCACGATCGCATTCACCGTCGGTTCGACGAAATCCTCGTTCACGGCGATCTGGAGCTGCACCTTGCGCAGCATGTTCACGGTCAATTCGTGTCCGCGATAGATTTCCGATTGGCCCTTCTGCCGGCCGAAGCCCTGCACGTCGACGACCGTGAGGCGGAACACCTCGACGCGGTTGAGCGCTTCCTTCACCGCGTCGAGCTTCTCGGGCTTGATGATGGCAAGAATGAGTTTCATGCCGTCTGTTGTACGGCCTACTTGCCCACGACGACGTCGAACGTGACGGTGTACGCCTTCAGGTCCGCGATCCCGGCGATCGCCTTCGCGGCCGCCTCGGCGACGGCGTCGGTCGGCGCGTCGAAGCGGACAATCACGCCGTCGCGACCGAGTTTCTTCGCTTCCAGATTGCGCACCTCCGCACCGGCCGCGGCGCGAATGCGATCCATCAACGAGACCGTCGCCACCGGCTCGAACGCAGCCGCTTGCAGGATCTCCTGCTGTTCGGCCGGCTTCGCCGGCGCCTGGCCGATGAACAGCGTCGGTCCTTTCACGGGTGCGGCGTTCTGAATCGGCTGCCACGTCGGCTCCGCCGTCGTGGGGCGGGTCGGGAATTCCTCGGACTTTGTGGGCATCGGAGCGCCGCCGCGCCAGCCCGATGCCGCCGGCACGCTCGGTACACTTGGCACCGGGCCGGTCGAAACCGGGAGTTCGTCCGGCGGCACGTAACGGAAGGGCGCCGTTTCGACGATTGGCTTCGGTCCTTCGGGCACAATCGGCCCGGCGAAGACGGCCGATGGCGGCGGCACGCTCGGCGGCGGCACGCTCGGCGCGTTCACGGCGTAGGCCGGCGCGCCGGCACCGGGCACGGGACGGAATGGATTCGTCACGGGCACCGGGAACGCGCCGGGCGTCGCGCCGCTCATCGTGTACCATTGCGCCGACGCGGCCGGGTATTCGCCGGCGGGGGCGTAGGCGTTCGCGCCGGGCGTCGTGGTGCCCCAGCCGTACCAGCGGTACGCGGGGTTGCCGGCGTAGGCGGCGCGTCCGCCGGGCGTCGTGCCGCGAAACGGTTGCATCGGACCGCGCGGCATCATGCCATTCGGCGGCATGCCGTATGGCGGCGCGTTCCCGTTCGGATTCATCATCGCGTTCGGCATCGGCTGGCCAACACGCGGGTCGGGCTGTTGGTCCGGGCCGACCACCGCGTCGGCGATCGCCTTGGCGCGGTCGCCGGTCCATTTGGTGACGCCGCTCCAAAGACCTCGAACGCCACCGGGGCTTGGCTGGGAAGCGCGCGGGTCTAAGCTGCGATTCGGCGCACCGCCGAACGGATCGAACACGGTCGAAGCCGGCACGCGCTCGCCGCCCCGGTTCGGGAACGGTTCGAAAGACGGATAATTCCGGGGCGCAGCCTCCGCCGGGAACGGCGAGATTGTTGGCAACCCGCGCGAAGGACCCGAATCGAACAGTGCCGGCGGTGAAATTTCGGGCGCCGCACGCACGGTCCCCTCGACTCCGGCCGCCTCGCGCACGGCCGCGATCGACACCGCCGGCTTGCGCGGCTTCGTCAGCGGCACCGGTTGCGCCGACGCGACGTTCGCGAATCCGAATCCCGCCAGCAGGATGCCCGCGCTACGACGAACGGAGAATGGCTTCACGGTCGGTTCCTTCCCCCGCTTACGGGAACGCGTTGATCGTCGGCGGCCGACGCGGCCCCGTCGCCGGCAGGGCGGTCCGCGACCGGTTCACCGTGCCGAGGCCCTGCACCGACTGGGTCGGCTGTTGACTTCCGCCAACGTAGCCGGTCCGGTTGATGTTCTGGGCGAAGACGTTGAAGTACGTGCCGTGGTTCGGGAACTGGTTTCCAAACAACACCGGATGCGACGGCGAATTCAGCCGCACCGGTTGGCCGCCCGGCTCGTAGGCCTTCGCGTTCGGATCGTACGGCATCTGGGATTGTGGCAGGAATCCGCCGAACTGCGGACCAACGGGGGCCTGCATCTGCGGCACCTGGCCGAAGATGTTCGCCCCGCCCGACGGCAGCCCCGGCCGCACTCCGTAGTAGTAGTTCGCGGCCGGGTTACCCCCGCGCAACAGGTTCAGGTACGGGCTGAGCGGCTGCTGCGTGCGGTTGTAGAAGTTCGGCGCATAGCTGGGCGGAATCACCGCCGGCTGAGCGAGGGCCGGCGACGCAAGCAACATCAGAATCGGAATCGATATTCGCATGGTTAATTATTGTTGTTGAACCCCGCCCCGCGCCCGGCGATCTGGTTCACCGTTGTCGCGGCCAGCAGCGGCACGCCCAGCAGCCGTTCGATCGGCGTGAGGATGCGCGCGAGCGTCGTGTCGATGCGCACGAGCTTCTGCGCCTTCACGTAGATCCGGTCCCCCGGCATGACCTGATAGTTCGTCGTTGTCAAGCCGTGCTGCGTGATGGCGACCCAATCGACGGGCAGGATCTGCTCGGGCTGACCGGCGTGGGGCGTGCGACGTGCCAACCAGATATGACGCTTCGAAGACACAGGCGGCAGGCCGCCGATGTTCGCGATGGCGTCGAAGACCGTCTCGCTGCCGGTGATGGGGAACGCCGTCACGGTCTCGCCGTTGCCGCCGCCGTCGGTCACCACATAGTACCGTTTGCTGTTGTACTGGAGCACATCCAGCACCACGCGGAGCGTTTCCTTGCGGAAGCCGCCGGCACCGGGCTTGGTCGGGTCTTCTTGGCGGGCGATATGGTCGCGCACGGCCTCGGCCGCCTGCGGCAGCGTCAGCCCCGCAACCGGCACCGAACCCCAAATTCCGAGGTAAACGCTGCCGTCCGGACGCACCGAGAATTGGCCGGAGACCGGCTGCACCGGCAGGCTGAACGCCTTGAATTCCTTCGGCGGATCGGCCGGCTTGCGCGTCGCGGCGGCCTCCGGGTCTTCCAGGATCGCCACGATCTCGATCATCAACTGATCGGGCGGTTCGATGACGTACGGTGGTAGGGCGATCTTCTTCAACTCGCCCGGCACGTCCGAAGTGGGCACGGGCAGCGTTCGCCCCGTCGTGCCATACGGCCCGAAGTGCGACGGATGGTGCGGAGCCGTGTGGCAGCCGGTCGCCGCAATGGCGGCAATCGCCGTCAGCCCCAGGCAAAAGGTTCCCCACCGCATGGCCGATCCTCGCGCGACGGTCCTTCGTCGTCGGGTATCATCGGCATCCGGCGGTAGAATCGTTGAATCTTTCCCAAACGGAAGAGTCGGAAGTGTAAGAATTGCAAACGTTGGCCGGGAGTCCTCCCGGCGGGAATCGAACCCGCGACCCGGGGCTTATAAGGCCCACGCTCTCGCCACTAAGCTACGGGAGGAAGCGATCGGCGGTCGTATGCCGTCGGGTATCATCGCTTCCTCCTTTCGATTTCGGTGGAAAGTCATGATAGGAGCCTTGCCCAAGCATTGCATAGCCAAAGCCGAAGATCACGTGCATTCACGGGTATCATCCATCAATTGACCGGTCCCCCCGGTGATGGGGTACTTTTTCATTTTGCATTGCTCCGACAATGCTCGGATCAATGCAAAATGAAAAACGAGTACCTGAGATCGCAATTCCAGTTGTGGTTCTTTTAATGCTTGCTTCGCAACGTCGCCGCCAGTTCCACAGCATAGTCCGTCAGGATGCCGTCGACGCCGACGCGAGCGGCCGCCTTCCAGTTCTCGGTTTCCTGGCCCGCCACGGTCTTGCCGGCGAGGAACGCCTTGCGGCCGGCGGCGCGCACCTTCGCCATTTCGTCCGCCGACGGCACGTAGCGGAAGTAGACCCAGTCGCCGTTACCGTCCCCGAGCGCGGTCGCGAACTCTTCCGGCTTGTTCGCCACCACGGCCGCCTGCGCCTTCCGCGATGCGCGCTTGAGCGCGTCCCGCACCGCCGGCTGCTCGATCGTCGTGCCGATGAAGAGCAATCGCGGCAGCACGGCGTGCGTCTCCGCCAGCCGTACCACGTCTGCCGCCACGCCGTCCGCCTTCAGGTCGACGGCGATCAGCACGTCGTGCTGCTTGTGCTCGGCGACGAGTTTCAGGATCTCGTCGACGGTCGGGATTGGTTCGCCGGCGAACTTCGGGTCGAACCACCGGCCGGCGTCGAGGCGGCGCAGGTCGGCGAGAGTGCGCTCGGACACCTTCCCCGCGCCGTCGGTCGTGCGCTTCAGGTCGTCGTCGTGGATGCAGACGAGCCGACTGTCGGCGGATCGCGCCACATCGAACTCGAAGCCGATGCGCAATTCGAGGCAGGCGCGGAAGCCGGCGAGCGTGTTCTCGGGCGCGTGGTGCAGCAGGCCGCGATGGCCGACGACGAGCGGCCGCGGCGGATCGGCGGCGCCGACAGGCACGACCAGGACGAACAGGACCGCAATGGCAAGCGTGAGTAGAAACATGACGGCCTCCGGCAATGTCGAATGTCTTCAACCTATCCCGCCGCAGGACCTCCGGCCGGCTTGCATCCCGCCGGCGCTTCCGTAACTTTTCCTCGCACCACTAGCATCGAGGCCCACATGAGCACGCGCGGGGATCTGTTCGCCGGAGTCACGGTCGCCATCGTCACGCCCTTCAAGAACGGCGCCGTCGACTGGGACGCGCTGGCCCAACTCGTCGAGTGGCACGTCGGCCAGGGCACCGACGCCCTCGCCCCCTGCGGCACCACCGGCGAATCGCCCACGCTCGACCACGACGAAAACGAACGCGTCGTCGCGTTCGTCTGCGAGAAGGTCGCCGGGCGCATCAAGATCATGGCCGGCACCGGCTCCAACAGCACCGCCGAAGCGATCCGCATGACCAAGGCCGCCAAGCGCTCCGGCGCCACCGGCACGCTGCAAGTCGGCCCGTACTACAACAAGCCGACCCAGGAAGGCTATTACCGCCACTTCGGCGCCGTCGCCGAGGCGTGCGACCTTCCGCAGGTCATCTACAACATCCCCGGCCGCACCGGGTCGAACATCCTGCCCGAAACGATTGCCCGCCTCGCCGACAAATACCCCACAGTCGTCGCCGTCAAGGAAGCCACCGGCTCGCTCGACCAGGCGTCGCAGGTCGCGGCCCTCTGCGACGTCGCCATCCTCAGCGGCGACGACAGCCTGACGCTGCCGCTGATGAGCATCGGCGGCAAGGGCGTCGTCTCGGTCGTCGGCAACATCGTGCCGAAGGACATGATGGCCCTCGTCCGCGCATTCGCCGCCGGCAAGCTCGCGGAAGCGCTGACGTGGCACCGCAAACTCTTCCCGCTCTGCCGCGACATGCTGAGCGTGGCGACGAACCCGATCCCCGTGAAGACGGCGCTCAAATTGCTTGGCCGCGGCAACGGCGAGATGCGCCTGCCGATGTGCCCCATGGACGCCGCCGGCGAGGCGAAGGTCCGCCAGACACTCGTGAACTACGGCCTGCTCGCCTGATTCCCCATCGAGTTTGCTCGTCCGGCGCCGGAAATCGCAAAGTATTTCCGAGCGCCGCGACTCACCGTTCCGCCTGAACTTTCCAGTCCAAACCCGCTTTCGCGCGGTTCGAACCACCTCCGCACTTTCGTTGATTTGCCACTTCCTGCAACATTCCGACCGTGCGTTCTGGTAGCCTTGGTGTCTGGCGCACCGAATCGAGGAACGATCATGAGGCTTACGGAACCGACGGCGTGGGTGGTCTACCGACTGCCCAAGAACAAGCTGGGCGTCGAAATGAACGCCATGTGCTCGCAGGACGAATGGCTCGACTTGCAGCGCGAACATCCCGGCCAGCAGACGCTCGTCCGGGAGAAGATCGCGAGTGAAACCGAGGCCGAGCGGCTGGTCCGTTCGCTCCTCGAACCGGACCTCTCCAAATCGAAATCCAAACGCCGGCTTTGATTGACCTG
The DNA here is from genome assembly GCA_019636445.1 of Gemmataceae bacterium. Classification (GTDB taxonomy): domain Bacteria; phylum Planctomycetota; class Planctomycetia; order Gemmatales; family Gemmataceae; genus Limnoglobus. Next base: position 52,872 of record JAHBXO010000006.1, on the reverse strand, counting down.
TTCGATTTGCATCCCTTACCCCGGGCCTCCATGAACAAGATCGTATTTATTGGGAATTTCGCGGGTGGATCGTTCGGCCAGGCTGGCGATCCGTTCCGGACCTATCCCTATTTCGCGCTGTCGTGCGACATCGAGGCGTTCGCGGCCTCGCGGGATGCGATTCCGATGATCGCGTTCAATAGCAAACGCGATGCGGAATTCCGTCTCGCGTCGCTGTCGCAAGGCGCGGCCGACGAGGCCGCCAGCGCGCTGCAGGCCCGCTCCGACCGCCAGCACCGCCTTGTCATGGGGCGGAACATCCGCGCGGCGATCGAACAGTACGTCGGTGCCCCGGTCCGCCAGTTGCGCTGGAACGACCACCCGGCCGGGGATACCCCGACTCGCCGCGAACCGGCGGGCGGATGCGACGCCGTCGCCGACGGTCGGTCGTTCCGGGTATGGATCGGTTCGACGGGTCAAGCGGTCCGAATTCTCGAACAGACCCCGCGACGCGATGTTGCGCGCGTATAATTGCCGTGCCGGGGGCGAAATGGTTTCGACCGGGCAGGTGAAGTGTTTGGTTGCGTGCCGAGGTTGATCGGTTGGCCTCGTAAAAAGCCGGTCACACACTAACTGCTGAAACGCAGTTCTCCCTCGCGGCTTAATAACCCGCGAGCCGTTCCGTGCCCTTCGCGGGAGAGGTCGCGGTTCGGACGCCAATTCCCGATCGTGGATGCCAGAGGGTTCGGGAAACCGGATTCGACTCGGGGGCGGCATCCGCTAAACAACCTGACCGATAGCGACGGGCGCACCCTGCAAGTTGGGGACGCCGGAAGCGAACGGGATGTGGCCTTCGGGCGTGCATCGATCATGAACTTGCTACGCACGTAGACGCCGGCACGGAAGTGCCTCGGGACCCGGGTTCGATTCCCGGCGCCTCCATTCTTCAGACACCCGCGATCCGTCGCGGGTGTTTTTTTTCGTCCGCGGGACCCTACGGATTCGACGCTGTGTCGTTGTCGGCTTCCCGTGCTGCCCGTAACAACATTCGAGACGTATCACCCGATCGCCTGCGGGAACATTTGCCATGTCCGCTCCCGGTCCCAAGCAGTCGCGCATCCTGATCGGCCTCGTGCTCGGTGCGATCGTCGGCTGTACGGTGAATTACCTGTTCGTCCCGCCCGCGGTCCCCGGCGCTCCACCGGCCATCCCGAACTGGCTGAAGACCATCAACGAGAACGTCGCGCAACCCATCGGGCAGATCTTCCTGCGGTTGCTCTTCGTCACAGTGGTGCCGCTGGTGTTCGCGTCGCTCGCCGTCGGCGTATCGCAGATCGGCGGCATGGGGGCCGTCGGCCGCGTCGGGGCGAAGACTCTGGCGTACTTCCTGCTCACGGCCGCGATCGGAGCGACGATCGGTCTCACGCTCGTGAACGCCGTCCAGCCCGGCGTCGGACTCTCGGACGAATCGCGGCTACAGCTCGAGAAACAATACGGCGGCGAAGCATCCAAAAAACAGCCGGCGAATTACACCGTCATGACGTTCGTCGAGTCGATGCTGCCGCGCAACCCCGTCAAGGCCGCCGCCGACCTCGAAATGCTCGGCATCATCACATTCGCCCTGCTCGTCGGCATCGGCATCACGAAACTCGAGAAGCCCAAGGCCGAAGCCATGACGCGCTTCCTCGAATCGGTCGGCGAACTCATGGTCTTCATCATCCAGTGGGCCATGGTCATCGCGCCCATCGGCGTCTTCTGTCTCATCTTCACGACTACATCGCAGCTCGGCTTTGGTCTCTTGAAACTCCTCGGCGGCTATGTCGCGGTCGTGATCGTCGGCCTCGCCATCCAGGGACTGATCGTTTTTCCGATCCTCGTGAAAGTCCTCGGCGGGCGGAATCCGATCTGGTTCTTCTCCAATGCCCGCACCTCGATCATCACCGCCTTCAGCACCAGTTCCAGCAACGCCACGCTGCCGACGAACATCCGCACCGCCGAGGACCGCTTCGGCGTACCGCCGCGGATCGCCGCGTTCGTCCTGCCGCTGGGCGCGACCATGTGCATGGCCGGCACGGCGCTCTTCGAAGGCGTGACCGTGCTTTTTCTCGCGCAGGTGATGGGCGTGACGCTGGACCTCGCCAGCCAGGTGATCGTGGTGGTGCTCTGCGTGCTGACGGCGGTCGGTGCCGCGGGCGTTCCGGGCGGTTCGATCCCACTTCTCATGACCGTGCTGGCGTCGCGTGGCATCCCGCCAGAGTCGATCGCGCTCATCCTCGGCGTGGACCGCATCCTGGACATGTGCCGGACGACCGTGAACAACATCGGCGACCTTTCCGCCGTGCTGTTCGTGGCGCGAAGCGAAGGCGCACTGGGAGAGCTGAAGGCCGAATCCAGCCCGAAGTGAGTCGCCCGTACGGATCGGTGTATCGCAGGCGTTACGCCAGCACACCCTTGACCAGTTCGCCGTGCACGTCGGTCAGCCGCATGTCCCGGCCGCCGAAGCGGAAGGTGAGCTTCGTGTGGTCGAAACCCAGCAGGTGCAGCATCGTCGCGTGCAGGTCGTGGACCTGGACCTTGTTCTCGACGGCGTGATAGCCGTATTCATCCGTGGCACCGTAGGCGACGCCGCCCTTGATGCCGCCGCCGGCGAGCCAGACGGAGAAGCCATAGGGGTTGTGGTCCCGGCCGTCGCTGCCCTGCGCGAACGGCGTGCGGCCAAACTCGCCGCCCCAGAGCACGAGCGTGCGATCCAATAAGCCCTTGCGTTTCAAGTCCGTCAACAGCGCCGCGATCGGCTTGTCCACGGCGCGGGCGTTGTCCTCATGGCCCTTCTTCAGGTTCTGGTGCTGGTCCCAGCGGTCGTGGCCAAGGTTCTGGCAGAGCAACTCCACGAAGCGCACGCCGCGTTCCATCATCCGGCGGGCGATCAGGCACTGGCTGCCGAACACCTGCGTCTTCGGGTCGTCGAGGCCGTAGAGGGCGTGCGTTTCCTTCGTCTCCTTCGACAGGTCGTACAGGTCCGGCACGGCCGTCTGCATCTTCGCGGCCAGTTCGTAGTTCGCGATGGCCGACTCGACCATGTCGTTGCCGCCGAGCCGCTGGACCGCCGCCTGATCCATCTTGCGCACGAGATCGAGCTTCGCCTTCTGCGAGCCGGCGGGCTTGAGGTCGGCGACCGGTTGGTTCCCGTGTTTGAAAAGCGAGCCTTGATACGACGCGGGGAGGAAACCACTGCCGAAGCAGTCGATGCCGCCGGGCGGGATCATGCCGCTGCCGAGGACGACGAAGCCGGGGAGTTCCTTCGATTCGCTGCCGAGTCCGTAGTTCACCCACGCACCGGCGCTGGGGCGGCCCTGTTGGCCGTGGCCGCTGTGGAAGAAGTAGTTGGCCGTCGTGTGTTCGGAGAAGTTCGAGACCATCGAGCGAATGACGGCGAGGTCGTCGGCGCGTTCGGCGAGGTGCGGGAAGAGATCGCTGACCCAGAGGCCGGACTTTCCTCGCTGGGCGGTCTTCCACGGGCTGCCGAGGGTGTTGCCGTCGTTGTTGAACTGGGTGCGTTCCTTCTTCATCTTGAAGGGCTGGCCGTGCTCCTTCGTCAGTCGCGGCTTCGGGTCGAAAGTGTCCACGGCCGACGGCCCACCATCCATGAAGAGAAAGATGACGCGGTCGGCCTTGGCCGGGTAGTGCGGCTTCTTCGCACTCGCCTGCGCCTGTTCGGCGAGAAACGCCGCGAGCGCCATCGCGCCGAATCCGTTCGCGGATCGCGCGAGCCACTCACGGCGGGAAAGAGGCTGATGGGTTTGTCGGCAGGGGTAATTCATGATGATCGAAGCCCGCGGACGAACGTCCGCGGGCACTGGGTGGCGGGTACGTCAATCATAATTGACGACTTCGCCGCCGTCGATGGTAATCAGCGCCTTGAGCACCATCTTGTCGATGGAATCGCGGATGAACCGCACGCTGCCGTCGCCGAAGAGGGCGTTGAAGCCGTTGGCGGAGTGGCCGCCGAACTTGGGCGGATCCTTCTTCGGATCGAACTCCAAGTCGTCGGGCTTCGTCCAAACCACGGCCTCGGCGGCCTCGGCGATCATGATCGAGTTCGACGTACCGTCGGTGATGTTCGCGAACGAGGTGCGCGCCAGCGGATCGTTGATGAAGAATGCGCGCGGCGACGTGCCCTTCGCGCAACTGATGCCCTGGTAGTAGGTCATGCCGGGCTTCGTCGGCTTCGCGTTCGGCACCTCGAAGATTTTCGGCATCTTCTCGATCAGCTTCTTGTTGTTCTCGCTGTCCCACGGCTCATCAAGCTTGAACTGCTGGTAGAGCGGTCCTTGCTCGATATAGGGCAGCATATGGACACGCCACGAGAGGATCGGTTTGCCGGCCTTGTCGTAGATGTTCGTCGCCATCTTGCCGTTCGCGTCGTGGTAGTTGTGCATGGCGATACCGAGCTGCTTGAGGTTGTTGGCCCCCTGCGTGCGGCTGGCGGCCTCGCGGACCTTCTGCACGGCCGGAAGCATGAGCGCGAGCGCGACCGGATAGACACCCGCAAACTGGCTGAACTCCTTCGGCACCGTGAAGCCCACCATCAGGTCGTTGCCGTCCTTCTTGATCGGCAGGTTGTCGAGAATGGTGTTGAGCTGGTTCATGGCTCCGATGCCGGCGAGGGCGCCGAAGAGTTCCGGCAGCTCCTGAGCCGGGCGCGGGCCGGCATCTTCCTTCTCGAAGAGCGCCTTTTCCAGCTGCTGGCGCGGCTGGGTCATCAGCACCTTTGCGATCTTGATCGCGTCCCGCAGGGCGTCCTCGGCGTCGGCGACGGCCTTCGCGGTGGCGTAGTTCGCACGGATGGCGACGACCGGCGACGCGTCTTTCAAATCCATCGTCATCGTGATCCGTTCGGCCGCCAGCAGCGGGCGGATATTCTCCGGCACCTCGTTGAACGCCTGCGGCGGAATGGGGAGCGCCTTGATGTTCACGGAGGCGATAATGGCCATCCCCTTCGCGGCGCTCTCGACGGCGGGCGTGATGCCGCCCGAGCGAACCGGCGGCCGCGCGAGGAACGCTTCGACCATCGGGGCCGGGCCGACGACAAGGTGCTTGTCGTCGGCGAAATGCAGGCCGAGCTCGGTCTGCCGGTCGGCGTACAGGGTCTTGCCGCCGGCCTTCGCCGTGAGGGCGTTCGGCACGTGGAGCTTCAGCAGCTTCGCCTGATCGATCGCTTCGCTGAAGCGCACGATGCCCACGACCGTCGGCGGTTCGCGATCGGTCTTCGGCGGCAGCAGCACGATGGAGACGCGGTCGATGGTCGCCGGCGAGGGGTAGACCTGCTTCTCGAACGCGGTCAGCGCCTTCACGCCCGCGCTCTGCACCGTGTCGCGCACGGTGCGCATGATCTCGTGTTTCCAGATGTCGGCCACGCGGAGGTGGACGAACCCGGCGGCGTCGCCGGGCACGAGGGCGAGGTCGGGCGGCAGGTCCTGCGCGCGGCTCGGCGCCTGCGCGAGCAGGACGGCGGCCGCCGCGGCGAGGAATCGGCGGAATCGGGAACGCATGGTCGGTCTCCGGTAGAGGGATTCGGTTATTCGTCGAAGTTCGGGATCGCCTGGCCGTCGTTGCGCTCGATGAGGAGCTTCATAATGTTCGCGCGGTCCTTCAGCTTAGCGAGGTTGATCGACCGCACGCTGCCGTCGGCGAACAGAACCAAGAGCGCGTCGTCGAACGCCTTCGCATAATCGGCCGGGAATTCCTTTTTTGGGTCGTAGTCGAAATCGTCCGGCTTGGCCCACGGCACCGGGTCGCCGCCGGCGACGACCATGATCGTGTTCGAAAGCCCGTCGGTCACTTCCGCGAACTTGCGACCCTTCACGGCGTCGAACATCGCAGCGTCGCCGACGAGCGCCTTGTAGTTCGTCTGACCCGGCTTCAGGTCCGCCCGCGGGTCCATATAGGTCTTGATCGCCACATCGCTGAACTTCTTGTTGTGCTCGCTATCCCAGGGTTCGTCCTGTTTGAAGTTCTGATAGAGTGCATTCTGCTCGATGTACGGCAGGATCGCCACTCGCCACGAAAGAAGCTTCTTCCCCTTCTTGCCGAGGATCGCCGCCGGCGGGAACCCGTTGTGAACGTCGTGGTAGCTGTGCAGCGCGATGGCGATCTGCTTGAGGTTGTTCGTGGCCACGGCGCTCTCGGCCGCCTCGCGTACCTTTTGCACGCCCGGTAGCCCGACTCCGGCGGAGATTGCCGCACCGGCGAGGAACGGCGAGGTCCACTCGGGCAACTTCACCTTCGTGGCGATGCTCGCGCCCTCGAGTTCGATCGGCGGGTGGGCGAGGAAGTCGTCCAGGAAGTTCAGCCCGCCCAGGCCGGCGACCGCCAGCGCCGCCTCGGGGAAACTCCCGATCGGCTGCACCGGCTTCTGCTTCGCCGTCAGCGCCTTCGCCAGTTCCGCCTGCAACTGCTTGCGCTGCATGTCCAGGAAGATCCGCCCGAGGGTCGCCAGCTTCCGCAGCGCCTTCTCGCCGGTCACGGCCGAGTCGGCGTTCGGGAAGGTAAGTTTCAGGTCAACGACCGGTTCCTTCGCGAGGTCGATCGTGCCGGACACGAGCGAGAGTTCCGTCAGCGGCTTGTACTCGTCGGGAATCTGCGCCAGCGCCTCCGCCGGGATCGGCAGGGCCTGGACGTTCAACCCGACGGCGATCGGCTTCTCCGCCGCCGCCCGCAGCGCCGGCGTCAGCGGACCGTCCTTCTTTTCCGCCGACAGGATCGCGCTCACGCCAGCCTCGTCCCCGAGGATCAACGTCTGAGGGTCGGCGAAGGCAATCGCGACGGCGGTCCGATCGGCGAGGTGCAGTTCCTTCCCGCCCACGGTCTTCGTCTTGTTCTTCTCGGAGTACGCCTTCAACACCCGCTCGCGGTCGTACGGCTTGTGGAAGTGCAGGATCAGCGTCGGTTCGAACGGTTCGAAGAGGCCCCGCCGTTCGCGGGCATCCTTCCCCTTGGGCAACAGCACGACCGTCACGCGGTCCGTCGTCGAGGGCTTCGGCTCGAAGTGCTCGTCCAGTTGCGCGAACGCCTTCGATCCGGCCCGTTCGATGATTTCCCGGTACGGCTTCAGATCCTCGCGCTTCCACAACTCCGCGGCGCGGATGTGGGCGAACCCGACCGCGTTCGGCGGCACGAGCGCGAGGTCCGCCGGCAGCGGGCGGCTATCCGCCGCGGCGTCGCGCGTCGGTCGAAGCGCGGCGATCCCCACGACGACGGCGGCGGCGGCGAACAAGACCACGAGCGATCGGGACATGGCGAACCCTCGGCGGGATGCCTCCGCGCGGCATCGGATGCTGGATAGACGACGGCCGCCGACCGCGATTCCGTCGGAATAACCGGGCGGATCAATCCTTCAGAACGCCAATCGACCGCAACTGGGCCTTCACGTCGTCGGTCCAAGGGTAGACAATCGGCTGTTCGAGCGTTGCCCCCTCGAAGCCGGGGGAACGGGGTAGGCCGGCAATGCGGAAACCGAACGGTGTCTTGACGAGCGGGACGAGGTGTTCGCCGGCGGCGACGCGGCGCGAACCGTTGACCGGTAGCGGCGTGACCGCCTTGTCGAGCCGATCGACTTCGATCTCGCCGGAAATGGGATCGTGCTCCGGAGCGCGGAGAACCCGAACGATCGTCGCGGCGGTCTTGACCTCGCCGGCGTCATTCGCCGTCACGGCGAGGACGACAAGGTGCGTCGCGTCCGTCAGTTGCCCCGGCGACACGATCTGCACGGTACCCTTGTGGGCGACGGCGGTGGCCAGCCAGGCCAGCCAGGCGGCGAAGGCGAGCACGGCCGCGACAAGCTTCAGGCGGGCGAACGTCATCGGTCGGTCTTCCGGGCGGAGTAGGCGGCGGCCGACATCTCGAACCCGTCCTCCAGGGCCGTCTGAAGGTCGAACCGGTCGCGGAAGTCGGCCAGGTCATCCCGGTCGGACTTGCTCAATCGCTCGATCTTGATGAGGTTGAAGACCAGCTCGCCGATGTCGTCGGTGGCGTGGATGCCCCAGAGGCGGAACACGACGGGCGCCATCATGCCGAACTGCTTGACGGCGAGTTCGCAGGCCCCCTTGAGGAGTTCCTCGCCGCCGACGTGGCAGTCATCGCCGGGATCGCGGCGACCGTCGCGCGGCACGCGCCCCAGCCGCTCCTGCGTGTACGTGACGGTCTCGCAGACGAAGTCGTAGGCTTCGTACATGTAACGAGGGTCGTCCTGGATCAAGTCGAGAATCTTCTGGTCCACCGCGTTCGTCCTCGGTCCGTCCTGGTCCCATGGTCTCTAAGCGATCCGCGTCAGCACGTCCGCCGCGGGCACGGGCAGGCGGCGGCCATCCTCGAATTCCACCAGCAGCCGGCGGGCGAGGATCTCCTGCGCGAGCACGCGGCCCGGGCCGGTTTTCGTCACGACGCGCGACCCGATCGCCGGCAGTTCCTTCACGAATTCCTCGTACACGTCCTGCTCGTAGCGCAGGCAGCATTTCAGCCGCCCGCATCGCCCGGAAATCTTATTGGGATCGAGCGTCGCCTTCTGGAGTTTCGCCATGCGCATGCTGACGGGGGGCATGACGGCGAGGTGGGTGTTGCAGCAGACGGGCCGGCCGCAATCACCGAAATCGGCGAGGAGCTTGGCCTCGTCGCGCAGGCCGATCTGGCGCAACTCGATGCGGGCGCGGAACTCGCGTGCCATCGTCTTGACGAGTTCGCGGAAGTCGACGCGGTTCTCGGCGAGGAAGTAGAGGATGAAACGCTCGCCGCCGAAGAGTCGCTCGACGTCAACGACCTGCATGGCGAGGCCGTGTTCGCGAATCAGCTCGGCGCACCGGTCGCATTCCGCGCCGCGGGCCGCTGTCAGCTCGGCGAAGCGGACAAGGTCCTCGGCGGTGGCGTGGCGGACGATCGTGCCGCGTGTCGGATCGGGAAGGGCGGCGACGGCCTGCGGCGACGCCGGTGCTAGGACTTCGCCGGTCTCCGTGCCGCGCTCGGTCGTGATCACGACTGCCGTGTGACGCGCCGGCGCCGGCACGCCGGACGCCAGCGCGAACTCGCCCAGCAGGCGCATCGCGCCATGCCGGACGATATAAGTCGGCGAATCCGAACGCGGGGGAGGCATGCGGGGTTCCGTTCCGGCGGCGTCATACGTGCAATTCGACGACATCGCCATCCATCAGGATATGATCGCGGCCCACGGTTTGCCCGTCGAACTGCGCACCGCCCCAGACCCGGGCCGACTTCAGCTTCTCCTCGAAGTCGTTGTGCACGCAACCGGCGAACTCCGCCACCGTCGAACCGATCGGACAGGTGAACGGAGCGGTCTTGTCCGCGGGCTTGCCCGGCTGCTTCGTGTAGACGCGGATGACGCCGAGCGCAGCGAAGATCGCCTCGCGCAACTCCGCCAGCCCGTCGCCGCGCTCCGCCGAGAGCACAACCGTCGGGAAGCGCGACCCGAACGCCTCTTTTGCGATCTCCACGCGGATGTCCGCGGCCTCGTCGTCGCATTTGGTCATCGCGAGGAGCGTCTTCAACTGATACGTCGTCGGGTCGTCGTCGGTCGTTTTCTCCGGCACCAACTGCCGACGCGCCTGCTTCAGCCGTGCGATCGTCGCTTCGGTGTTGGCCGGGCCGTCGTCGTCGGAAAGGTCCAGGAACAACACCGCCGCGTCGGCGCTGCGCGTCAGGTCGGTGATGAAGTGTTCGTAGGCGTCCGCCGTGATCGGCGGCAGGTCCACGAGTTGCACGCGCACGTCCCGCACGTCCATCATCCCCGGCACCGGCTCGCGCGTCGTGAACGGATACGGCGCCACCGTCGGCGTCGCCTTCGTCAGCTTCGAGATCAACAGGGACTTCCCCGCGTTCGGCGGGCCGAGGAACACAACGGTGCCGGCCCCCTGCCGCGGGATCTTGAATGTGCCGGGCGCGGCCTTCTTCGGTCCCGACTTCTCCTGCTCGATCTGGTCCGTCAGCTCGCTGATCTTCGTCTTGAGGATCGCCTGCACCTTCTCGCTGGCCTTGTGCTTGGGCAGCAGCACCCACATCTCGCGCAGGGCCGCGAGCTTCTCCTCGGAGGTCTTGCCCTTCTGGTAGCGGGCTTCGGCGTCGTGGTAATGCGGGGGAAGGTTGACGGCCATGGTGGTGGAAACGCCTTCGCCGGGCGCGGGTCCGCGCACCGGCGAACGAGGGAATGCGGCGGGGTTACTTCGCTTCGGTAAGGTCCGCGACGGCGGCGCCGGCGTTCGTCTTCACCGACGCGATGCCGTTCTCCATCGACGAGGTCGACGAGTACATCTCGCTCTTGCCGATGATCTCGCCGTTGCCGGCCTTGAGGACGAAGTACGGGGAGCCGTCCTTCGCGGTCTTGCGCTCGAAGCGAGCGTCGTCGCCAGCATTCTTTTTGACCGATTCGATGCCGGCGAGAGCCGCGGCCTTCGTACCGTACGATTCGCTCGAGAGGATGACCTGGCCGTTGCCGGCCTTGAGGTTGAAATGGAACTGACCCTTCGATCCGGCCTTCAATTCGTACTTCGCCGCCATGACGCGCTCCGGGAAAGGTTGAAGAATCGAATGCGGAATCCGCGGTGGAGATTCTACGCCGCCGGACGACGGGTTTCGCCGGAATTCGGGCCGAGGTCGAATTCGGCGAGCCGGGAGATGGTTCGCAGTGCGCTCTCGCCGGCGGGGCCGAGGTCGTTGTCGCGCACGATCAACGTCCGCAGCGCGGGCAGGCTCGTCGCGCTGGCGAGCAGGACCGCGCCGGCGTCGCCGAGATCGTTGGCCCGCAGGTCGAGCCGAGTCACATTCACAAGGTGAGGCGAGGCAAGCAGGATCGCGAGGCCCTCGGCGCCGATGCGATTGCCGGCGAGGTCGAGCGATGTCACGGCCGCGAGGTGCGGGCAGGCGGCCAGCTCGTCGAGGAACGGCGCGACGGCGACGACTTGTACGTCGGCAATCTTTCCACGCCGTGCCAGCTCCCCGCCGTGCACGATGAAGGCGCGACCCGCGATCCGGTTCCCGCGCATCAGTTGGTCGTAGTCGATCGGTGCGGCGTGGTTCAGATCGGCCAGCCTCGGCGCGCGCCACGACGGGCCCGCCGCGATCCAGCGCAGATCGGCGTGCGACAGTCGGCCGGGACGACGCTTGGCGAACGGGTCGGTCATGGGCGGCACGATAGCCTGACGGAAGCCAAGCCGTCAATTTGAATATCACGACTTCCGAAGTCCGGTTTCGAATTCGCAAGTCCAGCGATCCGATCGACTTCCGAAGTCGAAGCCGGACTTCGGAAGTCGGTGCCATTCCTTACCATTTCGCGGCTGACACCTGCCGACGATTCTGGTAGGATTCAAGTCCCGCCGGAATCGTCCGATTTCGAATCGGATCGCATCGTCGAGGTTCCTGATGCTCCGCATACTCGGCTCGAAGAAGATCTTCTGCGACGGCCTGACGCGCCGCGACCTGCTGCACGTCGGCACCCTCGCACCGCTCGGCCTCACGCTCGCGCATCCCGCCCTCGCTTCGTCCCCCGATACTTCGAAGAACGGCTTCGGCAGTGCCAAGCGCTGCATCTTCCTCTACCTATGGGGTTCGCCCAGCCAGCAGGACACGCTCGACCCGAAGCCGGACGCCCCGAAGGAAATCCGCGGCCCGCTCGGCTCGATCCCGACGAAACTGCCAGGCGTTCGCGTCGGCGAGATCTTCCCCCGCATCGCCGCGATGCTCGACCGCGTCACCGTCCTCCGCTCGCTGACGCACCCGTTCCCGATCCACGGCACCTCGTTCGCCACGACGGCCGTGCCGATGACCGACCTGCCGCTGGAGGGGAACCCGCGCGACTCGCGCCAGTGGCCGTTCATGGGTTCGGTCGTGGATTACCTCGCCGAACGGGAGAACCCGAAGCCGACCGGCATTCCCCGAAACTACTGGCTGCCGTTCCCGTTCGGCTCGAAGCGCGGGCCGGCGCGGTCGGGGCCGTTCGGCGGATTCCTCGGCCCCGCCTACGATCCCGTCGCCGCCGAGTTCCGCGCGAAGGGGACAAAGGTCGTGCCCCGCGATTCTGGCGCCGGCGAGAAGCCCACGCCGATGATCGCCGATCCGTACATCAACGTGCTGCCGACGGACCGCTTCGAATCGTATTCGCTCGGCAGCGAGCTGACGCTCGACCGAATGGGCGGGCGCTCCTCGCTATTGGACCAGCTCGACGATGCGCGTCGGGAGCTCGACTCTTCGCCGATCCAGGCACTCGGCCGGCATCGCGAGCTGGCGCTCTCCGTGCTCACCTCCGGCAAGCTGCGGGACGCGCTCGACGTGCAACGGGAACCGGAGAAACTGCGCGCCCGCTATGGCTACTCACTCTTCGGCCAGTCGTGCCTCGTGGCGCGGCGCGTCCTCGAAGCCGGCGGCAAGTTCGTCACGGTCTGCTGGGACGAGTACGGCCTCGTGAACACCGGCTGGGACACGCACGTCCACATGGAATCGCGACTGAAGGACGAACTGGGGCCGGGCCTCGACAACGCCTTCTCCGCGCTGCTGGAAGACCTCGACGCTCGCGGAATGTTGCAAGACACGGCGATCGTGGTGATGAGCGAACACGGCCGGACGCCGCGCATCCAGAACGTGACCGGCGGCGGACGCGACCACTGGTCGCGCGCCTACTCGGCGATGTTCGCCGGCGCGGGCTTCGCGAAGGGGCGCGTCATTGGCCGCACCGACAAGCACGGCGGCGACGTGATGGAAAAGCCGTTCTCGCCGAAGGACGTGGTCGCGACGATCTTCCACCTGCTCGGCATCGATCCGCACGCGGAAATCCCGGACCGGATCGGCCGCCCCTATCGCATCGGCGGCATCGGCCGCGTCCGCGAAGAACTTCTGGTGTGACGAATCCTACGGCTCGGTTCCCCTTCCTTTGAGCAATCGATCCAGCGGCCAGAGTTTGACGGTGCCATCGTTCCCCGCGGTGGCGAGCATGCGGCCGTCGGGGGAAATCGCCAGACATTCGATCGGGCCGAGGTGCCACGCGAACGCCGCCAGCGGCGCGAGCGTGTCCGTATCCAGCATCACGAGCCGTTCCTCCACCGCCAGCACGAGCACGCGGCCGTCGAGCGCGAGCGCCATCTGGCGGATCCACGCCGGCGAGTTGTGGTAGGCCGCTACCGGCATCCGGTCCAGGGCGAAGGAACGCGCGGGGCGGCCGGATCGGAGATCGTGGACGTCGAGCTTGCCGAACTGGGCCACGAACGCGACCCCGGTTTCCTCCCGGTACTCGGCGGCGATGCGGTGGAACACCCCTTCCGAGCGGCGCCGGTAGGGTGCGAACGGCCCCAGTTCGAGCGTGTGCGTGTCGAGGAACCGGATCCCGTCGACGCGTATGAAGGGCATATAGTGCGGCGAGGATTCGACCGCGTTCGGCAGCGCGATGAACGGTCCCGGGAGCGGCGTCCGTTTCACCGGTCGGCCGTCGAGGTCCATCTGAGCGAGGTCGTCCGTCGCGAGCAGGAACCGATCCGGTGCGCTTGACGGCCAGACTCGCGTCGCACCGGCGTAGGCGTACAGCGGCACGATGGCGGGCCGGTCCGGATTCCGCCAATCCTGAACGGTCACGGCGCCGAGGCCTTCGATGCCGCCGTTCAGATTCAGCACGAGCCGTTCGTCGTCCGGCCCGACGAACGCGACATCGGCGTAGAAGATGGCGCGGCGGACGGCCGGCGGGATGCGGACGACGCGGCCCTCGGCGAGATCCCACACGCTCGCGGTGCCGTCGGCTTCGATGCCGGCGAGGTGTTTTCCCGTGCGGCCGAACCCGAGCGCGACGAACGGGCTGCGCTCGCCGTGCAGCCAGCCGGGGCGGACGTGGTCGAGCGAGCCGCCCTCTTCCCGACGGTCGTGGCAGGGTCCGCAGGTCGCGCCCATCCAACCCAGTGCGTCCGGCGTGCCGACCGCGCCGCAGCCGCACACGGCGATCCAGTCGACGCGCGGCAGGTCGTTCGGCACCGGGAGCCAGCGTTGCGCCAAATGCTCGGGGTAGCCGTGCCACAGCGCCGGGCGGCGGGCGAGTTCGTCCTTGTGGAACAGGAGCTTGGCGATCTCGTGTTCGATCCGCCGGCCGCGGACGACGACATGCTTGCGACCGATATGGTCGGTCCACCACGCGCCGACGAGCTGCGTGCCCGGCGCGCCGCCCCGCCCGCCGCGCCACAGCTCGAACCCCTCCGGCTCGGCCTGCGTACGCCGGGCGAACTTCCGCCATTTCGCCGGGTCGTCCTCGAGCAGGCGCGTCCGGCAGCGCCGGTTCGCCGCCGCCGCTCCGTCCGCGAGCAGCTCGGCGATCTCCCCCGGCGACGGATCGATCCGCACGGCTTCGTACTTCAGCATGCGCTCATCCTAGCCCGCCGATTTCCCGCGACTCTCGACTGGAACCGGTTTCCGGAGCGATTCCATTTCCGTGCGTGTCCGGACCGGGCAAGGACGCAATGGGCGACCCCGCCCGCCGACAGGAATCCGGTACTCGGCCAGCTCGCTCGAACCGCAGGAAAGATACGGGGGAACGAGCCGGTTCCGACGGATCGACCCTTCGGTATAACGCCTCCATGCAGTTTGAAACGCTCGCCATCGTCGGTGTTGGGTTGCTCGGCGGATCGTTGGGGCTGGCCGCGAAGGCGCGCGGACTGGTGGGGCGCGTCGTCGGCTTCGGCCGCGATCCGGCCAAGCTCGCAACGGCGCTCGAACTCGGCGCGATCGACGAAGCCCATGCCGAATTCGCCGACGCCATCCCCGACGCCGATCTCGTTGTGGTCTGCACGCCCGTCGATCTCATTCCCCGGCATGTCCGTGAAGCGGCGGACCTGGCGTCGCCGGGTTGTATCCTCACCGACGTGGGGAGTACGAAGGCGCGGATTGTCGCGGAGGTCGGGAACCGGTTGCCGGCGCACGTCGCATTTGTCGGCAGCCATCCGATGGCGGGGTCGGAGAAGAAGGGGCCGGGGCACGCGGTCGCGGAGCTGTTCGTGAACCGGGCGACGATCGTGACGCCGACGGCGGACAGCGATCCGAACGCCGTGGAGCGGCTCCGGCGGTTCTGGGAAGGGGTCGGCAGCCGCGTGGTGACGATGTCGCCGGAGGAGCACGACCGCGCGGTGGCGAACGTGAGCCACTTGCCGCACGCTGTGGCGGCCGCGCTGGCGGGCACTGTCGATCCGGCGTACTTGCCGGTCTCGGCGGGGGGGTTCCGGGACACGACACGCATCGCCGCCGCGGCGCCGGCGATCTGGGAACCGATCTTCCGTACGAACCGCGCCGAGGTGCTGGCGGGCTGCGCGCGCTTCGCCGCGCGGTTCGAGGAATTCCGCAAGCTGCTCGAGGCCGACGACGGGCCGGGCTTGATCCGCTGGTTGAACGAAGGAAAAAAGGTGCGCGATGCTCTGGGAAGTTGAGATTCGACCGCTGGGCCGGGACGTCGAACGCGAGCGCGTCTGCGACGAGTTCGACCTGCTGACGCACGGCCGACGGGGCGGCGATCTCGTGTCGGCGTCGGCGCGCGGCTACCTGCTCGAAGGCGAACTGACCGCGCACGACGTCGCCAAGCTGTGCAACGAACTGCTCGTCGATCCGCTCGTCGAAACGGTCGTCGTGTCCCCCCTCGACCTGAAGTCGAAGGACCCGGCGCTGACGGTGCTGTACAAGCCGGGCGTCATGGACCCGGTGACGGAGAGCGTGGTGAAGTCGTCCCGCGACCTCGGCGTGCGCGTGGACCAGGCGCGGACGTTCCGGCGGTATTTCACGCGCGAGGCGCTGCCGTCGGCGGACCGGGACACGCTCGCCCGGAAGGTGCTGGCGAACGACGCGATCGAGCAGGTGGTCGCCGGACCGGTGAAAGCGGACCACCTCGCGCTCGGCAAGCCGTACCGTTTCGAACTCGTGACCGTGCCGATCCGCGATCTCGACGACGACGGGCTGGTGCGCATCAGCCAGCAGGGCCAGCTCGCGCTGACCCTCGACGAGATGAAGACGATCCAGGCGCATTACCGCGAGCAGGGCCGCGAGCCGACGGATTGCGAACTGGAGACGATCGCGCAGACCTGGAGCGAGCACTGTTCGCACAAGACGCTCAAGGGCCGCATCGCGTACGCCGAGACTATCGACGGTGCGACGAAGTCGACGAACTACGGAAACATGCTGAAGGAAACGATTTTCGCCGCGACGCAGGCGATCCGGTCGAAGCTCGGCGCGGACGACTGGTGCGTGAGCGTCTTTGCCGACAACGCCGGCGTGGTGAAGTTCGACGACCAGTTCCACGCCTGCATCAAGGTGGAGACGCACAATCGTCCGTCCGCGATCGAGCCGTACGGCGGCGCGAACACCGGCCTCGGCGGTGTCATCCGCGACGTGCTCGGCACCGGCCTCGGCGGCAAACCGGTCTGCAACACCAACGTCTTCTGCTTCGCTCCACCCGACTTCCCGCCCGAAGAACTCCCGCCCGGCGTGCTGCACCCGCGCCGCGTCATGCACGGCGTCGTCGCCGGCGTGCGCGACTATGGCAACCGCATGGGCATCCCCACCGTCAACGGCTCGCTCACGTTCGACGAACGCTACCTCGCGAACCCGCTGGTCTTCTGCGGCACCGTCGGCCTCATCCCCGTCGGCATGGAGCACAAGGAGGTCCGCCCCGGCGACCTCATCGTCGCCGTCGGCGGGCGCACCGGCCGCGACGGCATCCACGGCGCCACCTTCTCCTCCGAGGGGCTTACGGAAGCGTCGGACCAGATCAGCGGCGGGGCCGTGCAGATCGGCAACGCCATCGCCGAGAAGAAGGTGCTGGACGTGATCCTGCAGGCGCGGGATCGCGGCCTCTACACGGCCATCACCGATTGCGGCGCCGGCGGGTTCAGCTCCGCCGTCGGCGAGATGGGCGCCGAACTTGGCGCCCGTGTGGAACTGGCGAACGCCCCGCTCAAGTACGAAGGGCTGAGCTACACCGAAATCTGGATCAGCGAATCGCAGGAGCGGATGGTGCTGTCGGTGCCCCCGGAGAAGTGGGAACAACTCCGCACCCTCTGCGCCGGCGAGGACGTGGAAGCCGCCATCCTCGGCACGTTCGAGCCAACCGGTCGGTTGAAGCTGACGTATCAGGGAAACCTCGTCGCGGATCTGTCGATGCACTTCCTGCACGACGGCCGGCCGGACATCACGCGCACGGCTGTCTGGACCGCGCCGAACATGCCGGCAGTTCCCGCGAAGAATCCGCTCGCGCCGACGGAAGCCCTCAAGGCGATCCTCGGCACCTTCACCGTCTGCTCGAAGGAATGGGTCATCCGCCAGTACGACCACGAGGTGCAGGGCGGCAGCGCGGTGAAGCCGCTCACGGGCATCGCCGAGGACGGTCCGTCGGACGCCGCCGTCGTCGCGCCGGTGCTTGGTTCCACCGTCGGCCTCGCGGTGGGGAACGGCCTCGCGCCGCGCTACGCGGACCTCGACCCGAGAGCGGCCGCCGCGTGCGCCATCGACGAGGCCGTGCGCAACGTCGTCGCGGTCGGCGGCGACCCGGCCCGCACCGCCATCCTCGACAACTTCTGCTGGGGCAACGTCCGCGATCCCGAGATGCTCGGCGCGCTCGTCCGCACCGCCGAGGCCTGCCGCGACGTCGCCCTCGCCTACGGCACGCCGTTCGTCAGCGGCAAGGACAGCCTCAACAACGAGTACAAATCCGGCACGCGCCGGATCTCCATCCCGCACACGTTGCTTGTCTCGTCGCTCGCGCGCGTGCCGGACGTGACGAAGTGCGCGACGATGGACCTGAAAGAGCCAGGCAACGAGCTGTACCTCGTCGGCGTCACGAAGGACGAACTCGGCGGATCGCACTACCACCTCGTGACGAACGCGGCAGGGGGAACCGTGCCGATGCCGGACCTCGCGCAGGCGCCGAAGCTGTTCGCCGCCGTCCACCGCTCTATCGCCGGCGGACTCGTGCGCGCCTGCCACGACCTCAGTGAAGGCGGCCTCGCCGTCGCGGCGGCGGAAATGGCCTTCGCCGGCGGCGTCGGCGCCGACCTCGCGCTCGCGAACCTCGGCGACCTGTCCGATACCGTGAAGCTCTTTTCCGAGTCGCCGACACGGTTCCTGCTCGAAGTGCGCCCGGCTGCGGCGGCCGCCGTCCGCGAACTCTTCGCCGGCCTGCCGCTCGCGAAGGTCGGCACCACCGTCGCCGAGCCCCGCCTGCGCATCGCCGGGTCGAACGGCGAATGGCTCGTCTGGGCGAAGCTCTCCGAACTGAAGGAATCGTGGCAAAAACCTCTGAAGTGGTAAAGCGGCCCTCTGGCCGGACGAATAGCGATTCGACTCGGTCCGCCAACGCCGTCGCCCCGATCCGGTTGGTATGATGGCGGTATCCGCCCGCGCCGGGAGCGCTTCCATGTCCATCCTCCGCCCGCTTGCCGTCGCCATCGCCCTGCTGCTCATCGCCGCGCCGGCATCCGCCGCCGACGCCGACGCGGATTTCGTCAACCGCGTGAACCGGGCCATCGACAAGGGCAAGCGATTCCTCCTCGAACGCGAGGCCGGGAAGGGGAACTGGGAAGGCGTCGTCCTCGAGAACCTCGCGAACCAGGTCGGCGGGCAGACCGCGCTCGCCACGCTTGCGCTCCTGAATTGCGGCGTGCCGGCGGAGGACAAGGCGATCCAGCGGGCGCTCGAATTCCTCCGCAAGCTTCCGCCCGAGAAGACGTACGTCGTCGCCCTGACCACGATGGTCTACGCCGAGGCGCGGCAGACGAAGGACCTCGAACGGATCCAGAAGAACGTCGACTGGCTGCTGGCGAACACGATCCGCGAAGGGGGCAAGCTCAAGGGTTGGAGCTACCCGATGAACCCGATCCCGGACGCGTCCAACACGCAGTACGCGCTCCTGGGCCTCTACGCCGCCAAGCAGGCCGGCATCAAGATCGACGACAAACACTGGGCCGAAATCCGCGAACTGTATCTCTCCATCCAGAAGCAGGACAAGGACAACGTCCCCAAGAACGAAGCCTACTGGACCTACGACTACACGCGGAACTTCGGCGGCCTCTCCGGGCCGAGCTTCACCATGACCACCGCCGGCGTCTGCGGCCTGCTGATCGCCGGCATGGGACTCAACGCCAGCGAGCAGAAACTCGACGAACTCTCCGGCGTCGCCGCCAACTGCGGCGTCTACTCCACCAACGGACCCGTCGCCAAGGGGATGAACTGGATCGCCAACCGCTTCAACTTCGACAACGTGCCGGGGCTGAAATCGGTCTTCTACAACATCTACGGCCTCGAACGGCTCGGCCGTATCTCCGGCCAGCGATTCATCGGCAAGTACGACTGGTATCGTGAAGGCTGCGACCACCTCACGCGCATCCAGAACGCCGAGGGCTCGTGGACCGGCACGGGCCGCGCCGCCGATGGCTTCCCCAACATCGCCACCAGCTTCGCCCTCCTCTTCCTCTCGAAGGGTCGCACGCCGATCCTGCTCACCAAGCTCGCCTTCGAGACCGGCCTCGGCGAACCCCGCGACATCGTCGGATGGAACCGCAAGCAGAGCGACGCCCGCCACCTGACGGAATTCGCCAGCCGCGAACTCTTCAACGGCCTGCCCCTCGCCTGGCAGGTCTACGATGCCCGCAAGATCGACCTCACCGGCGAGAAGCTCAAGGCGGAAGTCGAGTCGCTCCTCTCGTGCCCGATCGTCTACATGAACGGCCACACGCGCCCGAACCTCACCGGTACGCAGAAGGACCTGCTCAAGAAGTACGTGGACGAAGGCGGCTTCCTCTTCGCCGAGGCGTGCTGCGGCAGCGAAGAGTTCGCCATCGAGTTCCGCAAGCTGATGAAGGAGTTGTTCCCCGAAAACCAGATGGTGCCGATGGGGCCGGAGCACCCGGTGTGGCGGTCGTTCTTCAACGTCTCCCCGGCGGACATCACGGGTGTGGAGTGCCTCGAGCGCGGCTGCAAGACCGTGGTGGTGCTGAGCACGAAGCCGCTCGCGGGCTACTGGGAGGAGAACCGGTTCATGGTGTCGAAGGGGGTGCCGGCGACGAACCGGGGCCAGCGCGCCTACCAGTTCGCCGGCAATGTGATCGCGTACGCGACGGGGATGCAGCCGCCCGAGCAGCGCGGCACGAAGGTGGCCATCGCCGACCCGAAGAACGACCTCACGCCGCCGCGCGGCGCCCTCAAGCCGGCGCAGCTCCGCCTCCGCGGCGACAACCCGCCCGCCCCGGCCGCCATGCGCAACCTCATGGCCCACATCAAGACCACCACCGGCGTCGACACCGTCCTCGACAAGCAGATGATCCTGCCGAACGATCCGGAACTGGACAAGTACAAGTTCATCTACCTGCACGGCCGCCGCGCCATCGACATCACCGACGCCGAACTGAAGAACCTCGCCGATTGCCTCGACACGGGCGGCCTGCTCTTCGCCGACAGCGCCTGCGGCAAACCGGAGTTCGACAAGTCGTTCCGTGAGATGGTGAAGAAGCTCTATCCCGATCGCAAGCTGGAGCCGATCCCGGTCACGGATGATCTCTTTTCCGCGAAGATGGGCGGCGTGGAGATCAAGACCGTGCAACGGCGCGAGAAGGCCGACGGTGCCGGCGCCGACGGTGGATTCAAGGACCTGCCCCCGGCCCTGGAAGGCATCAAGATCGACGGCCGCTGGGTCGTCATCTACAGCAAGTTCGACATCGGCTGCGCGCTCGAACGCCACAAGTCCACCGACTGCCTGGGCCACTCGACGGAGAGCGCCCTCAAACTCGGTGCCGCCGCCGTCCTTTATTCGCTGAAGCGCTGATTCTCCGCGAAATCCGGTTCGGTACAACATCCGGACCGTACCGGAGCCTCGCCGTGCCGTTATCGTCCGACCCCCACGAACGACGCCTCCGGGAGCGCGAGCCGGCGGTGCGGCTCGTGTCGGAGCTGGCGCTCCTGCGGGCGCTGGCGGCGACGCTCGAGGCCGGGGACCGCGTCCCGGACAACCCGCGCCTCCCGCTGTGGGTGCCGGCGGACCGCGTGCCGGACCTCGCCGCGGAACCGGGCCAATCGAAACTCCTGCTGATCACCACGCCGGACGACCGCCTGCTCCACGGCTGCCCGATCGAGGCGCTGCACACGGTCTACGACCGTTTGCTGGACCGTGCCCGGTTCGCCCAAACGGCGACCGACACCGAGTACCGGGCACTTCCCGAAGCGGCGCGGCGCGAGGTCCGCTTCGTTCTCGAATCGGATCATCTCCTGCCGGCGGACGCGACGGAGGAGGAGACGGGACGGGCGTTCCACGCCGTCGTCGCGGAACTGCGCCAAAACCGGCCGGAGGTCCTCTCGGACGTCTTCCCGCTGCTCGCCGCCGATGGCGGTCACGCCGATCATTCGCCATTGCCCGCGCTTACCGCGGTGCACTGGCCGGAGGTGGCGGCGATCGTCGCCGGGACGAAGAATCACGTTCGTCGCGCCATCGAATACCATCGCCGGCCGGAGGACCGCGCGGCCGCCGTCGGCATCCTGTGCGAAGGACTCGGCGG
Organism: Gemmataceae bacterium; assembly: GCA_019636445.1. GTDB lineage: Bacteria > Planctomycetota > Planctomycetia > Gemmatales > Gemmataceae > Limnoglobus. The sequence goes on along the minus strand of JAHBXO010000006.1, from coordinate 31,336 downwards.
TCGGCTTCGAGATACGCTCCTGTTGGACGAATCGGGTTCGGCGGAATGGAACGCGGCGCTCGCGGGGCTGCTGCCGCACACGACGTCCGCGACCTGGACCCCGGCCGCCAAGGCGCTCTACGAACTCCAGAAGATGGCGCTCGACCTCGCCGGGCCGCAGTACGCCGTTGCGCCGTTCGAGTGGCTGCGCTCGTTCGGGAAGCGGCCGTTGAAACAGCCGCTCGACAAGGCGCGGGACATCATCCGACTGCGGCACCTGGCGAAGGCCGAGCGCCACCTCGCCCGCGTCCCGCTCGACGCGCGGGCGCGCCGCGCGTGGGAGCAGCGGCTATCCCACGAACGCCATGCCGCCGAGGAACGCATCCGCGCGACGCTCGCGCCGATCCTGCGCGACGCCCTCGACCGCGCCGGTCTCCTTCCGAACGGCCGCGTCGAATCGGTCGCCCGCGACAAGCTCGTCGCCGAACTGATCCACGTCGTCTGCGAACGCGGTTTCTTCCGCCTCGCCGACCTCCGCGACGCCATCGCCCGGAACAACCTCAAGCTCCAGGACCTCGACGGCGTCCGCGAGATCGCCACGGGCGACGAACTTCTCCGCGCCGACAAACTCCTCGGCCAGGAACTCTTCGGCATCTACCAGCGCGGCGAAATCTACCTGCGCGGCATCCAGCGGATGAGCGCCGCCGGGTTCGGCACACCGATCGGCCGCACCGTCGCACTCTTCCTGCTCCTCCCGTTCGGCGGGGCGTTCCTTGCGCTCGAATTCCTTCAGCATGTCGTCCACGGTGCCGCCAGCCTCGGCGCCGCCTTCGGCCTGCTGGGCGAAGGCCACCACCCGCACCTCGTCCACTGGTGGACGCTCGCGCCGCTCGGCCTGTTCTTCCTTGGCCTCGTCAACTCGCGGGAGTTCCGCGCCGCCGTCGGTCGCGCCCTCGGACAATTCGGCACGGCACTCGCCACGGTCTGTGTCCGCTGGCCGCGCGCGGTCCTGCGATCGCGGTTCGTCCGCTATGCCGTCGAAAGCCGCGTCGTGCAATACTTCTGGCGCACCGTCGCGCTGCCGCTCGCTCTTGGCCTCATCGCCGCGCTCGCCACGATCCTCTACTCGGATCTCTTCTCGCCCGGCATCGCCGTCGGCGTCGGCGTACTGGCGTTCGCGGTTTCGTTCATCGCCATCCATTCGCCGCCGGGACGACTACTCTACGACACCCTCGCCGAGGCCGCCCTCGATACCGGCCGCTTCCTCTGGGCCAGCCTCATCCCCGGCCTCGTGTCGTGGTTCGTCTGGGCGTTCCGCGAAGTCGCCGACGCCGTCGAACGCCTGCTCTACGCCGCCGACGAGGCGCTGCGCTTCCGCGAAGGGCAATCGAAGGAGATGCTCTGGCTCAAGGTCGCCGTCGGCGTCGTCTGGTTCCCGATCGCCTATGTCACGCGCTTCGTCTTCTACCTGCTCGTCGAACCGCAGGTGAACCCGGTGAAGCACTTCCCCGTCGTCACGGTCTCGCACAAGGTCATCTGGCCGATGGTACCGCAACTGTCGCGCTGGACCGGCCTCTCACCCTGGACGATGGGCACCATCGTGAACGCCATCCCCGGCATCTTCGGTTTCATCGCCTGGGAGCTGAAGGAGAACTGGCGGCTGTACTCGGCGAACCGGCCCGAGCGCCTGCGCCCCGTACCGATCGGCCACCACGGCGAGTCGATGCGCGGCCTGCTCCGCCCCGGCTTCCACTCCGGCACCGTGCCGAAACTGTACCGTAAACTCCGCGCCCTCCACGACGCCGCCACGCCCGACGAGCGCAAACGCCGGCAACTGTTGCACGAACTCCACCACGTCGAAGAAGCCGTCCGCCGGCAGCTCGAATGGGAGTTGTTGCCGTTCCTGAACGACCCCGCCGCGCGAGTGGAATCGGTGGTGCTTGGCTGCCGGCGCATCGAGGCCACGCTGGCGAAGGGAAATGGCACGCTCACGCTGTCGTGGGAACTGGTCGACGGCGAGATCGTGGGGGAAACGTGCTTCGAGAACGGGACGGCAACGGCGGACGAGAGTGCCGCCGTCGCCGGCATGCACGCCGCCGCGGCCGCCGCCAGCCCCGAGCCACCCGCGTGGAGCGAATGGGTCAAGCGGTGGGACGCCCGGAGCGGGTGAACGCTCGCCGAGTTCCTCCCGATGAACCATCGCGCCCGATTCAAGCCGGATTACTCCAGCCGCTTCTCCAACCCCTTGAGCGCGGCCCGCAACCGCCCGGCCACTTCCGGCGGGGGCGCGCCGGCGGCGGCCAGCGATTCCACGAACGCCGCCGCCGCCTGCCACACCTCGACCCCGCCGACCGGCGGCGCGACCACCGCCGTCGGCTCCACCTTCACATCCTCCAACAATTCCCGCACCGCCGACAGCAGCGCCCCGGGTGCCACCGTGCCCACCGGCACGTCGTCCTCGTCCCCGTCGAACAGGCCCGCGAACAGGTTCCGCTTCGCCTCCAGCGTCCGCAGCACGCGCTCCTCGATCGTGTCCCGCGTCGCCAGGTTCACCACCCGCACCGGCCGCTTCTGGCCCATCCGGTGCACGCGCGCGATCCGCTGCTCCAGCGTCGCCGGGTTCCACGGCAGCTCCAGGTTCACCACCGTGTCCGCCACCTGCAAGTTCAACCCCGTCCCGCCCGCATCGGTGCTCAGGAACGCGCGGCATTCCGGGTCCGTCTGGAACTTCTTCAACGCCGACTGCCGCTCCTTGCCGTTCATCCCGCCATGCAGCAGCGCGAAGCCGATGTCGAGCTTCGAAAGCACCGCGGCCGTCTCCTGTACCATCGTCTCCCACTGGCTGAAGATCACGAGCTTGTGCGCCTCGTCCTCCAGCAGTTCCGGCAGCAGCACCTCCAGCTCCGCGAGCTTCGGCGAGACGCGCGTGCGCTTGTCGAAGAGGAACAGGCTGTCGCAGATCATGCGCAGGTTGGCGAGGCACGCGAGCACGCGCTTGCGGTCGAGGTCCGAAAGGTAGCCCTTGCCCAGCAACCGGGCGAGCGTGGTGCGCTGGTCGTCGTAGGGGCCGCGCTGCTCGTCCGCGAGTTCGACGAAGACGGTGCTGTCGGTGCGCTCCGGCAGTTGCGTCAATACTTCGGCGCGCGTGCGCCGCAGAAAGATTGGTGCGAGCTTCTCCCGGATCGCGTCGAGGTTCCGGTAGCCGATCAGGTTCCCGTCGGCGTCGAGCACGCGGTGGTCGTGCAGGAACTGGAACGCCGGGCCGAACCGCCGCTCGTCCACGAACTGCACGATGCTGTACAGTTCCTCCAGCCGGTTCTCCAGCGGCGTGCCGGTCAGCACCATCGCGTACCGGCTCGCCAGTTTCTTCACCTCCTTGGAGGTCTTCGATTCCCAGTTCTTGATCCGCTGCGCCTCGTCGAGCACCACGACGTCCGGCTTCCAGGCATTCAGCGCCTCGCGGTCCCGCACGACCTGCTCGTAGTTCACCAGTCGATAAAACGCCGGTTCACGATACTGGTCCAGCCGTTCCTCCGGGCTGCCGTCGATGACCTGCACGGCGCGGCTCGTGAACTTGCGGATCTCCGTCGCCCACTGGTACTTCACCGACGACGGCGCGACCACGAGCACGCGGCCGATGTTCCGCTCCCGCACCAGGATCTCCACCGCCGCCAGCGTCTGCACCGTCTTGCCCAGGCCCATGTCGTCGCCGAGGATGCTCCGCCCGCGGCACGCCAGAAACACCGCCCCGCGCAGCTGGTACTCGTAGAGTGGTACATGCAGGAGCGGCCAGTCGAGCGCCCCCGCGCCGAGCTGCGCGAGCCAGTCGCGCTCCTTCCCGAGCATCTCGGCCTGCTCGACCTCGCGGCCGATGAACTCCATCGCGTCCGACAGGACCGTCACGTCCTCCGGGGCGCGCTCGATCTCCGGGATCAGGTCCTCGAAGCGGCCTTTGCCGTGCCACAGGCCCTTGTCGTCGAAGAAGCGCTTGGCGAGCTGCGCCAGCTTGTCGGAGTGGCGCGGCGGCAGGTGCAGCCCGACGCGCAGCGGGTCGCCGTAGTGCAGATACACTTCCGGCCTCGTGACGGCGGCCTTCTTCTTGCGCAGGTGCGCCGGCAGGTCGTCCTTGAGGTGCTCGAGTACCGCCTCGATGTGCTTGCAGGTGCCGAGTGTGTTCGATTTGAAGTCGGGGCAGGTGCAAGCGTTATCGCCAACGTCGAACCCGCGGACGGTGACGGTGTAGCGCCCGCGGCTTTCGGGGTTGGTGACGGCGTAGTCGGAGAAGACGCGTTTCTTGGTGAGGTTCTCGATGGCGAAGCGCCCGGCCTTGGCGCGTTGCCGTCGGATGTCGATCTGTTCCTCGCGCAGCATGTCGGCGGAACCTCACGGGTGCGGCGCACGGCGTGCGCCCGGTCCCATGATATTCACTTCGCCTTCGCCGACGTGCTCCATTCGCCGATCGTCACGTCGACGCTGCGGAGCTGCTTCTCGCGCCAGACGCCGAGGCGAACCTTGTGGTCCGGCGGAAGGTTGCTGACGATGTTGATGAGGTGGTTTTCGTCGCGGAGGTCGACGCCTTCGAGTTTGAGGATCACGTCCTTGGGCAGCAGGCCGGCGAGGGCGGCGGGGCTGCCGGGATTCACGCTATCGACGAGCGCGCCGCGGACCTTGTCCAGGCCCAGGCGGAGGGCTTCGGCGGGTTCGAGGGTGGGGGCGAGCTGCACGCCGAGGTAGCCGCGGTTCACGCTGCCGCGCTGGAGCAGCTCGCGGCCGATACGCTTGACGAGGTTGATGGGGATGGCGAAGGCGACGCCGGAGTTGCTGCCGCTGTTGGAGGCGATGGCGGTGTTGATGCCGATCACGGTGCCGTCGGTGCCGACGAGTGGTCCGCCGCTGGAGCCGGGGTTGATGGCGGCGTCGGTCTGAAGGAATTCCTTGATGCGGATGGTGTTGCCGAGGCTGATCTGGCCGCGGTCGCGGGCGGAGATGATGCCGTGGGTGACGGTCTGGTTCAGGCCGAACGGGCTGCCGAAGGCAAGGACCCACTGGCCGGGGCGGACGCGGTCGCTGTCGCCGAGGGTCGCGGGTTTGAGGTCGGGCGCGTCCAGCAGAAGCAGGGCGATGTCAGTTTCGGGATCGGTCCAGACACGGGTGGGGCGGACGATGCGGCCGTCGTGGAGGGTGACGGTGATTTCGTCGGCCTTGGCGCCGCTGACGACGTGGTTGTTGGTTACGGCGAAGATACCGTTCTCGCGGTCGAGTCGCAGGAGCACGCCGGAACCCGATTCCTCCGTCGGCTTGCCCTTGTTGACGGTACTGGGAAGGCGGGGTTTGAGGGCGTCGACGGCCACGACGGACGGCGCGAGCTTGGCGGCGACGACATCGAAGGCGTCGCCAACGGGAGCGAAGGGCGGCGCGGCGGCGGGCAGCGGCGCCTGCGCGACGGCGGGCTGCGACGGTTGCACCAGCATTCCGGTGGCGAGGCTGCCGAGGAACGCGCCGAGCAGGACGACGCCGAGGGTCGCAAAGGGTGTCCGCATGGGTGGAATGGCTTCCGAAGGAGCGTCGGCGCGGATCGGGTCCGCACGCCATCGTCACTTTAACGGGCTTGGTTTTCGGGACTGAAGTCGGAGTGGCCGGAGCGCGGGAAATTGTGGCGAACGGCGGCGGGAGAACCGGCAAAGAACGAACAAAGCCCGCAAGCTTCGCGGCTTGCGGGCTTTATGCGATTCCACACGGTCGGTCAGTCCCGAAGGCGGGCTTCGAGGTCGGCGAAGCGGATTTCGCGGTCGCCGTCGTAGTCTCGCACGCCCTCCCAGCCGAGGATGCCGCGATCGCTCAGGAACGAGCTATCGTTCTCGGACTCGCGCTGGCACTTGATACAGAGTGTGCTGTACGGCAGAGCCGACAGGCGCGCGACGGGGATCTTGCATGAGCAGCCGTCGCACACGCCGTAGCTGCCTTGCTTGATCTTCTGCAGGGCGATGTTGATCTGCGCCAGTTCCTTGGCTTCCAGTTCCGCCAGTTGCGAGGCGAGTTCCTCGCCGGCGTTGTCGAACGCCGCGTCCGCAGCGTCTCCGGAGGCGTTGGCGGCGGCACGAAGACCGGCCAGTTCGCCGTGAATCCGCTTGCGCAGTTCGTTGCGACGGGCCGTCAGGGTCTTCTGCAAGGTTTTCAGGGCATCGGATCGGGCCATGTGTCTCCTCCTTTCCCGTCGGCCATCGAACGCGGTGCGTTCGGGTTCGGGATGGTTATGGTGAATACGCCGGGCGCGGGAGTTTCTTTCTCGGAATCCGCCCCGGATCAGTTCGATTTCTTCCCACCACTCTAGACGCGCCGATTCTCGATGTTCCAAGCCATCGGCGGATTTTCCCCGTCGGAATCAGTCCGAACGGACGGTTTTTTCTAAAGTCAGAACGAGCCGACAGTTGGAATCGTTTGGTCGAGGGTCGAAAATCGCGGATCGTCCGCACGATTCTCGGCCCGGGGGGCGGGAAAGTCTACGGTCGCGTGACGGAGCCGTTACGATTGCAGGTTTTGCAGCATCTCGCGGAGCGGAACCAGCCGCTGGCCGCGCACATCGTCGATCTTGAGTTTCTTGAGCAGGCGCTTGCGGAGGGTCGCTTGCAAGTCATCGATCGCGCTGGGCTTGCAGCTGACAAGCTTGATGCTGCCGCCGGCGCGCCGGTCGTGCCCGCCGGCGCGGCCGAGCTTCCCGACCACCGAGCGCAGAAGATCCCCCGCCCCGGCATGCGCGAGGTTCGTCCGCGCCGACAGGAACAGTACGCCCTTGTGGATTCCGCCGCATACTGCCCAATCCACATGCTCGAACCGCACCATGAAGTCCGCCACCTCGGCCGCCTGCTCCGGCTGCGGCAGATCGTCCACCCATGTCAGGATGAGGCGATCGTAGATGAATGAGGTTTGCAACGCTTGGAGCAGGCAATCGAAGTGCGAATGTGGCAGCCGGGCATTCTTGATCTGCGCGAGCAGGTCCTTGTCCGCCAACGGAAACAGATACGCCTGCGCCTCGTCGTCCGCCGGGGTCGCCTCGCGCGGGTAGCCGGTGACTTCGGTATCGATGCCGTACAGCAGCGCCGTCGCCACCTTCTCCGGAATGTCCACATCCTGTTCGGCCAGGTATTTCGTCACCAGCGTGCAGGTGGCACCCAAGCTCGGGCGGATGTCGGTGAACGGAATCCCCTTCAATTCGCCCGGCGTGTCGTGGTGGTCGATGACGGCGTAGAGGTCGATGGCGTCGTCGATGCTGTGCCGGCCGGTCTTCGGCTGACTGTCCACCATCACAACTGCGTCGTGGCCGTGCCATTCGAGCTGCTCGACAGGCACCAGGTCGAGGTGCAGCACATCGACCATGGCCTTGTTCTCGGCCCGGCTGATGGGTCCGTCCTGCGTCAGGACTGTCGGAATCTCGAGTTTGCTCTCGACCAGATGGGCCAGCCCCAGCATGCTGCCGAGGCCGTCGGGATCGGGATGCACGTGGGACACGAAGACCACGCGATCGGCCTCTTCCAGCCCGGCGAGAAAACGGTCCGAGCGGCGCAAACCCATGACCTGTATGCCGTTGCGGGAAGAAATCGTTTGGGACCGCCCCATAATCGGGCCGACCTCGTCCAAGCCCCGCACTGCGGGTAATGCCCGGCGCGATCGCCCCGGAGCAATTCCGTTCTAGCGTACCAATCCGACCCTGCCAAGCGCCGAAGCGGGTGAAATCCCATGCCAACGGCCCCGGCGGCGCAATTGACGGGATGACCGAAGCTCTTCGGGTCCGTGGAAGTCTGGCGCGTTCGGGATACGGAGCGATCGGGCAGCGATTCGGGACAGAAAAACCGGCGCAATCGCTACAATTCGGCCGATCCGACCGCCGAAGCGAATATCGGAACGATCAATCTTCTTTCGAAATTCCGTTGACGGCGCGGCGGCCGCGCGGGAAACTAAACTTCCTGCCGACCCGCATGTCCTGGAGCCGTTCGACATGATCCGCGTCACCGGTGGATACTCGCACGACGCCACGCCGATCACGCGCCGCAGCTTCGTGATGGCCGGCGCGCTCGGCGGACTCTCGCTCGCGCACCTGCACGCCAGCCCCGCACCCCGCAAGGACACGGCCGTCATCCTCTTCTGGATGTCCGGCGGCCCCGGGCACATGGAGACGTGGGACCCGAAGCCGAACGCCGTCGCCCAGTTCCGCGGCCCGTTCGGCTCGCTGCCAACCTCCGTCCCCGGCGTCCGTTTCGGCGAGTTGCTTCCGGAGCAGGCGAAGCTGATGAAGCACCTCGCCGTCCTTCGCACCGTCAATCACGGCTCCGGCGACCACACGAAGGCCAACCACTGGATGCTCACCGGCTTCGAAGGCCCCGCCTTCAACGCGCCGGACTTCATGAGCCAGAAGCGCCCGAGCCTCGGCTCCGCCGTATCGAGATTGCGAGGTCCGAACGCCCCGACCGTGCCGGCCTACGCCGCCGTGCCGCACCTTCGCGGCGGCACCGACAACTTCTTCCACTACGCCGCTTACCTCGGTAAGCGATTCAACCCGTTCAACACCGAATCCGACCCGAACCTGAAGGACTTCCGCGTCCGCAACCTGACGCTGCCGAAGGACCTGCCGATGGAGCGGCTGGAAGATCGCCGCAGTCTGCTGGACACGCTGGACCAGCATCGCCGGGAATCGGAATCGGCCGATCCGTTCCGCGCCCAGGCGTTCGACCTGCTCACGAGCGCGGCCACGGCGAAGGCGTTCGAGATCTCCGCCGAACCCGACGCGCTGCGGGACCAGTACGGCCGGCACACCTACGGCCAAAGCGCCCTGCTCGCCCGGCGGCTGGTGGAGGCTGGCGTCACGTTCGTCACCGTCAACTGCGTGCCGTGGGACCACCACGCGACCGCCGGCCGGCACAGCACCACGGAGGGTGGCAAGCTCTTCATCCCGCCGTTCGACAAGGCCCTGTCGGCGCTGGTGAAGGATCTGATGGATCGCGGCCTGTACGAGAAGACGCTGGTAGTGGCGATGGGCGAGTTCGGCCGCACGCCCCGGATGAATGCCGAGGGCGGCCGCGACCACTGGGGCAACACCTTCAGCGTGCTGATGGGCTGCGGCTCGATGAAGATGGGCCAGGTGATCGGCCGTAGCACGGAGAAGGGCGAGTACGTCGCCGACCGCCCGATCACGCCGCAGGACGTGAGCGCGACGATCTTCCAGCACCTCGGCATCGACGCCCGCAAGGTCCACTTCGAAGACACGCTGGCCCGTCCGACGGCGCTGGTGGAAACCGGTGTCCCGGTTAGGGAGTTGTGGGGCTGACGTCCGGAATCGCGGCCGCAAGGTCGCCAGTGTGACTCGGCGTACCGATCAAAATGAAAAAGGGCGTTGCTCGTTTCCGAGCAACGCCCTTTTTCATTACTGTCTTGTTCGCGGTGGAGCCGCCGACCTACTTCGTGAAAACGAAACCGGCCTCACTGCCACCTTCCTTCTCGGCCTTCTCAACGAACGGCTTGCCTCCCTTGTCCCACTTCAACTCGATCTTCAGGTCGTTCGTCGGCCCCGTGATCGTGATCGTGAGCTTGGACGCAGTCGGATCGGCGTATTTCTTGGGCGCGTGCCACTTCATCGTGTCGCCGGGAAGCGGTTCGCCGGCGAGCACGACGACGTTGTGCGTGCCAACGGGGCAACCGTCTCCGGAGACGGTCGTCGTCAGCATGAACCGTCCGTCGCTGCCGATCGGGCTGGACGCCGGTCGCCAGCCGTTCGGCAATACCTGGATCTGGCCGTAGGTCAACGGCTGTCCGTCGATCATGACGGTGCCGGCGACGGGGACCATCGTGGGGCCACCGCTCCCGCACCCGGCGAGGGTGACGAGGAATGCGGCCAGGATCGGTCCGATGGAGAGACTCCGATGCATCATCGGCTCCTGTTAATTGTCGGGGGATGCGACTTCGCCACCGGCGATGGTGGAAAGGGCGCGGTACTTCAAGATGTCAATGTTCTGATTGATGAACCGGACGCTCCCGTCGCCCAGGGCGAAGTTGGCGCCCGTCGGGTGGCGGCTCATGAACGCGCCATTGTTCGTCGACGAATAGAGGATGCCCGTCCCCGGCGCGGTGTTGACCGGGTTTTCCGTCGTGCGCAAGCAGTGCGTATGACGGCTGCCCACACTCCAGACGTTCGGGTTGTTGCCGAGGTGGCCGTCGTACACCTCGCCGACCGCCAGCGTGTTGCTGGTGCCGTCGAGAATGTCGGCGATCCGCTTCGTATAGCGGTACACGAACATGCCGGTGTTGGTGTACTTCACGTTCGCGCCAATCCCGGAACTCGGTCCAAAGGTGCCCGTCGAGAACGCATAGCTGCCCACGGCGGCGTTGATCGTGAAACTCGAGCCGGTGTTGGCAACGAACGGCTGGGCCGTGTCGGACGGGCAGACGTAGACGCTCGGCCGTGTCTCGAGGGCGATCTTGTTGAACGGCCGCCAGGTCGCGTTGTCCAATGTCGGCCACGGCACATCGGCCACGGTCGTTCCGATTGCCTGGAACACAGTGTTCAGTTCCACGTGCGGCAGGATCCCGACAAATCCGCTCTGCCCGCCGCGGCGGATATCCGACTGGGGCAAGGTGCCGCACTCGCCGGGGCCGGACCCGTCGCAGCCGAACCGACCTTGTGGGAAGAAGCCGTTCACGTCGTGGAAGTTGTGCAGCGCGATGCCGATCTGCTTGAGATTGTTCTGGCACTTGGCCCGCGCGGCGGCTTCGCGGACCTTCTGCACGGCGGGCAACAGAAGACCGATCAGGATTGCGATGATCGCGATGACGACGAGCAGCTCGATGAGCGTGAACGCCGTCCTCCCGCGGGGAGAGGGGGAACGGGACATGGGATAAACTCCGGAAAACAGAAAGAAAAACAACCGTCACTAATAGTCCGTCGCAATCGGCGAGTCAACAAGTTGTCGACGAGATGAGCGTTTTATCATCATCGTGATCGGACATGTTCGGGGTTACTCGATCGATTCGCCCTAACTGCCCGTCGACGTCGCTTCTCGATGACGGATGTCCCGCGGCGGGGCGCAAGCGAAGCCCGTCACTCCTTCTTCTTCACGCCCAGCGGCTTGCTCACAAGTAATTTCAGCGCCGACGTCGGCCCCACCAGCTTCTTCGCGGCGATGTCGGCTTCGGTAAAGCGCGCCAGCAGCACCTCGCCGTCGGTGGCGCGGTTGCGGTCGTAGGAGATGGAGATCGTGCCATCCGGGTCCTGGAAGCCGTCGGGGTACGACACGCCCTTGCGGTCGTCGAGGATCAGGCCGCCGGTCCAGCTTGCGCCCTCGTCCTCCGAGAGCCAGGCGCTCAGTTTCACGCGGCCATCGTGGGCGTCGACGCGATCGCCGTGTTTCACGAGGAGGATGCGGCCGGAGGCGAGGCGGCGGAGGAAGAAGCGGGCGTTCGGCTGGCGGATACCGTTCGGCTCGGTCGCGGCGCTCCAGGTCTTTCCGCCGTCGGTCGAAATGCTTTGCACGATCCCCTTCGCGGTGCGGCCGAGCATCCAGAGCGAGCCGTCCTTGCGTTCGACGATCATGTGTTCGTGCCAGTCGGGGTTCGGGAAGGTGGCGGCGCCGCGGCGGGTCCAGGTCTTGCCTCGGTCGTTCGAAGCGAAGACGGCGGCGCCGCGAAGCGGGTCCAACTCGGTGAAGAGGCCCTTGAAGGGGCCGAGGCCGCCGCGCTGGTCGAGGGAGATCGGCGCGAGCCATTCGCCGGACTTCAGCACCGTGGGCTTGTTGAGCATGACGCCGTCGGCGAGTCGGCGCGGTTTCGACCAGGTCGGTTTGTCGGCGTCGGGGTTGTCGCAGGTGGCGGCCCAGACGCCGGCGCGGCCGTCGAACATGTCCATGGATTGATCGAAGAAAAGCCAGAGCCGGCCGGTCGGGTCGGTCCAGAGGTTGCCGACGAGCACGCTGCGTTCGCGGGGCAGTGTGGGCGAATGGGAATCGACGACGAGCCGGGGCTTGGACCAGGTGGTCCCGTCGTCGTCGCTGGTGGCGAGGACGAAGAACGCCTTGGGGCTGTCGCCGCCGGCAACCCAGCAGGCCCAGAGGCGGCCCTTGGGCGTGCGGTCGATGCCGATGGTCATGCCGTAGTCGAGTTTGTCATAGTCGTACTTCGGCAGCGGGTTCGTGTTCAGGGTCGGTGGCACGAGCGCGAGGTCGGCGATGCGGCGCATGAGGTCGAGTTCGAACGCACGGACCTCCTTCGGGGTCATCCGTTCGAAGCGGGCTTCGGGCGGCTCCTGCGCGGCGACCGGCATGGCGAGGAGCGGTAACAGAATGACGAGCGGTCGGAACATGGCGGAGCCTCGGCGGAATACGATAAGCGTACGGCGCTGCCGGCGCGGGAGGACCGTTTGGAAAGCAGGTCGATGACAACGGTGACTGTCCCCTTTTTGGCGAATGCCCTCGCCGACACCGAAGCGCTCGGTCGGCGGATCGGGGCGCGGCTGTTCCCCGGCGCGGTCGTCGCGCTCGTCGGGCCGCTCGGCGCGGGCAAGACGCACCTCACGCGCGCCCTCGCCGAGGGGCTGGACGTGCGCAACCCCGCCGCCGTCAACAGTCCCACCTTCGTGCTCGTGCAGGAGTACGCCGCGCGCCTGCCGATCTACCACTTCGACACCTACCGGCTGCGGGACGAACGCGAGTTCCTCGAGCTCGGCGCGGACGAATATCTGAGGGGCGACGGCGTGTGCGTCGTGGAATGGGCCGACCGCGTGCCGGACGCGCTGCCGGCCGAGCGGCTGGAAATCCGCATCGAGCCGACGGGGGAAACGGAACGGCGGTTCACGCTGACGGGATACGGCGACCGCCACGCGGCGCTCGCGGAATCGGCGAAGTCCTGAAAGCGCGGCGGGGAATTCCGGTACACCTTCACGTCCCGGCCGCGAACCCCGTACAATGAAGGGGCGTTCGCAACCGCGCGAACTACCGGAGGATCGTGACGATGGCCAGTCCGAACGTGATCGAATTCACCGAAGCCAATTTCCAGCAGGAAGTCAAGAGCGGGACGCTCGTCGTCGCGGACTTCTGGGCGCCGTGGTGCGGCCCGTGCCGCCAGCTCAGCCCGGTGATCGACAAGATCGCCGACCAGTACGCCGGCAAGGTGAAGGTCGGCAAGGTGAACGTGGACGAGAACATGGAACTCGCCACCAAGTACGACGTGGCGACAATCCCGCGCATCATGCTCTTCAAGGGCAGCGATCAGCCGATCTTCCTGCACGTCGGCACGATCGACCCGACGTCGCTCGCCAAGGTCATCGACCAGAACAAGTAAGCCCGTTCCCGAACGACGACGGCCCGCGAATCCTTGCGATTCGCGGGCCGTCGTGCTTTGTCGGTGATGGCATCAGTCGCCGATCGCCAGCATCGCCTCGCGGACCTTGCCGTCGCGAAGGAAGTACGTTTTCACCGGGTTGAACGTCGCCAGATCCTTGTGATTCATCACAAACAGGACGTTGTCGAGGTTCAAGGCTTCCCAGAGGTGGAATCCGATGATGAGATCGCCCTTTTGAAGCCCGGCCTTTGCGGCGGGGCCGGCGAACGCCACATCCGACACGAGCAGGCCGCCGCGGAGCTGCGGATCCACCCGCGATACCGAATCCTTACCCACCGGCGTCACCTTCAGGCCCGTGCGGCGGAGCACCGTGGCGGCGGGCGTCTCGGCGGCGCGGGTTTCGCCGGCGCCCAACGTCAGCGATGCCGCCACGATCTCGCCGCCGCGGCGCACTTTCAGGGCGACCGACGACCCAGCCGGCTTATCCAGGAAGCCCCGCTCCACGTCGATCGACGTCGCCACCGGCACGTCGCCGACCTGTTCGATCACGTCACCGGACTTCAGCCCGGCCGCGAGCGCCGGCGAGTTCGCCTCCGCACCGTCCACGGTCACCCAGCGCTTCACGCCGCTCTCCTCGTCGGGGCGCTCGACGCGGTTCTTGACCACCAGGCCGTGCCACGTCCCGACGCGGCGGCGCACCGAGAGCATCTCGGCGGCGCGCTCGATCATCGTGTCGACGGGGATGGCGAAGGCGATGTTCTGCGCGCCCGCGCGGATGGCGACGTTCACGCCGACGAGTTCGCCCTTCTTGTTGAAGAGCGGTCCGCCGCTGTTGCCCGGGTTGATCGGCGCCGTCGTCTGGATGAGGCCCTGGTACGAGATTTCCTTGTTCAGCGACACGTCGCGGCTCTTGTAGGCGACATGGCCGACGCTGGCGGAGTGTTCGTAGCCGAAGGCGTTGCCGATGGCGATGACCGTCTCGGCGTCCAGCAGGTCGGTCGCGGTGCCGAGGTTGACGACGGGGAGCGTGCCGGTCGGTTCGATCTTCACGAGGGCGAGGTCGGCCTTCTTGTCGGTGGCGAGGACGCGGGCGGCGACCGTGCGACCGTCGGCCAGCGTCACTCGGATCGTCTGGATGTCGTCGATGACGTGGAAGTTGGTGACGACGTAGCCACGGGGGTCCAGCACGATGCCGGTGCCCATGCCCTTCACGCGCTGGGGCTGGAGCTGCGTGCCGCGGAACGGATCGTCGGCGGAGGAGGCGATGGTCCGCTCGCTGTGGATGTTGACGACGGCGGCCTTCATCTTCTCGACGATGTTCACGGTCGCATCGCGACGGTTGCCGGCGAGAAGCGAGCGGTCGAGGCCGCGGACCACCTCGCGGGATGCGGGCGTGGCGGGCACCTGCGCGGTGGCCATGTAGCTGGCAAAGGCACCCAGCGCGAAACCGGCGCCGAGGAGCACGTGGCGGGCGAGGCGGGCGAGAATCGGGCGGGCGGGGGATCGTTCGCCATCTTGGCGAACGAACGAGCGAGCGGGCTGCGACATGGTGACCCCACGGAGGCGAACCGTCCTGGCGCGACACGCTTGAAATCGGAATCGTCCGCGGTGCGGCCGCATGGAAGGATTGCCGGCGCGGCCGATTCGGGCACGGGGACGCAGGGTCGTGCGGGGTGGACGGGGTGGACGCCGTGTGCGGGCCGGTCCGGTTGGCCAAACCGTTCCGGTTGTGCGGCCGACGGCGTCGGTTGTTCCCCTTCCGCCGCGCCGTAGACTTGAAGGAAATCCTTCCGAATCGAGACGAAGCCGATGGCCCGGACCGCGCGCATGGAAAAGATCGAGGCGATGCTGGCCGAGGACCCGGCCGATCCGTTCCTGCGCTATTCGCTGGGGATGGAGTACGCCAGCGCCGGCGACGACGCCGGAGCCGTGCGCGTCTTCCAGGAATTGATCGCCCTCTCGCCGTACGTCCCCGCGTACCACATGGCCGGTCAGGCGCTCAACCGCCTCGGCCGGATCGAAGACGCGTGCGCGATCCTGCGCGCCGGCATCGCCGCCGCCCGCGCCGCCGGCGACCACCACGCCCTCGGCGAAATGGAAGGCCTGCTCGCCGCGATTGAATAAGAATCGAACCACAAAAGACACCAAGTGCACAAAGAGAAGCCGATTGGTTTTCAGTCTTCTCGTCTCGCTTGGATTTCCTTGGTGTTCTTCGTGTCCTTTGTGGTGATCAGATTGGGAGACTATCATGACGGCCGGCTATCCCACCGTTCGCCTGCGGCGCCTGCGCTCCTCGCCGATCCTGCGAGCCATGGTCCGCGAGACGGAGTTGAACGCGAACGATTTCATCCTGCCACTATTCGTCCGCTCCGGGCGCGGCGTGCGGAACGAAATCGCCTCCATGCCCGGCAACTACCAGCTCAGCGTCGATACGCTCGTCGAGGAGGTCGGCGCCGCGAAGGACCTCGGCGTCCGATCGTTCATGCTCTTCGGCATCCCGCCGAAGAAAGACCCGAAGGGCGAGGTCTCGCTCGCCGAGGACGGCATCGTGCAGCAGGCACTCCGCGCCCTGAAGGCTGCCTATAAGCAGGACGTCTACCTCGTCACCGACGAATGCCTCTGCGAATACACCGACCACGGCCACTGCGGCCCGCTCTGCGAGACTCACGGCTCCTTCGACGTGGACAACGACGCGACGCTGCCGATCCTGGCGGCGCAGTGCGTCAGCCACGCCAAGGCCGGCGCCGACCTCGTCGCGCCCAGCGGCATGATGGACGGCATGGTGCAAGCAATCCGCAGCGGACTCGACGCCGCCGGCTTCCCGAACGTGCCGATCCTGAGCTATGCCGCGAAGTACGCCAGCGGCTTCTACGGCCCCTTCCGCGACGCGGCCGAAAGCCCGCCCTCCTTCGGCGACCGCTCGACCTACCAGATGGACCCGGCCAATTCCGACGAAGCAATGCGCGAAGTGGCGCTCGACGTGCAGGAGGGCGCGGACATGGTGATGGTGAAGCCGGCGCTGTCGTACCTCGACATCATCCGGCGCACGAAGGAGACGTTCGCCCTGCCGACGGCGGCGTACAACGTCAGCGGCGAGTTCGCGATGGTGAAGGCCGCCGCCCGCAACGGCTGGATCGACGAGAGGCGCGTGACCTTGGAGATCCTCACGAGCATCAAGCGCGCCGGCGCGGACATGATTCTCACGTACCACGCGAAGGACGCCGCTCGCTGGCTCAAACAGGGATGACGGTTATCAATGGTTGAACAGGAACTCGCGGCTGTTCAGCAGCACCCACAATAAGTCCTGCAAACCGTCCTTTGGCGTGGCACCGCTGGCGACCCACGACTGCGCCTTCGCCAGTTCGTCCTTTGTCGGCGTGCGCGAGAGCGTCGCCAGATAAAGCTCCTCGATTGCCGCGTCCGGTTTCGTCTTTGCCTTCAATAACCCTTCGATTCGGCCATTCGCGTCGGCGATCTTTTTGTTGAGGAAGTCGCCGTTCATCAGGTGCATCGCCTGGGCGATGTTCGGCTTGGTCGTGCGCTCGCACTCGCAAACGACTTGCCGGGCCGGGCGGCCGAAGGTGTCCAGCAGGAACGAGCGTACTTCCGGGTCGGGCAGTTGCGCTGCCCGGGTGCCGAGCGGCAGACCGGGGTACTTCTCCTGAGTGCCGGTGGCGAAGTCGATGGCGTCGGCCGTCTGCTCCGCAGTCAGGCGTTTGGTGGTGTAACGCGTGAAGTGGATGTTCGCCGCGTCGACCGCGTTCCCCGCAGCTGTCTGCGACGAGAGCTGATAAGCTCGGCTGTTGAAGATCGTCTTCAGCAATCGCTTCACGTCGAACTTGTTCGCGACGAAATCCTTCGCGAGCGCATCGAGCAGTTCCGGGTTGCTGGCCGGGTTCGTCGCCCGCATGTCGTCGAGCGGCTCCACCAGCCCGCGACCCATCAGGTAGCCCCAGAAGCGATTGACGATGTTCTTCGCGAAAAAGGGATTCTCCGGCGTCGTCATCCACTCGGCCAGCTTGCGGCGGCGGTCGAATTCGTCGTCCATCTCCGGGCCGTCGAACGGGTGCGGCTTCACGACCTTCCGCTTGCGCGGGTGCGTCGCCTCGCCGGTGGGGCGGAGAAAGATGACCGTCTCGCGCGTGAAGATGCCGAACTCTTGGCTGGTCTTCGTGCCGAGCCGCGAGAAGAACGCCACCATGCCGTAGTAGTCGTCCTGGCTCCACTTCTCGAAGGGGTGGTGGTGGCACTTCGCGCACTGGACGCGGACGCCGAGGAAGACCTGCGTGACCGCTTCGGACCATTCGTCCGGCGATCGGGCCACGCGGTAGAAGTTCGACGGGCCGTCGGTGTACGTGCTGCCTTCGGCCGTGAGGATGTCGCGGGCGAACTCGTCGGCCGGCTTGTTGTCCCGCACGGCCGCGCGCACCCAGTTGTGAAAACTCCACATCCCCTTCTCGTCGAGCGCCTGCCGGTTGATGCGGAGCAGGTCGCCCCACTTCAGCGCCCACCAGTCGAGGAATTCGGGCCGCTCCAGCACCGCGTCGATCGCCTTCGCGCGCTTCTTCGGATCGGTGTCCGCGAGGAACTTCCGCACTTCGTCCGGCTTCGGCAACGTACCGATGGCGTCCAAGTACAACCGCCGCAGGAATTCGGCGTCGTTCGTCAGTGGCGAGGGTGTCAGGCCGAGGTCGCGCCACTTCGCGATCAGCTTCTCGTCGATGAAGTTGTTCGCCGGCAGCTTCGGGTAATCCGGGAGGGCGGCGAACGGAATCGTCGCTTGGGCCACGGTCGCCTGGCCCATGAAGCGGATCATCACGTGCGTCTCGCCGGCGGCCTTGGCCGTCACGAGGCCGTTCGCCGTTACGGACGCGACGGCATCGTTGAGCGCGTCGAACTGGGCGAGCGGCGTCACATCCTCGTGTCGGCCGTCGCTCCAGATTGCCGTCACGGCGAGTTGCTGGAGATCGTTGGCCGCCATCACCCGCTTCGCGGGGAAGACTTCCAGACGGGTAACCGTTGCTTCCTTCGCGGGCGGCTCGGGCGCACCGTCTTCCATCCATCGGCGCAGGGTTTCGTATTCTCGCGAGTTCAGTCGGAGTTTCCCGCCGCCGCCATGCTCCATGACGAGCGCGGGCTTCGCGAGCAGGATGCTGCGATCCGGGTCGGAGAGCACGACGCGCCGGCCCTCGTTGCTGCGGACGATCTGGTCATGGTCGAACGCCGGGTCGAAGCCGAACAGCGACAGCCGGAACCCGCCGCGGCCGTGTTGCGCACCGTGGCAGGCCCCGCCGTTGCAGCCCGCCTTCGTGAGGATCGGCTCGATCTCGGTGGCGAAGTTGACCGGCGCATCGGTGGGAAGCTTCACCGTGATCGGGATCTTCGTTTCCGCGACGGTGAGCGTTGCCGTGCCGTCTTTCAGCGGACGAACGACGCCATTCTCGACGACGGCGACGCCGGCCGGTTCGATGGCGAACTTCGCCTCGCGGGACAGGTCCGAGCTGTCGCCCAGCACGATCACGCGCTGAATCTGGCGCGGATTGTCGAATGCGATCGACTGCGGGTAAATGGTCAGCTTCGGCGGCGCGGCGACCGCGACGGAACAGCCGAACGCTAGCAATGCGAGGATCGGTTTCATCGGAGGACCATCGGAGGCCGCACGGATCGCGGCAGGCGGGATAGTATCATGGTGGCCGAAAGAGGGCAGCTAGTCAAGGAGCAAGGCCCTACTTCATCAGCGTGTAGCTGAACGCGCCGAGCAGTTCGCCTTCGCGGCAGCCGTGGCAGTTCGTGCACGACTTGGCCGCGCGAATGCCGCCGACCATACGCAATAGCGGCTCCGTGCGGGACTGGCCGAAGTAGAGTTCCTGTCCCTTCGCGATGGCCTTGATGCCGGCCGATTCGAATTCGTCCGGGTCGCGCGTCGGGGCCGTCTTCGCCTCGTCCATGCGTGGTAAGTTCTCCGTCATGTACACCGTCGGCCTAGGATGCGCGAGCAGGCCGATCAGTTCGAGGGAGACGATGCGCCAACCATCGTCCAACTCGAGCGACCATGTGCCGAGCGTGTCCGATTCGAACCGGGACCGCTTCCCCAGTTGATGCGGTTGGAAGCCGAGATGCTCATTTGGCGAACGCTCCCAACCCCACCCGAACGGGAACGCGAATTCCGCCACGGTCTTCCGGTGGGTCAGATTCTCGACATGCTTCGGCGTAGGGATTGGATGTTCGAACGCGACTCGATCCTGAGACGTCGCGAGTCGGATCGGCTGCGGGATCGGTTCGCGATGCGGGAGGTAGAAGTCCTTCTCACGGACAGCGCGTAGCATCCGAACGACGCCAAATCCGGGATGGTTCACAAACTGATCGACCTGACTTCGATGCAATCGACTGAAATGGAATTCCCGACCGTTCTTCTTCCAATGGTATTGAGCGCTTTCTTCGAGTTCATCCAGTTCGTTCGTGATTGGCTCGGCATCGATCACTGACCGGGCTGGGCGTCGCAAGCGATCGTCAAAGTTCAACGACACGAGCGCCTCGCGGATCTCATCGTACCGTCGCAAATCGGATCAAACGACGAACAAGTAGGGAACGAGGTGCCCGAGGACGATCGAAGCGAGGACGAGCGGGACGGCCGAGTAGCGCGGCAGCAAGTCCCGTTTCCAGATTAGCAAGGCAACGAATCCGACGAAGAACGAGAGGATAAATCCCGGAAGCAATACGGTCGTCAAACAACTCGGCACGATGGCGCAGACCAGCAGGATCGCAACCGGCTGAATATGACCTATCTCGTGCTTACGGTTGAAATAGAACAACCCGACAAGAGCTACTACCGATAGTCCGAGCGACATGTACAGCATCGGCGTTCCTCCGCGAACGCTTCCATCCTACCCCGGCTGAGCCTCCGCCGGTACCGATTCCTCTTTCGGCTTCGGTCCATCGCCGCGCACGAGCGCCACGGCCAGCACGATCAGCCCGAACGCGGCGGCCGTGCGCCAGGTCGGCTTCTCGCCCAGATACAGCCACGCGAAGACCACGAAGACGCAGAGCGTAATCACCTCCTGCATCAGCTTCAACTGCGTGCCCGTCATCACGGCCGAGCCCATCCGGTTGGCGGGCACCTGCAGCGCGTACTCCGGCAATGCGATCAGCCAGCTCACGAGGATGACGGCGAGGAGCGCCTTGTCCTTGTGCTTCAGGTGGCCGTACCAGGCGATCGTCATGAACGTGTTGGATGCCACCAGGAGCAGGACGGTGAAGACGATGGTGCGCATGGGGGCTCCGGAAACGAACGACCGCCGGGGGATACCCGGCGGTCGCGCGGCGATCAATCGCGATTACTTCATCGGCGTGCCGGCCGGCGTCGTGGCGCTGGCGGGTACCGTCGCCGACACGGGCGTCACTTCGATCTTGGCGCGGGGCTTCATCTGGCTGACGACGGCCTCGCGCAGACGCACCGCGTACACGCCGCGCACGTCTTCCTTCACTTCCTCGAACTTCCGCGGCGTGCCGGCCTTCTTCGCCGTGCACATGATCAGGTGCAGGCCGAACTCCGTCTCCACCACGTCGCTCATGCCGTACGGCTGGAGCGCGAACGCGGCCTTGGCGAACGGTTCGACCATCGCGCCGACGCGCGGGAAATAGTTCAGGTCCCCGCCGTTCTTCTTGGACGGGCACGTCGAATACTTCTGGGCGTAGGCGCTGAAAAGCTCGTCGGTCCGCTTCACGCGGGCGTCTTCCTTCGCCTTCAGGTCGCCGGTCGTCGCATCAGCGGTCTTCTTCGCCTCGGCTTCGACGGTCTGCTTGATGGCGGCGAGCGTCTTCTTGGCTTCCTCCACCTTCGCGGCGTCACTGCCGGGCGTCATGAGGATGTGCCGGGCGCGCACCATCGAGCCGTCGAACACGTCCGGGCTGGCGTCGAAGAGCTTCTTCAGCTCGGCGTCGGTGCCCTGCTGCTTCAGGAACTTGTCCCACTTCATCTGGGCGGCCACTTCGACGCGGAACTCCGCCTCGGTGAGCATCATCTGCTCGAGTTGCTTGGAGTAGTCGACGTTCCCCTTCTTCAGCTCGCCCTTCAGCTCGTCGATGAGCTTGTCGACCTCGGCCGGCTCGGCCGTCATCTTCAGCGCGTTCAGGTACTGGTCGATGATGTAGTTTTCGACGAGGTGGTTCAGGATTTCCTTCCGGGCGATGTCGCGCTCTTCCATCGGGAACTGGCGCAGGGCGCGGTAGACGGCGACTTCAGGAATCTCCTGGCCGTTGACCTTGGCGGCGATGCCGGCGGGTCGCGGTTCGGGCTTGGTGGAGACGGCGACGGCGGGCGTGCCGGCGGCGGGTGTGCCGGCCGCCGTGGCGGGCGGCAGCGTGGCCGGCGGCAAGGACGCCGGCGTGGCGGGTGCCTGGGCCGAGGCCGACGCGGCCAGAACCGTCGCCGTAAAAATCGCCGCCGCGCGGCGCGAAATCGATCGCATGGTGAATCGTCCTCCGAAAGCGAGCCGGACCGGTCGGTCCGTCGCGTTCCCCCGCACGGCGGGTCGGTCAGCTCGCGTGAACGTCCGGGGATAGCGTGCCCGGGCGAGCTTGTCGAGAGGAAAATCGCCGATGGTCGAGTTCGGCTTAACCCACGAAGACGCCGCCGGCGGCCCCGGCGAAGGCGATCACGTTCAAGCGCGGGTCGGTTCCGCCCTGGATGAGGTCGGAGCCGGTGTAGACGCGGAGTCGGCCTTCGCCGCCGGGGCCGTCGCCGGCCATGATCTCGAACGAGCCGTCGGCGTTCAGGTCGCGGGCGGCGATGCGGATGCCGCCGCGGTTGGAGTCGTTGCCGGCGAAGTAGTTGGCGACCGGGACGTATTGGTTAGTCAGCAGACCTTTGCCGCTGAAGGCGGTGATGCGGGGTCCGCCGCCAGGTCCGCCGCCGGCGATGACTTCCGCGAAGCCGTCGTCGTTGATGTCGCCGACGGCGATGAAGACGCCGTTGCGCAGCGTCTGCTCGAAGGCGAAGAAGTCGTTGAACAGGACGGTCGGCGTGCCGGTCGTGACCGTGGTCCCGTTGAAGACGGCGACGCGGGGACCGCCGCCGAACCCGGCGGCGACGGCGAGATCGGCGCGCTTGTCGTTGTTCACGTCGCCGACGGCGGTGCGGGCACCGCCGCGGAAGTTCGGGTCGGCGATGCCGAAGAAGCTGGCGAGTTTGCCGAAGCCCGCACCGCTGTAGACGTCAACGCGCGGACCGCCGCCCTCATCGGGCGAGACGACGATGTCGGCGACGCCGTCGCCGTTGAGGTCGCCGGCCGAGACGTACACGCCGCCGGTGAAGGCGGACTCGAACGGTTGGACTTCGAAGAGGATTTTCTGGGTGACGGGGTCGATGACGCGGACGAGCGTGACGGAGCCTGGGCCGGTGGCGGCGATCACATCCGGCACGCCGTCGGCATTGAAGTCGCCGGCGGCGACGCGGACGCCCCCCGTGAACGCGGCGTCGAAGACGGTGAGGGTGGCGGCGATGGCGCCGGAGGAGTCGTAGAGATTCACGACCGGGGCGCCGCTGCCGGCACCGGCGAAGGCGAGGCGGCCATCAAGGCCGCGGGGGGGGCGGGCCGCGGCGGGTGAAAAGGCCGAGGTATCGCCGTCGACCACATCGGTGACGGTGGCGGCGACGAACGGCGCGGAGAGCGCGGCCGCGATGTTCGCGGTGTAGTTCGCCTTCCCGCTCGCGTCGGTGGTGACGGTGACGGCGGCGGCCTTCGTCTCCCCTTCGCCGAAGCCGCTGGGGTCGGCCACGGAATTCGTGTAGACGGTGACGAGGTACTGCGTGCTGGGCTGGCCGACGATGGAACCGGTGACGGTCAGCGCGTTGATGGTGTCGGCAGTCACCTTCGTGATGGCCGGGGCGGCGAGTCCGTTGTTGGCGTTGGCGTCGACGTCGATGCCGAGACCGCCATTCTGAGCGATCGAATTGTCGAGAATTCGGACGAAGCGGCTGTTGCTGCGGACGGCGATGCCGTTCCCCTGATTGCGCTGGATGGTGTTCGACAGGATGCGGTTGTTGGTGGTGGGCGGGTTGAGTCCGTTGAAGGGCGTGGTGCCGGCGAAGTTGTCGACGTGGACGCCGTCGCCGCCATTGCCGGAGGCGGTGCCGGCGAAGTCGAGACCGATGCGGTTTCCCTGGACGAGCACGCCGGCGGTGACGGGGTCGGAGATGCGGACGCCGTGGCTGCCATTGGAGGCGATGATATTGCCGGCGCCCGCGGCGGCGCCGCCGACGGTGGTGAAGGCGGCACCGTCGCGAACCCAGACGCCGTGGGTACCGTTGCCCAGCGGGGTAACGCCGTCGAAGGCGACGCCGATGAAGTTGGCGGCGATGGTGTTCTGTTCGGAACCGGCGGCCAGCACCACGCCGGCTTGCGAGTTGCCGGAGATGATGTTGCGCGCGTCCTGACTGCCGCCGACGAGGTTGTTCTTGGACGCGGTGGTGATGACGATGCCGTCGGTGTTGGCGAAGACGCCGTTGCCAGCGGCGTTGACGCCGATGTGATTGTTGCGGATCTGGTGCTGGCCGCCGCCGTCGATGCGGATGCCGGCGCCGTTCCAGCCGCCGAGGGCGAGGCCCTTGATCGTGCTGATCATGTGGTTCGAGAGGGCGAGACCGTTGGCGCCGGCGCCGGCGGAATTGCCGCTGAGCACGACGACGGGCGTGCCGGCGTAGCCGGGTTGCGACGTGCCGTCAATCACGACGCTCTCGGTGAGCGCCGGCAGGGCGATCGGCGGCAGGATCGTCTGCACGCCCCCGCCGGCAATGTTGAAGTTGATGGTGTCCGCGCCGGCCGTGGAGTTCGCACTCAAAATGGCGGCGCGCAGCGAGCCCGCCGTGGGCGCGCCGTTGTTCCCGTTGTCCTGCGTCGTGGTGACGGTGAAGACGGCCGGGGCCGTACGGTCTTCGAGATGGACGATGTTCAGACGGCTGCGCGTGTTCCGCACGGTGATTCCTCTCGTCGCGGGGGTCCGTTTGCTCCGTCGTTTATCGGCGATCCGCCGAACCCGACATGAATATAGAGACGAATGCGCGGGGCGGCGCGATTGCCGCCGGCATCACCGGCACAGGCCCCGCCGGTGCGCCGTCGGGCCGCCGAAAATTGGAAAATGGATTGAAGTCCGACCGGTCACGGCCGATCGTCCCGGAATTTCTTGGCGTTGTCCCGAAACCACGCCAGCCACTTCGCCACGATCGCCCCCTTCAGGTCGCCGGCCTTCTCATTTTCCGAGATCGTCTTACCCCAGTAGAAACTCACCCAGCCGTCGACGTGCGACTTCGAACGGTCGATGAACTCGGCGGCTTCCTCCAGCGAGCAACTCAGCGGAAAGATCTCTTCGATGACGAGCGGCTTGCCGACTTCGTACGCCTTCAGTGCCGAAAGCGAACCGGCGATGTCGCCCTTCTTGGGGTAGAAGTGGACGCTGACGAAATCCAGCGGGTCGCCGACGCCGGGGGCGTTGAAATCGGGCTTCGCCCCCTTGAACACCTGCGCCCACGGGATCACACCGACGGTGAGCATCGGTTCGGGGTCGACGGCGCGGATCGCGGTCGTCAGCTTCTTGATCCACGTCTTGGCGACATCCTCGCGCGTGCGACCGTTGAGATCGAGCGCGATGCGCTGAACGAAGTGCTTGCCGCCGAAATCGCCCGCGAGCCAGTCCTTCTCGGGCTTCGCGCCGGGCAGGATCGGCTCGTTCATCAGGTCGTGGCAGAAGATCGCCGGCTTCCCTTTTCCAACCTTCGCGACCTCCTTCCAGAAGACCTCCTGCGCGTCCCAGCGGCCGGCCTCATCCAGTTTGTCGTACCACGCCGGTACGTCCTTCTTGTGGTAGCAGCCCAGTCCGGTGACATCGAGATACAGGCCCGTCTCCTCGGCGAGCGCCACGAGTTTCGCGAACCGTTCGAGGTTCTTCGCGTTCGGCCGATCGGGCGCGTCGAGGAACTTCCCGACCTGCAGGTGCACGCGCACGACGTTCGCGCCGAGCGCCTTAATCTCCCGGAAATCCTCCATGACACTGTTCCACTCGTCGTGCCAGTAGTCTTCGAGGAGCCGGTCGGCGGAGTCGTGGTCGTAGTTCACGCCCCAGACGATGAACCGCTTGCCGTCGGGCGTGACGAAGTGCGTGTTGTCCTTGCTGGGTCGGACACGTGGCAGCGGGTCGGCGGCGAAGAGCGGGCCGGAGAGTGCGAGGGCGAGCCAGAGCGATCGAAGCATGAGGCACCGCGGGAAGAGGATGCGGCGAGCAGGGCGAACTTGAGTCAATTTCCCGGATTCTCAAGTGGAATTCAAGTCGGCGGCACGAATGTGTCGATTGTCGGGAATAGTCCTAGATGCGCCATCAAGCGAAAGTACGGAATAATGTCGCGCAGAATACGCTTCACCTTCGGTTGGATCGCGATCGCGTCGGCCACGGGCTGCGCGACGGTACCGCAACCGGTCGTGGCACCTCCATCGCGCGTGGCGACGGTCGCCCCGGCGGTATCGGCGGCGGCACCAGCTGCCAAGCCGATCATCGTTCCGGTCCAGCACGTCGAGGCCGCGCCGGCGCGCGTCGAAGACCTCGTCGCCCGCGCCATCGAACGGAACCCGCGCCTGGCGAAGGCACAGCACCTCGTCGAGGCCGCGCAGGGCCGCGTCGTCCAGGCGGGGCTGTACCCGAATCCCACCCTCGACATCAATGGAGACGAACTCGGCGACCGCACCGGCCCCGGCGGCATCTGGACCGCGCCGAAGTTCAGCCAGGACATCGTGACCGGCCACAAGCTGACGCTCGCGCAGGCCGTGGCGGCGAAGGAGGTCGACCTCGCGACCCTGTCGGCACTGCGGGAGCGGTACGAGGTCGCCGGTGCCGTGCGCGCCGCGTTCGCCGACGTCGCCGCACTGGAACGGCGCGTGGCGATGCTGGACGAACTCGTGAAACTGTCGTCCGATGGGGTGAAGTTCGGCCAGGCGCTGCTCGACGGCAAGCAGATCGCGCGGCTGGACCTCGTGCAGCTGGAAGTCGAGCGCGAGCGGCTGGCGGCAAAGGCCGAGGCGGCGCGCCGCGAACTTCCGTGGGCGCGCAAGCGCCTCGCCGCGGCCGTCGGCGATCCCAGCACGAACTTCGAACGTGTGGAATTCCCCTTCGCCGAACTGCCGGTCTACGACCCCGACCGCACGCTCGCGGGCATCGTGGCCACGCACCCCGATGCGCGCACGGCGCAGGTCGCCGTCGAGCGCGCCAGCGCCGCCGTCCGCAGCGCCGAGGCCGCCGTCATCCCGAACGTCACCCTCGCCACCGGCTACACCCGCCAGAACCAGAACAAGTCCAGCGACTGGCTCGTCGGACTCAGCATGCCGCTGCCGACCTGGAACCGCAACCAAGGGAACATCCGATCGGCACAGGCGGAACTCTGCGCCGCCCGGCAGGAGGTCGGCCGCGTCGCGAACGAGCTGACCGACCGCGCCGCCGCCGCGTTGCGAGCGTACCAGTCGGCGCGGCGCGAAGCCGAACAGTACCGGCGCGAACTCCTGCCCCGCGCCGAGGAGACCTACAAACTCTCCGTCGAGGCGTTCCGCGGCGGGCAGTTCGAATACCTGCGCGTCATCCAGGCGCAGCGTGCCGTGGCGGAGGCGAGGCTTGAATACGTCCGCGCCCAGGGCGAGGCGTGGAAGGCCGCCGCCGAACTCTCCGCCCTCGTCCTCGAAGACCAGTGGCCTGGCCCCTCCCCGCAACGCGTCACCGTCACCGCGCCAACCACGCTCGTCGAAGTGAAATAGGTTTCCGGACCGCGGCGCGTCCGATAGGTTTGGGGGAACTCGCACGCAACCCCCGCAGGCCACCGTGAAGCGTCCCCTCCGCCTCCTCGCGCTCGTTCCCGCGTTCGCGCTCGCGCCCCTCCTCGCGCTCGAACCGCCGAAAGTGGCGGCCCCGCCGAAAGGCTACGTCGCCCACGAAGCCGCGAAGCCGCCGAGCATCGACGGCAAACTCGACGACGCCGTCTGGGCGGACGCCGCCTGGACCGACGACTTCGTCGACATCGAAGGGGACGCGAAGCCGAAGCCGCGCTTCCGCACCCGCGTGAAGATGGCGTGGGACGATGCGGCGCTCTACCTCGCCGCCGAGATGGAAGAACCGCACGTCTGGGCCACGCTCGACAAGCACGATTCGGTGATCTTCCACGACCCCGACTTCGAAGTGTTCCTCGACCCGGACGGCGACAACCACCTCTACGCCGAACTGGAGCTGAACGCCAAGAACACGACGTGGGACCTGCTGCTCTCGAAGCCCTACAAGGACGGCGGGCGCGCGCTCAACGGCTGGGAGATCATCGGCCTCAAGACGGCGGTGAAGGTGCAGGGCACGCTCAACGACCCGAGCGACAAGGACACGGGCTGGACGGTCGAGATCGCCTGGCCGTGGGACGGGCTGAAGGAACTGTCGAAGTCCGCCGCGCCGCCGAAGGACGGCGACCGCTGGCGCATCAACTTCTCGCGCGTCGAATGGGACATCACGATCGAGAACGGGAAGTACGTGAAGGTGCCGAAGAAGCCGGAGTACAACTGGGTCTGGTCGCCGCAGGGGGTCATCGACATGCACCGGCCGGAGCGCTGGGGGTACCTGCAGTTCAGCACCGCCAAGCCGGGCACGGTGAAGTACGAGAGCGACAAGACCCAGGCGGTGAAGGACCAGCTGCACGAACTCTACTACGCGCAGCGGAGCTACTCCGAAAAACACAAGCGCTACGCGGCAACGTTCGAGGAGCTGGGCGCGAAGTTCGCGGGCACCCTCGAACCGACGACACGGGGCTACGAATACTCGCTGCCGTTCGGCGGCAAGCGGATCGGCATCAGCCATGACGCGCTGCTGTGGAGCAAGTGACGATCGCGACGTCCACTTCGCCTCCGGCGTGTCTTTCCGCCGCCTCCGCGCCACCCCTCGGCGGAATGACGCCCGATTTCCGGAAGCGCCATAGCCCGACAACGACTTACGTCGATTTCGGCGACTTCGCCGGGGGGGAAACCCGTTTCCCGGTCGCCGGATTCCCGTAGGTTCGCGGCCCGGCGTAAAGTACGATGCCTGCAACGGTTCGGAGCCGGCGGCATGTGGACGGTGCAACGCGAAACCTTGTCCGAACGAGCGCTGCGGTTCGCCGTGCTGCGCGATGCCAAGCCGGCCACGGTCGGCGACGCGATCCGCGGCTGGCAGGCGGACGAATCCTTTCGACGGGCGTTCAACGGCTGGCTGGCGGACGCGCCGTTCGCGGCCTACCGCTGGGAGACGCCGGGCGTCGTCGCGGCGTCGGCCGCGCGGCCCTTCGAGTTCGTGCTGCTGGACGATCCCGGCCTCGCCCGCCCGCCGGACCCCGACGCCTTCGCGGAGCATTTCGGTTCGGCCGGCGAGCCGGTCGTGTCGTTCGCGAATCTCGGCCGGGACGCGATCCTCGTGGTGCCGCGGGCGCTCGGCGATCCGTCCGCCTACGGCCACTTGGCCGCGTTCGCGCGGCACGCCCCGGCCGCTCAGCGGTCGGCGCTCTGGCAGCGGGTCGGCGTCGCGCTGGCCGGCCGCCTGGGAGCGAAGCCGGTCTGGCTCAGCACCGCCGGCGCCGGCGTCCCCTGGCTGCACGTCCGCCTCGACGACCGGCCGAAGTACTACGGGTGGGAGGGGTATCGGAAGGTGATGGGGTGAGGGAGC
The DNA here is from genome assembly GCA_019636445.1 of Gemmataceae bacterium. Classification (GTDB taxonomy): domain Bacteria; phylum Planctomycetota; class Planctomycetia; order Gemmatales; family Gemmataceae; genus Limnoglobus. The sequence goes on along the minus strand of JAHBXO010000006.1, from coordinate 2,332 downwards.
CGTTGCGCGTGTATCGGCTGTTGACCGGTTTGCATCATCTCGACTTCCGAAGTCCGGCTTCAACTTCGGAAGTCCCCCCGGTGCGATCGACTTCCGAAGTTGAAGCCGGACTTCGGAAGTCTGGCTCCACCCTGCCGTATCAAATTCTCACGGGTCAGTGATGGCACGGCCCGAACGGAACGAGTAAACTACAGCTGCGACGCACTCACGGAGATCGGCGATGACGGCCGACACGACGCGCGCGGAATTGCTTAAGGCCTTGGCCGAGTTGGGCAAGCTGTTTCCCGATTGGCGGATGGGCCAAACGCTCGCCAATCTGGCGATGGCGGCCGGGAATTCCGAATCGGGTACCTTATGGGGTTTGGAAAATGGCGCGGCCCTTGCAGCGGCGCGGCGTCTGATTGAGAGGAATGCGGAGCGGAAGGGTACGCAATTTAAACCAGAACTTAAGTCGGCGACGTATTGAGTGCGGGGCACGCTACGAGAAATGATCTGCGTCCTAATCTGCTCCGCAAAACTACTCGTACATACAACACCGGAGAAGCAATGGACGCCGGGAAAGCTTTCGAAGCACAGGTGCGGCGAGTTGCGCGGGCCAAATGGAATCTTCGACCCGGAGAGGGGGAGAGCCAGTATATCGGTTTACAAGAATTTGAGATTATCGCCCCAACTGAAGACGCAATCCACCTTGTGATGTGCACAATCTCAGAGTCAATTAAGAAAATCAAAGAAGACACCAAGAAATTGACAACTGCTAGAGCGAATCTTGAAGTTAATGAATTACGCCCGGTAACATGCTGGATTATTACACGCAATGCCCCTACTGCCGATCAAATATCATATGGAAGACAGCACCGCGTACGCGTTGAGCACTTCGAAGAGTTTCAACGCACTCTGATCAATGCTACAGAGTACTTTGCAAGAAGGAAAGAATATCGATTCGGCAGTGCTCGCGACCCATTTCAAAATGACAGCGATCGTATTCCAGACGACGAGTATATCGAGCCCACATTTCGCGAACACGGCCGTGGCAATACATTTTCGTTAGACAAAATTGGAAAGCTGATAGAAGATGGCCGAGTCGTCGTTTTACTTGCGGACTTTGGATATGGTAAAAGCTTGACAGTTAGAGAATTATTTTTTTGGTTACGGAATCGATACACAAATCACCAGTTGCCCGGCAAGACGCCAGTGGCAATTCCGATTAATTTGCCTGAGCATGGTCGGCAAGCTTCGCATTATACTGAAATTCTGCGACAGCATGCTAGAACTATTGGTTACCCAGATGAGAATCATCTTGTCCGCGTATGGAATGGCGGCATGGCCGCTGTACTACTTGATGGATTTGACGAACTACCGGCTGTTCAATTGCGAGACGAGTCACCTAAAAGTCGCGCAGACGCACGCCGTGAAGCCACGAAATTAATCTGGGATTTCGTTGACTCCTCTCGCAGCCGAGGGGGCGTATTGCTTTCAGGCCGCGGCCAATATTTTGACTCGATAGACGAAATGAAGAAGTGCTGTGCGCTTAAAGATGATGACCTAATATTAGAGATTGAGCCATTTTCAGACAAGCAGCTACATGCCTTTCTTCAAAGAAAGAATATCTCATGGTCCCCACCAGACTGGCTGCCAAGAAATCCTTTGTTGATCAGCTACCTAATGGCAAGGGGCTTGGTTGAACCTGTCAACGATTCGTCGATCATAGCAAATCCGGTTGAGGGATGGCCATATTTGTTAGATAAGATATATGACCGAGAATCGAATAGAACACAGAGAATGTTTGATGGAAAGCAAATTGGAGATCTACTACAACGATTGGCTAGTCGTAGCCGAGTGCGATCAGGCGGAGGGACGTTGAATCCGCATGATATTTATGAAACATATCGTGATGTATTTGACGAATCGCCAATTGGCAATGAGTACGCCGTAGCTCTGCTGCAACGGCTTCCAGCGCTTACATATGCTGCTAAAACAAAAGAGAATCTAACTACATTGGAAGGACATCGAACTTTTGTTGATTCCATTATGGCCGACGCGCTACGCGGACTCGATCTTGTGCGATTTATGACTAATCCCTACGATCCGTTTTTACCTGATCGCGATTCAGGAATAAAGGATAGGACTTCAAGGCTTGGCATGCCACTTTCGCGATTCGGTTGCGAGATTGCAGCCGCAGCTTCGGTGCGCAATAAATTAATGCCATCTCAGCTTGTAGCGGCTTCAGAGAGAGCGAATAGTTACCATAAAGACCCCCTGCTGGCTACTGATATTAGTAATCGTTCACACTCCGACGAGTAGTTTGGGTCCGGTCTGGCCGTTCAGTTTTGCT
>JAHBXO010000059.1 GCA_019636445.1 Gemmataceae bacterium | reverse complement strand
GCCGGCGCGAACGACCACGCGATCGATGCCGAGTTCATCGAGGAGTTGGTCCGCTTCGGCCAGTCGCTCCGCCGGTGCGAGTAGCGAGTCGATGGCGCGATCGTCGATGACGCCGGGGTCGCCGGGGCAATGCCAGCGGAACGCGGCGTGAGTCTCGCGAACGAGGTGAAGCGTCTTCCCGCCGGGCAAGCGATTTGGCTGGGTGTCGCAGTAGGCCTGCGCGCCGGCGACGATGTCCGCAGGCGGAAGGAAGCGCCAACTTCGAGGTTCGAACGGCTTCGACTGCAGCCAGCCGGGCCAGGAGGCGAGCAGGAACGCCCCCGCGGTGAGAGTGCCGGCGATGTTGAGAAGAATCGAACGGCGCGGCGGCGCCGAGTTATCTCGCTTCGCGGCGAGATTGCCGAAGATTGCAACCGGTGCGAAGACCGCGAACAGGGGAATCAGCCGCGCTTCGAGACTACTCAATCCGGCGAGAGTCGCAAAAGGGAGAACCCGCGCCCAACTCCAACTGCGGATCGACATCAGAAAGGTCGCGATCCCCAAGGATAACAGCAGATAGAACGCCAACACCGCGGGCGTTTCGAGAAAGATCGTGCGGAATGCCTCCGAGAACGGCGAGTGGATCCGTGCGGCAAAGGACTCCAGCCCAGTCGCGTCGGTTCGCCCGAACAGCCAACCGAGATTGGTCGGAAGTTTGGAGCCTTCGAATGGGAACGATGAGAGACAACCCGCCGCGGGTCGTGCGAGCATGGCCAACCAACCGGGTGGCATACCCGACCGCCCGCGATCGAGCCTTCGGCCGATGTCGATGGCCATTAGTGCCGCGACGCCAATCATCCACCAGTCGTGCATGTTCGCCCAGACCGCGATGCCGATGAAGGATCGCCAGTCGAATGGGCGCGGGCCGATTTGCTCGGCCGCGAGCGAGTCGCGACGGAGAAGAAGGGCGAAGAGCAGCAGGGAGACAACCGTTGGCCCCACGGGGGTGCGGTGGTTCATCGCCAGCACCGCCAAGCCGACAATCAAAGTTGTCGCCCAACCGCCAAAGCCGCTACGGAATCGAACGAGCAGAACTGCAACAAGAGCCATGGCGGCGGCCTTCATGGCCACGAGCGACCACTCCCCGCAAGTGCGAAACAGGCCGAACACCGCAACTTCGAAGAGCCAGCCCGTGGTGGGGCGAACGGTTCCGGCGAATACATCGCGACCGTTGGCGAGCGCCAGCAACAGATCGACGTTTCGGGCGGCCTGCGACGCGAGCACAAGCGCGAAGAGAGCGAGGAAGATCGTGGAGCGGCCCGTCGAAGAGGTCAGCGGCGAGATACTGTTCGAAGCGGTCGTCATGGTGTCGTTTGCGTACCTCGTCACCGACTCACCCGTCGATCGGCTCGTACTTGTTTACGAGAACGGATCGCGTTCGAGGAATTCGAGTCGGAGAAGGCCGACAAGTTCTCATTATTACAGTTCGGGTGTGCCAGAAAGAGTTCCCGAATTCCGGATTTTCAGAGTTTTTTCATTGACTGGACAGGTGGCGCGCGGTTAATCAAGATAGTTGGGATATTTCATTCTGGCCTGTGGCCTCGATCTCCGTGGCCTCCACTCTTTCCCAGGCAGGTTCTTATGGTTCATCTCACTCGTCGATTGACGAAAGGATTCACGCTTATTGAGTTATTGGTCGTGATCGCGATCATCGCGATCCTGATCGGGCTGCTTCTGCCCGCTGTTCAAAAGGTTCGTGAAGCGGCCGCACGAACCCAAAGCGCAAACAATCTCAAACAAATCGGGATCGGCCTCCACGCTTGCCACGACACGCACGGGAAGTTCCCGACCACGACCGGTTGCTTCCCCAGTACCGGGGAAGGGACCAACTGGGGCCTCGACAGCGTGCCGTCCCGATTCGGGACGATGCACTACTTCCTCTTGCCCTACATTGAACAGGACAACCTTTATAAGGCATCCTGGATTTCGCCTGGCGACGGCACCGGCGGTAGCGGTAGCCAGTCATGGCGGACCAAGAACACGGCGGTCCCCGGTGGTGTGGTGCGGACCTACATCGCTCCGCACGATCCAAGCGTTCCCGCAACCGGGACCGCGTGGGATCGAGGCGGTGCCGCAAGCTACCACTCCAACTGGCACGCCTTCGGCGGCGGGTGGGGCGAAGAATGGCAAGTCGGTGGCAAGGCTCGTATGCCCGCTTCATTCCAAGATGGAACCTCGAATACCATCGCGTTCTTCGAACGCTATGCGATTTGCGGTCCCGGTCCCCAATGGGATAACTCCACCGTCTACGCCGAGCGCAGCTGGCAGGAGGACGGTACGCTGCCTGGCCCGGTCACGCAATTCCACGCGTCCCAGAATGCGTTCAATTCGCCCTCCTATTGGGTGAATGCCGTTCCGGGTGCGGGAACAAACGGCGGTTGGGATAACCTCGGAGCGATCCCCAAGACCGGTACGAATGCTTATCCGTTCGATACCGCCACGGGCATTTCCGTCTACATGACCGCCCCGCAATCCGCTCCCAAGGTCGACCAATGCGACCCGAGGCGGTTGCAGTCGTTCACGGCATCCGGCATTCAGGTTCTTCTGGTCGATGGTAGCGTTCGCAACATGCGAACGACCACGGACCTGTCGACCTGGGTTCGAGCCATGGTGCCGAACGACGGTCTTCCGATGGGTGCCGACTGGAACTGACGTCTGGCGTTCCTGATTCGTCCGGGTCGGTTCATTCGGCTTCTGCGAATGAACCGACCCGTTTCATTTCCATACTTTTCCAGGACCTCTCCTCATGACATATTCTCGCAAACTTCTGAGTACCGTTGGGCTCGTGTTGCTTCTCGCGGCTGGATGCTCCTCCGGTAATGCCTTGGCGCCCGCGAAGGTCTCCGGGCGCATCAGTTATGCCGGCAAACCTTTGAAGGCCGGATCCTTACGCTTCTTCACCACCACGGGGACCCCTTACGACGGCCAGATCAGCCCCGATGGGACCTATAGCGCTGTGGACTTACCCGTCGGCGAAGCGATCATCGTCGTCGAAACCGAGTCGATCAATCCGAAGCGGGATCCGATGGCCGGCGCTCGAAAAACGGCGGACTCCGAACGGCGAATGAAGAGCATGGCGATGAATCAGCAACGGGCTCCCGGAGCAGACGCCGGAGCAGCTCCAGCCTCGTCGACCGCTGCTGAGAACTACGTCAAGATTCCCGAAAAATACAACAACCCCAAGACCTCGCCCCTGACGATTACCCTCGAAAAGGGCCGGCAGGTCCACAATATCGAACTGACCGATTGAACCATCCGTAAGAATCGGGAGCGGGCGACTGCCGTCGCCCGCTCCCGTCGTACTGTCGATCGGCCTTTGCATGATGAGCCTCGTTCGTACGCTGTTCTGCTGGCCGATCCGGATTGGCCGACGCGTGATGCGTCATCCACGGAGAGTCCTCGCCACCTTCCTGTCGATCCTGTTGATCACGGCCTTCGGACTCCGTTGGGCCGCGTGGTCCGCTTATGAGACCGCCGAACGCGACCTCGCCGCCGACCGGCCCGCCGACGCCGTCCGGCAATTGGAGTTCGTCCGGACGATCCTGTGGCGCAACTCCGATGTCTGTTTACTCTCTGCCCGCGCCGCGCGACTCGTCGGCGACTTTCCCAGCGCCGAACGCCACCTGAACCGGACCATTGAACTCGTCGGCCGGACCGAGCGCATCCAGCTCGAATTCCTACTGTTGCGAGTCCAAACCGGCGAGGTCGACCAGCTTTCCGGTGTCCTCATCGATCTCGCCGAGAAGAATCATCCCGAAACCGCGATCATTTTGGAATCTCTCGCCAAGGCGTATCTCGTCAAACTTCGATACAAGCCCGCGTATTCGTGCCTGAGTTTCTGGATCGAAAAACAGCCCGATCTGGCCAAACCGTATCAGTGGCGGGGTTGGGTGCTGGAACGGCTGGATAACGCACCGGCGGCCCGCAAGGACTACGACCGGGCGCTGGAAATCGATCCCGACCTCGTGCCGGTTCGCTTGCGAATCGCCGAGATGTACCTGGAAGACAAGCAGGCCCCGAAGGCACTGCCGCATCTGGAACATTGCCTCCGCATCGCGCCCCGGGACGCTCACGTTCAGGCGAGACTGGGGACTTGCCAGTTCCTGCTCGGCCAGTTCGAACCGGCCCGCCGGAACATGGAAGCGGCCTTGATTCACCTCCCCAACGACCCCGCGTTGCTCGTCGCTCTCGCCGAAATCGAATTACAGGAAGATCGGAATGCCGAGGCCGAGGCGTACCTGCGCCGCGTGCTCGCGACCGACCCGTCCGATACAGAAGCCCTTTACAAGCTGGCGAGCCTGCTGGGCCTCGAAGGCCGTTCGGAGGAGTCGGCGAAAGTCATGGCGGAATACGATCGCAAGAAGGCGCTCGTCGATCGTACGAACGACCTCCTGCAAGCCATCGCGAAGAGCACGGCCCCGCCGGCCGACGACTGTGCGGAAGTCGGGCGTGCCTTGCTGGAAATCGGCCGCGAAAAGCTGGGGATCTATTGGTGTGAAAAGGCCCTCGAAGCCAATCCGGGCCACGTGGCCGCGCACCGCGCGCTGGCGGGCTACTACGACAGGACCGGCGACCCCGTTCGGGCCGCCGAGCACCGTCGTCTGTCGGGGGAGAAACCCTGAAGCGCGGTCAATGGTGCGCGCCGTTCGGTTCGATCGACCGAAGACCCTTGGCCGAAAGGATCCGGTAGCAATCGGGCAGGTCGAACGACGCCAGGGCGTTCGGTACCAGCGCCGATAGCGGCCAATCGTAATCCTCCGACTCCGCGATCGCGGTATACGACGTCAACGCGTTCTTGAGCGTCACCCGTTTCACGCGATCCGACAATACCGCGGCAAAGGAGGCCGGGACGGTTCCCCAGCCCTTCGCCACGAGGTGCACCTCCGCGTGGCCGAAACTCGCGAGCCAGTCCAGCACGCGCAGGATGTCGAAGGTCTTTTGGCCGACATAGGGCCGATCCAGCATGATCGCGTGGATCGCGTAGAAGTAGTCGCTGCCGTACTGCGAAAGGAACTGGTTCGCGCCGCAGGTGTCGGGGCGGGATTCGCCGATGCCGCGCACATCGAGCGTGTAAAGGACGGATTTCGGTTCCGCCTTGGCGATTTCTGCGATCAGCGGTTCGTCCCGCAGCTCCGCGTCGGCGGAATGGTGCGAAATGTAGAGGATCGCCGGCTCCTTCGACCGGCTGGGCCGCGAGTCGAGCCGCTTATCCGCCAGCCGGTAAACGAGGCCGAAGACATTCGGCTCCGTTTCGACGGCGTAAACCGATGCCGCCGGCTTGGGATACTTGCGCCCCGCGATGCCGCGAAGGATGCGGAACTCCGGCACGCCCTTCGCCTCCGGCATCTTGAGCGCATCACGCAGCGCCGTCGACAGACTCGCGGCATCGTGCTTCGGCCGCTGCCGGGACAGTTCCCGCGAGCGGTCCACGGTGAAGGAGTAGACCGTCCGGGATTTCAGTTCGGCGACCTGCCCGTTCGGGGCACAGTACAGTGTCTCGTCCTTTTCGATCGTCAGCTTCGGTTCCATCGTCGCGTCGGAGATTTTCGTAATCGCGTTGAACCAACGATACATTGCCTCGCGGTTTTCGATTGAGTAGCCGTGGTCGGTCGGGCCGGTGTGGAGTTTGATGTTTTCCTCCGCCCCGAGCAGCGTGTAGAGCGTCTTGAGCCGGGCGAACGCCTCCTCGGATCCGCGGACGTCGAAGAAATCCTGTTCCTTCGCGAGGATGACGACGGGTTTCGGCGCCATCGCGGCCAGGAAGTCGGCGTGATCGAGGCCGTGTGCGAGTACGCGCGGCGGGCATTGTTCGGTGTCCGCGGGCAGTTCGTTCTCGAGATTCCGTCGAAAGGTGGTGACGAAGCAGGCGGGCGCGGCCATGGTCCAGCGTCCTTCGACGCCGCAGAGCCAGGTGGACATGGTGCCGCCGCCGGAGTTGCCGGTGATGCCGACGCGAGTCGGGTCGACCTCCTTTCGGGAGAGCAGGTAGTCGAGGGCGCGGATGCCGTCCCAGGCTCGCCAGCTGCCGAAGAATTCCCCGACGAGGAACTGCTGGTTGCCGGCGTGGAGGTGTTCGCCAACGCCAACGCGTGGCCGGTGCTTGATATCGACGTGCGAATACTGGAGACGTTCGCCTTGGCCGATCGGATCGAAGATCAGCGTGACGTAACCCTGTCGCGCCAGCCCCTGCGCGAAGGCCTGGTAAGCCTCGGCCGCCTTGCCGTTGGTGGAGTGCCCGCAGGAGCCGACGACGCCAGGACGCGGCGCGGTGATGCCTTTAGGTACATACAAGTTCGCCGAGACGAGGAATCCTGGACGGCTCTCGAACAGAACTTTCTCGATGGTGTAGGCATCGCGGTCGACCACACCGGTGACGCGGGCGTTCAACGGGGTCTTGTCTGGGAACGGACCGAAACAGTCGGCGATCCGTCGCCGCACGTCCTTGACGTAGTTCTCGGCATCGGCTTTCGACTTCAGTGCGGCTCGACGTTTCCCCCCGATCGCCTCGGCCTCGCGCACACGCGTGACGAAATGCTCCTGCACCATTCGCGGGAAACGGTTGAGGGGCACCATCGCCGGCGATTGGGCCCACGCGCGAGCCGGCGCGAGCAGAGCGGCTGCGCCAATCAACGACAGGCAATCGCGGCGGGATAAAACCGTTCGATCAAACATGGCGGGCCAATCCGGGGTGGGAAGGGAATCCCGCCATCATGTTCGATTCGGTCGGTGGAAGGAACCGAAAAATCAGATCAATCCGTGGTGGCCGAGAAAGCGTTCGGCGTCGAGGGCGGCCATGCAGCCGGTTCCGGCGGCGGAGATGGCCTGGCGGTAGTAGTCGTCCGCCACGTCTCCGGCGGCGAAGACGCCTTCGACACTGGTGTAGGTCCGCGCCACGGTCGTCCATTTGAGGTAGCCCGATTCGGTCAAAGCGACTTGGCCGTCGAGAAACGCGACGTTCGGCGTATGGCCGATGGCGCAGAACATGCCGGTCACGTCGAGCGTGGATTTTTCACCGGTCTTGTTGTTCCGCACCCGAACTCCGGTTACGCCCACGCGTGGGTTGTCGTCGCCGAGCACTTCTTCGACTTCCGTATTCCAGTGAATCCGGATCTTCGCATTGGCCGCCGTCCGGTCGGCCATGATTTTGCTGGCACGGAACACGTCCCGTCGGACGAGCATATGCACCTCGCTGGCGAACTTCGTGAGGTACATGGCTTCTTCGCAGGCGGTGTCGCCCGCCCCGATGACGGCGAGCGGTTTGTTCTTGAACCGCGGCAACGCTCCGTCGCAGACCGCGCATGCCGACACACCCTTGTTCTTGAATCGGTCCTCGCTCGGCAGGCCGAGGTAGTTCGCGCGGGCGCCCGTGGCGATGATGAGCGTGTGAGCGTGGACGGTCTCGCCGTCGTGCGTCGTCACAGCGAACGGACGAGCTTTGAGATCCACCTTGACCACATCCTTCGATTCGATGCGGGTTCCGTAATTGATGGCCTGCTGCCGCATGAGAGCCATTAATTCCGGCCCGTTGATGCCGTGGGTGGGCTGCTCCTGATTCTGTTCCACCCAGTAAGGCAGGTCGTAGGGGTCTTTCAAGGCCGTCTTGAGGTATGCCCGAGTGTCGCCAGCGGGCCAACTCGGAAAGTTTTCCACTTCCGTGGTGAGCGCCAGCTGTCCCAGTGGGATCGTGCCGTTTTGCTGGTTTTTGACGTCGTGCGGGTTCCCTTGGAACACGAGCGGATTGAGCTGCGCGCGGGCCGCATAGATGGCAGCGGTCCACGCGGCAGGGCCTGAACCGACGATCACGACATTCTCGGGCATTACTGGCGCTCCAGATCGTTTTGACGCTTCGGCCTATGATGGTCCGTGGGGTTCGTTATATTCTAGTCATCCCCCGCGAGTGAACGAGGGCCGACCCGCGCCATGTTCCGGCTGACCAACCTCCGCGAGATCCTGCGCTATGTGCCGCGGTTCCGCGACCGGACGTTCGTGATCGCCATCGACGGTGCCGTCGTCGAGGACGAGAACTTCCCGAACCTCCTGCTCGACATCGCGCTGCTGCGCAGCCTGAGCATCCGTGTGGCGCTCGTCCACGGGGCGGCGCATCAAATCCGTCGCTATGCGGAACAGGTGAAGATCGAGCCGTCGAACATCGACGGTACGGGGGTGACCGATGCGCCGACATTAAACGTCGCCATCTCGGCCGCGAACCGCGTGACCCACGAGATTCTCGAAGGCCTCTCCGCGAACGACCTGCGTGGTGCCTGCCCGAACGCGGTCGTCGCCCACCCGGCGGGCATCCTCGGCGGCGTCGATCGCAAGTTCACCGGCCGCGTCGAACGAGTCGACGTCGAACTCCTCGCCGCTCTCATGGAGCGGGACATCATTCCGGTGATTCCGCCGATTGGTTGCGATGGCGTCGGGCATTCGTACCGGTTGAACTCCGATGCCGTCGCCGTGGAAATCGCGCGGAGCCTGCGTGCGGTGAAACTCATCTACCTCACGGGGGAAGGCGGCATTCGCGGACCCGGGGGCGTGATTCGGCAGTTGACCATCGAAGAGGCCGACGCCTTCCTCAAGAAGCACCGCGCCGAACTGACGAACGAGGCCGTCACGAAATTGACGCATTCCATCCGCGCCGGCAAGGAGGGGATCGAACGCGTCCACGTCATCGACGGGGGAGAAGAAGAAGGCCTCCTCAGCGAAGTCTTCTCCAACGAGGGGATCGGCACGCTGATCTACACGAACGAATACCAGTCGATCCGGCCGGCCCAAAAGAAGGACATCCGCGCGATCTACAACCTGATCCGGCGCGGGATTCAGTCCGAGGAATTGATGAAGCGCTCGCGCGCCGACATCGAGCGGAACATCGCCGACTATTTCGTCTTCGAAGTGGACAAAAACCCGGTGGCCTGCGCGGCATTGCACACATACCCGGAACTGGGAAAGGCGGAGTTCGCGTCGCTCTATGTTGATGCCGGCTACGAGAACAAGGGGATCGGCGGTCGGCTGATCGCCTATGCCGAGAATGTCGCCCGCGCCCGGGGCTTTGGGGAATTCTTCTGCCTTTCCACTCAAGCGATCAACTACTTCATCCAAAAGGGCGGATTTTCGCTCGGGACCCCGGACGATCTCCCGCCCGCCCGACGCGAATCGTACGATCGCAGCAATCGCCGGTCACAGGTTCTCATCAAAAAACTTCTGGCATGAACCCCGGATTTTTTCCCCCGGCGCGCGGTCGTGCCGGGGGCGCGGCCGGGAACGCGGCGGAGCAAAATTCCCGCCGGGATCCCCGACCTCTTGTAGCATGCGCTGGCCAGTCGCGTGCCGATACCTCCACCACTGCCGAAGTGGGAGGATCGATCGTGGCTACCTTTCTCGTCTTGCCGCCGCGTGAACTGCTGGAACATGCCGTGACGGAATTCGCCAATCGATTGTTACCGGGACTGCCGAAGCCGCTGGGCCTGTCGGATGTTTTGCTCGCGCACGTGGTCGCGAGCCTCCCCGGCGGGGATGGCGCCTACGTGATTTATCGCGAGGAACTGCCCGATACCGGCGATACGGTCAGTGTGCTCGTCGAGGCCTTTGGCGCGGAACCGGGCGATCGCGTTCTGGAGATCGGTGCGCCGCGCAATCTCGCTTCGGCGAGCGTCCGCGAATCGTTCGTACCAGGCGTCGTGTCCGCCCTGCCGCTGGCGCGATAAAGTAACCCGATGAACAACAACGAATTCGCGGCCGATGATTCGTGGTCGTCCCTAGCCCAGGAATTGGGGCTTGGCGACGAACCGTCTCCCGCGACCCCTTTGATCGACTCACCCGTCGAACCGCCTCTCCCGGAAATGCCGGACGCCGAAGACTTCGAAGACACGGCTTTGGAGCCGGACTTGTTGTCCGAGCCATCATCTGAGTCGGATGAACAAGGCGAAGATGGCAAGCGTCGTCGTCGTCGTCGCCGCCGCCGCCGCAAGGGTGGTGGGGCCGATTCGGGCGAAACGATTGCGGATCCGGCGGACGGTGCCGAGGCGTTCGACGAAGGCACCGACGCCGCTGTCGAAGGCGATACGCCGGCGGATCTCGCCATGCGCGATGTCGTGGCCAACTGGAACGTTCCCACATGGGACGAACTGATTGCCGGTTTGTACCGGCCGGGCCACTGACACGCCACGGGGGCCGCACATGTCTGAAATCGCCATCGAGGTTGCGGGACCGGAGCAGTTGCCGCGAATCGTGGAAATGTTCAACAAGATTTTCCGGCCGGTGCGGACGCTGGAATCGTTCGAGCGACGATTTCAGGGGCGTCAGAATCCGTTGCGACTGATCGCGCGACAGGGCGAAGAACCGGTCGGGTTCTTTCTGGGATTTGAACTGAAGCCCGACACCTACTTTGCCTGGTTCTACGGAGTCGAATCTCAGGTCCGCCGGATGGGTATCGGGGCGCAGTTGATCGAGGTCGCCCAGAAATGGGCGGCCGAAAAGGGCTACGCGACGATCCGATTGGAATGCTACAACCAACAGCGTCCGATGCTGCACCTGGCGATCGAACTCGGTTACGACATCGTCGGCATTCGATGGGATGCGGCCCGTTCCGCCAACCTGGTCATCTTCGAGAAGGCGCTCAAGTCCTAACCGCGGCGCACGGGTGCCAAGTCCAGGAAGTTTCGGAGCAGTTTCGGCCCTTCGACCGTGAGAAAGCTTTCGGGGTGGAATTGCACGCCGTGCAGGGACCACGATTTGTGGCGCACCCCCATGATCTCGCCTTCGGCGGTCCAGGCGGACACCTCAAAATCGGGATTCGTCCAAGTCTCGCGCTTGATGACGAGCGAGTGGTAGCGAGTGGCCTCGAAGGGGTTGGAGAGACCCGCGAACACACCCCGGCCGTCGTGGTGGATCGGCGACACCTTGCCATGCATGATGCGGGCATTTCGAATCACTTCGCCACCGTAGTTGTAGCCGATGCACTGGTGCCCGAGGCAGACGCCAAAGACCGGTATTCGGGGGGCGAATGCCTTCATCGCATCGTTGGAAATCCCGGCTTCCTTGGGCGTGCAGGGTCCGGGTGAGATGATCAGGTGAGTGGGGTTGAGCGACTCGAGTTCCGCAAGCGTGATGCAATCGTTTCGAAACACGCGCATCGGCAGTGTCGGATCCAGTTCGCCGAAGCGCTGCACCAGGTTGTAGGTGAACGAATCGTAGTTATCGATAAGGACGATCATGGCGGATGTTATACGACCTCATTCCTTTGGATGTAGGATCCGCGCAATCTGCTCGACGGCCGCCACGATGCGCGGTGCCGGCCGCGAGATCGGATCCGCGTCGACCGGAAAGACGCGATGGCGCTTCACGGCTTCGAGTGATTCAAGCACTTTCGGTGAGTTCGCCCGACCACTGTGGCCGTACTGAGGCACGAGCACCGTCCCCGGGTTGCGACGCAGCACTTCCTCGTCCGAAATTCGCACATAGTCGCCGTCGAGATCGCCGAAGATATTCTCGCCGCCGGCGAGCGAAATCGCTTCGGAGATCATCGATTTCGATGCTGCGGTCATGAGTGGATCGTCGGAAACGAGATAGAAGACCTTTGGCTTCGGGCGGCCTTCGACGCGTTTGGCGACGGCGGCGAGCGCGGCCTCCATGTCTCGGATCACTTTATCGGCCGCCTCGGTTTGCCCCGTCAATCGACCGATCGAACCGATATTCCGGCCGATCTCCTGGATCGATTCTCCCTGGAATCCCGCGACAGCGATACCGAGCCGCTCCAACGCCTCGATCGTCGGGCGCTGGAATTCGCCGGCCGCGAGCACGAGGTCCGGCTTCATCGCCGCGATGGCCTCGACGTTGAACGTCTGCGGGGCGAACCCGCCGACCTTCGGTTTCGCCTTCGCCGCCTCGGGGTAGTCGCAGAACTCGGTCGTGCCGATGACGGTGTCGCCAAGTCCAAGGGCAAAGAGGATTTCGGTGTTCGAAGCGGCCAGCGAGACGATCCGCTTGGCCGAAAAGGGAATCGGTACGTTCCGGTTTAACGAGTCGCGGACGGTGGACGCCGGAACATCGGGATTCGATTTCGTCCCCCCGCAGCCGACCAGACAAACGACGAGTGGAATCCACGTTCGCATCAGTTCGGTCCCTTTACTTGGATTCTCAGAGAGCCATCGGAATCGGACCGCACAGCCACGGGAATATCGTAGACGGACGAGAGGCGTTCGGCGGTGAGGGTATGTCGCGGCGCGCCGTCGCCGACAATGCGCCCGCCGGCGAGGATCGCGACGCGGTCGCACCAGCGGGCGGCCTGTTCGAGGTCGTGTAGGACGATGCCGATGGCGAGGTTCCGATTCCGTGCGAGCGACCGCGCGAGGTTCAGCACAGCGTATTGGTACTTCGGATCCAGGTGCGAAGTTGGTTCGTCGAGTAGCAAGGCGTTCGGTTCTTGCGCCAAGGCCCGCGCGATCAGCACGCGCTGAACCTCGCCAGCGGAAAGTTCGGTTACACGCCGCGCCGCGAAATCGGTCAGTCCGGTTTCGGCAAGGCAGCGTTCCACGGCGCTTCGGTCTTCCGCACCAAAGGGTCGAATCCAGCCGCGTCGGGCTGAACGACCCAGCAGCACGGCGTCGAAGACTTCGCCCGGCCAATCGGTGGCCTCTACCTGCGGTGTTCGGGCGATCCGCCGCGCGATCCAGCCGGCGGATCGGTGGGCGAGATCGTGGCCTTCGCAGAGTACGCGCCCGGCGGTCGGGCGCAGGTGGCCGGCGAGGACACGAACGAGCGTACTTTTGCCGGCGCCATTCGGACCGAGAATGCCGACGAGCTCGCCCGCGCCCAGTGCGAACGTCACACCGTCCAGTACCGGGCGGCCCCGATAGCCGGCGCAGACATTCTCGGCTCGCAGGACGGCGCTCACGGCTTCGGGTGATTCCAGAGGATCGCGAGAAAGATGGGTGCACCGACGATGGCGGTGACGACGCCGACGGGCAGTTCTGTCGGGGCGACGAGCGTGCGGGCAGCAAGGTCGGCGACGACGAGCAGCAAGGCTCCTACCAGCGCGGCGGCGGGCGTAAGGGCGCGGTGGGCGGGGCCGACGATCCGCCGGGCGACGTGCGGGGCGATCATGCCGACGAAACCGATGATCCCGCCGGCGGCGACGGCACCGGCGGTTGCGAGGCTCGCTCCACCGACGATGGCGATAGCGGCGAGGGTAACGGGCAGGCCGAGGGCGCGTGCGGTCTCGGTACCATGGGTAAGGGCATCGAGTGGTCGTGATGCGAGTTGGAGCATCGCCAGGCCAAGGAGGCTGAAGGGGAGCGCGCCAACGACACCGGCCCAACCCTTGCCGGCGAGGTTGCCCATGAGCCAGGCGATCACCTGCATCGCGTTCTGGTCCTTCGTGGAGAGGATCAACCAGACGAGCGCGGAGAGGAAGCTGCTGGCGGCGGCGCCGGCGAGGAGCAGATGAACCAGCGAGCCGGGCTTGCCGAGCGAGGCGAAAAGGAAAACGCCGCCGGTCGCCAGGAGCGCACCGACGAAGGCACCGAGGGGCACACCGAAGGTGCCGGCCGCGCCGAGGGCGATTACGAGCGTAGCGCCAAGGGCCGCGCCGGATGCGGAACCGATGACGAACGGATCGGCGAGCGGGTTGCGGAAGAGACTCTGAAACGCAGCCCCGCTGGCGGCGAGCGACGCGCCGACGATGGCGGCGAGGAGCGAGCGCGGAAGCCGGAGTTCGCGAACGATTGTCGAAGACGACTCAGTTCCATTGCCAAAGATCGCCGCCCAGACTTCGACCGGCGGCACGCGCACCGAACCGAGCGCCGCCGAAGCCGCGACGGCAGCGAGGAGTGCGATCAGAAGCAGACCGAAGCGGAGCGCCATGGTTTCCGTGAAAAAACCCACGGAGGTGTTCCGTGGGTCGGTGCGGGGCCGGATTGTCGGCCGGTTACGGGGTGGTCGGCGGCGTCGGCGGTGTGAACGGCACGGTCGCCGGAGGCGGCGGCACCATCGGCAATGCGGTCTGGCCTGGTGTGGGCGTCGGAACGGGCGTCGGAGCCGGAACCATGATGGACGGCGGCAAATCGTCCCCGTCATCCTCCAAGTAGATTTCGTCGAGATCGACTTCGTCCACGTGCCGGCGCATCAGCAGATAAACGACCGTCATTGCCGACCAGAAGAAGCTGTAGCTGAAGCCAAGCATGCACAAGAACAAGAGCGTGAGCCAGAACGTCGTCACGTAAGTCGCGGCATAGTTGTACCAAGCCAAGGTCTTGCGATAGCGTTCGGCTTCCGTCGGGTTTTTGTCGACGAGTTGGTAGATCGAATCTTTCTGTACGAGTTGCTTCTCGAGCGGTGTGCCGTGCAGGAGCAGTTGTTTCCAGCCGAGTGATTCCGGAGCATGGATGAAGAGATAGTCCGGTTGCTGATGGAAATACTCGTTGAAAGGAGTTTGCGAGAGCGCCCATTTGCCGAGGTAAACGGAGAGTGAGGCAAGGAGCACGACGACGAAAGTGACGGCCGCGCCGTAAAGGGTGGCGATGCCGCAGTACCAGAGGTACTGCCACGGCGCCTGCATGACGTAGTTGTACGCGCGGCTGAGGGCGTCGAATGTGTCGCTGCCTTCGACGCTGAGCGTGGTGTACATGAGCGGGTAGCCGATCAGTCCGACGAGAAGGGCGGCCATGAAGAACCCGCCAAGCAGTCCGAGCGGCACGAGAACGAGATAGAGCAGATCGCCGACGAACGGCAGAAGGGTGGGAAGCCCCAGCAGGGCGAGAGCGAGTGCTGCGAAGCCGATCATACCAAGCGGGACAATTGGCGAAAGCAAATACGAAAGATACCGTTTGGTCACAAAGGCGACCGCCTGGCCGAGTCCGATTCGGTCCTTGCCGGAAAGCTGGACGGCGGCAATCCGCGTGATGATGCCGGCGAAGTAAGCCCAGCACGCCAGGCTCCAGAGGATACACAGGAGGAGATAAACCCGAGTCATCGGGCTGATGTCCTTGTCGAAGACCTTGGCAACGGGAACGAGCAGTTTCACGAGTGGTTCGAGGAGGGTCGGGATCGAATACGACCAGAACTTCGTGATCTCGTTCTGGCGGTCGATGGCGGTTCCGGCGAGGATGGTCGAAGACATCAGATAGGGGTTCGAGCCTCGATCTTCGTACCACGGCATCGTGCTAAGACGTCCACCAGGGCCAGCGAGTGCGTTGAGTTGCCGCCATTGGGCCGAGTCGCGGTCGAACTTCTTTTTACCTTCCGCAAGGAAATCGTCGTCAGCGTAGTCCTTGCCGTCGGGGAGTTTGTGGCCTTTGAATTCGGCCTTGAGATAGGTGAGGTCGGTGTAGCTGGTGGCTTTTTCGTCCGGGGCGCTGCGGTGGAAGATCGCGGATAGCACATACCAGCCGCAGGAGACGGCGAGGATGCCGGCAGCGGCGACGAGGAGTTTGCGCGGATCGAGCGCGACGAGAAAGCAACGGAAGATTTCGGTCCAGAGATACCGTTGGCGGGTCGTAGAAGAGGACCCGTCGCGTCCGTCGGCCATGCTCGCTCCCTCGCATCATGCATTCGTGCCGCGCGGCCGGTGCCGGCGTCGGAATGGTGGAGGGTATCGTACGTGGACAGGCAGCGTCGGCAATCGGCGGGCGGGTTCGCTTCGGAACGGGATCGCCCCGCCAGCGGCCATTGGCCCTCCGGCGAGGTCGATCCGTGGGGAACCCACGTGGTCGGTTCCGACTTCATTCTTAGAAGAAGAAGCCGACGCCGAAATTGAACATCGACACGTAGCGGAAGGCCTTGATGTTGTACGCCGGGTCCAGGGCACCGAAGTTGAAGGCGATCGGCTCCTTCATGTAGCGGGTGCCCCAGTAGGTCTGGAACGAGTAGCCGGCGCTGATCTGGACCCCTTCGATCGGGTACCACATCAAATTGAAGTCGGCGTTCACGTTCGGGACGAGTTCGTACTCGAGTCGCTTGCGCTTGGCTTGCGTGGTTTCGTCGCCGAGTTTGTACTTGACGCGTTCCTTGGCGAGGTTCATGAGGGCGGCCCCGGAGAGGTCCAGGCCGACGGCGAACCGCTTGCCGACGTAGATCTCGTGTCCGCAGCCGAGCATCGGACCATACATCCGCTGCGAGAGCGTGTTGGTGTAGATGGCCACGTCCTGCGGGAACGAGATACCGCGGATGTCGGTGCCCACGGTGCGCCAGTAGAAGCGTTCGAAGAACCATCCGTAGCGGAGGCCGGCGAAGCCGTAGACTCGGCTGTATTCGGTTTCGAACATAGGAACGCGAGCGGCGAGGTCGCCGTAGGTGAATCCCTGTTCGTACTGAATGTCCATGACCGCGGCACCATTCCAGATGCCGTAGAAGTTCCCGGTCGGGAAGTTCGGGTTCAGGTCTTCGGTCGTCTCGATGTCCGGGCCGGCAAAATCGGCCGGGAAGTTGAAAACTGCGGAGGTAAGGTACGAATCCGCCAGGTCGTTCCGGTTGCGGAAGAACGGCGTGGCAGGCCCGGTGGCTCCCGCGGAGTATTTGTGGCGGTCGAGCTGTCCGAAACGGCCGTAGACCGAAATGCCGTTATCGAACTTGTAGCCCATGTTGATTTGGTAGCCTGGCGAGTAGCTGCGGCGACCAAACTGATCGGTGGTCAGGGCTGGAAAGCCACTGCCGATCAGCGTGCCCGGCTGCCCGGTCAGGAAGCCGGCGACATCGATCAGGCCCCGTACGGCGACGGTCTGATCGCCGAGGCCGAACGATTGGGTGCCAAAGAGTACCGAGAGGCTCCCGTAGAATCCATTCCCGCTGGGATTGCCCGTCGGGAGGGGCGCGATCACTTCCGGACGACCCGGGATCGCATACGGCTCGGCAAACTGTGCTTGGGATACGGTCGGCGTGGCGAAGAGTGCCGCCGCGACCCAGAGTCCCCCGAACAAACTGTGGCGCATATGCCCCATCCCCCTATCAGCCCGACGGTGGCAGGTATCGGCGGCCGGCTCCCCAACCGGATTTCAATACCGTCCCGTGCGGGCGCGAATTCCGTTCCCCAACGGTGCTTCGCGCTGTGAGGTCGCAAAGTTCGGGGGACCATAACGTCGTGGATGGGGCGGTCAATATCATTCCGGCTGGGAAAACGGCATTCCGAGCCGATTTTTCAGGTTTCCACCAACGATCGAGTCGTCGGAATCGTTGATTGGGTAACATGGAATCGTTCGGCGGGACGGTGAAACGGGGTTGTACGGATTGAGTCGTCCCATCCGGGCAGTCTGGGAAACCGATTTGGCAGACTGGCGAATTTCGATTGACGAAACCCCCGTCCCGCGAAATGATGTACCTTTAGGGCGACGTGCGTTCTCGGTCATCACGGACGGTGCGATTCCACGAACCCGACCCCCTCGCTCCCGTGAGGCTCACGCGATGTTTCGATACATGCTCCGCGGCCTGTTCCTTTCGGCCGGACTCCTCGTGGCCTCGACGGCCGCCGTTTCCATCGTCTCGCCGGACCTAACCGCCCAGACGCCGCAACAATTCCCCGGCTCGCTTCGAAACCGAAATCCGAACTTCCCGACATTCCCGATCCTATCTGCGAACCCACGCATTTACGGATCCTTGGTGCGTCCTCCGCTCCGACCAGGTGGCAACGCTCAGGTGCCGTTCTCGGGTGGTGGTCAGAACCAAGGCGGTCAAAACCAAGGGAATCAAGGCGGTAATCAAGGAAACAATCAAGGAAACCAAGGCGGCGGTGGCTTCCAGGGCGGCGGTGGCTTCCAGGGCGGCGGTGGCTTCCAGGGCGGCGGTGGCTTCGGTGGCGGCGGTGGCGGCGGCATCGGTGGACAATCGCTGCTTGGCGGTGGTGGTACGCCCGTTCAAGGACAACAAAACAGCTTCGGCGGATTGGGTGTATATCAACAAAGGACCTTCTCACCCGGCCCCAGTGTCATGAGTGGCGGTGGTGGCGGGTTTGGTGGCGGCGGCTTCCAGGGTGGCTTTGGCGGCGGCGGCTTCCAAGGCGGCTTCGGTGGCGGCGGCTTTGGTGGTGGCGGCTTCCAGGGTGGCTTTGGCGGCGGCGGCTTCCAAGGCGGGGGTGGTTTCGGTGGCGGCGGCTTCCAAGGCGGTTTTGGTGGCGGTGGCTTTGGCGGTGGTGGCTTTGGCGGCGGCGGCTTTGGCGGTGGTGGCTTCGGCGGTGGCGGCTTTGGTGGTGGTGGAAAGATCGGCTTCGGAGCCACGACCGGTATCTGATCCGCCTCAAACTCACGACTCAGCCCACGCCTTGGCGTGGGCTGTTCCATTTCCGGATCCCTTTCGATGCGCCGATTGTTGCCTTTTATCCTGATCGTATGCGCGTCGACAACATCTGCCGCCGAACTCGATCGCACATTCATCGATGCCACCGTCGCAACCGCGCTCGGGCGCTGGCAGGTTCCCGGCACTGTGGTTGCCATCGTCCAAGGCGACCAGAGTTTTGTCGATGGCTATGGCGTTCAGACCCGCACCAAAACGACGCGACCGACGGCCGACACCGTGGTGCCGCTCGCGTCCTGCACCAAGGCCGTGACCGTCGCGCTGCTGGCATCGCTCGTGGACGACGGAAAGCTCGACTGGAACGATCCCGTCCGCAAACACTTGCCCGACTTTCATCTCGCGGATCCGCGCGTCGAGGACCTGCTCACTGTGCGTGATCTGCTATCGCACCGCAGCGGCGTTCGCGGCCACGACCTGCTCTGGTACAAGGCTCCCTGGGACCGCGACGAGGTGCTCAAACGAGTCGCCAGGCTGCCGGTCGATCGGCCTTTCCGCGACAGCTACGAGTATTCGACCGTACTCGTCATGGCGGCCGGAAAGGTGGCGGAGCGTGCCGGCGGCAAACCGTGGGGCAATCTCTTGCGCGAGCGGATCGCCGACCCGCTTGCGATGAACTCGCTCGCCGTATCGACGGCCGACCGGCGGTTCCGCCGTGGCGAACTCCTTGCCGGTCATCGCACCGGCCGCGATGGCCTCCCGCAACCGGTGTCCCCTTACGAGACGCGCGAGCCGAACGCCGCCGGTTCGATCCACCTCGCCGCCCGCGATCTGGTCCCTTGGCTGCACTTCCTGATCGGCCGAGGCACCGTCGGCGGAAAGCGCATCGTCTCCGAAGCGAACTTCGCCGAGATGATCCGGCCCTTGAATCCGATGCCCATGGATTCCTTCACGCGGGCACTGAACCCCGACACGGTCCAGATGACCTACGCGATGGGCTGGATCGTCCACGATTACCGCGGCCGGCCTGCGTTCGCCCACGGCGGCATGATCGACGGCTACCGCGTGCTCGTCGCCGTCTACCCCAAGGACCGCTTCGCCCTCGCCATCGTCAATAACCATCAGGAATCGCGTATCAACCAGGCGATCGCGAACACTCTCGCGGATCGCGCTCTGGGGCTTCCTCCCAAGGATTGGAACGCGATCCTTCTCGAAGCCGTCCGTAAAGAATCGGAGACGAAACTCACAGAAGCGATAGCCCTCCGCGCCGCCCGCCGTGCGGCCGTGCCACCCTCCTGGCCCCTCGCCGACTATACCGGCCGATATGACGAACCCGCCTACGGTACCGCGACCGTCCGACACGAAAAGGGTAAACTCATCTGGGCCTGGAGTTCCTTCGAAGTCGAACTCGAACACTGGGAAGGTGACGTGTTCCGCTTCCCCTCCGGATTTCTCGAAGACCGATTCCTCGTCTTCCGCGTCGGCCCGAACGGCCCCACTAGCTTCCGCTTCGAAGGCCAGGACTTCCGCAAGCGGTAAACGGCTCAGCCCACCAACCCGAAGAAAATCTCTTCCAGATCGTCTTGACCGTGCTGCGTGCGCAGTTCCGCGAGCGTGCCCACGGCGGCGATCTTTCCCTTCGCCATGATCGCCACCCGGTCGCAGAGTTTCGTGACCTCTGTGAGGTTGTGCGTGGAGAAGAGAATCGTCTTCCCCTGCCCGCGCAGGGCGGCGATGCTTTGAAGGACGGCACGCTGCACGAGCACGTCCAGGCCGTTGGTCGGTTCGTCGAAGATCAGCACGGGCGGATCGTGCACGAGGGCGCGGGCGATCGAGACCTTCTGCTTCATCCCCGTGCTCATCTTGCCGCCGACCACGTCGCGGAAGTCGTTCATCTGGAGCGTGGTCAAGAGGTCGTCGGTTCGCGATTTCAACGTTGTGCCGGAAAGACCGTATAGCTGGCCGAAGTATTCCACCATCTCGCGAGCGGTCATCCGGTCGTAGACGCCGGTGTTGGCCGAGAGGAAGCCGATCTTCTCGCGGACGCGCTGCCCCTCCGTGGCGACGTCGTACCCGGCCACAGTCGCGAACCCGGCCGTCGGCTTCAGCACCGTGCAGAGCATGCGCAGCGTCGTGGTCTTCCCCGCGCCGTTTGGGCCGAGCAACCCGAAGACCTCGCCCGGCTTCACGGAGAAACTCAGTTCGTCCACGGCCGTGACGGGTCCGCCGCGGCCGGGGAACTGCTTCGTCAATCCTTCCACTTCAATCATGGGCGATGCTCAGCCAGCGGATTTCCAGTTCTCGTAGTTCCTCCACGAGTCCTCGTCGATGGGGCAAGGCGGATACTCTTCGCGCAGGATCGTCAGTCGCACGCGGTCGCCGTCGCGCTCAAGGTCCAGTTCCCGCCGGGAACAGAGGAACAACTCGCGGCTCGACGATTCGAGGATGAGGGCGATGTCGCCCATCATCTTGATCTGCAGCGCCGGCTTCGTCGGCACGTCCAGCGCCGTCGGGTCGGTCGCCGGCTGGGCCGTCTCGATCTCGTGCGTGAGGTCGTCCACGTAGTCGATGTGCTCACGCGTCGGGCGCTCGGTGAAGGTCCGCCGCAGTTGCAGGTAGTACATCAGCGTGTTGTAGGCGTCCCACGCGACCCAAAGCCCGATGACGATCGACAGCGTGCTCGGCTTGGCGCGGATGCCCTGCTGGATCCAGATGTACTCGCGGATCGCGATCGACGCCACGAACATCGCCTGCAGGATCGCGTCGAGCAGGACGCATTCCGGGTTCGGCTTGATCCGCTTCCAAAGCCCGACGAGGACTTCGCCAAGGCCGACGATCAGAGTCCCGAGCAGGATGGGGTGGAATTGGTTCCCCATCAGGTTGTAGTTCAGGTACGTGATGCCGAGGAAGAAGATGCCATTGAACAGCGTATGGCCGGAGCCGGCGCGGACGCTCTCGCAGACCCTCCGATAGATGGACACCCGCGCCAGCGTGGCGCGCATTTCTTCGATGTCGAGCGATTCGGCCATGACGGTCCCCGATGTGAATGACCGTCATTGTCCGGTTCAGAGCGCGATCGGCAACGAGCGCGATACGGGGAGCGGCTTCTCGTCGATCAGTTGATAGAAGACATTTCGCTGCCGCGGCTCCCAGCCCGCCTCGCGGATCGAACGCTTGATCTCGTCGAGAGTCAGGCAATGGACCGTGCCGGCCGATGCGACGACGTTCTCCTCGATCATCAGAGAACCCATGTCGTTGGCGCCATAGAAGAGCGCGATCTGGCCGATCTTGCCCCCTTGCGTCACCCACGAGGATTGAATGTTCGGGATGTTGTCGAGGTACAGCCGGGCGATCGCCTGCATCCGGAGATATTCGAAGGAACCGACCGCCGGGGCGTCGGTCATCTTGTGGCCGGGTTGCATCGTCCAGCAGATGAAGGCGGTGAAGCCGCCAGTCTCGTCCTGGAGTTGACGCAAGCGGTCGAGGTGCTCGATCCGCTCTTCCAACGTCTCGATGTGGCCGAACATCATCGTGCAGGTCGATTTGCCACCGAGGTGGTGCCACTCGCGATTGACGGTGAGCCATTCGTCGGTGAGGGCTTTGCCCTTCGTCAGTTCCTTCCGCACGCGGTCGGCGAGGATCTCCCCGCCGCCGCCGGGGATGCTGCCGAGGCCCGCGGCCTTCAGGCGTTCGAGCACGGTCCGCAGGGGGATCTTGTTGAGCTTGTGGAAGTGCCAGATCTCCGGCGGGCTGAAGGCGTGGAGGTTCACCGTCGGGAAGTTCGCCCGCAGGTCGGCGAGCATCTCCTCGTACCATTCGAGCTTCAGCGACGGGTGCATTCCGCCTTGCAGGAGGATCTGATCGCCGCCGAGGGCGATCGTCTCGCGCACCTTCTGGTGCAACTCCTCGCGCGGCATCACGTACGCATCCGCGTCCTTGCTCTTGCGATAGAAGGCGCAGAAGTCGCACACGGCGGCGCAGACGTTCGTGTAGTTGATGTTCCGGTCGATGTTGTAGGTCCGGTATGGCTCCGGATGCAGCCGCATCGTCACGGCGTGTGCCGCCTTGCCGATGGCGTTCAGGTCGCGGCCGTTGCGCGCCAGCTCGACGCCCTCGTCGAACGTGAGGCGCTGGCCGTTCGTGGCTTTTTGGAGAATGTCTTTGATCGTGGTCATCGTTTCGTTCCCATCAATTCCCGGAACCGTTCCATCCCCGCCAACTCGCGTTCACCGAGGTCGTACCGGATGATGTTCGTCAGATACCGCCGGCAGAACCCCGGATCGAGTTCCAGCAACTTCGCCTCCCGCTCGGCAATCAATCCCGCGTTCCTCTTCCCCAATTGTTTCGCCTGCTCGAACGCGCCGGCCGCCTCGCCCAGTTCGACGCCCTCTCGCACGGCCCACACGGCGAAGACCATCGGCAGGCCGGTCCAGTCGTACCATTCCTGGCCGAGGTCGTAGGCGAACTCGAACCCCGGCAGGCACGCCTTCATCGCCCGGTCGCCGATCAGCAGCACCGCGTCGGTCTCCACGCGATCGGCGGCGGCCTGGATCGGCAACTGGCGGTAGGTCGGGCTTAGTCCGTGACGATCTTCGAGCAGGATGCGAGTGAGGGCCGCGCTCGTCCGCGAGCCTTCGTCCAGCGACACGGATCGAATCTCGCCCCAGGGCCTTCGGCTGAACAGCGTGACGCTCAGCACCGGCCCGTGCGACGCGATGCCGATGTTCGGAATGAAGGTATATGAGCCGGCCCGGAAGTACTCGGCCACCGGGATGAGGCCGACGTCCAACTCGCCCTTCGCCATCCGGTCCGCGAGCCGGCTCGGCAGGTCGAACGACAGTTCGATCCCGCGCGCGAACCCCGTCAGCCCCTCGACGAGCGGCTTCGAGTTCAGGTAGTTCACGGCTCCGACGCGGATCGACATGACGCCCTCGTGATGACGGGCTTAGTTTAGTACTCCGTTAACCGCAGTGCCCACCCGGGGGTAACATCAGGTGAACGGCGCGACGTGAGTCCGCCGGTGATCCACTTTGTCCACCACCGGCGGGCTGACGCCGCGCCGTTCGCCAGGAGTCGGCTCGCCATCGGCAATCACGAGATCGGTATTCACCTCGGGCTTCGCCTGATTCCGTTCGTGCCGTTCCCGGAGGATGTCGAGCACCTGGAGTTTCAGCACGGCGAACGAAAAGTCCCGGGCTTCTTTCTTTTCGACCCCCTTGCCCACGAGTTCCGCGGTCATGTCATCGTGCATCGGCCGGCATTCCTTCCCCCGCGCAATCCGGTCGGCCAGTGCCTTGTCGGACGCCGGCTTGGCTTTGGCCGGCGAGGGCCGCGCAGGGGACCGCATCGTCTCTTCGAGCGGCGGAAGATCCGGCAGCGGCGGCAGCAGTTCGGCCTTCTTCGGCTTCGGCACCGTGGCGCCGGCGAGGTCGCGGCCGTGGCGGAGCCGGGTCTTCTCGAGGTCGATGAGCACAAGCGCTGCCCGCTCGGCGACAGCGGGATCGGGGTGCGCGAGTCGGGCCTGGAAGAACATCGCGGCGGCGAAGAGCGCATCGCCCCACGCGGCCTGCTTTCCGTAGGGCGTCTCGGGCACTGGCAGCGGTGCGGGCGCGAAGTGCCCGGACAGGCGGTTGTGGAGTTGAGGAGCGGACGCGAGCATGGGAATTCTCCGGAAGTCAAGTTCGCGGGAGAATTCGATAGAAGTGGACAAAAGTCAAGTTTGGAAGGGCTGCGAATTATTGTTCGGGTAAATTTTTAAGGCAATAAATGACGTTGCATTATTCAATGCAGTATTCGGGTAGAAGCTAATTCAGATTCCCGATAGATACTTGAAATCATGCGAATAGCGGGGTCGTCGAGTTTGTTTCTTGACAAAAAGAGCGCCACATGAGCTAAGATTGCATGCTATCTTCTTGCGTCCGCAATGCTATGAGATGAGATGTTCGATTCACTATCGCATTGGGGGGGACACGATGCTAGGCGGCTTTCCTAAGCAATCAGACCTTTATGAGCCGATTATCAAAGTGATCGAGAAAAATAATGGATCAATAAACTGTACTGATCTATACGAAAAACTCGCATTGGAAATAAGGCTTCCAAGTAACCGTT
>JAHBXO010000058.1 GCA_019636445.1 Gemmataceae bacterium | reverse complement strand
CGACGGCGAGGCACGCTGGGAATTCCACTACCTGCACACCTGCCTCGGCCGCGACCCGAACATGGACATCCGCAGCGTCGTCTTCCGCCAACCCCGCCTCGGCAAGCTCAACGACGAGGAACTCCGCAAGATGGGCACGCCCGCCAGCAAGCTGCCCGACGACCTCGAACTGCTCACCTCCTACGATTGCATCGTTCTCGGCGATGTCGAAGCCAACCAGTTGAACCAGGCCCAGCGCGAGGCGATCGAAAAGTACGTCGGCGAATCGGGCGGCACGCTGGTCGTTTCCGCCGGCAAACGGTCCATGCCGCTCGAAATCGCCACGCAGGAGAACGATCCGCTCCGCAGGTTGCTGCCGATCCGCAACCCGAAGGTCTTCGCCGCCGACGAGGGTTTCCCCCTCAATATCACGGGCGAAGGCGAACGAAGTTGGTTCCTGTCGATGGGCGATTCCGCCGGCCAGAACCGCGCCGCGTGGGACCGGTTCCCCCTGCACTACTGGGCCGCCGTCGGCGAACTCAAGGAGGGTGCCGAAGTGCTCGCCGCCGTGCCGGGCGGGAACCCCCGCGACCGCGCCCTGATCGCCCGCCAAAGCTACGGATTCGGCCGCGTGCTCTACGTCGGCATCGATTCCACCTGGCGGTGGCGCTACAAGACCGGCGACCACTACCACCACCGTTTCTGGGGCCAGGTGGCCCAGTGGGCGGCATCCGACCGGCTGCTGCCCGTCACGAACGCGAACGGCACGATACGCTTCGGTACGCGCGAGCCGATCTACCAGGGCGGGCAGGACGTGGAAGTCGTGGTGCGGACTTCCGACGCGGTGAAGAAACTGGGGCCGAACGCCATCAAGGGCGCCCGCGTCGTGCGGCTGCCGGAAGTAGTCGGCGGCAAGGAGACGCCCGCCGGACTGATTCCGCTCACGCACCCCGAAGGCCGGCCGCGAGACCTCTCGGGCAAGGCGCACGACCTCACGCCCGGCAAGTACGCCGTCGAACTCGAGATTCCCGAGTGGGCCGATCAGTTGCAAGGCCCGCCCGGTCCCGATGGCCGCGCCACCAAGCTGCGCTGCCCCTTCGAAGTCGCCCCGCCCGACAACGAGGAACTGGTCGACCTCGCCGCGAACCTTTCGCTGCTCGAAGAGCTGGCGCAGGCGGGCAACGGAAAGGTCCACTCCATCGAGAACGCCAAGGACCTGATCGAATCGCTTGCGGCCCAGAGCGCCATGCGCGAGTATTTCGTCGAGCGCCCCCTGCGGCAATCGTGGTGGGTCCTCGGCGCGTTCCTCGTGTTCCTGACGCTGGAATGGATTTTGCGGAAGTGGGCGGGATTGCCGTAGTTCGGCGAATTTCCAGCCCGGAGCGCGAGCGACGGGCGTGCACGCCGGTCGCTCGCGCTCCGGGCTGGAACTTCGCTGTGTTACGATTCCTGCGACTTCGGTCGTCGCTCCAGTCCCGCGACGTTCCGCATGCCGACAAGCAGGATCATCCCGATCGATCGCAGGGCTTCCTTCCCGTTCACCTTGCTCGCGCCCGCCCGGCGGTTCTCGAACAGGATCGGATATTCCCCCATCGTGGCGCCAGCCTTGTGGCAGCGGAACAGCACCTCCTGCTGGAACGAATACCCCCGGCTACGGATCTTGTGCAACTCGGCCTCGCGCAGCTTCGCCACGCGATAGCACCGGTACGCTCCGCTCGCGTCCTTCACCGGCATGCGCATCAGGAAGCGCACGATCATGTTCACGAACCGGCTGATGACCAATCGCTTGACCGGCCAGTTCTCGGTGCCGCCGCCGGCGATGTAGCGCGAGCCGATCATCACGTCCTTGGTGGCCATGCCGGCGAGGATGCCCGGCAGGAATCGCGGCGGGTGGCTGAAGTCGGCGTCCATGTTCACGTGCCAATCGTAACCGTGTTCGATGGCGTAGCGCATGGCGGCGAGAATCGCCGTACCCAAACCCAGTTTCCCGGCGCGGTGCATCACGTGAATGCGCGGGTCCTGCGCGGCCATGTCGTCGGCGAGTTTGCCGGTGCCGTCGGGCGAGTTGTCGTCCACGACGAGGACGTGCGCGGCGGGAACGAACTTGTGGATCTCTTCGATGAGTTTGGGCAGGTTGCCGGACTCGTTGTAGGTGGCGAGCGAAACCAGAATGCGAGGTTCGGAATTCATCGGAAGCCGGATTCAGAGGTCGATGGCAACGCCGGAAACATTCGCTACATTAGGGAATTATTCATCGTTCGTCGTTCGCGAATCGCCCCTCTCATCCCGAGACGACCCCATGGCCGACACAATACCGGTCGCGTGCCCGGAGTGCGACAAGCAGATGCAGGTGCCGGCCAAACTGGTCGGGAAGAAGATCCGCTGCAAGGGCTGCGAGGCCACGATCCTTGTCAAGGAACCAAAGGCGGCCAAGCCCGCCAAAGTGGCCAAGCCCGCGCCGGCCTCGCCCCCGCCCCCCCCCCCGCCGGCACGGCCCGCCGACGACGACGACGAAAACGCCGACCCCTACGGCGCCATCAAGGACGACCTCGATATTCCCCGCTGCCCATTCTGCGCCAAGGAACTTGATCCGCCGGACACGCTCATCTGCCTGAACTGCGGCTACGACCTCGTCCAGCGCCGCCGGCACGAAAGCAAGACCATCCACGCGTGGACCAAAGGGGACTACTTCAAGCATCTCGCCCCCGGCGTCGCGTGCGCCCTCGTCGCGATCGGTTTCGGAGCGCTGATCGTCCTCGCCATCCTCTACATGCCCGACGTCTTCGCAGAAGTCGGACTCCAGGACGACAAAGAACACGAAATCACCAAGAAGAAGGAATTCCTCCTCCCGCCCGGCGCGTGTACGCTGCCGTTCACCGTGCTGTCCTTGTTCATCATGTACAAGTCGGGCTGGTTCGCGATCAAACGGCTCTTCATCAACTGGCGGCCGCCGGAACGCAAGAAGGAAAAGAAATAACGATATTACTGGGGGAGATCGGTCGATGGGCGAACGAATCTCGGTCGGCGCGTCGTTCAGCAACGGCTGGTTCATCGGCACGATCGTGCTCGCGGTGCTCTGCGGCATTGCCGGCGCGGCGCTTGCGCCGTTCCACCTCGAGCCGGGGCTGGTGCTCCTCGGCATCGGTGCCGTCTTCGGTCTCATCGCGTTGTTCCACGGCCTGTCGATCGCCCGGAACCGCAAATGGTTCACCTCCACCGCCGAAGGCTTCACGTACGAAGACAAGCGCGGCACCTTCGACTTCTCCGACGACGACATCGTCGAGATGGGCACCTGGGCCAAAACCAAGCTCAACAACGGCGTGCCCAAGTCCGTCGCCCGCGAGTGCCGCCTCGTCCTTGAAGCCGGAGAGTTCCGCGGCGACCTGCAATTCGCATACACCTTCCCGATCGAAAAACTCGACCCGCAGACGGAGTTCCTCGAACGGAACCTCCAGCGACTCAGCGACCTCGCCATCGATCGCATCGCGAAGGGTGAAACACTGGCCGGCGACAACTGGGAATTCGACAGGACCGAACTGCACGTCCGCGAAGGCCGGCAATCGCAGACTTATCCCGTCGAGGAACTGGTCGCCGTCGACGCGGTCGACAACAAGGTCTGCATCTGGGTGAAGGGCGAACCGAAACCGGTGGTGCGCATCCCGGCCGAGGGGTTGAACGCGTTGATCCTGTTGCGCGTGCTGGGGAAGCGGTTCCAAGACCAGGGTTACAAGCCGGACGACGAGCCGGGCCTCGGGCGCATCATCTTCGAGCGGGACCATTCGATCACGAAGGGCGTGTTGATCTTCACGTTCATCATGTGCGGGGCGATGCTCGCCGGCTCGGTCGTCGCCGCGTACTTCGCGACCCAGGAACGCGACCCGACCGGCCCCGCGATCCTCGCCGGCGTGCTCGCTCTGCTCGGCATCGGCATCGGCCTCGCCGTCTGGCTCAATCGCACCAATATCCTCCGTTGCCACACCAAGGGCGTCTGCCGCATCACCACCAAGTCCACGAAGGAACTGGAATACAAGGACATCCGCGTCTTCAGCTACGGTGCCATCCGCCAGTACTACAACGGCAGCTACACCGGCACCACCGTCACGATGAACTTCGAACCCGCACCCGATTCGGAGTCGGACCCGATCAAGTACACGGCCACGATGAAGAAACTGGACGCGGAACTGGACAACCTCCGCGACCACGTCAGCACCGTCGTCGCCTCCAACATGAACCTGGCCCTGCAGAGCGGCCAATCGGTGAAGTGGACCGAAGGGATGACCTTCACGCCCGAGGGGTTGCTGGTGGAGATCGCCGGCGGCATTCTCTCGAAAGCGAAGAACCGGAAGCTCTCGTACTACAACTGCCTCTTTTCCCTGAACGAAGGCTATTTCTTCCTCTTCAAGCGCGGCGGCAAGGACGCGATCTACTCGCTGCCGGTGAGCGCGTCGAATTTCTTCCCCGGCTACATGCTGTTGAATCAGCTCTCGTACGAGGCGAACCAGAAAGCCGAGGGGGCGAAGACGGAGCCGACCGAGCCGACGGCGGAGCCGGAAGAGTGATGGGTTTGTTTTTGCACACAACTCACGACTCGGAACTCAGCATTCATTTTTGAAATCGAGTCGTGAGTTCCGAGTCGTGAGTTATGAGTTGATCGGCAATGGTGAAGTGTCCATGTCCGAATCCGCCCCATCGCCGAAGCCCCTCGTCGATAGCTATACCGGCGCTTGCGGGGTCTGCCTCTGCTTTTCGCTGACCTTCTTGTACTTCTGGAAGGACTACACGTTCGCGAGCTTGCTGGTTCAGTTGGAATCCGGCGTCCAGAGGACCTCCCTCGCATCGCCGCTTCCGACTTGGTCGCTCCTTCCGTTCGCCCTGGTTCCGATTCTGCTACTCCCCTCGCCGAGAATTCTTGGCGTCGTACCACCGGCCACGGTCTTGCTCGGTTTCGCCGTTATCGGCCAACTGATGTTAGCGGATTCGTACTTCTGGACGCAGTTGGTCTTATTTTCCGTTGCCACGGTTTTCGTGGCTGTTGTGAGGTACTTGATCCAATACATCGCCCGTGCGCGAAAGATACCACATCTTCCCATTCGCATGCGACGCATCGATCTGGCACTCAACGCAGCATGCATTCTGTCCATGATCGGGCTATTCGCCTGGCATCGGGGGGAAATCGAGCGGTTGAAATCGATCGATATCCGTCCTTTCTTGTGGATCGCGACCATCGCGTTTTTCCTCTTCGCCTGGATTCGCCTCTTCCGCCCGTTCTTCGAGTTGTGCGTCGAGGCGAAGGTCCGGCTGAATTATCGCGTGACCATTGCCGGGCCGGGGACGAACGTCCCGATCCACGGGCCAATCATCGTCATCTCCAACCACGCTTGCCTGTGGGATCCGCTCTTCCTCGCCAAGGCGCTGCCGCGGCCGGTGACGCCGATGATGACCTCGATCTTCTACGACCGCTGGTACATCAAGCCGCTAGTGAAGTACGTCTTCGGCACCATTCGCGTGCCCGACGCCCGCGCCCGGCGAAACGCGCCGGAGATCCAGGACGCCATCCGCGCGCTCGACGAGGGGAAATGCCTCATGATCTTCCCGGAGAGCTTCCTCCGCCGCCGGGAGGAGGTGCCGTTGCGCCGCTTCGGCCGCGGCATCTGGGAAATCCTTAGGGAACGGCCCGAAACGCCAGTCGTCTGCTGCTGGATCGAGGGGGCGTGGGGCAGTTTTTCCTCTCACTGGAACGGGCCGCCGGGCAAGAACAAACCCAAGCAAGGCGTCCGCGCGATTTCGATCGGCATGTCCGAACCGATCGTGATCCCGAAGGATGTGCTGGGCCACCACCTGAAGACGCGCATCCACCTGATGAACGAGGTCTCGAAGGCGCGGGCGCATCTGGGTCTCGAACCACTGCCGACGTTCGACCTGCCCGCGAAGGAGGACGAACCGGAACAACCCGCCTGACCGGCAGGGTTTCGCCCGTTTCACCGACCGTTACGACCGGCCAGGTAATTGGAAATCGGCGCAGTTTCGCTCAAGTTTCGTTTGGCAGGTCGCGCAAGGTCGACCTAGGTTTCGGCATTCCCCCGGTGTCCTTTCCCGGAGTTGAACGCCATGAGAAACCGAATCCTGATGCTCTGTCTGGCGGGCCTGATGCTCGCCACCGCCGTCGGCTGCAACGGCCGATTCCTTCGCCGCGGCTGCACGTCCAGCACGCAGCGCGACCGCCTCGACGTGCCCCCGCCGCCGGACTACTGCCCGAATCCGTAATTGGCCGTTCGTCCGTTACACCTCGCACGAAGCCCGTCACCGGTTCCGCTTCGCGGACCGGCACACGTCCCGGCTTTTAACCCGCTTGCGGGTTGAAACCTTTCCGCCGCGATTTGCCCATCCCCCCGGACGGCGCATACTCCCTTCGACGGCCCCGGAACGGCCCCACGGCCGCGACACCATGTCGCGGATGCCACATGCAATCGGGAATGGATTCCCGCCCCGCCTCCGAAGGATTGGACACCGGCACGTTCCCTCGCGGTTCGCCGTGTCACGAAATGGAGGTCCACCATGACCCGCCGGTTCCTGTTCTCACTCCTGTTCGTCGGCTTCGCCCTGTCGTCCACGGGCTGTTGCGGCGTCATCCGCAACTTCGTCCACCGCGTCCGCGCGAATCACCACTGCTACCCCGCGTTTGGCGGCCCCTGCTGCGATGCCGGCCCGGCCTATTCGCCGAGCTATTCCATTGGCGCGCCCGGCCTGCCCGACCCCGGATGCACGAGCTGCGGCGCCGCCAATGTCCCGATGGGCGCGGTCCCCGGCTACGCCGGTGCCGTCCCCGTCGTGCCGCCGGGAGGTGCCAACGCGGCCCTTTTCCCCGGCATGGGCGCGAAGGTCGCCGGCGGGAAGTAATGGTTCTGGCGGGTCGGTGCGCCGCCTCGACCCGCCTACGAATTCCTGGCCTTTTCCTCGGCCGAACTGCCTCGCAGGTACAGCGGCTCGATTGCGAACAACTCTTCGCGCGACAGTGGTGCGATCGTCGCTCCGGCCGCGAGAACACCGTCGACCGTCGGCTCGCGGAAGCGTTCGTCCACGATTCTCGCTGAGCAATTCAGTTTGTCCGAATGGATCGCCACGCCCGGGCCGGTTAGCCATGTCGCGCCGTTCGCCCACGGCAGCCAGTCCGCCGCCGGAACGATCTTCACCTCGTCGATCGGCTTCCCGTCCGTGAACCGCTGGAGATAGATCGTGCCTTGCAGTGCGTCCGCGATCACCCAGAGGTTGGAAGCCTCGACCGGTGCTTGCGACGCGATCGCGTGGAAGGTCGGCACAGCCACAAGCGGCACGTTCGTGGCATACGCGAGGGTCTTCGCCGTCGCAAGGCCGACGCGAAGGCCGGTATACCCGCCGGGGCCAACGCTCACCAAAACGCTGCCGAGATCCGCGACGCGCAGGCGTTCGCGTTCCAGCATTGCACGAATCGTGGCGGCGAGATCCCGCGCGTGCCGCCGCGACGGATCGAGTTCGGCCCGATGCGCCATCGCCGAACCGTTCGCCAGGCCAACCTTGCCGACGCGCCCGGAAGTCTCCAGCACCAGCCGCCAATCGCTCATCGCCGCTCCGCCGATAGAATTCCGGTTCATTCTAAGGCGGGACACGATGAGCGACCGGGCGACCATGCATATCGACGGCGGATCGCGGGGCAATCCGGGGCCGGCGGCGTACGCCGTCGTCCTTGCGCCGGAGGGCGGCCCGGTCCTCGAGGAGGCGCAGACGCTCGGCACCGCGACGAACAACGTGGCCGAGTACACCGGGTTGGTCCAGGGGTTGAAGCTGGCGGCCGATCGCGGCATCCGGAACCTCACCGTCTTCAGCGACAGCGAATTACTGGTGAAGCAGATGAACGGCGAATACCGGGTGAAGAACGCGGACCTGCAGGACCTTTATCGGGAAGCGAGCGAACTCCGCCGGCGTTTCGAGTCGGTGACGCTCACGCATGTCCGGCGGGAGCAGAACAAACGGGCGGATTTCCTGTGCAACGAGGCGATGGACGGCCGGCCGCGCCGTGCGGGAGAAGTCGTCGCGGAGGCCCCCGCGGGGGCAAAGGCGCAGCCGAAGAAGCCAAAGGAGGCCGTGACGGACGAGCGCGTGCGCGACGACGCGATCGAGTGCCTGCGCAGCGCAGCCGCGTCGTGGGCCGACCACGGGCCGAAGCACCCCGCGCCGGAACTGGTGTGGGACCAACTCTGGTCGATCCTTGAGGAAGCCGGCGTCCTGCGAAAGCGTTGACGCTTCAAACGCTGGACATCGGTTCCCTCGTTTGGTACATATTGAGATGACCCTTTTCGCTGGAAGCGTTCCGGCGAATCATCATTTCGGCTCTTGCTCTCTGAGGTTTATTCCATGAAGTCACTGCGCGCGATCGCGTTCATTCTGGCGGCGTCCGTCGGATTCCCGGCTTTGGCCGAGGACAAGAAAGATTCGAAGTTCGACGCCGCCCAACTCGTCGGCGACTGGAACGTCACCGGCGGCAAGAAGATGGGCAAGGAAATCGGCGACGAGGGCAAGAAGGGCACCTACACCTTCACCAAGGACAAGATCACTCTGAAGGAAGATGGCAAGGTGATGTTCGAGTTCTCCTACACCATCGACGCGAAGACAAGCCCGATGAACATCGAGCTTGAGATCGCCAAGTCGGAGATCGACGGCCTCAAGGGGTTGAAGGCCAAGGGGATCATCGAATGGAAGGACGGCGAACTGAAGCTCTGCTACGATGGCATGGGCGGTGACCGGCCCAAGAAGTTCGACGATGAAAAGGCGTTCTCGTTCGTCCTCAAAAAGAAGAAGGAAGAGAAGAAGGACAAGTAATACAACGCGCTGCTACTCGAAGCCCGCGGACGAACGTCCGCGGGCTTTTGTGTTCTCATCGGATCCTCATGGCTCGAAGGACAGAATGCCGCCGTTTAGGAATGATCCCTTTGGAGGAGGTTCCGTGACCATTCGAAAGTTATTCCTGTCCGGCTGCGCGTTCGGTCTCGCGACGATCGCGCAGGCCGGCGATTGGCCGCAGTTCCGCGGCCCGAATTCCAACGGCGTCGTGACCGAATCGAAGCTGCCGACCGAATGGTCGGCCGACAAAAACGTGGCATGGAAGGTGACTGTTCCGGGAGTCGCCTGGTCGTGCCCGATCGTCGTCGGGGACAAGGTGATCGTGACGACGGCCGTGGCGGATGGCCAGCCGAAGCCGCGCGGCGGAGGCGGATTCGGCGGGGGTGGTGGAGGTGGAGGTCGTCCGCCAGGCGGCGGTGGGTTCCAACCCGGCGGTGGAGGCGGCGGACGCGGTGGCGGCGGGCCGGACAAAGTCTACACCTGGAAGGTCGTCTGCCTCGACATGGCCAACGGCAAGGAGATCTGGGCCAAGACCGCCCACGAGGGCAAGCCGAAGTATGGCACCCACGGCAGCAACACCTTCGCCAGCGAAACCCCCGCCTCCGACGGCGAACGCGTCTACGCCTACTTCGGCGCCACCGGCACCGTCACCGCGTACGACCTCAAGGGCACCGAACTCTGGAAGAAGGACCTCGGCGCGTTCCCCATCATGGCCAACTGGGGCACCTCCAGCTCGCCGATGGTCCACGATGGCGTCGTCTACATCCAGTGCGACAACGAATCGAAGTCGTTCCTGGCAGCGCTCGACGCCAAGACCGGCGATCAGAAGTGGAAGATCGACCGCAACGAGAAATCGGCCTGGAGCACGCCGTACATCTGGAAGACGAAGGGCCGAACCGACCTCGTGGTCGGCGGGAGCCAAAAGGTCCGCGGCTACAATCCGGCCGATGGCAAACTCGTATGGGAACTGAGCGTCGGCGGCGGGCAGGCCAACACGTCCCCGGTCGGCACCGAAGAATTGCTCTACGTGGGTACCGGGGCCGGGGGTGGCGGCCGGCCAGGAGGCGGCGCGCCTCCGGGCGGCGGCGGTCGGCCGGGTGGGGGCGGTGGAACGCTCTTCGCCATCAAGGCCGGCGCGACCGGCGATATCTCTTTGAAGTCCGGCGAGACCGCAAACGCCAGCGTCGCCTGGAGCGCCCCGCGCTCGATGCCCTCCGCGTCCTCGCCGGTCATCTACGACGGCTACGTTTACACCTTCGAGCGCAACGGCGGGCAGGTCTCGTGTTTCGACGCGAAGACCGGCAAGGCCGCGTACACCAAGGAACGCATCTCAAACGCCGGTGCGTTCTGGTCGTCGCCGTGGGCCTACGACGGCAAGATCTTCTGCATGGACGAGACCGGCACGACGCACGTCATCAAAGCCGGTCCGACGTTCGACGTGGTCGGTACGAACAAGCTCGGCCGCGATGTGTACTGGTCCTCCCCGGCCATCGCGGGCGGCAGCATCATCCTGCGAGGCGTCGATAGTTTGTATTGCATTCAGTGATCGTTCCCGGCCCGCGGAC
Source organism: Gemmataceae bacterium (assembly GCA_019636445.1). Classification (GTDB taxonomy): domain Bacteria; phylum Planctomycetota; class Planctomycetia; order Gemmatales; family Gemmataceae; genus Limnoglobus. The sequence continues at coordinate 17,672 of JAHBXO010000058.1, read as the reverse complement.
GGTCGTCCGCGGGCTTCGTTTTCCTGCCCATCACTCACGTGTCGCATACGATACCCCTATCACCAACGAGGGTATCTCATGTCCGTCGCGGTCAAGAATCGCCAGCTCTTCATCAATGGAAAGTGGACCGACGGCTCGGCCGGGAAGCGGATCGCCGTCGAGAATCCGGCCACGGAAGACACCATCGCGGAAGTATCCGCCGGCACCAAAGCGGACATCCAGGCGGCCATCGACTCGGCCGCGAACGCCATGCCGGCGTGGATGAAGCTCACCGCCTACGATCGCGCCAAGATCCTCAAGAAGACCGCCGACCTGATCCGCGAACGCGCCGACGGCCTCGCCCGCACCATGACGATGGAGCAAGGCAAGCCCGTCGTCGAGGCGAAGGGCGAGGTGAACGCCACCGCCGATACGTTCGAGTGGTTCGCCGAGGAAGGCAAGCGTGCCTACGGCCAGGTCATTCCGAACAGCGTCCCCGGCAAACGGCACCTCGTGCTGAAGCACCCCGTCGGCGTCGTCGGCAGCATCGGGCCGTGGAACTTCCCGATGATGCTCCAGGCGAGGAAGATCGCGCCGGCGCTCGCGGTCGGTTGCACGGTCGTCGCGAAGCCGGCGAGCCAGACGCCGCTGTCGCTCATCGGCCTGTTCGAGTGCCTCCAGGACGCCGGACTGCCCGCCGGCTGCGCCAATCTCATCATCGGCTCGGCGTCCGAAATCTCCGGCGCCTTCATGGCCGACGCCCGGGTCCGAAAGATCAGCTTCACTGGTTCGACCGACGTGGGCAAGCAGCTGATGCGTCAGGCGGCGGATCAGGTGAAGCGGCTCAGCCTCGAACTCGGCGGTCACGCGCCGTTCATCGTCTTCCCGGACGCCGATCCGGAAGTCGTGGCGAAGGCGGCGGTGCTCGGCAAGTTCCGAAACAACGGGCAGGTCTGCATCAGCCCGAGCCGGTTCTTCGTCCACAAGGACATCGAGAAGCGCTTCACCGAAGTCGCCGTCGAGGAGGCGAAGAAGCTCAAACTTGGGAACGGTCTCGACGCCGACACGGTGATCGGTCCGATGTTCGAGAAGAAAGCGATGGACGGCACGCTCGACCTGATCGGCGACGCCAAGGCCAACGGCGCGAACGTCCTCACCGGCGGCAAACGCTCCGACAAGTTCGGCAAAGGCTACTTCTTCGAGCCGACGGTGCTGAAGGGCCTGAACGACCGTTGTAAGGTTCTCACCGAAGAACCGTTCGCACCGGTGATGCCGATCCTCGACTTCTCCAAACTCGACGAGGTGATCGCCCAGGCGAACAACACGCGATACGGACTGGCCGCCTACGTATTCACCAACGATCTGAGCGTGGCGATGAAGATGGCGGAAGGGATCGAAGCGGGCATCATCGGCGTCAACGACCCGGTGCCGGCGGCTCCGCAGTGCCCGTTCGGCGGCATGAAGGAGTCCGGCCTCGGCCGCGAGTGCGCCCACGAGGGCCTCGAAGCGTACCTCGAAACGAAGTACGTCTCGATGAAACTCCGCGACTGACCGCTACGGACCGTTCGATCGGCGGAATCGGACCAACGCGATTCGCCTCAAATCCGTAACATCCGAAGGCTTTCCCGGAAATTGGCTTTGCCCAACTCCGGGAAAGCCGGATAAGATTAACCCTAAGTGGCGACGCGCCCACGTCTTTTCATTCTGGTCGGCGATTCTCCGGCCGGGAGTGCATGATGGCCAAGAGCTTCACGGTCCCCTGTCCCAGCTGCGAGGCGGACGTTCTGGTCAAGAACGACAGCCTGATCGGCAAGAAGATCGACTGCACGAAGTGCAAATACCGATTCAAGGTGCCGGACCCCAACAAGGGTGATGGCGACGACACGCCGACGGCGGAAGTGCCGGCCGCAAAGAAGAAAGCGAACTCGAAGATGCTCGTGGGCGTCGGGGCCGGGATCGCGGCGCTGGCGTTGCTCGCGGGCGTGGGTTATTTCGTATTGATGGGCGAAGACCCGAAACCGAAAGCCCCGACCGTTCAACGGCCGCCGGTCCCGCAGCTGCCTCCGATGCCCCAGCCGGCTCCGATGACCGACCCCATGGGCGACGGCAACACGACGCCCATGACGACGCCGATGCCCATGCCGACCGAAGGCGATCCGGTGATCGCGCCGCCGGTCGCGATCGCGCCCCCCACGACGACCAACGCGGGCAACACGACGCCGGCCGCGACGCAGATCGAGGTTCCGAAGCCCGTACCTGCGGGCCAGATGAAGGATCCGACCAACCTATTGCCCGGCAAGACCCAGGCAGTGCTGCAGGTCAATATGCAGCGACTGCAACAAACCCCGATGTACAGCGCGTTCTTCGACCGCCAGACGCTGGACTTCTTCAAGAACTCGATGCATTTCGAGGCTACGGACATCACCCAGGTGGTGCTGGCCCTGGTCGGGGCCGATCGCGAACCGTTCACGGTCATTCGCACGAAGACTCCAGTGTATTCGCTCAACGCGCTCTACACCAAGATGCAGCTCACGCCGGGCAAGCTCTCCCCGATCAAGAACCGCCCTTACGCGGTCATCAAGCCGAACACGAATCCGTTCATTACGGCCATCAGCCGCGCGCTCTCGACCGAATCGCTGATGGGTCAGGCGGGCATCCCGATCACCGAGGACGATAAGAAGCGTTGGGCCGAAAAGGACCTGTCGATTTGCGTTTACGACAGCCAGACGATCATCATTTCGGAGACGAATTGGCTGGAGTCGTTCCTCGACGACCTGGGCAACAACGGCTACCCGACGTTCCTTTCGGAGCTGACACCGCAGGCGGCGCCCGCTCCGGCGGCCCCGATGGGCGACGGTTCAGCGACACCACCAATGGGCTCCCCGATGGGCAGCCCGTCACCGATGGGCAGCCCGATGGGTTCGCCCATGGGCGGTACGACGCCAATGACACCGATGAGCAGCGCGCCGATGCAACAGCCGCCCATGGGTGGTACGACGCCGATGGGTCCCATGGGGACACCGGGTCCGATGGGAGGAGGTGCCCCGGCCGCCCCGAAGTCTCCGCCCCGTCTGTTCACTTCGATCCCGAATTTCCGGTCCATCAAACCGGAACTCAAGCGCATGCTGAACCGGCTGGAAGAAGACGACAAGAACCCCGCCGGAATCCTCTACGCCGACATCCTTGACAAGCGGGTCTACAACCGGGACTTCCAGTCGGTCTATGCCGTTGGCGGCCTCGTTGTCGGCGCGCTGGTCGAGCACACACAGACTTTGGGCGCGGCCATCAAGAATGTCCAGAAGGAGAAATTCGCGGCCGAATTGATCTTCGAATTCGTATCCGCGGAAGACGCCAAAACGACCGCGAACGAACGTCTCGATGGTCTGTTGCGGACCCTCGCCAGCCTGATCAGCGGCCCACTCGGAACCAAAATCCCCGTTACCAACACCGCCGGCGGATCGAATCGCTCGCCGGGCTCAGGAGACTCCGAAGGACTCGCTTCAAGCGTGTCCGTCGGAGGAGGTGGTTCGCCGTCCGCTCCGACACCTCCGATGGAATTGCGTCCGGCCAGTCGCTCGGCAGGCGGCAGCGGAGGCGGCGGCAGCCCGTCGACGCCCCCTCCCATGGGTGGTAGCGGGTATCCCGACGGCTCGGGGGGTAATTTCACCCCCGTTCCCCAACGCAAGGAAAACGCCTCGTTCATCGAAATCGATGTGGCCGATACCTTTGTCTCGGTCGAAACGGAGATCTACTGGTCCGCGGACGCCTTCAGCAAAATCATCCAACCCGGCGTCGCTTCCGGTGCCGCGCAACTGAAGGGCCGCATGGCTGTTCTCTCCGGCGCGACCAAACAGCACGATCTGGCCGGACCGATGAAACGCATGCTCGATGAAAAGCAGATGGTTCCCCCGACCACCATGGCGCGGGCTGCCAACATCGATCGTTTCGGTTTGCCCTATCCGCCCGATCACCGCGTGAGTTTCATGGCGGATCTTTTGCCCTTCCTCGGCCGCGGCGGACTCCGCCAGTCGATCCAGGAAAAACGGCTCCCGTGGTTCGCCAAGGAGCACGAAGCGGCCGGCACCACGTGGATTTCCGAATTCCTCGTGCCCCACTACCCGCAATCGTCCTGGCGGGCGACCCATCCGCTGGGCGAGGGCCGGTCCTACGGCGGCACCAACTATGTCGCCATGTCCGGCCTCGGCCTTGACTCGGCCCGCTACGATCCTTCGAATCCCGCGCACGCCAAAAAGGTCGGCATGACCGGCTACGATTGGGGTTCCAAGTTCCCGGAAGTGACCGACGGTCTCTCCAACACGATCTACATGATCCAGGTGCCGCCGACCCACTCCCGCCCGTGGATCGCCGGCGGCGGGGCCACCGTGCAAGGCGCCGACGAATCGCTGGCCAACCCGGTGGAGGATTTCGTCGACCCGATCGGCGCGAAACGCGGCACGCACATCCTCATGGGCGACGGCTCCGTGCGGTTCGTCCCGGCCACGATCGATCCGAACGTCTTCAAGGCGCTCGTCACCCGCGCCGGCGGCGAAAAGATCGACGACTTGAACAAGCATGCCCCGCTCGTCGGGGGTCCGAAGACGACCGAAACGGAGATCAAGGGCAGCGTGAACAATCCGTTCCGCCCGAAGCCGAAAGAAGAACCGAAGAAGTGACCCCGCCCGGCGGTCTCCTTCCGGTCCGGAGCTTTGGCTCCGGACTTTTTTGTTGAAAGCCCGATCTCGTACCATGGCAACATGAGAACGCAAACGCCCTACACGGATCTGATGAACCGCGCCAAGACAGTGGCGCTGCTGCACTCCTGCTCCTCGGTCTTGCACTGGGATCAGCAAACGCAGATGCCCAAGGCCGGCGCGACCCATCGCGGCGAACAACTCGCGCTGCTCGCCCGGCTGGCGCACAAGGAGGCCACCAATCCGAAGATCCGCGATCTGTTGATCGAGGCCGAGTCGGAGCCGTGCGACGCCGACTCCTTCGAGGCCGCAAATCTGCGGGAATTCCGGCACGCGTACGACCGGGCTCGCAAGATTCCTCCGCGACTCGTGGAGGAGTTGGCTCGCGCGACGGCGATGGCGAACGAGGCCTGGGCCGAAGCCCGCGCGGCCGCCGATTTCGCGAAGTTCCGACCGCACCTCGAAACGATCGTCGCGCTCAAACGCGAAGAAGCGGCGGCGATCGGCTGGTCGGCGCACCCCTACGACGCGCTTCTGGACGAGTACGAACCCGGCGCCTCGACCGAGGAACTGCGAACACTCTTTGCGGAACTCTCCGCGGGACTCGTGCCGCTCCTCCAGCAACTGACCGACGCCAAACACCGGCCCGATCGGGGCATTCTCGAACGCGAATACCCGATCGACCGCCAGCGGCTGTTCGCCGAGTCGGCCGCAGCTGCCATCGGTTTCGACTTTCGCGCGGGCCGGCTGGACACGACGACCCATCCGTTCTGCTCCGGCTTCGGCCCCGGCGACTGCCGGATCACCACACGATACAACCCCCGCGGATTCCACGAAGCGTTCTTCGGCGTGCTCCACGAGGCGGGCCACGGACTGTACGAACAGAACCTGCCGGCCTCGCGATTCGGCGAACCGGCGGCGCAATCGTGCTCGCTCGGCATCCATGAATCGCAATCCCGCCTCTGGGAAAACCTCGTCGGGCGCGGCCGACCCTTCTGGGACCACTTCTTCCCCCGGCTGCGGCAAACCTTCCCGACCGTCGCGGACGTCGACCCGGATGCGTTCCACCGCGCCATCAACGACGTCCGTCCGTCGTTCATCCGCGTCGAGGCGGACGAAGCCACCTACAACCTGCACATCGCCCTCCGTTTCGAGTTGGAACAGGCTCTCGTGAGCGGCGATCTCGCCGTCGCGGATCTGCCGGCGGCCTGGAACGCCCGGTTCCGCGAACTCTTCGGTCTCGAAGTACCGAACGACCGCGAGGGCTGCCTGCAGGACATCCACTGGAGTTTCGGCGGCCTCGGCTACTTCCCCACGTATTCGCTGGGCAACCTGTACGCGGCGCAGTTTCTGCGCGCAGCCCGGCAGGCGCTGCCCGACCTCGACGACGCGTTCCGCCACGGCGATTACCGACCCCTCGCCGGCTGGCTCGCCGCGAACATCCACTCGCAGGGCCGTCGGTTCCGCGCCGCCCAACTTTGCGAACGCGTTACAGGCTCGCCGCTGTCAGTCGCGCCGTTCCTCGACGAACTGCGGGCGAAACTCGTTCCGCTCTACGGCCTGTGATACCGCCCGCGATGACGACACCCCGCCTCGATACGGACCAACCCGAACCGGCCCCCGGAGACCGGATCGATCGCTTCACGCTCCAGAAGCCCCTTGGCCGCGGCGTGTCGTGCCACGTCTTTCGCGCGTGGGACGGGGCGAACGGAACGCCGGTAGCGGTGAAAATCGTGAACTGGGCGAACGTACGCGATCGCGACGCGGCGCTGAAGCAACTCCGCACCGAGGCGACGGCGCTTGCGCGGGTGCGGCATCCGCGCGTGGTGCGGTTCATCGACTTTGGACAGGATGCGCGCTGGCCGTACCTCGTGCTCGAATTCGTCGAAGGCCGTCCGCTCGGCGAACTCCTGCGTGAAGGGGGCGCGCTCCCGCCTCGCTGGGCGCTCTACCTGCTCGGCCAGGCGATCGACGGACTCGATGCGGTTTGGAAAGCCGGCATCGTCCACCGCGACGTGAAGCCCGACAATCTGATCGTCGGTCCGAGCGGCATCGCCAAGCTCATCGACTTCGGCCTCGCGAAATCCGACGTACTTCGATTGCTGGACGGCCCGGCTCCGAGCGAACTGGCCGGCACCGCCGCGTACCTCGCGCCGGAACAGGCGCGCGACGCCGCGTCCGTCGACTTCCGCGCCGACGTCTATTCGCTCGGCGCGACGTTCTTCGAAATACTCACGGGCCGGCTGCCCTTCGAAGGCGGGTCGCGCATGCAGACGATCCTGCGGCACATGACTGCGCCGGCGCCGGCACCGTCGACGCTTGTGCCAGGGTTGCCGCAAGCCGTGGACGACCTTTGCCAGTGGATGCTGGCGAAGGCTCCCGAAGACCGGCCCCGGTCCGGCGACGAATTGCGGCGCGGTTTCACGACGGCCGCGAACGCCGTCGAATGAATTCCCCCTTACATTGAACGCATGATCGCGAATTGCCGCGTGGTGCTCGTACGGCCGCACTATGCCGGGAACATCGGCTCAGCGGCGCGGGCCATGAAGAACTTCGGCCTCGCCGACCTCGTGCTGGTCGACCCGGTGGCGGACCCGCTCGCGCACCAGGCTCGCATGCTGGCCGCCGGCGCGTCGGACATACTCGACGCGGCCCGCACAGTACCGGACCTTCCTACCGCCGTCGGGGACTGCGCAATGGTGCTCGGCAGTTCCGGCGAGATCGCCGGCACGCTGCGGACGACACTGGCGGGCACGCCGCGCGAACTCCTGCCGAGGTTCGCGGAGGTGCTCGCGATGGCGCGAGGCGCGATCGTCTTCGGCCCCGAGCCGCACGGCCTGGCGAACGAGGAACTGGCGATTTGCCACGGCCTGCTGGTCCTGCCGACCGCGCCGGACTACACCTCCCTGAACCTCGCGCTCGCCGTCGGCATCGCGCTCTACGAACTCCAGAACATCCTCGCGACGCCACCCGCGATTGTGCGGGAACCGGCCCATTACGCCGCGTTCGATCGTGCCATGGCGCATCTGCACGCCGCCCTCACGGACGTTCGCTTCCTGTTCGGCCAGAACGCCGACGCGCTCATGCACGCGTTCCGGCACCTCGTCGGCCGGGCACTCCCGACGGATCAGGAAGTGAAGATGCTGCACGGATTGGCACGCCAGCTGGAATACGCTGCCGATCAAATGAAGCGGGCCGAAGCCGCACTGGGGAAGAAAACCTGAAACTCCCGTCGCCGGCCGGAAGTATCATTGCCAGCCAAGCTCGCCGAGGATTCGCCATGTTCCGCCCGCTATTCGTCTTCCTCGTACTGGCGTGCGGTTCGACGATTCGCGCCGATGACGCCGCCGATCCACTTCGCCGCATCCCCGTTCAGGCCGGCTTCGTCTTCAAGATTGAAAACCCCCGCCTCTTGGTGGAGAGTGTCTCAAAAATCGGTGCCTATCACGGCCTCGAACAGTTCCCGCAAGCCCGCGAACTCCTCGAATCGACGCCGGTGAAGCGATTCTTCCAGACGGTGCGCCACCTCGAAAAGGAACTCGGCGCACCATGGCCCGAACTGCTCGACAAGGTCGCCGGCCGAGGCATCGCGATCGGCGTGGCGATCGATAAGGAACCCCAGCCCGCCGTGCTCGTCCTCGAAGGCACCGACGAGGCGACTGTCGCGAAGGCGCACGCGATGTTCCTCGACGGGCTCCGCGAGGAACTGGCACGCGGGGACGCCAAACAGGAACTAAAGACGAAGGAGTTCCAGGGCGCGATGGTATCGTCCACCGGCAAGGAATTCTTTACGGCCCGGATCGGCCCGGCGATCTACATCGCCAACCGCGACGCCGCGATGCTCGAGTGCCTCAAGCTCGCCGCCGGCAAGGGGGGAACCGCGGTCGCCAACCATCCCACCTTGGTTAAGGCGAAAGCACTCGCCGGCCCGAACGCACTCGCGTGGGGCTGGCTCGACTTCGCCAAAGTCAAGGAATCGCAGCAGTCCAAGGATTTCTTCGCCACGACGAAGAAGGACATCTTTCAAACGATGCTCTTCGGCAGCACCGCCGACGCCGCACGCCGTGCCGAGTTCATTGCCTTTGCCCTCGAGCAGACCCCGAAGGGCTACTCGTGGGCCGTTCGCCTGCCCGCCAAACGGAGCGAACTCGATCCGAACATGGCGATCCACGCACCGTTCCAGGGCGAACCCGGTTCGCGGCCGCTGCTCCGCCCCGCCGGCGTGCTCTTCAGCCAGAGCATGTACCTCGATCTCGGCTACCTTTGGAAGGAACGCAAGCGGATCTTCAACCCCGAAAATCTCAAGGACCTGGAAAACGGCATTGCTCAGATCGACAAGGTGCTGCCGAACACCACGTTCGGCCAACTCCTCGAGAACTCCGGCCCGTACCACCGCTTCGTGGCGGCCCACACGGGCGAGAAACTCTACGGTGTCGAACCTTCGCAAGCGATCCCGCCCTCCGCGTACGTCGGTTCCATGCGCGATGCCCAGTACGGCGAATCGATGGAAGCTCTGCTCCGCGCCGGTGGCCTCATCGCCGGTTTCCAGACCGGCTGGAAGATGAGCGAAGAGACCTTCGACGGCGTCAAACTCGTCAGCTACCGCTTCTCCGAAAAGGTCGAGCCGAAGTTCGACGACCCGGAGAAGCTGCGGTTCAACGCGGTGCCGACCTTTGCCATCGTCGGCGATTCCCTGATCGTGGGCAGCACGCCGGGCATCGTGAAGCTGCTGATTCCCGAACTTCGCAAGGAATCGAAGGCGTCCGGCTCGCCGGCGGTCTGGCGCGCAAGCGCCTTCGCCGGCGGCGGCGCGAAGTTCCTCGAATCCAATCCCGAAGCCACCGTCACGCAGGCGATCCTATCTCAAGGGATCGGCCTCGCGGAGGCGAAGGAGCAGACGAAGAAACTCGCCGCCTGGCTCGGCACGCTCGGCCGGTTCGACGTGAGCATCGACCACGCTGCGGAATTCTTCGAATTCAAGATCGCCTGGAACACCGGGAACTGACATGAACGCCTGGGATCCCTACCGTCCGTCGGCGGCGAACCCGTGGGACGCCCGCAAGGTCGGCCACCTGCACCGCCGCGCCGGTTTCGGCGCGTCCGCGGCGGACCTCGCTCGCGGCCTCGCCGACGGACCCGACAAGACGCTCGACCGTGTCCTCGCCGGCGGCCCCGCCGACGCCGACTTCGAAGCGTCCAGCGAGTTCATGGCCAGCGAACGCAGCCTTCCCGCCGGCGCGCCGCCGGCACAACTCGCCGCGTGGTGGCTCTACCGGATGCTGCGCACGCCGCACCCGCTGCACGAGAAACTCTGCCTGTTCTGGCATAACCACTTCGCCACGAGCGTCGTCAAGGTGCGAAACGCCCGGTTCATGCTCGGCCAGTATCGGACGATTTCCCAAAATGCCCTGGGCCGCTACGACGAACTTCTCCACGCCATCACCGTCGATCCGGCGATGCTCGTCTGGCTCGACGCCAAGGACAGTAAGAAAGGAAAACCCAACGAGAACTACGCCCGCGAGTTGATGGAACTCTTCTCCCTCGGCATCGGGAATTACACCGAGACCGACATCCGCGAGGCGGCGAAGGCGTTCACGGGCTATTCGATCAAGGCGGGGAAATCGCTGTTCACGGAACGCGACCACGATGGGGGCTTGAAAACCGTCTTTGGAAAATCGGGCCGATACAAAGCCGGCGACATCGTCGACCTATGCCTCGCGCACGACGCTTGCCCTCGCTTCATCGTCGGCAAACTTTATCGCTTCTTCTTCTCCGAGCAGGACGCACCGCCCGCGGACTTCCTCGCGCCGCTCGTGAAGCATTACCGCGACTCGAAGTTCGATACCGGAAAGCTCGTCGGCACCATGCTCCGCTCGAACCACTTCTTTTCGCCGGAGGCTTACCGGGCGAAGGTGAAGTCGCCGGTCGAGTTCGCCGTCGGCATCGTGCGGGCGATGGAAGGGAACGTCGGCCCGCTCAACCTCGCGACGGCGCTCGAATCCCTCGGCCAGGTGCTGTTCGCGCCGCCGTCGGTGAAGGGCTGGGACGGCGGCCCGGCGTGGCTGAATGCGCAGACGCTGCTCTTCCGCCAGAACCTGGCGCTCGCGCTCACGTCCACCGAGGACACGCGCTTCGGCCGCCGCTGCGATCCCGTCGCGGTGTTGACCAGGCACGGCGTGGACAGCGAGGATAACGCGATCGAGTTCTACCTCAAGGTCTTCCTGCAGGGCGACGCCTCACCGGAGGCTCGCGATCAATTGAAGGATTACGCCAAACGGACGAAAGGGACGAAGTACCCGCCGTACTGGTCGGCGGAGGACGTGGCCCATCACCGCCTGCGGGCGCTCGCGCACCTGGCGCTCGCGCTACCGGAGTTCCAACTCAACTGACGGGGTTGTCATGAACGATCGACGCGACTTTCTGCGGGCCTCCTCGCTGCTGGGCTTCGGCGCGACCGTGCCGACATTCCTCGGAAACACCGCCCTCGCCGCGCCGCCCGCCGACAAGCCCGGTGCCAAGGACACCGTCCTCGTCGTCGTGCAACTCACCGGTGGGAACGACGGCCTGAACACCGTCATCCCCTTCAAGAACGAACTCTACTACAAGCACCGGCCGACCATCGCCGTACCGAAGGACCGCGTTTTCGGCGTCGATGCGCATGTCGGGTTCCACCCGTCCGCGGCGCCGCTCGGCCGGCTCCTGAACGACCGCCAGGCCGCGTGCATCGTGCAGGGCGTCGGCTATCCGAACCCGGACCAGTCGCACTTCCGCAGCATGGACATCTGGCATGCCGCCAGCACGCGCCAGGATCTCACCGAAGGCTGGATCGGCAAGTCGCTGAAGGCGAAGCCGCTCTCCGCGTTCCACCTCGCCGCCGACAACGAGATCGCGCCGCTGGCGCTCGCGGGCGCGCCGGCGCGCGTGCCGTCGCTGACGAAACTCGAAGACTTCCAACTCAGGCTCGGCGGCGCGAGCGGGCGCGAGAATGGGGACCAGAAGACCCTGATCGAATCGGTGGCGAAGGGCGACGCGTCGATGGCGAAGAAGCCGGACCTGCTGGACTTCGTCCGCCGCACGGCCGTGAACACCTACGAGAGCGCCAATCGGATCAAGGCGATCGGCGCGAACTACGCGCCGAAGGTGCCGTACCCCGCGAACGGCTTTGCGAACCGGCTGAAACTGGCGGCCCAGCTCATCGACGCCGGCGTCGGTGCCCGGATCTTCTACGTTTCCATCGACGGCTTCGACACTCACTCCGGGCAAGGGGGCGCGACCGGCACCCACGCGAACCTCCTCGACACCGTCGCCGCGGGCATCTCCGCCTTCTGGCGCGACCTCGCCGAGCGCGGCCACGGCGATCGCGTCTGCGTCATGACCTTTTCCGAATTCGGACGACGCGCCAAGGAGAACGGCAGCAACGGCACCGACCACGGTAGCGCCGCGCCGATGTTCCTCGTCGGCGGCAAGGTCAAGGCGGGCGTCGTCGGCGACCACCCCAGCCTCGAGAAGATTCCCGACGGGAACCTCGTCCATGCCATCGATTTCCGCCGGGTCTACGCCGCCGTGCTGGAGAATTGGCTCGGCATCGATGCGAAGCCGATCGTCGGCGCGGAGCACAAGCCGCTGGATCTCTTCAAGACGGCGTGAGGACACGTCACGCCAGTATGTCCGCGAACGTCGCGAGTATGCGGTCGGGTTTGGCCGCTTCGAGCGACTCGCGCGATGAAGCGCCGCCGAGCACGATCCAGACCGGCACGCCGGCGTTGCGCGCCACCTCCACATCGATCGTCATGTCGCCGACGTAAACCGTGTCGCTTGCCGTCGCGCCGAGCCGGCGCATCGCCTCGAAGAGCATCGCCGGATCGGGCTTCGCCACGCCCACGTCGTCCGGCCCCAGCACTTCGTCGAAGAGATGCGCGACGCCCTTCTCCCGCACGATCGCCTTCGTGAACTGGACGTGCTTGTTGCTGCATATGGCGGACTTCACGCCGCGGCGGCGCAGCGTTTCCAACGACTCGACGACGCCGGGGAAGAGGATCGTGCCCGACGCCATGACGCCGGGGTGGTGTTCGCGATAGACGGCGACGGCGTCGTCGGGGGGCGCCGTCGGCACCAGTTGCTCCATGAGGTGGCGCAGTCCGTAACCGACATACGCGCGGACTTCGTCCTCGCGGAGCGGCTGCAGGCCGAAGTGCTTTCGGCTGTGGTTCGTACTGAGAGTGATGGCACCGAAGCTGTCGGCGAGGGTGCCGTCGAAATCGAAGAGCATGGCGCGGAGCGGTTTCATCCCGCAATTCTACGGACCGCCGCCGCGCCGGACCGATCAATAGAAGCCGATGTCCATGGCGCTCGCGAGGAAGCGGCCAACCCACCATGCGCCGGAGCGCCACTGGCAGTGGATTTTCGTCTGTACGAGTGCTCCGGGGCGAATGGAGCCGTCGGTGTCGAGGATTTCGGCTTCGACGAGGTACGTTTGGGCGAGCGGGACCGTCTCTTGGCCGCCTTCGCCGGCCTGTTTGACGGCCAGCGGACCGCCGCCACGCTGCGTCAGTGCGACCGGCACCTGTTTCGCGTCCGAGTCGGGCAGCCGGCGGAGGCGTGCCTTGAAGACGCGGTCGGTTCGTCCCTTCACGAGTACCGAGACCTCCAACCCTTCCTTGGTCTGGTCGTCCTTCAACAGGCGATAGTCGTTCGCGGAAACCGGGATCTTGACGATGAGCCGGTTCGGATCGCCCACGGTGCAGATCGGTTTCTGGTCCTGGAAGGCGGGGTCGAATTGCTTCCCGACATCGGAACCGGAGGGCGCCCCCATCACGACGCCGGCACGCGGAGACCGGACCTGATCGAGGTCGGCGGCGCGGCGGCGCAACTCATCCAGTTGCTTCGCCGATTGCTCGGCCTTGCTGGAGTACTCGGCGATCTGCGTGAGCAGTTGGGTGGTCGCCGCCGGCGGGAGGTTCTTTTCACCCGCCTGTTGGCGGCGCAGGTTCTCGGCCACCTGCAGCGCCTCGCGCATCTCCGATTCGAGCTTCGTGATCTCCTCCTGGAGCTTCTGGCTGGCGAAGCGGGCGATCACCTGTCCCTTCGCGACGGTCTGGCCCTCCAGGACTTCGCGGCGGACCAGGTGCGCCGGCTCCGTGAGGCCCACGAGTTCGCCGTGGTCCGGGTGGATGGCCACGAGGCCCATCTCCCGCACGCGGCTGATCGGCAGCGGCAGCAGAAAGAACGACGCGATCAATCCCGCGAAGATCGCCATCGTGATGTAAACGCGCTTCGCTTTCATGTCCGGCAATCGCCCCCGTTGACGAATATTCTTGACCATCCGGTACACCGGCCAGACGAACATGCTGACCAGGGACATGATGGCGATCATGTGCGACAGGACTTTGAGCTTCGGACCGAGGAAGTCCGCGAGCATCCAGATGATGCTGAACGTGACGACCCAACGGTAGACCCAACTCATCACCGCGTAGGTGATGAAGAGCGCCTTGCGGCCGGGCGCCATGTATTGTTCGGGCGGCACCTCGATGCCGAGGCCCTTTTCGAGGAAGGTGTTCGTGACGAAGCGGTTCGAGCGGTCCCGAAGGTTCGGGATTTCGAGCCAGTCCGCCATGATGTAGTAACCGTCGAACCGCATCAGCGGGTTCGCGTTGAAGAAGAAGGTGCTGACGGAGCAGAGCGTCATTAGGCAGAGGGCGATGTTGTTCACGACCGGCAGATGCGGCGTGTACCACCACACGAAGGTACTGATGGCGGCGATGATCAGTTCGACGTAAATCCCGGCGAAGCTGATGATGATTCGCTTCCACTTGTCGCTGACGGTCCAGGCGTCGGTGACGTTGGCGTAGAGCGCCGGCGACAGGCACATGAGCAGGATGCCCATCTCGTGGCACTCGCCGCCGAACGCCTTGCAACTCAATCCGTGTCCGAACTCGTGGATGATCTTCACGACCCCCAGCGAGAGCCAGAGGTACAGCACGGTATGGAACGCGAAAAACTCGTGATACGCCGGCAGCTTGTCGTAGAAGGTCTGGAAGTGCAGCATCACGTGGACGACGGCGGCGAGCATGAGGCCGCACGACGCCACGAAGAACGGCATCGTGAAGATCCACCAGAGCCAGCCGTACATCCAGGTGAGGATGCGGTCCGGATCGAAGACCGGGATCTTCCAGTAGAGGACGCTGGAAATCGCGGCGAGGCGCTTCATGCGGCGCTGTTTGGCGCGCCGCTCGAAGAGGTGTTTGCCACTTCCGACGGTTTCGTTCTGCACAAGGCCGGCGGTGATGAGCTGCCGGGCGAAGCCTTCGAGGTCGTTGTACTCCAGGCGATGGGGTTTGAATTCGTTCTCGAATTCCCCCTTCACTTCCTCCATCGTGTGGCCGCCATCGAAGAGGCGGAAGACGAAGTACTCCTGGCGGTTGAACCGGTAGTAGCGCAGGCACACCGGATCCTTGACGACGTGGTAGACCTTCCCCTCGTAGCGCTGTTCGGAAATCTGCAGGTCCGGCCGGGTGCGCAGCCGCACCGCCTTGCGACGCTCGACGGGGTTATTGAGCAGGCTCGTGTCCATGAGGCTGATGCGCACCGCGAGTCGGGGAAGTTCACCGCTTCAATTCCCGTCGCATCGGTCAATCCGAGAGACGGGAACGAATCCTTTGCGTTGTTACTTTTTCTCGGTGGGCATCGGCAGCGCCGGTACGACGACGGGGAGCGTTGCGCTCGCGGGGACGACTGCCGTCGGCGGAATCGCCCCACCGGCGGGCACGAGTCCGCCGCCCGTCCTCGCCGTCGCCGACCCCGGCACCGGCGCGGGAGGCGCGGCCACTTCGCCCGGCTTGACAATGATCGTCGCGGAGGATTTGTCCTGTAGCACCGTGCCGGTATCGGCCACCCGATCCGTGACGACCGTCACGCGGACGGTTCGCGCGTCGTTGGGAATGACGGCGGTCACCTGGCCGGTGCGTTCCTTGGCCTGCTGGGAGAGGATCGACGACGTCCAGACGTGAACACTTCCGGTCTGCGTGCCGACGACGACGAACCAGCCGGCGCCTTCGGGGCCAAAAGCGGCGCAGGTGGGGGTGGCGCGGCCGGGGACGACCAATCGCTTGCGTTCGGACCCGCGGCCGCCGGCGGCGGGCGCGGTCCAGAGTTGGAGTTCGCCCTTCATGTCACCGTCACCGCCGGCGGTGAGAACGAGGGAATCGTCCGGGGAGAAGAGGGCGAGGTTGGCGAAGCGGGCCGCGGGTCCGTTGTTTTGGACGCTGCCGACGGGCAGACCGTTGGCGAGCGCGACCACGTCGATGCGGCCGTCATCCTGGTCGAAGAGGGCCCGGCCACCCTTGGAGGAGATGCCAAGGCAATCGACGTTTCCTTTGCGGTGGTCGATGGTCCGTTCGACGTTCGCGCCCTTGTCGCCCAGTCGCCAGACGCGAAGGGCCTTGTCGCGCGACACGGTGACGAGCGTGGATTGCGGCGTGAAGCGGACGGACGTGACGGCGTCCTTGAGTTCGCCTTGAAGGGCATACATCTTTTTGCCGTCGGATACGCTCCAGACGAAGACTTCGCGACCGGCGGCGGAGGCGAGGAACCGGCCGTCGGGGCTGAATGCCAGCGCGGCGACGCCGGAGCCGTGTGTGTCGTCGAATTCGCGGATCGGTTTTTCCGAGAGTTTGTCGGGGTTCGCGATGTCCCAGAGGCGGATCCTGCCGTCTTCACCGCCGGCGGCGAGGAGGTGCCGCGTGACCTTATCGCCAGTGGCGGCGATCGAGCGCGCCCCCTGTGCTTCCGGCGGGAGCTGCACGCGATAGGCGACGCGGGGCTTGCCGGCGGGCGGGAAAATGTCCTGGATGAGCAGCGTGTTGTCGAGGCTGGCGGACACGATCTGCGGTCGGTCCTTGTGCGCGGTCACCACGATGCCCGTCACTTCGCGGCGATGCTCGACGCGACCGATCTTCATGTCCGGCCCGGCGGGCGTGGAGGGTTCGATCACGACCTTCATGCCGGGGCGCACGGCGTCGGCGTTCTGCGCTTCCAGAATGCCTTCGACTCGCACGTCGTCGGTCGAAAGCACTTCCATGATCGGATCGCCGGCCTTCACGTACTCGCCCGGTTCGCGCATGAGCTTGGTGATGATGCCGCCGTCCTGCGTGCGGGCGCGGTGGCGGTAGCGGATGGCGTCGGCTCGTTTCGCATCGCCGTCGGCCTTCACCTTCTCCTTCAGGGACTGGGCGACGTTCTCGCGATAGCGCGCGAGCGTCGCTTCGTTCTGCGCCAGTTCAACGTTGGACGCCGCCGTGCCGATCTTCTGCATCGCACGGACGGTCTCTTGAATCTTGTCGGCCGCGTTCGTCGCCTGCTTGATCGCCTCGTCGCACGCCTTGCTGATGTTGACGCTCGCCTCCTGCTGCACGCGGGCTTCAAGGTCGTCCAGTACGCAGACGATCGACTTGCCAGGTACGCGGTCGCCTTCGCGCAGCCGTCGGTACGGTAGTTGAAAGTTGACGTCCGCGCTTTCGAAGACGAGGTTGCGGTCGTCCTTGCTAAACGGCGTGTTGGGCGGGAGCGGCAAGCCGACAACCTCGATGTTGCCGTCGACGAGCGCGGAAATCAGTTGTTTCTTGTCGAGCCGAACCACGGCGTTCGAGATGACGATGTCGGCGCTGGGCGAGGTCGCGGGGGCGAGTTCCTCGGGCGTTTCCTTCTTGTAGAGTGCCCCGCCAATGTCCGCGGGAGGGAGTTGTTCCTTGGGCGCCATTTGCGGGGAGGCGTCCGGCCCGTTCTGAACGGTTCGCACATCGCCGCACGCGGCGGCGGAGAGGCAGGTGATGCCGGCGACAGCCTTGAGAACCCAGCGACGATTCATGACCGAACCTCACGATAGATGGAAAGCCCGTTCGCGGGCGGTGGTGTCGGGGTGGCCATCGAGTCGGGCGCCGCGGTGCGGATCGAAGGCCGGGACGACGCGGGGGCCGATGCGGGAACGCAACGCCTTTCGTCTTCGTA
>JAHBXO010000057.1 GCA_019636445.1 Gemmataceae bacterium | reverse complement strand
GTCGGTGGCTTGCGAGCGTCCTCTATACCGGAAGAGGGGCGAGACAAAGCAGCTGCGTCGCTTTTTTTTCGCGTACGGGGCAACGGACGGTAGCCACGGGTGAAGCGAAGCGAAACCCGTGGAAGCGCAGTTCCCACCGAATCGCGTGCCATGAACCACGGGTTCCGCTTCGCTCCACCCGTGGCCACAGCCGGCGGCCCCTGCCGGGGCCAAGAAAGGTCTCCACCGGGCACGGCGGTCCGGCTTCGCGAACTCACCGGCGAGTATTTGGTGGGAATCGCCGTAAGTCCTGATCGGGCCAGTCTGGTTCCGAAATTCGGGAGTGGGTCCGCCAAATTGTGTGGGTCCGCCGGGGGGTGGCGCAGTCGCGGCGGACCCACTTTCGGGCTACGGCGAGGCGGGGGCGGGCGGCTCACTCCCCGTCGTCGGGGAACTGGACCTGGGCGAGCTTCGCGAACGGGTCGTGGCCGCGGGTGAAGGCCAACTCGACGGCGGCGGTGCGGCTCACGCGGATCGTCATCCGCTTCACCGGCTCCGGGAACAGTTCGCCATCCACGTAGCCCTGCAACGGGCGCTTGCTCGGGTCGATCGTCTCGAAGGTTACTTCCGCCGACATCGGCAGCACGGCCGGGCGCCAGAACGCCGGGCGCAGCACGTTCGATCCCACGAGCAGCAGCACGCCGGTGTTGAGCGGCACCGGCGGCGCGCCCATGGCGCGGGCGTACGAGGTGGACCCGGCCGCGGTCGAGACGAGCACGCCGTCGCCGACGAGCTTCTTCATGCGTGCCTCGCCGTTGACGCTGACGCGCACCCACGCCGTCTGACCGGTGGCGCGTTCGACCCACGCCTCGTTGAAGGCGACGGCCTTCTGCTTGCCGCCGGAGGCGAACTCGACTTCGACGAGCAGGAGCGGCAGGTGGTAGAGGAGCATCTCCTCGCGCCAGAAGGTGGTGACGTCGCGGCCGCTGAGGAGGAAGCCGAGTCCGCCGGTGTTGATGCCGTAGAAGGGGAGGCGATCGCGCCAGTGTTTGCGGATGGCGCGGAGCATGGTGCCGTCGCCGCCGACGGCGACGATCATTTCGGGGCGGTCGCCGGTGTAGGGAGCGAGGAGTTCGCCGATGTTGCGGGAGGTTTCCTTCCACTCGTCGACGTACAGTTGGAATTTGGCGTGGTCGGGTTTGAAGGTGGCGCGGCCGTCGACGGGCACGTCGCGGTAGAGGCCGTGCCGGCGGATGTACGCGGCGACGGATGGCTGGAGGTGCTCGGCCGCGGCCGGCTCCCCCTGGTTGAGCATCATGCGCACCGACTGGCTCGGCACGTAGGGGTCGTGTTCGAGGACGATGTGCTTGGGCGGCAGGTCGGCGGGGTCGATCGGCTCGCCGCGTTCGCGGAGGACGATGAAGCCGACGGAGTCCCACTGCTGGGCACCGCGTTCCCACTCGACGTGGATGGTGGATTTCTTCGCCGCGCCGTCGCGGATCCAGTCGACGGAGACGACGTGCCAGAATTCGACCCCTTCGACGAGATAGCGGTCGGTGAGGCAGGCGGGGGGGCTGTGGCAGTTGTCTTCGAGATCGGAGAGGTCGACCGTGAGGCCGTGATCCTCGAGACCTCGGAAGTGCAAGTCCGACATCGTCGCGCGATGGACCGGTTGGCTATCGGGGACGGCGGCGGGCTTGGGCCGGGGTCCGGAGGGGACGACGACGACGCGGTCGAACAGCTCGACGAGCCGTTCGGCGATGCGCCGGTGGTGCAGCGTGGGCGGATCGAACGGGGCGTGGTAGACCGCGAGACGGATCGACATGCGGGGCGCACCGGCGGGGCCAGAGATTTCCGCATTGTACCGGGGGCGTGTGCCGGTTACTCGTGTTTCCCGCCGGTTTGTCGTTCGTGGGTGGCTTCGCGCACGGCCTTCTTGAACGGCTGGAGTGCGAAGACGTCGGTGACGCGCGGGCCTTCGGCGGCGTATCGCGGCAGGATGGGAGTCTGGTGCTTGGTCGAGTCGTTGTGCCAGCCGAGGAAGACGCGGCCGGGGCGGCGGCCGAAGAAGGTGTAGTCCCAGCCGAAGACGCCGTCGGTCACGCCGCGGCCTTCGCCGCGGACGAGTTTGCCGCCGCCGATGTAGCCTCCGGATTCGTGCGAACTTTTCCCGGCTGCCGCCAGGTGCGAATATGGTTTGTCGGTGCCGGCGCGTTCGTGGGTATGCGGGGCCGGGAACAGGAAGGAGGACATGCGGGCCGCGAAGGGTTCCTTGTCTTCGGCGCGGATACCCTGACCGAGCGCGGCGACAAACACGATGGCGGCGATAGCGCGCATGACCGATCCTCGTAGGACATGAGTGGTATCGGCCGGCGCGGCCCGCGCCATGCACCCTTTTTCCCCAATCCCCGTCATCGTACGGTGCGGAAGCTGGTGCCGGATCGGGGTTCCGGCTCTTCGCCGTCGAGGGCGCCCGGCGGGGTCGGCCGCCAAGGGATGCCCGCGACCCCCGTACGGTATCCCAACTCGAACAGCGGCTTCATGACCTTGGCCTGAATGCTCGTACTGTCGACGTCCAATTCGGTTTCGGGTGGAATGGCGGCGAGGTTGAATTGCATGCCGGTGGTGAGGCACAGCGAATGCAGCTTCATCAATTCGACGCGGTAGAGGGCGTACAGCGAGGCGGAGACGCTGGCACTGACACGGGTGATGAAGCCGACGCGACCTTCGATCGGGTCGGGGTCGATCTTGCCAGCGGCGAGGCAGTAGAGTTGCGAGCCGGCGAGCCATTTCGCGCCCGGGCGCGGGCAGTCGTGCGGGCCGAAGCGGACGAAGGTTTGCGTGACGGGTCCGGCGTCGCAATGCACTTCGGTGTAACGTTTCCCGTCCACGACGACGTCGATCTCGACAGGGGGCAGCAGCGCCGGCACGGCGGTGGCGGCGAGCATGACGGTGCGGACGAGCGCGAGGGCGTCGGGCCGGCCGCTGCAGGCGATGCCGCCGATATCCCAGATGACGAGTTGTTTGGTGTGGACGTTCATGGTGGCGAGGTAGAGCCGGCGGCCCGCCTTGTGCGCCTGGGCGATCTCGGCGAGCGTGAAATTGTTAATCTCTTTCTCGATGGTTCTCTTGAGTCCGATGGGGGCCGCCATCGATCCGTTCACAATCAGGTTCCGGAGCGGTCGAACGGGGAAGAGGTCCGACTGGTTGTATTCGGTGAAAAAGCATTTGAGCTTGGCGTCGTACTGCGGGCCGAGGAAGGCGTAGAGGGAGAGGATGGCACCGCTGCTGACGCCGGTGACGATGTCGAAGGTCGGCCGGGTGCCGGTTTCGGTCCACCCGCAGAGCAGGCCGGCGGAGTAGGCGGCGTATTTGCCGCCGGCCGAGAGCGCGAGCACATTCAAGGGTTTCGTGATGGGCGGCGGCGGTGCCCCGCCGAGCTGGGCGGCCAGTCCGTCGATGATGATTTTGTCCGTTTCCGGGCGGCACGACTCGTGGCTCGGTTCAGATTGCCAGTAGAGTTTCGTGGTCGCCGCCGGTGGCGTATCGATGGGTCGGGCCCCCGCGCAGCCCGGAAGGATCGCGGCGAGCGCGATGCCCAACGTGAGAGCGAAGATCCAGACGACCCTTCGGGTCGGGTGCATGGTTCATCAGCCGGTGCGTGACGGTTCCCCGGTCGGGGCATAGCGTCCCCCTCCGCCGAATGCAAGGGAAATGTCGCCGGGCACGCCGGGGTCCGCTATGGTGGAAGCCATGGATTTCGAGGTGCCGACGTGGCTGCTGCTGCTTCCCGTCGCGGTTCTGGCCGTGGCGGCTCGGGCGCGCCGGCGTGGGCCGGCGTTCCGTTTCTCCCATCTGAGTCTGATCGAAGGCTTGCCTCCCGGCGCGGCTCGGCGGGCCGAAGTCGTACCCCGGTTGCTGCGGTGGGCGATCGTTACGTTGGCCATTCTTGCACTGGCCGGCCCGCGTGTCCCGGACCGCACCACGCGATTGCCCGCCGAAGGTATCGGGATCGCGTTCGTCTGTGACGTGTCCGGTAGCATGGCCGAGACCGACACCACAGGAGTATCGCGGCTGGAAGCCGCGCGGCGGTCGTTCACGTTGTTTGTGGACGGGGGAACTTCGCCGGATGGTGTGACGTTCGCCGGGCGGCGCAACGACGCGATCGCGCTTTTGGCCTTCGCGGCGTGGCCGCGCACGGAGTGTCCGCTCACGTTGAATCATTCGGTACTGCTTGGCATCCTCGCGCGATTCGAGCCTAAAGGTGCGGGTCTGGACTCCGGCACGAATATCGGCGATGCGATCGCAGAAGGCTTGATCCGGCTGAAACCGGCCAGCGGCCGCCGCCGTGTCTTGATTGTTCTTTCCGATGGTGAACATAACGCGACTGGTGAAGGAGCGGAAGCACCGCTGACCCCGCGCCAGGCGGCCCAGTTGGCGGCTAACCTCGGCATTCCGATCTACACGATCGACTGTGGTGGCGAACCGAACGCAGACGCGCCGGAGGACGCACGCAGCCAGCGGGCCGCCGGCCGCGCCGTGCTGGACGCCGTCGCGAGCATGACCGGCGGCCGTTCCTTCGTCGCGAGCGATGCCGCGGCCATGCAGGAGGTCTACCAGACCATCGACGCGCTGGAACGTGCACCCACTCTGAGCTTTCAATATCGCCGATACCACCGCTTCGCTCCGGCGTTGGCGGCGGCGGCGCTGGCGGCTCTCGCGGCGCTGGTCATCGTGGAACGGTTCGTCTGGAGACGCTTGCCATGACGAATTTCGCACTGGAGTTCCAAGAATTCCTCTCGACGGTGCGTTTCGGCAATCCGGGTGCGTTCTGGCTCGCTCTGGCTCCCGCGTTCTACGCGATCGGGAATCGAGGACAGACCCGACGCGACCGGTCGCGGCTGGCGGCACTTGGCCGGCCGGGCGCGATCGCCGCGCTGCGGACCGGCACCGACTCCCGGCCGGGAATCGCGCGTTTGTTCGTCGCGCTCGCGTGGCTGGCGCTTGTGATCGCCTTTGCTCGACCCTATTGGGGAGAGGCCGACGAACGCGGCGTCGCCGTCGGTCGCGACATCGTGATCGCGATCGATTTCAGCCGCAGTATGTGGGCGGAGGACATGGCGGATCGGGAACGTCCGGCTCGCTGGCAGGCGGCGATCGCGACCGCCCGCGGGCTAGTCGCCGAACTGCGAGGTCGGGGCGGGCATCGCGTGGCCGTGGTCGTTTTCGCGGCCCGCCCCACGACGATCGTTCCGCTCACCACCGATTACGACCACGTGGATTTCCGGCTGGACGAATTGGATGCCACGACCCCGCCAGCGGAGATCCGACCCGCCGACGATGCCGCAGTGTCCGGCACGCGGATCGGTGCCGCGCTCGCCGCCGCCATTGCCGCGCACGATCCGCGCTTTTCCGGTTTCCAGGAGATCGTTCTTCTCACCGACGGCGACGACCCGGCCGGCGACGAAGAATGGCGCACCGCGATTCCAGCGCTGCGCCGTGGCGCCATCCCGGTCCACGTGGTGGCAATCGGCGATCCCATCGACGAATCGTTCATTTTCCACCGTGGCGTGCCGCTGGAATCGCCCGACAAGGCCGGAGTCCCGGTGCCGGTGCAAACGCGACTTCACGAAGACGTGGCCGAGGCGATTGCGACGGGAACGGGTGGAAAACTGTTCGCCACTCGTCGCGAAACAGCCGACGCGCGGGACATATTCCAACGGGCGATCAAGCCCGGGGGCGTGCGCGAACTGGACGACGAGCGGTTGCCGCAGCCGCGGGATCGATCCGCGCCGTTCGTGGGCGGTGCGTTGGTCTTCCTGACTTTGGCGTGGTGGCGAACCCGATAGCGGGTAAACTGTATAACGATGCTCCGCATTCCGCTCATCCTAGCGTTATTCGCGATCGGTACTTCCGATGGCATCCGTGATGCCATCGCCGCCGCCCGCCTCGGTGCGCCGGATGCCGACCGCCGCTTCGACCTCGCCGCCGATCGGACGAACGACCCCGGTCTAGTCGCGTTCAATCTCGCCGCGCTCCAGTTCGGGCGCGGGGAATTTCGGGAAGCCGAGTTGAATTATCTCCGCTGTCTGGACGATCGCGTGATCCCGCCGATCCGCCGACGGCAGGCCCTTTACAACCGTGGCGTATGCCTACTGTATCGCGAAGGGGACGTTCGCGTGCTGCGCGCGGCGATCGGTTGCTTCGAGGATTGCCTGGCCGAACCCGACTTGGAAATCGATCTGGCCCAGAAAGCCCGGATCAATCTGGAACTGGCCAAGGTGCTTTGGAACAAGGAGCGGGCGAGGCAGAAGGATCCCCCGACGCCGAACGAGACGATTCCCGAGGAGCCGCGCCCGGCACAGAAGCCGATGATCAAACCGGAGACAACGGGACCGGGGGAGACGAAGCCGAGCACGAGTGGAACGCCAGGACAAGTCGTTCCGGCAACGGAACCCAAGGCAGGAAATCCCCCAACGGGCACCGATGCCCCGCCGCCCGGTGCCGGCTTGTTGCCCGTGGTGAAGGACGACGGACCGGTGCAGCGATTGTCCCCGCAGGACACCGAGGCGCTTCTGGACCGTGCCGCATCACGGCTGAAATCGGCCCGCCGGCAGAATGAACTCCTCCGCGCCGGACCGGAGCGGCCGAATGTGCGCGATTGGTAGAGTCGCTGTCCTGCTGCTGTTGTTCGTCTCGATCGCGCGGGCCGAGGACGCGCCGGCCCTTTTCCAATCCGCCCCAAACTTCTCGAACGCCATCGCAGGGGCCGGTTTCGCCGTGTCCTGGTCGGCCGATCCGACCAAGCTGGACAGCGATGATACAGTCCATCTCGCGATCACATTCCTCGGTGCAACGAATCCCGATCGTATTCGTCGACCGGCCTTACGGGATCGTCCCGCGTTCAAGGGGTCCTTTCGCGAAATCGTCGACGAGGACCCGACGATGGCACCGAACGCCGTCACGTTTCACTATCGCTTGCGTCCGCGCGATACCGGCGTGACGGAGGTGCCGGAACTCGCGATTGCCTACTATTCGCCGGGCAGCGGAGCCGTCGCGACGAAGTATCTGGACGCGATTCCGTTGGTCGTTCACCCGCCCATCGTGATGCCGGCGCCCGCTCGGCCCATCGAGGCGCCCGAACGCTTCTTCGCCTGGCCCCAAACCAAGACCCGCCTCCAACCCGGCCTCGCCGCGTGGGGGATGCTCGCGATCGGTCTTTTACTGGCTGGATCGTTCGGCCTCGCAATCCAGCGCTATCGCGATCCCGGTAGCCGCCGCCTCTCGCGACTCCGACGCGTCCGGGCCGTTCGCGTGGCCCTGGACGCGCTCGATCGAGCGGGTCGTTCATCCGACCCGACCGGTGCCGCGCTCGAAGCCCTGCGCGGATATCTCGCGTCCCGCCACGGAGTCCTCGCGACGGCCGCGACGCCCGGCGACTTCGTCCAGGCGCTGGCGTCCGCTTCCGTCGGCCCGGAGCGCATTGACGCCGTACGCCAGATCGCCACGGTCGGCGACGCCCTGCGCTTTTCTCCGGAGCGGACGCCCGCGGACCTGGTGCCGGATATCCGCCGATTGATCCTCGACTGGGAGGATTCGGCATGACCGCCGCGATCGTCTTAACGATGTTGATCGGCTATTCCGAGCATCCGGCCGAAAGCTGGTTCCGCGATGGCGTGGCACGGCGACACGACACCACTGCGGCGCGCGAATCGTTCCGCAAGGCCGCCGGGTTGATCGAAGGAACGACCGCCAGCGCGGCCCACGCCAAGGCCCGCACACTTGCCCTATCGGGGAATACGCCGGATGCAATCCGTTACCTGCTTCGCGGCCTGAAGCTCTCGCCGAGCGACCGGGAAATTCAAGACGATCTCCGGGCGCTCCGCGAAACGATCCGCTATCCCGAGCCGATCGATCCGAAACTGCGCGTGCGCCCCGACGGATTCGACGCCCTCCGTTTTCGGATCTCACCGGCCGAGTTGTTCCTCTTCGCGGGGGTCTCCGGTCTCGCGGGCGTCGCGGGATTCCTTCGCCATCGAACCGCCCGGTCGCCAGCGTCGCTCGCGCTGGCTTCCGCCGGCGTCGTCGGTTTTCTCACCGCATTCGCTTTAAGCCGTTGGATCGCAGTCGATATGCCGATTCCGCTCGTGCTGGCGAATCCGACAACACTGCGTGTCGGCAACGGCACGAGCTACCCGGCCAGGTTGTCGGAACCCTTGCCGGCGGGCGCGGAGTTGAGGGAGATGAACCGACGCGGCGGATGGGTTCAGGTGGAACTGCCCGGTGGTGCCGCTGGCTGGCTGCCCGAGGAATTGCTGTTGGAATAGTTCGTCAATCCATCCGGCCGAGCGACTCGCGCTTCACCATTGTGATTTCGTTGCCGTTCGGGCTGTGCTCGACGGTATCGAAGAAGGTGCGGATGAGCAGCATGCCGCGGCCGCTGCCCGTCTCGATGTTCTTCGGGTCGGTCGGGTCCGGCAACTTCGACGGATCGAAGCCGGGGCCTTGATCCCGCACCCGCACCATCAACATCGGCTCGCGCGTCGCCCGCACCGTAATGCTCACGCGCCGCCGCTGATAGGGATCGGACTTCGCCCGTTCCGATACGGCCGAATGGTACTCGTCCCAGTCTCCGGCCTTCAGTTCCGAACTGATCTCCAGATTCCCGTGCACGATCGCGTTCAGAACCGCCTCGTGCACCGCCACGCCGACCTGCACGCGCTCCGATTCCGAGAACTGCCGCATCTGGCTCATCATCGACTCCACATGCGACACCACGTGGCTCACCAGATCCGGGTTGTTCTCGATCACGAACTCGTGTTCGACCGCCGTCATGCGTCCGAGGAAGACCGCTTGCTGCGATTGCGACTGGGCGACGGAAAGGAGTTCATCCAGGACTTGCAGAATGTCCCGTGCGATGTTTCGCTTGGGAAGATAGTTGGACGCGCCGGCTCGCAGCGCCTTCACGGCCAGTTCCTCGCTACCGAAGATCGCCGTCACCAGCACCGGTACCGACGGAACTTCCCGCCGCAGCGCCGCGACGAGTGCGAGGCTGTCTCGCTCCGAACCATGAATGTCGCAGACGACGGCGTCGGGCGCGGCTTTCGCCACGGCCGCGAGGGCTTCATCCCCGTTGGCCGCCTCGACCACCTCGTACCCTTCGCCGGCGAGGATGCCGGCCAGATGCCGGCGCTCGACCGCATTGTCGTCTACGAGCAGGATGGTGGCCATCGCGCGATTCGCCTCCGCGTGTTCAACATCTATTCTAGGGATCATGATCCGATTCACCGTGCCGACCGCCGCTCGTTGCGAATTCGTCGAGATCACCGACCGGGTCGCCGAGGCCGTCGCAGCCTCCGGCGTCCGCTCGGGGCTGTGCGTCGTGTACATCCCCCACACCACCGCCGGCGTTACGATCCAGGAGAACGCCGATCCGGATGTCGTTCACGACATGCTCCTCTGGTTTGAGCGCATCGCCCCGCACCGCGCTCCGGGATTCCGCCACGCCGAAGGCAACAGCGACTCGCACATCAAGGCCAGCCTCGTGGGCTCAAGCGCTACACTGATCATCGAAGATGGTCTACTGCACCTCGGCACCTGGCAGGGCGTGTACCTTTGCGAGTTCGATGGTCCTCGCCGCCGAAGTGTTTCGATTCGGATACTGGGCAACTGACGGAGAAGCTGACACAATCGCGCCAGTTTGCCAGGAAACGATTCTTCCGCCCCCGCCTTCGCTTGCCGAGCGTTCCGCCAGTCCGTTCATTTCGGGTATATCTGAAATGTCGGCGGACGGCAGAACGCTTCCCGGCGGTTTCCGATGACTCTGATTTCTCCGGACGTGATCGCGGAACTCGCAGGCCTCTCGATCGGGGCCGGCGGATTCCTCATGCTGGTCGGCTTCCTCCTTTGGGGGTTCGGCTGGCGCTGGCACCGCTTTTGGGTCGTCTTCGGCTTCACCGCCGCCGCCGGCATCATCGGCATGGCGTCCGGCCGCGCCGCCGGCGGCCCGATCCTTGTCATGGGCCTCCTTCTCGCCTTCGCCGGCGGCGTCCTTGCCATCGAACTCGCCAAGGTCTTTGCCTTCATCGCCGGTGGTATCGCCGTCTGGTTCGCCGTCCAAACCGTCTTCCCGCAAGGGCAGGAACTTTGGGCCGTGTTCCTCTCCGGCGGCCTCTTCGGCGTGCTCCTCTACCGCCTCTGGACCATGATCCTGCTCAGCTACCTCGGCGTGGTCCTCTCGTGGCACGCGGCCTTCGGCATGGCGCACGCCTCCGGCAACTACGACGCCGTCGCCTGGGTGTCCGAGAACGCCTTCGCCGTCAACGGCGCCGTCGTCGTCGCGACGATCCTCGGTGTGCTCATGCAGGTAGTGACCACAGAGAAGCCCGCCGCCGAGACGAAAGACGAGAAGCCCGCGAAGGATGAGCCGAAGGACGAACCCGAATTGGTCTGGTGGAAGCGCATCGGCCTGCAAGCGGCGTAATGCAGAATCGCTTCCGAATCCTGTCAATCCGTTGTCTATTCGTGGTGGAACCGTATCCTTTTTCTAGTTTGCGCGGATTCCTTCCACACGCCGAGTACCGATGACACGTTTTGCGAAGCTCGCCCTCGAAGATGGCACCGTCTACACCGGCCGCGCCTTCGGCGCACCTGGCGAGAAACCCGGTGAAGTCGTCTTCAACACGTCCATGACCGGCTATCAGGAGATCCTCACCGATCCGAGCTACAAGGGTCAGATCGTCACCATGACCTATCCGCTCATCGGCAATTACGGCACGACGAGCGAGGACGCCGAGTCGCTGAACGTCCAGGTCGAGGGATTCATTGTCCGGGAACTGACGAAGGTACCGAGCAATTTCCGCAGCCACCGCGATCTCGAAACCTACCTGACCGCGTCGAACGTCGTCGGCATCGAAGGCATCGACACGCGGTCCCTCGTGCGCCGGCTGCGCGTTCGCGGGTCGATGAGTGGCGTCCTTTCCACGACCGACCTCGACGATGCCTCGCTCGTCGCGAAGGCGAAAGCGTTCCCCGGCATGGAAGGCCGCGACCTCGTCAAGGAAGTTGTCCCGGAGAAATCGTTCCCCTGGAGCAAGGGCTTCGGCCCGTTTGCCGAGCACGTCATCCCAAACCGGCCGCGGAACAGACGCGTCGTCGCGATCGACTACGGCATGAAGTGGAATATCCTCCGTTGCCTGACGCAGATCGGTTGCGAGGTCACCGTTGTACCCGGGACGGCTTCGGCGAAGGACGTGCTCGCGCTCGATCCCGACGGCGTCTTCCTGAGCAATGGTCCCGGCGACCCGGCTGCTGTCGGTTACGCGATCCAGACCGTGAAAGACCTGCTCGGTCGGAAACCGATCTTTGGCATCTGCCTCGGTCACCAGTTGTTGGGGCTGGCGTTGGGCGCGAAGACATTCAAACTCAAATTCGGCCACCGCGGCGCCAACCAACCCGTTCTCAATCGTTCGACCGGTGCTGTCGAAATTACATCCCAAAATCACGGGTTTGCCGTCGATCCCGCCACGCTTCCCGCGGGCGCCGTGGCCACCCACATCAACCTGAACGATCAAACGCTCGAGGGCTTGCGGTGCGAGTCGCTTCGGGCCTTCAGCGTGCAGTACCACCCGGAGTCCGCTGCCGGTCCACACGACAGCACCTATCTCTTCGAGGAATTTCGCACCTTGATGGACGGGGCGCGAACTTGACGGCCGCGGCCCCTGTCTGAACCGGCAGGAATCGTCCGAATCCATTGACGCTTGACCGGGCGCAATATACAAAGTGTTTTCGATGACCGAATGGCCCTGTCGTCTAGAGGCCTAGGACACGACCCTTTCAAGGTTGAGACCGGGGTTCGAATCCCCGCAGGGTCACATTGGCACCCCGACCGTGTCCGTCCGGGTGCGACACAAGCCGACGGGAAGCCTTGTTTTCAAGGATTCCCGTCGGCTTTGTTATTTCATGCGGGTCTCACCCGATCCAAAGGGACGAGGTCAATTTTCTACTTGATAGGACTCAAGATCGGCGAGTGTCCGATTCTCCAAAGTTGTCCAAGACATTGACTTGTGAGCCGCCGGAACAAATCGTTCTGTCCGACGCAATACAGACCTGTTCGGAAATCATCGTCCGCGAGTTCCCCTTCCCGATCCACTTGAAGCGATGATACAACGGTGCCATGCTTGCTCGCACACTCGTTTCGCTGTTGATTGTCGGCATCGTGGGCGCGCCGCTGCTCTACCGCGTGTCCCAAGACCGTCGCTATCGGAACCTGCACGTCGTGGAGGAGGGACGGCTCTACCGGAGCGGCCAGCTCACGCCGGAGGGGTTCGAGCGGGTTCTTCGCGAGTTGCGCGTCGGTACCGTCGTGAGCATGCGCGAGACGAAAAACGAGAAACAGGAATTTCAAGATGGATTCGAAGAGGAAATCTGCCGCCGGTTGGGTGTGCGCTACGAGCGGTTTGGCTACCTGGACTGGTCCGCGCCGGACGGCACAATGCCGGCGATGGCGAACATCCGGAAATTTCTTCAGCTATTCGACGACAGGGACTCGCCGAAGCCGGTGCTCGTTCACTGCTTCGCGGGCATCCACCGCACCGGCGTGCACGTGGCGGCATATCGGGTCGATCAAAACGGCTGGACGAACGCCGAGGCGATGGCGGAACTGCGCTGGATGG
Source organism: Gemmataceae bacterium (assembly GCA_019636445.1). Lineage (GTDB taxonomy): Bacteria > Planctomycetota > Planctomycetia > Gemmatales > Gemmataceae > Limnoglobus. Next base: position 15,683 of record JAHBXO010000057.1, on the reverse strand, counting down.
GGACGCGACGGACGACGTTCGCGGACAATTTGGTGGAGTTCGTGCACGCCTTGAAGCCTCGCGCGGTGGGCGGCGCGCGGCCGGAGCGGTAGAATGCGGGTGCCGTCGCGAGGATGGCGGAATTGGCAGACGCACAAGATTTAGGTTCTTGCGGCCGTAAGGCTGTGGGGGTTCAAGTCCCCCTCCTCGCATTTCGCCCCCATTCGGTCCTCTTCAACCGCAAGGCGCGTGTCCCATGATCGACGGCTCCGACGATGTCGTGAAGGTGGCGGTCGGTACGCTCGCGGAGATCAACGAACAAGCCGGCCGATTACACGCCGATGGCGTCCGTTGCCGGGTGGTCGGCGACGATATCACGGCAGGTTTGGGTACGATGATTCCCGGCTCCGTCGAATTGTGGGTCCTGGCCGCGGACGCGGATCGCGCCGCCGCGATTCTGTCCGGCGAATTCGACGCGCCGGATCGTCCAAAGTTTCCCCACCCGACCTCGGACCCAAAACCGGACCGCGGCGACGGTCCGCACCATTTTCCGACTCGGCATCGGCCAAGTAACTAACTTCCCCAGTCGGGGAAGTCTGACTCATTTCGCCAGATTGCCAAGACCGATGATACTCGCAAGGATTCCCATTCTTTGCGAGCCCCGGCCATGGAGCGCTGGGTCTGGTTGTTCATTCCACTCGTTTGCGGCTGTGTCGCGTTCCGCCCGCATGTTGCGCCGGAATCGGACGAGCCGATCGACCACCTTGCGCTCGCTGCGGACGCGCTCGATCGCGGCGACGAACGTACCGCCAGCTTGCGTTTCGCGGCCCACCTCCATGACTTCCCCGACGACGCCGCCACACGGTTCCAACTGGCGGAACTGCTCTTCAAACAGGATCGCACCGCCGAGGCGCGTTGTGAGTTCGAAACGTTCGTGTCGGTCGCCCAACCTGCGACGGGGCCGGTCCGAAAGCTGTTGCCGCATGCCCATACCCGACTCATGCTGCTCGCACAGGAGGCGGACGACGCGGCGGCGGAGCAACTCCACCGCGGCATCGGTCTAGTCGTCCTCGCGATGCAATGGGACGCTGACCAGGATCGTGCAGACGACGGGATGGAGCATCGGACGTTGATGAAAGCCGTGCGAGCCTTGAGGGCTGCGCGGGGTGCACATCCGGCCCGCGCGAATCTCTACCTCGCGCTGGCATACGATCGACTGGGGCAACTTTCGGCCACGCGATCGGCGATTCGGAACGCCGAGGCTGCCAACCCGTTCGCACTGACTCCCTGGGAGCGCGACCGGCTGGCCGCCCTCGGAGAACAATGACCTTTCCAAGCCGCTCCGAATTTGGCAGACTCCGCAACATATGTTACGCGATCTCCTTCGGCAGAAACTGCCCAAGCTCACCCTGCGTCGCCCGCGTGCCCGCTCGGTCGTCCGCCTCGTACTCGTGCTGGCCTTGCTGCCGGTCGGGCTGGAGGCGGCACGCGTGCTCGTTGGCAACAACCGCCACGAGGTTCTCCCCGGCCGCGTCTATCGCAGCAACCAGCCGTCGCCGGCGGCGCTGCGCGAGTTCCTCGCCTCGCACGAGATCAAGACGGTCATCAACCTGCGCGGGTATTGTCCCGGCGATCATACACCGTGGTACAAAGAGGAAATCCGCGCGACCTGCGAACTGGGCGTCAGCCACGAGGACATCACGTTCAGCGCCAATCGACTTCCGGCACCATCGGAGTTGAAGCGCTTGGTCGAAGTGCTGGACCGGTCCGAATATCCGATTCTGTTCCACTGCAAGCAAGGCGCGGACCGCACCGGCCTGACGGCGGCGCTCGTGCAGTTGCTGTACACCGATGCCACGCTGGACCGTGCCCGGCGCCAGCTCTGGCCTCGCTACGGCCATTTCCGCTTCGGTCGCACGGCCGCGATGGACGAGTTCTACGACCGGTACGAAGCCTGGCTCGCCGGCCGCGCCCACACACCGGCTCTCATCCGCGAGTGGATCGCGAACGACTACAGCCCCGGCCCCGCCTCGGGTACGCTCGCGACGCGCGACGGGAAGGATTCGCATCCGGCACAGCGCGGCGCCTGGACCGCCGTGCCCGTCGTCGCACGCAACACCTCCGGCGAGGCGTGGGAGTTCCAACCCGGCCACCACGCCGGCATCCACGTCGAATTCAGCGTCTACAACCTCGCCGGCCACAAGGTTCACGCCGGGATGGCCGGGTTGTTCCGCCGAACCGTGAAACCCGGCGAATCGATTGAATTGACGCTGGCGGTTCCGCCGATCGATCAGCCGGGCATCCACATTTTGCATGCGGACCTGATGGACGGCACCGCCGCCGCCGTGCCGATCCGACAGACCGGCTTCTATCAGTTCGGCTGCGATCCGCTCATGATGCACCTGGTCGTGAAATGACCGGCCCGGAGATTCCCGGATGAATCTGCTCTCCGTCGTGATACCGCTCAAGGACGAGCGCGAGAACGTGCGGCCGCTGTACGAGAAGCTCCGCGACGCCCTCCGCGGCGTGGCGCGGTGGGAAGTCGTCTTCGTGGACGACGGCAGCGCCGACGGCACGTTCGACGCGTTGTCGGAACTGGCCTCAGTCGACCGACGCGTAAAAGTGGTGCGCTTGCGCCGGAACTTTGGCCAGGCCGCCGCCACGCAGGCCGGGTTCGACGCCGCAGCCGGCGACGTGATCGCCACCATGGACGGCGACGTGCAAAACGACCCGGCCGACCTGCCCATGATGCTCGCGAAGCTCGAGGAGGGCTACGACGCCGTGCTCGGCCTGCGCGAGAAGCGGCAAGATAAGTTCCTGCTGCGCAAGGTGCCGAGCCTCTGCGCGAACTGGCTGATCCGCAAGGTGCTCGGCGTGCCGTTCAAGGACTTCGGCTGCGCCCTCCGCGTGGTGCGCCGCGAGTTCATCGACGGGCTTTCCCTCTACGGCGAGATGCACCGCTTCATCACGGCGCTGCTCATCCAGCAGGGGGCGAAGGTGGCGCAGGTGCCCGTCCGCCACCACCCGCGCACGGCCGGGCAGTCGAAATACAACCTCACGCGCACGATCCGCGTCGTCCTCGACCTGATGACCGTGAAGTTCCTCGCCAGCTACCAGACGCGCCCAATGCACCTCTTCGGTGGCGTCGGGTTGATCTTTCTCGCGCTCGGCCTCGTCAGCCTCGTCGCCAGCATCGTGATGAAGTACACCACCGGCCCCGGCATGACGGCGAACCCGCTCTTCCTCATCGGCGTGATGGTCGAGTTGATCGGCGTGCAATTCCTGAGCCTCGGCCTCATTGGCGAAGTGATGGCGCGCATCTACTTCGAAAGCCAGGGCAAGCCGCCGTACGCCGTGCGAGACCGGCGGAACCTCGAAGGCGATGACGAATTGCGTCGGGCGGCGTGATGGCTCGACGGGGTACGGATCGAATGAACTAAAATAGCAGCCGTCCGGCATCCCGGACGGCCGGTTGGTTATAGCAGATTGACCACGCGGTCGGCGAGGCCCTTCTCGCCCAGCACGACGCTGAGCTTGCCGCCGGCGGCCACGCGCTCCACCACCTCGAGCTCCCGCAGCTTCAAGAGCGTCGGATTCTCGGCGAGCAGCTTCGCCGTGTTCGCCTGGTGGCGCAGGGCGGCGGCCTCCTCGCGCCGGGTGATGACCGCGGCCTCCGCCGCCGTCCGGGCTTCGATCACGCGGTTGAGCAGGTCCTTCATCTCGCCGGGCAGGATGATGTCCCGCACGCCGAGCGCGACCAGCTCGAGGCCGACGGTGGCCGCCTTCGCCCGTGCGATCTCGGCGAGGTCCTTCGCCAGCGCATCCTTGTCCGCCAGCAGCGCGTCGAGCGTGCGACCCCCGACGGCGGCCCGCACGGCGAGCTGCACCTCGCGGTACAGCGCCTGCTTCGCATCGTCGGTCGCCGTCACGGCCCGCACGGGGTCGGCCACGCGGAACGCGCCCACCGCCGTCAACCGCAGCGTCACCCGGTCGGCCGTCAGCACCTCCTGGCCTGGCACCTCCATCGCCTGCTCCCGGCGGTCCACCCGTGCGAGCTTCACCGCGCCGCGGTTCCGCCAAAAGGCGTACCGGCCCGGCGCCAGCGTGTCCACGTACCGGCCGTCGACGAACAGCACGCCCGCGTGGTCGGCCGGCACGTCCTGCACGTCGAGCAGCGTGGCGGCGTTCTTGCTGGCGAGGATCGCGTCGCGGTCGGCGTGCGCGAAGCGCACGTCCTCCAGCTTCACGACCTCCGTGCGGATGCGGCGGAAGCCCGTCCAGAGCGCGTAGCGGCCCGGAGGCAGCACGGCATCGAACCGGCCATCGATCCAGACCAGGCCGCGCTCGCCGTCGGCGAGATCGAGCACCACGGCCTTGCCCTCCAGCGCGCCGCTCGCGGCGATCAGGTCCAACTGCTCGTGAGCCAGCCACGGCGCGCGCCGGCTCGCGATTTCGATCATCTCCCGGCCGAGCAGATTCATTCGCCGGTACTCGCCGGGCTCGAGCAGGTTCTTGAATGCGCCGTCCCGGAATACGAGGCCGTACTCGAACGGACGAACGGTGATCTTTCGGAACATGACATCCTCCCTCTTCCAATAAAAACCGACGGCGGCGATAGATCGTGCGGACCGTCGCGGCCCGGCGAACCTCGCGGGAGCGGGCCGATCGTTCCCCGCGGGCCGTTCGCTCGCCGGCTCCAAACGTGGGCGTTTCGGAATCGGGCACGAAGGCCGGAGAGGACGGTCGGACCGCCTGCGCGTCGCTCGCGGATGGGCCGGAACGGGCGAGCCGTGGCTCCCCCGCGCAATCCGATCGCCGCCGCCGGCGTTGCGTGACGCGTAATCGCGTCGAGTCGAGCTTTTCAGGCTCGTTGGGTACCGGAGTCGAACCGGCAACTTCCAGATTCTAGGTCTGGTGCTCTGCCATTGAGCTAACCCTGGGTGCATCGAAGCGGCCGGTTTCGAACCCGCAACGGAACGCGGCCCCGCGACGGAGAACCTCCGGCGGACCGCGCCGCACGGCCAAATCCGCGGCGACGCGTGGGAGAGGACAAGCCGGACGGATCGGGGTTCGCACGAAGTGCCGCGAATGGAAATGAAAAACGGCGACGGACCGAACCGTCGCCGTTCCGGGATCCATCGGATGTGCGTTACTTCTTCTTCGCGGCGATGGCGCGCTTCACGGCGTCGCCGAGGTCGGCGGGAGTCGCGGCGACGGCGATGCCGGCCTTTTCGAGAGCGGCCACCTTCTCCTTCGCCGTGCCGGCGCTTGTGCTGGCGATGGCGCCGGCGTGGCCCATCCGCCGGCCGGGCGGCGCGGTCTTCCCAGCGATGAACGCGGCGACCGGCTTCTTGACGTGCTGCGCCACATAGGCCGCGGCGCGCTCCTCGGCGTCGCCGCCGATCTCGCCGATCATCAGGATCGCTTCGGTGCCGGGGTCCTCTTCGAACATCTTCAGCAGATCGATCTGGTTTGTGCCGATGATCGGGTCGCCGCCGATGCCGACGCAGGTGGACTGCGAGTAGCCCATGCTGGAGAGCTGGAAGACGGCTTCGTAGGTGAGCGTTCCGGAGCGGCTGATGATGCCGATGCCGGTCTTGCCCGGTTCGGTGGGCTTATGGATGTAGCCGGGCATGATACCGATCTTGCACTGTCCGGGGGTGATGATGCCGGGGCAGTTCGGGCCGATGAGGCGGCAATCGGGCTTGGTTTGTAGGAAGCGTTTCGCCTTGGCCATGTCGAGGACGGGGATGCCCTCGGTGATGGCGACGATGAGCTTGATCCCGGCGTCGGCAGCTTCCATGATCGCGTCGGCGGCGAGGCCCGGCGGCACGAAGAGCATGCTCGCGTCGGCGCCGGTCGCCTTCACGGCCTCGGCCACGGTGTTGAAGACCGGCAATTCCTTGCCGCTCGTCGCCTTCCACATCATGCCGCCCTTCTTGGGCGTCACGCCGCCGACGAAATGGCTGCCGTATTCCAGACTGAGGTTCGTGTGCTTGGAGCCTTCGGAACCGGTGATCCCCTGCGTGATGACGCGGGTGTTCTTGTCGACGAGGATGCTCATTTCAGGGTCTCGAAAGTAGTCGGGAATGAATCGTATCGGTCGTCAATCCACTTTGATTTCGTCCACCAGCCATTCGTCGGGCCGTTCGCCGGCGACGAGTTTGAGGGCGAACGGTTTCTTGCCGCTGGCGTGGATCAGTTCACCGGAGGCGGTGCCGCCTTCGGCTTTGGCAAGTTGAAACCCGGTCGCGGTTCCGCGATAACCGTTCAATTTCGTTTTGAGGATACCGACGTTGAAGAGGCGGGCTTCCGATCCGAGGGCCGGTGCCAAAGACTTTTTCAAACCCGGGGTCATCGCGCCGGCGGCGAGGTCGTCCTTGTGGCCAAAGAGTCCATGTAGGAACGCAACCGCGACGAACGACTGGGGCGTGACGGCGGCAGCGGATTCCGCCGGGGATAGCTCCGCGAGCGAAAACCAATCCACGGACCAGCGACTCTCGTGGCGCACCAGCCGCAATAGCAGGTACAAAGGCTTCTCGGCCTTGATCTCGCCCGTGTAGAGGGCGACGGTGTCGATGCGCGGCGACGCGAGCGTGTATCCGCCGAGCTTGCCTTGGAACTGCTTGAGCCAGTTCTCGGCCGCGGCGTCGGAATAGCCGCGGGCCCGGTCGGCGTCGAAGACCGGCTCGGCGATCGCTTTCTTGAATTCCGCCGTCAAGTGTGCCGCGGTGGCCTTGCCGTCGTGCAGGGCCGCGAGAAAGTCCTTGGCGAAGATCGCGGCTTCGGGGCCGGGGTCGGACTTCGTCGGGACCGCGAGCGGAACGTCCGCAGTCGGCGGCGCGGGCGCTGCGGTCGGCTTCGCGCAGCCGATCGCGAGCGACAGACCCAAAACCGTCGCAACTCGAAGGGGCATCCTAATTCCTTTCCGGCGCCGTTCCGGGCAGCGCGAACAGTTCAGCCACCTTGCATTCGAAGTCCGGCAGCACGCCGTTGCCCGTGAGGGTTTCCGATTCGTCGAGGACCATTGGAAACTCGTTGGGGGCGTAGACATGGACGGTCCGTTCTTCCGGATCGACCACCCAAACGAGTGGGACTCCCCTCGCATGGTACTGCTGGACTCGCAGCAACGTTCGCGTTTGCGAATCGGACGGGGACAGGACTTCGACGACCAGTTCGGGGACCTCCTCGGACGGTCGCCGCGGTATGTCGTCGAGTTGCGCAGCCGAGAGAAACACCATCAGGTCCGGTCCGCGCACTGTATCCGGGTTTTTTCTCACGATCAGACCGGAATCGTTCGTCGCGATCGATCCGGCACCGCGAGCGAAAATGTAGTTCCCCAAGATCCGGGAGATCAGAAAGCAAACCGTTCCATGGAACCGCGTGGGCGAGGGCATATCGACCACCTTCCCCTGGACGAGTTCGCACCTTCGCCCCGCGTTCTCCGGCCGAAGGAGCCAGTCGGCGAAATCATCCGCGGTCAAGAGGTTCGTCGTCGCGACAGCCATCCCGTGCCCTCCAATCACTTCGCCAGTTCCACCACGAGCTTCGCCGCTTCCGTCAACCCTTTCGCCACGCGGATGGCCGGAAGCTCGTCCTTGACGCCGTTCAGGATCTCGCGGGCCTTCTCGACTTCGTTCCCTTCGAGCCGCACGACGACGGGGATCTTGAAGCCGACCTCGCGGCCGGCCTTCACGAGCGCCTCGGCGATCCGGGCGCAGCTCGCGATGCCACCGAAGACATTCACGAAGATCGCCTTGACCTTGCTATCACTGAGGATGATGCGGAAAGCTTCGACGGCGTTCTCGGCGGTGACGCCGCCGCCGACGTCGAGGAAGTTCGCCGGGCTGCCGCCGTGGTGGTTCACGATGTCCATCGTCGCCATCGCGAGGCCGGCGCCGTTGACGAGGCAGCCGATGGTGCCGTCGAGCTGGATGTAATTGAGGCTCGCCTTGCCGGCGCGGATTTCCGTGGGGTTCTCCTCGCCTGTGTCGCGTAGGGCCTGCACGTCCTTGTGGCGGAAGGTCGCGTTGTCGTCGAAGTCGATCTTCGCGTCCAGCACCACCACGTCGCCCTTCTTCGTGACGGCAAGCGGGTTGACCTCAACGATGCTGGCGTCCTTGTCGAAGTAGACCTTCGAGAGCGCCATGAGGATCTTGACGACGGAGCCGATCTGTTCGTTCGTGAAGCCGAGGTCGAACGCGAGCTTCTGTGCCTGGAAGGGCAGGAGGCCGGTCTCGGGGGCGACGTGGACCTTGAGGATCTTTTCGGGGTGCTTGGCGGCGACCTCCTCGATGTCCATGCCGCCCTCGGCGGAAGCCATGACCATGGGCAGGCCGACGGATCGGTCGAGCACCATGCCGACGTAGAACTCCTTGGCCGGTTCGGCGTCGGCCTGCACGATCAGCGTTGTGATCTTTTGGCCTTCGGGACCGGTCTGTTTGGTCTTCAGCGAGTGCTTGAGCATCGCCTCGGCCACGGTCTTGGCCTTCTCCTTCGTCGGCACGAACTTCACGCCGCCGAGCTTGTCGGCATAGCCCATCAGTTGCCCGGCCCCGCGACCGCCGGCGTGCACCTGCGCCTTCACGACGGCCCCGCCGCCGTTGCTGAGCTGATCGAACGCGGCACCGACCTCGTCGGCGGTTTTGCAAACAATGTGCTTCGGCACCGGTGCGCCGTAAGCGGCGAGGAGTTCCTTGGCCTGGTATTCGTGGACTTTCATCGGCGGTTCCCGCGGGTGATGGTGGGGAAGTTATAGGTGGGCCGTGGACTTGTGGGAGAGGGACCTCAACGCAAGAAGCCCGCGGACGGTCGTCCGCGGGCTTCTCGTGGTCTACTGGTCATTCAGTTACCGCCTTGGCCATACATAAAGAAATCACGCGGGCTGCGATTGAACGGGTGGGTCGGGAACACGAGTGTGCCCGGCAACTGCATCGGCCCGGCCTGCGGGGCGCAGCCGCGGGGGCCGCACTTGTCCGTCCCGCAGTTGCCGGTGTCGCAGGCGTCCTTCTTCTTCCAGAACATGATGCGCTTGACGATCGGGTTCCAGCCGTACTGGCCGACGGTGTTGCCGGGGCCGGCGGACGTGCCGGGCGCGGCGGCGGGCGGCGTGCCGAAGTCGGCCCGGACCTCGCCGGCGGCGAGCGCGGCGCAGGTGGCCACCGCGAACAGGTACTTCTTCATCGTGCGTTCCTCGCAAGGGTCGTTCGGGACCGTTGCAAGTGATATCGGCCGAATAACCGGAACAACACGAATTAAAATCGGAAGATCGGCACGATCAACGGCGAAACGCCGCCACGAAGGTGAGGACCACGCAGCAGACCGTGGAAATGAAGCAACTCACGGATGCCGTGGTCAGCCACGGACCGCCCAGGTTTTCCCCGACCGAAACGCGAGGCAGATTCGCGCGCAGGTCCCGTTCCATCTCGTCCCGAAGCCGCGGATCGGGCAGTAACAACTTGATCGTGACGTGGCTGAAGACCGAAAAGGCCGAGGTTTCGACCAGTGGCCGATGATCGCTCCAGAGGTTGCCGAGGCGTTTGGCGTCGAGGCCGAGTCGAACGAGTGCGCGTCCAATGACCTCATCCACCGCCGGAGGGTGGACGTTGTAGACGGCCAAGGAATTCCGCCGCGATCGCAACGTCAGGTAGGAACTGCCACCCACCAGGAGCAAGTAGGCGAGTGGCGTGATCGCACTGGCGAGCTGCGCGTTCGCCCAGGCGTTCTGCAGTCCGGCGAAGCCTCCGCGCCGGAAGACGTTCGCGTTCGTTGCCGTCAGGCTGAGGAGAAACCCCGCGCACAGGATGAATCCGCCGATCCCCGAAAGGAGCGCCACGAAATCCCAGACACCGGATACGACGACGGGGCGTTCCCCGCGATTGATGGCGGCGAGCCAAAAGAGATAGAGCGTCAGCGGCGTGAAGCAGAGGATGCCCCCGGCGGCTAGAAACGGAAGGTCCTGTTGCAAGGGGGCGGCCTCGCGGTGCTGCAAAGCCATTATTCTACAAGCTATCGCCAGCGGAACAGCTTCAGCGCGAGCGCGAAACTCGCGAGACCCCACGCGGTCAGGATCAGGCACGGCTTCACGATCGCGCCAAAACCCTCGCCGTCGTTCATCACGGCACGCAGGCCGTTGATGAGTGTCGTCAGCGGCAAGGTCTGGATGAACGGTTGGATCTCCGTCGGGAACCGATCCGCCGAGAAGAACACGCCCGACAAAAGGTACATCGGCAGCATCACCGCGTTCATCAGGCCCGACACCGTTTCGATCGTCTTCGCCCGGCACGCGACGAGCAGCCCGATCCCCGCGAAACAGACACCCCCGGCGAACATCATCGCGATGAATGCCAGCGGATTCCCGAAGACGCGAACGCCGAACACCAAGTGAGCGAATCCCCAGAAGATCGCGATCTCGATGAAGGTGAACACGAGCCGACTGAGCATCAGACTCAGGAGAAAATCACTCTTGTTCATCGGCGTCGCGAGGAAGCGTTTGAGCAACTTCCGCACGCGCATGTCGACGATGACGAAGCCGACGCCCCACAGGCCGCCGCCCATCAGGTTCGTGCCGATCAGACCGGGAATCAGGAAGTCGATGTACCGCCCGCCGACTTCGTCCAGATGCAGTTCCGTCGGCTTCGCAGCCTTCGGAAGCTGGTTCCGCAGTAGCACGTTGTCCACCGCGTTCTTCGCCAGTACCGCCTCCGGCCGGTTCGGCTCGACGAGGTAGTCCGGCGCTCCGCCGGGCCGTGGCGTCACCACGAGGTCCGTCTTCGCCGTCCGCATCCGGCTCCGCGCGTGCGTCTCAATCTCGAGGATGATCTCTAACCGTTCGTCCACGGCGAGCGCTTCGCGCATCGCCTCCGCAGCCGGCATTGCGCCGGGTCCGTCGGCCACAATGTCCACGCGGATGCGCTCCACCGGCCGGCTGCTGAACGCCGAGCCCAGGATCAGCGCGAGGATCAGCGGGAAACCGTAGACCCAGAACACGGCCGCCGGCTCGCGGTAGAACTCGCGGAAGCGCGCGATCGTCAGTTGCTTCAACGCGGCGATGTTGGGCATCACTTGTCTCCGTCGTCGCGAAGGTGGCGGCCGGTCAACGAGACGAAGACGTCTTCCAATGTGGCCGTGCGAGTGGTCAGCCCGGCGAGCGGGAGCGATTGGGCGCGCAGGAAGTCCATGAGCGCCGGCAGGGCCGCATGCGGTTCCCGGACGCCGAGCGAGTAGCCATCGCCCTCGGATCGCAGCGATTCGACGCCCGGCAACTGTCTGCAGGCGTTCTGCTTCGATTCGTCGAACGAGCCGATGATCGTGAATTCGATGACGTGCTCGCCGCCGAGTTGGCGGATCAGTTCGCGCGGCGAACCTTCCGCGATGATCTTGCCATGGTCGATGACGGCGATCCGATCGCAGAGCCTTTCGGCTTCGTCCATATAGTGCGTCGTGACCACGACGGTACGGCCGTCCTTCTTGAGCCCGCGGATCACGTCCCAGAGCGAACGGCGCGACTGCGGATCCAGTCCCGTGGTCGGTTCATCAAGAAACAAGAGTTCCGGCTTGCCGACGAGTGCGCATGCCACGGCGAGCCGTTGCTTCTGGCCACCAGAGAGCTTTTCGACCCGAGCATGCGCCTTCTCCTCCAGCGAGACGGAGCCGATGGCGTCGTCCACCGTCAGACCGTCGCGGTAGAAGGAGCGGAACATCGTGACGACTTCGCGAACGGTCAGCTTGTCCGAAAGTCGGGTTTCCTGAAGGGAGATGCCGATCTTTTCCCGCAGGGTCTTTTCGTCCCGCCGCCAGGTGTGGCCGAGAATTTCGACCTCGCCATCGGTTGGATCGAGGAGGCCTTCGAGGATTTCGAGCGTGGTGGTCTTGCCCGCGCCGTTCGGACCGAGCAGCCCAAAGCATTCGCCGGCGGGCACTTCGAGGTCGAGGCCGCGCACGGCTTCGACCGGCGGCTTGCCGGGATAGGTTTTGACAAGCTTCCGGCAATGGATCGCGAGGGACATGACGCGATTATAGGAAGACGGTCAAACCATCTGCAGTTCGCGGCCACGCTTCCAGTTCCGCTCGGCCGGCGCGGTCCGCACGACCTCGTGGTACAGCGTGTCCCGCTCCACGGGCGTCCGACCGGCTTCTTCGATCAGCCGCCGCAGTTGTGCCACGGTCAGTTCCTGCGGCGAGTCACTGCCGGCGGCGTGGTAGATCGTCTCGTGCACGACCGTACCGTCGATGTCGTCCGCTCCGTAGCTCTGCGCCACCTGCGCGATGTTGATGGTGAGCATCTGCCAGTACGCCTTGATGTGCGGGAAGTTGTCCAGCATCAGGCGGGCGATCGCCATCTGGCGGAGGTTCATGATCCCTGTTGGTTTCGGCAGGTTCGCCCCGAGCGTGTTGTTCTCCGGATGAAACGCGAGCGGGATGAACGTCTGGAAACCGCCGGTTTCATCCTGGAGCTGGCGCAGCTTCAACAGGTGATCAATACGATGTTCCGGCTTCTCGATGTGGCCGTAGAGCATGGTCGCGTTCGACCGGCCGCCGAGTTCGTGCCACTCGCGATGGACCCGAAGCCACTGGTCCCCGTCAGCTTTGTAGTCGCAGATCTTCTCGCGCACCTCCGGGTGGAAGATCTCCGCCCCGCCGCCGGGCAGCGAGCCGAGGCCCACGCTCTTCATGTCTGCGAGCAATTCCTTGGTAGGGCGCTTCGTCAGTCGCTCGAACCAATCCCACTCCACGGCCGTCCACGCCTTCAGATGCAGTTCGGGGAAGTGGTCGTGGATATTCTTGATGATGTTGCGGTACCACTCGTACGGCAACTGATGGTGTAAGCCGCCGACGATGTGCAGTTCCGTCGCGCCTTGCTCATGTGCCTCGCGGGCTCGCTGCAGGATCTGTTCGTCCGACATCACATAACCCTTCGGCGACTTGAGATCGGCGCGAAAGGAGCAGAACTGGCAACGGTAGACGCAGACGTTCGTCGGGTTCAGATGCTGGTTGACGTTGTAATACGTGACGTTGCCGTTGAGTTTCTCGCGGACGAGGTTCGCCAACTCGCCGAGCGTATGCAGGTCGGCGCGGGCCTCAAGTGCCAGGCCATCCTCGAAGGTGAGACGTTCCCCTCTGCGGACCTTTTCGGCGATAGCAGCCACGTGCGAATCAGCGGGCATGGTCGATTGATCCTCTGTGTTTGGTCATTTTACGAACCGTAGTGGGAGAAGCCGCGCAACGGGCTTGCCGGGGCTTCCGGTTTTGCGGATCCGTTCAAGATTACCCATTCCTCCGTCCGATAAACGACGATGAGGCACCATCGTTTTTCGGGCGGAGGGTTTTCCATGTCGTCTTTCCGAACGTGGACCCTCCTTGCGCTGGGATCGCTCGCCGCACCGGCAGCAGCCCAGGACCGCACGCGCTACTCGCCGCAACTCGATATTGGTTTTCCCGTGCCGGCGGAAGTGAAAGACCTGAACCCCCGGCCGGCGAAGCTGCGACTGTATTCGTCCGTGAACCGTGGCGCGTTCGCGATGGTGTCCGAGCGCGCCATCGACGACCTCTCGCCAATCGCCGGGCGTCGCCCCGGCTTCCAATATTCCGCCAAGGCCGATGGGGAAGAAGAATTCGCCGTCCAACTCGTCTACGCCGACGGGACGGTCAGCCCGTCCGCGGAGAAGTTGCGGACCGAGTTCCGCGTCATCTTCGATACGCGCCCGCCGGCGGTCAGTCTGAACGCCGACGGGGCCGCGACGGTGGTGTGGAGTGCGCAGGACGAAAACCTGGATGCCGATGGGATCAAACTGGAATGCCGCTGGCAGAACGGCGACGCGGCCTGGCATGCCGTCCCGAAACCCCGCGCCGGCTTCGCCGCGCGCGACCGCTACACCTGGGCCAACCTCGCCCGCGAGAACCGCATTCTCGAAGTGCGCGTGACGGCGAAGGACAAGGCCGGCCACGAAACCTCGTCCCGCATCGTGCGCCTGCCGTCCTCCGGGGGGGAACCGAAGGATGATGGATTTGTGCCGCGTGGTCCCGACCGCATTCCGGTTGGCAGCGGCGGCGGCCGCCTCGCGGACGACGTGCCCGGTCAGCCGCAGATCATCTACGTCAATCGCAAGGAACTCACGATCAAGTCGAAGCTCCAGACCGTCACGCGATCCGGCGTGTCTGCCGTGCACCTCTTCGCCAAGCCCGTGACCGCGAACCCGAACGGCGCCTGGTCGCTCGCGAAGAAACAACCTTGCAACATCCGGTATCAGGAGCCGAATCCCTCGGTCGAAATCCCGTTTCAGGCGCCCGACGACGGCCGCTACGGCTTCATCGTCATTCCCGAAAGCGGCGCCGGGAACCGCGACCGCGACCCTGCCAATAACGCCATCGCCCAGCACCTGGTCGAAGTGGACACGAAGCCGCCGGTCGTGAAGGTTCGCCGCACGACGGCGATCCCCGGCGGCAACACGGGCACGAAACTCGAGATCGAGTGGGACGCCGACGACCTGAACATGATGACCGATCCGATCGTGATCGAGTATGCGACGGAGAAGACGGCGAATCAGTGGGTTTCGATCGCGGAGCGGATTCCGAACTCGCGGCGGTACGTCTGGGAGGTGCCGGAGAAGACGCCGTTCAAGATCTTCGTGAAGGTGCGGGCGACGGACAAGGCGACGAACACCGGCGAGGCGATCACGAACGAGCCGGTGGTGATCGACCTGGACAAGCCGTCGGCGACGATCGAACACGTGCGGCCGATTGGCGGCCTCTCGCCGAGCGCCATCCCGCCGACCGGCGAACGCCCGCCGCTGAGTGCGACGCCGTCGGTGCTGAGCGTGCCGGACTTGACGAAGACGGGGAAGTAACGGCACGGAAAGACGATTCCCATCGCGTCCCTCGGGGCGTCGTCCAGGATTTCCCCTTGGATCGTAGGTAAATCTGCCGATGCGGAATCGGGGATTTCTCCTTGACTCGTCTCTCGAACGCTATTACGATCCGGCAATGATCAATCGGAAGCTGGCTCTGAGCTTCTTGTCGGCGGCCTGTCTCGCCTCGGCTTCAGCGTTTGCATATCTCGGCTTCCAATGGGAAAGGCCGACGAAACCGGGGGGGGGTGGGATCCGATTGTCTCCCGCAGTCTGTGACTTCGGATCCGTGGGCCACAATCGCGATCTGATCGGCAAGATTCGCATCGAAAATGGCCTTCGGGAACCCGTGATCTTCACCAATATCGCCAAGTCGTGTAGTTGCTCGGATATCGTCGTCGAGCCTTCGACGATTCCGCCCGGCGGCTCGGCGGAAGCGACCGTCGTGTGGAAGGTCGGCAAGCGCCACGGCAAGTCGAGCGAATCGCTCGTGTTTCTCTACTCGACGCCGACCAGTTCGTCGCAGCCGTTGCATGCCAAGTTGACGGCGGAAGTCGTGCCGGCGGTGGAATGCAGCGTGGACGAGATGCGGTTCGACGAATCGAAGACCCGGCAAACAGTGACGATCCAAGGAAGGCTCGGCCATACAGTGAAGTTGTCGGGCGCGTCCTCCAATCACGGCTCCCTCAAGGTCGCATGCAACGCGGATGCGAATGAAATCACGGTGGAATTCGACCGGCGCGTGGCCGGGTGGGAATACGGCAATCTCCATCTTGTGATCGCGACCGGCTGCCACGTGGAGCCGGAGATTCGGTAATCGTTCACACTCCGACGAGTAGTTTGGGTCCGGTCTGGCCG
>JAHBXO010000056.1 GCA_019636445.1 Gemmataceae bacterium | reverse complement strand
CTCGCTCTCGAAGGCGCACAAGGGCCGGCCGTTCACGTTCGAGGCCGGCGGGGAAGTTCTGACCGTGGACTATCAGCCGGCGGAATCGACGATCCCGGCGTTCGGAGGCAACTCGAACTGGCGCGGCCCGATCTGGTTCCCGATGAACTATCTGCTCGTGGAGAGCCTGCACAAGTTCCACCACTACTACGGCGAGGACTTTCTGGTCGAGTGCCCGACCGGTAGCGGGAATCAGATGACCATTCTGCAGGTCGCCAAGGAGATATCCGCCCGGCTGACTCGCATTTTCTTGAAGGACACGGACGGCCGCCGCGCGGTCAACGGTTGGTACGAAATGCACCAGACCGACCCGCACTTCCGGGACCACGTACCGTTCTACGAGTACTTCCACGGCGATACCGGCATGGGCCTGGGCGCGAGCCACCAGACGGGCTGGACGGCGCTGGTGGCGAAGCTGTTGTTGCCAAGCGAGAGCACGTTCTCGGACTTGTGCGGTAGCGCCGCACGGGCGGTCATCAAATGCCAGGCGTGACGGTTATTTCGGTTCGCTGGCGGACGTGTGGTCGTAGACGGCTCGCCAGCCGTCGGCGAATCGGACCATTTTTAGCGTGAACAACCCATTCGGGTTCGTGGCGTTCATGGCGAGCAACCACCGCCCGCGCACGAGCGCCGTTTCGTTCGTGAGTTGTTCGAC
The DNA here is from genome assembly GCA_019636445.1 of Gemmataceae bacterium. GTDB lineage: Bacteria > Planctomycetota > Planctomycetia > Gemmatales > Gemmataceae > Limnoglobus. Next base: position 28,188 of record JAHBXO010000056.1, on the reverse strand, counting down.
ATGGATGTCGGCGAAGGTCAGCCGGCCCATTTCCTTGCCTTCGGCTTGGTATCGCTTGCGGTATCGGTCGAGCGTCGGCTTCCAGCCCTTCGTGATGGTGCCGCCGGAGCAGAAGACGAGTTCGTCGCTGTTCCAGTAGCCGGCCATGAAGCCGTCGAGGTCGCCCCGGTTCCAGGCGGCGACCTGATCGCTCAAAACCGTTCGGATCTGATCTTCGGCTCGCTCGTGCACACGGTTCTCAGCTCGCCGCGATGCCAGAAAAATGAAGGCGATCGCGGCCAGCGTCGCGATCGCCAGTTGAATCCCCACGCTCCGCGCTCGCCCGGTCGCGTCGTTCATGGTCGCCTCAGAACTGCGGGATCGCGACCCGTTCGCCGCCCTTCATGGCGCTCTCGTGAGCGCAGAGGCCGACGAGCGTCCAGTTCGCGCTCGTGGGGGCGTCCGGGAACGCCGGCTGCTTGCCGAGCACGGCCATGAGGAAATTGTGGACGAGGTGCGGGTGGCTGCCGCCGTGGCCACCGCCTTGCAGGAAGCTCAGGTGGTCGGCGTCCTGGATCGCCGCCGGCATCGTGAACTTGCGGATCGGTTCTGGCAGTCGGCTTGCGAAGTCCGGCACCTTCACGCGCTGCGGTATCTCCTTCTCCGTCAGCGGCTTTTCTGCCGAGTTCTTCGTGTGGATCACCGGGTCCTCGTCCTCGACCTGCTGCCATTCGAAGGACTTCTTGCTTCCCGTCACGTCGAAGCTCTCGCGGTATTGCCGAGCCACGTCGAAGAGCGTGCGTGTCACTTCGGCGCAGACGTCCGACCCCTTGATCTTGAACGTGGCCGTCTCGAGTGCGAACGGGCTGTTGTACTTCTTGATGAGTTCTTCGCGGATGCGACCCGAACCGTGGCAGACGACGCTCTCGGCAAGCGCCGGTGCGCCGGGCTTGCTGAGGATCGCGAGGCAGGGGCTGACGCAGTGGGTGGCGTACCACATCGGCGGCAGGCCGGGCCAGTAGTCGGGCCAGCCGTCCATGTCTTGCTGGTGCGAGCCGCGGAGGAACTGGATGCGACCGAGTTCGCCCTTGTCGTAGAGGTCCTTCGCGAAGAGGTATTCGCGGGCGTAAACCACCGTCTCCATCATCATGTAGATCTTGCCGGTCTTCTTCTGGAGGTCGCAGATCTGCTTGATGTCGTCGGCGTTCGTGGCCATCGGCACGGTGCAGGCGACGTGCTTGCCGGCCTTGAGCGCCGCGATGCTCTGTGGCCCGTGGTCCGGGATCGGGCTGTTGATGTGGACGGCGTCGATGTCCGGGTCCTTCAGCACGTCCTCGTAGCTTTGATAGCGCTTCGCGATGCCGTACTTTTCGCCGACCTTGTCCATCTCGGCCTTGTTCCGCCGGCAGACGGCGGCCATTTCCGCGTTCGGGTGCGCCTGATAGATGGGAATGAACTCGGCGCCGAACCCGAGGCCGACGATGGCCACGCGGATCTTCTTCTCGCTCATGGTGTACCCGTGCGATGGGGAGAGAATCGTCTGCGGAGAAACCTACCTACGACGAACGGCAACGGCAACAGTTTGCAGCATGCGAGCGTCGAGGCGTAAGCCCGACGTGGATTAGTGCGCCCAGCTACGTCGGGCTTACGCCTCGATGCTCATGATCAAAACAGTTCGCGGATCGGATCTCCGCCGTTCGGAAGGATCGGGTACGGTCGGCCAGTAGCGTCCGGGTACATGCTTTCGACCGGAATGCCGAAGTGGCGGTAGATCGTCGCGGCGAGGTCGCCGGGCGAGATCGGCCGGTCGAGGATCGTGCCGCCATCCTTTGTGGATTTGCCGATCACCTGGCCATGCTTCATCCCGCCGCCGGCGAGCAGCATGGACATGATATACGGCCAGTGGTTGCGGCCGTCGGTGCTGCCCTGCGTGCCGAGGTTGGGCGTGCGACCGAACTCGCCCATCGCGATGACGAGCGTGGAGTCGAGTAAACCGCGCTGTTCGAGGTCGAGGAGCAGCGTGGTGTAGAGGTGGTCGAACAGCGGGAGCAGCGGGCCGAGGCCGTTCTTGATGCCGCCGTACGGCGGGATGTTGTCGCCGTGCGTGTCCCAGGTGCCGGAGGCGGTGTGGTAGCTGAGGTCGAGCGTGACGAAGGCGGTGCCGGCTTCGACAAGGCGGCGTGCGAGGAGCGCCTGCTGGCACCAGAGGTGCTTACCGTACTTCTCGCGCGTCGCCTTTGGTTCCTTTTCCAGATCGAGCGCATCCCGCACTCGGCCGCTCGTCAGCATTGCAACGGCTTGCCGTCCGTATTTGTCGAGGCCTGTCTCCGACGAGTCAAGCGATTCGCGCAGGCGGTCGAAGCCCTTCAGGAGCGATTGGCGATCGTCGAGCCGGCCGGAGTCGACTTCGACAGGCAATTCGAACATCTTGCCGCCGGAGAGCTTGCCGGAGTCTTTGCCGACAAGGTCGTAGATCGGAAGCCGGGCGGCTTCGTTCGCCAGGAACGGATCGTATTGTTTCCCGGCACGGCCGGCGAAGGCGAGGTGCGACCGGGACCGCATGAATGCGGCATAAGCCGGCACGGCCGGGTGATTCGAGCCGTGAAACTTCGCCACGAGTGAGGCGATGGCCGGATACTGCTTCGCCTCCGGATTCGTCCGCGGCTCGGCGAGCAGGTTCGCCGTCGTCATCACCGTGTTCGGCTCGTGGTTGCTGTGACGGCAATCAACGGAGCGGATGACCGTGCATCGATCGAGGATCGCCGCGAGCTTCGGTAGGTGTTCGCAAACCAGCACACCGGGGAGCTTCGTCTTCGTGACGCCGAACGGTCCGCGATTCTCCGGCGGGCGATCCGGCTTCGGGTCGAGTGTGTCGATCTGGCTTGGCCCGCCCGCCATCCAGAGGAGAATGACGCTCTTCTTGGTAGCAGACGGTCCGGCCTTCGCGAGCAGGGTCGGCAGCGTGAGGCCGGCCATCCCGGCGATGCCGGCCTTCAGGAGATTGCGTCGCGACGGGATCGTGAGGCCTTCGCGGGTCTGGGGTAGCAGGGATGCGAAGCCGTGAGTGTGGGAATGCATCGTTCGGTTCCGGCAAGGAGAGGCCGGGGGTAGGTTGATGTGAGATTAACCGAAGTTCGGACAAAAAGAAAGCCCCGCGACGTCGTCGCGGGGCTTCACGGTTCACTTCACACTGCCAGTTCCATCATGGCGGCATTGGCGCCAGGCTCGCGGCCTTCCATCGCATCCTTCAGTCGTGCCCGCGCCACGTGCAGCCGGCGCTTGATCGTGCCGACCGGCGTCTCGAACTCGCGCGCCATCTGCTTCAGGCTTCGGCCCCGCAGGTAGAACGCTTCCAGCGTTGCCCGGTCGAGGTCCTTGAGCTTCCGCAGACCGGCGTGCAGTTCGGCCTTCTCCTCGGCGAGGACGAGTTGCTCGTCCGGCGCCCGGAAGTCGCCTTCCACGCCGTCGAGGAACTCCGGCTCCGTGCCGAAGACCGGACCCTTGCGCGTCGCGCGGTTGATCGCCATCCGCGCGATGATCTGCCGCAGCCAGCCGGCGAAGCACCGGGCGTCCCGGAGTTGCGGCAGCTTCCGCATCGCGTGGATGAACACTTCCTGCGCCAGCTCCTGAGCCTCGCCGGCGTCCCGCGTCCGCGCCATCGCCATGGCGAAGACGCTGTTCTGGAACCGCTCGACGAGTTCGCCGTACGCGATCCGGTCGCCGAGCTTCGCCTTGTCCACCAGAATCTCGATTTCCATCCAGCTCATGATTGGCTTCCCGTCCCGATCCCGTTTCGCGGGCCGCACCGGCGTTGTCGGAACGGATCGACGGCCGCCCTGGATCAGCAAGGGGGTTCGTCGGTTCGCTCCGAGCGGGCGGCGCGGATCGACTCGGCTTGGGAGTCGGTCGCATCAAGCCCGCGGCGGGTTCGGCGGTATGTTCGGCGAATCGCCTCAAGAATCGGATCGACGGAACGGACGGCGCGAACGGACTGAGCCTGGCTCGTCGGTTCATCGCGTCCGGTCCGAATCGCGGGAAAGCCGAGCGCCCCGACATTGCGGGAACGCGACTTCCTCGGAGGACCCGAACTTGGGCTTCGTTCGCCTGGATTGCGGTTGACTGCTGGCCGGAGACAGCGTGGTGTTATCGAACGTCGTTCGCGAATCGAATTCCGCACGCTCCCATGGGAACGGCTGGAATCCGGTTCAATTCGTTCGTGCGCGATAAACCGTGCGTCACGTCACTTCGCGGTCGTCGCCGTCGGCCGATTCGTTCGCGTCGTTCTCGCGGAGAGGTTCCGTGAGCGACCTTGACCATTCGGATTCCCGTTGCGGTCGGGCGATTGGTAGTCGCGTCCGAACCGTGCGAGCGAATCCTGGGGCCACGAACAAATCTGCCAGGTCGAGCGACGACTGACAGGGCCATGGACACGTCCGACCGGACCGGTCGGTGTCGCGGCGTTCGGCGAATAGCGCATGGCTGGCATGGCGGTATCCTCCTCCTGCCGCGAACCGCGTTTCGATTCGGGGACGGGGATCGGGGACAAGAATTGCCCCGGGGACTGGAAGTCCGCATGAGGCCGTGCCATGACTGCCAGGAACCGATTGCCGGCGCGAACGGCCGCGACGCGCTTCGCTACGGCGAGGCGGACGGTCTTCGACACGCGGATCGGGTTCTTGGCGCTCATGACACAAACCTCCGACGGTTGTTGGACGAACGGGTTGGCCGTCCGCCGAAAGCAGTTAGTTACGCATGACCAACGGTTAGGGGTGAAACGGGTGGCTTGCTTCCCGGACTGAGAGATTCGCGTCGGCTTGCGCTGGCTTCGGGAAGATTTCCAATCTTATCCATGAGACGCCGACGGCAAGCGGAAATTCCCTCCTCTGTCGGGGAATTCCGCGAAAACCTTGCGCGAACCTTCGCAGGCCTTTGCGGTCAGACACACGGCCCGCTGCACGGGTTCGCGCGGATTCTCGAAATTCTGTCGTTTTGTCGAAAGGGATCAAATGACGCCGAGTTGCTTGCCGACCTCGGTAAAGGCCGCGATCGCCTGGTCGATCTGCGCATCGGTATGGGCGGCCGAGACTTGCAGCCGGATGCGAGCCTGGCCGTGCGGAACAACCGGGAAGCTGAAGCCGATGCAGTAGATGCCGCGCTTCAAGAGTTCGTCGGCCATCTTGGTGGCGACGGCGGCGTCGCCGAGCATCACGGGCAGGATCGGCGTCGGGCCGGGCTTGATCGTGAACCCGGCCGCTTCCAGACCGCTCCGCATCCGCTTCGTGTTCGATTTGCTCTTCGCGCGCAGCTCGTGGCTCGTGTCCACCAGTTCCAGTGCCTTCATCCCGGCGGCGACGAGCGACGGCGGCACGCTGTTGCTGAACAGGTACGGCCGCGAGCGGTTCTTGAGCCAGTCGACGACCTCGGCCGACGCCGCTGTGAAACCGCCGCTGGCACCGCCGAGCGTCTTGCCGAGCGTGCCGGTGATGATGTCGATGCGATCGAGGACGCCAAGCTCCTCCGCCCCGCCGCGGCCGGTGGCGCCCAAGTGGCCGGTGCCGTGGCAGTCGTCGATTCCGACGATGGCGTCGTACCGGTCGGCGAGGTCACAGATCTCCGGCAACTTCGCGAGGTCGCCGTCCATGCTGAAGACGCTGTCGGTGAAGATCATCTTGAACCGGTAGTCCTTCGCTTCTTCGAGCTTCGCCTTCAGGTCGGCCATGTCGTTGTGCTTGTAGCGGAATCGCTTCGCCTTGCAGAGGCGGACGCCGTCGATGATGCTCGCGTGATTCAACTCATCGGAAAGGATCGCGTCCTGTTCGCCGAGGAGTGGCTCGAAGAGGCCGCCGTTCGCATCGAAGCAGGAGATGTAGAGGATGCTGTCGGCCTTGCCGAAGAACGCCGCGATCTGCTGCTCGCACTGGCGGTGGATGTCCTGCGTGCCGCAGATGAAGCGCACGGACGAGAGGCCGTAGCCCCACTCTTTGAGGCCGTTCATCGCGGCTTCGACGACGGCGGGGTGGTTCGCCAGGCCGAGGTAGTTGTTCGCGCAGAAGTTCACGACCTCGCGACCGTTGACGCGGATCGTCGTCATCTGCGGCGACTCGATGCGCCGCTCGGCTTTGTGGAGGCCTTTGGCCTTCAGGTCGGCGAGCTGGTCGCGAATGTAGGCATTCAACTTCTCGGAGGGCATTGAAACCTCGGGAGGCTTAGACTTCCGAAGTCCGGCTTCGACTTCAGAAGTCATCGCGAGTTGTGGACTTCCGAAGTCGAAACCGGACTTCGGAAGTCGATGCGATTCCGGATCGTCCGTCAGTTTTTTTTTTCTACCTCAAGGGAGACCGGCAATACGATTGACGGCGTTTGGACTGCCGGAATCTCTACTTTGGGATTTCGTGACTTCCGCCATTCGCGCCAGGCCTTCCACGCGAGCGGCGCGATCGACACGAGGATCACCGTGGCGGCCAGGACGTCGATGTTCTTCGCCCAGGTGAAGTCCGGGCGGCCGAGGACCTTCCGCGTCAGGTCGTCCGCCAGGTCGATGATGAAGTATCCGAACGCCAGCATGCTCACGACCCAGCCGATGCCGCCGAAGACGTTGAAGAACAGGAAGCGCCGGTAGTTCATCTTCGCAGCACCGGCGACGACGGGCACGAACGTGCGCACGATCGGCACGAAGCGGGCGAAGATAATCGATTTGCCGCCGTGACGCTCAAAGAACTCGCGGGCCTTCTGGAGGTACTCCTGCTTGAAGAAGCGGCTGTCGGGCCGTTTGAAGAGCGCCGGGCCGGCCTTGGCGCCGATGCCGTAGCCGACCGTATCGCCGAGGATGGCGGCGATGCTGAGCGCCAGCATGAGCAGCACGAGATCCCAGTTCGCGATCCGCGCGACGACGCCGAGCACGACCAGCAGCGAATCGCCGGGGAGCAGGAAGCCGATCAATAGGCCGGTCTCGGTGAAGACGATGGCGCAGACCGCCGCGAAGGCGGCCCAGAAGACGCCGGGCTGGTTCAGCGCGTTCTTGAACTTCTCCGGGTCGGAGAGGTTCCGCGGATCGATCAGCGTGACGACGATGTCCCAAAACTGTCGAAAAAACTCACCCATCCGTGGCTCCCCGAAGCAAGGCCGAACAGTCCGCACGATAAGGAAATCGCCGGAATGCCGATACGGCAGTTTCACGCGCCCAGACGAAGGCCAATTGGCAGCGAATCGCCGAACATTTGCGAACGGTCGTCGCCGGCCGCTGTCACGACTTCCTCCACCATGTGCGGCCAGGCATCCGGGACGGTCATCGAGCGCAAGAGTTTCGCGATCGCATCGCGGCAGTCGTCCGCCACGTCGACGGCGCGAACACCGCTGCGGCGAGCGAGTTGCGCAAGGCAGAACGCCCAGCCGAGCCGTTCGTGATCGCTCGACGGGCGGAATTCGGTCAACTCCGCCAGCCAGCGTTCGACAACGCTCGGGTGCAGGATCGCGTTCAGGGGGCCGTAAAGCAACACGCGGGCACCGAGACGCGTGAGGGTCCAGAATAGATACGTCGGGACCGATCCCCGCTTCAATTGTTCCAAGAGTTCCTGCCCGAGCAGTTCCTTGGTCTTCGCGTCAAGCCGCTCGAACGCGCCGGCCGCGCGCCACATCTCGGCGAGTTCGTTCGCATTCGGCTTCGGCGAAGCCTTCGTCTTCGATGGAAGCAACGTCGGTTTCAACTTCGCCCACAGGTTCTGCTGGAGTGCGGTGTTCAACCCGCCCGCTACGCGCCGCCACATGATCCAGTAATCGGCCCCACCCTCGACGATGGCGGGCCCCTTCCCGGCCGTGGCCGTCGTCGCCGTGATCGTCTTCCAAAGCGCTTCGACGCGATAGCGGTCGAGCGGGTCGCCGAAGCCGGGGCGGAGGCTGAAGCCGACGAGGTTGTACCATCGCAAGAGGTGCGCCGGGCCTCGCGTGCGATGTTCTGCGATGTCGCTGAAGGCGTCCCAAAGCCGCCGGCAGACGCCCGTCGGCCAGTCGTCGCGCCCTGCGTCGAGATCAGCTTCGAGGCGCTTCGTCAGTTCCTGCGGCGGCGGGCCGGACGGTGCGTAGGTCTGGCGAATCGATTCGAGCGCCGCCTGCACGCGATCCTCCGGCCAGACGTCGACGACGGCCGCGGCATCGGCGGCGGGTTCGTCTCCGTCAAGGGCGTCGCGCACGTTGAATTCGAGCTTCCAGCGGTTCCGGTCGCGCGTGACGCAAGCCAGTTCCAGCGTGCCGATCTCGGTGCTCTTCGCGCTGAGCGTCACGGGCACCTGCTTCGTACCGCTGCGCTTCCCGCCGCGCAGGACCGTGTGCAGCGGCGGCAGTTGACGCAGTTGATCGCCGGTCGGAGTGAACAAGGTTCCGGCGGCATCGTCGCGAACAGTCGAACTGAACAACGGGAACAAGACCGGCCGACCGATCGTCAGTTCAAGTTCCGGTTCCTTCAACTCGATCGCATGACCTTCTTCCAAATGGCGGGGCACGACGCAGAGTACCTTGCGATCCCCGCCATTCGATTCGAGTCCGATGTAGTACGCGCGCGGGACGCCGCCGCCGATTCGCCGGCCGCCGGTGTGTTTGAGCCAGGCGAAGTACGCCGCGCCCCATGCGACGGCGAGATCGAGCGACGGCGACGTGAGTACGAGCGGCTTCCACTTCGCCCCAAACCACGGTGCCATGACCGCGAGCAACCGCTCGCGCAGGAGGTCGGGCTGGAAGACGCCGCCGTTGAACAGGATCGCGTCGATCGGCGAATCCCCGGCATGCTGGCGCGTGAACGCCGCGAGGTGTTTCGTCACCGCGGCGTCCGCGACGTAGGGCAAACCCATCTCCTGCAGGCCGGCGCGATTCGCCCGGCCCGGTTCGGCATCGTACGGCACGAACGGGAAGAATCCCTCGAACAGCGTCCCGGTCACGTCCGCCGCCGACACCGGTACCGAGATCGTCCCGCCGACGACCGACCGGCCGCGACCGACGACCGTGACCGGGAACGTCGCCGGCGGCTTCGGACCGAGCATCGCCTCCTTCGCCGAGCGGCACGCTTGCACCAGCGCGCCGAACTGCGCCGCATCCACCTTCCCGCCCGGCAGCTTGGCCTCGACCGCTTTCGCGAGCGCGAGGTCCATGTTGTCCCCGCCAAGAAGAAGGTGGTCGCCGACGGCATCACGGAGGAATGTCAGCTCGCCTCCCTCCTCGCCGGCACGGATCAGGCTGAAATCGCTCGTGCCGCCGCCGACGTCGACGACGAGGCAGCGCATGCCAGGTTTGAGCTTCGCGGCTTCCTTGGCGGAGTGCGAACCGAGCCAGCCGTAGAACGCCGCCTGCGGTTCCTCAAGGAGCGAGACGTTCTTCAGCCCCGCCAGCTTCGCCGCTTCGGCCGTCAGGTTTCGCGCCACGTCGTCGAACGACGCCGGCACGGTGATGACGACGGACTGATGCTCGAGATGCTCTTCCGGCTTGCGGCCCTTCGCGTGGTTCCAGGCGTCGACGAGATGGCGTAGATATCGTGTCGATGCTTCGAGGGGGGAAATACGTGGCACGTCCGGCGGGGCGCCCCAGGGCAAGAGCGGCGCGGTGCGATCCACGCCGGCGTGGCACAGCCACGACTTCGCGCTCGACACCTGCCGACCCGGCACCTTCGCGCCGTGGTTCCGCGCGAACAGGCCGATCGCCTCGGTCGCGTCAGCATACCACGGCAGCGCGACGCTCCCCGGCGGCAAATCGTGTGGACCGGGCCGGTAGAGGAACGATGGCAGCAGCGATTGCGCGCCGACCTGCCCGGCCGCAACGAGCTGCGGAATCGGGAAGGTGTGCAGCTTGGGCCGACCGGCGACCGGCTTCTCGGCGGTGTCGACGTACGCGAGGGCGCTGTTGGTGGTGCCGAGGTCGATGCCGACGAGGTAGCGGGACATTCAGGGACCTTGTATCTCAGAATTATGCCATCCGTGATTTTAGGACTCGACATCGGCGGGGCGAACCTGAAGGCGGCAACGAGCGACGGCCGGGCCGCGTCGGTACCGTTTGCCCTCTGGAAACAGCCGGAGAATCTACCGGCAGTGCTTTCGGAATTGATCGCGCGATTCCCCGACGCCGCCGAGTTGGCCGTGACGATGACCGGCGAATTGTGCGATTGCTTCGAGACGAAGCGCGAGGGCGTGCGGCAGATCGTCGCGGCGACGGAACTCGCTGGCGTCGGCCGGCGTATCCGCTATTGGGGTACCGACGGCGGATTCCACCCGGCGACATCAGCGATCGAAAGGCAACCCTTGATTGCCGCCGCTAACTGGCATGCGCTGGCAACGTTCGTCGGTCGACAGTTCGCGCCAAGCGGCTTCGCGATCCTCATCGATGTCGGTTCCACGACAACCGACTTGATTCCCTTGATCGACGGACAGCCGAAGACCATCGGCTTGACCGACGAGTCACGCATGCGATCCGGCGAACTGGTTTACACGGGCATCCGCCGGACTCCGGCCACCACGTTCCTCGGCTTCGATGCGGCCGCGGAATTCTTTGCGACGGTCCACGACGCCCATTTGGTCGTCGGAAACGTCGAAGAGGACGGGGACGACAAGGACACGGCCGACGGCCGACCGGCGACCCGACGCTACGCCCACGGACGATTGAGCCGCATGCTTGGAGGCGATCCCGAACAAACGCCCGTTTCGGCGACTGAGGCGTTGGCCGAGTTGATCGTCGGTCGACAGCGGAACGTGCTCAGCGATAAAATCGCCGCGATATTAGAACGATTTGAACCCGCGCAGGCGGTCGCGATCGTTTCGGGTTCGGGCGAGTTTCTGGCCTTCGCCCTGGCAAGTGATTCACGATTCCAGGATCGAATTCAGTCCATCATTTCACTCATGGGACAGATCGGCCCCGAGTGCTCCGAAGCCGCTCCCGCCTACGCCGTCGCCCGACTTGCGGCGGAGCGGCTACCATGATCGTCGTCAAACTCGGTGGCAGCCTTTACGACCACCCGAACCTTCGCATCGGCTTGAACCGATGGCTCCATTCGTTACCGCCACCGGTCTTCATCGTGCCGGGCGGCGGACCGTTCGCCGATGTTGTACGTGCAATGGATCGCATTCACGGGCTGGGCGAGCGTGCCGCGCACTGGATCGCGCTGCAATCGCTCGTGCCCGCCGCCGATTTCGTCCGCTCACTCGTCGATCGGAACGACGTGTACGTCGTGGACTGCCATGAATACTGCCGGCGAAACGACTTGCTGCCACATTCCTGGCAGGTCACAACCGATTCCCTTTCTCTGTTCTTGGCGATGCGGGAGGGTGCGGATCGATTGATCTTGTTGAAATCGCAAGCCCGGCCGGGTGGAGACTGGAACGAACTGGCGGAACGGGAATACGTCGATCGTTACTTTCCGACGCTGGCCGTGCGGAGCGATCTGGCGATCGAATGCGTGGACTTTCGCGGCTGGCTGGACGATCAGAGGAACGTCGAGAGCAGGTAGAGGCCGACCCCGACAAGCGCGAGGAAACCCGCGATCTGCATGCCCCAGCGGAACGCTTCGTGGAAGATGCGGTCCCAGCGGTCGTGCCGGGTGGCGCTATAGACGATGCTCACCACCACAAGGAGCACCGGTAAATCCCAGTAGATGCTGACCGCGAAGAGGCTCATGATTTGGCCTCCGGCTTGGCACCGGGTTCGGGCGGTTTGTCCGACTTCTCTTTTTCCTCGTCGTCCTTCACGGCCGGCCCCGCCAGCGCGTCGTAGATCACGAGCAAGTTCAAAACCCCGGCGATGAGGGTGTAGACCCATCCGAGATCCCAGCGCTTGTTGCCGTCGCGCTGGAGCCGCTGCAGTTCCTCGTCCGGTGGTGTCGCCATGTATCGACCGATGACCGGCAGGCCGTCCGGCGGCGGTACGACATTGGGGTCTTTATCGGCGAGATAATGCAACACGGCCGGCCATGCGGCGGCACCGATCCAGAACTGACCGAGAAACTGCGGGCGATAGGCGAGGGATTTCGCCGCGCCATCCGCTTCGAAATAAAGGCGGCGGATGCCAATCTCCATTTTGGGCAGATCGCGAACCACCGATTGGGGCGGCATCCAGACGTTTTTCATGGCACCCAGCGCCATGCCATAGAAGAACAGCGTGTAAAGGCTGACGAAGAAGACGACGCCCTTGGCGATACGGCCCTGCAGGACCTGGCCGAGACCGGGGAGCAAATAGCTGAGGACGGCGGCGAGCCAGTCGAGTTTGCGGGGTGGAGTTTCGGCGGCGGACATTCCGTTCTCACGATCGAACTACGACGCCATTCGTTGCGGTCGCCGCGGGATTTACCAGCGAAGCGGAATTATACGGGATCGCCGGGATTCGGCGACGACAGCCATGGGGTCTCGCGCACGCGCTCGAGCGCCCAGCAACCTGGTCGATGAATGTGATCGGCGAGCCGGCAGTGCCGGAGGAGTTCGTCGTCTTCGCAACCGGCGTCCTGAAGCGCATCCGCAAGGATCGGCAACCGGTCCCAGGCCCGCGACTCCACGATCGCGGCGGCGATCCCCCGGACCGCATCCGTGCGCCAGCGCGGATCGAATTCGATATTCCGGTCTGGATTTCGCACAACCTCGCGAAGGACCTGCGCCTGCGACGCCGAAGTCCGTGGGATGGAAGGGCCAACGGCCTCGAGACTTTCAGGGGACCCGTTGGATTCGAACATCCGGCCGATGCTCGCGACCTGGGCCGCCATCGCCCACGAGTCGTTGTCCTGCCCCATCAGGAACTGCCGCAAGATCGGATGGATATCGCCGATCAACGCGGACCCGATCGCGGACAGGATCGACCACTTTTCGTCTCGGCTCATCGGCCGTTCGGCATCCTTCTCGAATCGATCGGCCAGGTAACGGACGGCGGGCAACTTCGTCTCGACGAGCCGGCAGCAACCGCACGCGAAGAACATCAACTGCCGATCGCTCGCGATCCCGCGCACCTTCTTCAGCATGAGTCCAACGTCGTCGGTTTGGTCCCAATCAGTCATTATGAAATGCGTCCCGGTTCGGTTTCGAACAACAACTATTCGCCCAAGCAAAGTGCGCGCGGTGTCCGTTGGCACGGCGTTCCGATGGCATTTTCAGGGCCGTGCTTGCCATCCCCCACGCGCGACCGGTATAGATTCTCCACTCCCACGAAAGGAACGCCGATGAACCGCTTCCGAATTTCCGCCTACGCGGTCGGCGGGTTTCTGCTTGCGATCCTCGTACTGGTCGCATCGGCACGCGGAGAAACCACGGCCAAGCCGGCAGCGGTCTCCACTTCGGGCGTGACGGTTCAAATCGACCGCGAAGACGGGACCCGATTGGATGGCACCGTTCCCGCGGTGCTCAAAATCAAGACCGATTACGGCCTGCTCGACCTGGACCTGACAAAGGTCAAGACCGTCGATTTTGCCGAAGAGGAATCGCACACCATCGCCATCGTCGAACTGGCTTCCAAACAGCATCTCCACGGGGACACCGTCGACGCGGATCTCGCATTCACGGACAAGACCGGTGCGACGCAGGCCCTGCCCGTGCGTGAACTCCGTGAATTGCGCGTGCAACGCCCCCCGGTCGACCTTTCACTCGTGGCCGCGATCGTCGGACTCGTAACCCTCGCCGTCATGGAAATCGTCCTGGGCATCGACAACGTAATCTTTCTCGCCATTGTCGTCGGCCGACTTCCCAAGGAGCAGCAACCTCTCGCCCGCAAGATCGGCCTCGGGGCCGCGCTGGGAACTCGCCTTCTTCTCTTGTTCTCGCTGACGTTCCTGTTGGGTCTCACGAAGGCGGTCTTCACCCTGCCGATTCCGGGCATGAATCCCGATGCCCGCGATATTTCCTGGCGAGATATCATCCTGCTTGTCGGGGGTGGGTTTCTGATCATGAAAAGCGTCATGGAGATGCACCACAAACTCGAAGAATCCCGCCAGAAGGCCCATGCTACCGACTCCGCGAAACCGGCGAAGACCGCCAGTTTCGCGAAGATCATCGCGCAAATTGCCATTATCGACATCGTGTTCTCGCTGGACTCGGTCATCACGGCCGTCGGCATGGTCGACACGGTCTGGGTCATGATCACCGCGATGGTGATCGCGATGCTCGTGATGCTCGCCTTCGCCGGGGCGATCTCGAACTTCGTGGACAAATACCCGACGATCAAAGTTTTGGCGCTAAGCTTCCTCATCCTGATCGGCGTGCTGCTGGTCGCCGATGGACTGGGCCAGCACATCGACAAAGGCTACGTCTACTTTGCCATGGCTTTCGGTGTGGGCGTCGAGATGGTCAATATCCTCATGAAGCCCAAGGGAGTCCCGGCCCTCGTCGCCGAGGCGGACCGGTCCGAGGGCGCACCTCTGGTCTGAGTCAGTTCCGCTTGCCCGGATTGCGGTCTCCCGGTATCGTCGCACCTCTTCGAGGATGATCGATGCCGCGAACCGTGGCCTTGGAACTTCGCGATATTCGCGCCGTCTATGGACGCGTCACCGTTCTGCACGGTGTCACGCTGGCCGTGCACCGTGGCGAAATCCTCGGGCTGTTAGGCCCCAACGGCTCCGGAAAAAGCACGACCCTGGGTATCGCCGCGGGCGTCATCGACCCCGTGGCCGGCAGCGTGTCGATCGATGGTATCGATCGTACCCGCGACCCGCACCGATTTGCGATTCGCGTCGGTTTCGTTCCACAGGATTCCGCAATCTACGAGGAACTGACCGCCGTCCAGAATCTCGAATTTTTCGGTCGGCTCTATGGGCTGCGAGGATACGATCTGGACTCCCGCATTGCGAAGGCGCTCGCAAGGTCCCGATTGACGGATCGGTCCCACGAACCCGCCGGCACCTTTTCGGGCGGTCTCCGGCGTCGGCTCGGCATCGCCATCGCCCTCCTGCCCGATCCCCCGGTCCTCTTGCTGGATGAACCCACGGCCGCGCTCGATGCCGCCAGCCGTGACGACCTTTTCGCGGACCTGCATCGGCTGCGGGAAGAAGGCCACGCCGTGATGCTGACGACGCACCATGCCGAAGAGGCCGAACAGGTTTGCGATCGGATCGCGATGCTCGAAACCGGTCGGCTCGTGGCGGAAGGACCGCCCTCGGAATTGATGCGACCACAATCGTCCGGTCGTTGCGTGCTGTTCGGCCACTTGGACGGATCGTTGCCCAAATTCCTCGAACGGCGGATTCGGCGACGGTTGGACGCCGATATCGGATTCGAAGTGACCGGGCATCGGGTTCGTCTGTCGGCGTGGACGGCCGATGAACTCGGGCGCGCACTGGCGCTCGTCCTGGCCGAAGGCGCCCATTTGGATCGTTACCGTTCCGTCTCGGGCCGACTGGAGCCGACCGCCAAGGCCGCGTAATGCCATGCTCTCGACCGTATTGACCCTTGCGGGCAAGGATTGGCGGCTGTTCTGGTGCGACCGCCGCGCCGCCACGCTGGCATTCGTGGTCCCGATCATGCTCGCGTCCGTATTCGGCTACATTTTCGATCGTCCCACTCGGGATCGCGGCGAGGTCCGGCTCCACCTGCTCGTCGTGGCCGAGGGCGATTCGCCGACAATCCGAAAATTGATCGACGATCTGGCCACGAATCCGAACCTCCAAATCGAACCGATACCGGCCGAATCGCTCAACCCACGATTGCTCGACCGCCGGCCGGGCGTGGCGGTGGTGATTCCGGCCGATTTCGGGACCGCAGTCAAGCCGCGGATCGCGGTACGCCATCACCCGTTGTGTTCGCTCGAAGCCCGATGGGCGGAAGGCGTGATCGCCGAAGCCGTCGCGAAGGGAGTGGCGAAGGAACGGTGGGGTGACCTGGCCGAATCCGTTTTGCGGGATCCGCCATTTCTGCTGAGCGTGTCGGCGCTTGAGGAGCCTCACGCGAAATTCAATTCCTATTCGCACAGTTTCAGCGGCATGACCTTGCAATACCTGCTCTTTTGGGGGATGGAAAGCGGCTTGCTGTTGCTGCGGGAGCGACGGCGCGGGGTCTGGTTGCGGTTGCGGGCGGCTCCGATGCCGTTGGCCGCCGTTCTGCTCGGTCGGGCACTCGCGACGGCGGCCATCGCCATCCTGCAATTGCTGACGACGTTCGCGTTCGGCTACGCTGTATTCGATGTCACGTTTTGCGGATCGCCATTCGGGTTCGCCCTGGCCGTGATCGGCGTGGCATCGCTCGCAGCGTCGGTCGGCTTGCTTGTCGCCGCGTTGGGCGGAAGGGAGGCCCCGGCACGCAGCGTGAGCATTCTGGCCATCCTCGGCCTCGCGATGCTCGGTGGTCTATGGCTTCCGTCGTTCTTGCTTCCGGATTGGCTGCGAGATGTTTCCCTCGCGCTGCCGACGACCTGGGCGATGCGGCTATTGGATTCGGCGACCTGGCAAGGCCGCGACCTTGCCGATCAACTCCCGAGTTTCGTGGCCGTAATGGGATTCACGGCCCTGTTCCTGAGCGTCGCATTCTGGCGATTGTCCGCGACGGAACGGGCCGCTCGGCGGGGACAGGGTTGATCACTCGCGCGGGCGGGCGAGCCTGGCCACGAATCGCTCGACCTGCAATCGGCCCGGTAGCGGATTGCCGCCCTTCAGCCCCAGGTTGATTTCGACAAGCCAGTCCAGCAACTTGTCCAATCGCCGTCGGCCGAGATGTCGCACCTGTTTTTCGGCGGAGATGCGGGCTTCGGGCCAGCGTGGGACCCCGGCCGCGTCGCAGGCCGCTCCGAGCGATTGCCCTTCCGCGGTCAATCGTCCAACGGCGGCGAGTTTGCGGAACTGAGCAGTCAGGGCACCCATCACCGCGAGGGGTTCTTCACCCTCCTCGAAGACTTCGGCCAGCAATTTCATCGCACGCGCCGGCTGCCCTTCGCCGATCGCATTCAGGATGTGAAAGACATTGGCGGCACGGCTTCGGCCAATCAGTTCGCTGACCGACTCGGGAGTGATCGAGGATTTCTCTCCCGCCGCAGTCGCCAGTTTTTCGATCTCTTGGGCCAATAATCCCATTTGGGGGCCGACAAGTTCCAACAACAACTCCGCTGCGTCCAGTTCCAGCCGCTTGCCAAACTGTCCTTTCGCCCAGCCCACGCACCACGGGACAAGGCGTTCCGACTTCGGTGTTTTGCACGCGATCTTGGCCGCATCCGGCAAGGCTTTCGCCAATTTGGTCGTTTCGGGAAACGTCTTCGCTTCCAGCACCAGCACGCCAACCTTGCTCGGATTCGCCACGTAGCGTTCCAGACTCTCCCGGGAATTGGTCACGAACGGATCGGCGTTTTCGACGACGACCACACGAGCCGATCCGACGAACGGCAAAGTATCCAACTCTCCGCGCACCGTTGAGAATTCGAGTTTTTCGCCGACAAAGATCGAGAGCGCGAACTCCCGCTCCGCATCACCGAGCACCCCCGTGATGATCGCATCGCGAACCTGGCGACGGAGGAAATCCTCGTCGCCCGAGACGGCGTACACGCGCTGTGGCTTCGAATGGCTCGCTTTGTCGAGAAACGCGAGGGCGTCCATGCGTCAGAGTCCGAGTTTGGCTTTCGCATCATCGAGGATCGCCTTCGTGGCCGTAGCGCCCACGCGCGTCACTCCGACTTCGCGAACCTGCAGGAGTGTTTCGATGGTCCGCACGCCGCCGGCGGCCTTAACCTGCACCCAGGCCGGGCTGTGCCGACGCATCAGTTGGAGATCCGGGATGGTCGCACCGCTTTCCGCATATCCGGTGCTCGTCTTCACCCAATCCGCGCGGAGTTCGCCACAAATGCGGCACAGTTCAATCTTGTGTTCGTCTTTCAGCAATGCGTTCTCGAAGATCACTTTCACCTTCGCCCCGGCCGAATGGGCGACATTCACCACGCCGGCGATGTCGTGCGCGACGTAGTTCCATTCCCCGGATAGGACCTTTCCGATGTTCACGACCATGTCGAGTTCCGTCGCACCGTCGGCGAGAGCGATTTCGGATTCGGCGACCTTGATCTCGGGTCGATGCCCGCCGTGCGGGAAGCCGATCGTCGTACTGGCCTGAACGGTCGAACCTGCGAGCAGCTTGGCCGCCAGCCGCACCCCGTAGGGCTTGATGCAGACCGATGCCACGTTCAACTCTCGCGCCAATAAGATGCCGCGTTCGAGTTCGGCATCGGTGAGTTGGGGCTGCAAGAGCGAGTGATCAAACATTTTCGCCAGTTCGGCGAGCGTGACAGGAGCCATGGGTAAGTTCCGGGGTCGGTTTCGATTCCGCAGGTTGTTCTAGCCGAATCGAAGTTGAAAAGGACCGTGGCCTGTTCGGGATTTGAGCATGGAATCATGAAATTCCCGCCAATGTCAAATTGGGCACTTCAATCCATGTGGGAAACGAATCCGAAACCAAGTTTATGCGTTAACATTGAGTTAGCCGGTCTGTTGACCGGTGCGATCCGGGTTTCTTTCGTTCCGGTTTACCTTGCCCACTCACGCCACACATCCGAATCGCCGGTTACCGCTGACCATACGTTCGGTGGGTATCTTTGCGCTGGCATTGGGCTACTACCTCTTTGCCCAACTCGGTTTGTTGATTCCATCGGTCGGTCCGATGGTCTGCCTGCTCTGGCCGCCGGCCGGTTTGTCGCTCGTGGTACTACACCGTGCCGGTCTCGGATATTGGCCAGGAGTCTGGTTGGGTGCATTCTTCACCAATGCGAGCCTTTGCGGGTGGGGTGAATCGGCCATTGTTTCCACTGGCGTGACGATCGCAGCGGTGGTGGCGACCGTCATTTTGCGACGACTCCGGTTTCATCGCGAGTTCCATTCGATCGCCGATGCCCGAGCATTTCTGATCGCGGTGGCTGTCGCGGCGACGATCGCGGCCACCGTCGGCGTCGCCGTGCTCTACCTGTTCGAAGCACTGCACGGCGATCCTCCGGGTCGTGCACTCTTGAACTGGTGGCTGGGCGATGCCGGCGGCATGCTCGTCATCGCGCCGGGCCTGCTCGCATTCTCCCGCACCGATCTTCGTCGGATGCGACGGGACGGCAAGATGCGAGGGCTGATCGCATCGTGCCTGTTCCTGTTTCTGTTCGGGCTTGTTCTCTATTCCGGTTTCGTGCCGACGGGCCGCTGGGCCTTGCCCGCGACGTTCATCCTGATGCTGCTCGTTGCCCGCTCCGCGAGCTTGTATCGAATCTGGCCGACGTTCCTGCAAATCGCTTATGTCGCGGGCTGGGTCGTCTGGAACAACCACAATCTGAGCGGACCGAGCGTCTATCTCGAACCCGCGATCCGAATCTACGCCGCCTGGGCGTTCCTCGTGACGGCTTCGGTCGTTTCGATCGGCATCGCCAGCCTGCTCGCCGAACGGGACGCCGTCGAACGCCAGTTGAAGACCAGCGAGGAAACCTACCGCGCGCTCGTCCACGACAATCCGGCCCTGATCGGCCGATTCTCGACCGATGGAAAACTGATCTTCGCCAACGAGACCTTCCGTCGCGCCTACGATTTATCCGCCAATAACGTTTCGGGAATCTGCTCCCGCACCCGGGACACGGACCGACAGCGGACACCCAACTATTTCGAAATCACAGGACTAGCCCGCGATGTCAGAACGTTGACCCTTCTCCGCGAACTGGACGACCCGGAGCATCCGGTTTGCTTTGAGACGCGGCAGGAGAACGGGCCCGCGTCGGGGAGAACCTACCGCTGGACCGCGCGAGCCGTCGACATGTCCAGCAGCGTGGTCTTCGAATACCACGTCGTCGGCTTGGACGTGACCGAACAGAAGCGAGCCGAAGCCGAACGCAAGACGCTTGAGACCCAAGCGATCCAGACGCAACAATACGAGGCGATCGGCGTGCTGGCGGGCGGGATCGCTCACGAATTCAACAACATCCTGACAGGCCTGATCGGCAATACCGATCTCGCCATGATGATGCTGCCGAAGAACGCGGACGTGCGCCCGATGCTCGCGGAAGTCCTGCGCGGTGCCCAACGCGCCGCGGAACTGACGCGCCAGCTCAGCACTTACGCCGGACAGACCGACACGCATCCCCGACCGCATTCCGTCGATGCGATCGTGAAGTCCTGCGAGCGTCTCGTCGAGGTCGTGCTCCCGAAACACTGCGCGATCCGCTACATCCCGTCGGACCCGCGCGCGATGGCCGTCGTCGACGAAACGAAGATCCGCCAGCTCTTTTTGAGCCTCGTCACCAACGCCGCCGAGTCGGTCGCGGAACGATCGCGTTCGGGATTGATCGAGGTTCGGATCGGTGTTCGATCCGTCGAAGGCTCGACGAACCAGCATCGTTGGATGAACGGCAGTGTCCTCGTGCCGGGCGAGTACGTGGAATTGGAAGTGTGCGACAACGGCTGCGGCATGAACGCCACGACGCTGGCCCGCGTGTTTGAACCGTTCTTTACAACAAAATTTCCCGGCCGTGGCCTCGGCATGGCCGCCGTGCTGGGTATCGTCCAGGATCACGCGGGCGCCATACGGGTCGAAAGCGAAGTGGATCGCGGAACGGTCGTCCGCGTGCTGCTTCCCACGCAATCCACTTCGATCGACTTTCCGACGCCGATGCCGCGCTCCATTCGCCGATCCGGTCGCCTTTCCAGCAGCAAGTTGATTCGTCAATAACCAGCCGAAGCCATCACGGTTTCCACCAGGCATCCAGCTGTTTCCGAAGTTCCTCGGCCCGCTTCGGCTGTGCGGCGGCCAGGTTCTTTTCTTCCGACGGGTCCGAGGAAAGATCGTAGAGTTCGACTCCGGCCATCGGTAATCGTGCCGGATTCGGAACGATGAGTTTCCAGTTTCCGCTGACGACCCAGCGCCATTTCAGGTTCGCAGCAGGTCGATCGATGTCCACGGCGTTGTGCTCGAAAATCTCCCCGAAGACGGCCTCGCGCCGGGCCACCGCGTCCGCGTCCCGCAAGTCGATCCCCGCCATCGCCGGAGTCGGCTTGAGACCGCACGAAGCCAGGATGGTCGGAGCGAGGTCGATCGAACTGACCAACCGGTCGCTTCGACCCGGCTTCACCTTGCCGGGCCAGCGGATCATGATCGGCGTTCGTACGCCGCCATCATAGGGGGATTGTTTGGACTTGGGTCCGTAGCGACCCGCCTTCGGGTCCTGGATCCAGCCGTTGTCGTGCAGGTAAACGACGATCGTGTTCTCCGCCAATCCGGTCTTGTCCAGGTGTGCGAGCAACCCGCCAACCGTCTCGTCGAACCACTCGCACATCGCCCAGTACTTCGCGACGAAATCGGATTCGTGCTTGCCCTTGTATTTCGCGAATAATCTCTGCGGAGGATTGTGCGGCTGGTGCGGCATGATCGGGGCGTACCAGACATAAAAGGGCTTCGCATCGTGTTTCGATTTGTCGATGAAGTTCGTGACGGCTTCCAGGCCTTCCCGACCGATCTTCAAGCCCTCATCGCCGTGACGTCCCCCCTTCGCCGTGTCGCCATGCGTCATCCCTTCCGTGAAGCCCCCGCAACGGCAGGCGTTCCCTTCCCACCATTTGCCCGATTGATGACTGACGTAGCCCGCGTCACCCAAGAGCTTCGCCAGATTCGGCGACTTCTCGAAGTTTGCGATCATCCGCGCCCGATCCTTCAAGTAGACCTCATTCTTCATCGCCGCTCCCTGCCCCAGTCCGGCTGGCAGCGGGGGATCGTTCGACGTAATCAGGTGCTGGTGCGGGTACAGACCGGTGATCATGGTCGCGAGGCTGGCGCGACACAAGCTACTCGGTACGTAGCCGCGCGGAAAGACGAGCGATTGCGATGCAAGCTTGTCCAGGTGCGGCGTCTGGATCTGCTTGTGGCCCATGAAGCCGTAATCGGTCCAGGCCTGATCGTCACCGATGATCAGCACGACGTTGGGTGGGGCCGCCGACGCCGACGCGGCGAACAGGGCGATTGTCAACAAGCTCATGAAACGGTTCATTTCGCCTCCTTCACGGCCGCGAGTTGCGCTTTCAGTTTCCGGACGGTTTCCTCATGCTTCGGATCGGTGGCCAGATTCGTCATTTCGTGCGGATCGTTTTCGTAATCGAAAAGCTGTTCGCCCTTCTTGCCGTCGTCCCACGCGGTGTAGCGGTACCGATCCGTGCGCACGCTGTAGCCCATGAACCACGGTTGAGCCTTCGGTCGGACTTCGCCGGTCGCCGTCGGCGTGCCGCGGCTGACCTGCGTGATCGCCGGTTTGTCCCACGTCGCGTTCGGGTCGTCGAGCAGCGGTTTCACGCTCTTCCCGGTGAGAACCTTCGGCGACTCCAGCCCACAGAGATCCGCGAGCGTCGGATGAAGGTCCACGAGTTCCACGGTGCGCTTGCTGACTTTCCCGTTCGCCTTCGATCGCGGATCGTAGACGATCATCGGAACGCGGGCGGAGTTCTCGAAGAGGCTCATCTTTTGCCAGAGGCCGTGTTCGCCGAGGTGATAGCCGTGGTCGCTGATGAAGACGACGATCGTCTTGTCGGCGAGCTTCAGTTCTTCCAATTTGGTGAGGACGTGCCCGACCTGGGCGTCCATGAAGCTGGTCGATGCGTAGTACGCCTGGAGCGCCTGCCGGCGCAGGTCGTCGGTCAATTTCTCCTGTTCCTTCTTGGCACTGCCGAAGGCGGGCGCGGGGCCGTCTTGCCAATGGCCGACGGGCACCTTCGGCAGATCGAATTTTTCCGGCGGGTACATGTCGAAGTATTTCTTCGGCGCCACGTAGGGCGTATGTGGTCGGAAGAAGCCGCAGGCGAGGAAGAACGGACGATCCTTGTTCGCTTCCAGGAGGGTGCCGACTTCACGGGCAATCTTGCCGTCGGTCTGTTCGGCGTCTTCGCCGGCGGAGGCGAGCCAACTCAGCGTGCCACCGTAGCGAGCCGAACCTTTGTTATTCGGCAACAGCGTGAAAATGCGGTCGGCGTCCTCGTCGTCCTTGTCGAAGCCGCGAGGATTGATCGTCTTCTCCCACGACGGGGGATCATCGAGCCCGTCGGTACCGATCTGAGCCGGCACGCCGTAGTGGTAGAGTTTGCCGACGCGGGCGACGTAGTAACCGGCCTTGCGGAACGTCTGCGGCAACGTTTGTGCGTCGGGAACCGTCTTCCGAAGTTGAGTCGCGTTCTCGTACACCTTGAGCTGGTCCGGTCGTAGGCCGGTCAGGAACGACGCGCGGCTCGGATTGCACAGGGGAAATTGGCAGTACGCCCGGTCGAAGCGCACGCCTCTCGCCGCTAGCTTGTCGATGTTAGGCGTTTTGCCGAGTGCGCTGCCGTAGCATCCGAGCGTGTTGTTCGTGAGGTCGTCCGAGACGATGAACAGCACGTTCATTTTCTCGGACGCGAACACTGGAACCGCGACAAGAAAAATCAACAATGCGGAGAGGGGACGCATTGGAAGTCTCCGAAATGAGATGGGCGAAGCCCACCGACAATCGTCGGTGGGCATGAAACCATTACTTCTTCTCCAACACCCACACGTTGCGGTACACCACCGGATCGCCGTGGTCCTGGAAAAACAGCCCGCCGGCGTCCGGTACCTCGTCCTTGAACTTCCCGCCCGGCGTCGCCTTCGGGAATTCATAATCCTGGATCAGGACGCCGTTGTGCTTCACGACCACCTTCGCGTTCTTCGTCTTTTTCCCACCCTCGAACTGCGCCGCGGTGTATTCGATGTCGTACGTCTGCCACTGCATCGGCGGCAGGCACATGTTCACCTTCGGCTTGCTCTGCTGGTAGAATCCGCCGCACTCGTTGTTCTCACCCGTGAGACCGAAACTATCGAGAACCTGGAGTTCGTAACGATCCTGAATGTACACGCCGCTGTTGCTGCGCCCTTGCCCCGTCGAGTTCGGCATCCACGCCAGGCGGAATTCGATGTGTGCCGTGAAGCTCTGGAACGTCTTTTTGCTACGCGGGTTGGACGCCATCAGGAACTTCCCATCCGAGAGCGTCGCGATCTTGCCGTTCTCCCAATTCGCAACGTCCGCCTCGTCGGCGAACAATACCGTCGCGCCGGACGGCGGCTTGGCGCCGAGAGTCGGCGATTTGCGCTCCACCTTTTTGAGTTTCGCTTCGAGACCGCCGGCCGTGATCGTCAGTACGCCATCGGCAATCGTGCCCGAGTCCATTCCCTTGTTGTCCTTCACCACGACCTTGGTTCCGTCCCGCTCGGCCGAGCCTAACGGCCGGGCCTCCGATGTCTCGCTCGTGCCGGGCAACCCGTCGCGGAACGGCTTGACGACGAACTTGCCGTCGCCCTTCGCGATGACCTGCGCGCCGATCTTCAGCTTGTTGCCCCCGACTTCGATCTCGCCTTCGTACTCGCCTTGCGTGGCGAAGTCGGCATCGTCCTTGAGCTTCGCCGGATCGTTGATGGTAATCTTAACCGTTTTCTTGGCTTCTGGTTTTTTGTCCTGAGCGGTCGCGAATGTCGCGCACGCTGCGAACATGACGGAGAGGAACAGGCGAAACATGATGACCTCGGAAAGGATGGAAAGGCGGGGTCTAGAGCGGTTCCCGAGTCGGTGTAGCGAATTCTGGTTAGCCCGATGCGCCAGCGAGGGTCAGCAAGCTAACCGTAAGCTCTCCCTCGCTGGCGCGTCGGGCTAACACAGTCCTGACAAGATCCGCTCCATCAACTTGGGAACCGCTCTTACGGAGTACCGTTCGCCCTCAAGATACGAAAAAGCAAAGACCGGCCCATCGGGCCGGTCTGCTGAAGATCGAACTGTAGACGTCTTACTTTCCGACGCGGCGATCCAAAGTCGGCTCCGTGAAGTCCACCGTGACCGTTTCACCAGCCTGGAAAACCACTTTCTGGGTCAGTTCTTCAGGCTGGCCGTTCCGGGTCTTCACTAGCTTCAAATCGTAGGAGAACTCCTTCCCGAACGGAATCGGAGGCGTCGTGAATTCCCGCGTGTTCCCGATCTTCTCGTTTTTCTTTCCGTCGATGAACAAGACCGTATCGGCGGGCAGCTTGATCGAAATCCGCGCCGGCGTCGCCGCCGATGCGAGGCCGTTGGTGCGGAACGGGTTCACGGGCTCTTCGGTCCGGGTCGGCTTGATCGGTTCCGATGGCTTCGCGGTCACCGCCGCCGGTGCCGGCTTGCCGATGCTCGCCGTCAAATCCTCGAACACGACCGTGCTTGTCTTCCCCGCGGTCACGCTCACCTTCTGCGATTCGCTGAGCGTTCGGCCATTGCGGTCGTATTCGATCTTGAAGTGGTAGGTGTAGTCCCGGGCGATCGGCAGTTCGGGTGTGGTGAAGACCCGATCCGCCCCGGTCAGTTCGAGCGGCACGCCATCGACAGAGAGTCGAGCGTCCGCAGGCAGACGGATCGAAACCGTGGCGCGCTGGGCGAGGGACGCGGACGGCGTGGGCAGCACGTTCTTGTAGCTTCCGTCCACACGCACGGGATCGAGGATCGGGATGCCGGGCACGATCGGCGCGTAATATGCGGGCATAGGCGTGGCATAGGGCGATCCGAATTCGACCGGGGCGCCCCCCGGCACAGAGCCGAAGCACGAGGCCCGCGCAATCGTTCCTCCGCAGCAGGAGTGCGACGCGATCGATCCGCTGCAACCGTTGCACGACAGACTCCGCCCCGTGCAGCTACCACCGGTGCACGATCCCGTACAGGAACCCGTGCAGGAACCCGTGCAACCGCCCCCGCCGAACGTGAGTGCGCGGATGATGCGTCCGTGGAAGATCCCACCTCCGCTGCAACTGTTCGACTGGCTCGCCGAGGTCGACGAACCGCGGAAGAGGTCGCGGAAGTAGCCATTGAATTCCGGCCCATTGGGCGCGGTGCTCAGCGCGGTCATCAGGACGAGGGAGTACATGGAAGTCGACCCGGGGGGTTTGCGGAACTTCTGCCGGAAAGATAAGCACGGGAATCTGGGCGGTCAAAACGGCTTCAGGAAAAAAATGCAAAGTGAACACGGTCGCGGACGGCGGTTCGGATCGAACGTGCCTGCGCGGAATAATCCATAGGTTCGCCGCCCCTCGCGACGATAAACTATAGCGGTTGTATCGCTGTCCCGAGGCATCTCATGTCGCGAGCGAATCTCGTATGGCTGCTCGTACTCCCCACGGTACTTGCCGGCAGTCTTGTCGTTCGATTTGCCTCGGCCAGTCTGCCGAAGGACAAAGATTACGAACGGATGCGGTTGATCGCCGACGTGCTCGCCGAAGTCGAAAAGAACTACGTCGAAGACCTCGACGACGCGAAGCGTCAGAAACTCGTCGAAAACATGATCAACGGGGGACTGCACGATCTCGACGAACACTCGATGTATCTGAATCCGGAGTTGCTGAAGGAATTCGACAAGCAGAACCAGGGCGAGTTCGGGGGCGTGGGATTCCTGATGTCCTACGAAGGACCGGGCAAGCCGCTTGTCATCGATACGCCGCTACCGAACAGCCCCGCCTACGACGCCGGCATCCAGGCCGGCGACGTCATCCTCAAGGTGGATGGCGTTTCCACCGATGGCATGAAGACAGACGAAGCAAGGAGGCTGATCACGGGCAAGCCAGGCACGCCGGTGACCTTAACAATGTTGCGGGGCGGTTCGAAAACGCCCGAAGACATCCCCCTCGTGCGGGCGATGATCGAACAACCCGTCGTCTCCGGCGTTTCCCGCGATGCCGCCAACCCGTTGTTGTGGAACTATTTCCTCGATCAACCCCAAGGCATCGCGTACATCCGACTCACGGGCTTTAGCGGCAAAACCACCAAGGAAATGAAGACCGCGCTTGATCGCTGCGAGGCGGCCGGTGCGAAATCGTATATCCTCGACCTCCGCGACAACCCCGGCGGCCTGCTCAGCGAAGCCATTGAAGTCGCCGATTTGTTCCTTGCCGAGGGTGGCATCGTTCGCACGATGGTTCGCGGCAGCGAACGGGCCTGGACCGCGAAGAACGATGAAAAGCCTTATGAAAGCCCGACCCAGCGGCCGATGGTCGTCCTCGTCAATGGATTGAGTGCGAGCGCCAGCGAGATCGTGGCGGGTGCCCTGCAGGACAATCGCCGTGCGGTCGTCGTGGGGAGTCGGACCTATGGCAAAGGCAGTGTGCAAAAAGTCTTCGATCTCCCCGACGGCGGAGCCGTGAAGGTCACCACGGAAGTCTGGCTCACCCCGTCGGGCAAGCACCTCCAGCGCCGGATGACCCTCGACAGCGAGAGCGCGACGGTGGGCATCGAACCGGACCCCGGTCTCAAGGTCGAACTCACCGAACAGCAGTGGCGGCACTACGCGATCGCCGTCAAACGCGCGAACATCCTGCCGGGCAAGCCGGGCGTCGCGCCAAAACGTGAGATTCCGTTCGAGGAGAACGAATCGAAACTACCCGCCAACTACAAGGACCCGGTGGTCGAAAAGGCGATGGAGCATCTGCGGAAGAAGTGAGTCACGCCGCGAACCATTGTTTCGGATCGACGCCGTAGAACTTCGCGAGAATCTCGTAGACGTCCGGTTCCTCCGCGACCAGGTCGCCCGGCCGACAGAAAAACGCCTCGCTGGTGTCGGCGAAGAATTCGGACTCGCTATCACCGGCCTGTACGGAGAAGAACGTCTCGCGACCCCGATCCAGTGCCTTGCGATGCCGTTCGAACGCGGCCGACATGACCGCGGCCCAACGTTGTTCGTCCGCTTTCGATGGCAGCGGCGGAGTGCCGTCGGTGTATTCGTCCAGAAAATCGAGTTGATGGGCGAACTCGTGGATGACGACGCTGTAGCCGGCGTCCGGATCGCGAGCTTCTGCCTTTACCTGTTCCCAACCCACCACGACCGGCCCGCGATAGCTGGCCAATCCGTCCACGATTTCGTCCGTCACTTCATCCTCGACCGTCGCATCCTCCGGGTCGGGTCGACGAAATTCGCCGGGATGCACCACGATCGACGGGACGCGGGCGAAGTAGTCGTGGTCCGCCATCCCGATCAGCATCAGCGCGGCCTGCCCGGCGATCGTCAGCTTCATCTCCTCGGTGACGTGAAACCCTCGCGCCGGCTCCCAGCCCTTTTCGTCAATAAGTACTCGTATTGCGTCCCGGAGCTTGGCACGCTCCGGGTCCGACAATCGAGAATAATGCTGCACGTTGTTTCGCAGAATCGCATCCCAGTGCGGTGGGAACGGTTCCGCCAGGAGTCGCTTGCGTCGTCGATCGCGCAGCCAGGAAAACATCGTGCGGTCGGCCTCGACTACAGTTGCACGGTCGGCAAACCGCCGGAATCGGGTTGCT